>JACMLJ010000095.1 GCA_014379625.1 Ferruginibacter sp. | reverse complement strand
TACTATTCATTAAATGATGGTGTAAAAAGTTTTATGGGCACCGGTCCTGCTGCTGCGGCTATGAATTATGCTTCTAAAAAGCTTGTGGAACAAACCATTGCTGACGCATTGCAGCCATATCACTTAACGGAAGATTTCTATCACCTGCAAAACAGCTTCTTACTCTTTATCGCAGAAAAATAAATTAAATGTTTAACAGCCTGCCCTCTAAACAACAGGACGCAGGCAAAAAAATTTCAAAATGAAGAAAATACCACAAAAGATGAACGGGCTTTTATTTGCCCCAATGTTCATCACCTTAACAGTTATTGCTTTAGTTTTCGGCTCCTGCAAAAAGTATGATGACCCAGTACCGCCCGGTAATGATTCTTACTCCGCAGATGTATTAGACAAATGGATGAGTATGCAAATCCGCCTGATGCGTAATGCAACAGGTATACCCAACCAGGCGTTCAGCCGCCATTTTGCGTATGCAGGTGTAGCAGCTTTCGAATCATTCCGGCCTGGGTTAAAGGCACACAATAGCTTGTCAGTTGCATGGAATGGTTTAACGGGTTTACCCCAGGCAGGAAATTGGAAAAACTATTATTCACCCGCCAATGTTAATGCTGCGCTGGCAACAATTAACCGCAGCATGTTTCCTGGTGCAAGTGCTACTGACAAAGCGGCTATTGATTCTTTGGAAATGGCATTGAGACAGGTGTTTCTTACGAAAGCAACCGCCGCCATCATCAATAACTCTGAAAACTTTGGCAAAACTGTAGCCACTGCAGTATTCAACTGGGCCGAAACAGACGGATATAAAAATGCCAGTGCTCCTTATACCTTACCTGCAGGCGCTGGTATTTGGAAACCAACACCACCTGCTTTTGCCGCACCATCCACGCCATACTGGGGAAATAACAGGATTATCATCACAGGATCACTCAATAATACTGCAGTAAACAGTTTGCCTGTGTATTCAACAGATCCTGCTTCGACTTTTTATAAAATGGTAAAGCAAGTGTATGACGCTTCACTAACGCTGACTGATGACCAAAAAGCGATGGCTTTATTTTGGAGAGATGTGCCTGGCGTTACGTCACCCGGCCATTGGGTAAGCATTGTTCAGCAGATCATAAAAAGCAAAAATGCAAAGCTTGATAAAGCAATACTTGCTTATGCACTAACCGGCGCGGCATTGAACGATGTGCTTATCCGCAGCTTTCAAATAAAGTATCAATCACTTACAGTGCGTCCTATTACCTATATAAAAGAAGTAATGGGATACAGCGACTGGACTTCTTTTATAGGTACCCCGGCGCACCCTGAATATCTTTCTAACCATTCTTCGCTATCAGTAGCCGCAGCAGGAGTACTTGAAGAGTTGTTTGGCAAGAACCAATTCTTTACTGACCATACCTATGATTATATGGGTATGGCGCCAAGGACCTATCCTTCTTATATGGCTATTGGTTTAGAGGCTGGCATTTCCAGGCTTTACGGAGGCATTCATTATATCCCAAGTATTGATGCGGGAACGCAACTTGGTAAAAAAGTAGTTCAAAATATCTTCCTTAAAAACTGATAATTTAAGAGGCTGACTCAAAAGGTCAGCCCCTCTTTTGGTGTGCATAAGCAGGGCCGCTAAAACCGGATTTATAAGCGGTATCGGTGCTTCGTATACTTTCTTTTAAAACTTCAGCAGCACGTTTCAAACGGTAGTTACGCACTGCTTCGGTAGTTGATTTACTTGTAATGGCTTGCAATTTTCGATACAAAATGCTGCAGCTTACGAATAATGTATCGGCCAACGGGTTGACATCAAATAAAATTATCAAACGATTAACTTGGGACGATTAAAACAAATAATCAGGCTTCGGGGAAATGACGTAGAATTACAAACTATTGCTAAAGCCGAAAACAGCTCCGGGAAAACAGTTAAAAAGTACTTGCGCCCGATAGAGATCCGGCAACTTGATTTAAAGTTCTGCTGGCGATGGAGTACAATACCTTAGGCGCGTTTGTACTGTATCGGGCGCCCCGGAAGCGTTCCCTGCCATAGTTTAGCTCGGGCCGGCTGGCATGTTGGACGGATAAAGTCGTGGCAATTTTATTACTACGCCCGGTTACTACAAGAGGATCGAAGCCTAAAAAATTAAGGCGATAAACTCATTGATGATAAGTTTCGATTTCAATTGATTTTCCGGTTAATGGTTTTTGTCATCCTGCTAATGTAGAAAAATAATACAGGCCTGTAAACTTCCCTGCTTTATTAACAAGGAATACAATCTTAGGCGCCTCGGGATTATTGATATATAATGACAAATCAGTACTGGATAAAAATATAATCTACCTGCATCACTTCTATTACATGTGGCAGGGGTACAATACTGGCTATCATGGAATTTACGAAGGACCATATTAATGCTGTTTGAAGATTGTTGGGAGATTCAACGAAAAACTCTCATTTTTTTAAAGCAGCAGCGATTTATTCCTCATATGATTACCCTTGCAGCTTCCACGCATCCGTAATGTCGTTATGTTTGCTGAATCCAGCGGGCTGCTGCGGTTGCGAAGTGCCCCGTTCATCAAAATAAATGACAGACAAGGGGGATCTGCATGCAAATATAAGAAATAAAAAAGGTTCCAATCTCTTGAAACCTTCCCTGGTGGCTGCTCCCCCTGCCCGACTTGAACGGGCGACCCTCTGATTAACAGTCAGATGCTCTAACCAACTGAGCTAAGGAGGAGTATTCCCGTTTTTAAGCGGGTGGCAAAAATAAGGCATTTTAGTTTTTAACAAAAAATAAAATAGCTATTTCTACCAATTAAACAGGTTATTTTCTTCAAAGCCGACAAATATCCCTTCTTTTCTTATTTCGACTGGGAAAGTTTTTAAAAAATAGCCTTCACCGCTTGAGTTTCGCCCGTTATGAAGGTTGAATTTATAGCGATGGAGGGGACAAACAATGTTGCCTGATGCATCTACAAAACCATCTGCCAGTATTCCTCCCGCATGCGGACATTTGCTGGTACAGGCAAGCAGGGTTTCATTTTGTAAAGCAATACAGATAGGTTTTCCTGCCACTTGTACTTTTGCCATTTTGTTAGAAGAAAAATTGATCTCAGAGATATTATCCGCCAATTTATGCCACTTGTATTTTTTTTCTTTCATGTCTTGCTGTTTCCCTGTTTTACGCGCAATTTTCAAGGTGGTGCTGACCAGGATATTCTTTATTGTTAAAGTTATAGCAGGTTAAAAATAACAATACTCATTTGTCTCGCCTCGTAATAACAGGCATCGCTCTTAATAAAAAAACTCTGCCCGGTATGGATATCTTACCTGGTACCTGTCCCGTACTTTATTCAGGATCGTCTGGCGTAATACTTCTATATTTGTTTTTTCAGTGGCCGACACGAATACACAATTGTCTTTTGTTTCGTTTTGCCAGCGTTGCTTCAGATCAGCCAATATATCCTTTTTCACTTCCGGCTCAAGCCACTGGTCAAATGCCTCGGTTTCATACCTGTCCATTTTATTGAAAATAGTTACGGTCGATTTTTCGGACGCCCCCAGTTCTGTCAACGTTTTATTTACTACCGCTAATTGTTCTTCATATTGCGGATGTGAGATATCCACCACATGCAATAATATATCAGCCTCCCTTACCTCATCTAAAGTACTCTTAAAGCTTTCAACCAGGTGATGGGGTAACTTACGTATAAAACCAACCGTATCACTCAGCAGAAAAGGAGTTTGTTCAAATACTACCTTCCGGGTAGTGGTATCCAGGGTGGCAAATAATTTATTCTCGGCAAATACATCACTTTTACTCAGCAGGTTCATGATAGTGGATTTGCCCACATTTGTATAACCCACCAAAGAAACCCTAATAAATTCCCCCCTTTCCTGCCGCTGTGTAGATGCCTGCCTGTCTATTTCGATTAACCGTTTCCGTAATAAGCTGATCTTATCCTTAACAATACGGCGATCCGTTTCTATTTCCGTTTCACCGGGCCCCCTTGTTCCTACGCCCCCTCCTTGTCTTTCCAAATGCTTCCACATGCCTTTCAGTCTTGGCAAAATGTACTGGTATTGTGCAAGTTCCACCTGCGTTTTTGCCTGGGCAGTTTTTGCACGGCTTGCAAAAATGTCTAATATCAGGTCACTGCGGTCAATTGTTTTTACACCCAGTTCTTTCTCAATATTTTGAATTTGGGAACCCGTTAATTCATCATCAAATATTACCAGTTCCACATCGCTGTGCAGGCTCACATATTTTTTTATTTCCTCCAGCTTACCTTTTCCAACAAATGTCCTGCTATCGGGGTGCGCTAATTTTTGGGTAAATCTTTTTACGGCCATTACGCCAGCCGTTTCCGATAAAAATGCAAGTTCATCCAGGTATTCATTGAGTTGCTGTTCAGACTGGTCGGAGGTTATCACACCCACCAATACGGTTTTTTGTTCCTGCTTAAGTTGTTTTTTATCTATCAAGGTTTTTTATTTATAATTATAACATTTTATAATCCCAGGTATTAAAATATGTGTCAGCATGCCGGATTTATTATTTTTGTGATTGATTTAATCATTTTAATTCGTAGGGTGATTTGATGGCCGTAATGTTATCAATTATTTTTATTCTATTGCTGCAATCATTGCAATCATACAAATCATAGTTACAACTATGCTGCAAAAGTAAAGCGTTCCGATTGTTATCGGAACGCTTTTAAATATTTTCATTCTTTATTTATTACTTTACGGCAGCCGTAGCATTCGCGGACATTGACCATTTTTTCATTTCTTCACAATTCTTATATTCATTATCTACCATAATATAGTAACTGGAAATTTTCTGATTAAACCATTTTTCCAAAGCCTCATTCTTTTTTTCTTCCAAAGCCCGCTGGGCTATTTTGTTGTAATCATCCCTCATATTTTCCCTGTGTGGCTCTGTACGGCTCATGAGGTAAACTATCCTAACGCCCTTTTTACCCTTTTCGTCTGTAAATTCTGTGGGTTGTGAGTACTGTCCTACCTTAAGGTCCTTCATCATTACCACCAGGTCTTTATCCAACTGGTCAATGGTAATATTAGTACCCCCTTCTGCATTTTGTTTTCTGCCTCCGGTAAATTTACTCACGTCATCATCACTGTACTTATTTACTGCTTCTCCAAACTGCATGGTGCCGGCTATCAGTTTTGATCTTACCGTATCAAGTTTTTCAATGCCTTCATTTAATTCTGTTTTGGTTACCTGCGGGATTTTTAAAATGTGACGAACAGTAGCATCGTCCCCGGCGCGGCTGATCATTTGAATGATATGATAGCCAAACTTTGATTTAAACGGGCTTGATATCTGGCCTTCTTTCAAAGAAAAAGCCTTGGCAATAAATGTCGGATCCCACTGCTTTTCATTTCGGTTAAGCTCATATTCGCCGGACTTGTCCTTGCTTCCGGGATCATCCGAATACAGGGCAGCCAATGTTTTCATATCCTTTCTGCCGCTCTCCAATTGCGTCTTAAAATCATTCAGTTGGTTCAGGCTATATTCTTCAGCCTCCCGGCTGGCTTTTGGATAACGTATCACCTGGCCAATTTCCAATTCACTTTCATAAAAGGGTAAACTATCCTTGGGTAATTTATCGAAATAGATATTTACTTCTTTGGGGGTAATCTTTATACTTTCTACGATTTTGTTACGCATCGCTCCCGCCAGTTTTCTATCCCTGAAACCATCCTTAAAATCTTCTTTTAGCTGGTAAACAGTTTTGCCCGAAATTTCTTCCAGTTTTTCTTTTGATCCGTAATTGCCAATAAAATAACGGATCTGGTTATCAATATCAGCCGCTATTTCTTCTTCTGTTACCGGTAAGGAATCTTTTTCGGCCTGCAACACCAATGCCTTTATTCCCATAGCCTGTTCTAAAGTCAGGCACCTTGCGTTTGCGGGGATTTCCATTCCCTGGCGTTCCATATCCTGGATACTATTTTCAATATCACTTTTTAATACAATTTTATCTCCTACCACAGCAATGATCTTATCCGCTACCATTTTTTTGGGTTGGGCAAAAGAGGCTATCACCAACAGGCAATTAGCAATTACCAATAAGCAAAGTCTTTTCGTATTCATAGTATAAAATATTCAGGTTCTTAAAACAGATCGCCAAATGTAAAAGCAGGTTTTCAATGAAAGCTTACTGTTGGCGGGGCGTCAAAAATAAAGAGCTATTTCATCAATAGCCCTTTTTGCAATTATGTTTAACAAATGTTTGTGCGCACCGTTGTAGAAAAAAATTACCCATTAAAAAATCTTCTATAAGATATTTTACAATGTCCGCTTCACTTCTACTTCTTCAAAGGCCTCCACAATATCACCCACTTGTATATTCGCATAGTTTTTAATGGTGAGACCGCACTCCATATTGTTAGTCACTTCTTTTACGTCATCTTTATAACGTTTCAAACTACCCAGTTCGCCGGTAAATATTACAATGCCATCTCTTACCAAACGTATCCGGCTATTCCTTTGAATTTTACCCTCCAGTACAATACAACCTGCCACTGTGGCCTTATCAAATTTGTACATTTCCTTGATCTCCACATTGGCCAGGATTTTTTCTTCAACACCTGGTTCCAGCATGCCTTCCATAGCACTCCTGATCTCTTCAATGGCATTATAAATAATTGAGTATAATTTGATCTGTATAGATTCTGACTCAGCTAACCTTGCGGCCTGTATTGACGGGCGAACATTAAAGCCAATAATTATAGCATCCGAAGCATTCGCCAGTGTAACATCACTTTCTGTAATAGCGCCCACTGCTGAATGTATCACTTTCACTACAATTTCCTCGGTACTCAATTTCTGTAATGAATCGCTCAATGCCTCGACCGAACCATCCACATCACCTTTAATAATTACATTCAGTTCTTTAAAGTTGCCCAATGCCAGACGGCGGCCAATTTCATCCAGTGTAATATGTTTCTTTGCCCGCATACCCTGCTCTCTCAAAATCTGTCCGCGTTGGTATGCTTTTTCCCTTGCTTCACTTTCATCCGCATATACTTTAAAGGTTTCCCCCGCCTGCGGTGCGCCATTTAAACCTAAAATCAATACAGGTGATGAAGGGGGTGCATTTTCACTACGTTGATTACGCTCATTGTACATGGCTTTTACTTTACCAAAATTCTGACCCGATACAATCATATCACCCAGTTTCAAAGTACCGTTTTGCACAAGGATTGTCGCCACGTACCCACGTCCTTTATCCAGGGAAGCCTCGATCACCGTGCCATTAGCTACTTTGGAAGGATTAGCTTTCAGTTCAAGTATATCAGCTTCCAGCAAAATCTTTTCCATTAATAAATCAATGTTCAGCCCTTTTTTCGCACTTATTTCCTGGCTTTGGTACTTTCCTCCCCAGCTTTCCACTAAAATATTCATAGCGGCAAGTTGTTCCTTAATTTTTTCGGGGTTGGCACCGTCCCTGTCAATCTTATTGATTGCAAATATCATGGGCACATTGGCTGCCTGTGCATGCGAAATAGCTTCCCTCGTCTGGGGCATCACTGCATCATCAGCGGCTACCACAATCACGGCAATATCTGTAACTTTTGCTCCACGGGCCCGCATGGCTGTAAATGCTTCATGACCAGGTGTATCCAGGAATGTAATGGCCCTTCCATCTTTTAACTTCACTTCATATGCACCAATATGCTGCGTGATCCCACCTGCTTCCCCGGCAATTACATTAGTATTGCGGATATAATCCAGTAAAGATGTTTTACCATGATCTACATGACCCATAATGGTTACAATCGGCGCCCTCGGTTTTTGATCTTCCTCATTATCATCCATATCATCCTCCTCCAGCTCTGCTGCATCTTCTACTCCTATAAATTCTACTTCAAAATTAAATTCGCTTGCTACTAATTCAATAACATCTGCCTCTAAACGCTGGTTGATGGATACCATAATACCCAGGTTCATACATTTACTAATAACATCCGCAAAGCTTACTTCCATTAAACCCGCCAATTCACTCACAGAAATATACTCAGTGACCTGTAGTTTATTTCCTTCCTCACCTTCGGTACCTCTTTGTTCGGCCATTTCGTCCCGCTTGGCTTTACGGTATTTAGCTTTTAAGCTTTTACCACGTCCACCACCACCGGATAATTTTGCCTGTGTTTCTTTAATTTTATCCTGAATTTCTTTTGCATCAATTTCCCTGTCTTCCCTTCGCGGAGGTGGAGCTGCACTCCTGTTGTTATTAAATCGTCCCCCGCCCTGCCCTTGCGCGCCACCCGCTGGCCTGTTGGCTCCTGGCGCACCTGCGCCTGTGTTTGGACGGTTCCTGTTTTGATCATTAGCTCCCATTGGCCTTTGCGGCTGGTTGCCTGCATAACCCGAACCCTGCTGACCCGGTCCCTGTAGGCCGCGATTTTGCTGACCCTGGTATCCCGGTCCCTGTGGCCCGCGATTTGGCTGGCCCTGACCGGGCTGACCTTGCCCGGGAGCACCGGGTTTTCTTTCAATTGGAATCCGTTTGCGTTTTCTCTTGTCTTCATTATCCCTTTTCGGCCTGGTATCATTATCTACAGGTAATTGAATTTTACCTAAAATTTTAGGACCTTCTAACCTGTCTGCCTTAATGTTCTCAATTGTCGCGGGTATATCGGCTTTTACTTCTTCAGACCTAATCTCGAGTACTGGTTTTTCCTCAATTTTTATTTCAGGTTTTTCTTCCGTCTTTTTAAATTCTATTGGAGGAGGAGCTGTTGTGTGAACCACTTTTTCTTCAGGCTTTTTAGTTGGCTTTTTAGGCCTGGTTGAAGAATCAATAGCGTCCAGGTCAATCGTGGCAAGCACTTTAGGGGCTTCCAGTTCGGGAGCTTCGATCTTGGTAATTTCTGCAGTAGGTTTTTCCGGTACAATGATTTCTTCAGCAACAGGTTCAGTCGCGCGCTGTTCTTCTACCTGTTTTTCTTCTTTCGGTATCTCTATTACCGGTTGTTCCGCAACCGCCTTTTCTACGATAACCGGCGCCAGTTCGATCTCTTTTACTTCTGCCGGTTTTACTTCTACCGGTTTGTCAATCACCGGCGCAGGCTGTATCGGAACAAAAACCTCCTTTTTCTTAAAGGATAGGTCTTCTTCGTCTCTTTTCCTTTTGGGTTCTGCAACACCGGAGCCCTTAATCAATTCTACCTTCTCTGCTTTTTGCTTGGCAACTTTATCTAATTGAAACTCTGCCTGGGCCACACGGTACATTTCATCGGTGAGTTTAAAATCACGCTGCATATCGTCAGGATTAAACCCCTTGCTTCCTAAGAATTCAACCAGCGTATCTTTGCTCACATTGAATTCTATAGCAGCTTTCATTGCCCTTGGTAATATTATTATTGCTTTTTCTGACATTCTTGATTTTTATTCCGTATTATATTTACTGTTTTGGTAAAACAGTTGCTTTTGTTCATCCATTGCGAACTATTCTTTTTCAAATTCTTCATTTAAAATCCTCAGTACATCGGCAATTGTTTCTTTTTCCAGATCTGTTCTGCGTTCCAGTTCTTCGGCAGACAAATCAAGTACTGAACGGGCCGTATCGCAACCCACTTTTTTTAATGCTTCAATTACCCATGCTTCAATTTCATCGCTGAATTCTTCCAGGTCGATATCAAACTCATCCACTTCACCTTCATTGTCCCTGAAAACATCAATCTCATAACCCGTCAATTCGCAGGCCAGTTTTATATTAACGCCCCTTCGGCCAATCGCAAGCGAAACCTGGTCTGGCTTCAAAAATACAGTGGCGTGTTTCTTCTCTTCATCAAGATCAATGCTGGTAATTTTTGCGGGTGTAAGTGACCGCTGTATCAATAACTGGATATTGTTGGTCCAGTTGATCACATCAATGTTCTCATTTTTCAATTCTCTCACAATACCATGTATACGGCTACCTTTCATGCCTACGCAGGCGCCTACCGGGTCAATCCTGTCGTCAAAACTTTCTACCGCTATTTTAGCCCTTTCTCCCGGATCCCTGACAATCTTTTTTACAACAATTAAACCATCGAATATTTCAGGCACTTCAATTTCCAGCAATTTTTCGAGAAATGTAGCGCTGGTTCTTGAAACAACAATCACTGCCTGGCTGTTCTTTAGTTCCACTTTTTTTACTACGCCCCTTACATTCTCTCCCTTTTTAAAGTAGTCGGATGGAATTTGTTCAGATTTGGGTAAGATCATTTCATTCCCTTCCTCATCAAGGAGCAAAACTTCTTTTTTCCAAACCTGGTATACTTCGCCACTTACAATATCGCCTACCCGGTCTTCATATTTTTTAATTAATAAATTTTTCTTTAGGTCGTTGATACGGCTTGCAAGCGTTTGTTTACCAGCCAGTATTGCCCTGCGGCCAAATTCTTTTTGAATATCAACTTCTTCGTACAGTTCTTCTCCTACGGCATAATCCGGCTCTATTTTAATAGCGTCACTGTATTCAATTTCGGTTAGGGTATTATAGATGTCACCGTCGTCAACGATCATACGGCGCCTGAAAATCTCCAGGTCCCCCTTTTGATCATTTACGATTACGTCAAACTGGTCATCACTGCCATACTTCTTACGAATCAATGTTTTAAATACATCCTCCATTACTTTCATCAACGTTGGACGATCAATGTTTTCCGCCTCTTTAAATTCCTGAAAGGAATCAATCAAATTAATACGTGCCATAGACCTAACCAGCCTCACTTTTGTATCCCCGCCGGCAGGGGAGTTTTTTTTGTTAATTAAAATGCAATCAGCATTGTTGTTTGCTTTATTTGATCAAAAGGAATCTCTTTTACAATGGTGACCGCTTTTTTATTTTTGCCTTCCGTGTATTCCAGTTGAATTAATTTATCATTTGCTTCCAGTAGTTTACCTTCCTGTATTGAGTCATCAGTCAAAATTACGGCTACTTTTCTGCCAATATTTTTTTTATACTGACGTAACATTTTTAAAGGCTCTTCCAATCCGGGGCTGGATACCTCCAATGAAAAATTACCATCAGGGTACCAACCTTTTTCTTCCAGTGTCCTATACATCGCCCGGTTGATCCTGACACAATTTTCTATGCTTAACCCGGAATCTGCATCTAAGAATACCTTAATATTATTGGTTGGCTTAATACGTACTGAAACCAGGAAGATATCTTCTGTTTCGGGCAGCAATTCGCCAATTAAAGTTTCTATCGCCTGGATGGATGTTGTGTCTTGAGTCATAAAAAAAGAAGAAGGGAACGGTGTCGTTCCCTTCATTTGCTTCATTTTCCGTGTGCAAATATAGGTAAGTAATGATAAACCGCCAAAATTGTAAAACTGAAGGCAATAACTTAACTATTTAACAATTATCCTTCATTTTTATCAGGTTTATTTTTATTTGATTTATACCTTTACATTATGAACATTTTCAGATTGGCGTTTGAGTTATTTGCACTCTATCTTCTATATAAATTAATTTTCGATTTCATTATTCCTGTGGTAAAAACTACCCGGCAGGTAAAAAAGCAATTTGGTGACATGAGTGCCCAAATGCAGGAGAAAATGAACCAACAACAAAAAACAGCTGCACCTGGTTTTAATTCCACTACAAAGGCAGCAGCTACCCCTTCAGGAAAGAATGATGATTATATTGAATTTGAAGAGGTTAAATAATTCCCCGGTCATTAAAGTTTAAATGTAAATTAATCGCAACCGCGGTAGAAAATTTTCAACGGTTTATCAAATCAGTTCAGTACCCGGCACGGGACACCATTAAAACTGTAAATCAGACAGATTTTCGGTTGGCGTTAAAAGGTGGGTATTTATTCCTGCTTCATTTGCCCCTTTTATATTATTAATGGAATCATCGATAAAAAGCGTTTCGGCTGCAACCATATTACCGTCATTTAATACCCACTGGTAGGTTGTTGCATAGGGCTTACGCATCCGTATAATATGGGAGTAATAACTTTTAATAAAATAGCCATCAAGCGAAGTTTTACCAGTCTGTTCCCGAAGTATCTGATTAAAGGCCGTGAGGTGTATGCTATTGGTATTACTTAAAAGAAACAGCTTGTAGTTATCTTTTAGGACGTCCAGTACAGCGAGGCTTTCCATTCTAAAATCCAGTAAAATGGCGTTCCAGGCGGTTTGCATTTGTTGCCAGTCGGTACCCGGCCTGCAATACTGCTGTAAAGACTGATAAAAACCTTCTTCCGAAATATTCCCGGTTTCCAATGCCTCAAATAAAAGGTTTGCATTTGCCTGGGAGTATAGTTCGTCAAATTGCTGAACACCCAGCATTTTAAATGCACCCGATGTTTTGTGGTAGTCAATATTTAGCAATACGCCACCCAGATCGAAGATGATATTCTTTATTTTTTTCATAAAAATTTAAAGGGCGAAAATAAGCCGGTTTTCTCAAAAATGTCCGGGAACAAATAAGGAATATTTATGGGCATCTTATAAAGATGCAACTTGTTTATCGTATCCCTATTAATGCAGGAAACCTTATCCAGCCAAATAACTGATTTTGAGACAAGTTAAACAGCAATTTTTATTAAGTTTTTGATATTTACGGCGCTTTAAAAAGAGCAGTATTCATCACTCGCAATTTTTTGCCGGAGAACCTACCCATTTTTAATAACTAGGCAAGTCCTTATTGGATCGCTGAACCGTGCTACTTTAAGTATTGCAATAGCAAACCTGAAATGTTTACAGGACGGGGGTAGAAAACTGGGTTTTATTTCTCATGTGCAGTAGATGATGGAGCGAAACTAAATACAGATCAGCATTTCAAAAATTTCAAACGGACTGAGCAAAGAAGAAATTACGGGTATGTTTAATTAATAAATTCAATCATAACCTGGCAGGGTAATTTTTAGACTTCTAACCGCATCCCAGTTTATGGGCCAGGTAAATCTTTTTTTCCCCAACAGGGTTTTCTTAAAGAGCCAAAGCAGGCCGGGCCGTATTTGCTATTACGGTTGGTCGCATCTGTAAAAATAATCGGGATAGTAACGCTAAACGAAACTTTACTTACCCGGTAAAGATGGCCTTACTTCTATCTTACTGGGCAATGTGCGTGGGTTCATTTTTAAAAGGCCTGCCACCAGTTCGCCGATATCTTCCGGTTGTATCTTCCAGTCATCTGCGTCGTTGGGAACATGGTTATTAAAATGAGTAGCAACGGAACCCGGCATAATGGTAGAAACTTTTATTCCGTATTTCCGCAAATCAAGCATGATCGCCTGCGAAAAACCAACGAGTCCAAATTTACTCGCATTATAGGCGGCGCCATTTTCAAAAAAGTTGGTACCTGCCAGGCTGGCGATAGTAATGATATATCCTTTCGACTGTTTTAATGTATCCAGGCCCGCTTTTACGCTATTGAAAACACCGGTGAGATTGGTCTCAATGGTATCTTTCCATTCCTGTTCCGTTAAGGTTTCAATATTGGCAAAATGCCCTACCCCTGCATTGGCAACCAATACATCCATTTGCCCGAAATGCGCAACCGTTGCCTGGATCGCGCTGGTTTCTGCAGCCAGCGAACTCACATCAGATTCCAGCGCTAATACATTAGATGGATCATCGCTTAATAAAGCAGCAGCCTGTCGGGCAGCGGCAAGGGTTCTGCTGGTGATGGCTACTTTCATACCGTTATCCAGTAAGGTTTTCGCGACACCAAAGCCAATGCCTTTGCTCCCGCCGGTAATATAAGCTACTTTATTGGTGAGGGTATTCATTGTTTAAATTTTTTTATTTGATTCATTTATTTATTATAACCTTCTGAACTGCCGATGCAAGTTAACGGAATTATTTTTTTGCATCCCTGGTCTGGCCACCTGTCGGTACCTTGCCCGCAGAAAAATTTACCCGGAAAGAAAGTAAAAAATGTCCAGTTAATAGAGCAATAATGCCATCTGCTAACTGGGCGGTGATAGTATTTAGTTTATAAAATAGCTTACAACTATTTTATAAAAAACCCCGTATGAACAAGCGCTTAATTATCCCTTGCATTTAACTATTTATTATTATTATGGCACCTTACGCCCAGGATATTGAAAGGGTAAAAGAGATCAATACCGGCCTAAACGGGAGCGCCTATCCAAATAACCTGTTAATAGTTAATAATAAATTATTTTCTATTGCAACCGATCAGGTTAATTACACAGGCTTTGGGTAACTGAAGTTTTAAAGGCAGTGGCAACTTGAGCAATCTTGCTAATTGGAGTGGGGGGCAAAATACCGCCGGCAAACCTTCCATCAGGTTATTCCATCACTATAAACGGCAATTGCATACTGGATATTACCCAGCAGATCCAAACTGGCGCAACACTTACGGTAGCAGCGGAAAAAAGTCTTTTGATACTGGGTTCCCCTCAACATACCATCGAGCTGAAAGCCAGAACCGCAGCGCTCCTGACGAAAAATATCAAAGGGCAAAAAAATAAATAATCAAATACGGTCTTTTACCTTTTTGTAAAAATTTGTGCAAATAACAAAAAAGCAGTCATGACAAAAATCACAACTGCTTTATTTTTACGTGGGCCCACCTGGGCTCGAACCAGGGACCACCTGATTATGAGTCAGGTGCTCTAACCAACTGAGCTATAGGCCCTTTCTGCTGATTATTTTGCAGAATGAGGATGCAAATATAACCAAAGACAATCAATTTAACGCTTCATTAAATTATTTGCCGTTATTTTGCACATTCAAGATTAAATATGAAGAAAATATTGTCCGTATTTGTAGCAGTTGCATTAATCAGTACTGCGTTTGGTCAAAAGAAAAAAGATTGGAGTAAATTAAATATTGATCGGGCCGGTGACCATTTTATGATTCAGATTAGTAAGGATAACTGGGCAGGTGCTCCGGATAGTATAAAAAACAGGATGAAGGGCTTTTCGCGTGGTCTTAATATCGCCATAATGATGAATAAACCTTTTAAAGGTGATCCGCGCTGGAGTGTGGCATTGGGCCTGGCTGTTAGCCATAGCAGCATATTTTTTAAAAACACTTCCGTGGATGTAAAATCATCCGGTACACTTCTTCCTTTTAGAAACCTCGATTCCACAGATCATTATAAAAAGTATAAGTTAGCAACTACTTTCGCAGAGGTACCCATTGAACTCCGGTACACTTTTGACCCGGTAAATGAAAAGAAAAGCTGGAAAATAGCGGTGGGGGTTAAAGTAGGTACGATGCTCAATACCCATACCAAGGGTAAAACATTACAAAATAAAAGCAATACCACCATTAATAGTTTTACCGAAAAAGAAAGTAAAAAAGCATTTTTTAATGGTACCCGTTTGGCAGGAACTGCAAGGGTAGGTATTGGAAATTTTTCTTTGTTTGGTGCTTATTCAATCACTTCATTACTTAAAGATGTGGCCGGGCCCACTATACGGCCTTATCAAATAGGCCTTTGTATTAGCGGACTATAATGTTAAATTAAATTAATATACTATCCCGGCCCCTGGCCGGGATTTTTAGTTTACAATCCTGTAACTTTGCACCTTATTTTACTTCATGAGCGACGAAATCAAACACGAGTGTGGCCTCGCCTTCATCCGCCTTCGCAAACCCTTCAGTTATTATCAGCAACAGTATGGAACAGTATTGTACGGACTCAATAAGTTGTATTTATTGATGGAAAAGCAGCATAACCGCGGCCAGGATGGCGCCGGTATTGCCACTGTAAAACTGAATGTTGAGCCTGGTTATCCTTTTTTACACCGCCTCCGCAGCAGTGCCAATCAACCCATCGCGGATCTTTTTTTCCAGATAGGAAAAGAAATAGAAGAAATAGAAAAATACCAGCCGGATATTAAAAACCATCCCGGCCTTATGAAGGGACATGTAAATTACCTGGGGGAATTATTACTGGGCCATTTGCGGTATGGTACTCAGGGAAAAAACAACGTTGAATTTTGCCATCCTTTTATAAAAAGAGATACCATACCTTCAAGAAACCTGGCTTTGGCGGGCAATTTCAACCTGGTAAATACCGAAGAATTATTTGGGCTTATTAATATTGATCCCGGCGTATTTCAGCGGCAAAGTGACCTTGCGGCGATGATGGAAGTATTGCATCACTTCCTGGTGAAAGCAGATGAAGCCTTTCCCGGCCGGTTGGATATTGTGAAGGTTTTGAAAAAAGCGGTCCCCCTATTTGACGGGGGATTTAATTTTTGCGGCCTGGTAGGAAACGGAAGTGCATTTGTAATGAGGGATGCACATGGTATCCGGCCTTCTTATTATTATGTAAACGATGATGTAATAGTAGCTGCAAGTGAAAGGGCCGCCATAAGAACCGCCTTTAATGTTGGCGAAAATGAAGTGCAGGAACTCATGCCGGGATCTGCCCTGGTGGTAGATGCGGATGGTAATTACCATATTGAGCAAATTGTAGCGGCTAAGGAACGAAAAGCATGCAGTTTTGAACGTATTTATTTTAGTCGGGGCAGTGATGAAAAAATATATAACGAAAGGAAGGCGCTTGGCAGGTATTTAAGTGAACCTGTTTTAAAAGCAATAGATAATGATTTAAAGAATACCATTTTTTCCTTTATTCCCAATACTGCTGAAACCGCCTTTTATGGCCTTTTGCAGGGAGCTGATGATTATCTTAAAAAACGCAAAGTAGAACGTATTTTAAGCTGGGGCAATGATTTTGATGAAGCGAAATTATCGGAAATGATTAGCCGGAAAATCAGGTTTGAAAAAATCGCCATCAAAGATGTAAAGCTGCGGACCTTTATTACAGAAGACAGTAGCAGGAACGAAATGGTGCAGCACGTTTATGATATTACTTATGGCACTGTACGTAAGGATATTGATACCCTCGTAGTTATTGATGACTCTATTGTAAGAGGAACCACCTTAAGGGAAAGTATCATCCGGATGCTGGCCAGGTTAGAACCTAAAAAAATTATTATTGTTTCATCTGCTCCGCAGATTCGCTACCCGGATTGCTATGGAATTGACATGAGCAAAATGGGAGATTTTATCGCCTTCAGGGCAGTGATTGAATTAATACATGAAACAAAGCAGGAAGATCTATTGACCGAATTGTTAACAAAGTGCCAGGAATTGCAGCGTAATAACCAATTGCATACAGAAAACGTAGTGAGGAAACTGTACAAATCATTTTCGTTAGAAGATATGTCAGATAAAATCGCACAACTGATTACCCCTAAAGAAATCACTATCCCGGTAAAAGTAATTTACCAAACCATTGAAACCTTACATTTGGCATGTCCTACCAATACCGGCGATTGGTATTTCACAGGAAATTATCCGACCCCCGGGGGAAACCGCGTTTGTAATAAGGCATTTATGAACTATATGGAAGGTAAGAATGTAAGAGGTTATTAGGCAATGCTGTGGTTAAACCGATGATTCATCATTTAGTATTGTTCGTTCAACCAGGAAAAGGAACACTATATTGGTCCGAAAAATCAATCCCATATTGTTTAAACACTTTGATAAATAAAATTACTTTTGTCAAATGAATGACAAGAAGCAAAAATTGCCCGTCACCCAGGAGGATGGATGCAAAATACTCCTCGTAGTCCGTCATGCAAAAAGTAGTTGGGATATTGGGACACTTAACGATTTTGAACGTCCCCTGAACGACCGTGGAAAAAAGGATGCGCCAATGATGGCGAAAAGAATCATTGATAAAAAACTCGGTGTTGACGCTTTTGTATCAAGCCCTGCCAAAAGAGCAAAAAAAACTGCCGAATTATTCTGCGAAGCATATAATAAACCAGCGGATTCAATCGGTTATGTTTCGATGCTGTACCAGGCAACTGCGGAAGATTTTTATGAAGTGGTTGAACACCTGGATGATTCATTTAATACAGTTGCCGTCTTTTCGCATAACCCGGGGATCACCGAGTTTGTAAATACACTGACGGATATAAAAATTGACAATATGCCTACCTGCAGTATATATGCCCTGCAGGTTCGGTTAAAAAAATGGGCAGATTTTAAAAAGGCCGCAAAAGATTTCTTATTTTTTGATTATCCAAAGCTTGCCTGAAATATCATAATTGTTGAACATTAGCCGGCTTAGATTAGTATTTTATAAAAGTTTTTCAAAATAAATAGCTGTGGGAATTGGATTATTGTAGTAGGGAGGCGTTTCATAAAACCCTGCCTGTTGATATAAGTGGATTGCCGGCAACATATAATTTAAAGTGTCTA
The DNA here is from genome assembly GCA_014379625.1 of Ferruginibacter sp. GTDB lineage: Bacteria > Bacteroidota > Bacteroidia > Chitinophagales > Chitinophagaceae > Ferruginibacter. Next base: position 383,178 of record JACMLJ010000095.1, on the reverse strand, counting down.
ATTTTACCACAAGATAATTGCATTGCTTAGCTAATTCTATAGCCTTCTCCAATAATATTTTACCAATACCCCTGTTTTGAAACCCGGGTTTAATATACATTCTTTTTAGTTCACCCACCTGGTCGCTTATTTTTCTTATTGCAACACACCCGATTATATCTTCCTGCTCTTTTGCAAGAATTATACCTCCGTAAGGTTCACCATACATCTTTTTCAATCCACCCAGTTCATCTGAAAAATGCTGGAAATCCAGGCTAATCTGAATGGAAGCCGCATAGGCTTTAAACAATAATCCCGCAGCTTCATAATCATTATCGGTCGAAGCCAAAAAAAAACTAATCATTTTTTTATTTTTTTGTGACAAGACAACACCTTTACAGGGTTTGAACAAACTGATACACCACTTTTTTGTACTGATCCATATCAAAAAAAGGAACGGCAAAAGGAAATTCAGCAGCTTGTTTCAACACATCCGTTAATATAAATCCTGCCTGCCTTGTGGTAAAAAAAAAATGCTGTTTCATTAAGTGCCCGGCTAAGTATTCCTGCTCCGTTTGACCCGGGGTTGGCACCAGCACAGCTTTTTGCTTAAGTTTGATCAAATCCATGATGGTAGTATACCCGCTTCTGCTAATAATTAATGCTGATTGCTCAATCTCATCATTTAATTCCCTTGCTGAAAGATGATTTTTGATAACGAGATGGGAGTTGGCGGTATTTATACCCAATGCATTTTTATCGTTTTCTTCAATACCGGGTAACCCTCTTATCACCAATGTTTTACCTTTATATTGTCGCAGTTGGGGAAGCAGTAGTTCTTCAAAAATCGTGCGCTGTGGTTCGGGGCCCGAAATGATGATCAAAAGGTCATTGTTTTTTTCAAAGCCAGCTTTTTTTTCAAACCTTGATAAACATCCTATAAATTTGGTATTTGAAGGATATATTGAAGGATGAGATAATTCACCGCCAATATTAATCATTCCTTCAAAATCCGGTATCCAGCAAAAAGTATATTTGTTTATAAACCAGCCATGGATTTGCCGGGCGATTTTTTCGGAAAAAGTACCCCCTGTTTTTATTAATAACTGGTGCGTGATATAAACAGATGGAATGTGCGAATGATACAATCCAAAGCGGTTATCTGAAATAATTGCTGTTACGGAATATTTTTTTACAACTTTTTTTAACCATTTATGTTCTTTATAAATACGGTGCAGAATCCGTGGCAACTGGGATAATATTTTGAGGGGCAGCCAATGGCTTTTTACACTATAGCGAATACCATATCCTTTGAGGGGGATGAATGTAAGGTGTTGAAATTCATGTTGCAACAACGATTTTACTGGGTTTTCTGCTGCAATAATTACTTCACATCCATTCGCCTCAAATTCCCTGATCAGCGGTATACAACGGGTAGCATGGCCCAGTCCCCAATCGAGCGGAACTAACAAAATGCAGTTTTTTTTTGAAGATTTGTTAATTATTTTGTCGATCATTATAAGAATACAATAATTATTTGTGAAAATAGTTTAATTTAGTAAACTTATATTATGCAACGCTATTTTAAAATCGCTTTATCATTCATGTTAATTGTATCCATTTTTTTAACGGGCTGCACTTCTTCCAAAAAGAACCAGTGTGGTTGCCCAAGCAAAAAAGGACTGGTGGGATACTAATTTTTAGATGACAGGTAACAAAAAACTTTACAGTAATGAATAAAATGAACCGGGATTTGCTTGTATTGTTTAATCAGGAACTTTTAAGCCCCCAGGCTATCGAACACGAGGTTGAGCTTTTACATGAATTACTCCAAATTGTGGAGCGTTTGGATAATTTGGTTACCGCCCACGAAATACTTGATCTCAACAAATATAAAGTAATTGGTAAAACCTTGGTAATCCGCAATACCATCCGCAGGCAGGAATTAAAGCCATTTGTGTTTTTGAATTGTAAGAACTAAAGTTTCTTTGCTCACCATCGATTATTACACTTTTTTAATCGGCTTCTCTTTTTTTCAGTTTTATATTAGCGGGCACTTAATTTTTCTAATGCCCCCCTTAATTTCCCCAACATTTCATTAATCTCATCTTTCTTACAGGTACCTACGCTTAGCCGGTACCAACTGCTGTTAGCTGGTGCACCGAATGCAGAAAATGGTACAATGGCCAGTGCCGCTTCATTTAATAAATAAGCTGTTACATCCGTTTGATTTACCAGATCCTTTCCTTCATTAGTGGTTTTACCCACAAGGTCTATTTGTATGGTTAAATAAATTGCAGCCTGGGGTTCAACCGCATCCACAGAAAAGCCGGCCATCTTAAGTTGCTGAAAGCCTTCATAAATACTATTTAACCTTTCTTCTAGTGCTGCCTTAAACCCCGTAAAATAGCTGTCTATTGCTTCAGTTTCACCTAAATATTTTGCTACTGCATTTTGTTCAGCCATCGGCGCCCATGCACCCAGGTGGCTGTTAATAGCTTTCATCCTGTTAATCAGGTATGCCGGTCCCAGTGCCCAACCAACCCGTACCCCTGTAGAAGCAAAAGCCTTGCTGATGCCATCAATAAAAATAGTATACTCTTTCATTGCCGGCCTTAGTGAAACCGGATTGTAATGCTGAACCTTGCCATAAGTAAGTGTCCAGTAAATTTGATCGTACAACAGGTATAATTTTTTTTCGGTTTCACTGCGCTGCTCATTTTCGGCTATCACCAAATCGCAGATAGCTTCTAATGCTGCTTTTGTAAATGTAGTACCTGTTGGATTTAACGGAGAGCACAATGCCAGTAATGAAGCGCCTTTCAAATGCGGTAAAATTTCTTCAGCCGTAGGCATAAAATTATTTTCGAGCTTAGTCTCGATTACAACATGGTCGCCTTCTGTAAAATGAACATAGTGGTTATTGTTCCAACTGGGTACGGGGTAAATCACCTTCTCACCTTTATCAACAATTGCCCTGTACGCAGTATATAATAATGGTCTTCCACCCGCAGCTATCAAAATTTCATTGGTATTGAATGCAATACCTTCCCGGTTTTGTATAAATTTTGCTACCGCATCCCGTAACTGCGCAATACCTTCGGCAGGAGGATAGGTGGTATAATGGCTTTTATAGGAGTTTATAATTTCATTTTCCAATTCAGGCGGAATAGGAAAAATGGCGCTATCAAAATCACCAATAGTATAATTATAAATTTTATTACCCTGACTGATTTTTTCTTTTATATCTGCCCCTAATTTTACAATTTCAGAACCGATGAGGGTTTCAGCAAGATTGCTCAGCTTTGTTGAAGGCATACCGTTTAAATATTATTTCGTACTAAAATATTAATTGGCAAAAGTAATTTTTAAAGAGGGCAAAACAAAAAACAGGTTTAATATAAATACTTCCGCGGGTTTTTTAATGCAGGTGGATTTTGCAATTTTAATATTGGGTATAAATATCCCAAAATAGTCCGTGGCCTTTTTCTACATTATTCAATATTATTAAATTCTTTAAAAATTTTCATAGGCGTATCATCCGCCAGCTTTTGGTATGCTTTCCATTTACCACTAAAGAAAAAATTTGTTTTTTGTACCGCCTCCTTTACCAGTTCTTCTGCCATTGTCATTAACCCGAATTCCTGTGCATCGGGTATTTTATTTTTCCTCATCACTTCACTTCTTGCCTCCCTCAGCCGGTCATTTACGGTAATTTCGTAGGGCGATCCATACCCCTGTTTTTCCTGGGGAGTACCCAAAATGAAATTGCGGATCTTTTTTATAGAATCCATCATTGCCTTTCCCGATTTGCGTAAACTATCTGCTTCCTTTCCTTCTGCATTTTTCAACTGGGCCTCCACTTTAGCAATTGATTCCTCGGCTTCGGTTAACCGGTCGGTGATTTCAACCACCTTATTGATGCTTATTTCAATTCTTTTTAAAGCAGCCAATCTTGCATCATATAATTGCGTGGCGAAAATTACCCCGGGATCTGCCTTTATCACCAGCATTGCTGAATCAGTTTCTTTACCCAACGAAATCACTATTTTATAGTTGCCGGGGAAAACCTGCATACCACCACCTGGCTCAGGTGAACCGGGCTTTGGCTTTGGGGCACCCGGCTGACGGATTCCCTTCATGTCAAAACCCCAGTAATTCCTGTTAAACCCTGTGTCTGCCTTTAACTGCAATGTCCTTATCAAATCATTTGCTTCATTATATATTTTCACTGATACAGAATCTGGTTTGGATTTATTCGCAGTATCTGATTTAGCACCTGGTTTTACGTAAAATGAATAGGAAGCGCCCCTGTTCCGGTTCTGACCATCATATAGCCCCCAGGTACTGTAGTCGTAACCGGATTTGTTTTTGAACTGCACCAGGTAGGCCACCGGGGTTTCAAAAACCGTTAACTTTTTCGAGAGTAAATTTCCATTGCCGGCAGCTAATTTTCTTAATGGCCTGATATCATCCATCACATACAAAGCCCTGCCAAAAGTTGCGATACACAAATCCGCCTCTCTTTCCTGTATGGTTAAATCGTAGGTGGAAACGGATGGATACCCATTTTTCCACTGTTCAAAATTAGTACCGTTATCAAAACTTACCCATAGCCCCTGTTCGGTTCCCGCAAAAATCAGATTTGGTTCTACGGGGTCCTGGATCATACACAAGGCATAGCCTTTAACCTTGTTTTCATTCAACAAGGGCTCCCAGGTTTGGCCGTAATTTTTTGTACGAAAAATATAGGGCTTAAAGTCGCCTCTGCGGTAATCATTGCATATTACAAATGCTTCACCGCCGGTATACCGGCTTGCCCTAATTTGTGGAATCCAGGCGCCCAACGGCATGCCGGTAATTTTACCGCGAAAATTAATCCAGGTTTTTCCTCCATCTTTTGTCAATTGCACATTTCCGTCATCCGTACCAACCCAAATCACATTTTTATCTTTTACAGAAGGTTCAATACAAAGGATAGTATTATAATTTTCAGCGCCGGTTATATCTACAGAAAGACCGCCATTTTCATCCTGCTTTTGTTGCGCCGCATTATTGGTGGTCAGGTCGGGCGAAATAATTTGCCAGGTAAACCCCTTATTAGTGCTTTTGTGTACAAACTGGCTGCCGTAGTAAATGGTTGCTGCATCATCCGGCGCCCGGGCAAAAGCTGCATTCCAGTTGAAGCGCAGCCTTGTTTTTAGATCAGGGATGGGTGGTTGAAGGCTGTTTTGTTCACCGGTGGCAACATTGTACCTGCCCAATTCACCTTTTTGGGCCATGGCGTATATCCAATTGGCATCCTGCGGGTCGGGCGCTACATCAAAGCCATCACCTCCCCAGAGATTATCCCAAAAATAATTTTTTATACCGCCTTCCATCCAGGTATAGGCAGGCCCTCGCCAACTTCCGTTATCCTGCATTCCCCCCATGATATGGTAGGGTATTTCATTATCCACGTTGATATGATAAAACTGGCCTACGGGCAATTGCTCATCAAATTTCCAGGTGCGGCCCCTGTCACGACTAATGCCTATCCCACCATCATTTCCATCAATAATAAAATCGGGGTTGGTGGGATGTATCCAGAATGCATGATGATCGGGATGAATACCGTAGTACGGTATCACATTCTGAAAGGTTTTCCCTCCATCCTCACTCATACTGATCACCTGGTTAATATTGTATAACCTGTTTTCGTTCAACGGATCCACGCGTATATCCTGGAAATAAAAAGCCCGGTTAGTTACATCGGCAGTATTGCTGTTTACAAGCTCCCATTTAAATCCCCCATCATCCGATTTATATAAGCCGTTTTTAGTGGCTTCAACCATTGCGTAGATACGTTTAGGTTGATTGGAAGATATACTGATACCGATCCTGCCATATTCACCATCCGGCAAACCTTCATTTTTACCTAACTTTTTCCAATTTTTACCTCCATCAAAACTGATGAATAAACCACTGCCCGGCCCCCCGCTTTTGAAGCTGTAAGGAGTTCGGCGGTGCTGCCACATATTGGCAATCAATTTATTGGGATTGGAAGGATCCATCACCAGTTCTGCACAGCCACTGGTATCATTCGTATGTAGTACCTGTTTCCAGTTGTCCCCTCCATCTGTTGTTTTATACACCCCCCGTTCGCTATGTTCGGTATAAGGGTTACCTATCGCTGCCACATACACTGTATTGGGATCATTAGGGTCAATAATAACGCGATGTATATTTTTTGTTTTTTCCAGCCCCATCATTTTCCATGATTTACCGGCATCCAGGCTTTTATAAATACCGCCTCCCAGGTTCAATGAATTTCTGGGATTACCTTCCCCCGTACCCACCCACAAAACTGAAGGGTTGGATTGCTGAATAGCAACAGCGCCAATATTTAAAACGGACTGGTCATCAAAAACCGGTTGCCAGTTGCTTCCTCCATTTTCAGTTTTCCATACACCCCCCGATGCAGTCCCTAAATAAATTAAGTCGGGATTACTATGCAATGCATCGATAGCCGTAACCCGGCCACTCATGCCTGCGGGCCCAATACTCCTAGGTTTTAAATTTTTAAACTGGGTGGTGGAAATTTTCTGGGCATTCAAAAGATTCGTACAAACAAATAATACCAGCAGGATATTCATTTTTCTCATTAGCGAAATTTAGGCAATGAAGTTGCAAAAAAACATGGATGTTACCAAACAAAATTATAGATTGGCCGGTCGCACCAGAATATTTTTCAGATTCGTGATTTAATTTTTTTACAAAATTATTTAGTAATTTTTTTTGGGCTTATTTCGCAGCTTCAAATCGGGAATAACCGAATTAATGCAATAGCGCAAACCTGTTGGTGGCAGCCCGTCTTCAAATACATGGCCGAGGTGCGATCTGCACCTGCCCCAGATTACTTCCGTCCGTTTCATGCCATGCTTATTATCCCGTGCATTAATGATACTCCCTTTATTAATGAGTTCAAAAAAACTGGGCCAGCCGCAACTGCTTTCAAACTTTCCATTGCAGTTAAACAAGGGGTTGCTGCAAATGGCAAAATAATAATTGCATGTCTTTTTATGATCAGTGTATCTTCCGTAACCTGTTTTTGTCACGCAAAGAATCATAACCTGCAAAGGAAAAATACACCTGTGAATACATCCTGCTTCTGTGACATATAAAATAAATAACCAAAAATGGTTTTTTATACCCTCCAATAGAAAGAAATTATGGTTTTTCAACAAATTATTGTAAATGTTAAAGGACTTTCAAAGTTCGTAGTCTATATTTGTTTTTTTACAAAGGTTAGCAAGCAAATATGTTGAATTTAATACTCTTCGGCCCTCCGGGCAGCGGTAAAGGAACACAAAGCGAAAAACTGATTGCAAAATATGGCTTAAAGCACCTGAGCACCGGTGATATATTGCGTTCGGAAATTGCCCAAAAAACCCCATTGGGACTGGAAGCCAAAAACATAATGGACAAGGGTCAGTTAGTTCCTGATGAAGTGGTAATAGGTATGATCAGTTGTGCTTTAGAAACCAACCCCGGCGCCAAAGGTTTTTTATTTGATGGTTTTCCAAGAACATCCGCCCAGGCAGAGGCTTTAGATAAATTGCTCGAATTGAAAGGTGTTTCTATTAACAGGATGCTGGCAATGGAAGTAAGTGAAGAGGAATTGGTGAACCGGTTGTTGAAAAGAGGTGAAACCAGCGGACGACCCGATGATAATAATGAGGGTGTAATAAGAGCGAGAATTGCCGAATATCACAATAAGACTGCCGCCGTAGCTGAATACTACCAAAAATTTGACAAAGTTGTAAGGGTGAAGGGCGAGGGGGGAGTAGATGAAATTTTTCAGAGCTTGTGTAACGAGATTGATGCGGTGATGCAGGTCTAAACGGTTTTACAAAATTAAATGGGCGGCAAATTTTACGATTTACTTTTTTATATACATTGTATCCAAAACAGCTATGATGGATCAGCAAAAACTGGAATTTCTTTCTACTGCCTTAGTGCCACTTTTAAAAACCCTTCCCGCTGATACTGTGATGAAATGGGGGAAAATGAATGCCCAGCAAATGGTAGAGCATATTTCGGGATTTTTCAGGGTTTCCACCAATAAGCTTCATTTTCCATTGGTTACCCCGCCGGAACAGTTGCCAAAATTTAAAGAATTTTTACGCAGTGATAAAGCTTTCAGGGAAAACACCAAAGCGCCGGTATTGCCCGAAGAACCATTACCTGTTCAGTTTGCAAGTTTTGAAGATGCAGTAAACGACCTTGAAAAAGAAATAAAAGATTTCCTGCGTTTGTTTACAGACGACCCCGGCCTAACCACCCAGCACCCCGTTTTTGGAGAGTTGGATTTTGAAGAATGGGTATTGCTGCATTATAAACATGTGGTGCATCATACCAGGCAATTCGGGTTAACAGAACAACCCAAAGGAGATAATTAAAGAGCCGCGGTATTTTGTTTCAGCCAGTCTGCTATTTGTTCAAATTTAATTTCACCGGTTGATATTTGGATTGTAAAATCATATGCATTTTCCTGCGTTGCAAATAATAAAAATCCCTCACCTTCAAGCAATGAAGCCATAGCTAAAAACCCGGTACGTTTATTTCCATCAATAAATGGATGGTTAATAATAAGACTTTCCCCCAAAGCTGCAGCCTTTTCAAAAATCGTCAGGTACAAATCAGCTCCGCCAAAGGTTTGAAATGGCCTTCCAATGGCAGACTCTAAACCACCCATATCTCTTACGCCGTGGCTACCACCATAATTATTAATTGAAAACCGGTGAACTTGTAAAATATCATCTACTAAAATCATTGAGCTAACTTCTTTAAAGTCTCATCATATCGTTTGCTTATTGACTCGGCATATTTAGATAAATGATAAATACGGGTGGTATCTGCATCACTATTTAGCTTTTCCAAATGAGCCAAAATTTCATCAATCCCCTCTTCATTTTTTAATGCTGCTAATTTTTCAAATGCCAAAGCTTTTTTTTCCAGTACACTCATAATTTAAAATTTTATTGCAATCAAATTTACAAAATCTATTCGGTATTTGGTTTGTAGATTTGTAGTTCATATTGCTTTTTAGGATGAACAACTTGAAAAACTATATCACAGGCAATTGGATCTCAGGCGATGGCGATGGCCAACAACTATACAATGCAGTAACCGGTGAAGCCATTGCGACTGCCACCACCAAAGGACTGGATTTTGCTGCCATAGCACATTATGCAAGAAAGGTTGGCAACCCCGCTTTGCGCAAAATGACCTTTCATGAACGGGGTAATATGCTGAAGGCGCTGGCACTATATTTAAGAAATCACCTCAACAAATTTTATACGCTCAGTTACCAAACCGGCGCTACCAGGGCCGATAGCTGGGTAGATATTGAAGGGGGCATCGGCAATCTTTTTGCAAACGCATCGTTGCGCCGTAAATTTCCGGATGAAACATTTTGCATAGATGGGGAAAGCCATAATCTGGGCAGGCAGAATACATTTATGGGCACACATATTCTGGTGCCTAAGGAGGGAGTGGCCATTCATATCAATGCATTCAATTTTCCTGTATGGGGCATGCTTGAAAAAATCGCCGTGAATTTGCTGGCCGGTATGCCCGCGATCGTTAAGCCCGCTACCGTCACTTCTTTTCTGACAGAAGCATTTGTAAGAGAAATAATTGCTTCGGGGATATTGCCGACGGGTGCATTGCAATTAGTTTGCGGAAATGCGGGCGATCTGCTGGATCATGTTACATCTCAGGACGTGGTAACTTTTACCGGCTCTGCAAAAACCGGGCTGCTTTTAAAATCAAATCCGTTTATTTTAAAGGAATCGGTGCCCTTTACCGTGGAAGCGGATAGCTTAAATTGTATTGTAATGGGTGAGGATGTTGTGCCCGGCATGCCGGAGTGGGATATTTTTGTAAAAGAAGTAAGAAAAGAAATGACGTTAAAAGCTGGTCAACGGTGTACCGGCATAAGAAGAATCTTTGTACCAGAAAATAAAATGGAGGATATATGGAAAGCCATTGCATCCGCTTTGGCACAAACAACCATTGGCAACCCGTTAAACGAAAAAGTGCGTATGGGTTCATTAGCGGGGCAAACACAGCGTAAGGAAGTAAAGGAGCAGGTACAAAAATTATTAGCCAGTTCGCAAATAATTTACGGATCATTAGACAGTGTTGAAGTATTAGATGCGGATGCGGATAAAGGGGCTTTTATTTCGCCTTTATTGCTATTGAACGATAAGCCCTTTGCGTCCGATGACGTACACAGCATCGAAGCATTTGGCCCGGTAAGCACCATCATGCCCTATAAAAATATGGATGAAGCAATTGAGCTGAGTAAAAAAGGGAAAGGAAGTTTATGCTCAACAATTGTTACGGCAAACAATACAATTGCCAGGCAATATGTGATCAGCGCGGCAACACACCACGGCAGGATACTGGTATTGAATAACGAGTGCGCAAAAGAAAGTACCGGGCACGGCTCCCCGTTACCGTTATTGGTACATGGCGGTCCGGGCCGGGCCGGCGGAGGAGAAGAAATGGGTGGCCTGCGCGGCGTAAAACACTACCTGCAACGTACCGCCATACAGGGTTCGCCCACCACCATTACCGCCATCACCCATGTGTACCAGCAAAATGCCATTGGGAAAGAACCTGGTAAGCATCCATTTAAAAAATATTTTGAGGAACTTGAAATTGGGGACCAGCTCATCACTGAAAAAAAAATCATCCGTGCTGAAGATATTGACCGGTTCGCTGATTTAACCGGTGATCATTTTTATGCCCACATCAAAACAACTGATTTTACAGGCACCATGTTTCAGCAACAGGTAGCACATGGGTATTTTATCATGAGTATTGCCGCTGGACTATTTGTTGATAGCTATGAAAAGAACCCGGTATTGTTAAATTATGGCATTGATGAATTGCGTTTTACAAAGCCCGTATATCCCGGCTCCGAAATTCATATCCGCTTTACCTGTAAAGAAAAATTACCCAATGATAAACGCATAATAGAAAACCCCGCAGATTTTAAAAGAGGCGATGATATTGATAAAGGGATTGTAAAATGGCTGGTTGAAATGATTGATGAAACCGGTGAGGTGACGGGAGTGGCAACGATATTAACGATGGTGGCTAAAATAGAACAATGAAGTATAAACTTGTTTTTGAATTAAGGGTTTGAAATTTACCTTTTTGGATTTAAAAATGAATTACAAAATATCATAATGAAAGGGTCATTAAAAGCCAGCGTCATCTTATCCAAACAGCGCAAGTTCAACTTAGAGCAGGTAAAACAGAAGGCACAGGATTTGAAGAAAAACTGTATAGCACGGAACAAGAGGAGAATTTAATATTATCTACCGAACAAAATCACCTTTCCCGGTACCTAAGAATTGCCTGGTTTACAATTAAATGACGACAGCATATTTGTAGTTTACAAAACTAAGAAGGGCAATATTTTAGTCATTTATAAGGGAGGGGAAATCCCTCAATATACCTATTCAAAAACACCTTATATTTTCTTTATTTTGCAGCACAATTTGATAAATACCCCTATCAAATGACCTTAAAATCAGTATATTTGAGTATGGAAAATTCCATTGAACTGAAGGCGCTGATAAGGAAAAATGCGCACTTATTCTGGTATTCCAAAGAAAGTGAGAAAGAAAATTTGCCATTGCCGGTAGTTGTGGAATTTTTTTTGAATTATGCCAACCAGGAAGACATAAAATCCTTGTTCAATATTGCGGGTATTGAAAAAGTTGCTGAAATTTTTTTCACACAAATAAATATGTGGGAACATAGAAGTAATTATTTGCCGGTTATGCAAAATTTTTTTACACTCTATTTTAAGAAATATGTTCCTCAATATTCTTGATCAAAACCAAACTGATTTGCTGCCGGTAGTTGCCAATTTCAAAAAAGAGTTTTATATGGTTGGTGGTACTGCCGTTGCTTTACATATTGGTCATAGAAGATCAATTGATTTTGATTTGTTTAAATGCGGAACTATAAAACCAAAAGCAATTACCAAAAAGTTTGAAGAGAAAAAGGAGAAAATTTTGGTAACCCTTAATATTGACGGCCAGTTAAACCTGGTATGCCGGAATGTAAAATTCACTTTTTTTGACTATGAATTTGAAATAGCTCATGACGTAAAGGTTGATAATTATATTACCATACCCAGTTTATTAGACCTTGCAGCAATGAAGGCATATGCATTAGGAAGAAGAAGCAAGTGGAAAGACTATACAGACCTCTATTTTATTTTAAGAAATAACTATACCATTGCAACTATTTCAGAAAGGGCAAATGAACTTTTTAAAGATTTATTTAGTGAAAAATTGTTTAGGGGCCAGCTTAATTATTTTGTGGGAATTAATTATGATGAAGAGCTAGAATATCTGCCAGGTTTTGAAGTACCCGATACAGAAATAAAATCTTTTTTAATTGATGCTGCTTTAACGGGATTTTAATTGTAGTTACATCATTGGGTGATCCTGAGTAAGATTTTTTGCAGCCTTATCATTTTTTGAGATTTACAAAATCATTCTTTTGCCTGAATTCTTTTTCATAATTCAGAACACCCGGGTATTAATAATTTATCTTTAAGCAGCACGGGAATGCTCTTTTTGAGGTTTGATTGAGGGTACAATAAAGCTTATTCCCAAATAAAATGCTGGTAAATATCCACAATGGTTTCCGGAAAATTGCTCATCCGGGAGGAATAATATGGAGGAAGGAAATTAAGCTGGAATTAAAATAATTATAGGCGAACTATCATTTTAAAAATTGAATTTTTGATCGCTCAATTTCATTTTATTATTAAAGGAGCAAATTAAAATAGCAATATGATACAGCAAGTAAAAGAAGGTTATGTAAAAATAGAAACCCATCAGGGTATCACCACCATTGAATTTTTTCATCCCGCTAGTAATGCCCTTCCGGGAAAAATTTTAGATGCACTGGCAAAAGAAATTCATTTTGCCGGGACTCATGAAGATACTAAAGTGATCATTTTAAAAAGCGAGGGAGATACCATTTTTTGCTCCGGTGCGTCATTTGACGAATTGCTCGCGTTAAAAACGGAAGGAGAAGCGATAAAATTTTTCTGCGGGTTTGCCAATGTGATCAACGCAATGCGCAAGTGCCCTAAATTTATCATCGGGCGTATTCATGGAAAATGCGTAGGTGGTGGAATAGGGTTAACGGCGGCAGTTGATTATGCCATCGCTTTAGATAAAGCTGATATAAAACTGAGCGAGCTGGCGATAGGCATTGGCCCTTTTGTAATTGGTCCGGCGGTAGAAAGAAAGATAGGAACAGCCGCATTTAGCGCCCTGGCTATTGACGCAAATACCTGGCGAAACAGCGATTGGGCGAAACGAAAAGGTTTGTTTGCGGAATTACATGATAATAAAGACAATATGGATGAATCCATCAACCGGCTGGCAACCACTTTATCGCACAGCAGTCCGCAGGCTATGGCCGAAATGAAAAGAATGTTCTGGAAAGGAACCGATCACTGGGATGAGTTATTAAAAGAAAGAGCGGCGATCAGTGGGCGATTGGTAATGAGCGCATATTCAAAAAATGCGATCAGTAAATTTACCGAAAAGAAATAAACAATGACGGTGACGGGGCCAGTTAGCATAAACGGGATACAAACTTTTAGTGAAAGTAGTTTCAACATCATTTGCGATCATTTAGCAAAGCAGGACCCCGATCTTCAGGCTATTTTAGATACCCATCAGTATCCTCCCTGCTGGCAGCGATCCGCTTCTTTTGAAACATTGGTACATATTATTTTAGAACAACAGGTTTCATTGGCTTCCGCGATGGCGGCATTAAATAAATTAAAACAAAAAACCGCGGATATCACACCGGCTAATTTATTAGCGCTAAGCAATGAAGAACTTAGAGACTGTTATTTCAGCAGGCAAAAAATCATTTATGCGAAACATTTAGCCAGTGCATTTTTAAATGATGAGTTAAACATTGATGCATTATCGGCCATGGACAATGATACCGTAAGGTCAACGCTTACAAAAATTAAAGGAATCGGCAACTGGTCGGCAGATGTATATTTAATGATGGTACTTCAACGGTGCGACCTTTTCCCGTTAGGTGATGTTGCGTTGATGACAAGTGTAAGAGAAACCAAAAAATTATCAAAAGACAGTTCAAAGATAGCAATAGCCGCAATTGCATCAGCCTGGAAACCTTATCAGACAATTGCCGCATTCATTTTGTGGCATTCTTATTTATGTAAAAGAAAAAGAAAGAGCCAGTAACCTGGAATGCACAGGTCGCTGCAGGTCATTTTTTTGTAGAGAAAATAAACGATTAAAAAATCAGGATCAACTTCAATTCTTTACTTCGCCCACGCTTTATTATCAGGCAGCAATTTGTTGCATGATCGCATGAGCTTTCTAAAATACTTAAATGATACTTGTATATTTATGTTGCGGGTAGGATAAACCTTTTACTAAACAAATTGTACTGTAACTTTAATAATAGGCATATTCTGGTTCCTTAATTTAATTGTTGTTTATTTAACTTACTGATTGACAGCACTGCTCAGCTCACATAAAGAATATTCTGCTGACTAAAAACTTGTAAAATTTTCAATGAAGAGTGGTGTGATTTGGTTTTAATATTGTAAAATGCTATTTTGCATCACATTAATGAAGAAAAGCAGGAAACTATATACAATTTTTCAAAAGTCATCATCCATTTTTTTGATGCTGGTCTTGCTTTGGCTTACTCTAAGTGCTCGTTTTACTATTGCTACCCAGCAGGAACTGGCCAAGGTACAAACAGCAATGTCTGTTGATATCCCCCTGAGTGATAGCGGGGAGGACGGTACAGATTCCTCCGGCAATAATAATATAGAAGAAAAAGTGCCGGGTAGCGGCAATAGCCTTTCTGAAGAATTTCTGCATGAGCACCATACTACGCAGGATTTTGGCACTAAAACTTCCCGAAAATATAAGTACGAAAACTCAGGCACTTATATTGCTTTTCACGGTGAGTTGCACGCTCCCCCGCCCAACGCAGCTTAATTTATTTTCACTTTAACGGTCTTTTCTTATCCGCCTGCTTATTGATGCAGAGTAGTAATTCCAGCAATTATACAGGAGTATTATACCTTTTTACAAAAGACAAGAAATCTCTTTCGCCCATTTTTTAAAAACTTTTCGCAGTTCCTTCTGTTGAAGCGGCCTGGTTGTATTAAATAAACAGTAAAGATGAAATTGAATACTCAAAATTTAAAAACAGATTTGCTTTCGGGTATGGTGGTTTTTTTGGTGGCACTCCCCCTTTGTTTGGGAATAGCCGTAGCCAGCGGGGCACCCCCATTTGCCGGCATTATCACTGGTGTTATTGGAGGTATACTAGTAGGCATACTTAGTCAATCAAATGTGAGTGTATCTGGTCCCGCCGCAGGGCTTATTGCCATTGTTCTTGCAGCGATAACAAATCTTGGATACGAAACTTTTTTGCTGGCAGTTGTGCTTGCAGGAGGTTTTCAGCTCATATTAGGCATTGCCAAGGCCGGGGGTATTTCCAGTTATTTCCCTTCAGGGGTTATTGAGGGTATGCTTACTGCGATAGGCATTATTATTATCAAAAAAGAACTGCCACATGCAATTGGGTATGATAAAGAACATGAAGGCGATTTTTATTCCTATGAACTGATGGATGCCGCCGATAAGGGTTTCTTCAGTGAAACTATTCATTCATTTAATTACGCTCACACAGGGATCATTATTGTTACTATTGTCTCTATTTGCATTTTGGTTGCTTTTAACAAAGTACCTTTCTTGAAGAAAATAAAAGCTATTCCCGGAGCATTGGTGGTGGTGGTAGCTGGTATTTTGATCAATGAATTATTCAAAATAACCAACCCCGCACTGGTGATATCAGGCGAGCATTTGGTAAAGCTGCCAACCGCCTCTTCCTTCGGTGAATTTTTTGGACAGTTTAGTTTCCCCAATTTCGCCGGTTTTGCAAATCCAGCCGTTTGGATTACGGCTGCTACCATTGCGACAGTAGCGAGTATTGAAACATTGCTCTGCCTGGAAGCCGGTGATAAAATGGATCCGTTGAAAAGATATTCCAGCGCCAATGCAGAGTTAAGGGCACAGGGAATAGGCAATATTTTTGCCGGCTTAATCGGCGGTTTACCGATGACCTCGGTAATTGTAAGAACATCGGCCAATGTCAATGCTGGCGCCAGAACAAAGCTCTCTGCAATTGCTCATGGTGTATTTCTTTTAATTGCCGTTGTCTTTATACCTGGCCTGTTAAATAGAATCCCAATGGCTTGTTTGGCCGCAATTTTAATAATGATCGGTTTAAAACTGGCCAGTCCAAAAGTGTTTAAGCACATGTGGCAATCCGGCAAATTTCAATTCATCCCCTTTATTGTAACGGTAATTGCGGTGGTTATGATCGACTTATTGAGAGGTGTGGGTATTGGTTTGGTAGTAAGTATTTTCTTTATCCTGAGAGGAAATATGCGGCTTGCTTACTTCTTTAAGAAGGAAAAACACCACGAAGGCGAAACAGTACATATGGACCTGGCACAGGAAGTCTCTTTTTTAAATAAAGCAGCAATTAAACAAACGCTTGCACATTTGCCCAGAAACTGCAAATTGATAATTGACGCAGCCAATACGGTGTACATCGATTATGATGTGCTGGAATTAATCAGGGACTTTGTAAACTTTGGTTCGAAAGACAAAAATATTTCTGTGATACTAAAAAACTTTAAGCCTGCATATAAAATGGAAGATGCAATGCATGTGCATTCGGAGCAGGATTAGTTTGAGTTGGGCATTAATATTTGAGTATTTAAAAAGTGCCTGTTATAAAATAAACAGGCAAAATTTGAAATCTAGCATTGGTTTAATAAACCGAACAGCATTTAATTAATAATCTATTTAAAAAAAATTATAATGGAAAAATCATATCAAAAACTAATACAGGGAAATAAAATATACGCGGAAACAAAAAAGTTTAAGGACCCTGAATATTTTGAAAAATTATCAAAGGGCCAAACGCCTGAATATTTATGGATAGGGTGCAGCGACAGCCGCGTACCCAGCAATGAAATTACCAGTACGCAAAGCGGCGAAATTTTCGTACACCGCAATATTGCCAACCTGGTGGTGCACACCGATACTAACTTACTAAGTGTATTGGAGTATGCTGTAAAATATTTAGAGGTAAAACACATTATTGTTTGCGGGCACTATGGCTGTGGCGGTATAAAAGCAGCGATGACAAATACCTACCACGGTTTTGTAGATAACTGGCTGCGGAATATTAAAGATGTGTATCATAAAAATGAAGATGAACTGTTGGCAATAGCTGATAAAGATGAAAGATCAAACCGCCTTTCAGAACTAAATGTAATTGAACAGGTACGCAACCTCGCGAAGACAACTATAGTTCAGGAAGCCTGGAGTAAAAGGGAACTGCATTTACATGGTTGGGTATATGGATTAAATGATGGGTTAATAAAAGACCTTAGCGTGATACATGATGGACAGGATGATATTGACAGCATTTACAGGTTTAGTATTAACGGAACAAAAACTAAAGCACCGGTAAATAAATCTACTGTTCCCGTGGTAAAGTTGCCTTTAAAAAAAGTGGCAGCAAAGCCTAAGATCCAACGGGTAAAGTCAAGCCGTTGACTTTTTACAAATAATAATTATGCAGCAAACTAACCCTATTGATTTTGATGAAGCACACGCATTGCATGAGTTAAAGCATTTTTTGCCTTCACAGCAGGCTTTGAAAGACTTTATTCATCATAATTCTCTACACGCTTTTCAGCACATGAAATTTTTTGATGCCATTTTTAAGGCATCAAAAATTTTCGGTTTCCAGGTGCATTTGCAATTGCCGGAATACAGGGAACTGTACAAAAGTGGTCGCATCCGGGAAGATATATTACAAAAGCTAATTGCGGGAAAAACGGGTAGTGCAGCAGGGCCGATAGCTATCGGCTGGAAAGAGAAACTGCTGGAAAAAGAATACGATACCATTAACCAGCCGCGGATTGGGCAATTGCGTAAGCTGTGGAAAGAACTGTATCACCTGGATTTAGATAATAAAGTACATCCACGGCTGTTTCGCATCCTTTGTGGCTTTTTAGACCAGGGTATTGCGGTTGAAATATTCCCATTTGCTAACAGGAGTTTTACTGAAAGTATAAAAGAACTGGAGCAAAACAGTTTCGTCAGTTTCTTTAAGACGAAGAAGGTAAGGGAACAATTTTTATCGGGTAATTATTCAATAACTGAATTGCTGAAGACCGTTGTTGGTAATGAGGAATACTTTGAGCAATATTTATTTGATCAGCATTTTGCCCACCCTGGCTGGAGTGGCTTTATAAGCGCGTTGGAGGATAATCCACAAACATTGCTCGATAATAAAAAGATCAGCTTTAAAGAACTGGTGGCCTTTGAATTATTGATGGAGCTGGATGCATTAAATTATGAACTGGGTACTAAATGGCAGCCCCTAACCGTTAATGTTGCTGCGCCGCCCGTTGATTTAATGGCCGATTTGCCTAAGACAGAACTGGCGGAAGTAATACAACTCTGGCAGGAAGCATTTGAATGGAGCTATTATGATTCGGTATTGAAGGGGATATTACTGGCAGCCCCCACACACACCGATGCGGAGGCTCCGTCAAAACAGGCCAAAGTGGGGCCCTCCCTTCAGGCCATCTTCTGCATTGATGAGCGGGAAGACTCTATCCGTCGTCACATTGAGGCAGTTGACAAAAGCGCTGAAACCTTTGGCGCTCCGGGTTTTTTTGGTGTAGAGTTTTATTTTCAGCAACAGGGCAGTAAGTTTTATGATAAACTTTGCCCGGCACCCGTAACACCCAAATACCTGATCAAGGAGTCTGATGCAAAAACGCTTAGAAAGGAAGAACTGATTTATACTAAATATACACATGGGGTTATATCAGGGTTTTTCTTAAGCATCGGTTTTGGTTTTTGGGCCTTTGCAAAAAAAATACAAATGCTGTTTCGCCCTGCAATGAGCCCGGCCATTTCAAATGCTTACGGGCATATGGATAAACAATCAACACTTAGTATTGAAAATAAAAATCCGGCTGATATCGAGAATGGATTACAGATTGGGTATACCCTTGATGAAATGGTTACAAGGGGCGAAGGTTTTTTACGGGGCATTGGCCTGGTTCAACATTTTGCCCCAATTGTTTATATTGTGTCGCATGGAAGCAGCAGCGCCAACAATCCGCACCACGGCGCACATGATTGTGGCGCCTGCAGTGGAAGGCCCGGGGCTACCAATGCAAGAACGCAGGCTTATATATTAAATCACCAAAAGGTAAGAGAGCTATTAGCGCAAAAAGGAATTATAATCCCTGTTGCCACACAGTTTGTGGGAAGTATGCATGATACGGCGGCGGATGTAGTGGATTATTACGATGAACATGTATTGAGCGAAGACAACTCAAAAAAACATTTCATTAACATACAAAATTTTGAAACGGCGTTAAACCTGAATGCAAAAGAACGCAGCAGGCGATTTGCATCGATCAATACCAAGCAGGAGTTGGAGCAGGTACGCAAAGCTATTCACAGCCGTTCGGTTTCTTTGTTTGAGCCAAGGCCGGAGTTGGGGCATGGCACTAATACCCTGGCCATCATTGGCCGCAGGCAGCTAACCAAAGGTTTGTTTTTAGACCGGCGTGCTTTTCTAAACAGTTACGATTATACCACCGACCCCAACGGAACCATTCTTTCAGCAGTAATGCGGCCCATCGGTTTGGTTTGCGGCGGTATTAACCTGGAATATTATTTTTCAAGGGTAGATAATATTAAGGTTGGCGCGGGCACCAAGCTCCCGCATAATGTAATGGGTTTGTTTGGTGTGGCCAACAGCAGCGATGGTGATTTACGGCCCGGCCTGCCCTGGCAAATGATAGAAGTGCACGACCCTGTGCGTTTAATGGTTATTGTTGAACACCAACCGGCCATTGTTTTGAAAGCTATCCAGTCTTCGCCGGAAGTGTTTGAATGGTATAATAATGAGTGGGTACATATTGTAGCGCTGCACCCGGAAGAAAAGCAGTTTTATTATTTTAAAAACGGGGCATTTGAAAAATATGAACCCATCACCAATGCCAGTGAAATAGGGACCATCCATAATATGGAACAATTTATCGAAGGGGCGAAGGAGATGGAAACGAATCATATTGTGCATGCAACGGAAGAAAATTTACCCGTGTATTTACTGACCCCAGTCCCATAAAGTGGGGATTACCGGGAATTTATCCCTTTATGAAATTAAAACGTAATTAAAGTTGACCAAAGGTATACAGTACAAAAGGACCTAGTGTGCAAGACCCGTTCAGGCGGGTGCAGGCAGACAGGGATGCAACAGTGATGCTTAAAATTCGACTTCGTTCACAATTCGACTTCGCTCATTGCCTTACTGCCGGGACAAAAAAAACTATATGAACCAACTACTCGTATTATTTATTGCCATACCATTCCTGGCATTCCTGGTAAGCCTGTTCTGGCAAAACAAAAGTGAAAGGGCCATTGCAAGTATTGTAAGGTTTACCAAAGTATTGTATATAATAGTGTCCCTTTCCTTTGCAGTGTGGTGGATATGGAATGGACTTCAACCGGTTAGCTATCACCTGGCAACGCTTTACCAGACTGACCATTTTGTATTTGCCTTTGAATTATTTTATGATGAGGTAACAGCCGTGTTCAGCATTGTGGGGGCTTTGTTATTCTTCCTGGTGGCTACTTTCAGTAAATATTATATGCACCGCGACGAAGGCTATAAACGCTTTTTCAATACCATCCTGTTGTTTGCTGCAGGGTATAATTTTATCATTTTATCCGGTAATTTTGAAACCCTTTTTATAGGATGGGAGATAAAAGGTGTTTGCTCTTTTTTACTCATAGCGTTTTACCGTAACCGGTACCTGCCTGTAAAAAATGCGTTCAAAGCGATTTCTTACTATCGTATAAGCGATGTGTCGTTAATGCTTTGCATGTGGATGATGCATCACCTTACACACCAGAATATTACATTCGATAAATTAGGCGAAGCAAAAAATATGGCCATTCAATCCGGTCATGCGGGTATGGCTGTATTTATTGTTTGCATGATGATATTGCCCGCCGCCATTAAATCGGCGCAGTTCCCTTTCACTGCCTGGCTGCCGAGGGCTATGGAAGGCCCCACTGCTTCTTCTGCCATTTTCTACGGTTCGCTGAGTGTACATATCGGCGTTTTTTTACTGCTGCGTACGCATCCTTTTTGGGAGGATATGTTGTGGGCAAAAATCGTCATCATCATTATTGGTGCAACAACAGCAATTGTTGCCACTTTTATTGCAAGGGTGCAGCCAACGGTTAAAACACAAATTGCATATTCGTCTGCGGCACAAATAGGTTTGATGTTTATTGAAGTAGCCATAGGCTGGCATTGGCTGGTACTGGTACATTTTGCAGGTAATGCTTTTTTAAGAACTTACCAGTTGCTGGTTTCGCCATCAGTATTAAACTACCTGGTACACCATCAGTATTTTCATTACACCCCTCCTGAGCAAAAACCCATATCAAAAATAAAAGCATCCTTATACATGCTGGGCATTAAAGAATGGAATTTAGACAGCATAATGTTTACTTATTTATGGAGCCCCTTTAAATGGCTGGGAAAACAGTTGCAATTTTTACAATCCAGTATCTTTATTGGGATACTGGCTTTTACCGGTCTTGCACTTTTGACTATTGGTTATACTTATCAAAATAGTATTCCATCTTCAGGCGGTGCATTGCCACTTATTGTAATGGGTATTGCGTTGGCGGTTATTCTTTTTGCTTTTTCTTACCGGCAATCTGCTTTAAAAGCATGGGCATATTTGTTGATAGCGCATATGTTTATAATAGCTGCTGTATTGTTGAATACTACCCATATCAACTCAATAGAGATCATCTTTTATGTAAGCGGAATTTTGCCGGCTTTTTTACTGGGGTATTATTGTTTGCAAAAAATAAAAGCCATCGACAATGATATTTCACTAAACCAATACCATGGTTATGTGTATGAACAGGAAACAACGGGCCTGTTATTTTTGTTTGCCGTGATTGGTATGCTCGGCTTTCCGGTAACGGCTGCATTTATTGGAATTGATGTGCTGTTTACCTATATTGAAAGCAGCCAGGGCGCATTAATTATTTTAATGGGACTATGTCTTTTATTTATTGAGCTGTCGGCTTTTCGTATTTTACTGCGTATTTTTATGGGGCCGCATAAAAAATTAAATCACCCGGTGGCTTTCCGAAGTTCATAAAAATATTAAGAAAAAGATGATCCGGGGTTTAAGTCGGCTTTTTAGCTTGTCGTTATATGATTAAATGTTTAATCCTCCGCAAACGCTGAGCACTTGGCCGGTCATATAACTGCTGGAGCTACCAGCCAGGAATAAAGCAACATCTGCAATATCATCTGTAGTGCCAAATCTTCCTAATGGAATGCCGGCCTTATATTTATCAGCGCCTTCGCCATCTTTTAAATAACCGGTCATATCCGTTTCAATAAAGCCCGGCGCTATTGCATTGCAACGTATATTACGGCTGCCCAGTTCTTTTGCGATGCTTTTGGTAAAACCAATTACACCGGCTTTGCTTGCGGCATAGCTACTTTGCCCTGCATTACCCATTTCACCAATTACACTACTCATATTGATAATACTTCCCGTTTTTGCTTTCATCATCGGTCGTATTACCTGCTTTGTCATATTAAACACACTTTTAAGATTGGTTTGCATCACTTCGTCCCATTGTTCTGGTGTCATTCGCAGCAATAAATTGTCTTTTGAAATTCCCGCGTTATTTACACAAACATCAATTTGTCCAAATTCTTTCAGCACATCATTTACAAAAATTTCACAGGCCGCATAATCGCCTGCATTGGTTTGGAAGGCTTTTGCTTTTACACCCAATGCAATTAATTTTTGTTCCAATGCGGTTGCTTTTTCAGTGCTGCCATTGCTCACATAGGTAAAAGCAACATTGGCGCCCTGTTCCGCGAATTTTATAGCGATGGCTTCGCCAATACCACGGGCGGCACCGGTAACAATGGCTGTTTTTGATGCAAGTAATTTCATGCTGATTTTTTAGGTAGATAAATAAAACGTGAATGCAAATAAAATAAATTTATAGATTAAATGCACTATAAAATAATGGGCAAATATAACGAAGATGGCTTTGATGACAGACCACCACCGCCTGTCGTTATAAAATTGGCGGAAGGCGATGGCCGAAAAAAAGCCAATTACCGTATAGGAAAAAAAGCCAATGCTGCTGTCTGTTAATACCTGTTGTGCTGTTTGCGGAAACAGTTTATAACAAATAGTTATTAGTAAAGGCATTATAAAAAAACTGAAGAGAAGGTAAAACGAATTGATCTCTGTTGACAATACAAGTTGGTCAAAAAAATACCGGCGCTTCCGGATGGACAGCAAGCTCAAAACAATGGCCGTTAAAGGAAGGAGGATGAGCAATAATAACTTAGAGGTTTTTTCGGATTTTTTATTGAATGTAGCTTCAACTCTTGTCAGCTCAGGTAATGATTTTGCAATGGAATCAGCATATTTTATCCAGTAAATATTAGCTTCGTTTTTTGATTTAAAATTCCTGGCCTCCACTGCAATATTAATGGTGGTTAGTATACTATCTATGTTAAAGCCAGTTTTTTTTGTTGTTACCCTGCTGGCATAAGTGTCTTTACTGAGGTAATATTTAAATGGCATATTCAGTCCGGTAAATATGGGAAAGATCAGGTAAAGCACCACCAGTAACATAAAAAAAGGCAAGGGCTTGAAATATTTTTTCCTCAGGCCATTGCAATAATCCAGTGAAAGTTTGCCGGGTTTGGAAAAAATTGTTTTGAGTGTATTAAAAAATGTGCCTTCAAAATGAGTAATAAAATGGAAAGCCTCCTCAAAAAAATGAAGCACTGATTTGTCATGTACCGTATAAACTTTTTCGCCACAGTTATTGCAGTATTTCCCTGTAAACTGGTTGCCGCAGTTTTTGCATGAGATAATGGGCTCACTCATTTATTAAGATTGTTTTTTAAAGATAGCATTTCTACTAACCTCTTTCTTTCCTTAAAATCGTGGGTGGAATGTGGTGAGCTATCTAACCGTAGTAAATTCCTCTATATTTATTTGGCAAAATTTGCAAATAAAAGTATTTCTTCTACAATTTTTCTTTCGTTGCTCAGGCGGGGTACTTTATGCTGGCCGCCCAATTTACCTTTTCTGCGCAGCCACTCGGTAAATGTACCTGCAGGTAGTGCATGAACCACCGGCAAACCCAGGGCAATATCCTTATGACGTTTTGCTTCATAATCGCTGTTACAGTTTTTAAGAGCGTTGTCTAATTCGGTTATAAACAATTGCAGATTATCCGGGGTTTTATCAAATTCAATCAACCACTCATGCGCGCCATTACAATGCTCACTAAAATAAACGGGGGCTGCAGTATAGTCATTTACAACCACACCTGTTTTTACGGCGGCAACAGCAATGGCATTGTCGCTATTGTCTACAATCACTTCTTCGCCAAAAGCATTCATATAATGTTTTAGTCGCCCGGTTACTTTTATTTTATAGGGGTTAATAGAAGTAAACATAACTGTATCGCCTATCAAATATCGCCACAACCCACCTGTTGTACTGATGACCAATGCGTAATGTTTTCCGGTTACCACATCATTTAAACCTATTGTTTGAGGATTTTCAGTTCCATATTGGTCTATTGGCATGAACTCGTAAAAAATACCATGTTCTGTAAAAAGCAACAACCCATCATCTTCGGGGGATTGCTGGCCGGCAAAGAACCCTTCACTTGCGTTGTATATTTCAAGGTAATTGATTTTGCCGCCAAAAATTTTATCGAACTGCTCCCGGTAAGGGATAAACGATACCCCACCATTAATGTATAATTCAAGGTTGGGCCATACTTCTTTGATGGTAGCCTTTCCTTTGATCGCCAGTATCCTCTTCAATAATAACAAGGTCCATGTGGGCACCCCGGCCAGTGAGGTTACATTTTCTTCAGCCGTAATCTTAGCCAGTTGCTCTATTTTATTTTCCCATTCATCCAGTAAGGCTATACTTAATTCTGGTGTACGCAACCATTGGCCCCAGAAGGGTGTATTTTGCATCAATACGGCGCTTAAATCGCCACATTGAATTTCTTCATTCATTTTATGTAGCTGGTGGCTACCGCCGATAACAAGGCTTTTACCAGTCAGCAGATCGCTGCCCGGAAAATTGTTGTAGTAAGTGGTCAATACATCTTTGGATGCCTTAAAATGATTATCCTGCAGGCTTTCCTCACTGATGGGAATGAACTTGCTTTTATCAGAAGTGGTGCCACTGCTTTTGGCAAACCAGTTAATGGGTGTATTCCATAAAATATTTTCTTCGCCATTCATCATGCGCAGTATGTATGGCTTTATATCATCATACTCATGAATGGGTACGCTTTTTTTAAATTCCTTTAATGTAAAAAGTTTTGAAAAATTATATTTTTTCCCAAATTCCGTGTACTGTGCAGCCGTTACCAGTTCCTGTAGTACTTCCCGCTGCACGGCTACCGGGTGCCTGCTCCAGTTTTCTATACGCCAGAAACGCATGCGGGCTAGTTGTGATATAGCGGGGGATAGCAATTTCATTTACAAGTTGGCAAAATACGCAATAGTAATGATAGTTAGAAGGCTATTGTAATCTTTTGTTGAAGGAAGTATTGGACGGAGCTATGCCGCATGCTCCATTTCGCAACTATTTTGTCATTCGGATCAGCCCTGTACTTTCCGGATAACCTGCCTTTTTTTAGTACCGTTATGCGAATGCACACTTGGTTAAAGTAAAATAATACTCCTGCGTTTAAGAAAAACAATTTGACCTGTTTATTGTTGCCTGCTTAAATAGTGGAGATAGATTTTAATTCAAAAAGGATTCTATTCAAAGCGGATTTATTATCCAGTGCTGTATCAGCATATATATCCTGCACCTTGTTAAGTAAACCGGGGTTGTTGTTTTCTGTGGCAAATGTGTAAACCGAGGTTTCAAGTTCATTGAGAAACTGCCGGTATTCATTTTGTTGTAAACCCTCCTCTATTACATCATTTTTTAAACTATCAGTTGCGGAACCAAAGGAGGGGGTCTTTTCATTTTTTTGCTGATCTATATTTTCCAGTCCGGATAA
Organism: Ferruginibacter sp.; assembly: GCA_014379625.1. GTDB lineage: Bacteria > Bacteroidota > Bacteroidia > Chitinophagales > Chitinophagaceae > Ferruginibacter. The sequence goes on along the minus strand of JACMLJ010000095.1, from coordinate 356,881 downwards.
AGCGCCTTCCAGCTTATAAATCAGGGTATCCAGTGATATAGTACTTTTTGCAGCGTCCAGGTGTAAATAGTCTTTCCGTTTCAGTTCAAAATTGCGGCCAAGGTACAGGCGGCGTACCTGCTCGTCCTCCGCTAATTCTTCAGCGGTCCCATGCTTAAATATTTTACCATCGATCAGCAGGTAAGCCCTGTCGCAAATAGAGAGGGTTTCGTTTACATTATGATCCGTTATTAAAATGCCGATGTTTTTATATTTCAGCCGGGCGATTATTTCCTGTATATCTTCCACCGCTATCGGATCTACGCCCGCAAAAGGTTCGTCCAGCAATACAAATTTGGGATCTACCGCAAGGGCCCTCGCAATCTCGGTCCTTCTTCTTTCTCCTCCGCTTAATGTATCCCCGTAATTTTTTCGTACATGTGCCAAACGAAATTCATCCAGTAATATTTCCAGTTTTTCTTTCTGTTCCAGCTTGCTGAGTTTAGTCATTTCCAGCACGGCTGTAATATTATCTTCCACGCTTAATTTCCTGAAAACACTGGCTTCCTGCGGAAGGTAACCGATACCCATCTTCGCCCGCTTATACATAGGCAACCTGGTAATATTCATATCACCCAAAAAAACCTCTCCTTCATCAGGCTTTACCAATCCAACCACCTGGTAAAAGGAAGTGGTTTTACCGGCGCCATTAGGCCCAAGCAGGCCAACAATTTCACCCTGTTGAACATTAAAGGAAACTTTATTAACAACAGTACGATTTCCGTAAACTTTTACCAGGTCTTTTGTTTGTATAGTTAAATTCATGATTTGTAAAAATAAGTTATCTGGGATAATAAGATTGAATTGATACCCATTTTAACAAAGGCGTACCGGTTTTCCAGCCGCCTGTTTGCAATTAACAAAGTAGGAGAATACATCATATACTACTATTTTACTATTGCTACTACCAAAATCTTGACTGATATTTGAACTATGACAACAACCTCCCTGGCAATAATTGAAGACAATGATAAGATCAGGAATTACCTGTTTCAATTAATTGGAGATGCTTTTCCCGAAACAGAAGTAACAGCCTACCCCGATGGCGAAGCCGCATTTGAAGCTTTAAAAGATGAGCCGGTTGATATGGTTTTGTTTGATATTGAGTTACCGGGCATCAGTGGCATTGAATGCATGTATAAATTAAAAGCCATACACCTGCAGATGCAATGTATGATGCTAACGGTATTTGACGATGTGGAAAATATTTTTAAAGCCATTAAGGCCGGCGCCACGAGTTATATGCTGAAAAATACCCCGCCCCTGAAAATCATAGAAGCCATCACCGACCTGCGAAATGGCGGCTCTCCCATGAGCAGCCAGATCGCCCGGAAAGTTATTGAAGCATTTCAGCAAACAGGCAACAGTAAAAATCAATCCTACCACTCACTCAGCCGCAGGGAGCAGGAAATTATACGGGTACTGGCAAAGGGATTCCGGTATAAAGAAATTGCCGATCAGTTATATTTATCCCAGGAAACGATCCGTACGCATATCCGTAACATTTATGAAAAGCTCCAGGTAAACTCCCGTTCAGAAGCCCTGAAAAAAGCAGGATTGATTTAATTACTACATTTTTCATGCTATTGCTTTTACTAAAATCAACCATCATGCCATCACGCTCAAGATAAAAGTTAACCCGTTATCTTGCCCTAAACTTACACTTCCGTTTCATTTAGTTAATTGCTGCGATTTAATTGAACAGCTACTTTAGAGGGCTGATCAAGAGGCCGTATGCTATTATTGGCTTTATCTAAAGAATATTTTGGTTATAACCTCAATACCAACTATCCGTTTTGATTTCGCATCCTTAATGCCGCAGCAATTGAACCCGTAGCCAAATGATATTGTCCGAAGTCCTGGTTCTGCGAATTTCATTGCCTTGTGATCCAAAAAACAAATGGCGGTAATTGCCTTGCCCACATGAAAAAAGTAATACTCATTTTTTTGCCTGCGCTGGTTTTATAGGTAACCATTGTTTTAAATTGTTGAAAAAAGATAACAGCCGCTAATAATTGCTGAATACAGCTACACGGTGTCGTTAGCAAGCTATTTCCATTTCATAAGCAAATGCAGCCCGCATTTAATGAGGTATCACCGGCTACAATAATTACTACTTTATTCACATTGCAGTATTTTAAAATCCAGACTACTTTGCATCAGTAAAACAAATAAAGTATACACCATAAAAAAACATCATGAAAAAAACAATGACACTGCTGCTGATTGTTGTAACAGCACAATTTTCTTTTGCGCAAAAAGAATCCGGACAGGGCGACCGCATTTTTAAAAAATTCAAAACAGTTATCAGTCTTGGTTACGCCATACCGCAAGGCCCAGGTACCAAGGGCGGGGCCATATTTGTGATCGAGCCAAAATACGCAGTGATAGAAAAACTATCCGTTGGTTTGAGGCTGGAGGGAGCAGCATTGGCGAATGTTGACCTGGATGGAGAAACGGGAACGGTAAGAGTGCTTGCATCCTACCTCGCAACAAGTGACTATTATTTCACCAACACCAAATTTCGTCCATACGCAGGTGTTGGCGGAGGCATTTTCCGCATGGCCAGCATCGATATTGAAGATTCCAATGAGCAAATACCACAGGCAAGCGAATTTGGCTTTATGGCACGCGCAGGTTTTGAACTGGGGCATCTTCGCATGGGTGCAGAGTATAACTTCTTAAAAGAAAAAGCCGGTTATCTCGGAATTAAAATTGGCGTATGTATTGGCGGCGGGCTTAAATAAAAAAAAACATCTTAAAAAAACTTAAATAAATAATCATGAAAAAAGTACATATCCTCTTAGCCCTATTGGTAGCGGCTTCTTTTTCTTCCTGTAAAAAAGATACCAAGCCCGCTACTCCGGCCTACACCTGCACAACCTGTAAAACGGCCCCGGATGCACTGGTTGCAAATAATACCAGCAGTAAAGGAATTTATAAAGGCGTTGTAATAGGTTCTTCCGGAACAGTCATGTTTGATATTGCAAATAATGGCACAACTATTACAGCGCTGATGGTGATTGACGGTATAACGGTGAATCTTAGTTCTGCGGTTACCTGGGTAGCCGGACAGCCCTATATTGCTAACTTCACAGGCCTTTTAAACGGGTCGGCAGTATCTGTTAATTTTTCAGTTGGCCTTGGTGGCGGCGCCCCAACAGTTACATCATCGTCTATACCTGGCCATCCTAATTCCACATTCAACATTGTTAAAGAAACATCCACTAATTTAATTCAATGTTTTGAGGGCGCTTATTCCACTACCCTCCCCGAAACAGGAACGTTTAATATGATCATCCTGAAAACCACAGGTATATGGGGAGGTATCCACCGGAAAACCGGAAGTACAACTACCGGCAATATGGATGGCACTATCAGCAATAATCAATTGTTTGGAACCGGGCAGGCGGGTACAATTGGTACGGTAACCGCAGACCAGATTTCAGGTAGTTTTTTAGATGGTAATAACAAAACGGTTACCATAACTGCAAAGCGTACACTATAAAATTATTTGTTGCATTGATTATATAAAAGTCCTTGTGCTAAAGGCATAAGGACGTTTTTGCCTTATTGTTATTAGTCCTGCCATGCATATCATCCCAATAGCTTGCGATCTGCATAATCAACCCCGGCAATTGGCCGGGGTCATTAAAAAGATAATAATTACTACTTTTTTCACCCTCATGGCCACTGTTGCAATCCATAGATTTACAATGGCATAAAAGTTAAAGCCATCATTCTAAACACTTAAAAAATTATAGCATGAAACACATTATTGCATTATCGTTTATTTGTTGTTTTGCAGGTTCATCAATCGCACAGGAAGCGGTGCAGGAACTGTCTAAAAAAGCAAAAAACGGATATATATCCGAAACAGATTATACAGGGGGCAACTACCTGGTCACTTATAAAATTGGCGGTGATAAAAAGAAAAATGAAGTTTTTTATGAAACCTACCTGTTTGATAAAAATATGAAATTTGTGAAGAATGAAGAAGTGGCTGCGCCGAAAGTATCTGCAGCATCAATGCCAGACAAAACCCAGACCCGGTTTAACGCCTATGTTGGGGGATGCAGTTCTTTTGATGCGCTCAGTATGAAATTAAAACTCAGTACAAGCACCATCAATACAAAATGGGATTACAAAAAACAGCGCTATGTTTATGATAAAACCATTAAATCAGAAACCATTAAGGCAAAAGGTGACAACGGTAAATATACCGGTTACGCTGCATTTAACGGGGGTGATGATGACAATCTATTTGTAATTGCCGCCACGGACAACAAGGAAAAAAAGAACCAAAACGATTTTTTTATATTGAGTGTAAATAGCGACCTGGATATCAGCACAAAAGCAATTGACATCACCGGCTCGCAATCGCTCGTATATACCCAACAGCTTGACAACGGGGATGTAGTGATGGTGTATGCTCCCAAAAAAACTGAGCCGGATCTTTTCAACTACACTTATCTCCAATATTCAGGAAAAGGTGACTTAAAAAATAAAGTGGTTTTCAAAAGCCCTTCCACCAACTTACTTATTACTAACGCGCAGGAAGTAAACGGCTCCATGTTTTTTAGTGGAACTTCTACCAAATCGAATGACAGTTTTGACGAGGTATTTGACGATTATGTTGCCGAAATAAGTAATCCCTGTTATAAGGAAGCACAGAATTACCGGGATGAAAAATGGATGAAGAAAGCCGATAATAAAATGGACAATTTCCACATGCTAAAGTTTACCGGCAACAAACTCAACTTTGCTTCCACTACTCCGATCAGTGATTTCAAATCAAAATTTAAGACTGCACCTGCTGATAAAAAAGCCGATGCATATAAAGGAAAAAATTTCCAGGTGAACAGTTTTTATGTGACCGGTAATGAAGAATATTTAGTTGCAGGGCAGTTGATGAGTAAGGTAAAACTTGGTGCGGGTAATCCTGTAAAGTCTTATGAAGATATTATCTGCTTTTACTTTGATAAGAACGGTCAGTTGAAAACACAGTTTGGAACTGAAAAGATGAATACAGAAAAAAAGAGTGAAATATTTCCTGTAAGGCAATCTTTCAGGGCTTCAAAAGACGGTAAAAGTATTTACTGGACCATACTGGAAGTAAAAGGGTTTAAAGGATATGATGGCTTTGTGGATGCGTATAATGGAGATGCTACCTATCGTGCAAAATTTTTTCCGCGTATTGCCAGGCTCGATTTGCAAAACAATTCCATCAGCAATTTTGCCATACTGGGCAATGAAAAATTTTATATCAGCAGTGCATTTTTGCCCATGACAGATAAAAATGAAAACAGTGTAACTTATATTGGCAATGATGATGATTATAAAAAATTATGGCTGGCCAAATATGTTTTTGAATAGTTGTTTATAAACCCGCCACCCGGGGACGCAGAAAAATACATTTGGCCTGAATGCTATTGTATTTGTAAAATGAGAAAGGCTATTAGCCCCTGGTAATCAAATAACATTTTAAAAAAAACCTTGTGATATAAACACAGGGTTTTTTGAGTTTAGGGTTTATATTTGCGGTCATATTATATTTATGAAAATAACAGATCACATTTCGCAGGCAAAAGATACGCTGGTTTCATTTGAAGTTTTACCGCCGTTAAAGGGCAGGACGATTCAATCCATTTATGACCATTTGAATCCCTTGATGGAGTTTAAGCCTTCGTTTATAAATGTTACTTACCACCGGAGCGAAACCATGTTTAAGAAAAAAGGGGATGGCACTTTCGAAAAAGTAGAAGTTAGAAAACGGCCTGGTACGGTCGCCATTTGCGCGGCAATAAAAAATCATTATAATATTGATACGGTTCCACATTTGATTTGCGGCGGTTTTAGCAAACGGGTAACTGAAGATGCCCTGATAGACCTTAACTTCCTGGGAATCGACAATGTGCTGGTACTAAGGGGTGATGCCGCAAAAAATGAAACCAATTTCGAACCAGAACCCGATGGCCATGCCTATGCTGTTGACCTGTTAAAACAGGTGGTGAACCTGAAAAACGGGATCTACCAGGAAGAGGATATCAAGAATGGCGAAAAGCCCGATTTTTGCATTGGCACTGCGGGTTATCCCGAAAAACATTTTGAAGCGCCCAACCTGCAAACCGACCTGCTTCACCTGAAAGACAAGGTTGATGCCGGTGCGGATTACATCATGACCCAAATGTTTTTTGATAACGAAAAATTCTTTCAGTTTGTAAAAGACTGCCGTGCCATAGGCATTACTGTGCCGATCATCCCCGGGCTAAAACCACTTACCAACAAAAAACAACTGACCATTTTACCTAAAATATTCCACGTAGATATTCCAACCGATTTATCGGATGCCATTTCGAAAGCTAAAACAGACCAGGATGTGGAGGAAATTGGTACCAAATGGCTTGTACAGCAATCGAAAGAACTAATGGCATTTGGTGTGCCTGTATTACACTACTATACATTGGGGAAACCCAAAGTGATTTACAATGTGGTAAAGGAAATAAAATAAAAATTTTATCCATGCCTTAAGGATTTTTTTTGTTTTTTACCATGATTAGCTTAGCCCTATTACCGGATTTATTTTTACCTGTATGTTAGTGACAATATGGTGTACCCTGATAAACACCAATTAGTTTTTTTCGCCCTGGCGCCTAAAACGTAATATCTTTTAAACTTAACCTGCTGATAAAACTTCGCAAATGCTTTATGCCGGTAGATTTTTGCAATAAAAAATGGGCAAAGTCCCTGTGGTTTTAACAGCGGCTTTACCCTTTATGCTTTTAATTTTTACCTGTTATTTGCCTAATGGAATACCGGCAGATATACTGAATGTGCGGAATTTATTTTTATCATCCTCGGTATTATTGCTTTGTGTACTGTTTATTTTTGCCAAACCCAGTCCGTAATTCGCTTTTAATATAAATTTTCCAAAGTCAATACCACCACCTAAATTGACGCCGTAATCAAATCGCTTTAATTTATCATAAGCCGCGTCATCCTGTTCAGACGTAAATGGATCGTCATTGCTAAATTTAATATCGCTGGTGAAATTAGAAGTAGTCCCAATTATTTTTCGGTCTACCCTGGTTTTACCTAACACGCCAATAGCAATATAGGGCCCGGCATTGATAAAAATATTAGATTTGGATTTTACGTCCAGTGGAAATTTAACCACGGCATTTAAAGGAATTTCAATATACGTAGGATTAAACTTTGTTTTTACATAATTATTGTCCCTGGCATCGGTAAAATAGGTTTCCGCTTTTGAACCCCTGCCTGATAATAAAACGCCGGATTCAAGGTCAACTACATCTGATAAACCAAATCTTCCCATAAAGCCGGCATTAAATGTAGGCAGCCAATTATTTTTTTCTGTTTGTCCGTCTGTTGTTTTTGTTATATTGGCGAGATTAAGTCCGCCCTGTACATAAAACTGTGCTTTTGCGCCGATAACCATAGCTGTTAGTAGAGACAATGCCATTAATTTCTTCGTAATCATACCTTGTAAGTTTTGAGGTTTATAATGAGTAGAGGCAGTTAATTTTACATGCCATACTCTTTTTATCCCCCTTAAACAAAAAGCCTGCCATCAGGATTTGAAGGCAGGCTTTTTGTACCAATACTTATCCCGGTTTACTGAAGCATTGACCGGAAGACTACTTCATTTACCTTCACAGGGTATTTCTTTTTTAACGCTGCTACCCATTTTTCTTCCAAAAAAGTCTGATAGTCGTTTATTACCAGGCCCTTTGCTTCTTCAAAGCTTCTTTGCTGGTTTGCGGGGAACATTTTCAACACTTTTACGAAACTTGAGGTGTTATCGCCGCTATTGGTAACGGGCGCTGATAGTAACCCATCGATGATAACCGAACCCTGTGGCAACGGTAATTGAGAAAGTTCATACCTGCCTGAATCTGCCTGTATTTTACCATCACTTTCTTCCGCCAGTTTTTTCCAGTTTTTGCCGTTCTTCAATGCGCTGGAAGCCTCTTCAGCTACTTTTCCGTCGCTGCAATTAAATAACAAGATATCAGCGCTGGCCGCCCATTTATAATTCGCCTTATGCTCATTGTAATAGTTTTGCAAACCTGTACTGTCACCGGCCGCTTTATTCCATACATTTCTTTCCATAATTTCAAACAACATATTGCCCTCCTTAAACTCCTGCACCTGGTATTTAAAATCTTTATCAAACGCTTCGAGGTGCTTACGGTAATACTCAAACGAAGTGGTTGCAGTATATTTTTCTAATAACTCTTTATTGTCTTCTCCTTTGTATACATCCCTGTTGAGTTTATAATCTTTTACAAAATTTAACCAGTCCGATCCCTTCACATTCAACTGAGTAAAAGAAAAAATCGTTTTATTATTAATGGGATAATTTCTAACCTGGTTGGTTGCGGCTACACTGTCGGCATATTTAAAAAGGTCAGTATCTTTTATAATTGCATTCTTTTTATATCCTGTTTTTATTTTTACGGTTTTTAAGAAACCGGCCTTTGTGGCGTTTATTCTTGAGTCCGCTGATATTTGTTGTTTTAACGCGGCCACAAATGCTTCATCGCTTTTATCACCCGGTATGTCCCGCTGTTGCAATCGTTTTACAATATGATACCCATAGCCCGTAAAAATAGGCTTTGAGATATCCCCGTCTTTTTTTAATTCAAATACCTTGCTTTCAAATGGCAGTTCATACTTGCCTGTACCAAACTCCGGCATTTCACCACCATTCATATAAGTTAGTTTGTCTTCGCTTAGTTGTTTAGCCAGAGTGGCGAAATCCGCTCCGCCCGTCAGCAATGCATAAATAGAATCTGCTTTCTTCTCAATTGCCTTTAATTCTGCACCGGATACATCAGGAGGTATGGTTAATAATACCTGGGCTATTTTCCATTTTCCGGCGCTTTTTCGCTCATCCGCGTTTTTAAAAACGTGCAGCGCCGCTTTGGTACGATAGGGGTTGGAGATACCGCCAGGCTTTAACTTATACACCAGGTTTTCGATTTCATAAGGAAGGGTTAAGGCAGTAATATAGCCAAGGTCGTCTCCTTTTACCTTCATATATTTTTCGCTGATCTGGTCTGTAATTGCTGAATAATTGGTTTTGCCTTCTTTCAATTTGGATACCAGTTCATTCATTGCCGTATAAGCTTTCAATGTATCTGCCGCACTCATTTTTGAAGGTATGGCAATACTGAAATGCAATAAATGTATATCCTTCTGGCTGCGCTGTATTGCTTCTTCTATCAATAGGTTTAGCCCTTTTTCGTCATTCATGTATCCATCTGCTACCTGGTTGCGAAAGTTTTGTAAATCGTTTTGAAGTTGTGGCAAAGTATCGAGTCGCTGCTCCTGCGCGGTTTTCACTTTCAGCTTAAACCTGGAGTACAGGTCAAGATATTCCTTCAGTGATTGTTCTTTATTGGTAACCGGCGTTTTATTTTTATTGTAAGCCCTTAAAAACTCGTCTTTTCCAACCTGGTAAGGCCCATATGTAAAAAGTGTTTGAGAAAAAAGCTGCGTTGCCCCCAGGCATAGTATAAACAGTGTTATTATTTTCTTCATGTTGAACCAATTTTATTAATGTTTTGATATTTGTAAAGAGGCGGTTTTATGGGTGAGGGGTCAATGGTCAAGGGTGAAATATTCGGAAGGTTTAAAGTTCATGGTTACCAGTAAAGAGGATCAGATTTTGGCCAGTAATGAACACCGTTACTAAATGCCGCAAGGTCAAAATTTCCTGCATGAACCGTAAACGATATTCAGATTATTTTGTCGTTGCGTTCCATTTCACTTTCAACAAATCATCTAATTGCTGCCAGGATAATTTTTTCCCGATAATGCGTTTCTCGTTGTCCAGCAGGTACAGGGTGGGAGTAAGGGTAATATCATACAACTGGCGGTAGCCGGGTTTTTGAGCTGCATATCCGGCCGTTTCCATTTCCTTTGTCTGGTAAACATTGGTCCAGTCACCCAGGTTGTGTTCCCGGATGTATTTTAGCCATTCCGCTTTCAGGTCTTCTTTTGAATCAGCAGATAACACGGCATATATTTTAACGCCGTGATCTTTCCAGCTTGCCCGGTAAATAGAATCCAGTCTGGGGAGTTCCTCTTTACAATGACCGCAGGTAGGATCCCAAAAACAAACAATGGTATAGTCTGCCTTTACCTGGTATAAAGGTGAGGGCTTGCCGCTTGTATCCAGCATTTCCAGGTCTGCAGCCTTTAAGCCAATCAGGTTGGCCATTAACATATAGGCCCTCCGGCTGATTGATTCCATTTGTTTTTCATTGAGCCAGCCGGTAAGTCCCTTGCTATGGTATTTTTCAAACAGGTGCACAAAAATCGCATCCTGCCCCATGTACTTTGGATTAATATATTCATCTGTAAGCCAGTTCAATAAAAATTTATACACTTCCGGACTGCTTCGCGCAAGCAGCAACTGGTAGTCAGCCTCCTTAATAATGCTGTCTGACTGCGGGGCAACGATTTCACGATAATACTTTTCAAATTTGGGAAGAAAGAAAGGGGTTCTTAAAATGCGTTCATCCATAAAGGTTATACCATCCCAGTAATGTGCCTTGTAGTAATAATAGTTTTCTAATGAATCGGTCCGGCTTTGCATTTTTTTCGCCGGTAGTTGGGGTTCTTTCATTGCATTCAATAAAACCGCCATCATCGATTTGGGATGGTTCGTGGTGATCCCTTCCCGGAAATCATTTAATTCTTTATTGTACTTAAGATAATTCGACTCATGCAGCGTGGAATCTTTTTTTGTAGTGGATTGAAGATAAGCCTGCCGTTCCGATTCTATTAATTTTCCTTTTACCGCAATGTATTGGTAATATTGCTGAAACAATACATTTTCTTTTGATCCTGTAACGATCGTCTTATTTACCAGGTCGGTAGTATCCACGCTTATCGAAATTACCTGTTCTTTATCCACAAAAAAATCCACTGTAATTCTTTTACCCGGCATAACCACCGCATAAATACCGGGTGGTAATTTTCTTTTACCGGTAAATACCGCCACTCCACTGTTGTTTACGGCTGCGGAATCTTCTACATTCAGGTTTTTGCCCATATGGTAGGTTAGGTAGGCAACCCCGGTTTTATATTGTGGCACCTTTAAAATAACTTTGAATTCCTGCGCGGATGACGTGATACAGGGTACGGATGCCATCAAAAAAAAGAAAAATTGTTTCATTGGTTGAATAATATGGTTGTAAAAGTATTTAAAATCAATGGTTAATGAGCATTTGGCCAATAAAGGCGTGTAAAATTACAAAGCGTTAACAAAAAAATAATCAGGGACTCATTTTTTCTGAATGAAGAAAGGAGGTGTTATTTTTGCGCGGTGAAAAGAAAAAAATATTTATTAGAAAATATATTGGTTACCGGCTATGCCGCCGAAGGTAAATCGCTGGCAAGACAGGATGGCAAGGTAATATTTATTGAGGGGGCTGTTCCCGGCGATGTGGTGGATGTATTTGTAAGCACCAATAAAAAGGATTATGGAGAAGGAAAAGCCACCCGTTTTCACAAATACTCAACAGAAAGGACCACCCCGTTTTGCATTCACTTTGGCGTCTGCGGGGGGTGCAAATGGCAAATGTTGCCCTACCCAAAACAGTTGGAATACAAGCAACAGGAAGTAGCCCAAAATTTCAGGCGTATTGGTAAAGTGGAATTACCGGAAATGATGCCCATTGTGGGAGCCGATGATACTACCCAGTATAGAAATAAACTGGAGTTTACGTTTAGTAATAAAGAATACAAAACAGGCCCGCTGCCTACCAAAGCCTTGCCAAACCTCGCCGAAGGAGGGGCTTTAGACCCTGCTGATCCAGAAGCGCATGCTGAATTAGCACGGCCGGGCAACACCCCGGTGGCAGACAAGGGAGCTTTAGGTTTCCACGTTCCCCGCGTATTTGATAAGATCATTGACATACAGGAATGTCACCTGATGGATGGTATCAACAACAATATCCGCAACAGCATCCGCAGTTTTGCCCTGGCAAATAATTATACTTACTATGATATTAAGCAGCATACCGGTTGGCTACGCAATATCATCATCCGTAATTGTGCAACGGGTGAGTTGATGGTAAATATTTGCCTTGGCTATGAAAACCAGGTGGAAACAAAAAAACTGCTGGATTTTGTATTGCAGGAACTGCCCTGCATTACAACATTACTGTACACCATCAATCCAAAATGGAACGATACTATTTACGACCTTACCCCACAGTTGTACCATGGTAAAGGTTTTGTGATGGAAAAGCTGGAGGAGTTTTCATTTAAGATCGGTCCTAAATCTTTCTTTCAAACCAATACCAGGCAGGCTGAAAAACTGTACACCATCGCAAGGGATTTTGCCCAACTAACCGGCAATGAAATTGTGTACGACCTGTATTGCGGCACCGGTAGTATCGGCATATTTGTGAGTAAACTGGCTAAAAAGATCATTGGTGTAGAACTGGTTGCCGAAGCCATTGAAGACGCCAAAATAAATGCAGCCATCAACCAAATAGACCGTGCTGAATTTTTTGCAGGCGATGTCATCAGGATATGTGATGATGATTTTTTTGCAGAACATGGCCGGCCGGATGTAATTTTTACCGATCCCCCACGTGCAGGCATGCACGAAAAATTAGTAAATAAGCTATTGGAAATAGCGGCCCAAAAAATAGTGTATGTAAGTTGCAATACCGCTACCCAGGCAAGGGACCTCGGTTTGCTCAGCGAAAAATACCATGTCGAAAAAATACAACCGGTGGATATGTTTCCGCATACGCATCATATTGAGTGCGTGGTGTTGCTAAAATTGAAAAAATGATTAATGCTTTAAATTTAAATTCACTGAAATATTAAAAGTGTAATTTTTTGGCCCTGGCAAAGTACTACTATTTGGCTTCGTTGCGTCGCACACTTGTACTGGATACCATTGTGCAACCTCCCCACAAAATATTTAAGCTGGCAATTAAAGAATATGCACCAGGAAACAAAAATGAACATGCTAATCTTTCAACAAGTCCACTTAAACGTTATATTTAGTCTGCCAATCAACCTTTCAACAAAAACATGGATATAAAAGTAATCGCATTTGACGCCGACGACACGCTCTGGATAAACGAACCTTATTTCCAGGAAACAGAAAATAAATTTTGTGCATTACTCGAAGATTATTTACCTCATCACACTTTGGCAAAGGAATTGTTTAAAACCGAAATTCAAAACCTTCCTTTATATGGTTATGGTGTAAAGGGGTTTATGCTTTCGATGATTGAAACAGCGCTCCGGGTTTCTAACAACACATTGGATATAGCCATCCTGGAAAAAGCGATTGTTTTCGGAAAAGAGCTGTTGGAAAAGCCCATTGAAATATTAGATGGGGTAGATGCCGTACTTAAAGCGTTGAAAGGAAAGTACCGCCTCGTTGTTGCTACTAAGGGAGACCTGCTTGACCAGGAACGTAAGCTGAAAAAATCAGGGCTTGAGCATTATTTTCATCATATAGAAATAATGTCCGATAAACAGGAATCTGATTATCGCAAGCTGATCAAGCACCTGGATATCCAGCCTTCGGAATTTTTAATGATTGGGAATTCGTTAAAGTCGGATGTAATGCCCGTTTTATCTATTGGCGGGCATGCAGTGCATATCCCATATCACACCACCTGGGCGCATGAACAGGTAGAACACCATGTAGAACATGCTAACTTCAGGCATGTGGATAATATCATGGAAATTTTACCTCCCTTACTAAAAGCTTAGCAAAAAATGTTTGTACTTTAATTTGTGGAATTGATTTGATAACCAGAAAAAATTAGCCGGATTGGAGAAAATCAATATCATGACCCAGATCAAAATAATCATCTAATGAATTTTCAGCGACTACCAAAAGTTGAACTGCACCTGCATTTAGATTGCGGGCTCAGCTATAAAGTGGTTTCAAAGATCGATCCTTCCGTTACAAGAGAAAGCTATCTGCGGGAATTTATTGCACCCGCAAAATGCGCCAATCTCGCTGATTTCCTGACAAGGGCAGTAAAAGGCTATAAACTTATGCAAACCAAAGAGCAGCTACAGTTGGTGGTGTACGACCTGTTTAATCAGCTTGCAGCGTCCAATACTTTATATGCAGAAATAAGATTTGCTCCCCTGCAACATTTGGAAAAAGGGCTCAGGCCTTATGAAGTTGTGGCCGCAACGGAAGCAGCCACTGCAATTGCTGTTGCGGAAACAGGTATTGAAGCAAGGCTGATCCTCTGCACATTGCGGCATTTTACCGAAGAGCAAAGTATGGAAACGGTAAAACTGGCTCAGCAGTTTAAAGAAAGCTATGTGGCCGGATTTGATATTGCGGCGGATGAAGCCGGTTTTCCCGTTATCAACCATATCAACGCATTCAAATACGCGAAGGAAAAAGGGATTCATTGTACGGCGCACGCAGGAGAAGCAAAGGGGGCCGAAAGTGTATGGGAAACCCTCCGGTATTTTGGCCCAACCCGCATTGGCCATGGTGTAAGAAGCATCGAAGATCCAAAATTGGTGGAACACCTGAAAAAGCACAATATACATTTGGAAATCTGCCCTTCCTGCAATGTCCAGATCGGTCTCTATGATACTTACCACGAACACCCGGTTGACCAGTTGTACAGGGCAGGTGTATCGCTCAGTATAAATACCGATGCTCCCACCATAGTAGATATTACTTTAACTAAGGAATACCAACGGTTACAGGAAGTGTTTGGATGGACGATGGATGATTTTTATACCTGTAATGTTTATGCGCTGCAGGCGGCTTTTATACCCGTGGAATTGAAGGATAAATTGTTGATGAAACTAAAAGCAGGGTATAATATTCATTAGCCAAACTGCCGCCATCCTGCAAAGCAGGGCAACCGGAATTGACCGGTACCCGATTTATTAAAGCTGCCTTTACCCCCAAAAGATTGTTTTAGACAGAAATACATCCCTGAAGGAAGAAACCTTTTTATAAATGCGGCATTTGATAAAGTGCTAAACTTTGTTGAAATGATTGAGAACCCGTGGTAGAAAACCGCTTCACAATTTGCTGATTTGTAACAGTATCACAATTCCGTCCTGTTAAGTTTAAAAAATCCAATAAGTATTACGAAATTGCAGGAATAATCAATCAATTATAAATGGCATTTAATAATTACGGCAACCGCTTTCAGCAAACTACCCCCATCGTACTCAACCTCATCATCATAAACGTGTTGGTTTACCTTGCACAAGTGGTAACCGGGGGAAACAACGACCCTAACGCGGCAACAGATCTTTTTGCATTACATCATTATAAGTCGGTGTATTTTCAACCTTACCAGGTGGTAACGCATATGTTCATGCATGGTGGCTTTTTTCACCTGCTGTTCAATATGTTCGCCCTGTGGATGTTTGGATCAATGGTGGAAAGGGTTTGGGGACCCAAACGATTTTTAATTTTCTATTTTATTTGTGGACTGGCTGCCGCATTTTTTCAAATGGGATCTTATGCATTTGACTGGTGGCAGGTAGACCATAGTTCATTAAGCCCGGATGATATGGACAGGTACCAGGCTATTTTACGGGTTTCGGCTACTGTAGGCGCCTCTGGTGCAATAATGGGCGTACTGGCTGCGTTTGGATATTTGTTCCCCAATACAGAGCTGATCATTTTTCCCATACCCATACCTGTAAAAGCCAAATGGGCAATACTGGGAATGATCGCGATCGATGTTTTTGGGGGTGTGGTAAAGGTACAGGGCGATAATATTGCACATTTCGCACATATCGGAGGGGCTGTAACTGGATTTTTATTAGTATTGTACTGGAACAAAAAAAACAAAAAAACGTTTTATTAAAAGTTAACGGCGTTTATTGCAACGTGTTTGTAAATTTGTATCATAATTTTTTTAAATGGGAGAAGCAGACAGATACCCGGAATACAGGCGTCCCCGGAAAAGCCTGACACTTGGCAGCGATGGCAATGCCCTCGTTGCTTTATTCACTATTAATGTTATCTTTTTTTTATTATTGATAACCATCCAGGTAGTATATTACTTTTTCCGTGCCAATGAAGCTGCCTTTACTGCAGAGGTGGTTCAGTTTTTTGAGATGCCGGCCCAGCTTACTAAGTTAAGCGAGCGCCCATGGACTATTTTAACGTATATGTTTACCCATACCGGTATACTTCATATCTTAAGTAATATGCTTTGGCTATGGGCATTCGGCTTTATTTTGCAGGAACTTACCGGTAATAAAAAATTGATCCCAATTTACATTTATGGCGGGCTGGCCGGTGCACTGGTATTTATTTTAGCCAATTATTTAATACCGCCGTTGCAGCCCTTTATTGGCACTACTTCATTAATAGGAGCGAATGCCGCCACTATGGCAATAGCTGTGTCTACTACAACCCTGGCCCCTAATTATCGTTTTTTCAGAAATCTGAACGGAGGTATCCCTATATGGGTGCTTACATTAATTTACATACTTATTGATTTTGCAGGTATAGCATCGCAAAGTGCTGCCTTTAGCCTTTCGCACCTGGGTGGGGGAATTGCCGGGTTTATCTTTGTTTTTTTGTTACGCAAAGAAAAAGACGGGAGTATCTGGATGAATAATTTTTACGACTGGTTCATGAACCTTTTCAATCCCGATAAAAAAAGCAATACAAATTCTATAAAAGAAAAAGTTTTTTATAATGCAGACGGCAGGAAGCCTTTCCATAAAACTTCCAATGTAACCCAGCAAAGGGTAGATGAAATACTGGACAAGATCAACCAGAAAGGGTATCATTTTTTGACTGATGAAGAAAAAAATATTTTAAAGAGGGCCGCGGAAGAAGACCTTTAACGGTCCGTAATAAAAGTTCGTTCTATAATCAACTCTACACCTGCGCCCTTATCATCAATCCTAACTGGTAAACGGAGCTTGTAAACTTTGTTTTCAATTATTTTAAACGGCAAATAGTATCTTTATGCTATGCCAACAAGCATCTTTCGCCGGTTAACAAAAAGATTTTTTATCATTGCTAACCTGTTGGTAGCAACAATGTTTTTAATTGGCTGCTACAGCGAGTTGTTCTTTTCCGCCTCCTGGTGGCCGGTAGGTTTGTTAACTATTTCATTACTATACCTGCTGATTATTCTTTTACTATTTTTTATTTTCTGGTTATTCGTAAAGCCCGTCTATACCCTTATTTTTGTAATAACTGCGGCGCTCTCTTTCAACCATGTCAGGAATATAATCCCCTTCAGGTTTTCATCTTTGTTCATTATGCAAAAACAAGTGAAGGATTTGAGGGTCATGAGCTGGAATGTGGCACAGTTTGATATTATGAAGTTTAAAGAACAACCCGGAACCTATTATGAAATGATCAGCCTGGTCAATGAATTCCGGCCCGATATCGCCTGTTTCCAGGAAATGGTGAGTGGCGACACGCTGGCGGATTTAAATACACCTTACTATCGCAAATACAGTTTTTACTCGGTATTTGACTTCGTGGATAAGTTGAAATTACCCCACTATTTTTACAGCTATAATTACAAGGAAAATTTTTTAAGCCAGCAACATTTCGGTATCATTATTTTTTCAAAATACCCGATCATTAACCGGCAAACCATCAGTAATTTTCCCAACGACTATAATTCAATTTTTCAATATGCCGATATTGTAAAAGGCGATGATACGATACGGGTGTTTAATTGTCATTTACAGTCATTGAGATTTAGCGCTACTAATTTAAAATACCTGCAAAACCCTTCTATAAAAACCGATACAGATATAGAAAAATCAAAAAACCTGCTCACAAAATTCCGGAAAGGTTTTTTAAAACGACAGGTACAGGCAGACAGGATCAGAGCCGAAATTAATAAAAGCCCTCACCCCGTGATTATTTGCGGCGATTTTAATGATGTACCTAACTCATATCCTTATGAAACAATCGGGAATGGTTTACAGGATGCCTTTGTGAAAAAAGGCGCAGGTATGGGAAGAACCTTTAGCGGAATTTCCCCCACACTAAGGATTGATAATATTTTTGTAGACAAGCGGTATTCTGTTAACCAGTTTATCCGCATCCCTAAAAAACTAAGCGACCATTTTCCCATTATTACGGATATAAGCCGTCTGCCGGAATAGTTGAATACATTATATTTGCACCAGGTATGTTTATACGCTTCCGCACATATCATTTTCTTTCCTGTTAATACCATAGAGCGTCTGTCCTTTTATTTTTGAATGGTATAAAAGAAAACAGGTAGCGCTTAGTCCATGGCACAACAATAAATATTTTCTACCCTTCCCTAAGTGCAATAAAGGTATGCGGTGTTGGTATAGCCGGATAAAAAATGTTTCCTGCCGGTCCAGGAAGGTAAGAGGGCAAATGGTAACTAAGCAGATAGTATAACTTCAAACCGCAAAACAATAATTATAAACACTTCTTATGCCCTTAAAAGTATATAACTCTTACAGCCGTCAAAAAGAAATATTCACAGCTATAACCCCGGGTCATGCAGGTATGTATGTATGCGGACCCACTGTAAGCGGCGAAAGTCATCTTGGGCATGCGAGGCCGTATATTACATTTGACTTTATTTACAGGTACCTGGTTTTTAAGGGATATAAAGTGCGGTATGTACGCAATATAACCGATGCCGGACATTTTGAAGAGGAGGGCAGGGTTGCCGAAGATAAGGTAACAAAAAAGGCTTTACTCGAAAAACTGGAACCTATGGAACTGGTTCAAAAATATACCAATTTGTTTCATTGGGCTATGTTGCAGTTTAATTGTATAGAGCCGGGCATTGAACCCACTGCTACCGGTCATATTGTGGAGCAACTGAATATGATTGAAAAGATTATAGCGGAAGGCTATGGTTACGAAGTAAACGGTTCTGTATATTTTGACGTGAAAAAGTATGCTGCTACCCATGATTATGGCAAATTGAGCGGAAGAATAATTGATGATCTGCTGGAAACTACAAGAGAATTGGACGGACAGGAAGAAAAAAGGGATAAGGCGGATTTTGCTTTGTGGAAATCTGCCGCCCCGGAACATATCATGCGCTGGAAAAGTCCATGGGGTGATGGTTACCCCGGCTGGCATATCGAATGCTCGGCCATGGCCACCAAATACCTGGGCGCCCGGTTTGATATACACGGGGGTGGTATGGACCTGCTGTTCCCGCATCATGAAAGTGAAATAGCACAGAGTACTATCTGCAACCATCATTCGCCTGCCCGGTACTGGATACACAATAATATGATTACGGTAAATGGCCGTAAGATGGGTAAAAGCTATAACAACCAGATCAAACTAACGGAGATGTTTAGTGGCAACCATCCGCTGCTGACCCAACCTTTTGATCCTATGACGATCCGGTTTTTCATCCTGCAAAGCCATTACCGCAGCCCTATTGATTTTAGCAGCGAGGCTTTGCAGGCAAGCGAAAAAGCAATGAAACGTTTGTGGGAAGCTTATGAAGTATTGAAAAAATTAGCCATTGGTAACGGGGTACCGGCAATTGACATGGAGCTGGATAAAAAAATTGTACAACTGGTGAATGAGCTGGAAGAATTTATGGATGATGATTTTAGTACGGCGAAAGTATTGGCCAATTTGTTTGAACTGGCCCCCATCATCAATTCCATTAAGGATGGACATATCCCGACGGGAGCGGTTTCAACGGATACTTTACAATTATTAAAAAGTTCATTTAAGATTTACCTGGAAGACATCCTGGGATTAAAAAGTTCAACTGCAAATGATAATAGTGCATTGGATGGCGTTCTGCAATTGTTAATAGATATCCGTAAAGAAGCAAAAGCAAAAAAAGACTATGCCACTTCCGACAAAGTAAGAAATCAATTGCTTTCCCTGGGCATCGCATTGAAGGATGAGAAGGATGGAAGTTCGACTTGGAATTTTGAGTAAGCGATGGTCAATTCTATTTTAAGAGCAGGTTAATACAGTCAAGATAAAACTCCCCGTACTGAAGGGGTTACGGGCATGACACACAAAACAAAAGGTATCGTTTTACGCACCATCCGGTATGGTGAAACCAGTGTTGTAGTTACCATATTTACAGAATTGTTCGGCGTGCAAACCTATATGGTAAACGGGGTACGAACCGCAAAAAAATCTTCCGCCAAAGCCAATCATTTTCAGCCGGGCGCTATCCTGGATATGCTGGTTTACCACAGCGATCAAAAGCAGTTGCAGCGTATTAAAGAGTTTAAGTGGGATTTTTTATTTCAACAGGTATTGAGCGATGTAGTTAAGAACAGCATTGCATTATACATAGTGGAACTCCTGCAGAAATGTTTGAAGCAACCCGAACAAAATACCCATTTATTTTACTTTTGCGAAGACATACTGATAAAGCTGGATGCCGCCGATAAAGCCATTACCGCCAATTTTGCACTTTATTTTTCGCTACAGCTAACCCATTTTTTGGGCTTCATGATAAATGATAATTATGATGATGAACAAAATATACTTGATCTGGCAGAAGGAAATTTTGTTAACATACAACCCGAACATCCTCATTTTATTGATGGTGAATATGCCCGGGTTACTTCCCAATTATTAAAAGTTATGCAGCCGGGTGAATTATCGCAATTTAAATTGCACCACGATACCAGGAGAAAATTATTGCTGCATTACCAGGATTATTACGCTTTGCATATTCCCGATTTTGGACTGATGAAAACCCTGGCGGTATTGCATGAAGTGTTGTAAAACGCCATTCACAGTATCCTTCTTGCAAATGAATGCTGAGTGGTTTGTAAATTATCCAACCCTTCAACCAATACTACACCCGGTTGTTTGCCTTTTTCAAAACTGCCCGAAGTATGGTGCAGTTGTAAAGCCCTCGCCCCATTGATGGTGGCCCATTTTAATAACTCCTGCAATGGAATTTCATAATTGGTTTCCCGTTGAATGGTTTTTATCTCTTCCAGGATGTTCAACTGCAGGTTACTTGCATAACTGTCGGTACCTATGACTATATCAAAATTACTTTTCATTAGTAAGCGGATGGATGGTATTTTTTGTTCGATGTATTTATTGGCATTGATACAAATGCAATAAAAAAGCCCGCTGTTATTTTCTTTTAAATGGCTTTGGGAAAAAGCTATATCCGCTATGCCGGTAAAGGTATTATGAACAGAGATAATGGATTGACTATTGGTGAAATAAGGAAGCCAGCTTTGAAAACTTGATTTTCCGGTAGGTTCAAATGCTGTGAAATCAATGCCAAAATTTTTATACAATGCCAGGAACTCCCCGTTTTTATGCCGGTATAAATCATCCTCGGCGGGAGATTCCTGGTTGTGTATTGTTATTATTTGACCGGCAGTTGCTTCATTCAGTAATTGAAATAATTTTTTTGAAACACTGTACGGGGCGTGGGGTGAAAAGGATGTTCTTTGCCGCGGGTTGGTTGCCATGAACTGTTGATACACTTTTTCCATGTCATCCAGTCTTTGTTGGGCCACTGCGTCTGTAAAACCACTTAGTTCTATAAAATTATGCCATCGCAATTTGCTTTCTGCCTTTGCCGGGATTGAATCGGTAGTGTTGCAAATATCACCTACCGCTACTATACCATTTTTATACATTTCGGCTTCGGCATTCACCATTGCTTCTAATTTCAATTCGCCTGATGCCGCCCGGATACTCATTACTTTTTGTACAAACTCCACCAGCCCCGTTTTTTGAGGAATCATTCCTTTCAAATGACTTAATTCCAAATGGCAGTGCGCGTTTGTAAAACCGGGTGTAAGCAATCCCCTCAGGTTTTCTACCCCATCTCCGGCGTGTTTTTTATCAACAATATCAATAATAACCCCCAACGGATCAGTAATTAATACTGTCGGACTGCTCAAAATTTCATAGCCTGTAAAAATATGGTCGGCAGTAAATTTTCTGTACAAAATGATCGCTTGATATATTTGAATTATCACCTGTTTAAATTGCGAAGAACATGGTCTTTTAAGACAGGATTTTTATCGAACCATTATCTCGTCCTGGCTATTTATCCACAGTCCGGTCAGATCTGGTTTGCAGTTCAATTATTAGTTGCAAAACAAGCGCAACCTGGTTTATGACATAATATCGTTTGGGTCATTTACAGTCATCACAAATACCGTGTACCACCATTTGGGAATGATTTGGGGTAAAGCCTTTAGGCAGCTTTACCGTTGGAATAGTTACCTCTTCAAGACAAATGGTTTTATCGCATTTATCACATATAAAATGTACATGGTTATCGTGGTGATGCCCGGCTTCGCAATTGTCTTTGCATAAAGCGTATAAAATAGAATTATCGGAGGTGGGTATATGGTGAATGATACCTTTCTCCACAAAGGTCTGCAAAGTGCGGTATACGGTTACCCTGTCAAAAATTTCACCGGTATATTTTTCAATATCCGAATGGGCCAATGCCCCATCGCTGCTCAAAAATAATTCTAATATTTTTTTGCGGCCATCTGTTACGCTTAAATTATTCTTTTTTAAAATATCGGGTATCATGTTTTACCGGTTTATTGATTATTTAGTTGAGGCTCCTGCTCTGGTATTTCTCTTTTAAAACCTCTTTAATATCTTTAAATAATTTTTGTATTTCATCTTCTTTGAGCCCGTCGTAAATACCCCTCACCCTGCTTTGCTTATCTACCAAAGCAAAAAACTGGGTATGTATAAACTGGTCTGCAATGCCGGCGGTGGTATCTGCTGATTTGTTATTATCAATCATATAACTCTGCCTGGCCATTTTGTATAGGGCCTGTTTGTCGCCGGTTACAAAATTCCAGTTACTGTTCGCACCAGTTTGTGCTCCGTTCATGGTAGAATCATAGTCTATTTTATAAGACCCATCCTCCGTTTTTTGCAGCCTACCTTCGAGCATCTGCTTTTCATATTTTTTAAGTAAGGGCACCGAATCTGTTTCGGGCATACAGGTATGGGAAATGATCATAAAACCACTGTCATTTTTATATGCCTCATATACCCTGCGCATATTCGCATTCATCTTTGGACAAATTCCTTTGCAGGTGGTGAAAAAATACTCGGTCACATAAACTTTTCCATCTACATCCCTTTCTGTAACGGTTTTTCCGTTTTGGTTGGTAAATGAAAAGGGTTGCACATTATTATTAATTACGGGAAGGGCCGACTGTGAAAAATCATCCTGGCTGAAGAAGTATAAAAAATACCCGCCGAATAGCAGGGTAAAGAAACCAATGTACAAATACCTCTTTCTGATCATACCGTATATTTTTGGCAAAGTTACATTCAAACATCCTGGTAAATTAACCTTGTTTTTAAACAGAAACTGATTTAACAGTTGCAACGATAGTGCAAATATCCTATATTTGCCATTCTAAAAATGTTTATAAAAATCAATTGGGATATCATGGGTGTTGCTACTTCTGTAGCATGTGCTATTCACTGCGCATTACTGCCCGTGCTGGTTACAAGCCTGCCTGTTTTTGGAATTAATATCATTCATAACGCTTTATTTGAATGGGGAATGATTGCTCTTGCTTTTGTGGTAGGATCTTATTCTTTATTTCATGGCTATGCAAGGCATCACCGTTCCCTGGCGCCGGTTTATATTTTTTCTGCCGGGTTTATTTTTTTGGCGCTAAAACAATTTTTTCCACACACCATTGAAAACTGGTTTTTAATTTTGGCAGTTCCGTTAATCATCGGCGCCCATTATTACAATTACCGGTTATGCCACCAAAGCAAATGTTCTTCGCCACATCACCAGCATTAAGAAGTCCGGCAAAGCAACGCTTTAAATAAGCCGCGATTATAGTGGAAACAAGGCTTTATCAATATTTGGGATAATACGTAGCGCGTTTTTATAATACACTTTTTTTAAAATATCGTCTGGTAATCCCAGTCCATACATTCTCCAGAAAGCATGGTATTTTTTGTGGTAAGGAAAATATTCATCTGCGGTTTCCAGCACACGGAAATAGGTTTTATATTCCTCCGGTACCCAACTGTCTTTACCAAAAAGTATCCTGTCCTGGTATTTGGTAAAAAACTGCTTCGCCATGATGGGTTGCCGGCCAAGTTCGGCGATAACAGCGCCAAATTCCACCACTACGTTTGGCAATTGGTCTAATAATTTTCCCAGTTTATCCAGGTCATTGGGGTACCACCCAAAATGGGCCGCGATAAAAGTTGTATTGGGATGCTTACTGAAAATTGCATGCTGCTCTTCAATTAATTTTTCCCAGGGTACAGGATTATCTGCACCACGTTTACGCCCCGGATGTGTAACAATTTCCATCCACCGTTCATTGTGCTCATCAGTTGCATCCCAAAAAGGTTTGGGGTCAGCGGTATGTATGAGTATGGGAATTTTCAGTTCACCGCATTTTTGCCAGATCGGATCAAGCCTTTTATCATCCACTGCAACCCGTTTGCCCTCATTATCTTTTACGTTGAAACCAAGTGACTTAAATATTTTTAGCCCGTTTGCACCGTTTTTAACATCCGCTTCGAGTTGTTTAACCGTTTTTTCGGTCCAGCCAGTTTCACCAATTCCTTTAAATTCTATATTGGCGAATATAATGAACCGGTTGGGGTAAGTTGCTTTTACATGCTTAGTTCCCTGCTCCAGGTTATTACCGCTTCCCCCGCTAAGGTTTACCATTATCTTCATGTTTAAAATATCCATGTCACGGATGAGTGGGGCAAGATCTTTATTGGCCATATCCCACTGGTGATTATGCACGTCAATGAACGGGAATTTTGAATGACTGATAACATGTTCGGGTACAACTAATGTGGAAACCGGGTCGTATTTTTCGAAATCCATTTTTTGTGTGGAGGTTTGCTCCTGGGAAAAAGTGGAACTAAAAATAAAACAGCCGGTAAAAATTGTTAGAATGAATTTCATTTGGTTGAGAAATTTTGACACCCCTAAAATAGCGATCATTTTTATTGCAAAAAATTTAAATTGATAAACGCAGTTTTTGAGAGCGAGTAGGTCGAAAGAGGAATTACCAATTACCATTATTAACTTCTGCCTATCCGCTTTATGTAGTTTTTCTTTCAAAAATCAGTGGTTTTCACTGACCTTAAAATGTATATAGTTTTTAATTTTAATATTAAGTTTGTAGCGATTTGCATTCGTATACAAAAGTTTCATTCAATTAGCATTTGGAAACCCATACAAAAAATAAATGAATTAAATCCATTGAGAACAACGGTTGATACGATAAGAAGTTTTTCGCAAAAAAATTATTTATCTCCCAAAATAGGCCTAAAGAAAAAGTCTGACTTTTAATGAAAACTAATATTTAGTGTACATTTCATTTGTAGCTTGTCAGAGGTTAATGAGTGTCTAAACAATAACCAATCTTAGAAAGGGCTGCAAGTTGCAAAATATATTAATGATATTCAGTAGCTACGAATTGCGGGAATTTCGTCTTTTAACCCAAAGAAAACTAAAAAGAATAGTGTGATTATGCGAACACGAAAAATTAGTATAAGGTCACATTCACGCCCAAGACCAAATGGGGCAACTAAAATTTATTTTATATGAAAGTAAAATCACTGTTAATCGGGATGTTCTTATTAGCTGGAACAGCCAATGCATTTGCCGGGACAAATGTGAAAGCAAAAAAAGCTATGAATGGTAAAAATGAACCTATAAATGTTTACGCGTTAAAAAAAGCATCGGAAGATTTATTGGTAGTAAGCAGTTGTAAAGTCTCAGTCAGTTATGGGAAGACAAATATTACTATTAATTATTCCTGTGAATGTTCTCAGAAATCTGCATGTGACATAGCGTATAAAATTGCTACGATATTACTTTAGCGAAATGATTGTACAGGCTGCTTTTTATAAGACAGCCTGTATTTTCTATAATAAAAAAAAGCATGGAAATAATCATGAAAATATTCTTTGTTCTGTCATTATTAATTTTATCAGGTTTTTCCTACGGCCAAAATATATACATCGAATTTGCTTCTATTACCAATGGCCGGCTATCAAAAGATGCATTAATCATAAATGATTCCATATCAATTTATAAAAGCGATTCTGATAATTCACCAACTTTGCAGGAGAAGTCCTTTTTAATTAAAAAACATGTTGAAAATGCAATTTATCTGAGAGAGGGATTATTTAACCAACTTTTTTATGTAAAGGATTCATTGCACAGTATGGAATGGAAACTTACGAATGACACAAAGCTTATCTTGACTGAGGAATGCTTTTCTGCAAAAACCTATTTCAGGGGGCGTAATTATACAGCATATTATACAACTGCCATTACCAATTCGGATGGCCCATGGAAATTTGGCGGATTGCCGGGTTTAATTTTAGAAATTAAATCTGATGATAATCATATTCAATTTATAGCAGAAAAAATTAAAACAAATTATACCGAACAATTTGAGCAGGTAAAAATTAATGATCACAAATTCATGAACTGGGATGAATACGTAAATAAATTTATTAACACCATTGACAAATACATTAGATTAGTAAGATCGAATGGTAGTATTGACAATAGTTCAAAAGCAAATATAAAGATTGATGCCCCCGAAATTATTTATCCTAAAGCGCAGGAAGGTGAAGGGATCAGCTTTTAAAAGAATATTATCACGTCAAATTACATTCATATTGTTTGTAATATCTATTCCTCATTATTTGTATTCCCAATCAATAAGCGGTAAAATAGAAAACAATTTTGGTGAAAAAATCCCAATGGCAAATGTTATTATAAAGGATTCCATAAATTCCGGTAGAATTAAAGAATTTGTTATTGCCAAAAATGGCCAATATTCAATTTCATTAAAGGGTAGTTATCAAAAAATTATAATTGAGGTATCTGCAAATAAATATATTAAAGGATTTTTTGAAATTGAAAACCCTGCAAATAGTAAGTCTTACACAGCTAATTTTATATTATATAAAGATGAAAATATACAATTAAAAGAAGTAACTGTTACAACAAAAGCGAAATCTTTTATTGTTAAAGACGATACTGTAAAATACAATGTTGCTGCATATAAAGATGGCAGCGAGAGAAAAATTGAAGATATTATAAAGAAACTCCCTGGAATAGAAGTGAATGAAACAACAGGAGTAATTAGTTACAAAGGGAAGTCGGTAGAAACTGTAAAATTAGAAGGTGATGATTTGTTTGGTTCAAATTACACTGTCGGCACCAAAAACATAAATGTTGATATGATTGAGCAGGTGCAAGCCATTGAAAACTATTCTGATAATCCTTTGCTCAAAGGGATAGAAAGCGGAGATAAGGTTGCCTTAAACCTCAAATTGAAAAAGGAGAAGCTGAATTTTTCGGGTGATATGGATTTTGGAAGCGGTGTTTCAGATGGTGCAAAACTTATGTATAATGCAGGATTAAATATTTTAGGAATTTCTAAAAAGTATAAATCTTTTGGAACCTTATCTTACAATACGATAGGCATCAACAACTCGCCTTTTGATTATTTTTCGTATAACCAAGGCGCTGAACAAATTGAAAAAGTCGATTTTCTTGCAAAAAAAATTATTCCCGAATCTTTTTACGCAAGTTCATTAGATGACAGGAGGGCTAATTTAAATAATGCCTGGTTTGGCAATTATAACAACGTATTTAAAATAGGTAACCGTTCAAGTATTAAAACCAATTTATATTATATCCATGATAGAATAAATTCAATCCAGCAATCTGGCAGTAATAATTTTATAAACAACCGCCAAATTTTAACTTCAGACTATTACAGTATTGAAAAAAGCCCAACTCAATATCGGGGAGATGTAGAAATTAAATACAATTCCTCAAAAAATTCTTTAGTAGAATATAAATTTAGATTAAGCGGGGAATCTATAAATACTTCAACTAATGTTTTACAAAATAACACATCAAATTATCAAACAGAACTAAAAACAAAAGATTTCAAACTCAGGCAGTCTTTACTATTTACTCAAAAGATTACTGGAAAAAAGGCATTGCAACTATTTTTTAATCACTCTTCAAACGATATTGCCCAAAATTATTTTTTAAACCCCTCTGTAGCTGACCCGTTGGTTTATAGTACAGATAATCAATACAGTAATTTTAGAAATGCATATGTAAGTGTTCGATCTGTTTTACTGGGAAGTACCGAAAAAACTAAATATACTTTTTCCATAGGTAGCAATGCTGAAAAAAATCCCTTTCAATCTAGACTCACCAGTAAAAAAAACGGGATTACACACATTAATAACCTATTTACTAACGACTTTACCTATAAAAAATATACACTTTACAGCGAAGGGAGCTTTCATCTTAATTTGAGAAAATGGAAAATTTCACCTTCCTGCTCCCTCACTTATTTACAGCAAAATTTAACCAATAAAATTGTAATCCAAAATACGAAAAAAGAAAATATCATTTTTGAGCCGGCATTTACATTAAAATATAAATTCAATAATGTTTCTGCCGTTTTGGGAACAATCAGCTACAATCAAAAACCATTGTCCGAAGAATATTTATTTACGAAGCCAATTTATATTTCAAATAGAACGATAGTAAAAAATGAACCGGGTTTGGAGCTTCAACAAATTACCTCTTTTGGAATTTTTTATCTAATAAATAATCTGTATAAACAGTTTCAGTTTAATTTAAGTGCAAATTATAATAGGGGCCGGGGTAATTTTTTCCCAAATATTTTTATCCTGGAAAACAGCACGCAGGTAGTGTATTTTTACCTTCCAAAATCAAATGAAAATATAAACTTTGATTTTTTAATAGAAAAGTATATGCCGGTATTAGAAAGTACAATAAGATTGAAATCAAATTACTCAATTTCAATTTATAAAAACATAGTCAATAATTCCAATTTAAGAAATAATAAGAACCAATTCTTTTCTTCAGAATTATTTATGAAAACAGCTTTTGATATCCCAATAAACTTTGAAAATGTTGTCCAGAATAAAAAAGTACAATCCCAAAGTGAAAATAGCAAATCATTTAAAAATGAAACAATCAATAACACTTTCAAAATTATTGTAAAGTCGGCTAAAAACTGGTTTATTTTACTATCAGCTGATTACTTTTTACCCAACACCAAAAAAACGGATGAAGATTATTTATTTTTAGATGCCGCTTTACGTTTCACACCCAAACGCAAAAAATTTGAAGTAAATTTTATTGCTAAAAATATTTTAAATAATAAAAATTTCAGGCAAATAGAAACTACCGATTTTTCGATAAATAATTTTCAAAGTAATTTATTGCCGGGATATTTGATGTTGAATATATCTTATAACTTTTAATAAAAAGGGGAAACTACACTTCAACGGGACAAAAGAATGCTTTACGCTTCAATACCTGGCTAAACTAGATATATGAAAAGTACTTATCATCAACTGCGGCCCCGAACTTCTATAATAAAGACTTTTGTAACAGGATATTAATTTTGCAAGAAGCGCAGTAGGCATACCCTTTAATCAAAATAGGCTTTATAATAAAATAGCAATCTTTAGAGCATATTGAATAGACAGGAGTCATAGCTTTCAATATTAATGCGCCTCCAGCCAATTCACTCCCACCCCAATTTCTGCATCCGTTGGTACTTCGTTCGGCAATGGCAATGCAGTTTGCATACAGTTTAATATAATGGGTTTTATCAGTTCTACTTCATCCTTGTGCGCATCAAACACCAATTCATCATGTACCTGCAATAACATTTTTGATTTAAGATTTTGTTTGGTAAACTCGCGGTGGATCTTTATCATCGCCAGTTTGATCATATCCGCGGCGGTGCCCTGTATGGGCGAGTTAATGGCGTTCCGCTCCGCAAAACCACGCACAGTAAAGTTGGCAGAATTGATATCCCTCAGCCAGCGCTTCCGCCCCATCAGCGTTTCTACATACCCCGTTTCTTTCGCGAAGTTAATGGTGTCATCCATATATTTCTGGATGTTGGGGAATTGCTTTTTATAATTATCAATGATCTCCTTTGCCTCTGCTCTTGGCACGCCCAGGTTTTCCGCCAGCCCAAATGCGCCCTGTCCGTAGATGATCCCAAAATTTACGCTTTTTGCCTTGTACCGCATTTCCTTTGTAACGGCGGACTCTTCCACATTGAAAACCCTGGCAGCGGTAGCGGTATGAATATCCTTCCCTGTCTTAAATGCTTCACACATATTTATATCACCGCTGATGGCGGCAACAATGCGTAATTCAATTTGCGAATAATCTGCGGAGATCAATACATGGTTTTCGTCTCTCGGAATAAATGCCTTGCGGATCTCACGTCCTCTTTCAGTTCTCACCGGTATATTCTGCAGGTTGGGATTGGTGCTGCTAAGCCTTCCTGTTACTGCCACGGCCTGGGCATAATTGGTATGAACCCTGCCGGTTTTTTTATTGATCAGCAGGGGCAATGCGTCTATGTAAGTATTCTTCAATTTGGTTAATTCGCGGAAGGCTAAAATATCATCGCATATTTTATTCTGGTGGGCCAGTTTTGCCAGTACATCTTCGCCGGTGGCATATTGCCCCGTCTTTGTTTTTTTGGCCTTTGGATCCAGTTTTAATTTTTCAAACAATACTTCACCCAGTTGTTTGGGACTTGCGAGGTTAAACCGGACACCTGCCTGTTCATATACTGTTTCCTCACTTTTCTTCGCTTCTATTTCCAGTACTTTACTATACTCTTTTAAAAAAAGTTCATCAATCCGTATCCCTTCAAATTCCATATCAGTCAGTACTTTCACCAGGGGATTCTCGACTTCATAAAAAACTTTTTCTACCGATTTTGTTTTTAACTGGGGCAAAAAAACGTTGCTTAATTGCAGGGTGATGTCGGCATCTTCTGCGGCATATTCCTTTATTTTCTCAAGGTCAACATCTCTCATAGTGCCCTGTCCTTTGCCCTTTTTACCAATCAGCTCTGTAATAGAAACGGGGGCATAACCCAAATATTTTGCGCTTAATGCATCCATATTTCTTTTACCTTCCGGTTCCAGTACATAGTGGGCCAGCATGGTATCAAAAATCTTTCCCTTCAATGTAAACCCATACCACTTCAACATCAACAGATCATATTTAATATTCTGGCCAATCCAGGTCTTCGAAACATCATTGAATAAGGGCTGAAAACTGTTTAACAACTGTAAACAACTTTCCCTATCCTCCGGGCAGGGAACATAATACCCTTCACCTGGCGAAACAGCAAAACTTAAGCCTACCAGTTCCGCGTCATTGGCGTCGATACCCGTAGTTTCCGTATCAAAACATATTTCAGCATGACTAAAAAGTTTATCCGTTAATGATTTAATTGCTTCATCAGTATTTACCAAAATATAATTATGCGGGGTGTTGCTGATATTTTTGTCTGCAACCAGGTCATTTCCGGGAGCGCTATCCGGCTCATCGTTTTTCAATGCTTTCGTTGCGGTTGGTTCAGCGGCATTTCCAAATAAATCAAGCTGGGCGCTGGCCGGTACCGGATTTGTAATGATCGGTTCGATAATTCCGGCGCTTGTTTCCAATAATACCTCTTCACCCAAAATTCTTTTACCCAATGCTTTAAATTCCAGTTCAATAAACACTTCTTTCAATGCTTCCCGGTTCATTTCTTTTATCCTGAAATTCTCTTCATGAAATTCTGTGGGCACGTTGGTGATAATGGTGGCTAATTTTTTACTCATGATCGCCGATTCTTTGCCGGCCCTTATTTTTTCGCCTACTGATCCTTTTATTTTATCCGCACTCTCCAGTATATTTTCCAGGGTTTCGTACTCATCCAATAATTTGGCTGCCGTCTTTTCTCCAATCCCTTTTATACCCGGGATATTATCCACGGCATCTCCCATCAAACCTAAAATATCGATTACCTGGCTTACATTTTTAATGCCCCATTTAGCGCAAACTTCTGCGGGTCCCAGTATTTCAATGCTGCCCCCCTGGTAAGGCGGTTTGTAAATTTTAATATTTTCGGACACCAGTTGCCCATAATCTTTGTCCGGGGTAACCATAAAAACTTCATATCCTTCCTTTTCAGCCTGCTTTGCCAATGCGCCAATAACATCATCGGCCTCGTATCCGTCAATTGCCACTACGGGTATATTCAGGGCTTCAATGATCCGTTTAATATCGGGTACTGCTGATAGGATATCTTCGGGTGTTTCCTGCCGGTTGGCCTTGTAATCGGCAAAATCAATATGGCGTTCTGTAAGGGCATGGGTATCAAAACATACCGCCATATGTGTGGGCTTCTGGTTATTGATCAGGTCCACCAGGGTATTGGTAAACCCAAACTGCGCATTGGTGTTTCGGCCCTTGCTGGTAATGCGTGGATTGCGGATCAGTGCATAATATGCCCGGAAAACAAGGGCAAACGCATCGAGGAGAAATAACTTTTTTTGCATGGAATAAATGTAAGTCTTTGATGTAAAAAGTAGACGGGATGCCACTAAAAATGGTTCACCCCCAAGCTTAAAAGTTTACCCGCGTCATTTAGTCGAATTATACCTGTGCTTACCGGGATTTTGTATAAGACAGCGAATACTTTGCATATTACCACCTGTGTAATTTCGGGGAGAAATGCCATCCCATCAAAACCTGGTATCAATCCACAAAGGTAACATAGCACGCCAGGTTGGCCAGTCGTGTTTCCATTCGTTGCCCCATACGCTTAATTCATAATTAATGCCCTTGTTATATAATACACCGGCAAACCCCTTACCCGCTTCGGGATCTTCATAATCACCAGAGCCGGTGAGGATGTGGATGTGCCTGCTTTTGCGGATTTGTTCCAAAATATGATGATCGGTTAGGTTGGGCATATAATGCATGGGGGAATTATAGTATACCTGCTCATCAAAAAAGCCCTTGGTGTACTCGGTAAGATCATACACGCCGCTCATGGCAATTACTCCATTGATAAGATCAGGCCTTTTTAAAAAAAGGTTCATACTATGCAGTGCCCCCAACGATGCGCCGCAAATAATAACAGGTGTTTCCCAGGAAGTATTATTTTTTATAAAGGGAATTACTTCGTTATAGATATATTGGTTGAATTGATTGTGCCGGATAGCCTTATGCTCACCCAACATGTCATTATTCATCCAGCTTTCTTTATTGATACTGTTAACAGAAAATACTTTTATTTTGCCCCCGTTGATATATGGGCTGAGGTGGTCGATCAACTGGAAACGCTCATATTCCAAATAATCCGCACCGGCTGTAGGTACCAGCAATAAAGCAAAGCCATAATCGCCATATACAACTACGGGCATCTCTTTTTGCAATGCCGGACTGAACCAATTTGTAATTTGTCTTTTCATAAATAAAATTTGTCTTAATATTGGTGACTTAAAATGAATTCAACAACCGGCGAACAATATGTGCAAGAATTGATATTTTTGCCTGGTGACGTGAAAATTGCTCTAAATTATTAAATTCCGTGTTATGATGCTAAAATTAAAACCATCGATCCTATTAATTATCCTGTCGGTGCTGTTTTATTCGTGCCAGAAAGAATACAGTCTTGAAGGAAATGTGGCTGCTGTATATAGTTTAACCGGTTCTCCCGGAGCCTGTACCAATGCCGTGGTTACCGGAACTTACCAGGCAGGTACCGCCCTTGGCGCTACCAATATTGTAACTATTGCTGTTGATGTTACTGCCATTGGCACTTATACAATTTCCACCGGTCCGGTTAATGGTATCATATTTTCCGGATCAGGTAGCTTTACGGCCACAGGCCCCCAAACAATTTTGTTAAATGGCACCGGAATACCAGTCGCAGCCGGGACTTTTTCCTTTACAACAGGCGTTAACGGGTGTTCATTCCCGGTTATTGTTTCCAGCGGCGGAGGCAGCAGTGGCGGAACGGCGGTATTTACACTAAACGGGGCGCCAGGCAACTGCACGGGATTTTCAACCGCAGGCACTTATGCTGCGGGTACAGCTTTAGGCGCCACCAATACCGCAACAGTTACTGTTAACGTGGCAACCATCGGAACTTATACCATTTCTACCAATACCGTCAATGGCATTTCTTTTGCAGGTTCCGGTAGTTTTACCACTACTGGGCCACAGCCTGTCCAGCTTATTGGATCGGGTACCCCACTGGCAGGAGGAACATTTGATTTTATACCCGGTACCAATGGATGTACATTTTCGCTTCTGATAACAGGAAGCAGCAGTGGTTCTGCAGTATTTACTTACACGGGTGCCCCGGGAACCTGCACGAGTGCAACACCGGCAGGTACTTATACTGCCGGTATCGCGTTAACAGCATCCAACACGGTTGTCGTAGGTGTAAATGTTACCACTATTGGTACTTATATCCTGTCAACCCCAATTGTGAACGGTTTTTCCTTTTCAGGTTCGGGAAGTTTTACCGCTACAGGCCCTCAAATTGTTACGCTCACAGGTTCGGGTACACCCGGTGCTTCTGGTATCTTCAATTTTACACCTTCCAATAATGGTTGCTCATTTCCGGTAACTGTAGCCGCCGGTACACTTACCGATTTTTTAATTTGTACAATTGATGGTGTTCCCAAAACATTTAATGTGGATTTATTGGGTGACAGATTTACTGCTGATACTATTGATATTGGCGGAGCAGAATCATCGGCCGGTAACTCTCCACTTTTTGGAATAGAATTATCAAAATCCCCTGCTATCACGACTGGAATTTATAACCGGTATTCGTTTACCAACACCAGTACTTTTTGCACCGCCGGGTATGATGACGGATTAACCACAACATTATGGTTCAGCGCACTTTTATTGCAGACAGGCGGTTTCACCGTAAATGTTACCCTTTTTACTGCCAACAGGATTTCGGGTACTTTTTCCGGAACACTATATGATAATGTGGGATTGGGAACCGGTACGAAAACCGTAACCGCCGGTTCGTTTAGTGTACCGTATTAGTGTTAGATTACTATAGATTTATGAATTATTAAACCGGAAAGCTGATTAAAACCAACCGCGCCAATCTCAGGGCGCCGGCTACAATTGTGATTATATTTCACCCACACGGCGCTATGCATGGAACAACAAGTGAGGGTTAATGCAGTTATTAAAAGGTAAAGGAATATCCAAAATTGCCAGAATTCTTTTTTAAATTTCACTAATTCCTGCGTAACTTTCCTTTGTTAAACGATTGTATGTTTCACCAGATTATTCAATATTTTCAAACGCTTGACCAGCACCCGGTGCAGCGTATGATCATACTTGTGGGAGGATTGCTTTTTTTCTGGATTATAGAAGGGGCGGTACCCTTACGGGGGTTGGTTTATAAAAAAACAAAATTAAGGCACGCCTCGGTAAATTTCAGTTTTACCGTTATGCACCTGGTAATACATACTTTTCTTGCCATCCTCATTATTAAATTAAGTGACTGGTGCCTGCAAAACAGGTTTGGATTAGTGTATTGGCTCCATGCAAATATTACCCTGACGATTGTAATTGTATTTCTTACCCTTGATTTTTTTGGCGGATGGCTGGTGCATATTACGGAGCATAAAATACCTTTTTTGTGGCGTTTTCATGTGATCCATCATGCCGATAACAATGTAGACGTTACTACCGGCCTGAGGCATCACCCGGGTGAAAGCGTGGTGAGGGGGATATTTTTTTTTATGGGGATTGTTGCAAGCGGGGCACCCATGTACTCAGTAATGATCTTTCAAACTATTTTGATACTGGCCACTGCTTTTACCCATGCCAATATCAGCCTGCCCAAATGGTTAGATAATTCCCTGAGTTATATACTCATCTCCCCCAATATGCATAAAGTGCATCATCACTGGAAACAACCTTATACCGATAGTAATTATGGCGCTGTACTTTCTATATGGGACAGGTTATTGGGTACCTTTAAAGAATTAGACCCTGCAAAAATCCGGTATGGGCTCGACAGGTATTATCCCAATGAAAAAGATGAGGACTTTATGGAATTACTAAAAAGGCCCTTTGGTAAAATGGATAAAAAGTAATTTCTCTATTTCTGCGTGGCTTTTATTGCCTTGTCATGTTTAAGATAATGGTTTTGTAATCACACAAAAACGAAAAATTGCTCCGGGTTCCATAACTCCACAATTTATGATCGTATGATAATTCATTTATCTCACTAACACCACATTTCCTCTTTTCTCTATCAACTTGCCATCGCGGCCAATGCCTTTAATTATCCATACATAGTTACCCACAGCCTGGGGTTTCCCTTTGTAGGTGCCATCCCATCCTTTACCCGATTCGCTGGTCTCAAAAACCTTTTCTCCGTACCGGTTGAATATCCTGAACGACCCGGTTGACAATATGCCGGCCGAAATAGGCCTAAAAATATCATTCCTCCCGTCTCCATTAGGTGAAAAGGCATTGGGTATATAATAAGTAATGCCTTTGTACACTTTCACCAATACTGTATCATACCCAACACAGCCGGCTATATCCACTACCGCCACCCTGAATATACCGCTATCCTGGTACAATGTCGCGAGGGGATTAGCGATAAATGGATTGTTCAATAAACCACCTGGCGACCAGCTATAACTAACTCCACCGGTTGCTATCAACTGGTGTGGTATGCCTGTGGATGCAATGGTATCGTTGCCGGCAAATGCCGGTACTGGTGGCCGCATAGTCAAAACAATGGTATCCCGCACATTTATGTTGCAGCCATAACCATCTTTCACCGTTAGAATATATTGTTGTGTGCCCGTTGGTTTTACGAGGGTGCTTGCAGTAGTTGGGGTTACAATACCCCCGGCAATTACCGGCTCCCACTGGTACGTAACCGGCGCGGTAATGTTGGTTACAGTGGCATTTAACGTTGCAGTTCCTTTATAACAAACAAGGATATCATCACCTGCATCTACTACCGGTAATGAATAATGGGTGACGGTTACCGGCCTTTTATCAAAACAGCCATTGGCATTGGTCCCTTTTATATAATAAGTACCACTGGTTGCTGCGGCGGCACTATTGTAAGCAATGGTGGTTGCAGCATCCTGCCAGTAAGTAAATGTAAGGCCTGTTGTAGAACCCAGGGTTACCGCGGCATCTGTAAGATTTACAGTTTGCGGGGTACATACTGTTGCGGGGCTGGTAACAGCAACCGTGGGATTGGCAATAATATTTATTGTTACCAAAACCGTATCCGCACAACCTGGCGCTGTGGTTGTTATCAATTGATAATTACCTGCTGTGCTCACTGCTGCCTGGTTACTCACTGCTACTCCGTTCTTTGTCCAGTTGTTGTTATTAGCGCCCGTATTGTAAATTGTTGCCAGGTTTAGCGTATTGCCCACGCAAATATTAATGGTGGTATCATTGCCAAATCGTGGTTTTGGATTTACCCCCAGTGTAACCAGGGCGGTATCTTTGCAGCCATTTACCGAGCTTACTATCAGCCGGTATACACCCGCAATAGTTACCGCCGAAAGGTTGGCAATGGCGGTTCCGTTTCTTGTCCAGTTGGTTATTAAGCCTGTTGTGTTGTACAAAGCACTTAGATCAGTAGTAAAGCCTTCGCAGGTGCTGATGGTGGTATCCTTGCCGATAATTGGTTTTGGGCTTACCGTTAACATTAGTAAAGCCGTATCGGCACAACCAAAACCGCTCTGCACTATCAATTGATAAACACCGGCAGCCCCGACAGCATTGATGCTGCCTACCGGGCTGGCACCTTGTGTCCACAATGTTATAAGGCCCGCAGTGTTATACACGGCTGCCAGGTTTTGTGTAACACCCTGGCAAATGCTGATGGCCGTATCACTTCCCAATGCCGGTTTGGGATTTATGGTAACTGTTACCTGTGTCGTGTCCGTACAGCTAAATCCATTACTGACTATCAACCTGTAAACACCTGGTGTGTTGATGGATGCAGGGTTGCCTATAATATTTCCATTTAAACTCCAGTTAGTTGTTAAACTTGTTATGTTGTAAATGGCAGTAAGATCTAATGTTTTGCCGCTGCAAATGCTGATAGCGGTATCATTACCAATAACCGGCTTAGGGTTTGCGGTAAATACAACCTGTGCTGTGTCTTTGCAACCGGTAGCAGTACTTACCAGTAATTGGTAGTTACCTGCAATGTTTATTGATGAAGGGTTGTTAACTGCAACAGCATTGAGTGTCCAGTTGGTGGTTAAACCTGTGGTGCTGTAAATGTTGGAGAGGTTGATGTTGTTACCATTACAGGTAACCAGGGTTGTATCATTACCCAGGGAAGGCCTGGAGTTTACTATTAAGGTTACTACCGCAGTATCTGTGCAGCCAAAACTATTGGCAGCTATCAACTGGTAGATGCCGCCGGTATTTACTGATGAAGGGTTGCTTAACACGCTGCCATTAATACTCCAAGCCATAGTCAGGCCCGTGGTTTTATATACGTTATTTAAGTTAAAGCTATTACCCTGGCAAATACTGATGGTGGTATCGTTGCCCAAAGCTGGTTTGGGGTTAAAGGCAATGATGACATTGGCAGTGTCTTTACAGCCTTCCAAATTGGTTACAATTAATGTATATACCCCCGAAGCCGTTACCGCGGCAGCATTGTTTACCGCATTGCCATTGTGCGTCCAGCCGACGGTTAAGCCTGTTGTGTTGTAAATGGTTGTCAGGTTAGCAGCATCACCGCGGCAGATATTCATTGTGGTATCATTGCCAATAGCTGGTTTTGGGTTAACCGTTAGCGTTAGTACGGCTGTATCGGCACAGGAAAAATTATTTGCGGCGATCAGTCGATATATTCCGGCAATGCTTACAGCAGTGGGGTTATTAACTGCATTGCCATTTACCGTCCAGACACCCGTTAACCCCGTAGTGTTATAAAAAGAAGTAAGATTGATTGAAGATCCCTGGCAGGTGATGATGGTGGTATCGCTGTCCAGTGACGGCTTATTGTTTACTGCCAATGTTACTACTGCTGTATCGGTACATCCGCCCGGGTTGGCGGCTATCAGTTTGTAACTACCCTGGGCAATTACCGATGAAGGATTGCCAACCGGTGCGGTTCCTATCGTCCAGTTGTCCGTGAGCCCCGTTGTGTTATAGATACCTGAAAGATTTAAAATATTTCCGTTACACATACTAATGGCGGTATCATTTCCCAGTGTGGGCCTGGTTTTAATGGTGAGGTTTACAAATCGTATCAAACTATCGCAACCACGTGAGGAGGAGATGGTATCGCTATAAATACCTGCAATGCTTACGGGGGGGCCCCAGGGTAATACCAAGGTTTGGCCGGCACAGATACTGGTGTCAGCAGTGCTGGTTGCCGGTGCAGTAATACCGCTGATAGTAACAGAATCACTTACGGTACAATTACCAAAATCCAGGGTTACCCAATATAATCCCGGCGCCGTTATATTGTACATAGCCGTGGTATCACCATCCTGCCAACGGTATGATAATGCCCCGTTTGTAGTGGCATTTATAGTGTAGCCCCCCTGTGTAAAACATATAGTGGTATCTCTTCCTATATCCGGCTTCGGTTTAACCGTGATGTTTACTCGACGGATAAAGCTGTCGCAACCTCCTGCGTATCTCAGGGTATCCCGGTAAATACCTGCGGCAGAAGCAACCGCGCCCCAGGGTAAAAAAAGCGTCTCTCCGTAACAGATAGTGGTGTCGGTTATACCAGTTAACGGCTGCGGATAGCCTGAAATTTGGATGGTATCTTTTATGATGCAATTGCCAAAATTGATGCTTACATGATATTGACCGGCTGCTTTAACCAGGAAACTATCTGCGGTACTTCCGTTCTGCCAGGTGTACGATACGGCGCCTGCTGTATTGGCATCTAATACATACCCTCCATTTGATAAACAGGCGGTGGTATCATTGCCCAATGGTTTTGCCCCTTTTACATTGTTCACTTCAAAGGAATCCCTGTAAGTGCAACTAAAATAAGTAATATCCGCCCAGTAATAACCCGGATCGCTCACGAATATGGACGAGGTGGTAGCGCCGGTACTCCAGCGATAAGTTTCTCCTAACCCCCTTCTTACACTGATTGAAACGGAGTCGGTGCACAGGTTGATATTTTGCAGGGGCTTTTTTGCCAGCGGACTTATCAGCACCTGTATGGTATCGGTACTGC
The DNA here is from genome assembly GCA_014379625.1 of Ferruginibacter sp. Taxonomy (GTDB): domain Bacteria; phylum Bacteroidota; class Bacteroidia; order Chitinophagales; family Chitinophagaceae; genus Ferruginibacter. The sequence goes on along the minus strand of JACMLJ010000095.1, from coordinate 316,732 downwards.
TGCACCCGTTGTAATTGATTTTTACCCAATAGGAATTATTGCCAGTAGAAGTTACCCTGAAGGTATCTTTGATACTTCCATTTTTCCATTGATAGGTAGCGCCGGCATGTGATGTGGCAGATAGTAATATTGACGTAATACTGTTGCATTGCGCAATATCATTGCCAAAATTGATATATGGCCTCCCGGGTACCGTTACAGTTTTGGTAACAGAATCTTTTTGCAGACAACTGGTATTGGTAACTACTAATTTTACTGTATACGTTTGATCTGTGGCCAACGCAGGATAGAAAAAAGACGGTGACACTGCTGTCGAGCTTTGTCCGTTGAAACCAAAATCCCATTTATAACTGATACTGGTGCCATAGGTGGAGTAGTTAACGAATTTCACCGAATCATCTGTATTGCAGTTAAATACGGAAATGAAGTTGGCAGAAGCCAAACAGTTGGTAAGCGGGGCACAGGTATCCGCATGTGCTATGGCGGACAGTTTAAGGTCAATGGTTCCTGTTACCAATACATTATTTTTCAAAAGAGGTGTAAATACCTGCACATAGTAACTTTGCCCGGGTACCAGGCACTGGTAAGTATTTTGTGTTAATGCATCCAGCACACAGCTTTGCTCCTGCATGGCGCTGCAGTCGCCTGTCATTAACCGGTACTTAATATCGCTGCTCGAGGCATTGGTATTTTCTACGAGGTAAGTGGTTACATCTAAAGTATCGGTACCACCAATGTCCATCCTAAACCAACTGCTTTTATAATCGGCGGTATTGGCAGCCTGCGGGCAGGTGAGTTGCGGACCAAACTCCCCGTAATCCGTACCAATGGTATGGCAGTTTACGAGTACCGTAGACGTTACCGCACCCGGGCCATTGATCACTGCCGGTACGGCACGGTCACAATAATCGCCCACCGCTTCTATCAATTCTATTTCAGGGTAAACATATTCATTTACCCTGTTGCACCCGGGTAGCAAAAGATAATAAGTACCAGCGGAAACGCAACTTTGCGCCCAGGTGCCATTGCCTGTGCTTATTGTGGAGTAGGATTGAATTTTCAATCCCTTAGTAGTTGAATCGCCGGGTATAACCTGGCGTAGCAACTGTATTTGCCCGTAATCATAACTGCTGGTATTGTTTACTTTTATCCGGTACCGTACATTGCCGGTAATGGTGGAGGTAAACTTATACCATAAAGTTTTGTCGCAGCCACTGTAAGTATTGTAAACGGGGTCGGTTGCATGCCTTGTGGCACAGGAATAGTTATCGGTGGGCCCGGTATATGTACCCACTCCAACAGTGCCAAAGTTACCTGCCTGGTAATAATGATCAAATTTTGGAAGTACCAGGTTAACAGAATCTATCTGTACGGATACTTCTACCTGTGTATTGGGTAACTGCCCCCCGGTTTCATTCGGAAAACCATTCACATTCTCTACCAATACATAATACCTGGTGGGTGTCGCAGTACAGGGATCCCTGTAAAATGATACCATATTTGGCGCCTGGAAACAATAATATGGCCAATAAATTACCGGGTTAACAACAACAAAGCTCAATCCCTGCGCCAGGGTAGAGTCTACCTGCCCGTTAGCAACCACTGTGCTAAAAGGCAATGTGGCATCCACATTGCTTTGGTATACCGCAAATCTTGGTTGCAATCCCCTGCCAATAGTTTTGTTTTCAACTTTTACCCTTACCGTACCAGGGTCTGCCGCTACAAAAGTATACCATAAATTTCTCCTTGCTACATTATTGCTGGCGGGAAAAGCAGAATCATATAACGCTTTATTTGGCCCATTGTTATAAACATTAGGATTCACTTTGGTATTGCATACCGCGTTAGACGGGTCTGAAGCAAATGCACCTGTAGTACAATAGAAGAAATCATTACTCGGTTTGCGGCCACTGTTCAAGGGGTTGATATCACCCACTTTACCAAAATGATAAGCGGAATCGGGGGGCACCACATCAAAATCATATGCATTAACTGCATAGTCAAAACGCGAATACCCGATCTGGTCAATATATATTTTCGGAGAAACGCTCTGACATATATTGGCATCTTTTGCAAAGACTACCAGTGTATATGTTCCGGGTTGAAAAAAGCAAAACTGGATAAAGCCCGCGGTATTATTGCATCTTTGTATGGGAACAGCAGTGGCGAATTGCATTGAATCTGTTCTTACATCCTTATCGAACACCGCGGCATAATATCCACCCGTGTTTATTTGCAGAAAGCAAACCTGGGTTGTTTTGAAAACATAGTACACTACCCTGTTAGCGGCGGCCTCACAGGTTTTAATGGGGTGACTGGTAAAGGGTGTATCCAGCGTACAATTAAAGTTTTCTACAGGCAGGCTGTAGGTACTATCAGTCCTGGGATATGCAGGCGTACTGCCTACCCTGTTTCCCCAAGTAATTAAATGTGGCTGGCTGGTTACCGTGTTAATGGATGCTTTGTAGGGCCGGTTGAATTTTGGCCCCGGGCAGGTAGGCGTAATCGTGATATTAAACTCATCCTTATAACTTACATGGCTGTTGTACCTCCCTCCTACATTCACCAGCCGCATGGTGCTATCATAATTGGGACCGGTGCCGTACGAAACCACCGAGTACCATCCTGCCGGTAAAAAGGTACAGCCATTAGCCGTTTGTGCAGTACTGAAACAGTTCCACTGGCTGCCTACAGGTGATAAGCCTGTAAACCCATCTGAAGCTTTTCCATAGAATAGCGTTTTAGTTCCATAAGCAAAATCGTTACAATAGGAGTAACTGGTATTCGCAATTCTTACCAGTGCATCTGCCTTTAAATAAAATTGCCGGTAAATTGCTTTGGTTGCAGGTCTTCCGCCAAGTGCACAGGGTTGATAGCCATTAATGGGTACTGCATTATCTTCACAGCTCCAGTAATCTGCATCTGATTTTAATGTACCGCCATTAACTCCAAGGGTATCCATGATACTACCCATATTTTGTGCTTTGAGCGGACTATTGTGTAAGGTCCTTGTTTTTACAAATGTAAATGTTGGCCTGTCTACCCTGCCCACATCACCAACTGATGCCATGGATGTAAAAGTATAGGTACCCGGCAGCACACAGGCGGTATTATTTTCACAATAAGTATAACCATCCAAACAAAGGGTTTTGGCAGATAAACCGGTTACGCGATCCGGGTAATTAAACACATTCTGGGCCGCCGATAATACATTGGCACTACCGCTGTATAGTCGGTACCTGAATGGGGGGGTGTTTACATAAACAAGATTAGAAAAATCTACTGTACCACTATCGGCAACTAAAAACTGACGGTAAATAACTTTATCATTCAGGGGGGAGCAGGTGGTATCTGCGGGCCTGAGTGTACTCAAACAGCCGATGGTATCCCTCGAACTCTGGTAAGCCACGCCATTCACGAGTGGCTGTTGCACACTACCTACACGGTTGATACTGTCAAATGCGCCGGCAACATTTAATGAATATTTATTGGCAGCCTTCCGGCTGTACACGGTCAGGTCCATTTTATATTTGGTACCCAGGTTTGTAAAAAGGCATTGTTCGTAATTACGTGTTGGCGTACCATGATAAAATGAAGTTGGCCCGAGCGGATTATCATTGCCCATTACCTGCGCTACATATTGCCCCGGTGCAAGGCAATCCACCAAAGCATTATACCCCACAGTAGCAACAAGGTTGGCGGTATCCAGGTTTGCACAGTTATTGGTAACCGCCTGCTTAAATAAACGAACTATCGGATTTGGGCCGCATTGTGTAGGGTATGCCCTGAAATTAATGGCTGCGGCCTTATCTAATGTAAAGGTCACAAAACTGCTGAGGTTGTAGGTGAGACTGCCCACCTTTAAGCCGGAATCAGGTATCGCCGGTTTGCATGCAGTAACACTGTGGCGGCTGTTGCAGCCCCATGCATCGGTCATGGTATTCAGCGTGCCATTTGGAGAAGCATTCAAAACACCCAATGCATTTGATGCGGGCATGCCCAATACAGGCAGTGGAGCTGCGGTAGCTACAGATCCCCCGGTGATAATACCCAACCTGAGCATATCCTTAAAATCCTTATTAAAAAAAAGCTGGATGGTGTAAGTTGTGTTTCTTTCCAGGTCGCTGCATTTATACTTTTGGGTGGCGCAATAATAACCGTTTGATAGCAGGGAATCACACCCATCAATGGTTTGTAATGATCCGATAGCCGTATTTACGGCATTGCCTTTATACAAGGTGTAACCAAATGTTTTTAAAATATTGGCGCCTCCGCCCGTAAAATAAGATTGGGTGCCTGTGCCTGATAAGGTAACGATCAGGTTATCGAAATATGCCGGCGTTGTAAAAGTAAACCAGGCGCTTTTGTTATAATTGCGGTAATTGAACAATGATCTGCACGCTTCGGAAGAATCTTCTATTGACTGGCATTCTGTGTCAAAATCAATATAGCGGGAAAAATTATTGGCCACACCAAAAGCATATGCCTGGTTGGGGTGATCATAATCGGCCCCTGTTTGATCTGATATTTCTAACTGAATGATGATGGGGCCATTGGCAGCTAATTTAGAAGATACCTGTACCAGGTAATCGCCACTTGGCACGCAGGGATGATAGGTATTACCAAAGGTAACAATAGGTGTAAGCTTGGTGCTGATATTGGCATTGGTTGGCAGGCAGGTGTTGGTTTGATATACGGCAAAACCTGCGTCACCTGCTTTGATGACAGTACCGGGTTGGGTAAGTGTAACCCGCACCGCCCTGATGGTGGGTATGCTGAATTTGTACCATACCGATTTTTTATCCAATCCGGCTACAAAAATGGCCGGTGCAAACGCCTCTGCTGTTTGTATGGTAGCATCGGTAAGATTGGTTGGAACAGCAGTAAAGTTACCGAGGCCAAACCCGTCATTGGGGATGGGGATATTGGTAGCATTGATGCAATTGTCATTAGGAGGGGCCTGCGCGCCTGCGCCCGTAAAACACATCGCCAGCAGCAGGCATAAAAAAAATGGTTTTGTAAAAAGATCTACTGATCGCGTTAAAAATATATTCATGGTGAACCTGGTATAATCATGTTAGTCCTGGTATAAAAAAGCAGGTAAAGTTTATGATGGATTCAGACAGTGTAATTTTCAAAAGATATTCAGGAGGTAAACATAACCAGTTTTAATGATCCGTCAACGGCAAAGATTGGTGTATACCGGTTCATTGCAGTTAAAGGCGACCCTGGAATGAACAAATATAAAGCCATTACAACATACCGGCAATACCCAAACTGTAGTATTTTTAGAATATAATGCCTGTTGATAATTTGAATTAAGAAAAGAAATGGGGTAAATAGACCGGGCGCTGATGGTTGCTGGTCTTGTCAGCATTGATTTCTAAGAGTTGAATTTTCCTTGTGAGTATCCTTTTGGGGGTGACTCACCAGGAAAATTCGCGAATTGATACGTTGTTACTGATGTGATACTAAACTATCCTTCACCAGGCGTCACGGGATCCGGGAAGCAGATTTATGATCCTTTTAGATCAGGCCACAATAAATTATGTACTTTATTGCTGTAGCCAGGCGGGCATGCAAAAACATGGCAATACCCTGCTGCTATGCCGGGGATTATTTCAGCCGACATTGATAAACAGCCAAATTGATGGACTGAAAATAAACTAAGAATAGATAGCAGCGGTATTTAGAAACTTTTGCCATTCCTCCAGTATCTTGCCTTTTAATACCCTTGGAAATTTATGCTGGCCGCCAATCTTGCCCTTTAATTTCATAAACTCCATAAAAGTATCTTCGGACAATACGGTGACTATCACCGATTTCAGGGCGTGTTTTCTCTCTACCTCGTAATCATCATTCAGTTCCTTCAGTTTTTCGTCAATGCGAAAACACAGGTCTTCACTGTTCACTATGTCATCTGTGGCCACATACCAGTGGTGAGCAAAGAACAATCCGCAGGGTTCACCCGCCACCGTAAATTCGGGGATGGAAATATTCAGGTCCTCGCTCACCATTTCAATGGCTTTATTCATATTGTCTACACTTAAATGCTCACCCACCAGGCTCAAAAAATGTTTGGTGCGCCCGGTAATAATGATCTCGCTTTTTTCCTTGTCTACCAGCCGTACGGTATCACCGATCGCATAGCGCCAGGTACCAGCATTGGTACTTATTAAAATCGCATACTCTTTATTTTCTTCTATTTCATGGATCATATAAGCCTTCGGCGTATCCACCATATTTCCTTCCAGGTCGAAGTTTTTTTCATCAAAAGGAACGAATTCGAAAAAAATATTATTATTTAATGCGAGGTGCATCCCTACCGCATCCTGCCTGTTTTGATAGGCCAGGAACCCTTCACTTGCGAGGTAGGTTTCAATATAGGTGATGGGTTTACCCAGTAATTTTTCAAAACCTTTTTTATAGGGCTCCATGGCCACGCCGCCATGTACATAAAAAGCGAGGTTGGGCCATATTTCATGGATATTGTTCAGTTTGTAGCGTTCAATAATTTTTTCCATGCACAACTGTAACCAGGCAGGTACGCCTACTATAAAGCCGATATCCCAATCAGGCGCTTTGTCAACGATCTCTTCTAATTTTTTTGACCAGTCTTTTTCTTTGGCGATTTTTTTACCGGGTTTATAAAGGCCAAGTCCCAGCAACCAGAAGGGGATATTTTTTTGCTGGATGCCACTCAGGTCACCGGCAAAATAAGTAGGCCCTTTTTGCAACTGGGTGCTCCCGCCCAATAATAACCACCCCTTGCCGATAGCGCTCCGGGGCACATCTTCGTATTTGGCAAGACTTAATAATTGTTTGAAACTGGTGAGGGTATTGCTGCGGATAAGTTCTTTTGTTATTGGTATAAATTTACTGGATGCTTCGCTGGTACCGCTACTGAGGGCAAAATAATGAATTACGCCCGGCCAGCATACATCCGGGATGCCATCCTTTGCCTTATGCCACCACTGGGCATACAATTTACTGTAATCGTAGGTGGGCACCAGTTGCTGAAATTTTTTGCCCGGATGCCTGCTCATTAAAACCTCATCAAATTTATACAACTGGCCAAACTGGGTAAACCTGGCTTTGCGTAACAGTTTTTTCAGCACTTTTATTTGCTGCCGCCTGGGATCGCTAACCGAAAGGTTTAATGCCCTTGCGATACTTTTTGGGAGTTTCAAATCAAAGATTGGCATGCAATGGAATATAGGTTTGTAACAAATTTACAGTTTACCGCTGTTTTTTTGTTAATAATTTTTTAACTCTGCCTATATATTTTTTTTGAAAGGGTTCTGTTGTAGCAAAAGCGCGTTCGGATGAACGTTTATCCGCCGGATAAAGTCTACCGGCTATACATCAAAAAAGGAAGAGTCGTCATTTTGATGTAGGTTTGTTCCTTAAAAAAATGATATGAAGAAATTTTTTGTCTCGGTTGTGTTAACGATCTCGTTATTGAAAGCCAGTGCTGATGAAGGTATGTGGCTACCCATGTTATTGGGCGAACAGGTATATGCTGATATGGTAAAAAAAGGGCTGAAATTAACCAAAGAGCAACTCTGGTCCATTAATAAATCCTCGCTGAAAGACGCCATCCTGATTTTTGGTGGCGGTTGTACCGGCGAAATTGTAAGCGACCAGGGTTTGATATTTACCAATCACCATTGTGGTTACGGCGCCATCGCAGGCGCAAGCACGGTTGAACATAACTATTTGCAAAATGGTTTTTATGCCTATAATAAAGGGCAGGAAATAAAGAGTGCATTGACCGTTCAGTTTTTGGACAGGATTGTGGATGTAACCAAAGAAGTAGAGGATGGGTTAAAAGGACTGGACTGGACCGAGCGGACTAAGAAAACACAGGAAGTTTTTAAAGCGATAACCGATAAAGTAGCTGATAAAGACAACGGTTTGGCCGGAAGGATTTACAGCATGTTCAAAGGAAATCAGTATATCATGTATGTGTATAAAACTTACAGAGATATACGGCTTGTTGGCGCCCCACCCGAAAGCGTTGGCAAATTTGGAGGTGATACAGACAATTGGGAATGGCCAAGGCATACCGGGGATTTTTCCATCTTCAGGGTGTACGCTGCTAAAGACGGTAAACCAGCCGATTACAGTAGCGAAAACATTCCTTTAAAGCCAAAACATTTTTTGCCTGTCAGTATTAAAGGGCTTAAAAATGGTGACTTCGCGATGATATACGGTTACCCTGGTGGAACCAACCGTTATGAAACAAGCTATGGTGTAAAGTTGAAGATTGATATTGAAAATCCTTCATTGGTTGAATTAAGGGATGCCCGTTTGAAATTGATGTTAGAACAAATGATGAAAGACCCTGCGGTTAAATTAAAACTGGCCAGTAATTATGCATCTGTTGCCAATTACTGGAAATTTTTTGACGGTGAAACAAAGCAGTTGAAAAAGTTTGGTACCTATGAGCAAAAACAAAATTATGAAGCCGCCTTTTTAAAATGGGCAAAGGGCAAGCCGGCCTATGAAAATATTATGACGGGCTATGCCGCCAACTACGATGCATGGACACCCTACAGTAAACAGCGCACCTACCTGTCCGAGGGCATTTTAGGTTCGCCCCTTGCAGGTTTTGCATCTTCCCTGGTGGCATTGGAAGCGAATATGGTAAAGGCCGGAATTTCTACTGCGGATATTAAGAAATCTGTTGATGCGGCAAATGCGGCGAGAAAATCATTTTTAGAAGAAGAAGACCTGGTAAGCGATGAAAAGATTTTGGCGGTAACTGCCATGAAATTTTACAATGATGTAAACAAAGACCAGCATCCCATTGGCTTTTATGAAGGATTGAAAGCAGGATATGGTGATTTGAAAGAGGAAGCAACGTTTAAGAAATGGGCCAGGGACGTATTTGCCAAAACCATGATTTTGGATGAAGCAAAATGGGCGGCCTTCGTAGCAAACCCGGATGCCAATACACTCCAGGGGGATCCTGCATTCGTATACGCATCTGCTTTCTTAAAAAATTATAATACCAAATACGCCTCCCTGTACTCGGTGTTTGTGAATAAAAATGCGGAACTGGGCAAAAGCTACCTGAAGGGAATTATGGAAATGAATCCCGGCGCTGCGAAGATGATGTACCCCGACGCTAATTTTAGTATGCGGGTAAGTTATGGCAATGTAAAAAGTTATAGTCCGCGTGATGCCTTACAAGACGATTATGTAACCACCGGGAGAGGAATTATTGAAAAATACAAAGCGGGCGATTATGAATTTGATCTTCCTGCAAAACAGATTGAACTCATGAAGAAAAAGGATTTTGGCCAGTATATTGATAAAGCGAAAAATGACCTCGTGGTAAATTTTATTACCACCAATGATATTACCGGGGGCAACAGCGGGAGCCCGGTGATAGATGCCAACGGCAATTTAATAGGTCTTGCATTTGATGGTAATTATGAAGCGTTGAGCCATAAAATTGCATTTGACAAAGACCTGAACAGGACTATCTGCGTTGATGTGCGCTACGTATTGTGGTGTATCGACAAACTGGGTGGCGCTACTAATATTATTAATGAGTTGAAGCTGGTGAAGAATTAATGTGAAAATTAGAAAATTAGAAAATGTGAAAATGTGCGTATAGCTAAAGATCACCTGAAATTTTTTCAAAATTCGAAGTATATAATTAAAAAAGCCATAGCCGTAAAACTATGGTTTTTTATTTTTTTATAACTTTAGGGAATGCCGGTATTGAATATAGAATTTAAAGCAACCACCAATAAACTTGCAGAACTGGAGGCAGTTTTACAACACTGCAATCCATTATTTGTAGGTGAAGACCACCAGGTTGACACCTATTTTAATGTGCCTTACGGAAGATTAAAGCTCAGGGAGGGTAATATTGAAAATGCACTGATACACTACGAACGGCTGAACATTGCCGGCAGTAAATCTTCGCAGGTGTTATTATACCAGCACCAGCCCGGTTCCGCATTAAAAGAAATACTGGTAAATTCATTGGGTGTAAAAACGGTGGTAGATAAAAAAAGGCGGATTTATTTTGTGGATAACGTAAAATTTCATTTTGATACCGTAAAAGATTTAGGGAGTTTTGTGGAAGTAGAAGCCATAGACAAAGAAGAATCCATCGGGGAAAAAATATTGAAGGGGCAATGTGACCAATACGCCAATTTTTTTAACATTGCGGAAGCTGATTTTGTCGCATTGTCCTATAGTGATTTATTACTGAAAAAATCAGGGGTGTAGAATAATAATTACGTGACCTGCAAACAAAATAAGTATTCATGATGTTTACACACTACACATAAAAAAGCGACTATGAAAAAATATTTGAAATCATTGCTAACCATCTTATGTATGACTTCCATAGTATCACTTGGTGCCCAGAATACGGCATCTTCCATCAAGGGCGAGGAAGTTACTTACACTGACGGTGGCATCACATTAAAAGGGTATGTAGCGTATAATGAAAAACAACAGGGCAAACGGCCGGTTATTATTGTAGTACCGGAGTGGTGGGGAAACACCGGCTACGCACATATGAGGGCCCGGATGTTAGCCGAACTGGGCTATATCGCTATTGCGGCCGATATGTATGGTGATGGAAAAATTGCCGGCAACCCTGCCGATGCACAGGCCTATGCCACTCCATTTTATAAAGATCCCCAACTGGGAAAATCAAGAATTGAAGCCGCAGTAAAAAAAATCCGGTCTTATCCCCAGGCCGATGCAAAGAAAATGGCCGCTATTGGCTATTGTTTTGGCGGATCAATGGTATTGAATGCCGCTAAATTAGGGATGGATTTTAAAGGGGTGGTAAGTTTCCACGGGGGCCTTGCCGGTGTGCCGGCTAGTCCAGGAACAACGAGGGCGGCAATTTTGGTTTGCCATGGCGCTGCGGATAAATTTATAAGTGCCGAGGAGATAAAGAATTTCAGGGATAACCTGGATGCAATGAAAGTGCCCTATACCTTTAAATCATACGAAGGGGCATTGCATGCTTTTTCAAATCCTGAAGCAACAGCAACCGGTAAAAAATTTAGTATGGCTGTTGAATACAATGAAGCCGCAGACAAGCAGTCCTGGAAGGATATGAAGGACTTCTTTAAAAAGATTTTTTAAAATCGTCAACGGGCGATGGTTTATCTATGTCGTTAGTTAAGCCCTTCCCTGGAGAGAATTAAGTTGGGGCCAGAAAAAGCAAAAAAGATCTGAACCAAACGACATTGAATGATCAGTGATCCAAATTTCACCATTCACTATTGACCCCTCACTAATACCACTAAACTATGTCGGAAGACTTAACCATTATACAGGGCAATAAAGTTGACATATACCAATCCCTGATCCCGCAAATTAAAGCATTAATTGAAGGCGAACCAGACCTGGTGGCTAACCTGGCAAATATTGCTGCTGCATTAAAAGAACAATTCGGCTGGCTATGGGTTGGGTTTTACTTGGTAAAAAATGATGAATTGGTATTGGGCCCATTCCAGGGACCGGTAGCGTGTACGCGTATCCGAAAAGGCAGGGGTGTTTGCGGGGCATCCTGGGTACAGGCGCAAACTTTGATTGTACCAGATGTAGAAAAATTCCCGGGCCATATTGCCTGCAGCAGTTTATCAAGGTCCGAAATAGTAGTTCCCATTATCCGTGATAAGGAAGTGGTGGCGGTACTGGATGCAGACAGTGAATTGTTAGCGTTGTTTGATGAAACGGATAAAAAATATCTGGAAGAGATAGTGGATATCCCGGATATAAAGTTTAGATCTTTCTAAAGGGTAAATTCGATCAAACTTTTGGCGTATCATCCTTCCATCCCCATAAGTACCTGCAGGCATAGGTTCTGTATGGTTTCCATTTTTGTGATAGCTGCAGCATTTTTTCTTTCAATTCCTTTTTATCGAGGTGTTCCAGTTTATACAATTTCTTAATGCTGTTTTGTATGCCCAGGTCATCCAATGCAAATACATCTTCCCTGCCCAGGGTAAACATCAGGATCATTTCCACGGTCCACTGCCCAACCCCTTTTATTTGAGACAGGTATTGTATGAGTTCTTCATTGGTAAGTTTATTTAATTTTGAATCGGTGATCTTCTCTTCTATAAAAAACCTGCAAACATTCTGTACATAATTCACCTTGGCGTAGCTAAGCCCGATGCTTCGCAGTGTCTCGATGGGGGTTTCCGCTATTTGTTTCGGAGAAGGCTTTTTGCTTTCATATAAATTTAAAAACCTGCTGTAAATAACCGCGGCTACTTTTGTATTTAATTGCTGGCTCATGATAGAACTGCACAAATGCAGGTACACATCGTTCCTTTTCTGCAATACAAAAGGCTGCTGCAGAAGGATTATTTTCTTAAGTATTTTATCTTTACTAAGTTGGATGAGATGTTCCATACAATACGAATATCTAAAAATTATTTTGAAAAGCGGGGGATAATTTTAAGCATAGTTTAATACGTAAAGTGCCCGGAAATACAAATAATATTAAACAGTTTTCTCCGGAGCGTGAAAAAAGCTCCTTAAAGTACTTCGGTACACGAGTGCGACGCAAGAATGCTTAATTGAAATATAAATGCCCGGTACAAAAAAATACTTAAACCGAAGATATAGCAGGATACTAATAATAAGCTCATAAAAAATCCCCCGTTAAAACGAGGGATTCCATTTATATATGTTTTTTTTATGCTTCCTGTCCCATTGATTTGGAGACCCGCTTGCGCTCATCTTCATTTAAAATAACCTTGCGCATGCGTATAGACTTTGGCGTTACTTCAATGCATTCATCCTGCTGGATGTATTCCATGCATTCTTCCAAAGTCATTAAAATCTTAGGCGCCGCACGGGTTGCATCATCACTACCACTGGCGCGGTGATTGGTTAATTTTTTAGGATCTGTGGCGTTTACATTTAAATCACCGGGCTTAATGTGCTCAGCAATCACCTGTCCTACGTAAACTTCTTCACCGGGGTCAACAAAAAACCTTCCCCTGTCCTGCAGTTTATCAATTGAATAGGCGGTTGTTTTTTCCATAGTCCTGGATAACAAAACACCATTGCTTCTTCCGGGAATAGGTCCTTTCCAGGGCCGGTAATCGGTAAACCGATGGGCCATTACCGCTTCGCCCGCAGTGCCGGTTAGCATACTGCTACGCAACCCGATCAAACCTCTTGAAGGGATATCAAATTCTAAATGTTGCATTTCACCCTTGCTTTCCATAACCAGCATTTCGCCTTTGCGCTGGGTAACCATATCAATTACCTTACCGCTGTATTCCGCCGGCACATCTACCACCAGGTTTTCATAAGGCTCACTTTTTTTTCCATCAATTTCCTTCACCAATACCTGCGGGTTACCCACTGTTAGTTCAAACCCTTCCCTTCTCATTGTTTCTATCAGGATACCGAGGTGCAAAATACCCCTGCCGAACACTAAAAAACGATCAGCACTATCCGTATCTTCTACCCGGAGCGCCAGGTTTTTTTCAGTTTCCTTCATTAACCGGTCTTTTAAATGCCTGGAGGTTACAAATTTTCCATCCCTGCCAAAAAACGGCGAGTTGTTAATGCTGAACATCATACTCATGGTTGGTTCATCCACACTAATCACCGGCAATGCTTCCGGAAAATCCACATCACAAAGGGTATCACCGATATTAAATTCATCTAAACCAACAATAGCGCAAATATCACCCGCACTTACCTGGGTGGCTTTCTTTTTACCGAGCGCCTCAAATGTGTAGAGTTCTTTTACCTTCATTTTCTTTATGCCGCCATCTGCCTGCACCAATGCAACCTGCTGTCCCTCTTTGACCGTACCACGGGCGATCTTACCTACCGCGATCCTACCCAGGAAAGAAGAATAATCCAATGAAGTGATCTGCATCTGAGTGGTGCCTTCATTTACTTTTGGTTCGGGCACAAATTCTAAAATAGCATCTAACAGGGGGAAAATATTGTCCGTTTCTGTAAGGGTAGTATTCATCCAGCCATTCTTGCTGCTTCCATAAATAGTTGGGAAATCCAATTGCTCCTCTGTCGCATCCAGGTTAAAAAACAATTCAAAAACCGCGTCATGCACTTCATCGGGGCGGCAGTTTGGCTTATCAACCTTATTAATAACTACAATCGGGTGTAACCCTAAATGCAATGCTTTTTGCAATACGAAACGCGTTTGTGGCATGGGACCTTCAAAAGCATCTACCAGCAATAACACGCCATCCGCCATTTTTAATACCCTTTCCACTTCTCCGCCAAAATCACTATGGCCAGGTGTATCAATCACATTAATCTTTATGCCTTTATACAGGACAGATACATTTTTACTGAAAATGGTAATGCCCCTTTCTCTTTCAAGGTCGTTGTTATCCATTATGAGTTCACCGGTTTCCTGGTTGTCGCGAAAGATATTGGTACTGTGCAGTATCTTGTCTACCAATGTGGTTTTGCCATGATCAACGTGTGCAATGATGGCGACGTTTCTTATATTCATTATTTAAATAGCTTTTTGCCTTAGCTGTTACGATGAGCGTACCAATTGGTTGATAGCTAATAATCTACGCCGCAGGCTGTTTTTTGATGTGCGAAAGTACGCTAATTCAGCCGTACCGCAAGGTTAAATGTAAATAAACATTGACCCATGCCCGCTTTCAAAGGCCGGAGATTCCGGATACATGTTGCCGGATACCGGATCGGAACGCTGATTGGCAGGGTCAAAATTACCTGGTGTTTATTTAAGCTGCTTATTCAAACTCCTTTTGAAATGCTCATTTTTATTTGGTTAAACAGGTTTTGAGATACAATAAGCTGTTTTTTATTAGGCATGCTATAGATACTTCTTTTTTATAATACATAGTATGCAAGCCGCAACAAGCCAATCACGGCAAATTATACAGCAAAGGTTCGGTTACTGATTACGATCATACATTTTTTTGACGATGGTCATCCATTTAAAAAAAGGGTTGCCACAACTTTGTCAGTGCTTACCTCTTAAACCAATTCACCAATTTAATAAGATAATCCTATGCCGGTAACCTGCTATCATTGCGGAGAGCAATGTGATGACATCATTGAAATGGATAGCAGGCAATTTTGTTGCGAAGGCTGCAGGCAGGTGTACCTTTTGCTGAGCGAAAACAATCTCTGTACCTATTATAATTTTGATAAAAATCCGGGCATAAAAGCAAGGGGTAAATTTATCAGTGAACGGTTTGCTTACCTTGACGATCCGGCAACGTTGGAAAAGCTTGTACAGTTTAACAGCAGTACCCAAACCAATCTGACCTTCAGTTTACCGCAAATGCACTGCTCCTCCTGCGTTTTTTTGTTGGAGAACCTGCACCGGATTGAACCGGGCATTATAAAATCCCAAACCAATTTTCAACGTAAAGAGGTGTTTATCGTTTTTGATCCAACGAAAATTTCGTTGCGCAAAGTGGTGGAACTATTGGCTTTTATTGGTTACGAACCAACTATCAGTTTAAGGGACAGTACGGAAAAAAAGGCGGGCAGTTTTAATAAAAAACAAATCTATCAGATTGGCGTAGCTGGTTTTTGTTTTTCCAATATTATGATGCTCAGCTTCCCTGAATATTTTTCATCCGGCAATATTGAGCAGTCGGGTCTAAAGTCAACCTTTATATGGTTAAACTTTGTTTTATCATTACCGGTATTGTTTTTTAGCTCCTCCACAATTTTTATAGCAGCGTGGAAGGGACTGAGGCAAAAGTTTTTAAATATTGATGCCCCCATCGCATTGGCCATAATCGTGACTTTCGGAAGGAGCTATTACGAGATCATTACCGGCAAGGGCGCAGGATGGCTTGACTCCGGCACGGGTATCGTTTTTTTTATGCTTGTTGGCAGGTGCAAAAAATAAGGAGCGCTTACCCGGTTATGATGGTAATGGTGGCCTGCCTGCTGATTGTAAGGGGAATGGGCCTTGGCATACCGTATGTTAGTCCTGAGAAAAATAATAATACACCGGAAGTGCAGCATTGCCAACCGGTGGTTCAAACAACAACGCAAAAGCTTTAATACATAAAAATTGTTAAACGCAATAATAAATAAGGAGCAACTAATGACCGGTTCTACTAAAGCCGCGCAATTTTTACATGAAAATGTAAGCTGGAAACTTTTGCTTGATTTTTTTATCCGGGAAAACAGCTTTCTAAAAACAAGGCTGAGCGAAGTTGTGGACAGGGAGACGGATAATTTATTTATTGCTACTGCCGAGCAATTCCAAAATAATTTTATACTGAAAGATGAGTATATACTGGATATTGCGAATGATATTAAGGGACAGGAACTAAACCTGCAGCTGGCAATTACAAAAAAAACCATTCCGGATTATGCAACCTGCAAACTGCAGGAAAAACTACGCAATGAAATGTCCAATCTTGAAAAAGAATTCTCCATTTTGAAAAATCAATTCAATACCTACTGCGGTCAATAGTATGATTGCTGATAAATCAGCCAGGCTAATTCAATAATGCACCCAGTCTTTTTTCATCCAGGATAATAATTGAACCTTCTTTGATATCAATTAGTTTTTCACTTTTAAAATCGCTTAAAGTCCGTATGATTGATTCTGTGGCGGTGCCGGCGATATGGGCCAGGTCTTCGCGTGAAATATGAATGGAAAATTTGCCTTCATCATCTTTGGTATATTTTTTTTGCAACAATACCAGGGCTTCGGCTACCCGTTTGCGTAATGAATTGTATGCGATTCCCACCAGTTGCCTTTCCCGCTCGGTAACGCTCTGGGCCAGCAGTTGGATAAATTGTTGTGCTACTTCCTTGTTGGTTCGCAGTAATTTTTCAAAATCCTCTTTTGCAATGATGGCCAGCTTTGTATCTTCTATAGCTTCAGTAGTTTCTTTGTACACCGTACCCTCCAGTATAGCCGTATAACCAACATAATCGCCTTCGCCAAAAAGACCCACGGTTAACTCTTTGCCGTCATCATTTGTTTTATAGGTTTTTACTTTCCCTTTTTGTATGTAAAATAACCTTAAGGGGTGATTACCTTCGGCGTAGATCAATTGTTTCTTTTTGTAAAGATTTACAGCACTGTTTTCGACCAGCTCCTGCAATGCTTTTAAATTGCCTGCTTCCTCCGGTAATTGCTGTGAAGTCGCTGCATCGAGGTTCTTTTGTAACAGCGCGGATTTTTTAAGCCTGCTTTCGATGGCTGTTAATAATTCAATATCACTAAATGGTTTGGTAATATAATCATCCGCACCCATTTCCATTCCTTTTCTAAAATCGCCCCGTTCTGCTTTGGCGGTCAAAAAAATAAACGGAATATTTCTCAATGTTTCATTTTTATGCAACAAATGCAATACACCATAGCCATCTAATACCGGCATCATTACATCGCATATAATCAGGTCTGGCTTACAATCCAACGCCATTTCCACGCCTAATTTACCATTCGGGGCGGTATCCACTTTGTAATTGGCCAGTTCAAGGATCTCAGCGGTATTCTCCCTTATTTCGTCATTATCTTCAATCAGTAAAACACGTTGCATAAAATACCATTTAATAATTGCAAGATAAATAGTTATAGCATATTTGCGGCATTGCTTTCAAAACTAATGGTAAAGGATGTGCCTTTTTCCAGCTCGCTTTTAAATTTAATATTGCCCTTCATCAATTCCACATGTTTTTGCACAATATGTAATCCTAAACCGGTGCCCTGTATATTGGTTACATTGGCCCCCCTGAAAAAACGTTCAAATAAATGATCTTTATCAGCGTCGGAAATACCGATACCACAATCTTTAACCGTCAGCAAAATATTCGTGTCATTTAATTCACTGTTTACTTCTATCCTGCCATTTTCCGGGGAGAACTTAATGGCATTGGATAGCAAATTAATTATCACATTGCGAAACAGGGAAGGGTCAAGCTTCACCATTTGTGCGCCCTGGTGATGATACGTAATTCGCTGCCCCGGTTTAACGATCCCTGCCAGTTCATTAC
This sequence comes from Ferruginibacter sp., assembly GCA_014379625.1. Taxonomy (GTDB): domain Bacteria; phylum Bacteroidota; class Bacteroidia; order Chitinophagales; family Chitinophagaceae; genus Ferruginibacter. The sequence goes on along the minus strand of JACMLJ010000095.1, from coordinate 298,738 downwards.
AAACTGTAGTAATTAATTCCCTGATATTGAACAAAGACAAATGGGCAATTAATTTACCATCTTCTATTTTGCCGATAGATAAAAAATCATCTAAAATACCAGTCAGGTTATTTACCGCTGATTTGATGCGGTTGATATGTTTATCCCTTTTATTCTGCTCTTCTTCCCTTATATATTTTGCTACTAAGGATGCGGACGAAAGTATAGTACTCAATGGGGTCCGAAACTCGTGAGAAGCCATCGAAACAAACCTGCTTTTGAGATCGCTGAGTATTTTTTCTTTGCTAAGCGCCTTTTGCAATTCTTCCTTTGAAATTTCCAATGCAGTGAGTGTTTCCTGCAATTGACTGGTTCTTAATGCAACCTGTTGTTCAAGGTCATTATTGAATTCTTCTACCCGTTTGTTGATGAGGGCCAGTTGCTCTTTTTGCCGGATGGTCGCGTTCTCTATTTCTTTTCTTTTGGTGATATCGCTTACAAACGCAATTACAAAAGATTCCCCATCTCCCTGGTAATTGCTTAAACTCACTTCTACCGGAAATTCTGAACCGTCTTTTTTTGAAGCATACAAATCCATCCCTAAACCCATGGGTCTTGGTTGTGGCTTTGCTATATATCTATCTCTATCTCCCACATGGGTGGGGTGAAAGCGACTGGGTATTAAAAGCTCCATTTTTTTGCCGATCAGTTCGTTGGCATTTTCATATCCAAATTGAGTAAGCAGGAAACTGTTTGCAAGTATAATTTCCCCTTGTTGATTGACCAGCAATATCCCAAGTGAAGCATAGTCAAATAAGGCTTCGAATTTAATTTTTTCTATGGCTAACTGAAGTTCGGGGGTGGACATTTGTGACAGGCGCTTTCGTGCAAAAGTAAAGCATCCTGACTTTTTTATACATAAACTATTAAACCAGGTGATAAAAGAACAGTACCCACGATTTTTCTAATTATTTCAGGACACGTATCCTCTATTTGAAACGCGGCTTAAAACCCCCAAATTTAGTGATGGCATTTATAGTTGGATTTGATCATCAATTGGTATTATTATTCCCGGTATTTTGCTGGCAAACCCAGATTTTTTTTAATTTTGCTCCTCACCAGTGTTTCACCATATGAAAACAGGAAAATTAGTACTTCCCAATATTGCTATCTGTATTGTAATGGATCTGATTGGTATGGCCAGTTATGCATTTCCATTTTTGGCCGAAATTTCTGATATAGTATGGGCACCCATATCGGCGTTAATTTTTAATAAACTGTTTGGTGGCAGGTTGGGACTTGTTGGAGGGGTATTGAATTTCCTTGAAGAAGTTATTCCATTAACGGATGCTATACCTTCTTTTACCATTGCCTGGCTGATCCGTAAACATGCGCTGGACAAGGAGACGACTGTGCTACTGTGAAAATTGAAAAATGTGGTGTGAGAATTTTGCAGGGATGAACTAATTTGCATAAAATCATTATAAGTGCCTTTTAATCTTCAATCAGCATACGCACCTGCAGGCGATCAGCCTGATGCGATCCTCAAATTGACCGAAGGCATCCTGGAAGGGGAGCAGTACCAGGCGCTGCTTGGTGTAACCGGCAGCGGCAAAACCTTTACCATCGCCAATGTTATTCAAAATGTGCAACGGCCCACATTGGTGCTTACCCACAATAAAACGCTGGTAGCGCAGTTGTATGGCGAATTCAAACAATTTTTTCCTGATAATGCCGTAGGCTATTTTGTAAGTTACTATGACTACTATCAACCGGAAGCGTATATGCCTGTTAGCAATACTTATATCGAAAAAGACTTAAGTATAAATGAGGAATTGGATAAACTAAGGTTACAGGCAACGGCACAGTTATTAAGTGGCCGCAGGGATATCATTGTCGTGGCAAGCGTAAGTTGTATTTATGGAATGGGCAACCCTACTGAGTTTGAAAATGGTATTGTTAGGATCCAGAAAGGACAGGTCATTTCGCGCCAGGGATTTTTACATTCACTGGTAAATAGTTTGTACAGCCGTTCCCAGGGCGATTTTACCAGGGGAACCTTCAGGGTAAAAGGCGATACCGTGGATATTAATTTGCCATATGTGGATTTTGGCTACCGCATCACTTTTTATGGTGATGAAATTGAGACCATTGAAACGCTGGAACTTACGACCAGCAAGCGTATTGGGTTAGTAGACAATGCAGCCATCTTCCCCGCCAATTTGTACCTGGCGCCAAAGGATATTATGCAGCAGGTGATTTATGAGATACAGGACGAAACCGCGGCCCAGGTGGATTATTTTAAAAGCAGCGGAAAATTTATTGAAGCACAACGATTAAATGAAAGGGTAAATTATGACCTGGAAATGATCCGGGAGCTTGGCTATTGCAATGGTATTGAAAATTACTCAAGGTTTTTTGACAGGAGAAAGCCGGGCACCAGGCCATTTTGCCTGCTTGATTATTTTCCCAAAGATTTTATCTGCGTTATTGATGAAAGCCACCAGACCATCCCCCAGGTTAGCGGGATGTATGGCGGTGACCGGAGCAGGAAGCTTGTACTGGTGGATTATGGTTTTCGTTTACCCAGTGCGTTAGATAACCGGCCGCTCAATTTCCATGAGTTTGAGAACATGGTCAATCAAACCATTTTTGTAAGCGCCACACCCGGGGATTTCGAACTGGAGAAGACCGGCGGGGTAGTGGTGGAACAGGTGGTGAGACCAACGGGATTACTTGATCCCCCAATTGAGGTACGCCCCTCCGTTAACCAGATAGATGACCTGCTTGATGAGATCGATAAACGAATTACGATGGGCGACCGGGTATTGGTAACCACGCTCACCAAACGAATGGCAGAAGAAATGGATAAATACCTGCACCGCATTAATGTAAAAAGCAAATACATACACAGTGATGTGGATACCCTGGAAAGAATAGAAATTTTACGGGAACTGCGCCTCGGTATTATCGATGTGCTGGTAGGCGTAAACCTGTTGAGAGAGGGTTTGGATTTGCCGGAAGTATCGTTGGTAGCCATTTTAGACGCCGATAAGGAAGGGTTTTTGCGCAATGAAAGAAGTCTTACCCAAACTGCAGGCAGGGCTGCCCGTAATGTAGACGGTTTGGTAATATTTTATGCGGATAAGATGACAGAGAGCATGCAAAAAACCATTGATGAAACCAGTCGGCGAAGAGAAAAACAAATAGCCTACAATATCGAGCACGGCATAACGCCAACAACCATTATAAAAAGCAAAGAGCAGATCTTCGCCCAGGGATCTGTATTAGACGTAAAGGGGTACGATCCATCCAACCCTTATTCTATTGCGGCCGATCAGGATATCGTAACCGCCGCCGCTGAAGAACAGGAAGTGTACAAAACCATTCCGCAAATAGAAAAAGCAATTGCTAAAACAAAAAAGGAAATGGAAAAAGCCGCGAGGGATTTGGATTTTATGGAAGCCGCAAGGTTGAGAGATGAAATGTTCAGAATGCAGAAGGAGTTGGAGGCGATGAAGGGATAGTTGGATAGGGTCATGTTAGGTGATTACAAGACTTTATATTGTACAAAGGGTATGGGTAATCAGCATTGAATTTTGGGCTGTATGTCAAATTCCTTCTGCTCTGGCAGTTCACCAAAGCAGGATACACGGGCCCTGTATATTTTTTCTAATGATTTAATCATAATGTTTGTATACTGTTCAATTCCTGTTCCTCCCGGTTTCGCCGGGGTATAAATTTTGGACGGTATCACTTTGCCAGAATTGTTTGCTTTGAACATCCAGGATAGAAAGTCTGCCATTAAATGCTGCACCAGTGTCTAAGTTCCACACGTTTATGGCGTTCATGGGTTCAAAACAACCATATTTTGAAGTAGGTGTATGGCCGATAAATATTTCACTGAATAATTTTAATCTTTTCGGGTACAACAGATTGTCTTTTTTTATCCCTTTGTCCATACACAAAGCCATTTCCCATAGCGTACGATCCAAACTATAATTACTGCTGTATTGCTCTTTAACAGGCCCCTGCAGTGATGAAAAACCCGCATGAATAAACAGGCGGTTGTTATCATCAATATAAAAATCCTGCATGCGTTGAAAAAAAAGCAGGTGGTTTGATTTTTCCATTTTGCTATGGTGCTGGTAACTTGTAACGGTGGCCCTTCCCCCCTTGAGTAACCAGGCTTCATTATCAAACTTTTTTTCAAGCCAGAGCTGGCACCACAGATCGTGATTTCCTTTTATAAAAATGCAATTCATTTTTTTCTCCAGGTTAATCAGGTATTGGATTACTTCAAACGACTGGCTCCACCCGTCTACATAATCACCTAAAAATACCAATTGGTCGTTTACAGTCACTTCCGCTCTTTCCATGATTTGCTGCAAAGCCCTGAAGGCACCGTGAATATCTCCAATTACAAGTGTTCTGTTCATATGTCCGTATCTTTTTGCGAAAACAAAATGGATTATTGCAAATACAAGAGCTTCTTCAATGGTTGGGCTTTACTAAAATATAAGGAATATTAGCTGCCCGCTTAAAATTAATCGTTGAGGAACCATAACCTTTGGTGTGAGGTTTCGGGTTAAATTTGAAATATCCATGTTATTGTTATTATATCGCGAATCGCTCATGGTTTAATTTTATATAAATCTCATAATTCTCATTATCAAAACAAACAAATATGATTCTTTCAAAAGAATCAATGCTTTCAAAATCCCCCACAGTTTGAATAGCTATTTCAGCCGCTCTATCTTTTGGAAAATGATAAATGCCGGTACTGATATTGGGAAATGCAATGGTTTTTATATTTTTTTCAAGAGCGATAGCAAGGGAATTACGGTAACAGTTGGCTAATAATTCCGGCTCCTTATTATTTCCTCCATTCCACACCGGGCCAACGGCATGAATCACGTATTTTGAAGGCAAATTACCACCCGTGGTAATTACGGCGTCTCCGGTTTTACAGCCGCCCTGTTTATTCCTGATTGCCATGCATTCGTCAAGGATAGCTTTTCCTCCTTTCCGATGAATAGCCCCATCCACGCCTCCGCCGCCAAGCAATGAAGTGTTGGCTGCATTTACGATCGCGTCTGCTTCAATGCTGGTAATATCTCCTTTTATAATTTCGATTTTCATTGCACCAGTTTTTTATCAGGGCTACCGGCTTCATTGATTCCGTTTCGGATATTGTTCAATTTACCGGCGCGGTTAATTACATTTAGAAAGTTAAGACGGATAACAAAAATAAAACAGTTGTTGTACAAATCATGAATTGCAGGCGTCAATCATTTTCCCAGAGATGCTAAGTAACAGCGGCTAAAACAAACAACCGGGAAAATAAATTCCAAATCAACAGGGAACAGTCTTACTTTTTTAAATAATTCACTATCTTTCGCATCCATCAGTTAATAAACAAATTTTTGAATCTATGATAACAGTAGCACTTTATAACCTGAAAGGTGGCGTAGGTAAAACGGCCAGTTGTGTAAACTTTGCCTATTTAGCCGCAAAGGATGGTTTTAAAACCTTGTTGTGGGATATTGATCCCCAGGGCTCCACCACGTTTTACTATAAGATAAAGCCTAAAGACGCACCGGGTATAAAGAAACTGATCGGTAAAGATGCCAACCTGGAAGCCGCAATTATGGCCACTAATTATGAAAATCTGGAGATCATACCCGCGGATGCATCGGCCAAGAGTTTTGATATAATGCTGGAAGAAATGCGGGGGAACAAGAACAGGCTAAAAAGCATATTAAAACAATTTGAGGAAGAATATGATTTTATTTTTATTGACTGCCCCCCGGGATTTAGTGCGCTGAGTGAAAATATTTTTAATGCATCCGATGTAGTGTTAATGCCCGTCATTCCCACCACCTTATCCATTCGTACGTATAATATGGTGAAAGATTATTTTAAGGAAAAGGAATTGGACAGCAGTAAAATGATGTGTTTTTTTACTATGGCCGACCTTCGGAAGAATATGCATAATGAAATAATGGAGCATTTATTTAAAGATAAAAAGTTCTTCCAAAACTATATACCCTACTTGTCAGATGTGGAAAAGATGGGCATCCATCGTCAACCGATAGAAGAATTTGCCCGTAGTAGTTATGCTGCAAAATGCTATCATGAGTTGTGGACAGAAATTAAAGAGGGCGTGGTGGAATAATGCCGGTGGCTTGTTGTTTGCAAACAATCAAAATTATATTTGTTACAGATACTGGTGACCGGGTTGATAATACCTGCTGCACGCCTTTTATTGGCCAAAAACAATGGGTAACCCTGTATGATTACCTTTTAATATTGTTGATAAACACTGCACCCTCTTTTATGTCTGCAGCCAGTTGCCCGATAGTTTTTGTTACAAAAAGTTTTATCAATTGTTGTTTAATTGACTTGTATTGTGCATGCATCGGGCATGGCTGAACTTCTGAGCACTGCTTTAATCCCAGTACGCATTTTTCCAGTACTTCATCCTCTCCCATCGCCTGCAGGACAGAACGGACAGGAAGTTTTTTCGCTTTCCCGGTAAGAAAAAATCCCCCATTAGGCCCGCGAACAGAACTTACCACCCGGTTATCCTTAGTAAGCGCCTGTAATATTTTAGCTGTAAAAGACTGTGGGGAATCAATGGCTTTCGAAATTTCATCAATACTGACTTTTTTTTCTTCTGTACTTTTTTGGGCTATATAAATAGTCGCCCTGAGCGCATATTCCGTTGCTTTCGAAAACATGGATATTCATTTAAAAAGTAAACGACTGTTAGGTGAATTGCGGGTGGTGAATGGTCGGTTTTTAACCATTGCGAAACCGATCCTTCACCTTGCTATTATCGGATAAAACTATCATCATTCGTCCATTCAGCATACGAATCTTTTGTTTCATATAATTTTAATTTAACCAGTTTTACTTTTTCCGAAAGCTTTTCAAAGAGGGTTTCCTTCATATAGACCAGGAGGTTTTCCGCAGTGGGTTCTGCTTCCCAGGTAACTAAGTTTTCTTGTGATTTAATGGCCGGGTTGCCAAGCAGGTATGAACGCGATAGCAGGAGCCGGTGATCAAATGTTTGAATTATAGCAGAAGTCACAATTTGCTTCAATTCCTTAAAGTCTAATATAAAACCCGGTGCGGGTATATAGTGCCGGCTTTCCTTCCCCGCTGTTACGGTTACATGCAATTCATAGGAATGTCCATGGATATTTTTGCAACTGCCGGGATAACCATGAATGGCATGGGCCATTTCGAAATGAAAAATTTTAGTGAGGGTTAACATGAACTTTAATTGGTATGATAATGAATACTGAACTGAAAACCGGTCCGCAGTTTTTTAGCTCAACAAGGGCAATCTTGCAGGATTTCCGCCAGGGCAAAAGGCAATGCATTTTATCTTCCCTGTTGTTTTTAATAAAAAATAAATAAGGACAAAGTTATCTTTATTTATTATTTTTACATAATAATGTTGCATTATGGCTAAAATAATTTTATTGTATGCCTGTCCGATCCCTAAAAGCCAGGCATTTTTTACAGGATCTGCGATGAACAAAATCATCCACTCATTTAAAACTATACAGCGACTAGCACTTAATATTAAAATACGTAGCTTCTGGCGCCTGCAATTTTTTTTAGTATTGCTGAAAGTGCATATCCATCGAACATTTTTTGTGATACGGAATTTAATCAATAATAAAAACCCCTTATTGTGTTCCTGGCCCAATGTTGTACAAATGCCCGATTATCTTTCCGTGCCAACTGCAGGTAAAGCAAAGGGACAAGTGTCATGTATTGCAGGTATGGGGAGCAAGCTGCAACAGCCGGTGCGCAAAACTTACGTCAGGGGAAAAGTTATTTCTTTTAATGATTGACGGCCGGTTTCTGCTGCGGAGAATTGTTCGTAAAGCACAATTTTACGAAAATTTTTATTATCATGAAAGAGAGAAAGATTGAATTGTTAGCTCCAGCGGGTTCGTTTGAATGTTTACAGGCAGCTATCAACGCTGGGGCCGATGCCGTTTATTTTGGGGTAGAGCAATTGAATATGCGGGCCAGGTCGGTCAACACTTTTGCATTAACTGATATAAAACAAATTGCCGCTGTTTGCAGGGCAAATGCAATCAAATCGTACATTACCCTCAATACGGTAATGTATAATCACGATATCCAATTGCTGCGCAGAATTTTAAAGGAAGTGAAAAAATATGCAATTGATGCTGTCATCGCTTCAGACTTTGCGGTAATAGCCCATTGCAACCGACTAAACATACCCCTTCATATTTCTACACAGGCCAATGTATGCAATATGGAAGCCGTGCGGTTTTATTCGGGTTTTGCAGATGTGGTTGTACTGGCCAGGGAGCTTACATTGAAACAGGTAGCGGAGATCATTAAGGAGATCAAAAGAAAAAAGATCAAAGGGGTATCCGGTGAGTTAATGAAGATTGAGCTTTTTGTGCATGGCGCGTTGTGCATGGCTATATCGGGCAAATGTTATTTGAGTTTACATGCACAGAATGCTTCCGCTAACCGCGGCGCCTGTACCCAGAACTGCCGCCGCCCTTATACGGTAACGGATACAGAAACCAATGAAGTGTTGCAGGTAGACAATGAATATATCATGTCGCCAAAAGATCTGTGTACAATCGATATACTCCCTGAACTGGTTAACAGCGGAACAGATGTGTTGAAAATAGAAGGAAGAAGTAAAGGGGCCGATTATGTGTATACAGTAACGAAATGCTACAGGGAAGCTTTGGAGGCCATTGAAAATAATAGCTATACCCGTAACAAAATTGCGGAGTGGCTGAAACGCTTATCAACAGTTTATAACCGGGGATTCTGGAATGGTTACTACCTTGGACATAAGATGGGTGAGTGGGCATCGCAACCGGGTTCTGTTGCAACGGAAAGAAAAATCTATATTGGTAAAGGCAGTAAGTATTATCCCAATATTAAAATCGGCGAGTTTACTATTGAATCAGGGTCTGTAAAAACCGGTGATACTTTGATAATTACCAGCGCTGCTATCGGCATGGCAAAAGAGAAAATGGAAACACTGACGGTAAACGGTGTAAAAAGCGGGATTGCAGTAAAAGGTGATAAAATAACTTTTCCTGTGGGCGCAAAAGTTGCCGTAGGTGATAAACTCTATAAAATTGTGGAAAGGGCAAATGGGTAAGATCATTCACTATCGGAAAAAATGTATTGGTTGTGGTATTTGTTTTGAACTGCAGCCGGAACTCTGGCGAATGTCAAAAAAGGATGGCAAAGCAAATTTGTTGAAATCCATTGCAAAGAAAGATTTGTTTGTGTTATCTGTCAGTAATGCCATTCAACAACTTACCCAGGAAGTAACCAGGGCCTGCCCGGTAAAAATTATTAAAGTATTATGAACAAAATCATCACCCGTTTTTTGCAAAAACAAACCTGTGCCACTATTTGCTGTGTTGATGAGCAGGCTAAGCCATGGTGTTTCAGTTGTTTCTATGCCCTTAAACTGGAAGAAGGGTTGCTTTATTTTAAATCATCGGAAGATTCCCGTCATGCTGCACTGATGAAAATAAATCCGGTGATCGCCGGCGCAATCTTACCCGATAAACTAAACGCCCTGCTCGTGAAAGGCGTACAATTTGAAGGGGTGGCTTTGGATGCGGATCATCCATTGGCGGAACAGGCTTCTGTAAATTACCACAAAAAGCACCCCATGGGCCTGGCGATACCTGGTGAAATCTGGACTATTCAAATCAGCCACATTAAGATGACCGACAGTACCCTGGGATTTGGAAAAAAAATTACCTGGAAAAGAAAAGATTAGCGGCCTTTACTTTTTATAGCTGTTTTTTTTATCTCTTTGCTCTGTCATACTGGGGCGGCCATTCAATATCTTCGCCCAATTCTTTTGCGGCATGAAAAGGGAAATAAGGGTCGCGTAAAAATTGCCGGGCTAAAATGATTAAATCGGCTTGTTGATCAGCGAGTATCCGCTCTGCTTGAGATGCGGTAGTGATTAACCCTACTGCCCCAGTTAATATACCTGTTTCTTTTTTTATTTTTTCGGCGAAGGATACCTGGTACATGGGCGCTACCGGGATTTTTTGAGCCGGTGAGTTACCGCCTGAAGAACAATCAATTAAATCTACACTTTGGCTTTTTAAAATAGCGGCCAGTTCTACAGCGTCTTCGGGAGTAAAGCCACCGGGTACCCAGTCGGTAGCGGATATACGCACAAATAATGGCAGTTCTTCCCCCATTACTTTACGGGTGGCCTGGGTAATTTCAATTAGTAAACGCGCCCTGTTTTCAAACGAGCCTCCATATTCATCGGTACGCTGGTTACTGAGCGGTGATAAAAATTCATTCAATAAATAGCCATGCGCAGCATGTATTTCAATTACTTTATAACCGGCCCTGACAGCTCTTTCAGCGGCATTGGTAAAATCAAGTATAAATTCCCGGATATCTGCGGCATCCATTTCCTTCGGCAGGGGCTCACCTTCAGTAAATGCAACAGCACCTGGCGCCAGGGTTTGCCAGGCGCCTTCATCAGGTGTTAATGCCTTGCCGCCTTTCCATGGTTTATGGTGACTTGCTTTTCTGCCTGCATGTGCCAATTGTATGCCGGGTAGGGCATTTTGTGCCACAATAAATTCGTTGATGCGTTGCAGGTAGGGGATATGTTCATCTTTCCAGATGCCAAGATCATACGGTGTGATCCTTCCTTCGGGCGAAACGGCCGCTGCTTCGGTAATTACCAATCCGGCCCCACCAACTGCCCTGCTGCCCAGATGTACCAGGTGCCAGTCATTGGCGAAGCCGTCCACGCTGGAATATTCACACATGGGAGATACAACGATCCTGTTTTTAAACCGGATGCTTCTCATGGTAAGGGGTTCAAACAGGAGGGCCATAAATATTTTTAATGCAAAATTGAGGGTATGAACTGAGAAAAAAAAATTGAATGAAAATTTGATCAGGGTTTTCAATCCGACTACCTGACTGTTGAAGAATGGCGAAGCGGGATGGATGGGTTTAATCAACTAATCCGGTTTAAATGAATAGTTGCGGAGTAGGTAACTGGATAAAATTATCCGCCAACTGGCATTTTTAATCATAATAATTTAACCTGCTTTCCATACCATCAAAATGGGTAGCTGTAACTTTATCCTACAAATAATTATTATGAAAAAACTGTCTACCGCCTGCATTTTTTTAGTAATTACCTGCTATATTGCTGATGCTCAAAAAATAATGACCCTGCCCAACGGGTGGCAGCTTTCTCCTGCCGGCACCAGCCTTCCCCTTGGCGATCTGCCCCTTAATATGGCTGTTAGCGCTTCACAAAAATTGTTAGCCGTTACCAATAATGGCCAAAGTACCCAAAGCCTGCAATTGATAGATATAGCTACGGAAAAAATTACCGACAATATTGTTATAGCAAAGAGCTGGGTAGGTTTAAAATTCAGCAGGGATGAAAAATATTTATTTGCCGCCGGAGGAAATGATAACCGCATTTTGAAATATTCAGTAAACAATAAAAAGTTGCTCCTGGCGGATAGTTTCATCCTGGGTGATAAATGGCCGAATAAGATTGCTCCCGCCGGTATAGAGATCGATGATGCTGCGCAATTATTATATGTTGTTACAAAAGATAATAATTCGCTGTACGTTTTCGATATCCCTTCAAAAAAAATCACCGGTACCTATCAACTGGCCGGGGAAGCTTATACCTGTATTTTATCGCCCGATAAAAATACCCTGTATATCAGTTGCTGGGGTTGCGATAAGGTAGTACTCTTTGATACCAAGCAAAAAGCTATCATTGGTGAAATAGCGGTAGGCGATAACCCCAATGAATTATGCCTTGATAAAAAAGGGACATTTTTATATGTGACCAATGCCAACGATAATTCCGTTTCCGTAATTGATACCAAACAAAAAAGACTTGTAGAAACACTTACCACATCCCTGTATCCCGGGGCGCCTTCCGGAAGCACTACCAATGGCGCCGCGCTAAGCGCCGATGAAAAAACCCTGTATATCGCCAACGCGGATAATAATTGCCTGGCTGTATTTGATGTCAGCAAACCGGGGTTTAGTAAATCGAAGGGTTTTATACCAGTGGGTTGGTACCCTACCTGCGTGAAACTGATTGGTAATAAAATATGGGTTACCAACGGCAAGGGGTTCAGCTCATTTGCCAATCCCGAAGGGCCAAACCCGGTGAAGAAAAAACAAAAAGTAAATTACCAGGCCGGTGATAAAGAGATGCCCAAAGTGGTACAGTATATTGGTGGTTTATTTAAGGGTACCATGAGCATCATTCCCGTTCCCAATGAAAAACAATTAAGCGTTTTTTCACAACAGGTATATCGTAATACGCCTTACAGCAAACAGAAAGAACTGATGGCAAACGGTGAGGCCGGAAACCCCATACCTCAAAAAACCGGCAGTCCATCGCCTGTCAAATATGTCTTTTACATTGTAAAAGAAAACCGCACCTACGACCAGGTACTGGGTGATGTCCCCGAAGGGAATGGCGATACCAGCCTTGTGCTGTTTGGGAAAAACATTACACCTAATCAGCACCAGTTGGCAAAAGATTTTGTGTTGCTGGATAATTTTTATGTTGACGGTGAAGTAAGCGCCGACGGGCACAACTGGAGCCTGGGTGCCTATGCCACCGATTTTCTTGAAAAGACCTGGGTATCCAGCTATGGCGGTCGCGGGGGTAGTTATGACGCGGAGGGCAACCGGGCCATCGCCAATAATAAGGGTGGCTTCCTTTGGGATCATTGTAAAAAAGCGGGCATAAGTTTCCGTACCTATGGCGAATTTGCGGATGATTATAAACCCAATATACCGGTGCTGGAAAATCATTACTGCACGTATTATACAAGTTGGGATGAAACAGTAAGGGACACCACAAGGGTAGGCCAATGGAAAAAAGATTTTGACTCATTGGTGGCCATCAATGCTTTACCGCAACTGAATACTTTGCGGCTGATAAACGATCATACTGAAGGCATGCTTATTGGCCGCCCCACGCCTTTTGCCCATGTGGCCGACAATGACCTGGCAGTGGGAATGTTCGTTGATTATTTGAGCAAGAGCCCGGTATGGAAAGAAAGCGTGGTTTTTATATTGGAAGATGACGCACAAAACGGCCCTGATCATGTGGATGCACACCGCAGCCCTGCCTACCTGGCGGGGCCTTATGTTAAGAGAAATTTTGTTGATCATACACCTTATACAACATCCGGTATTTTGAGAACGATAGAACTTATTTTAGGCATACCACCCATGAGCCAGTACGATGCGGCGGCTACACCTTTGTGGCGTTGTTTTACCCCTCAGCCAAACTTTTCCGGCTACACTGCCCTACCCTCCAATATTAACTTATCGGATAAAAATACGGTTTGGAATGAATTGTCAGAAAGATCTGAAAAGTTTGACCTCTCAAAAGAAGACAGGGTACCCGATAATGAATTCAGTGAAGTGATCTGGAAGGGGGTAAGGGGCTTGCATGCGGTAATGCCTGCGCCAAAAAGAGCGGCATTTATAAAGTTGAATGAAGATGAAGATGGGGACGATTAACGAGCTTGCTTCGTTTTGCAGGGTTGCCAACCCTGCAAAGAATTCATTAAATGTCAAATCGCATCCCAAAAGCTGTTAACCCGTATCAACTTTTTTGCCTCCAAAGCATTATGCAGGTATGCAATATTTTTCCATCAGCGAAATTAAGGGCTGGGACCGTTTTTACCGTACCAATTTTATTAATAGTCTGCAGGGCTATAAGCCAGTGAGTTTGATTGGTACCATAAACGAAAAGGGACAAAAAAACCTGGCCATTTTTAGCAATATCGTACATATTGGGGCCGATCCGGCATTAATCGGTTTTATTAACCGGCCTGTTGAAGCCGCACCGCACACTATTAGTAATATTAAGATAACCGGTCATTATACTATCAATCATGTCCATACTTCATTTATAGCTGCAGCCCATCAAACCAGCGCTAAATATGCATCGGACACAGATGAGTTTGGAACAGTTGGGCTTACCCCCTCATTTAAGGAAGGGTTCCTGGCACCCTTTGTTGGTGAAAGTCACATTCAATATGGATTACAGTTAGTGGAAATTGTTCCCATTTCCCACAATAATACCTTTTTGGTGATCGGGAACATTACCCATGTTTTTTTGAATGAAGGGCTTGTGCAAAAAGATGGTTTTATAGATGCTGAAAAAGCAGGAACTGTTGCCTCATTAGGTATAGATGGATATTATACAACCGGCCTGGTAGACAGGTATGAATATGCAAAACCAGGCAGGGCGCCACGGAAATTGGATCGGTTTTAATTTTTTAAAATACCATCAAATAGTAAATAGAGTAACCCGTTAAGTTCCATCTGCCGGAGCAGGGGATTTGCTTATTAAATCTGCCAGTCGTCTTTCTTCCAATACAAGCCGTTGGGGAATACTATTGACCAGGTACCATTTAATAAGACGGATAGATCCATCCGCTATTTCAATGCCGGTAATATCCCCGTCGTTATAACAGCAGCAACCCGTATTGAAATAAGTTGGTTTTATATCCGCCCTGTTTTCTTCGGTATTAATGGTATGCGAAACCTCCGGTGAATATTTTCCTGAAGCAAATACCGGCTTGTGGGTATGCCCAGTAATCAAAAACATGTTATTCCTCCGGCTGCTCCATTCATACATTAGCCGGTTGTGTTTATCCCGAAGATAAAAGTCATTGGAGGGTGTGTTGATGTTAATATCCAGGAATCGCTGCACCGGCGCCCATATATGTGCTACCAGCCAGGTGCTGATTGCATTGTTATCACTCATCTTATCCCCCTGGTGACCATGGGTAAGAAAGATTTGTATCGGCTCGTTGTTTATTGTAGCCTTCAAAACCAGCCCTTCGTAAATAGGCAGCGGCATCTGGAAGAAGGGTTTAAAATGCAGGGCCACATCCAGTTTATTTTTCCAAAGCAAATCGTGATTGCCAAAAGTGCGGAAGTATTTTTTACCGGCCTGGAAATTCGCTTCCGCCAGTAAGGCATCGGCATACCGGGGCATCACTTTATCTGCCTTGTATTTCCATAACTCTTCTGCATCGCCTAAATTTATAAAGTTAAAAGACTGGGTATGATAAAATTTTAGTGCCGCTATATAGTTGGCTTCATTGTCTTTAAAATCATCACCGCGGTTTTTATTGCCCTTATGCTGGTCACTGAAGATAATAAAATGATCGGTTGCGATATTTATATCAACTACGATACCCCGGCTGCTGTTTTGGGTAGTGATTATTTTTAGTAACCGCGACAATGATTTAAACACATCTTCCTGCTTGGGGGCAGAAGCAAACCGATCCGCCATCCTGACAAAGAAGGGCCTGAATATTTTCTGAAGCAGTCTGCGCATGTTTTGTAAGGTAACTATTTAGCGTTTCATTGCCATTGACTGAACCATTAATATTTGAAGGAAAGTGGAAGTGAAAGTGAAACTGAATGAGGCGGATGCACATCATACAAACCCGGTGCAAAATATGGAATTTCTTTTAAACGCCTGGCTTCACAGGCAGGCATTTTTTTAATTTGAAGTGTATGTTTTGGCACCGGGGAACACTACTCCGGCACCTTTAAGTAATGTAGTTATCTGACAGGGTATCCAACACTGAGGGCATAAGGGATCAATTTAACAACTGGTAACACTGGCTTGCGATTTCAAGTTCTTCATTGGTTGGCACCACCAATATCTTCACCTTTGAATCAACAGCGTTTATTTCATGTAATCCATTCATGCGGAGTTGATTTTTGTCTTCATCTGGTATAATGCCCAGCCATTCAAGATTGGCTGTGACCATTTTTCTGGTGAGCGCATCATTTTCTCCTACTCCCCCGGTAAATACGATGGCATCCAGGCCATTGAGTACAACAGCGTAAGATCCAATGAATTTACGAATGCGGTAGGCATACATCTCATAAGCTAATTTCGCTTCTGCATTACCGTTATCAATTTCTTTTTTTATATCACGCATATCACTAAAGCCGCTTAACCCAAGCATGCCGCTTTTTTTATTCAGCAGGTTACTCACCTGTTCAATTTCGTAACCTAACTGGCTAACTAAGTGAAAAATTACAGAGGCATCTATATTACCGGAACGGGTTCCCATGATCAATCCATCCAGGGGACCAAGCCCCATGCTGGTATCTACACATTTCCCGTTTTCAATAGCAGCCATACTGCAACCGTTGCCCAGATGAACGGTAATTATTTTTGAACTTGGTTTACCGAGGTATTGGACAGCCTGTTCCGAAACATATTTATGGCTGGTGCCATGAAATCCATAGATCCGTATTTTGTGGGTGTGGTAAAATTCACCGGGGATGGCATAGCGAAAAGCCTTCTCCGGCATGGTATGATGGAATGCTGTATCAAATACGGCTATTTGTTTTGCCTGAGTAAATATTTTTTCAGCAACCTCTATTCCCAGGTAATGGGCAGGATTGTGTAATGGCGCCAGGGGAAATATTCTTTTAATTTCTTCTTTTACTTCAGGGGAAATAAAAGTAGTAGCTGAAAGATTTTCACCTCCATGCACGATACGGTGACCAACGGCGGCAATCTCCGATGGATCATTGATGACACCAATGGCAGGGTCAGTCAGCAACCTGGCAACTTCCTGCAATCCGGCAGCATGATCAATAATATCGGGAGTTTCTTTTAAAATTTGCTCCTTACCGTCTTTATATGTTTTATGAATGATGGTTGAATTGGCTAACCCGATGCTTTCGACCAAACCGCTGCAAATAATAGTTTTTTCGGGCATACTGATCAATTGATATTTGATTGAACTGCTCCCGGAGTTGATAACAAAAATGTTCATTACGGTGTTACTTTAAAGTGAATTGGTGGATGGTCAATGGGCAAAAGGCTTGGAAAATGGGTAGTGGTTAACATTTCACCATTCACAACACTATTGCTGCGCCTGTATCGCAGTAATTACTACGGTATTAAATATATCATCTACTGTACAGCCCCTGCTTAAATCATTTACCGGCTTATTTAAACCCTGTAACATGGGGCCAATTGCCAATGCTCCTGTTTCCCGCTGCACTGCTTTGTAAGTATTATTTCCTGTGTTAAGATCCGGAAAGATCAGCACACTTGCCTGTCCCGCAACCGGCGAGTCTGGCATTTTTTGTTTACCAATTACCGGGTCTACCGCTGCGTCATACTGGATAGGGCCTTCCACCACAAGATCGGGGCGTCGTTCCCGCACGATCTCCGTTGCCCGGCGAACTTTATCCACCTCTTCTCCCTGGCCTGAATTGCCGGATGAATAAGAAAGCATGGCTATTTTAGGTTCAATGCCAAACATGATGCTGCTTTCAGCCGATGAAATGGCTATTTCGGCAAGTTGTTCTGAAGTGGGATTAGGATTTACCGCACAATCTCCAAAAACTGTAACCCGATCGGGCAGGCACATAAAAAATATGGATGAAACTGTTGACACACCTGGCTTGGTTTTTACGAATTGCAAAGCAGGCCGTATGGTGTGCTGGGTGGTGTGCACCGCCCCGGAAACCATGCCATCCGCGTCGCCCTTAAAAACCATCATTGTACCAAAATAAGAACCGTCCGTCATCATATCCCTGGCCATTTCCATATTTACATTTTTTGTTTTACGCAATTCATACAAAGTAGCTGCGTAATCCTGGTAAAACAGTGAATCCTGGGGATTAATTATTTTTACCTTGTCCAGGTCAAGGCTGATATTCAAGCGGATAAGGGCTGTTTCGATCTCTTCTTTTTTCCCGAGAATGGTAAGTTCTACCACTTCCTGTTTTATCAGTTTAGATGCGGCAATCAGTATGCGGTCGTCATTCCCTTCGGGTAATACGATGTGTTTTTTATGTAGTTTAGCCCTCTTTACCAATTGAAACTGGAACATGCGCGGAGTAATGCCTTCGGGATGGGCAGTAACAATTCTATTTACAATTGCTTCGGCATCAATATATTTTTCGAAAGTACTGATGGCCAGCTCAATTTTGGGTTTGTTGCCGGCATAGATCCTTGACTGAACAGCGCCTACTTTATTTACCGTTTCAAATGTTCCAGAACTTACCTGGATCATCGGTATTACTGTTTCCAAACCTTCCACTAATTTAATAATTGGTTCCTCAGGTTCCAAACCGCCTGAAAGGATCATTCCCGCCACCTTTGGATAATTTTTTGAAATATTGGCTTGCAGCATTGCCACGATGATATCCGCCCGGTCACCTGGTGTTACTATCAATGTATTTTCTTTAAGGCGGGTAAGACAATTTCTCAATTGCATGGCGCCTACAATGAAATGATCTACCTGGTTAGATAAGAGGTTATTTCCAAATAGTAATTTCCCTTTTACAACTTCCACTATTTCCTTCATAGTGGGATTACCCAAATCCTTATTGAAAGGAATAACCGAGCTCAATACTTCTTTTGGCAGACGGTTGGTTAATATTTGCTTCAGTTCATTTTCATCATTGGGATTTATTTTATTGGCGATGACAGCCAGCACCTGCACTTCTTTATCGTGTAAAACCTGGTAGGTAGATAGTATACCATTGCCAATTTCTTCAGGGGTATTATTGTCACCCTTAGTAATTAATATCAGTGGGATCCCAAGGTTTTTTGCAATATCGATATTTGAGTCAAATTCAAAAGAGGCCCCATCTCCATTAAAACCGGTTCCTTCCACTACAACAAAATCGTGGGTTTCTTCGAGTTTTTTGAATTTAGCGATAATGCTGTCAATGATAAAAGAATTATTTCCTTCACTCCGGTGGTGTAGCAGCTCATCATAAGTAAAAGCGAACGTGTCGGAATAATTGATATTTAATCCAAAATGGGAGAGGATCGTTTCAATATGAATGTCTTTACTTGTTTCCGCCCGCTCATTTACCACGGGTTTAAAATAGGCAATGTTTTTGATCTTGCCGACTAACAGATTCATCAATCCTAATGTGATGACGGATTTACCGCTATTGGGCTCAGATGAAGCTATATAAATGGCCTTAGACATGCTATGGGATTTTTTATTTTGTGGTACTGAAATTTTGGCAAAATTCGGTGAAATATTGTAAACCGCACATGACATGAATCATTCAGGTAGCCAACATTGATAAAGGCGAACAAATTATTAGCAGAAGTGGATGTAGAAATATACATCCCGGGCAAGGCCCACCGGAAATTCCTGTTTCAAATGATCACCTTTCAGCCAAAGAGTTTCGAAGATTTAACCCCGGGGTATTCACAAAAAGAGCCACAATGCCGGGCAGTATAAAACAAAAAGAGCCGTCACAAAAAGGGACAGCTCTTAAAAAAATCAGTCGCACTTTAAGCAACTTTCAACATGCTCATCTTGCTGGTGTTGAATTTACGCTGCGCATACTCCAATGTTACTTCGAATGTTTTTACTTTTTGGGATGGTAATTCGTACATGGCATCGGTTAAGATACTTTCACAAATACTGCGCAGGCCACGGGCGCCTAATTTATATTCCAATGCCTTTTGTACCATGAAATCATATACCGCCTCATCAAATTTTAGTTCAATTCCTTCTATTTCAAACAAACGCGTAAACTGTTTGATCAATGCGTTTTTTGGTTCGGTTAAAATGTTCCGCAGGGTGGGCGCATCCAAAGGATTCAGGAAAGTGATCACCGGCAGGCGGCCCAGTAATTCCGGTATCAGACCAAATTGTTTTAAATCAACTGCATTAACAAACTGCAGCAGGTTTTTCTGCTGAAACTCCTGTAATTCTTTATTTACGCTAAATCCGATTGCGTGAGTATTTACCCGGCGGGCGATGATACGGTCAACCCCGTCAAATGCGCCACCACAGATAAATAAAATATTAGATGTATTTACTTTTACCAATTTCTGTTCGGGATGCTTTCTTCCGCCCTGGGGTGGTACCAATACCTCTGTTCCTTCCAGTAATTTTAACAAGCCTTGCTGAACACCCTCGCCACTTACATCCCTTGTTATGGAAGGGTTATCGCTTTTGCGGGCTACTTTATCTATTTCATCAATAAACACGATCCCCTTTTCGGCTGCGGCCACATCGTAGTTACAGGCTTGCAATAAGCGGCTGAGCATACTTTCCACATCTTCACCCACATATCCCGCTTCCGTAAAAACAGTAGCATCCACGATAGCAAATGGTACATTTAGCATCCGGGCAATTGATTTTGCGAGTAAGGTTTTTCCGGTACCGGTTTCGCCAACCATGATGATATTGCTTTTTTCTATCTCCACATCATTCTCCACTTTTTGGTTGAGGCGCTTGTAATGATTGTAAACAGCTACCGCCAATATCTTTTTGGCGTCATCCTGGCCAATTACATATTCATCCAAAAATTTCTTTATTTCTACCGGTTTTTTTACGGTGAGTTTATGCGTGGCCCCGTTACTTTGTTTTGCATCGGGATAAATCATAAGTTCCTGGCCAATTATTTCCTGGGCATGTTCCACGCAATTTTCGCAGATATGCCCTTCCTGGCCCGCTATTAATATCTTTACCTCATCGCGGCTCCTGCCGCAAAAAGAACAGTGTAATGTTTGTTGTTTTGCCATTTTAATCCTTTTATTCTCCGGGTATTTTTTTTTAAAATCGGGATGCAAAGATAAGCAACCAATTACAGAACGCTACTTTGCGGACAATATTATAAAGAAAAAAGTTGCAGCATTCCCGCTAAAATACATAGCCTGCAAGACTTTTGCTTCAAATTTGCCAGTTGCACATGTTTTTGTAAAACCTGCTTTAATTGATGTTTTACGATGGCGCCCATGGTTTTGCAACTGGTAAAACGGGTTGTTTTAAAATGTTCGTTTAGCTCGTTCCGCAAAATCTGTATTTTATAATTTTCTGAAATATCATCATTTACCATGCTATTTACCAATTCCATCAATTGCCTGCGATAGGTAATTATCCTCGCTGCCATTCCTGCAAATTCAATTTGCCGGTTCTGCTCTATTTCCCCGGCGTCAAGGTTTTGTAAAACAAGTTCTACATAGTCAGCATTCTCTTTATAAAACTGGGGAAAATAAAGAATCTTTTTCCCTTCATAAGATTGCTGGTCAAAATCTATAGCGCGAATATGATAATGGGTAAGCCCATTTACGACAATCGGGTTAACCACAAAATTATAACTCCGCATATCTCCCAGCAACCGTACAAAGCAACTCTCGTTGAATTGTACAAAAGCTTTGGCCATAGCAGTTTTGTCGGATGAAGTCAACTGCGGGTTTTGCTGCAGAAAAACATCACCGGGTATTCCCTCAATGTGCTCCTCTATCAATGTGTTTTGATAGTGCAGATAGTTGATTGGATTATTTGTAAGCAAATGTTCAAGCTCCAGTCCATAAATGCGGGAAGCATCCGCGAGCTTGACATAAAAAAAATTGTACTGGCCGGTATCCTTTTCAACCATTTTTATCCTGAACGGAACGCTGTTCCCGTACTCACAAAAATCAATACGCTCAACATCAAATTGTGTTGTTGCTACCGGTAATGGCAGCTTTTTTAACCTGGCAAATGTGTTAATTAACTTCCCCTCCAGCGCTTCAAGTTGTACGGGTTCATACACTGCATTTTCCCAATGTGTCCATTTTCCCTTTTTATCTTTTAAAGGATCAGCATAGCTGTAATTGATTAAATCGGTATATAACAATGGTAATTCAACATCCCTTCCATAATGTTGCAAATATTTACCGAAGGCTGCATTCACCGGAAAAACGTCTTTTTGCATCATAGGTCTCCGGTCTGCTTCCTTAGTATATTTTGCATTTATGCTTTCATCCAGCCACATTGTGCAAAGGTATTTAGTTAATTGAAAAGCGGGTATAAAAAAAGCCCCACAAAGATGGGGCCCATATAAAGATCAATGGTAAGATATTATAATTTATCTATTATTTTATCCACAATCCCGTAAGCGACTGATTCCGTAGGGTCCATCCAGTAGTCGCGGTCAAAATCTTTCATTACTTTTTCATAGGTCTGCCCGCAGTTCTCGGCTAAAATCCGCGCGCCCAATTGTTTTACCTTTAATATTTGCACGGCCATAATTTCCAGGTCAGTACTTACCCCTTGTCCGCCACCGCTTGGCTGGTGGATCATAACCGTTGCATTGGGAAAAATAAAACGCCTCCCTTTAGCACCACCACTTAATAAAATACTACCCATACTGGCTGCCATGCCCATGCACACGGTACTTACAGGAGAGGTAATCATTTGCATGGTATCGTAAATTACCATACCGCTGGTAACCACACCACCCGGACTGTTGATGTAAAATGTGATCTCTTTCCCGGGATCAATAGCTTCGAGGTAAAGCAAACGGGCGGTAATATCTTTAGCGCTTTTATCATCCACCACTCCCCATAAGAATATTTTCCGCTGCTCAATAAATTTTTTGTCGAACTGCCACCCGCTCATCATTTTTTCCATAGGGTTTTCCGGCAATTCTTTGGGTGTTTCTTCTTCTTCGTCCGAACGGATTTGTTGATTGTTATAATAATTCATTGGTATACTTTTTTTGAAATATTGTTATAAATTGTATGCACAGTTCCACAATGGTTTGCCGTAAAAGTGAGTGACACAACGATGTTCAATGATGTACAATCGCCGGGAAAAAAGAATTGCTTAGTCTTTTTTCGCTTTACGGGGATTAATGGTCAGCACTTCATCTACGATACCATAATTTTTAGCTTCGGTGGAAGTCATCCAGTAATCCCTTTCGCAGTCCACGGCTACTTTATCAAATGACTGACCGGTATGCTGGGAGATGATCTCGTACAATTCGCTTTTTATTTTTCGTATTTCGTTTACGGTGATTTCAATATCACTGGCCTGGCCGCCTGCGCCTGCACTTGGCTGGTGCAACATGATGCGGCTATGCTTTAACGCGGTACGTTTACCCGGAGAACCTGCACACATCAGCACGGCTGCCATACTTGCCGCTATACCGGTACAAATAGTGGCAATATCGGGTGTTACAAACTGCATGGTATCGTACATCCCCAATCCTGCATATACACTGCCGCCGGGAGAATTGATGTACATCTGGATATCCTTGGTGCGGTCGGTACTTTCCAAAAACAAAAACTGGGCGGTGATAATATTGGCTACTTCATCCGTAACAGGATAACCCATAAATATAATCCGGTCCATCATCAGGCGGCTGTAAACATCCATTACGGCAACGTTCATAGGCCTTTCTTCAATAATGTTAGGGGTGAGGTTGGTAACGTTATGTTTAATATAACTATCCAACGTGTTACTACTGATGCCGCGGTGCTTTACAGCATAATTTTCAAACTCTTTTCCAAAATTCATCTGGTATATTATTTAGGATAACAAATATAGTTGTTTGATGCACCCAAATATTATGCTATAAAAAAAAGAGCGACAAAAAGGCGGAAGGGGATCGATGGAGACAAAATATTATACCTGATGCCTGGTTTGAGGGTGTTCGATTTTTGTTATTCCTGATAGTTTGATGCCGGTTGTCCGGTTTACAGGATATAATTTTTTAATAACTTTTTTAACCTGGTACCACATGGCGCAAAAAAAACCGAAGCAGGAATACTTCGGCGTTTATAATGTTCCCCTTACCCCGCCGCGGCGGATAGGGGTTAATGATGGTGCTGCATACCTGTCAGCTCTTCGGCAGATACTTCGTTCTCAACGGGATTTACCTCACTTTCTGCATAAGCGAATAATTTATCTGTTAGCAGGCGCCGATAGGTGGCATCTAACTGTTTTTCATCTTTCATCATCTTGTCTATATAACTATCTAACCAACTGGTATCATCCCCGATATTCATATTTCCAAAATAACGCATTACCTCCATTCTCATAGCGACTTTCAACTCTTCGAGGGTTACGGCTATATTATTTTCCTTAATTAGTTTATCACTTATCAGTGTCCATTTTAACTGGCCACTGAATGTTGGAAACTCTTCTTCTGCCTGTTCGGCGGTTTTACGTTCTTCGCTGCCGGTTTGTAACCAGCGCTTTAAAAATTCTGCCGGAAATTCGATGTTGGTTTCATCCAGCAGGTAATGGTATATCTGGTCCTGCAACTGTATGCGGCTCTGCCCATCCCAGTATTGCTCAATTTCTTCTTTTAGTTTTTTCCTGAATTCCTCTTCTGTTGCAATAGCAGCGCCGGCAAATACTTTGTCATAGAATTCTTCGTTGAGTTCTGCTTTTTCTAACAACCCAATCTTTAGGATGGTCAGTTTAAAATATTTTTCTATCCCTTCTACCTCTTCGTCTGTAAGACCAAGATCCCTAACAAACGGAGCCAGTTTATCTTTCTCAAAAGCCGTTGATAATTCAATTACAACGCTGTCATCTTTCTTTTTGCCCATGAACTGCTGCTGTGCACCCGGGGTTAAATATTTTATAATAACAGAAGTTTCAATTTCGTTAATGCCGTTTTCAGTTACATTACCGTCATTATCAGATGCGGTAAATTTTACATTCAGTACAGCATTTTCACTTTCAATGGTTTCAGGCTCGGTCATTTTGCCGGCTTTATTTAACATGTTACTAACTTCCTCCTCAACCATTTCATCCGTTACTTTTACCTTATTTAATGTAACGCCGGCATTTTTCAATGGTGCAATTGTAAATGCGGGCTTAAGCCCTATTTCAAAACCAAATTCATAATCAGCCGGGTTATTCAGGTCCATTTTCCGGATGTCAGCATCTAATGCCAGCGGTTGTGCAAAAATGTCTGGTTTTTCCGTATCTAAGTAGGTGTGTAATTGTTTTTCGACTGTCTTAAGGATTTCGTCTGTATATATAGATGGACCATACATTTTTTTGATCATGCCGGCGGGGACCATTCCTTTTCTGAACCCCGGGATATTTACGGTTTTGCTGTACTCTTTTAATTTTTTTTCAAATGTAGGTAAATAGTCTTCTTTACTAACTTTAATGATGATCTTATCATTCAGGAGGCCAATATTCTCTCTTGCTACTGTTGCCATAATGGGGAATGTTGATAGGTTGATTTGTTGAAAAGTTGACAGGCTGATAAATAAATAAGCAGGGGAAAATTAGCATTTGAATAGGCTTAATTTACCTGCCACTCAATTTATCAACTACCTTACCACTTAAATTATCAACTCAAAAAATGTCCGGATGATAGGGGTCGAACCTACATGGATTACTCCGCCAGATCCTAAGTCTGGTGCGTCTGCCAATTTCGCCACATCCGGTTTTGGGCTGCAAAAGTAAGGGTTTTCAATAAAAGTTTAAAATAATTAGCCCCTTGTTTCCGCCAGGGCAAAGAAGCCGGGCAAAATATGATACCCGATTTTAAATGGTCTTGTGATGATGCCGGACTTGCAGCATACATTCATTAAAAATACTTTTCAATTTAAGCAGACTGTTCCGGGAACGGTGAGCTGTGGCGGATTGGGCCTTTTTTTTCGTAAATTCGTTTTATTCATGGAAATAACCATACCGATAACAAAATATAACCTCAATGAAGCCGAAGAAAAAAAAGAGATTCTCCGGCACTATCGTGGTTTATTAAAAGAACTAAAGCCGAAATTAAAGCCCGGTGATAAAGAGCTATTGCGTACCGCCTTTGAAATGGCGGTAGACGCCCACAAAACCATGCGCCGTAAAAGCGGGGAACCTTATATACTTCATCCATTGGCAGTAGCAAGAATTTGTGTGGAAGAAATTGGATTGGGTGTGCGAAGTACCATTTGTGCATTGCTGCACGATACCGTTGAAGACACGGATATTTCGCTCGAAGATGTGCAGCGCGAGTTTGGCGCCGAGATAGCTAAAATCGTAGATGGGCTTACCAAGATCAGTTCGGTGATAGATACCAATACGAGCCAGCAGGCGGAAAACTTTAAAAAGATTTTACTTACGCTAACGGACGACCCCAGGGTAATTTTAATAAAATTAGCCGACCGCCTGCATAATATGCGCACACTGGACAGCATGAAGCGGGAGAAACAGTTAAAAATCAGCAGCGAAACCGTGTACGTGTATGCCCCTTTGGCACACCGGATGGGTTTATATGCCATCAAAACCGAAATGGAAGATCTTTCCATGAAGTACCTGGAACCGGATACCTACCGTTATATCGCTCAAAAATTAAGAGATACCAAAAGAGAACGTACCCGGTATATTAATGACTTTATCCGTCCCCTGAAAGAAAAATTAGACAAAGCTGATTTCAAATTTGAAATTCACGGAAGGCCGAAAAGCATACATTCCATCTGGAACAAGATGAAAAAAAAGGGGGTAAGCTTTGAAGAAGTATACGACTTATTTGCCATACGCATCATCGTAGATTCTGCCTATGAAAATGAAAAGGGTGATTGCTGGAAAGTATACAGCATCATCACAGATGAATACAATCCTTCGCCCGAAAGATTGAGGGACTGGTTAAGCAATCCAAAAAGCAATGGGTACGAAGCCCTGCATACAACGGTTATGGGGCCCCAGGGCAAGTGGGTGGAGGTACAGATTCGTACCAAGCGCATGAATGAAATTGCGGAAAAAGGGTTGGCTGCCCACTGGAAATATAAGGAGGGCACCACCGATGAAAGCCGTTTTGATAAATGGTTTCACCAGATCAGGGAAGCGCTCGGCAACCAGGACAGCAACTCGATTGACTTTTTGCAGGATTTTAAAACCTCTTTTCTTGCAGAGGAGATATATGTGTACACGCCAAAAGGGGATGTTAAAATGCTACCCATTGGCGCCAGCGCCCTCGACTTTGCTTTTGGCGTGCATACCGCCGTGGGCAGCAAATGCATTGGAGCGAAAGTGAACCATAAATTGGTGCCGATTGGCCATAAATTACGCAGTGGCGACCAGGTAGAAATTATAACCAGCGCTAAACAAAAGCCCAGCCAGGAATGGCTGAACCTTGTTGTAACCAGTAAAGCAAAACAAAAAATAAAGGATACCCTTAAAGAGGAGAAAAGGAAGGTTGCGGAGGATGGCAAATACATTTTGCAAAAAAAATTAGACGCTATCGGGGGTATGATGACCCAGCACAACCTCGAAGAACTGGCTTCTTTTTACAAGGTCAATTCGTCGCTCGACCTGCTGTACGAAATCGCCATCAAAAAAATTGATCTTAAAGAAATAAAAGAATTTACCGCTTCAGGCGACCGGCTTTTTCCGCCCAAACCGGTGAAGGCAGAAACCGAAGAAAAAAATGAAGCCGATATAAGCGCCCGGTCGTTTAATAAAAAAGATAAAGATACCGAACTCATCATCTTTGGTGAAAGCAGTGACCGGATCATGTACACGCTGGCAAATTGTTGCAAGCCTATTCCCGGGGATGATGTATTTGGCTTTATTACCACCGGGGAAGGTTTGAAAATACATCGTACCAATTGCCCGAATGCTGCAAGGCTGATGTCGAATTATGCGCACAGGGTGGTAAAAACGAAATGGGCAAAAAACAAAGAAATATCCTTTCTTACCGGCTTAAAAATAGTGGGATTAGATGATGTGGGGGTCATTAATAAAATTACCAACCTGATTAGCGGGGAAATGAAGTTTAATATTTCTGCAATGACGATGGAAGCAAAGGATGGGCTCTTTATGGGCAATTTCAAAATATTTGTACATGATAAAGAAGAGCTCGATGAATTGTGCAACCGGCTGCTCCAGTTACCGGGTATTGAGAAGGTAGACAGGTATGATACGGAATGAGGTAAAATGAAGTAAATAAAGTATACAGGGTAATTGAAAATGTTTATAATTTTATAGGATTAAGTTTAGCAGTTTAATTATAAACCCCGGGTAGATTTTTGCTTTAATAAATTGTTCATATTTGTATTTCAAAAAAATAAAATAATAATCATGCACGAGTTAATAACACGCCTCACAGAAAAAGCAGGCATTAGTACTGAGCAGGCAACAAAAGCCCTGGACACGATCAAAGATTTTGTAAAGGAAAAATTCCCAATGATGGCGGGAGCAGTAGATAATTTATTTGCACCTGGTGAGCAACCAATCACTACAGCAGGCGCTACTTCAGCAGTGATAGACCCTGAGGCTCCCATCGTTGCAGAACCGGGCATCCTTGACAAAATCAGCGATATGATACCCGGCGAAACAGGTCAGAAAGTGGAAGATTTTGTAAAAGGCGCTGCCGGTAAAGCAGAAAATGTTTTTGATGATGTAAAGGAAAAGTTGGGTGGCATGTTTGGTGGGGATAAGAAGTAAGGGAGGGAAGGTATAAAAAGTAAATAAGGTTTATAAAGTACATAATAATAAAGCTATTTCAAAAAATTGAAATAGCTTTATTATTATTGAAGGGAAATAAAATTTGCCGACCCCCGGCCACGTAATTTATTTACTTTATTTATGCTTAATCACCTGAGTACCTCCCTGCTAATCACTAATTTCTGTATCTCGCTGGTTCCTTCCCCGATGGTACATAATTTACTATCCCTGTAAAATTTTTCTACCGGAAAATCTTTTGTGTATCCGTACCCGCCAAAAATCTGTACGGCATCGGTACTCACTCTTACGGCTACTTCGCTGGCATAATATTTTGCCATAGCCGCTTCTTTCGTCATGGGCAATCCCCTGTTCTTTAAGTCGCAGGCCTGGTTGATCAATAATTCACTGGCGGCAATATCTGTTGCCATATCCGCCAGTTTAAAACTAATGCCCTGGAAATTTGCAATAGGCTGATCAAACTGGTGCCGCTCCTTAGCGTACTGCACCGATGCTTCATAAGCGCCTTTGGCAATTCCGAGACTTAGTGCGGCGATAGAAATCCTTCCGCCATCGAGTACTTTCATAGATTGTTTAAACCCTTCTCCCACGGGCCCCATCCTGTTTGAATCAGGTACCCGGCAATTATCAAAAATCATTTCAGCGGTTTCGCTTGCCCGCATTCCTAATTTGTTTTCTTTTTTTCCGGCGCTAAATCCGGGTGTACCCCGTTCAACAATAAATGATGTGGAATTATCCCTGGTTCTTGGCTCACCGGTACGGCAAATTACCACTGCCACATCACCGCTTTTGCCGTGGGTGATCCAGTTTTTTGTGCCGTTCAGTATCCAGTCACCGCCATCTTTTACGGCGGTTGTTTTCATATTGCCCGCATCACTTCCGGTATTGGGTTCTGTAAGCCCCCATGCACCCAAATATTCTGCAGTGGCCAGTTTGGGTAAGTATTTTTTCTTTTGGGCCTCATTGGCGAAGGCTAAAATATGCCCTGTGCATAGCGAGTTATGTGCTGCCAGCGATAAACCAATCGATCCGCATACTTTAGCTATTTCCTGGATGATAACATTGTATTCAAAATAGCTAAACCCCGCACCTCCATATTCCGGTGGCACCAGTACACCCATCATTCCCAGCTTGCCCAGTTCTTTAAAAATATATAAAGGAAATTCCTGGTTTTCGTCCCACTCCATCAGGTACGGCCCGATATATTGCCGGGCAAAATCCCTGGCGGTATCTGCTACATGTTGTGTAAGCTCGCTTTGCTGAAAATTCATACTGCGGGTAAATGTTGATGATGCAAAATAGCGTATTTTAAAATAACACTGCTGCACAGCAGATTGTTGTGGCGCTTTTAAAGGTACAGCGCCTTTAGTGTCGCTTAATTTACAGTTAGATAGGGAGCCAGTTTATTAAAGATATCTTCAGTAATTGTCATGATCTTTTTGATATCATTGACGACTTCAAAATTGCCATGTTGGATACGATATTGACTGATCGCATTGGCAAGGACATACCGCAGGTAAGGGTGCGATTTCATTTCATCAACAGTAGCTGTATTGATATTGATTCGCCTCAATTGGGGACTGCCGATTTTCAGTCGTGATTTTATTTTTTGAAAGACAGAATCGGGCAAGCCAAAGGTTTCGCCTATTTGCTCCACCCTATAAAATCCTCCCAACTTATCCCTGAAAAGAACGATCCGTTGGGATAATTTACTGCCGATCCCTGGTAAGGCAATGAAAGCTGCAGTATCAGCGATATTTATATCAACAATTTCATTTGTATAGCTTATCTTTTTATACTCGCTCTTTTCATACGGCTTTTCTGCCGGGTTATTGGTTGAATTTGAGGTATGAATTTGAATATAAGGCAGTAACCGCTCGACCTCATCTTTATGCAGCCCCCATATTTTACCTATATCTTCCTTCTTATAAAATTTTCCTCCCTTAGATAAATAATTCCGGATGGTTGCGATGGTTTTATCCCTTACACCTAACTTCTTCCAATCAGCCGGACTGGCTGAGTTGGGATCAAAATAAAATAATTCCCCTTTGAGCGGGGGACTGGTATAATCTTTAGTGGAAGGGCTGTACTGATCCTGGTTGTTACGATTATTAATATGTCGTTTTTCATACCAGGCCGTACTATCTGCCCGCTTTACTTGAAGGGAGGCAATTGCACTTTTAAAATCACCGGGGTCATAGGTTTTCTGCTTAATAAAATAGGGATAAAAATAGGGCAGTATGGCAAAGAAAACAACTAAGGAAATAAGCACCAGTATACCGGTTCGGTCCTTTTTGGTAAAACTAAGGTAGCCGGAAATAAAATCTTTCCACATGAGTAACAGGATTAGGTACCAAAATAATAACTAATCCCTGCATTTGCAATAACCGGGAAACAAATTATTACTAATTAAACGAAAGCCGCAACCTATCATAAGCCAGTTCCGTACCCGCTGTTAGTTTACTGTTTACATCATCATACTTACCTAGCTGATGGCTTATATGTGTAAAGTATGCATT
Organism: Ferruginibacter sp.; assembly: GCA_014379625.1. Classification (GTDB taxonomy): domain Bacteria; phylum Bacteroidota; class Bacteroidia; order Chitinophagales; family Chitinophagaceae; genus Ferruginibacter. Next base: position 267,942 of record JACMLJ010000095.1, on the reverse strand, counting down.
AGGTACCCTTACTTCTTCCACAAGTACCAATGCTTCTTCCAACGTATAATGGGAAAGATGTTTTTTGTGCCGCAGGGCATTGATTACCATGGTATGGCTCCCTTTTATTTTCTCCTTTTCCAACTCATCAATTCTGTTTGCATCGGTGATATAGGTAAAGGGGCCAAAACGAAATCCCAAAACCGGCATGCTCAAATGCCATACTAATATGGGGGTTACCGGAATATCTCCAATTGAAAAGGGTTCCAGGTCAATGATATTCAGGTTTATTTCGGGGATACCCGGGTATTTTTTATCAGAAAAAATATAATAAAATTCCCTTCTCAATGCGTCTGCTGTTAGTGTATTGGCATAAACTTCCATTGGTTTACCTGAAAGAAAAGTAAATGCTTTTACATCGTCGAGGCCGGCGATATGATCTTTGTGGGGGTGGGTAAATAATACCGCATCTAATTTTTTTATTTGCTCACGAAGCATCTGGTACCTGAAATCGGGAGTAGTGTCTACTACAAATGAAGTACTTGCACTTTGTACCAGAATACTGCTTCGCAGCCGCTTGTCTTTTTTATTGGCGGACGTGCAAACAGGGCATTCACAACCAATCATAGGAACTCCGCTACTGGTTCCTGTGCCGAGAAATGTTATGGTTAATGGTGGGCAGTGCATAAGGCAAAAATAGGCAATTGGCAATATGCAAATAAGAAATTGTAAAGAAGGAATGGGCAACGGGTAATGATATACTAAGAAAATAAGGAACAAGTTTCAGGGTACAAAGAACAGGAACTGCAAATTGCAAACCTGCCCGTTGCCATTTGTTTATTTGCTACTTTCCATACTCATCACTTCATCATACATTTTTTGACTTTCGTGTGTAAGGGAGTCAACATGGATGTTCAGTTGGGGCATTAAATCTATAAGTGTATTTATCCTGCCTTCCGTTTGTAAAAATTTGTTCAGCACCACTACTCTTTTTTCCTGCAGGATGCAATACCCGCTTTGAAAATTACCTCTTTCATAACGGATCACATATCCACTTTCTTCCGCTACTTTTTCTATCTTATCTAATATATTTTGTGTGTATTTCATGCACGGAATCCTTCAAAGGAATATAATAAGTTTTCAAATTCAGTGCAACATCCCATTTATGGAGAACAATAAAAAAAATATTTTTCAACAATCGTTGATAACTGTTGTCGATTTCGTTGATAGTGGATGGTTAAAGGTTGGTCGTTCGTAGAAACCTTAACTACCAGAAGGCTATCAACCAACCACCAACTACCAACTATCAACCATCAACCACCAACCATCAACCACCAACTATTTATTCGTCATCCTGATTACTGGCACAATCATCTCTTCGAGGCTTACACCGCCATGCTGAAAGGTATTTTTATAATAATTTACAAAGTGATTGTAATTATTAGGATAGCAAAGAAATATTTCGCCCTTGGCAAAAATAAAGGAAGAATTTACGTTGGGCACCGGCAGGCCAGCTTCCCTGGGGTTTTTAAAAGCCAGCACATCTTTGGGTTCGTAATTCAGGTTTCTGCCATGTTTGTAACGCAGGTTTGCGGTGGTTTGTTTATCCCCTATCACTTTTGCCGGCGTTTTTACCCTTACACTTCCATGATCGGTACCCACGATCACGGTTACTTTTTTATCGGCGATTTTCTTTAAAGCCTGGTGAAGCGGCGAATGTTCAAACCAGCTTTCAGTGATGCTCCGGTAACTGGTTTCATCACCTGCCAGTTCTTTCAATACTTCCATTTCGGTGCGGGCATGGCTAAGCATATCTACAAAATTATACACGATTACATTGATGTCATTTTGCAACATATTGTGCATATTATCAACCAATTTCTGACCGTCATGATTATTGGTAATTTTTGTATAGGAATATTTCAGATCGCTTTTGCCCAGGCGCTTTAATTGTGCCTTAAAAAATTCCTCTTCAAACATATTCTTACCGCCTTCTTCATCATCATTTTTCCATTGCGTGGGGAACTGCTTTTCAATATCCACCGGCAGCATGCCGGCGAAGATGGCATTGCGGGCATACTGGGTAGCCGTGGGCAGAATACTGTAAAAAGTTTCTTCTTCCTGTATGCGAAAACTGCCTGCAAAAATCGGCTGTATGGTTTTCCATTGGTCAAAACGTAAATTATCGATCAGCACAAAAAATAATGGGGTGCCTTTTTCAAGGTGCGGCAATACTTTAAACTTCATCAGGGTATGGCTCATTATAGGACCATCAGCGCTTTTATCGCCCACCCACGAGGAATAATTTCTGGACACGAACTTAAAGAATTCTGTATTGGCTTCCGTTTTTTGTGCCTGGAAAACCTCCAGCATTTCGGGGCTGTCACTTTTTTTCATCTCTAATTCCCAATACACTAATTTTTTATAAATTTCCATCCATTCATTGTAATCCGGATTATCGTTGAGGGCCATAAACAAACCGCGGAATTCCTGCTGGTAGGCGGAAGTGGTTTTTTCAGCCACCAGTCTCTTATTATCAATTATTTTTTTTAAACTCAACCACACCTGGTTAGGATTTACAGGCTTAATTAAATAATCACTTATTTGGGAACCAATGGCTTCATCCATCAGGTTTTCCGCTTCATTTTTAGTGATCAGTACCACCGGCAGGTTACTATTTATTTCCTTAATCTGCTGAAGGGTTTGCAGTCCGGTAATGCCGGGCATACTTTCATCCATCAACACCACATCTACAATATTCTTTTTTACATATTCCACCGCATCAAAACCATTGGTCTTGGTTTGAACCTCATAACCTTTATTTTCTAAAAACATGATCTGCGAAGTGAGACTCTCTATCTCATCATCTACCCAAAGTATTTTTGTTGTGCTCATGTGTTTAGTTTAAAATTTAAAATTTACGGAGCCTTTTTCAATATTCTATCCTGGTGCCGCGGCAATACCAGCGTTTAAACTATCCAGCCTTTTAAAGATTAATGCTTTAAACGCCAAACTATTGTACCGCTATGTAGCTTTTATTGAAGCGTAGATCGGCAAACAAGGTACGCTGAAAGTAATGATTGTGATATTTTGATAAGAAATGCCTTGTGAATACTCACTAATCAATAATGAAATATTGACTAATCCTATAAAACCGGCAGATAATTGTTTATTTTTTTAACCGCTGGCCTGGCAATTAGTACAAATTTAATTTTTTAACCCAAGGCCTGCCCCCTTTATTTAGCTTTGTGCATCTTTTAACAAATAAGCCTTTAAATTGAATGCCAAGATTGAACAATAAGCAACAAACAAAGGCAATACGAAATGAATAATAAAACAATAAACAGAAAACTGTAAACAATAAACACCCGCATGGCATCCAGAAAAATAATCAATGATCCTGTTTATGGATTTATTACCATTGATGATGAACTCATTTTTAAAATAATCGCCCATCCCTGGTACCAGCGTCTCCGCCGTATCCACCAGATGGCAATGGCGGTACTGGTTTATCCCGGGGCAGTACATACGAGGCTGCTTCATTCATTGGGTGCCTATCATTTAATGCGCAACGCTTTACACGAATTAAGAAATAAAGGCGTGGAAATAAGCAGGGAGGAAGACCAGGCCGCAAAAATTGCCATCCTACTGCATGACATCGGGCATGGCCCATTCAGTCACGCTTTGGAAAATGTATTGATTGAAGGTATGCACCATGAAACCATTTCTTTGCTCCTGATGAAAGACCTGAACAAACAATTCAACGGGCAGTTGCAAATGGCATTAGATATTTTCACCAATGTATATCCTAAAAAATTCTTATACCAGCTTATCAGCGGCCAGTTAGACGTTGACCGAATGGATTATCTCACGAGGGACAGTTTTTTTTCTGGTGTAAGTGAAGGCGTGATAGGCTACGACCGGATATTAAAAATGCTGACCGTACACAACGGTGAACTGATGGTGGAAGAAAAGGGAATCTATTCGATCGAAAAATTTTTGGTGTCGCGCCGCCTGATGTACTGGCAGGTTTACCTGCACAAAACAGTTTTATGCGCGGAGCAAATGCTGAAAAGGATAATTAAAAGGGCAAAATACATTAAAGCACCCGCTCAATTGCCCCTTAACCAGTTTATTAATGATGCCGTTGATACGGTAACACTGGAGCAGTTTTGTAAACTGGATGATTACGACGTGGTTTCAGCAATCAAAGCATGGTGCACACACGATGATAAAGTATTGTCTTTTTTAAGTAATGGAATTATCAGCCGAAATTTGCTGAAAGTGAAATATTTTGCTGAACCGGTTAATAAAAAAATAGTTGAAGAAAAAACAAGTGAAGCCATTGTGAAAATGAACCTTAGTGCTGAAGATGCAGCCTGGCTTGTATTTACAGGTGAAGCCTCAGGCAGCACCTATGATTTTGAAGATGAACAAATCAATATTTTATTTAAAGACGGATCGGTAAAAGATATATCTGAAGTGGACGATGCCCTCATCAATCAAAACCTGAGCGGCAAGATTAAAAAATATTACATTTGTTACTTAAGATAGCCGTTAATCAATAGGTGTCAGCCATAACCGCGCTGGCTCCAAACCACCACTGTACTATAGTTAAAATTCAAAAATCATGCAATTTTCCGCCGCACAAATAGCCCTGATGATCGATGGCAGGGTTGAAGGTAATGGCCATGCCATGGTAGCTTCATTTGGCAAAATAGAAGATGCTGTCAGCGGCCAGCTTACTTTTTTGGCCAACCCCAAATACGAGGAACATTTGTACAGCACCCGGGCTTCTATCATTATTATTAATGAAGCGCAGGAATTAAAATACCCGGTGCCGGCAACCCTTATACGGGTTTCGGATGCTTATACCGCCTTTGCAACCTTATTAGATAAATACCAGCAAATACAAACACAACAGTTAAGCGGTATTCAGCAACCCGCTTATATTCATGCTACTTCAAAAATAGGTGAATCCGTTTTCATTGGCGCCTTTTCATATATCGGCGAAAATGCAGTGATTGCTGACGGCGCTAAAATTTTTCCCTATGCATATATTGGCGACAATGCTATTGTTGGGGAAAATTCAATTATCCACCCGGGGGTAAAAATTTATCATGATTGTGTGGTTGGTAAAAATGTGGTGATTCATGCCGGCACAATCATTGGCGGAGATGGGTTTGGTTTTGCACCTCAGGCTGACGGTACTTTCAAAAAAGTACCGCAGATTGGTAATGTTATTATAGAGGATGATGTTGAAATTGGCTCCAATACTACTATCGACAGGGGTACAATGGGAAGCACCCTTATAAAGTCGGGCGCCAAATTAGATAACCTGTTGCAGATTGCCCATAACGTAGAAATAGGTAATAATTCAATAATTGCGGCACAGGCCGGCATAAGCGGCAGCACCAAAGTTGGCAACAATGTTATGATTGGCGGACAGGTAGGTATTGTCGGCCATTTAACTATAGCCGATGGAAGTAAAATAAATGCTCAAAGCGGGGTAAGTAAATCGATCAAAATACCGAACACCGCCGTTACAGGCTCCCCCGCATTTGATTATACCGCCGCACTAAGGAGCCAGGCACTTGCAAGGAAACTACCTGATCTTGAAAAAAGGATAAAAGAACTGGAGGAAATAATAAAGGAAATGAAAGATAAAGTTAGCTGAAGCTGATTAAACGGCACTAACGGATGATTGACTTAACCCGTCAGTTGATTAATAATTATGATCATAAAAAATCCGGTACAGGAAAAAATAATGTGATCACCAATTTCCCCTGTCCATACAACTTACAAAATACGCCCGCCCTACCCCTATATAAAATACCTGTCTTGACACAGGCACCCATATTCTTTAAACTGTAAGGTATTGATATTATTTGGAATGATTCAGCAAAAATCAGGCGGTATAAAACCTGGTTCCGATATAAATATATCCGGAGTCCACATCGTTAACCTTTGTACTTCAATAAATATTGTAAGTATAACCGGCAGAGAAAAATGAGACCCGCCCCTCCGGACAACCGAATAGTCATTATTAAAACTGGCATCCGGATCATACATTAATGACATGGGCATATAAAATTAAATATCTTTGCCAAAATTTTGAAGAAAAGCATGGACGAAAATTTCAATCCCGATAAACAACATACATTAGTTTCAGCAGTACATATATCTGGTACCGGTCTCCACACAGGAATCAATGTAGATATGACGCTCAAACCGGCCAGCGCTGGATTCGGATTTCAGTTTCAGCGCGTAGACTTACCTGGCTTACCCATTATAAAGGCCGATTGTGACCTGGTAACGGATACCTCAAGGGGTACAACCCTTGAATTAGGAGAAGCGAAAGTGAGTACCGTAGAACATATCCTGGCAGCCCTCGTTGGCCTTGGGGTAGATAATTGCCTAATTGAAGTAAACGGTCCTGAAATTCCCATTATTGACGGGAGCAGTGAACCTTTTGTAGCGATAATTGAAGAAGTTGGCGTGTTGGAACAGGATGCCGATAAGGAGTGGTATAATATCGATACCAATATTTCATATTACGATGAAGTGAAAAGGGTTGAAATTACCGCCCTGCCTTCTGCTACTTATAAAATTACTACACTGATCGATTTTAATTCGCCGGTACTGGGTACACAACATGCCAGTTTAAAAAGTATGAAGGATTTTAAAACAGAGATTGCGCCCTGCCGGACTTTCTGTTTTTTGCATGAACTGCAGGCATTACTCGACAATAACCTGATAAAGGGAGGGGATATCAATAATGCAATTGTGGTGGTAGACAAAACCCTTACCACAGAAGAAATGAACCGGCTGGCAAAAGCCTTCGGGAAGGAAAAAATGGAAGTTAAAAGTGAGGGATATTTAAATAACCTTGAATTACGCTTTCCCAATGAACCTGCAAGGCATAAGCTCCTGGATATTGTGGGAGACCTTGCACTCATTGGTTATGCAGTGAAGGGCCACATTATCGCCAACCGCCCCGGCCATAGCAGCAATGTGGCTTTTGCAAAAAAAATCAAGCAACACATTAAAAAGAATAAACACACAAAGAATATTCCTGTTTACGATCCCGGCCAACCGCCGGTGTACACATTACAGCAAATAGAAAATACCCTGCCACACCGTTACCCCTTTTTACTGGTAGATAAGATTATTGAACTGACCGATAAAAAAATAGTGGGCATTAAAAATGTAACCTTCAACGAATTTTTTTTCCAGGGCCATTTTCCGGGTAACCCCGTAATGCCCGGTGTTTTACAGGTAGAAGCCCTGGCCCAGACAGGAGGGATTCTTTGTATTAATGCCATGCCGGAAGGACAATATGATACTTATTTCATAAAAATAGAGAATTGTAAATTCAAACAAAAAGTTGTACCCGGCGATACCATGATTTTGAAGATGGAACTAATAGAGCCCATAAGACGGGGTATATGCGTAATGAGGGGTACCGTTTATGTTGGCACAAAGCTTTGTACAGAGGGGGATTTGACGGCACAGTTGGTGAAGAGGAATTAGCTAATCTGCCGATTAGCTAAAGTGCTAATAATGCCTTAATTTAAAAAGAATCTTCAAAATACATAATTATCTTTAATCCTTATAAATTAGCTAATTAGCACATTAGCTAATCAGCTAATTAAAAAATGATTCATCCCCATACATACATCCATCCCAACGCAAAGCTTGCCACCAATGTAAAAGTTGACCCGTTCAGTGTTATTCACCAGAATGTAGAAGTGGGGGAAGGTACCTGGATTGGTAGCAACGTAACCATAATGGAAGGTGCAAGGATAGGTAAAAACTGCCGGATTTTTCCGGGCGCAGTAATCGCGGCCATTCCGCAGGACCTTAAATTTGATAACGAAGCTACCACGGTACAAATTGGCGACAACACAACCATCCGTGAATTTGTTACCGTTAACCGCGGCAGTAAAGACCGGTGGACCACCCGGGTGGGGAATAATTGTTTAATTATGGCCTACTGTCATATTGCTCACGATTGCGAAGTAGGTAACAACTGCATTTTGAGTAATAACACCCAGATGGCCGGCCACGTAATGGTCGGGGACTTCGCGATATTGGGTGGAATGTGTGCGATACACCAGTTTGTACAAATAGGGCAACACGCTTTTGTAAGTGGCGGTAGCCTGGTAAGTAAAGATGTACCGCCGTATATTAAAGCGGGCCGGGCGCCATTAAGTTATGCGGGTGTAAATTCGGTAGGATTAAAACGCCGGGGCTTTTCTTTGAGCAGCATCAACCAGATACTCGACATTTACCGCATCATTTATAACAAATCAATGAATACTTCCCAGGCGCTTAATTTTATCGAGGAAGAACTGCCGGCCACCGATGCAAGGGATGAAATAGTTACATTTATCCGGGAAAGCGGCAGGGGAATCATCAAACGCTATACAAAGGGAAGCATGGATGATGAATAACAACTCCTTTCCTGTTTGCCTGTAATGTGTGGTATTAACTAATTGCCCTTTTTAAAAACAATTAAAAAGATTTTGTCCCGGACTTCGGTTTTTCATTGCATCATCCTTGCGTCGCACACTTGTGCACCATACCAACCGGCATCATAAAAATGCAGATCACCCTAACCAATACCGGTAAACGCTACAACAGGGAATGGATCTTCCGTCACTTTGATTATAAATTTCTACCAGGTAAAAAATACGCCATCACCGGGTCCAATGGTTCGGGTAAATCAACCTTGTTACAGGTGATAGCCGGTGCACTCACACATAATGAAGGAACCATTCAAATGAGATTCAATAATATATTACTGTCGGAGGAAAATTGTTTTCAACAGATCGCTATTGCGGCGCCTTACCTGGAACTGATTGAAGAAATGACCGCCAATGAGTTTCTCACCTTCCACAACAAGTTTAAAACACTTGCCTGCAGCAATGAAGAAATTTTGAGTACAATCAGTCTCGATAAAGCAGCCAACAAACAAATACGTTATTATAGCAGCGGTATGAAACAGCGGCTTAAACTGGCCCAGGCTTTCTTCTGTGCAACACCAGTTCTTTTATTAGATGAACCTACTACCAATTTAGATGCGGATGGTATTGCATTGTATCAGCGGCTGATCGCTGATTATACTCAACATAAAATGGTAATCATAAGCAGCAATGATCAGCAGGAATACAATTTCTGTGAAGAAGTGATAGCTATCGGGAAATACAAATAGCAATTGAATATCCTCTGCAGAATAGATGGTTTGCAGATGCCAAAACTTCCGCTTTCCTGGTTATTTAAAGTAAAAACCCAACCTGTACCTTCCAAAACCTCAAACTTCAAACCCAATACCATCATAAATGGCAGCTACCGTTAATGAAAACCCAAGCCTGTCAAAACCAATCACTTCATTGATAGTTTCAAAACTCTGGTACTTCCATATCTGGCTATCATCAATGCGGGAGTAAACTTCTACATTGATCTCTTTTTGCGAAACCAGCACATAATAATCAAGGCTTTCAATCCGCTTATAGTATTTAAGTTTTACTTCCCGGTCGTACAAGGCGGTTGATTCAGAAATTACTTCAAAAATGATGGCGGGGTTTTTAACAAACAAATCATCGCCCTTTAAATTATCATTGCAGGTATAAATTAAATCAGGATAAACATAAAATTCATCCTTTTCAATTTCCAGCCTCATTCCATCAATATAAACATTACAACCTTTCTTTTGATTTGCTTTTAAAGCAACGGTGAGATTTACTATAATGCTGTTATGATTTTTTGTAGCACCGGCCATGGCAAATAACTCGCCATGATAAAAATCATGGCGTTCCACACTTTTTTCCTCCATTGCCATATACTCAGCAAAACTGTATTTTTTTCCGGCTTCCGTTATTAACTGGTTCATTGCTCAAAATTTAGCTTAATTTATTATTTTCCTGCGCAACTTGTTTTACTTTGACAAGATTGAAATTTCCAAAAATCAGGCATCGCATTTTATCGCTTACTGGCTATCAGCAAATTCAGGTCGGTGAATTTCAGGTCAAACCTTTCACTTAAATAAAAATTGGTCAGACTTCCTTTAAATAAATAGATACCGCTGCGGATATTTATTTTATACCAAACCACATTATCAATACCGCCATCCTCCGCAGTCTCCAGCAATAAAGGCATCAGTACATTACTGATGGCCTGTGAGGCAGTACGCGCAAACCCGCTGGGAATATTGGGCACGCAATAATGTATTACATCATATTTCCTGAATACCGGCTTTTCATGCGTAGTTACTTCGCTGGTTTCAAAACAACCTCCCCGGTCAATGCTAACATCTACGATCACCGTTCCCGGTCGCATATTGCTCACCATTTCCTCCGTAACGATAATGGGTGTACGGCCACCGGCGCTGCTTAAAGCGCCAACCGCCACATCACATGTCTTTAATTGCTTTGATAATATCTTTGGCTCAATAACGGAGGTCCATAAACGACCGCCAATATTATTCTGGAGGCGCTTCAACCGGTAAATACTATTATCAAAAATCTTTACGCTTGCGCCCATTGCCAGTGCGGTGCGGGCAGCGTATTCTCCTACTATTCCTGCTCCTATGATGATAACTTTGGTGGGTGGGATACCGCTAATACCACCCACCAATACACCTTTCCCATTATTGGCTTTACTTAAATACTGCCCCGCTATCAACATTACGGCACTGCCGGCAATTTCACTCATACTCCGCACAATGGGGTTATGGCCGGTATCATCTTTCAAGTTTTCAAAACTCAGTGCAGTGATTTTCTTATCCATCATCTTCTGCAAAATTTCTCTTTTCATCACCGCTAAATGTATCGGCGAAATAATATACTGGTTTTGCTTTAACAGCTCGCATTCACTTTCACTCACCGGGGCGCTTTTTACCAGTACATCACAATCAAAGACTTCCTTTTTATCGTAAGCGATCTTTGCACCGGCATCACTGTAATCTATATCATTATAGCTGGCGCCTTCACCCGCTTTTGTTTCCACCACCACCCGGTGGCCATTGGCAACCATTACTCCCACTGCCTCCGGCGTAAGGGCAATCCGGTTTTCATTAAACGAATTTTCCCTGGGGATACCAATAAACAGTTCCGTTCCTTTTGGTTTAACGTCCAAAGTTTCTTCTAATGTTTCGTATGAAAAAGAAGGGGAAATATAAGGTTTTGATGTAGCCATAACGAGTTAAAATTGAAAACTTACAAATTACAAATTAATACCGACATGAAGGTTCCCTTTTTCAGTTTCAGGTGATGGCTATCTCCTGGTATCAATTATTGATTAATTTGCTGCTTATTTTAGTTGAATGTTGAAAGGAGAGTTTCCGGGTATTGGCATTTATCGCGGCAATATTTATATGCATTGTTTCATCAGGAAAAATCCCCAAAGCTTTTTCGGGCCATTCCACCAAACAGCTATTACCCGAAAACAAACAATCTTCCACACCACTACCGGTGGCTTCTGCTTCGTCTTTTATACGATAAAGGTCCATATGATAAATTATTTCCCCTTCCATGTTTATATACTGGTTAATAATGGAAAATGTCGGACTGGAAACATGATCCTGCACGCCCATAGCTTCACACAATGCCTGGATAAAGGTAGTTTTACCGGCCCCCATTTCACCATGTATCGCTAATACTTTGTGCCCTTCAGTTATTGCCAGCATTTTCTTTGCCGCTTCCCCGATTTCATCCAGTGTAAAAATTACCTCCATGTTGCAAAGATATTTTCCTTCATTAGTAATTGGTTACCTGGAGCAAAGAATAATTTTGCCCTATGGAAAAAGTAGAATGGAAAGTAGAAGGAATGACCTGTACCAATTGCGCTTTATCGATCAACCAGTATCTTCAAAAACAAGGCTTAAGCGATATAAAAGTAAATTTTATCGGCAGCGAAGTTAGCTTTGATCTTAATGAAAATAAATCAAAAGAGGCATTGGCCCGGGGAATCGAAGACTTAGGGTACCATGTAGTAAATGAACAGCAAATAAAAAGCGGGAAACAAAAAAGTAAGTTTTTTTCCAACCATCTGCAACGCTTCGGGTTCTGCCTTCCTTTTACGTTGGTGCTGATGCTTCATATGCTTCCCTGGCATATTCATTTTTTAATGATCCCATGGATTCAATTGGCTATATGTATGCCCGTGTATATTGTGGGGATGGGATACTTTGGAATAAGTGCGGTTAAAAGCCTGCGGCGCGGTATACCCAATATGAATGTATTAATTGCTTTTGGCGCTACCGCAGCTTTCATTTACAGTTTAATAGGAACATGGCGGAATTTGGGAATGGATTATATTTTTTATGAAACTACCGCTACCATAATCACATTAGTCTTCCTGGGTGAATGGGTTGAGCATAAATCCGTAGCTGCCACACAAAAAGAACTCAACAAGTTAGCCCGCAGCCAAAAACTGATGGCCAATATGATTGCTTTTGATGGTGAACATAAAGAAGTGATTTTCTCTGTAGAAAATACGCAGCTGCATATTGGCGACCTGGTATTAATAAAAACCGGTGAGCAGGTACCGATGGATTGCAAAATTCTTTGGGGTGAGGGGCAGGTAGATGAATCATTGCTTACCGGTGAAAGTTTACCCCTGTTTAAGCAAAAAAAAGATACGTTGATAGGTGGAAGCCTTTTGACAGATGGAACAATTAAAGCGCAGGTTACTGCTACCGGTAAAGATACCGTGCTAAGTAATATTTTAAACCTCGTAAAACAGGCTCAGGGGGAAAAGCCGCCGGTTCAGCAGTTGGCGGACAGGATCAGCGCTGTTTTTGTACCTGCGGTAATCGGTATTTCAATCCTTACTTTTTTGCTGAATTACTTCGCCTTTGCTATTGAAGCCGGCGACTCACTAATGAGAAGTATTGCGGTATTGGTAATCAGTTGCCCCTGCGCCATGGGCCTTGCAACACCTGCTGCCATCGCAGTAGGATTAGGCAGGGCTGCAAGGAATGGCATCCTGTTCCGCAATGCGAAAAGCCTGGAATTATTCAAAAATATCAGAACCGTAATTTTTGATAAAACCGGTACTTTAACGATGGGGGAGTTTACCATTTCAGGTTTTGAAACTATCACAATTAATGAATCTGAATTTAAGCGCATTGTTTTTTCCTTGGAAAAGTATTCCAATCATCCTATTGCAAAAGCCGTTACCGCAGAATGGAAAATAAATACAGCCATACACTGGAAAAAAATTGAAGAAATAAAGGGGATGGGAATGAAGGCGGAAGATGATAGGGGAAATATCTACCTGCTCGGTTCATATAAAATAGCCAAGTCGCTTACAAAGGACGGCACCCATACTGCCTACCTGTTAAAAAATAATTTGCTGATGGGTTGGTTTGATATGGAAGATTTAATAAGAGAAGAGGCAAAAGCTGTGATCACCTACCTGCATGCTAAAGATATACAAACAATTATATTAAGCGGGGATACTTTTGAAAGAACGCAGCGTGTTGCGGATATGCTGGGTATAAAAAAGATACATGCAGAAAAATCGCCCGAAGAAAAACTGGTAATTGTTGAACAATTAAATGATATATTTCCCGTAGCAATGGTTGGCGATGGTATCAATGATGCACCGGCCCTTGCCAAAGCTACCATCGGGATATCCATGAGCGATGCCACACAACTGGCCATGCAAAGCGCCCAGGTAGTATTGATGAACAAGGGTATCCGCCATTTGCCATTGGCATTAGGACTGGGGAAACATACCTTTATTACAATAAAAGAAAATCTTTTCTGGGCTTTTATATACAATGTGGTGGCGATACCTGTAGCTGCCATCGGGTTGTTGCAGCCTGGCATAGCCGCACTGGCAATGGGCTTTAGTGATGTGGTGCTGGCAGCTAATTCTATACGGCTAAATTATAAAAAAGTTGTATAATTTTATTCACTTGAAATATAATATAGTCTTGCCAAATTTTTCAGAAATAGTGGAAGATGTACCATCTCCGGTAAATTCCCTGATGGAAAAACATGGATATTATTTCTATGGTATTTGTTGAAGGAGAGGAACATCAAAAGTGTTATCACTGTAGAAAAACGGTCTGTCTCAAAGTAATCACGGCCCCCTTCCTTAACTACCCACCAACTAAACGGTACTTTCTCTAAATTGCATTCATATAAAGTTGTGTATGAACCGCGGATAATTTTTGCATGGTACAGCAGCCGCCAGGTACATTGGAAAGACATAGGTTCACATGATGAAGTGTATTAAAAATAAAAAACAGGCTTGGAAAATATCCATCAAATACTAAAACAATACTGGGGTTATGATAATTTCCGTCCGTTGCAGGAGGATATTATCAATAGCGTGTTAAACGGAAAAGATACCCTCGCTTTATTGCCCACCGGCGGCGGTAAATCGATATGCTTCCAGGTGCCCGCACTGGCAAAAGATGGTATCTGCCTTGTAATAAGTCCGTTGATAGCATTGATGAAAGACCAGGTTGAAACCCTTAAAAAAAAAGGGATCCTTGCGCTATCGATCTACTCCGGTATGAGTTTTTTGGAAGTAAAAAAGACCTTGCAAAATGCGGCTTATGGTAATTATAAATTCCTTTACGTTTCGCCCGAACGGTTAGAGACCAGCCTGTTTCTTGAATTTCTGCCTTCAATGAATATCAACCTAATTGCGGTGGATGAAGCGCACTGTATTTCTCAATGGGGATATGATTTTCGCCCCCCCTATATGCGTATAGCCAGTTTGAGGGATCAGCTCCCCCGGGTTCCTGTTTTAGCATTAACAGCCTCCGCCACCGTTGGGGTACAGGATGATATTTGTGAAAAATTGCATTTTGGAAAGGATCAGCAGCGCTACCAGCAATCTTTTGAAAGAGCTAATCTTTCGTATAGCGTTTTTAATGTAGTATCCAAGCAGAATAAATTGCTTGAAATATTAAACAATGTGAAGGGCAGTGCGATTGTGTATTGTAAAAGCCGGAAACATACCAAAGATATCGCTGAACTGCTGAAGCTGAATAAGATCAGCGCTGATTTTTATCACGCCGGGTTAAGTAATGATGACAGAAATAAAAGACAGGAAAACTGGATTGATAATACCACAAGGGTAATTGTTTGCACCAATGCTTTTGGAATGGGTATCGATAAACCCGATGTAAGGGTGGTGGTCCACTATGGTGTGCCCGATTGCTTAGAGAATTATTACCAGGAAGGGGGTCGGGCAGGACGCGATAGTAAAAGGGCTTACGCGGTTTTATTATTCAATGACAGGGAAATAACAGAACTGCAAGAGCAGGGTAATGTCCGCTATCCGGATAAAGAAGCCATAAAAAATGTATACATCGCCGTGATGAATTACCTGCAGGTAGCCGCAGGAACCGGGGAAGGAACCAGTTTTGATTTTGACCTGTCAACCTTTACAACGGCTTTTAAGATTAATATCCTCACCGCTACCTATGCCCTTAAAGCTTTAGAACAGGAAGAAATCCTGCGGTTCAATGAAGTTTTTTTTAAACCGGCAACACTTGTATTTAATACAGATAAACGTGAACTGGAGGATTTTGAAAAACAGTTTCCGCAGTTTCAAACTTTGCTGAAAGGATTGTTGCGGAGTTATGAAGGAATATTTGATTACCCGGCTATTATTTATGAAACTGATTTAGCCAGGTTTTTACAAATGAAAACCGCAGACCTAAAACGGGAACTGCAACAGCTACAACATTACGGCATTGTTGATTATTCCCCGCAAAAAGATTCGCCCCTGCTTACCCTGTTATTAAATAGGATGTACGCCGATAGTTTCGTTATAAATTTAGCGAATTACCTGGGGAGAAAGGAAAATTTTGAATTAAGGGTAAAGGCCATCATTGAATATATGATCAATACTGTCACTTGCAGAAGCAAAATAATTGCCGGTTACTTTAATGACCCTGGTGTTAAAGCCTGCGGTATTTGCGACAATTGTATCCATCAAAAAACGATACAGGTCACCCCGGAAGAATTTGAAAAAATTACCACCTATATCCTGGATTTCGTAAAACAAAATAGTGCGGGAATAAATGATTTATTAAACAATGGCAAAAAATTCAAAAAAGAAAAATTGTGGAAAGTGATCGACTATCTACAATCGGAAAAAAAACTACTCGTGAATAGAGAAGGAAAAATTATAGTTGAGCCTAATTTATAAGTTTATAATGTTTGAGAATTTTATATGTAATAGTCTGGCAGTTTATAAAATAAAAAAGGGACCAAGATAGAAATCTAGTCCCGCTTTAAAATCCAATATCCTATGAAAAACCATAACGAAGATAGGTGCTTATTTATTAAGATACAAGCTTTTTTTTATCTTTTTTATCCACTTTTTTAGTGATTGAAGTGTAAAAATTACACCCAATCTGCTTTTAAGTGATTGATTTTGTGGTACTTATATGCCTATCAATTACCCTTCAGGTTCGTTTTTACCTTTTTAACCAGGTGGGCGGGCTTTTGTTACCACGCAATTGCATCATTTGTAAGCGTATTTCGTATTTGCACCGGGCTTTTAAATGAACATTGGCGTTAAAAAGCAGGCCTGTAGGTGATTTTCTTCTTTTTCTTTGGTAGGGGTATTACCTATATTTCATTTCTCAATTATTTTCCTCAATTTGGAATTTTTCACATTTCATTATTTTTCATTTTATCCATCCTCTTCCACCATTTTATCATGTTCACTTTGTTACATTTTCGATTTTCCACACTTTATCTTGCCTGGTCGGAATAATCATCTTCATCCCCTTTTAACATCGGCTCATTTAACTGCACCAATCTTTTTTTAGCGGCTCTTTTCAACATGGTCATATTAAGGATTTCAACGATGAATGAGAAGGCCATTCCGAAATAAATATAATTTTTCAGGTGCAGCTTGTCAGCGGTTTCTGAATTCCATCCCTCCATAATCAAACTTAAGCCGATCATTACCAGGAAAGACAGGGCCAGCATTTTAAGCGTAGGGTGCTTGTGTATGAAGCCTGATATTTTAGGACTGAATAAAAACATAACGATCATAGCGATTACAACGGCAGCTATCATTATTTCAACATGCTTTGCAGTACCGCCCGCCGTAATAATGCTGTCGAAACTAAAAACCGCATCTATCAAAATAATCTGACCGATGGCCTGACCCATGGTGATACCTTTTTGATTCTTTATGGTTTCATTGGGGTCTTCACCTTCAAGTTTGCCATGAATTTCCTTCACCGATTTGTAGATCAAAAATAGACCACCCAACAGCATAACTATACTGGCCAGGTCGAACCCTTTTCCAACTAAAGTAAATACGGGCTTTCCTTTTTGAGACAGCAGCCATCCAAGCGCCATCAATAACAAACTGCGTGAAATAATTCCGGTAACCATCCATATACGCCGTGCTTTTAACTGGTCCTGCTTTTTTTGCAGCCGGTTCATGATAATGCTTACGAATATCACGTTATCGATACCCAGAACCACTTCCAAAACAACCAAAACAAAAAAGCTTATCAGGCTCTCAGATGTAAATAAATGTTCCATGGTGTAAAAATAAAGATTTATGGTTTCCTGTTTATTGTTTAGGGTGTATTGTTTTTAGTGCCGGGATACAAAAGATAATGAACTTTCTCAAAATCTGACGCATCGTTCAGTTTACAGATCCTGACTAATGACTTTTAACTAATTACCTATCCGGTTATTCCTTTGCAAATATTTTTCACCATAGAAGGACCCTCGTACACAAATCCAGTCCATACCTGCACCAGGCCAGCCCCGGCGGTTAATTTTTCTTTTGCATCCGCACCCGTAAATATCCCGCCACTTGCAATAACCGGAAGTTGTCCTTTTGTTTTTTGATGAATATATTGAATAATGGCTGTACTCCGCTCCTTCAATGGCAGGCCGCTTAAACCTCCGGCGCCCATTTTATTTAAAAGGGATCTTTCTGTTTCCAGTTCTTCGCGACTGATAGTGGTATTGCAGGCAACAATCCCGTCTAATTTTATTTCCATCGCCAGCTCAATTACATCATCGATTTGATGCATGGTTAAATCCGGAGCAATTTTTAAAAGAATCGGTTTTTGACTTTCGAATGTTATATTTTGAATTTGCAATTGGGTTAAAATTTTACGTAGAGATTCCTTTTCCTGCAATTCCCTTAATCCGGGAGTATTAGGTGAACTTACATTTACTACAAAATAATCTACATAATCGTGCAATGCATTAAAACAGGTGATATAATCCATCCAGGCATCTTCGTTCGGGGTTATTTTATTTTTGCCAATATTACCGCCGATAATGAGTTTTGGTTGTCGGATCGCAGGTTCCGGGTTCTTCATTTCGTTGTTGCCGGCACTTAACGCCTCCCCCTTAACTTTTGACTTTTCTTTCCAGATTCTGAGTCTTTTAACAATTACTTTAACTCCTTCATTATTAAAACCCATTCGGTTAATAAGCGCCTTATCTTTTGGCAACCGAAACAATCTTGGTTTGTCATTGCCCGGCTGGGCCAGCGGGGTAACAGTTCCTATTTCAACAAACCCAAAACCCAGGGCTTCCAGTTCATCTAAGTAATTGGCATTTTTATCAAAGCCGGCGCCTAAACCTACCGGATTAGGAAATAGAATTCCTAAAAATGGCGTAGGTAAATTATTTCCTTTTGGCTTGAATATTTCCATTAACAGCTTTTTGCCAAACGGAACCCCGCAAATAAATCTCAGGCAATTCATTGAAATAGAATGTACCCATTCTGGCCCAAAAGTAAATAAAACAGTGCGTAGAATTTTATACATGTGGGCGCAAAAATAGGCTACAGTTTTCAGTTTTTTGTTTTCCGGTAGAAATTATAACTTTGGGATGTAAAGTTGCATAAACAACTATTCACACCTCCTTTAAAAGGCTAAATAAAAAGACGTAAAATTATAAAATATGCAGGAAGCTTATATAGTAGCAGGATACCGGACAGCCATTACAAAAAGTAAAAAAGGGGGGTTCAGATTTACAAGGCCGGATGATCTGGCCATTGATGTGATTAAAGGATTATTGGCCAGTTTGCCGCAGTTGGACGTAAAAAGGGTAGATGATGTAATTGTGGGAAATGCCGTACCTGAAGCAGAACAAGGCTTACAGGTAGGAAGAATGATTGCTGCAAAAGCCGTGGGCATTCATGCGCCCGGTATTACCATTAACCGGTATTGTGCAAGCGGACTTGAAAGTATAGCTATGGCAACTGCCAAAATAAGAACAGGCATGGCTGAATGTATTATTGCTGGTGGTACAGAAAGTATGAGTATGGTACCAACCGCGGGATGGAAGCCATCTCCGGCTTATTCCATTGCCAGGGAAACCCCGGATTATTATTTAAGCATGGGGCTTACCGCCGAAGCAGTTGCAAAAGAATTCAATATAAGCAGGGAAGACCAGGATGCTTTTAGTTTGAACAGTCATTTAAAAGCCGGTAACGCAATAAAGGAAGGGGTTTTCAAAACAGGCATACTACCCATCAATATAGAAGAAGTGTATTTGGATACCAACGGAAAAAAACTAACAAGAAGTTATACTATTGATACGGATGAGGGGGTTCGTTCCGATACTTCCTTAGACGGACTGGCTAAGTTGAAACCTGCTTTTGCGGCCGGGGGAAGTGTTACTGCCGGTAATAGTTCACAAACCAGTGACGGGGCCGCATTTGTGATTGTGATGAGTGAGCGGATGATCAACGAGCTTGGATTAAAGCCAATAGCAAGATTAGTGAATTGTGCCAGTGCCGGTGTTCACCCGCGTATTATGGGGATCGGTCCGGTAGAAGCAGTTCCAAAAGTATTGCTGCAGGCCGGTATGAGCTTGGCAGATATCGATCTGTTTGAATTGAACGAAGCATTTGCCTCGCAATCTTTGGCGGTGATCCGGGCCCTGGAATTAAACCCTGCCATAGTGAATATTAATGGGGGCGCCATTGCACTAGGTCATCCGTTGGGATGCACAGGTTGTAAGTTAACCATCCAGTTGGTAAATGACATGAAACGATTGAAGAAGAAATATGGTATTGTTACGGCATGTGTAGGCGGGGGGCAGGGAATTGCCGGCATCATTGAAAATATTGAATAGGTACTTTTTTTATCAAATTTTTTGTTGCCCGGCTTGCCGGGTATTTTTTTGCTTGCCTATATAAACAGGGTTAATTCTTTAACAGTATTTTGCGGAAAACTTAGTTAAGAGTTAATACAAATAAGATTTTCGATGATGACTGGCTTAGCCTTTGTTTTAACGGCTTGTTATGAATCTAAACGTATGTTTTTACGTTTGTACACATTATTAAATAATTAAAAACAGGAGGAAAAAAAAATGAAAAGCGTTCAAACCCTAATTTTGGTTGCCACCTTTGGCTTATTATTGTCGGGGTGTGCAGCAACAGCGTTCATTGAAAAAGATGATGCTGTTAATTTTAACCGGTATAAAACATATGCCTGGCTGGATGAAAATGATGATTCCAGTGGGATACAAAAAAACAGCCTGCAGGAATCAAACCTGAGACAGGCAGTAAATGCTGAATTAGCAAAGGCAAACTGGAAGGAGGAAAAGACTAAACCCGATATCATTTTGAAACATGATATATTAGTGGAGAAAACTGTAAAGGAAAATACTAATCCAGTTTACTCCCAGGGTTTCACCCGCCGGTTTTATAATCCTTACACGCGTCGTTTCAGCTATATCTACTACCCTTCCCAGTTTGCAGGGTATAGAAATGAGCAATACGAAAGTAGGGAAGGAACACTCACCATTTCGATGATTGATGCCACAACGGACAAAGTGGTTTGGCAGGGATGGACTACAGACGAGGTAAGTAGTAAGAACCTCACCAGTAAAGAGATACAGGGCAGTGTAAAAAATATTTTCCGGAAATTTGATCCGGTCAAAAACTAAGAGAATTTTATAGTTGAAAAACAGGCCCTGTTAGCATTGTTAA
Source organism: Ferruginibacter sp. (assembly GCA_014379625.1). GTDB lineage: Bacteria > Bacteroidota > Bacteroidia > Chitinophagales > Chitinophagaceae > Ferruginibacter. The sequence goes on along the minus strand of JACMLJ010000095.1, from coordinate 246,999 downwards.
CAGGGTTTTTTTATTGCACAATACAGTCCTGGTTATTATATTTTCTTAAATAGTATACCCGATAAAATTTGTTTACATCCCATTCTTAAAAGTTTCAGCAAATAAATAAATAATGTAAATTAATTTATATCTGTTAAATTGCATCAATGTTACAATTATTAGCATTTGTATAAAACTAAGATCATACGACAAATTACTGCGTTGGTACTGGTGTTACTTTTTGTTGTAAGTAATACCCCCCGTCAATTGATGCATACTATATTTGCAAATCACATAGATTGTAAAAAGGGGTTACCTGATAGCAAGGATACTACCACTATCCATCAACAGAAATTTCATTGCCAGTGTGATCATTTGGTAATTGAATCCCCATTTACGATTACCGATCTTCCCCCAACTATTTATTGCCCACTACCTTACCTGGAATTCACTTCATCACCTTATATATTTATTGCTGCAGAATATCCATTTGAATTCGGTCTTCGGGGCCCTCCACAGGCATAACTCCAATAATAAATTAAAGCAGGCTGTCCATCTTCAGAACTGCCACCCAGTGACCATTTTTTTGCAATAATTAAAAATTTCATAATGAAATCAATTCAATTAATATTCCTGTATGCCTTAACATTTTTTGCAGGTATCCACCAAGTAGTAGCTAACAATGGCCCGGAACATAAGGATAATTCAGTTTTAATACGCGGTTCCTTATCCGGTAAAATAATCGATGCCAGAACAAATAAACCTGTTGAGGCGGCTTCTATTTATTTTTCGGATATAAAAACGGGTGTAACCACGGATGCAAACGGCGCGTTTGAGTTTCGTAATATCCCTGAAGGAAAACACTTAATTGAAATAACACATATAGGGTACACTACCTTAACAGATAATATTGAAATAACCGGAGACACACGAAGGGACTATGTTTTATCCGAATCGGTTGTGGAAAACAATGCGGTAATTGTTACCGGCGTGAGTGGCGCTACTCAATTAAAAAAAGCCCCCTTCCAGGTATCTGTATTGCGAAAGCAGGATCTTTTGCAAAGCGCTTCCAGCAATATAATTGAAGCTCTGGCTAAAAAACCTGGGGTATCCAGTTTATCAACAGGGCCGGCTATTTCAAAACCGGTGATACGGGGATTGGGGTACAACAGGGTACTTACCATCAACGATGGTGTACGCCAGGAAGGACAGCAATGGGGCGATGAACATGGAATTGAAATTGATGAATCAAGTGTAAATAAGGTAGAAATCCTCAAAGGTCCCGCATCTCTTATTTATGGCAGCGATGCAATGGCAGGCGTCATTAATATCATTACCAATGTGCCGGTAGAAAATAATACGGTGAAGGCAAATATCTTTACGAATTACCAAAGCAATAATAACTCGCGAACGCTGAATGCGAACCTTGGCGCAAATATTAAAGGAATTAACTGGAATGTATATGGCTCCACCGTAGCCGCTTCCGATTACCAGAACAAATACGATGGCAAAGTATACAATTCAAAATTTAACCAAAACAATTTTGGCGGCTACGCAGGATACAATGGTAATTGGGGCTATAGCCATTTGCTATTCAGTAATTTTAATTTAAAGGCGGGATTGGTAGAAGGGGAAAGGGATGTACAGGGATATTTTATTAAGCCCATAGCAGGTGGTGGCGATACCAGGGCTACCAGCGATGATTTTAATAGCACTGCCCCACAGATCCCATATCAGCATATCCGTCATTTTAAAGTAGCGCTGGATAACAGTATTCACCTGGGAAAAAATCGCCTGGCTTTTAACTTTGGGTATCAGCAAAATAAGCGCGAAGAATTTGGCAACGTAGATGATCTGCAGGAGCGGGCTTTATTCTTCGATCTAAAAACCATTACCTATACAGCGCAGTTTCATCTTAAAGAAACGAATGGATGGAACACATCTTTAGGGGTGAACGGAATGAAACAACATAATACAAATAAAGGGGTGGAGCAATTAATACCGGATTACGACTTATTCGATATAGGCGGTTATTTGTACACAAAAAAAACAATCGGTAAAATAAGCCTTAGTGGTGGAGCCCGCTATGATACGCGTAATCTAGATGTAAAAGATTTACTGGAAGGAAGCACGGTAAAGGGCCCTTCTTTTACTAAATCATTTGGTAATTTTTCGGGTAGTATTGGAATGGCTGCCGAACTTACCAGTCAATTGGTTTTTAAACTAAATGTGGCCAGGGGCTTCAGGGCTCCCAGTATACCCGAACTGGCATCTAATGGTGCGCATGAGGGAACCACCCGTTACGAATATGGCGATGTGAATTTAAAAAGTGAAACAAGCGCCCAATTAGACGCTGGTTTTGATTTTAATACGGAACACATTTCATTTGGTTTATCCGCCTATCGCAACAGCTTTAATAATTTTATTTTTTACAGAAAATTACAGGCGGCAGGCGGTGGAGATTCTACTGTAAATGTAGACGGAAATGACCTGAACGCTTTTAAATTTGATCAGCGTAAAGCTACACTTAGCGGGTTAGAGGCTACAATCGATATCCATCCACATCCATTGGATTGGTTACATGTCCAAAATACTTTTTCATTGGTAACCGGCCGATTAAAAGAGGCTGTAGCGTCCGCTAAATTTTTACCTTTTATCCCCGCTCCGCGCTTAATTACTGAGTTTAGGGGTGATTTTAAAAAGATCGGAACAAATATCCGAAACTTTTATTTAAAGTTTGAGATCGATAATATCTTTTCCCAGGATAATATTTTTTTCGCTTACAATACAGAAACCGCCACACCGGCATATACGTTATTTAATGCAGCACTCGGGGCGGAATTTGTTTCTAAAAATGGCCATCCTTTATTTAACCTTAATTTTATTGCAGGCAACCTGGGTGATAAAGCATATCAAAATCATTTAAGCCGGTTAAAATACGGGGCGGAAAATATGGCTACCGGGAGGATGGGTGTATTCAATATGGGAAGAAATTTTAGTATTAAATTAAATATCCCTTTCACCTGGAAGGTAGAATAGGAATGATGATTAATTAATGAATTAATTAAGGTAACCTGATTTTATTTTTATTTCTGTAAATTTTAAGTTTAAAGCTTCGCACTGATCGCTCATTACAGATTACTCATGATTCTTATTTGTGTAATTTTACAGCATGTTAGAAATTTCCATCAATACACCCGCCCTGCTTTTTCCCGCAATTACCTTACTGATGCTGGCGTACACTAATCGCTTTTTGTCACTGGCTACCCTGGTTCGTAAGTTGCACACTGAATATACGCACGGCGAAAAGGAAAAGAACATACTCAACCAGATCAAAAATATACGCACCCGTTTAAACCTGATACGTTATATGCAGGCCTTCGGCGCTTTGAGTTTTTTATGTTGCGTAATATGTATGTACCTGATCTTCCGTAGCTGGATGATGCTGGCCCACTGGGTATTCGCCTTTAGTTTATTGTTTTTGTTGTTGTCAATAGCTATATCGCTGGTGGAAATCAATAAAAGTACAAGGGCGCTTGAATTGCAGTTAAGTGATATAGAAGAATTATCAGCAGGGAATATTTTTAAGGATATTTTTAAGGCGGATGATTAATTGGTGAATAGGCAAAGGTCAATATTTTACCATCCCTTACTCACTATTCACCATTGACCATTGACCATTCACAATATTTCACCATTCACCATTCTCCATTCACCATTGACCAAATTATTGTTTATGGTCAAATTCAACCGGGTTGGTTTGCTTATAATTTTCATCATAGCTTACAAAAAAGTATAAGTAAATTACCCTGCTTAGGCGCATCATCCAGGGTTGCAGCACTACAAGAAATAACCCGTTAAATGCGAGCCAGTAAAAAACCCTGTTGTCTTCTGTTGATACGCCAATCAAAACCATCCACGCAATAAAAGTAGCAACCGATATAGCTACGGCCAAAGCATAACTTACATAACCTGTGCCATACCAAAACCCCTGTTCGAGGTCATATTTCTGCCCGCATTCAGGGCAATTATCATGCATATCAAAAATATGGGACAACTTAATTTTTTTGTAAGGATTAGGATGTTTGAACATTGGTCCTCGCCGACATCTGGGGCACCGCATGGTTAATATACTCCAGCCGTAGCCTGGTTTGGGTCTTTTAAGTTCCATAAGTTGTAAAGGTAACAAAATGTAAGACCTCAGAGGTTTTTAAAACATGTGAGGTCTTACATAAAAAGGTTTTTATGCACCTGCCGGTTGCATTTTTTTACGTTCCCCTATCTGCTGGCGCCACATTGCATAGTACAGGCCTTTTTCTTCCAGTAATTTCTCATGCGTTCCTGTTTCTACCACATCACCTTTTTCCAGTACGTAAATCCTGTCTGCATGCATGATGGTACTGAGGCGATGCGCAATTAAAATAGATATCTGCTCCTTTTCTGATGAAATATCTTTGATGGTATTGGTGATCTCTTCTTCTGTTAAAGAATCTAAGGCGGAGGTTGCCTCATCGAAAATCAGCAGGTGTGGTTTTCTTAATAAAGCGCGTGCAATTGACAGTCGTTGCTTTTCGCCACCACTTAGTTTAAGCCCGCCTTCGCCAATCATAGTATCAAGCCCTTTTTCGGCACGCAGGATCAAATTTGTGCAACTTGCCTTTTGCAATACATCATTCAAATCATCATCTGTTGCAGCGGGATTAACAAATAGCAGGTTTTCTTTAATGGTGCCACTAAACAAATTGGTATCCTGTGTTACAAAACCAATCTGCTTTCTAAGGTCATCAAAATGGATAGCAGTTTCATCCAGTTGATTGTATAAAATTTTCCCTTCCTGCGGACGGTACAGGCCTACCAACAATTTCATTAAAGTAGATTTACCGCTTCCGGATGGGCCAACAAAGGCAATGGTTTCCCCCACTTTTACATCAAAACTAATATTGTCAATGGCTTTATGGGACGCGGTCTGGTGTTTAAAAGATACCTGGTTGAAGGAAAGGGTTTCTATATTACCCAGCGGTGATGGGTTGGCTGGTTCGGCTTCCGGCGCTTTCAGCATTAGGTTATTAAAATTGATAAGCGATGCTTCTGCTTCGCGGTAAGAAAGCAGGATATTTCCAATTTCCTGTAAAGGCCCAAATATAAAAAACGAAAAAACCTGCATGGTTACCAACTGTCCCGCATCCATTCGATCATTAAAAATCAACCACATCAAAATAAATAAAATTACCTGTCTTAAAGTGTTCACCATTGTGCCCTGTATAAAACTGATGCTCCTGATGCGTTTTACTTTTGTCAGCTCCAGTCCTAATATTTTATAGGTGTTTTTATTTAACCTGCTTACTTCCTGTTTGGTAAGTCCCAGGCTTTTCACCAGTTCAATATTGCGTAAAGATTCGGTGGTAGAACCCGCCAGAGCAGTGGTTTGGCCCACAATATTTTTTTGAATGATCTTAATTTTTTTGCTGAGCAGGTTGGTTATAAAAGTCAATACAACTATGCCAATGAGGTATGCAACAGGTATCCGCCAGTTGATAAACAGTGCGGCATAAACAAATACAAAAACCACCCCTACCAATATGCCAAAAAGGATATTGATAAAACTGATCATAAATTTTTCCACATCAGCCCTTACCTTAGTTAAAATGGACAATGTTTCACCACTGCGCTGGTCTTCAAACTGTTGGTAAGGCAGTTTCAGGGCGTGCTGAAGGCCATCAGTAAAAACTTTGGCGCCAAATTTTTGGATCACCACATTTAAAAAATAATCCTGGAAATTTTTAGCGATACGGCTGATCATGGCCACGGAGATAGAAAAAAGCAAAATATAAAACACGCCCAGTTGTAAGTAGGGGGTTCCTTTTTTATTGATCCACCGGTAATCCCAAAAAAACTGCGACCAGTTAAATTTACCGGTGCTAGGCACAGATTGCTGTTCATTGGCAAGATTGACCATTTTACCCAATAAAATAGGATCAATTAAAGAAAAGCCGATATTGATAGCTGCCAGTACAAGCGTTAAAATGACCAGCCATTTATGTGGTTGTAAGTATTTAAATAAAATTTTCATTCGAGGAAGTTAGTATTAATAATATATTGAAGAGTTTCGATATGTCAAATATCGTACAAGTTCGTAAAAAATGACAAATTTGCCGGTTCAACTTAAACAATACCACACGGTGGTACACCTGAGGCCAAAACCTTCAGATCCTCAATAGCGGTTTTAGTAATTGATAAAATAAAGGGATATTGTGTAATTAAAATTAAATTTTCATGAAATGTAAGTGTTGTTCATTTGAAGGTGAATTTGAGATTTTTAAAATTAGGGAGATGTATTTAGGATTGCGCGAAGTATTTGACTATCAAAAATGTGCTAACTGTGGTTGTATGCAATTATTAGATGTACCGCTAAACCTAGCAAAATATTACCCTGCTGATAAATATTATTCATTTGATACAGGTAACAAAAAATTTGTAAAGACAGATGTTCTAAGAAAAATAAAAGCTGCTTATATCCTTTACGGAAAAAATAAATTGGCCGGGAGTTTACTTTCAATAGGCTATAAAATTCCAGAGTTTTTTGAATGGTTAAAAATTGCAGGGGTTGAATTTGATGATGCAATTTTAGATGTTGGTTGTGGGGGTGGTGGTTTATTGTTTGCACTTTGTAAAAATGGGTTTACCAAACTGAGCGGCATTGATCCGTTTAACCAGGACGATCTGGATTACGGCAGCTTTAAAATTTATAAAAAGGAAATATTTGAAATGGACGGTCAGTATGATTTCATTATGCTGAATCATGTATTTGAGCATATTGACAATCCCCTCCCGATGCTAATTAAATTGTATGAATTATTAAAACCAGGCAGGTTTTTATTAATCAGGACACCGGTGATGGGAACTTATGCATGGGCAAAATACAGGGAAAACTGGATGGCTTTGGATGCGCCCAGGCACTTAATTATACATACGGTAAAAAGTATGCAATTACTTGCAACCGAAGCTGGTTTCTCCATTACGAAAACAGTTTTTGATGGCAATGGTTTCAGCCTCATAGGCAGCGAACAATATAAACGGGATATTCCACTTGTAGATATTAAATCCAGGGTAACCAATAAAAAATCAACCTTATTTACACCGCAGCAAATAACTGACTATAAAGCCATAGCGGAAAAAACAAACCATGAAAATAATGGCGACCAGGCTGCTTTTTACTTATATAAACCAGCCTGATGTTTGAATGTGTCAGTTTACTTTCTATTTAACGCTTTTTGAATAAACCGGCTAAAACATTTTTTCATCAGGTAATCTGATATAGCGGTTTGCTTCATAAGTATACGGGGAATGTTTTTTTGAATGTTTACAATATCCAAAATTGCCGGGGGGATATTTCCATTATAGCCGGCCGCACGAATTTGATCATGAGATCTGACAGCGAATTTTTTCATTAATTTCCAGAAGGCATGAAAGACGCTGATATTGTCTATTTTTTCCGGGGAATATTTATTAAGCAGGTTAAAATATTCGGGGATCTCCACGGCAGGATTTTTATAGCAGGACGCTGATTCCTGTGAATTATCTATCCCGATATTTATTAAGGATTGACCGATAAAGTGAATTTTTTTATACTTCATTAAAAAGCGCATATAAAAATCAATATCCACTACCCATTTAAAATCAGGGTCGTAAAAAATATCCTTTGTGTTTTTATGCATCATAGTGCTGGGATGCCCGATAATGTTATGATTGAATAAGAAAAGCGGATCATCCTGCAGCGGTATTATCTGTTCGTTAGTTGGAATATGAGGAGTTTGTTTAAAATTATCCAGGGCAATTTCTGTGCAGCCCGAAAAAATAAAAAAGGCTTCATTTTGAAGTAGAGCAGCGTCAGCAAAAATTTGTAAGGATGCCGGATGTGCAAACCAGTCATCACTGTGCATTATTTTTACCCAATCACCTTTAGCCATTTTTGTTACCTCATTGTGATTTTCGGCCATGCCTACCGGGGGATCGTTTTTTTTATAAATCAATCCTGGCAACAAATCCTTATACTTTTCTGCAAGTACTGCAATGGCTTCCCCTTCGCTGTTATCAGCAATCAGCACTTCGATATTTTTATACGATTGAGCATCGATAGAGTCCAGGAGCCTCTCCACATAATTTACCTTATTATAAGTTGGGACGCAAACCGAAATAAGTGGCAACTTGTTTTCAGGCATGTCAGAATTTGAAAGTGTTAGAAAAATGAATGTAATAAACTTGCCCGGTTTACCCACTAAATACCGGAAGATAAACAAATCCCAATCTGGGTTATCAATCATCTACATACGATTGGGTTAATTTACCCGATCCCTGCGAAAGCTGGGAAAACAATTTCGGCAGCGCAATAAAGCCATTCACCATTTTTGTGGTACATGCGGTGGCCAGTAAATTGTCTGCCAGGAAAGCGATTGGTGTTTGCAGTTGTACTAATTTTTGAGCTGCAGTTGCTGTGATTGCATAAGCGTTGGTAAAATCATGAAAACCTGCTGATGCCAGGTGTTCACTGAGTTTTTTAGGATAAAGGTTTTGAATGCTGGTATGGCTCCAGGTTAGTCCGCCAAAAAATTTTTGCACGTGATACCAGTATTGCCGGATCACATTTTTTTTTTCGTTTCTATTATAATCAAGGTATAATAATTCCCAGTTACTAGGCAGCTCTTTTATAATTAAGTGGCCGAATTTTCCAATATTACTTTCTGCAATAACATCATCCTCGAGGATCAATGCTTTTTGATAACCCTTGCTGATCAAATCCTGATATACATGTTTATGGCTCCAGCCGCAACAGATCTGGCCGCTGCTCAAAGGTTTATGATACCGGTGATTTTTTATTGCCATAGCTTCATTATAAATGCCATCGCTTATCATTTCGCTAATTGGGTGATCCTGTTTATCAGCGCCCCAAAAAAACTCATAATTTAATCCTTCCAGATTTTTTTTTATGGCTTCCTGCCGTTCCTGAGCCCTGTGTAAAGAAATTACATAAATATGATCAAAAAAATTATTGAATGCGGTAAAATCGTTCATGTACCAAAATTAGTTTATTCTGTTATCCCGCCCAGCCTTCGCGGTCCAAACTCCGGTATTGAATTGCTTCTGCGAGATGTTCAGGTTTTATGTCTGTACTGCCTGCCAGGTCTGCAATGGAACGACTAACTTTTAATATTCTGTCATAGGCCCGGGCAGACAGGTTCAGTTTTTCCATAGCAATTTTTAAAAGGTTTTGGCTGGCAGTATTGATTACGCAGATCTCTTTCAACATTTTACTGCTCATTTGCGCATTGGCATACACGCCTTCATTATCTTTAAATCTTGTCTCCTGTATTTCACGGGCTTTTATTACCCTTTCCCTTATGCGATCGCTTTTTTCAAATTGCCGGGTGGAGGAGAGTTCGCTAAAGGCAACCGGCGTTACTTCTACATGCAGGTCAATCCTGTCGAGCAGTGGACCTGATATTTTATTAAGGTATTTCTGAACTGCTCCCGGCGGACAAGTACATTGTTTATCGGGATGGTTGAAATATCCGCAGGGGCAGGGGTTCATAGAAGCGATCAGCATAAAACTGGCCGGGAATTCGAGGGCTACTTTTGCGCGGGAGATCGTTACTTTTCTTTCTTCCATGGGCTGGCGCATTACTTCCAGCACGGTGCGCTTAAATTCAGGTAATTCATCCAGGAATAATACGCCGTTGTGTGCAAGAGAAATTTCGCCTGGCTGGGGATTGCCTCCTCCACCTACCAGGGCAACATCGGAAATGGTATGATGGGGGCTTCGGTAAGGCCGTTTTGAAATGAGGGTAGCATTCTCCGGCAATTTGCCCGCCACGCTGTGAATTTTGGTAGTTTCCAATGCTTCCTGTAACGAAAGGGGCGGAAGGATGGTGGGTAAGCGCTTGGCCAGCATAGTTTTTCCCGCGCCCGGTGGCCCAATCAATATAGCATTGTGGCCGCCTGCAGCCGCAATTTCCAATGCCCTTTTTATATTTTCCTGGCCTTTTACATCACAAAAATCAATTTCAAAATCACTCTGGGCAAAAGCAAATTCTTCCCTTGTGTTTACAATGGTTGGTTGTAAAGTACTTTCGTCTTTAAAAAAATCAATCACATCATTTAAATGGCCCACCCCATAAACTTTAAGGTGATTTACCATGGCGGCTTCGCGGGAATTTTGCCTGGGTACGATCAACCCTTTAAAATTTTCCTTCCTCGCCTGAATGGCAATCGGTAATGCACCTTTGATGGGCCTCACGGCACCGTCTAAACTAAGTTCTCCCATTATAACATAGTCCGTTAATTTTTCGGGATTAACTAATTGTTCGCTGGCGCCTAAAGTGGCGAGTGCAATGGGAAGGTCGAAGGCGGTTCCGCTTTTGCGTATGTCTGCAGGAGCCAGGTTTACGATCAGCCTGGTACGGGGCATAAAATAATTATTGTCTTTTATGGCGCTTTCTACACGCAGTAAACTTTCTTTCACCGCACCGTCGGGTAAGCCCACAATAATAGCTTCAGATTTGCCCTGGTTATTAATATTTACTTCCACGGCAATGGTTATTGCTTCAACACCATATACAGCACTGCCGAAAGTTTTTACCAGCATGAGGGTTAGATTAAAATGAAGAATCAGTTCAGGCAGTTTGGGGGAGGGGCAACGGATCCGACGATCATACATTAAAGATATTATTTTATCTCCTGCATTTCAACCAATTTTTTATAAAAACCATTTTGTTCAATCAGTGAATCATGCGTGCCCCTTTCTATGATCGCTCCTTCCTGTAACACTATGATCTCATCTGCATTGCGGATGGTACTTAGGCGATGGGCGATTACCAAGGAGGTCCTGTCCTGCATCAGGTTGATAATGGCATCCTGCACTAATCTTTCACTTTCCGTATCAAGGGAGGAAGTGGCTTCGTCTAAGATCAGTATCGGCGGGTTTTGCAATACGGCCCTCGCAATGGTTACCCGCTGGCGTTCGCCCCCGCTTAGTTTCATCCCCCTATCGCCAATATTGGTGGTATACCCCCCTTCTTTTTGGGTGATAAAACTATGTGCGTTCGCTATTTTCGCAGCTTCTATTATTTCTTCCAGGCTGGCGTTACTATTACTCAAAGCGATATTATTGGCGATGGTATCGTTGAATAAAACCGGTTCCTGCGTTACAATACTCATTTGATTGCGCAGGGATTGAATGGTATAGTCTTTAATATTAATACCATCAATGTATATACCTCCTCCGATAACGTCATGAAAACGGGGGATAAGATCAGAAAGGGTAGATTTTCCCGCACCTGACGAACCAACCAAGGCGATCATTTTCCCCTTCTCTATAGTAAGGTTAATATTTTTCAGGATCTCTTTGTCCTGGTAACTGAAATATACATTTCTAAATTCAATGCTATTGGTAAATCCTTTCAATACAATCGCATTGGCTTTATCTTCCACCATTACCGGGGCGTCTAAAATCTCTTCGAGCCGTTCAATCGCGCCCAATCCTCTTTGAATATTAGAAATAGTAGTGGATAGATTTTTTGCAGGGTTGATCATCATGGCAAAGCTTACGATAAAAGGCATCAGGTCGCCGCTGGCTAAATCATTTCCGGGGCTAAAAACCAACCTGCCACCTGCATATAAAATAATACATAGCACTAAAACGCCCAACACTTCCGTCAAAGGACTGGCCAGGTCCCTTCGCTTGGTCATTCTATTTAGGATAACAAATAATTGAGTATTTGTTTTTTTGAATTTATCCATCATCCGTTTCTCAGCGGTAAAAGCCTTGATCACTTTAATGCCACCCAGTGTTTCTTCCACATGCGACAGATTTTCTCCTGCTACTACAGAGTAATCCATGGATTGCTTTTTCAGCCGCTTGCTGATCCTTCCAATGATCAAGCCAGTCAGGGGGAGCATTACCAATAAGAATAGTGAAAGTTTCGGGCTGAGGTACACCATGTAAATCAAAAAACCCAGTATGGTAACCGGATCTTTTATAAAACCTTCAAGCGTTTGTACAATGGAAGATTGTATCTCTCCGATATCTCCTGTCATCCGGCTCATCACATCACCTTTTTTTTGTGTAGTAAAAAAACTCACGGGGAGTTTTAATATTTTATCATATAAACGCAACCGGAAACTTGATAATATTTCGTTTCGGACCGGGGTTGAAATATAATAAGAAAGGTAGAGGAAGAGGTTTTTTAGTAAAGTGGCAACTACAATAATTACACATATTATCGCAAGGCCGGTTAATTTATCTTTATCAATGATTGGCTGAAGGTAATTTTTAAGCTGCCCGATAGAATTGGACTGCAGGGTGGGGGCAGGGTTATCCGCATTAAAAATAAGGTTCAGAAATGGCGATAACATGCCTATTGAAAGTAAAGAAAACAGGGTCGCCAGCAGGGTATATAAGGCATAAAAGGCCAGCTTATTTTTAGGAATATGGATGTACTTGAAAATCCTGAAAAAATTCTTCATTAATTACCGCAGGCCCCTGTTTAAATAAGCCGGTTGCAAATTTACACTGATTAATGAAGACTTTAGCAGTTTTGATCCCTATAATTCAACTGCCTATCCCGTCAAACTTAAATATATTCTTTTCTTTTAAACGCCGTAAAGGTTGCAACAGCTTTCCCGGAATCTATACAATGAACCAGGGTAATAATTGAAGATCACAGTTTCTTCAGCATGTCCACCACTCCTTCATTTTTTAAAATGAGATAACCTAAACGGTCATTACTGATACCCTCTTTCAACTGATAGTTAAACAACAACTGGTCATCGGTTACCATTGTTTCAAAATAATTGAAACTGATATTGGGGTATCTTTTCAGGGCCTCCCCAATTTCGTATAAGTGCGTAGATAGTATGAATAGCGAGTTTTTTATTTTTAACAGGCCTTCAATTACTGTAGAAGAGCACTTCATGGCGTCTTCCACATTGGTGCCTTTAAATAGCTCATCAATCAGTATCAGCCATTTTCTGCCGTCCGAAATTTTTTGAACGGTAGATTTGATGCGTTGTACTTCGTTATAAAAATAGCTTTCTCCCTTCAGCAGGTTGTCCATTACATTGATATTGCTTAAAAGCCCGTCGAACAGGCTGAGCTGCATGTTTTTTGCAGGAACGCCCATACCAATATGTGCCAAAAAAACAGCTGTGCCAACAGCTTTTATAAAAGTGCTCTTGCCGGCCATATTAGCGCCCGTTAAAAAAAGGAAGTTACATTGCGGGTGAAGCACTAAATCGTATCCCACAGGTTTCGATAATAGCAGGTGGTACAAACCTTCGGCATGTAGCAGTGGTTCATCGCTTTCCACAAATTCAGGAAAATGAAGCCCGAACTTTTTTACAGCCATTGCCATCCCATACCATGCGTCTAATTGAAAATAAATGTCCAGTAGCTCCAGCATATTTCTCTTATAATGATACCGGAGAAAATTGCCTAAATGCAACTGTTGCGCCATGGTAAGATCGGCTGCTTTACTATTGTTTGCAATAATGGCAAATTGTTCCCTGGTGATAATTTGCCGGGCTGCCTGTAAAGATTTTTGTAAAGGCACCGGTGCGCCGACGGTTAAAAAATGCCTGATCAGCGACTGCATGCCTTTTATAAAATCAAACCCATGCCCTACAGAATATTCTACCAGTGAAAAATCGGGACGGTGAAACAGTTTATAACTATAAGCAGTAAACGAAGAGGGGTTGGATGGAATGTCATCGATAGAAGCCAGGTAAAATTTTTCAATCATCATTACCGACCCATTGCTGATCTTTGACGGCCAGTGTGGAAGGTTTTGCAAAATCGTTTGCACGGTATGTTGTATACCCTTTATAGCTTCGATGCTATGCAAAGGTTTATTGAAATTCTCGTAGAGTTTGTCCCTCCCTCCCACTGTGCGGCAGAGATTGAGTTGATTAAATACAGAAAATTCTTCTTCTGCATTTAATATGGCAAGGTCAGTTAAAGTGGTTTTGTCTATTTCCATGGTGAAGATGCAGGTCCATCCCAAAAGGGGATAAAAGAAGAACCTGCGAATTTAAAGCGCTTTTTATTTTTTGAAGTGTTTCATTTTTTAATTTACACTATTACATTAAATAATAGTAAATCAAGTATAAGTATAAGGGCTTTTCATTTAATCCCCGGTAAAGGGGGTTAGGGGGTAAATTTTAGCCGATGCCCCTTCACAGATTCATCCCATACGCCGTTTCCATACACCATCCTTCCATTTACAAATGTTTTTTCTATGCTGGCAGGAAAAGTAAATCCTTCCAGCGGGCTCCAGCCACATTTGTATAAAATATTTTCCTTACTAACAGTGGTGCTTGAGTGCAGATCGGCCACCACCAGATCTGCGAAATAACCCTCCCTTATATACCCTCTTTCCTTTAGCTGAAAACAGTCTGCCACAGCATGGCTCATTTTCTCCACAATTTTTTCAAGACTGATCTTTCCCCTGTTATAATAATGAAGCATTAGCAGCAATGGATGCTGAACCAATGGAAGGCCCGCATGTGCATGTTCGTAATCACCTTCTTTTTCGGACAATAAATGCGGGGCATGATCGGTGGCGATGATGTCGAGGTGATTATCCAGCAATGCTTTCCACAACGCTTCTTTATTGTTGGGCGCTTTTATCGCCGGGTTACATTTTATTTTATAGCCCAATTGTTCGTAGTCATCTGCCGTAAAATGCAAATGGTGTACACAAACTTCGGCGGTGATCCGCTTCTCTTTCAGGGGCAGCATATTGCCAAATAGCTGAACTTCTTTTTCGGTGCTGATATGTAAAATATGTAAGCGGGTATTATATTTTTTGGCTATTTGTATGGCCGCTAAAGACGATTCGAAACATGCGTTATCATCCCTAACCAATGCATGATCGGATGGGGACAGCAACCCTTTTTCATTTTTTAAACGTTCATAATTTGCCTTTATTATTTTTTCATCTTCGCAGTGGGTGGCAATCAGCAGTTCACTCTCCCTGAATATTTTTTCAAGCGTTCCATAATTATCTACCAGCATATTTCCGGTACTTGCACCCATAAAAATTTTTACACCACAGATGACTGCCTTATGCTTGTTTACTTTCAATACCTCCTCGGCATTGGTATTGCTTACCCCCATAAAAAAGGAATAGTTGGCCAGTGAGGTTTGGGCTGCTACATGATATTTATCTTCCAGCAACCGCAGGGTTAGCGCATTGGGGATAGTATTGGGCATCTCCATAAAACTGGTAACACCTCCAGCTATCGCCGCTTTACTTTCAGTGTAAATAGTTGCTTTGTGGGTAAGGCCGGGTTCTCTAAAATGTACCTGGTCGTCAATTATGCCTGGCAATAGATGCTTTCTTTCGCCATTAATTTCTGTCACCTTTCCCTTTTCATCTAAATGTGGCCCAATTTTTTCTATTCTTTCGCCATTTACCAAAACATCTGCATGTTCAATCTTGCCTTCGTTCACCATCGCTATATTCTTAAACAGGTATCTTTGCATATCTTGAAATTATAAGAAGTTTCATCCATCAATCAAAATCCAATGCAAATTATTAAAAGCTTTTCCAAACTACTTGTTTTTATTTGCCCGTTTTTTGCCTGTCTGCTTGGAGCAGTCAGTCAGGCTGGCGCTCAATCCACGTTTTTGCCGCAGGGCGATAAAGGTTATCAATTTGTAGAACGGCTGGAAATAAAGCAACAAGTCAATACTAATCTCAATTTTTCCACCCTTAAGCTATTTAACCGAAGGTATATTGTTCAACAGGCTGAATTTCTTGACAGCATTTATAAGGCCGGGGTAAATTCCACTGCCGGCACTACGGATCTCCATCCTAAACTAACGAAAGTAGATCAGTACAACATGACCAGTTTTTTAATGAATAATACGGAATGGGTAACTGGTTCAAAAGAGAGTTTTGCGAGCCGGAAGCCGATTCTTAAATCGTTGTATACCACCAGAACAAACCTGGTTGAAGTAAATAAGAGGGATTTCTTTCTCGCCATAAATCCAATATTACAGGTGCATGCAGGTAAAGAGAGCGGAAATGACGATATGATATACTTAAACACCCGTGGTATTAATGCGCGGGGAATGATCGCTAAAAAGATAGGGTTCTTTACCAGTATTACGGATAACCAGGAACGGGGACCGAAATTTTTTCAGCAAAAAGTAAGTGATTTCAGGGCGGTACCGGGAGTGGGGTTTTATAAAAATTTTAAAACCACCGGGGTTGATTATTTTGACGCAAGGGGATATATTACTTTTAATGCGGCTAAGTATATTGATATACAATTTGGTTTTGATAAAAATTTTATCGGCAATGGTTACAGGAGCCTGTTCCTGAGTGACTGGAGCAATAGTTACCTTTTTGTAAAACTCAATACCAGGATATGGAAATTCAATTACCAGAATTTATTTATGGAAATCCAACCCCAGTTTATAAAAACCGGGGATACCCTACTCGACAAGAAGTATGCAGCCATGCATCATTTAAGTATTAATCTTACCAAATGGTTAAATGTTGGTTTGTTTGAAGGCATTGTTTTTGGCCGAAAAAATCATTTCGAATTTCAATACCTGAACCCGATTATTTTCTACCGCCATGTGGAAGGTACTATTGGCAGTCCTGACAATGCGTTGGCTGGTTTTGATTTCAAAGCCAATTTGGCGCATCGTGTACAACTTTACGGACAGTTTTTACTGGATGAATTTAACTTAAAGCAAATACGCGCCAATACAGGCTGGTGGGCAAATAAATGGGGCTTGCAACTGGGGGCGAAATACCTGGACGCATTTGGGGTAGCCAATCTCGACCTGCAGTTTGAATCGAACAGGGTAAGACCTTTTACCTATTCCCATTATTCCATGGTAGCAAACTATACTCACTACAATCAGCCGCTTGCGCACCCATTGGGCGCCAACTTCCAGGAGTTTATCGGGATACTGCGTTACCAGCCTGCTCCAAAATGGTATGTCAACGCAAAGGTCATTTATTATAAACAGGGCCTGGATAGTTTGAATGGAAGGAATTTTGGCGGCAACCCTTTTTTGGATAATAATAGCCGCAGGGGCGATTATGGATATGACCTGGGAGGAGGAAGGAAAGCGACCTGCTTTAATGGACTGTTGCAGGTATCCTATGAGCTGAGAGAAAATTTATATTTCGATCTGTCGGCACAACAACGCAATTATAAAATTGAAAATGTAACGGAGCAAAATAACATGACCCTGGTTACCGCGGGTATTCGTTTTAATATAATGAAAAGGGAATATGATTATTGAGGTATGAGTCCACCCCGTAGATTTTCCGTAACTAAAGATTTAAAAATATGTGAGGTTTTATTTACTCCACCGTCAATGAAAACGAGATCATTCTTGAGTTAATTTGTTCGATATTACTCGAAAATTTGAGGGTTTGGTTTCGGCTGTGTAAATTAGAAAGGCCCCAGCTAACTTTCAGCTCGGGCGATAATACAAAATAAGGAAAGTAGAAGTGAAAGCCAATACCGCCCTCCACGCTATAATCCAGTTTATTCAACTTGATAAGGTCATCCGCATTTTTTTTACCTGCATTGGCAGCCATATCATAATCAAACTTTACACCGGCAATCGTATATACCTTAAGGTTATCGATCCGGTCGCTGCTGAATTTAATTTGCAGGGGCAGACTTAAGGTGATGGACTGTACCTTCTTTATGGTTAATTTACCTTCGCCTGCAGGCGCATCCGGGAATTGCAGGGCATACTCAAATGCTTTTTCACTAAAGGTAAGATTAAGCGGGTAAGTCCGAAGATCAAAATGCGGACTTAAATTAAGGTTTACCAACCAGGCTAAATTGATGCCGGTACTGTTGATACTTTCTATTACGGTTACACTATCCTGTGTTAAAAATTGCGGATGATGGGTAAAGCTGAAATGAGATTTGTTCATACCCAGGTTGATCCCAAAATGATACAATTTGCTATCATGATCGGGGAGGTTCAATCCACCATATCGCAATTGCGAAAAACCGGCTAACGGACCGGCTGATAAAATTAAAATACAATATATTATTTTTCTCCGCAATAGATACTGCATATTCCAAGGCTCAGGGGTTTACAATAAGTGTTTGTGTATC
Organism: Ferruginibacter sp.; assembly: GCA_014379625.1. Lineage (GTDB taxonomy): Bacteria > Bacteroidota > Bacteroidia > Chitinophagales > Chitinophagaceae > Ferruginibacter. The sequence continues at coordinate 228,864 of JACMLJ010000095.1, read as the reverse complement.
CCAGGTTGTCTAAGATAGTAGTAAAGTTTTTTCCTTCGGGAAATTTTTTAATGGATTCGTCGAGATATTTATATGCATTGCGGTTCTTCGAAAATAATTTGCCCATCCCCGGCGCCACTACATTCATATACAGATTGTATAACAACTTTACAACGGTTGCTTTAGGCCTGCTGAATTCAAGCACTACCAATTTCCCCCCCGGCTTCAGCACCCTTTTTATTTCACTTAATCCTTTCTCCAACTGCTGGAAATTACGCACCCCAAATGCCACGGTTACCGCGTCAAACGAGTCATCTTCAAATTTTATTGTTTCACTGTCTCCATTTAACAGTTCAATAAGATTTTCCAAACCCAGTTTTTTAATCTTTTTTCTTCCCAGGTCCAGCATCCCATCGCTGATATCAATCCCCGTTATTTTTGCAGGTTGCAAAATTTTTGCCGTCATAATAGCTACATCCGCTGTACCCGTAGCCACGTCCAATATTATTTTTGGATCCTTTTGGAGTAATTGCCTGATGGCCTTCTTCCGCCATTGTATATCAATACCTGCACTCAAAAAACGGTTCAAAAAATCGTACCGGTAAGCGATGTTATCAAACATATCAGCTACCTGCTCTTTTTTGGAAAGCTCAGAATTTTTTAGCGGAACTACGTTGTCATGCGCAAATTGTGTCATCGGGTGCAAAGATAAGGAAGGATGAGGGTTGATGTTTGAAAGTTGATTGTTAAGTTGTTGGTTTTGGGTTAAGGGTTATCGCCCAGCGCTACTATAAACGAAGATTTACAGGATAAGGTTTCCACATTAAATTCAATTATCCTGGTGCACTTCCTTCCGGCATACGAAACAAAACCCGGCTTTAAACCTTCAACCTCCCACCGTATCTTTGCCCAATGCTCATCAAATCAGCTAAATATATTATCAGCAGTCCCGATATTGATAAATGTCCTGCGCCTGATAAAAAGGAATATGCGTTTATAGGCCGCAGTAATGTGGGCAAATCATCCCTGATTAATATGCTCAGTAATAATGATAAACTGGCCAAAACTTCCGGAACACCCGGAAAAACGCAGCTCATCAATCATTTTGAAATAACCTCCGCCTCGGCAATCAATAACAGCAAAGAAGGTCAGAATTTTAGATGGTACCTCGTTGACCTGCCTGGTTATGGCTTTGCCAAGGTTAGTTTGCGTAGCCGTAGGCGCTGGGAGCAAATGATTGAAGGTTATTTGCGTAAAAGAGAAAACCTGGAGATGGTTTTTGTTTTGATAGATGCCCGTCACACACCCCAGAAATTAGATCTTGACTTTTTAAATCAGTTAGACAAATGGGCCATACCTTTTGCCATGATCTTTACCAAAGCCGATAAGGAAACCCAGGCTGTAGTGGCTAAGAATGTAAAACTTTTTTTAGAACGCCTGAGAAAAACCTGGCAGTTCTTGCCGCAGCATTTTGTAAGCAGCGCCACCAAAAAATTGGGGAGGGATAAAATACTCTCTTTAATTGATGAAAAGAATGAAGCAGGGGATGGAGAGTAGGGCGATTGGTTAATTTGTGAAGGGTGAATGGGCAACGGTCAATGGTGAATGAATTCGCTTTCCCTGTTTGATTACCTACCTGGTAAAATACTCACATGCCAATGCAATATTTTTGGTAGCCTTCAATAAAAACTCAAAGTCAATTGTTTCGTATTCATCATCCACGGAATGATAGTGTATATCCGCGGGCGAGCTTCCCATGATGGTAAAAGCATTTTTTATTTTCCTGGCAAAGGGGTAATGATCACTCCTGGATGATAAATTTTCGTCAGGATAGGGGTCGTTTTTAAAAAAAAATTCCGCTCCGGTTCCCTGGTATTTTTTGAGCTGGCCATTTAATATATTCCGGAGGCTGGTATTCCGGAAAGACACAATAAAGCAGTTTTTATTGTCTGGCCTTCCCAGCATTTCAAGGTTAATTACAGCCTTTATCATTCCCGGGTTCGTTTTTTTTAATGAGTATTCTGATCCCAGCATCCCCATTTCTTCGCCGGAAAAAGCAACGAAAAGTAGCAAATACCGGTTGTTGTTTTGTGCCTTATAATATCGGGCGAGTTCTATTAATGCAGCTACACCGGTAGCATTGTCATCGGCCCCGTTAAAAATATCATCCTGGTAGCTATAATCTTTATTGAACGGCAGATCGTCTCTTTGACCTATATGATCGTAATGAGCCGAAAAAATTACCATGGTATCATTTGTAAACTTTCCGGGAAGGGCGCCAACCACATTCTTTGCAGGTATTTTTTTACCGTAATAATTAGCGGTAAAATGATCAAAATACCCTTCATTGCGTGCTACAGGTTGTAACCCTGACGACTTGAACCTGGCAGCAATAAATGTTGCCGCAATATTAGCGCCTTCAGATCCTGTCAGCCTGCCTTTCAAACTATCCTGCGATAAAAAAAATATCGTTTCCGCGAGAGAAAGCTGTTTTATGGTACTGTCAGCAAGCAGGGGTTGTCCTTTGGAAGCACCCGCAAAGAGGAATAAAAATATTGACAGGTATTTCATGATTCGTTTTTACATTGAGCTCATGAAAGGGGTGTCATAATATTAATTTAAGAGAATCAGCGCTTTAATAAAAATCATCCAGGCAATCATATAATTACAGGTGGGTGGCTTTTATAACTGTAATATTTTTTACTCTTCACCCGCCCGGTTGTAATAATTTGATTGCGCTGTCTACAAATGCACCCGTAAGCATTTATGATATAAAGTAGATTAAAAGAAATGGTCTTACAATCTAATTAGGTAAACCAGCCGCGGTCATTAATTCACCAACACAACCTTTTCCATAATATCACCGCCCCTTATATCATCAATAATATCGAGTCCATCGGTTAGCTTTCCAAAGCAGGTATGCACACCATCAAGGTGTTTTGTATTGGCGCGGTTATGACAAATGAAGAATTGAGACCCCCCGGTGTTTAAGCCACGGTGTGCCATGGACAGTACACCACGATCATGAATTTGTTTCGTTCCTTTGGTTTCACATTGAATGGTGTAACCCGGTCCGCCTGATCCTGTGCCATTAGGGCAGCCCCCCTGAATCATAAAATTTGGGATTACCCGGTGAAAACTCAGCCCGTCATAAAAACCTTCGCTGATTAATTTTTTAAAATTGGCTACTGCTATCGGGGCATCATCATCGTACAGTTCAAAAGTTAATACTCCCTTGCTGGTATGTATCTGCCCTTTTGTTAAGGTTGTTTCGCTCATTTTATTTTTTTTAATTAAACGCGAAGTTATTCCATAGCTGCGAATTAATAAGGATCAGGCATCGATTTATGTAAATGATTGCCCGCACAGGACTTTTTTAACATCCAACGAGAAAATTATTCAAGTAGGGCTATGGGTATATTTGTAACCCATGTTGTGGTTAGCGTTAGAAACATTATGCGGAATTTGGAAGGAAACCTGGGTTGGGAAACCCACTGTATGCAAAAAAATTGTTTTGAGGAAAAGGCGAGAAAATATTGCTTAAAAAAGCAGGGAGTCAGATTTACTGTTCGCACAAACAGGGCACGAACCTTACCGATAAAATTACGCTGACAGAAAGCTAATTCACCACCTTATTTGCACAACTGCTGCTGGCGAAAGCTTCGGGCTTAGCTTTAAAGGCAAAACCCATTCCCAGGATATAGCCCATGGCTTCCCGTAATGCTTCATTGCTTTTGAATTGCGGATTGGTGTTGATGTCGGCATGTACTTCCATATCCACATCGTACAAGGTAAACAGGTCGCACAACTCATAAGCAATTTCAATGCTTTTGGCTACTTCTACCAGCATACGCTCCTTGATGCTGTACTTCAATAAAGTTTTGTCGTTGTGGATAAACATAAACCCGCCGTGACCTTCCCTTAAAAATACAATAACGGTGGCAAATTCGGTTTCTTTACCTTTTACCTGGCTGTCGGTTCCGATACAAACTTTTAGATGATAGCCTGCTTTAGTCTCTCTTTTGATAGCTTCCTCCACCGCTGTTTTGATGGGTAGCTGAATGGGGTCGCCATTGAATTTTCTCCATATCATATAAAATGGGGTTTTCTAAAGTTACGGAAATAATGAATGCGGCCGGCAGCGATTGAATTTGTAATGATAATTTAATCTTATATGCTGCTGCAATTGTATAGCAGGGCAGGAGATAGATGTATAAAAGTTATACCCTTTGCTGTTAGGTAAGCGGGAATGATCGGGAAGAAGGGATCAATTTGGAAGCTTATTATGTTGGAGGTAAAGTGACGATTTAATTAAGGAGTAGTCAATGGTGAAATATCCGATATCCACCTTTACTGATTAATAATCCAGGTTTTGCTTATAGTATTGTAATTCAAAGTTATTGTAAAGTCCTTTCTGAAATAGCGGTGGCCCCTAATAAAAAAGGGCCAGCCCCTTACGCTGACCCTTTAACTTACACATGAATCTACCTTACTGTTTTATAATTCGTTCCGTTTGTTGTTGTTTGTTACAAAAAATTTGCATGATGTACATGCCGCGGGGCTGCATGCCCATATCTACTTTATTGTATCCTGCCTGTCCGTTGCCCCTCGCAATCGAATTGCCCTTTACATCAGTTAACCTGTACTGGTAATTCTCATCAGCATTCACTGAAATTTCATTTTGGATAAAAGTGGACACCGTGAATATTTTTCGGGTATCATCAATCCCTTTTAGCCGTATGGTATTGGAATAAACCGTTTGGTTAAAGGATGAAGTAACTTTTATGCGGTAAAACAAATCAGCATTTTGGGCAGGGGTATAGGTAAAGTTATTGGAAGCATCAGTGATGGTATTGACCGTAATAAACTGTGTACCATCCGTAGATGATTCCACGCTGATCAATTTTACCGGTTCATCGGACAGGATATTCCAGCTAAGTGTATGTTTGCTTTTTTCTACTCTGCCTTTAAGGCTTGCATTGCGTATTGGCAATATGCCACCGCCTGATGAGCTGATTGCATAGGAACCCAAACTTCCATAATCATTTACATTTCTATTACCCGCTCCGTCTACCAACATATAATAGGAGCCCGTACTTAATACCGTATCAACCACCACATCCATTGCATCAGCAGGATCAAAGGTTCTAACCAATTCCCTGGCGGAATTGTACAGCGACATTTTTACATCAAGGTTGGCCCCCTGGTAACTGGCATCTATGCTATAAGGCCTGATATTGATATGAAGGATCGAATTTTGTGATATGGTAAAGTTAAATGCATCTTTGTCTGTATTGGTTGAGATAACACCGGCGATATCGGCACCGGAAATTGCAAACACTGCGGGGGTATTATTTATGTCATTAGAGTAGTCATCGGTTCTGTAAGTGAAACCATTTTGACTGGTAATGATGGAAAGATTATCCTGTATATTGGTGCATCCGTATGGAGTAGGTCCATCGTTCCAGCCACTCATATTCCTGTAATAACTGTTGCCCATTATTGGCGCCCAGGCATTTACTCCTGTGCCTTCGCCTTCATTGTAAGTTGCGGTTAAATTGCATGTGCCATCATATTTTGACTGGTGAGACAAACCCACTGCATGGCCACTTTCATGTGAACAACATTCGGCTACCATTTTTGGACTGTTGGGTCCAAGCCTGTCGCTGAAAACAAATGCGGGAGTATCATCTCCCCATTTAAAGGATCCAATGAACGACACCCCGCCTACACCTGTAAACCATCCGCTTGTGGGCGTAATTACTATCCTGATTCTTTTGGAAAGCGGGGCCGCCAGAAACTTGGATTCATCGGTGGTAATATTTATATCAAATGGCCGGTAATCTTCAGCCACCCGCTTAAAAACTTCTGTTATTTGAATATCTGTCATGCCCGAAGATTCACAGGAAAATGGTGTACCACCTTTCCAGTAGGCGCTGTTTACATTATGCCCGTCAAAATCAAGATAAATGGTTGCACTGGCTGCAGGTAAACTGTTCAAAACAGGTAAACTAAACCCATTAAAAGACACTAAGAACGCCATTGAAAGCAGTATTAAGGAGATGGATGGCTTCTTCATTTTAATGGATTTTTGTTTTCCGGTAAATAGCCGGTACTTATTTTAATAATGGATCGATCATGCAAATGCTCCCGCCTTTTTTACAGGTTGCAACTCACTACAATTTTTTCCAGGTCTGTTTTAACAAGTTCATAGTCACCATCAGCATTGTTTTTTAATTCAAACCCATCTGCATATAAAGGATTTAATATCCGGCCTACATACATAATTTTACCTGCTTCGTCTGTTTGTTTTGAAAGGGAGAATAAAGTATTTTTAAATGCGGGCAATTGTATTACGATGGTATGCAGGTTGCTATATTTTTCAAGGTTGCTGGTTACTGGTCCTGATAGTGTAAAGTTGCCGGCAAACGATATACTGATGTTTTCACCTTTTGCAGCGGTAAAAAAGCTGCTGAGTTGTGCCTGGGTGCAATGAATGGTGGTGGGGAAATCGGCAAACAAAGCTGGCTTTGGGGCTTGTTTGTTTTGTGTATAGCCAGTAACTGCGAATAGGGTAAGCAGTACCATACCTATTGCGGATGTAAGGTGTTTCATGTAATAAAATTTGGATATTGGGATACCACAAAAGAAAATTCCGTGGAATTACTATGTAAACGGGTATTGGTAGAAAATAGTATATAAGGCGCGGAATAAAAACAGCTATAAGGTGGATTTAGAAAAATTACTACATTACAACCTCAATAATGCTAAATTAACAGGTGCGATTAAAACTAAAGGAAGAGCTTGCATTTCAAATGTGAAAATGAGAAAATTTGAAAATGGCTCAATGCCAGAGCGCGACACTGCATCAAAAAACTGATAACTTGTTGTCAGTTTTTTTCGCCCCGGCGTTTAATACTGTCCGGTACTCAGCAACACCAGGGTACAGGCTTCCATGGCCTGAATCCCTTTTTGTTGCAACAGGTCAACTAATTCTTCATTTTCGGTACCGGGGTTAAAAATGACCCGTTTTGGCTGAACTGAAAGGATATATTCGTAGTAATCTTTTTGGCGAAAGGGATTGATATATAATGTAATCGTATCTATTTTTTCAAAGGGCTTTTTTTCAGTTTCTATTTCTGTAGTTCCAATAACTCCTTTTTTAAGTCCCAGGGCAATTACCGGATGCTGATGGGCGGTTAATTTTTGTACTGCCAGGTAACTGTACCTTGCCGGATTTGCAGAAGCGCCAATGACCAGTGTTTTTTTCTTTTCCATAATTTTCTTTTTACCAGGGATATTAAACAGACGTTACTGCAAAAACCTGTTCCTTAGTTCGGGAGTAGGTACCATACATTGTTCCCGCTTTCCAAACCATTTGTACCGGTTTTTTGCAATCCACCTATAAATGCTATCCCTGATAAATTTAGGTACAATAATAAAGCCATATAGCAGTGGCCACAATGCGGTTAAATATCTGCACAGTCTTAACGCCGCGGCAGACTGGCTGTAAATCATCCCTTCTTCGATAAATATAAATGAATTGAACACAGTGGTAGGTAAATTAAATTGCTTTAATAATTTCTGGCCCGCGCCGGATTGTAAGGCCGCAAATTTAATCAAAGCTTTTTTATCCCTTTGAATAATAAAGTTTACAGCACTATTGCAAAAGTTGCATACACCATCAAACAATATGGTTGGCTTCCCATTCATTATTTACAAATTTACGCTATTAAATACTGGTGATACCGGCTTTTAGAATAAGGGGTTCTTCTTTTGGCACGTTTTACTGATAATATCCGGAAACGAGGCTGGTTGCCGGTTTTCTCGCTGGTAATACCCAACTGCTTTCAATATCAGCAGAAAATTCAATAAGTATTCAACAATTTTGGATGGTTGTATGTTTTAGCTTTGTATCAAAATTCATAAAAAATTTCAATATGTCAGCACCAACAAAAATTGCCTTAGTTACCGGGGGAAGCCGCGGTCTCGGTAAAGATATGGCCATCAGCATCGCTAAAAAAGGTATGGATGTGATCCTCACCTACCGCACCAATGTAACAGAAGCAAACCAAACCGTGAATGAGATTGAAGCGCTGGGACAAAAGGCTGTGGCGCTGCACCTGGATATGAGTGATTTTAAATCGCTTGATCATTTTGTACAAAATGTTTTAACTGCTTTGCAATCAAACTGGAATACGGCCACCTTTGATTTTTTAGTGAACAATGCAGGTATGGGCGCAACGGTTCCCTTTGTACAGGTAACCGAAGAAATGTTTACTGATTTTCTGAATGTGCATTTTAAAGGGATCTATTTTTTAACGCAAAAATTTGTACCCAGTATCAATCCCGGCGGCCGAGTTATCAATATTTCCACCGGTACTACAAGATTTGCCAATCCCGGTTATTCTGTATACGCTTCCATGAAGGGGGCCATCGAGATATTTACAAAATACCTGGCAAAAGAATTGGGTGCCAAAGGCATCGGGGCAAATGTAGTTGCACCCGGGCCTGTAGAAACAGATTTTAACAATGCTGCCATCCGTAATAACCCACAGATGAAAGGAGTTCTCGGTTCTTTATCACCGCTGGGGCGCGTAGGGGCAGCCGATGATATAGGAAGTGTAGTAGCATTTCTTTGCACTGATGACGCGAAGTGGATCAATGGCCAGCGGATAGAAGTAAGCGGGGGAATCAATGTGTAATTTTACTGAAGCCGGAATTGGCGACGGGAGTCACGCTCCGTTTGTTGTTTTGTAACTTCACGATGCATATTGTATTATTAATAAATGAAATAAATAGTATAATTTACCCGGCGCAGGAACAAGCGGGCCGGAAAAGTATCCCTGGGTCAAATATTAGTTAATAGTAATGCCAGCTTTTCAGGTGGCGAAATTATTGTTAGAATCCTTAACTTAAAGCCATTTCCCTGCACCAATAAGGTAATTAAAAATTAAAGATGAAAACAATAGCAGTTGACATGGATGGCGTAATCGCCGATGTGTATAGCCAGTTTATTAAAATGCACGCCGCCGAATCCGGTAAAGTTTTTTCGAGGGAGGAGATCAGCGGGCGACCCGAATCGGAAGTATTCCCTAATGAACGAAAACATGTAAACAGCCCGGGCTTTTTCCGTAATGCACCTATGATTGAAGACAGCCAGGCAGTTGTGGAACGGTTAAATGATCACTACAAAATCTTTATTGTTTCGGGTGCCACAGAATTTCCTAATAGTTTAATGGAAAAACAATTATGGTTAAATGAGCACTTCCCTTTTATCGGCTGGCAGCAAATGGTATTTTGTGGTTCTAAAGAAATCATAAAAGCTGATATCATGATTGACGATCATTTTAAAAACCTGGATCATTTTACCGGTGAAACTTTTTTGTTTACACAGCCACACAATAAAATGGCAGATCCTGGTAGGCATAGAAGGGTTGAATCATGGCAGGAAATTGAGCGATTGCTGCTGCAGTGAAATTTGAGGTTCTCTTCGTAAGATTCCCCCGTTTGAACGGCATGTTAGTAATACATCAATAGAAAGGTAGACGAATTCATTTTCGCCCTAAAATACAAAAACCCCGGCAATTGCCGGAGTTTTTAGTTGAAACTATAACCGCTGTTTTAAAATCCTAAGCCAATGGTAAATCCATTCACCAGTTTAGGGAAGTTAGCTTTCACCGTAGCGGCACCGGTAATGGTATTGATCGTATAAAGCTTCGCATCGCCGCCACTCGACAATATTGCCCAGGCAGTTCCGCTGGTTCCGCCAATATCAAATCCGTTGGCCGCGTCTACATTGTAATTCAGGTTTCCTATTTCAACCAGCACCCCCGTATTTGGCGGATTTTGCAGGTACAATTTATCTGTATTCACATCAATATCAAATAACATGGTAGTGGTGGCGCCGGCAAAATTATTGGAATAAGCTGCGGCAGTTACTGCGGGCATCCCGGGATTAAGGCTTCCATCAATTAATACCGGCAGTGTAGGGTCGTTTGGATTATAACGTAAGTTTTGCCCGCTGTTACTTATGATGCGGATGCGATCCACCGTAGGATTAAAATCGAAACCAAACTGAGTTCCGGATAATGGCGTGCTCAGGGTTCCCACAGGGGCGGAAGCACCGGAGGAGGTATTAAGGGTAATGACGCGGCTGTTGCTGGTTAATGCATACAACTGCCCGTTTAAAGGGCGGAAATCAATGCCCAGCACATTTTCACCCATCGCTAAACCAGTGATGGCTTTTGAAACAACTGAAGCTGTATTGGCTGGATTAAAGATTAATAAATTATTTACCTGGTCTACTGCAAAAGCAACCGGATCTGTGGGAATGGCAATGCCAATATAGGGTATCTTCTTTTCAAATTTGATCAGGGTTTTTGCTTCCCCTGTGCTCAGGTCTACCTGGAATAAGGTGGGAATATTATTTACTTTGTACAACCCGATTGCGATGGAATCTTTGGCCGCAATATCAAAACCCCCTTCACCGGTTACATTCAATTTCAATGATCCCACTTCTACTAATTTACCGTCGTTGGGTGGCAACTGTTTGTATAATTTTTTTGTGGTAACATCAATATCATAAAGTGTTGTGGTAGCAGCGCCAGCTACATTATTGGTGTAAGCTACCCCGGTAACCATTGCACCCATTACACCGTTGATACTTAAATCTGTAGCGGCAACAGTACCGGTCTCTGGATTAAGGCGAAGATTCTGCCCAGTATTGGTAACTACCCTGATCCGGTCAACCGTAGGATTAAAATCAAAACCAGCAATATTGCCTGATAAAGCCGGAGTTATTGCACCCGCACCGATCATTCTTGCGGCGCCTGTTTCGGGGTTGATAACATATAGCCTGCCGGTACTGCCCAGTCCGTACAATTGTCCCGTGGCAGGACGAAAGTCTATGGCAAGAATAGTTTCCTCGGGTTGAAGATTTGTAATGGTGGCGGAGTTGAGTACCTCATTGCCTGTGGTAGTAGACAGTTTATCTATAACCGTTCCCAGGGCCAGTGCATAATAAGTAAGATTGGGATTATTTCCCGGGTAATTATGTGGAAACCCGTTTTTTTTGCAGGATGCAAAGGAAATTAAAACAATGGCTAATAAAGCAATTTTTTCAATGATGAATGGTTTTCTCATTGCGTTAAGTTTTTATGTTTTTAAATGAAGATAACGCCTCAATTACGCAGAAATAATCCGATTGGATTTAACATTTTTTTATTTTACAAAAGTCAGCAGCGGTTAATTTCCCTGCCCCTCAACTTAAATGAAAACGGTAGTCTGAATTACTGGAGATACAGGTGACAGGTTGTTGAGTGGGGGCGAAGACCGTATTGATTTCAGATCGGGCAGAACAGGTGAACAGGAAAATCTACGTGGTAACTGTTGTTAAAAAGCCATTTTTTTATGGATGCCACTTAGTCGCCTGGGCAGAAAAAAATGACAACAAGTTCTCAGTTTTTTGATGCAGTGTCGCGCTCTGGAATTGAGTCATTTTCAAATTTTCACATTTGATATGCAAGCTCTTACTTTAGTTTTAATCGATCCGATTAATTTAGCTGCTTAAGGTTTCAAAATTAAATTGGAGGGGGTATAATTTAGCCATAGGCTCTGCGCTGCCAGTAATTTTTTCCAACCGTCCACGCTAATCAGCATAAGGTCGTATTGCTGAAGGAATTTTCTTTCGATCTTTACTTCACTCAAAATTGAAATATAACCGGGTGACCCCTTTTCTATTGCCGCTACCGATTGGATAACCGCTTCATCATTTTTAATATTTCCGGTCATATCCATCAATGTTATCCTTGCGCCTGTATTTGTGATCATTTTTTGGGCATAGGTAAAAAGGAATTCATCGGCGGCATCAAACACCGGGATGAAAACCCTTTTTATGAAGGACAAATTCTTATCAATTAAAATGCCTACCGGAATTTCTGTTTTTGACAATATTAATTGTGTCCGTTCGTCAAAGGGTGTGTTTTCAAAAAGCTTTTCTTTACCAGTTACTTTATTGATGAAACGGTTAGGGTTAATGATGCGTGCAGTAAAACCCAATACTTTTCCCAACAGGCTCCCCTCAAATATGGATTGCTGAAAACCTACCAGCAACAGATCGTAATTGCCTTTGTTGGCTACACCCGCTATATCCGAATCAATATCAATAGATGCTTTAAAAAACGTGGTGATCTTTTGGTTGAGATGTTTGGATTCCGCAATAACGGGGGCAAAGCTTTCCTTCTCATATTCATCAATATTATAGGCATGCAATTCATTACTGGAGGAAAGGTGCATGGCTGTAACCGATGAATTTTCTTTGGCCTTTCTAACCAAAGCATTCGCTAACCTTAATAAGGATTTTCCTGTTTCGGGGTTTCCGAAAGAAAGCAGTATTGCAAACCGGTTTGCCTGGCTGATGATCTGCGGAACCAGGCCATCTTTCTTTTTGAAAATGAAATTGATCAGGTCGAGGGCGGGCCCGGTCATAAAAGTAGTTACCAGGGCCATGATCACCATCATCGCAAAAATTTCAGGGGTCAGCACGCCAAGGTCATAGCCAATATTCAATACCACTAATTCCATCAATCCCCTTGTATTCATCAACGCGCCAATAGTTAGACTGTCTTTCCAGTTTTGACCAACAAATTTTGCGGCAAGTGCGCTCCCAATAAATTTGCCGGCTACCGCAACCACGATAATTAAGCCACATACCTTCCACAGGTAAGGGTCATTCAACAACCCGATTTCGGTTCTTAATCCTGTAAAAACAAAGAATAAGGGAAGTAATAATACCAGCGAAACATCCTCCACTTTTTCAATGAAAATACTTCTGAACTTCATATTTTCCGGCATGATGGCCCCTGCCATAAATGCGCCAAACAGCGCGTGGATACCGATAATTTCTGTAGCGTATGAAGAGAGGATCAGGATTAAAAAAAAGATGGCCACCACGGGCCTACTTAAATTTTCGCGGGTGGTGTGAAGATCCCCCACGCGTTTTAAAAAAGGCCTTATCACTTTTAGCATCACCAGTACATAAGCGGCTGCGAGGAATATGATATAGATCGCACTTACAAAAGAACCTGCTTTAACAATCGCTATTACCGCGGCCAGTAAGCACCAGGCCGTGATATCGTCTGTTGCTGCGCAGGTAATTACCACCGTTCCCAACCGGGTTTTATTGATCCCCCGTTCCTGTACGATCCTGGCCAGTACCGGGAATGCGGTGATACTCATGGCAATCCCAAGAAACAAACCAAAAGAGGCGAACTGAATTCCTTTCGGTGCAAAGTTTTCGTATATAAAATAAGCCAGTCCAAGTCCTAATGCAAAGGGAATTACAATACTGGCATGACTGATAACCACCGCTTCTTTAGCCTGGTTCCGGAGCACTTTCAAATCGAGTTCCATACCTATTACAAACATAAACAGGATCAGTCCTATCTGGCTTAAAAACTGCAGGTTTCCCAATGATTGGGGGGGAAACAGGGCTGCCGAAAACCCCGGAAAATACATGCCAACAAAAGAAGGCCCTAAAAGGATCCCGGCAGCAATTTCTCCGATAACGGTGGGCTGGCCAATTTTTTTGCATACCCAGCCTAACAGTCGCGCAGCGAGAATAATGGTAAGTATCTGCACCAGTAAAATCGCCAGTGGGTGTTCTAAATTATTTTTAAGCGACCCCGCAAATTCCATCCACTGGGTTTTGCCCGAATCAGGAATTACAATATTTCTGCCGGCTTCGAGTCCTTTGCCCAATTGCATGGTCCAATAGATCAGGGCGGAAAAAACGCTAATGACGCCGACGTAAAAAAAAGTATTTTTAAATTTCTTCATTTTTTAGCTTTAATTCATTTGCCCACTTTACAAATATGAGGATTATTATCACTAAAAAATTATATCTGAATTATCAAATTGATTCCAGGTAGTAAAAGTTCGCAACTTTGTAATAAAATGATGGATTGGATTTCCCGAGATGCCCCGATTCCCTGAAAAGAAGTGAAAATTGTTTTACCAGTTGTTTTAAATGGTTCTACATCAACGCAGTAATATAAAAAAAGCCCTTTGGCGTTTGCAAACTACCAAAGGGCAATATTCTAATCGGGTAAATACCAGGTTTGTTTAAAATAAACTGCTTAACTGGTCACCATTAGCCATTCAATGCCGTTTAGTTAAGATATTTTTGCTTGTCTGAACTCACCTTAGAGGAAAGGGCTTAACTAAACGAAATTGATTCACCATTCTAATAGGCGATCACCTGTTCTTCCATCAGTTTGGGCATTTCCCTAAACTCGTATTGCTGGTTGCGCAATTGAGGTTCAAAACCTGCTTCCCGTATCGCCTCCTGTATGCCCTTACTGGTAAACCGGTGAGGGGCGCCGGCAGCACTTACCACATTTTCTTCAATCATAATACTGCCAAAATCGTTCGCTCCGGCGTTCAGGCATATTTGTGCCGTTTTTTTACCAACGGTTAACCAGCTTGCCTGTATGTTTTTTACATTGGGCAGCATGATGCGGCTCATGGCGATCATACGGATATATTCTTCCGGCGTGGTAAGATTATGAACGCCCCTGATCTTAGCGAGTAAAGTATCTACGTCTTGGAATGTCCAGGGAATAAAAGCAAGGAAACCCTTTGCATGTTCCGGTTTACGGCTTTGAACCTCACGCAGTTTTACAAGGTGCTCAAACCGTTCCATAATGGTTTCCACATGGCCAAACATCATGGTGGCGCTGGTGGTAATATTTAATTGATGCGCCTCCTGCATAACAGCTAACCATTCCTGGCTGCCGCATTTTCCTTTACTGATCAATCGCCTCACCCTGTCCGTTAAAATTTCTGCGCCAGGGCCGGGCAGGCTATCAAGTCCGGCTTCTTTCAGGGCAATCAAAACCTGGCGGTGGGTGCTTTTTTCCAATTTGGTAATATGCGCCACTTCAGGCGGGCCGAGTGTATGCAGTTTTAAATTGGGGTACAAACGCTTTAGTTCCTTAAAAAGACCAACATAATAGCTTAATCCCAGGTCGGGATGATGGCCACCCTGTAACAATAACTGCTCGCCGCCATAGCGAAAAGTTTCATCAATTTTCTTTTTATACGTTTCAATATCGGTTATGTAAGCCTCTGCATGACCGGGAATACGGTAAAAATTGCAAAACTTACAATTAGCAATACATACATTGGTAGTATTTACATTTCTGTCGATGATCCAGGTAACTTTTCCATGGGGTACCTGCTTTTTCCTTAATTCATCGGCTACATACATCAACTCAGTTAATGGCGCATGCTCAAAAAGGAACACGCCTTCTTCTGCCGATAAGCATTCAAAGTTGAATGCTTTCTTAAATAAATCATTTATTTCCATAAAACCATTTATAAATTAATAACAAAAGTACATCCATTAGGTTGTATATTTAATTTCCTGCTGTATGAAGTATATTTTTTGCATATTGTCTTTTGCCTTTTTGCCTCTCGCAGGTATGGCCCAGGAGATATTAGTACCGCAACCACAGGCGAAGTTTATTACCCGGTTTCCCTTTAAAATGTTTAGTGGCGGGGTGATGATTGTAAGGGCAAGGCTTGCACAAATTCCGGATACCCTCAATTTTATTTTAGATACCGGAAGCGGGGGAATATCCCTGGATTCAACTACCTGTGCCTGGTATAATTTAAAACCAACGCCGTCTGATACCACCATCAGGGGGATGGGCGGTGAACATAAGGTGAGTTTTCTTTTTAATCAGCAATTGCATTTTCCGGGGTTGACCTTGGAAAGGATGAACTTCCATATCAATGATTATGAAATACTTAGTAGCGTATATGGTGAAAAAATAGATGGTATAATCGGCTACAGCTTTTTTAGCAGGTATATCGTTAAAATGGATTTTGACAGTTCTGTAATTGCGGTGTACCAGCCCGGGGAGATAGATTACCCGAAGGGAGGTAATCTTTTACGCCCCGCTTTTACAACGCTGCCCATCCAAAACCTGACTTTCCGGGATAAAAAGAAGCAAAATTTCAATTTTTATTTTGACACCGGTGCCGGCCTTTGTTTTCTTTTAAGTGAAGAATATGCAAAAGACAGCAGCATCTTATTATCCAGGCGGAAACCTTTTCACACGCAGGCAGAAGGAATGGGTGGAAGGCTGCAGATGCGCCTGACCGTTGTAAAAATGGTGCAGGTAGGCAATTTCAGGTTCAGGAATGTGCCAACTTATTTGTTTGATGATGCCTATAAAGTAACTTCTTATCCTTTTGTGGGTGGTCTTTTAGGTAACGACCTGCTTCGCAGGTTCAATTTAACGATGAACTATCCGAAAAGGGAGATCCATTTATTGCCCAACAGTCATTTTAAAGAGCCTTTTGATTACGCTTATACAGGAATGGCGATGTATTATGAAAACGGATTAATTGTGATAGAAGACGTAATACCCGGTTCACCGGCTGCAAAAGCAGGGTTAAAAAAAGATGACCTGGTAATTGGTGTAGGTAAAAATTTTACCAACAATATCATGGCTTATAAAACTATACTGCAATCTGCCAATGAAAACATAAAGATCACCATCAGGCGTGACAATGACCTGCTTCAGTTGAGCATAAGACCTTTAAGTATATTATAACCCCGGCGATGATAAATATCGCATTTTCATCATAGAGTATCGATTAGCGCATGCTGCTGTAGTGACCCATAACTAAATACCTGATGCTCGCCGGATTCAATTTTAGGCAGTTCTTCCAACAACGATCAACAACCAACCAACAACGACCAACCACAAGCTAGCCAGATTCATTTTTAGGCATTTCTTCCAACCACGACCAACAACCAACCAACAACGACCAACCACAAGGTCGCCGGGTTCATTTTCAGGCAGTTCTTTCAACCGGCAATTTCTTTGTCTTTTGGAACGAAGGATTTTACTCTCCAGTCCTTAACTTTGCTGCATGATTCAGTATGAAAAATTTACCCTTGATAATGGGTTAAGGGTTTTGGTGCATAAAGACGAAAGTACCCCGATGGCTGTAGTAAATGTTATTTATGACGTGGGTGCAAGAGATGAAAATCCGGACAAGACGGGCTTTGCCCATTTATTTGAGCATCTTATGTTTGGCGGAAGTATCAATATTCCCGAATACGATGAGCCACTTCAAATGGCCGGTGGTGAAAACAATGCTTTTACTACCAATGACCTTACCAATTATTATTGCCAGTTACCTGCTGAAAATATTGAAACGGCTTTTTGGCTCGAAAGTGACCGCATGCTTAGCCTGGCATTTGATACCAAAAGCCTTGATACACAACGTAAAGTAGTGTGTGAAGAATTTAAAGAGCACTATATCAATAAGCCGTATGGCGATGCCTGGCATAAGATGAGGGAACTGGCATATACCACCCACCCCTACAGGTGGATGACCATCGGCAAGGAACTTAAACACGTGGAAGATGCCACTTTGCAGGATGTTAAAGACTTTTTTTATAAACATTATACACCCGTTAACGCTATTTTAGTAGTAGCCGGAAATGTAACAGTTGAACGGGTAAAGGAATTGGCAGGCAAATGGTTTGGCCCTATCCCGGCTGGTGCAAAATATATCCGCCGGTTGCCGGAAGAGCCAAAACAGACCGCGCCCAAAACCATGGAAGTGAAAGCCAGCGTTCCTTTGGACGCTTTATATAAATGCTGGCATATTTATCCCCGGCTCGACAAGCGCTATTATGTAACCGATCTTATAACAGAAATATTAAGTGGCGGCGGTTCTTCCCGTTTGTTCCAGGCCCTGGTGAAGGAAAAACAATTGTTCAGTAATATTGATTGTTCGCATTATGGAAGTACAGATGCAGGATTGCTATCCATACAGGGCAAACTGGTAAAGGGGGTAAATATGAAAGATGCGGAAGCAGCCGTAATGGAAGAAATTATCAAATTGCAACAGGAAGGGATCAGTGAACTGGAATTACAAAAAGTAAAGAACAAAACAGAAAGTATGATGGCTTTTGAAGATATGAGTGTAATGAACCGTGCCACTAGTTTAGCCATGTATGAATTATTGGGAGATGCCGATCTTATCAATAAGGAACTGGAAATATACCAGGCGGTAACGAGCGAAGAATTAATGAACGAAAGCAGGGTGATATTTGATGAAAACAACTGCAATACGCTATATTATTATTCAAACAATTAACCAGGTTGGCCGTTGAACGTTGATCGTTGGACGTCCAGCCACCAAACGATCAACTACCAACTAACAACGACCAACCATCAACGACCAACCATCAACTATGATCGACAGAGCAATATCCCCCCTGATAAAAGATGCCATTGAATTTAACCTGCAACTGAAGCCATATGAAAAGTTTGTTCTGGATAACGGTGTAGAACTATATGCCATCAATGCAGGAGCCCAGGAGGTACTACAAATAGAAATGGTTTTCTTTGCGGGTAATAGTTACGAAACCCGGAATGGGATCGCTGCAGCTACCAATTATATGTTGCGCAATGGCACATCCACCAAAACCGCTTTCCAGATAAATGAACATTTTGAATATTATGGCGCATACTGTAACCGAACCTGTCACAACGAAACGGCCACAGTATCATTGCATACCCTTAGCAAACATTTGAATAAATTGTTACCCGTTATGCGGGAAATGATCACCGATTCGATATTCCCGGAAGGTGAACTCGAAATCTTTAAGCAAAACAGTAAACAAAAACTGTCGGTTAATTTGCAGAAATGCGATTTTGTAGCCAACCGGTTGATCGATGCCTATTTATTTGGCGAACAGCATCCCTACGGAAAATACCTGGTTGCCGCAGACTATGATGCACTAACAACCGACCAGTTGAAAGCACACTTTCAGCAATATTATATCAATGGTAAAGCAGTAATTTTTATAGCGGGCAATTTACCTGCCGATCTTTTTGACCAGGCGAACAGACAGTTTGGTGACCTGCCGTTATCGGGAATTAAAAAAGAAACCACAACAGGTATCGTATTACCTGCCTTACAAAAAAAACACCGCGTTTCCAACGATCCAAATGGAGTGCAGGGCGCTATCCGGATCGCAAGGCCATTTCCCGGCAGGCATCATCCGGACTTTATGAATGTGATGGTGCTCAATACCGTATTGGGCGGTTTTTTTGGATCGAGGTTAATGAGCAATATCCGTGAAGACAAGGGCTACACTTATGGCATACACAGTTATGTGCAAAATCATTTGCACGACAGCGCCTGGATGATCAGTACGGAAGCCGGAAAGGATGTGAGCGAGGCAACCGTGGAAGAAGTATATAAAGAGATGAAATTATTAAGAGAAGAATTGATAGAGGACGATGAATTATTGCTGGTTCGTAATTACATGATCGGTTCAATTTTGGGTGATCTCGATGGGCCGTTCCACATTATTGGCAGGTGGAAAAATATAATATTAAATAACCTGGATGAACAATACTTTTACGATTCCATTAAAACCATCAAAACCATTTCCGCGGCCGACTTAAAGGCATTATCCGAAAAATACCTGCAGCCCGAAGACTTTTATGAACTGGTGGTAATATAAAAAGTGATTTTAAAGTTATAAGTCCTTAAAAATAAAATGCTAATTCCCATACGGGTTCTGGCTTTGCATAACCCGACTTCCCCTAGATAAAGCCCGTCCTGCAAATGCTTTCAGCTAGGCAGTTGACCGCACCAACCGCAACCTGCGCTAACCAAATTTTATTTTTTGACCGCTTCCTGCAGGGTGTAATTTATTACTTTGTGTAATTCCGATAAAAATGTGTAAGATTACAAAATGATTCTATGTAAACCCTGTCAATAAGCCGCAATGAAATTTTTACTGAAAATATTAATTACCAGTGTTAATGCGTTTATCCTCTCAAACATCCTTCCGGGTATTGAAATCAGCGATATTTATACAGCGGTGATGGTGGCTGTTTTGCTGGCGATCTTAGATGCAACAGTAAAACCCCTGCTAATAATATTAACCTTCCCGGTAACCATTCTCACGCTTGGCATGTTTTTGTTTGTGATCAATGCCTGCATCATTTTAGCCGCCGAATACTTTATAGACGGGTTTAAAATAGAAGGTTTCTGGTATGCCGTGTTATTTAGTATCCTGTTGTCCTTCTTCAATTCATTTGTGCATAAAAGAGTGCTCCCGAAAAAAAAGCCAGTTAAAAAAACGGAGGAAGTGTAAATGGGTAATAATGGTATACTACTATTGTGCCTGTAACCGGCTTGTTAATGTTTTTTTTGATTTTAGTTCCCGGTTCATATATGTTTTTGTTTACTTTTTTATCTTTCCAATAACAATAGTAAGTATCCTTTGATGGCTGATAGCTGCTCTTTTTTTGAGTGATTCCCTCCATGGATTATTTTTGTTCCCGCATCTCTTTCGGCAGACGTCGCTATACACTAACCGGTACATAGATTGCAAATCTTTCAAGCGCGTAATTTTTTACCAATCCCATCCTGTCTTAAAATAAAAATTATCGTGCAGCACCCGTTTTTTTACGCTGCCGGTTGCGGCTAATATCGCTAACTTCATGCTCCAAAAAAAGACTCCGGGCAATGCGCAGCAGGTAAGCATACATGGCATTGCTAAAACAAAAAACATCATTCATCAACAATCATTCGCTTCCATGCAATTCAACAGGAAAGATCTAACGAACGAAGCCTTACTCGGCCTGTATAAAAATCTTCTTTTACCGCGGATGATTGAAGAAAAAATGTTGCTCTTACTCCGGCAGGGAAAAGTATCCAAATGGTTTAGCGGTATCGGCCAGGAAGCAATATCAGTAGGGGCAACCATGGCTTTACGGCAGGATGAATGGATCATGCCGCTGCACAGGAACCTCGGTGTATTTACAACCCGTAATATGCCGCTGAATAAACTATTTAAACAATGGCAGGGCAGTAAGGAAGGCTATAGCAAGGGACGTGAAAGAAGCTTTCATTTTGGAAGTGCCAGCCATTATATCTGCGGAATGATCTCGCACCTTGGCCCCCAGCTCGCAATTGCTGATGGCGTTGCACTGGCATATAAACTAAGGAAAGAGCAAAAAATATCACTTGCATTTACCGGTGAAGGGGGTACCAGCGAAGGGGATTTCCATGAAGCCCTCAATGTAGCCGCCGTGTGGAATTTGCCGGTTATTTTTTTAATAGAAAATAACGGCTACGGATTAAGCACGCCAGTGAGTGAACAATACCATTGCTTTAGCCTGGTGGAAAAGGCGCGTGGCTATGGTATGGAAGGTATCCGCATTGATGGCAATAATATTTTGGAAGTATATGATACCATCAAAGGCATCAGGGAGTATTGCATTGAGCACCAGAAGCCTTACCTGGTAGAATGTATGACCTTTAGAATGCGGGGGCACGAGGAAACCAGCGGCACCAAATATGTACCCAAACATTTGTTTGACCTCTGGGAACAGAAGGATCCCATAAAAAACTATGAGCAATACCTGACCGGGCAGGCATTATTAAGCGACCAATCGGTTACGGATATACGCAATGAGCTGCAGCATTATATTGAAACGGAATTAAAAATAGGGTATGCAACCGCGCCAATGGTAGCTCAGACCCACGAAGAGTATGATGACCTTTATGCAGCGCCCGTGGTAAATAATAAAACAACCATACAAATAATTGATAACTCAAAGCCGGATCCATTAGCCGCTGTTGCAAATACAGAGGGCAAACGTTTTATAGATGGCATAAAAGAAGGCCTTTACCAAAGTATGCAACAACATCCCAACCTAATTTTAATGGGACAGGATATTGCGGAATATGGTGGCGCTTTCAAAATAACCGAAGGCTTTGCAGATGAATTTGGAAAAGCAAGGGTACGCAATACACCTATCTGCGAAAGCGCCATTGTAGGTGCGGCACTTGGCCTGTCTTTGGAAGGTTATAAAGCAATGATGGAAATGCAATTCGCAGATTTTGTAACCGTTGGCTTTAACCAAATCATCAATAACCTGGCAAAACTGCATTATCGCTGGGGACAAAATGCTGATGTGGTAATCCGGATGCCTACCGGCGGCGGTGTGGGTGCCGGGCCATTTCACAGCCAGAGCAACGAAGCCTGGTTTGTACATACGCCCGGGTTAAAAGTAGTGTACCCATCTACGCCGATGGATGCGAAAGGATTGCTGATAGCAGCCATTAATGATCCCAATCCTGTTTTATATTTCGAACACAAGGCATTGTATCGCAGCATCAGCGGACCAGTGCCCCAGGAGTATTATGCAATTGAAATTGGCAAGGCAAGATTAGTGCAGGAAGGCGATGATATAAGTATCATTACTTACGGCGCAGGTGTACACTGGGCAATGGATTTTGCAAAAAACCACCCTGAACTTTCCCTGTACATCCTTGATCTGCGAACATTATTGCCCCTGGATTATACAGCTATTAAAAATGCAGTGCAGGCAACCGGAAAGATTTTATTATTACACGAGGATACCTTAACCGGTGGTATTGGCGGAGAAATAGCCGCATGGATAGCCGAACATTGTTTTGCCCTGTTAGACGCCCCCGTTATGCGATGTGCTTCTCTTGATACGCCCATCCCTTTTAATATAGAACTGGAGAAAAATTTTATGGCATATAGCAGGCTGGAAGGTATGGTGAACAAGCTGATGAATTATTGATGGGGTTTATTGCTTGTTGTTACCGGGATATAGTTGAGTTTTTGTAATGCTTTTGTATTTATTGGTAAATTCACTCCTTACCTGTATTAAACAAGTAGTAGAAATTGTGGAGGTTCGCAAATTAAACATACAGGTAAAAGCCTGAGGAACTTGAATATGAACAGGCTGCCTTTTATTCAAATACTGATAAGCGAAATGTTAACTTTCGCTGATATTTCGGTCACCATCACGTGAGGAAGATCCACAATGGTATGCGGTACAAGCGAGTGACACAACCATGATGTATGAAACACTTTTGCCCGGACAATAATGATCGTAAACGCAAAGCTCTTATCTAAAGCATTTTTACCGTTATTGCTTTACCATCATACTGTACCGTCTTGTCAAATTTTACCGGTGCATCCACCCCGGTTCCTTTATTTTCCTGAACGATCACAATATTGAATGTGCGGCTTTGCAGCATCCCTGGAAATGATCCTTTTCTTGCGGAGATAAATAATTCTTTCTTTTTATCGTTCCAGTTGAAAGAAAAAGTTGCGGATTCACCTTTTTCATAATTGTAAGTATCATTAGCATCCTCGTATAATGTGAAGGTTCCATCGGCACCGGGATATATCCTTAACTCCATCTTATCGGCGGGTTTTTCCGTGGCATATTCCATTAACGGCCCCATGGGAACAATAGAACCCGCTCTTATATACAAGGGCATGGTTTCAATAGGTGCGGATGCGGTAATGGTTTGTCCGCCATCAAGCTTTTTGCCGGTCCAGAAATCATACCAACCGGTAGTTTTTGGCAGATAAACGCTTCTGGCTTTGGCCAGCTTATCCGCATCGGGTAATGAATAGAGTTGGGCCGTTACCGGGTTTACCAAAAATGCCGGACCAAACATATACTGGTCGGGAATAGAGTAAACTGCCGGATCGCTCCTGAAATCAAAAGCAAGTGAACGCATGATCGTGTAGTTGCCGGTGGTTACTTTGGCTGATAAAGAATAAATATATGGTAGTAAGCGATACCTGAGATTGTCATACTTTAATAGGATCGCCTTAGTGGGTGCATCCCAGTTGTTGGAAAACAGGGCCCGTTCCCCCTTTCCATGAATACGAAAGATCGGGCTGAAAGTACCAAACTGGAACCAACGGGTAAAAAGTTCCCTGAAATCGGGCTTTGACCAGTCGGGTACCCCTTCTGGAGATACCCTTGAAAGATAACCGCCGATATCAGAAGTCCAGTATGGAATGCCTGATACACATGCGTTGATGGCCTGTGGTACCTGGTTTTTATAGGATGCGAATGTGGTGGTAATATCTGATGACCATAAGGTTGCCGCATTGCGCTGCTGACCGGCAAAAGCCTGGCGGGCCAGCAAATAAATACGCTTTTTCGGAATATCCCTGCGCCATTTTTCATAGATACCAGTGGTATGCACCAATGAATACGAATTGAAATAGTCAATTCCCTGCCCGGTGGCGAACATGCTTTTCTTGCGGTCGTTGGGGTCTTCGGTATCTGGCTCACATTGATCTACCCACCAGCCATCCCAGCCAAAACGTTTTACTAAGCTGTCCCTTGCCTGCTGCCAGTACATTTCCCTTGCTTTGGGGCTATGGGCATCGTAATAAGTATCGCGGGTATGCGTGGTAAAATTATCCCAGGTAATATCGGTTAAATTACCGGCAGCTTTTAAAGCATCAAAGTTGTTGGTGCCGGTTCCAAAACAGGGCCATATTGAAATCATGCCATGAATATTCGCTTTGTGCAGTTCATCCACCATTCGTTTCGGATTTGAGTAACCGGAAGGAATCATTACATGTGAACCGATGGGCAGCGGATACCAATAATACCAGTCCTGTACGATCACATCAACGGGAATATGATTTTTCCTGTAATTATCTTTTACAGATATTACCTCATCCTGTTTCTTGTACCTGTCCTGGCTCTGGAATAAACCAAAGGCCCATTTGGGATACATCGGCGCCTTGCCGGTAATCATCCGGTATCCGTCAATAATACGATCGAAAGAAGGGCCGTAAAAGAAATAATAATCTATCATTTTACCGCTTTCAGAAACGTAACTGAATTGGGTATTGCCCGCTTCGGAACCAAAAAACTTTGATTCCGCATAGTTATCCCATAATAAACCGTAACCCCTGGTGGATAGCATCACCGGGATAGCACCGGTCAGGTATTTAATCGCCATGTCCTGGTTGCGGCCTTTATAATTTATGGAAAGGGAATCTAAAGGATGACAGCCTAATCCAAACAAAGCTTCGTCTTTAGGTGATTTAAAGGAAGTAGCGCATTTGTATGTTTTAATGCCGGCAACGGTGGTATCAGCCATCAGCTTATTGTTTTTATCAGCCTCTGCCAGTATGATTTTACCCTGCAAATCGCTATAGGTGATGGCCTGTGTGGCGCGATCAATTTTAATTTTAAGTTTGGCTGTCGCGATAACGATTTGATTCCCGCTTTCAGTAACGGTATAGTTTTCCAGGTGCAAACGAACCGGCAAAACTACCAGGGATTTCTTTTCCGGCAAATTTCCCAGGCTGGTATATTTTACTTCTACAATATCATCTTTAAGCAGGTAGATATTCATTTTACCAGCTTCCAGGATAAAGCTTACCCCAAAACTGGTTTTGGCATAAGATTTAATCTGTGCTTTGCTAATGTTGATGGACAACAGCAATAAAAATATCATTGCCAGGTTTTTGCAAAAGGTATTGGAGCTGATCATAATTTGGCAACCGGTTAAAGTGTTTAAGATTTAATTTGACATCCGCAGCAGCACCGTCATTTTACAATAAAAAGATAATAAATACGGCTGATGCAATTTAAACTATCCGGGAAGGATTTGGAATACCATCCATTCGATTGTTAGAAATGACTTAGCAATAGGTAAAATAATATCATTGGTTACCGGCAGGGAAATACCAATCAATGTCGTTTAATTAAGCCCTGCAATTTAATTGCCCCGTCCTTAAGGGCGGGGGAAGAGACTTACTATATTTCATTTTGGCTTTAGCCAAACAATCTTTCGGCTAAAGCCGCGCTTTTTATTGCCAATTTTTGTTCCCGTCCCGAAGGACGGGGCAATTAAACCCTTAACTAAACGACATTGAATTATCAATTGCATCTTGCCCTTACCCGCTGAATAATTACGATGGTATGACCTAAATCATTTTGGCAGGTGAAGTACATCACCTCAAAATTATAAGCATGGCTTTACCTTTCCGTTCCTTTGCATAACCGGTATTCTTCCATAGCCTTTTTAACTGATGAAATAATTTTATATGCCTAATACTGACATTACAAAACCAGTTGATCTTACGCTTCATGCGGAAGGAACCGGCCCTCTTAGAGCAATGCGCCCCATTTATGTTGACTTTATGCCCCCCTGCAATAGCGCCTGCCCCGCCGGGGAAAATATACAGGGATGGATGGCCCATGCGCAGGCCGGTAATTATTTTGAAGCGTTCCAAACCCTTGTAGAAGACAATCCTTTTCCCGCTGTAATGGGAAGGGTTTGTGTAAAGCCCTGTGAAACGGGTTGCAACCGCACCCATATTGATACCACGGTAAATATTCATGCAGTAGAAAGGTATATCGGTGACGAAGCAATCAACCAGCAATGGCAGGTTCGCTGTAACCCGGTATCTACGGGAAAAAGGGTACTTGTTGTTGGAGCGGGACCAGGTGGTTTATCCGCCGCTTACCATCTTGCCCGAATGGGGCATACTGTAGAAATTTATGAAGGGGGTGCCCATGCCGGTGGTTTGTTATGGTCTGGTGTTCCGGATTACCGGCTGCCCAATGAAATAATCGATGCAGAAATAAAACGTATTGTAAAGCTGGGCGTGACCATCCGCCTGAATTACCAGGTAAAGGATATACTGACTGAAAAAGAGGCTGGAAAATTTGATGCTGTTTTTTTGGCAGTGGGGGCCCGGCTAATTCATAAAGAAGAATTTGTACAGGACGATTCTGTACATATCACAGATGCTTTTTCTTTTTTCAGGGATTCCAAAATAAACTCATCCCCATTTACCCGGAAGAAAGTAATTGTATATGGAGGCGGCAAGCTCGCCTTATACCTTTCCCGTATACTAAAAAGGTATGGTTCGGAAGTTACCGTTTGTTTCCCCGGTGATAAAAAAATGATGCCTGCTTACGATTATGAAACCGAAGATGCGCTGGCGGAGGGGGTGGATGTACAGCTTTTTAAAAGTATCAGTAGTGTAAAAAATAATACCATCACGCTGGAGAAAATGAAGGTGGAAAAAGGAAAAGCGATTGGTACCAACGAATTTGAAACCCTCCCGGCGGATGTGCTGATTATAGCCAATCGCCAGGAAACAGACTCAGGATTTCTACGTGCTGTTGAGGGAATAATTATCAACGATGACGGGACCATCAAAATTGACGTACAGCGCATGACAGGGTTTGAGGGGATATTCGCCGGTGGAGATATGCTGCCCGGTGAAAACAGGAGCGCCACCATTGCAATTGGCCATGGTAAAAAAGCAGCCCGATATATCAACGGCTATTTATTACAGCAACCTTATTTAAGACCAGAAAAGCATCCCACTGCCGGTTATCGTAAACTTCACATGTGGTACGAAACAGAAGCGCCGCAAAAAGAGCAGGATAAACTGGCGCCTGCTGTTGCCGTAAAAAGTTTTGATGAAATAATATCCGGGCTATCCGAACCGGAAGCAAAATTTGAAGCACAACGCTGCCTCAGTTGCGGTAACTGCTTTGAGTGTGACGGTTGCTTTGGCGCCTGCCCCGAGGATGCCATTATCAAATTAGGAAAGGGAAACCGCTACACGTATAACTATGATGCCTGCACCGGCTGTGGGGTTTGTTTTGAACAATGCCCCTGCCATGCAATAGAAATGATTCCAGAACCTGTTAATTCAATTACTGATGTCAAATAAAAATACAATCGCAACCATAGACGGAAATGAAGCTGCAGCCTATATTGCCTACCGGGTCAACGAAGTTTGTGCCATTTACCCGATTACACCCTCCTCCACCATGTCTGAATTATGCGATGAATGGGCTACCAAAAAAATAAAAAACATCTGGGGTACCATACCCGAAGTGATGGAGATGCAGAGTGAGGCAGGCGCCGCCGGTACAGTGCATGGCGCATTGCAAACCGGCTCACTTACCACCACTTTCACCTCATCACAGGGTTTGATGCTGATGTTGCCTAATATGTACAAGATTGCGGGTGAGTTAACCCCGGCGGTATTTCATGTAGCCGC
The DNA here is from genome assembly GCA_014379625.1 of Ferruginibacter sp. Taxonomy (GTDB): domain Bacteria; phylum Bacteroidota; class Bacteroidia; order Chitinophagales; family Chitinophagaceae; genus Ferruginibacter. The sequence continues at coordinate 200,942 of JACMLJ010000095.1, read as the reverse complement.
CCGTTCTCTGGCGGCACAGGGGCTGTCAATTTTTGGCGACCACCAGGATGTGATGGCGGCAAGAACAACCGGTTTTGCGATGTTAAGTTCTGTAAGCGTGCAGGAGGCCCATGATTTTGCCCTGATAGCACAGGTGGCTTCATTAAAAGCAAGAATACCGGTGATGCATTTCTTTGATGGCTTCCGTACTTCACACGAAGTGAACAAACTGGAGTTGCTGAGTGATGAACAGATCAAATCAATGATACCCGATGATTTGGTGATCGCCCATCGCAAAAGGGGGCTCAATCCTGAGCATCCGTTTATCCGGGGAACAGCTCAAAATCCGGATATCTATTTCCAGGGAAGAGAAACGGTAAATACTTTTTATAACAACATGCCCGGTATTGTGGAAGAAGTGATGAATGATTTTGAAAAGATGACCGGAAGAAAATACGAACTGTTTCAATACTCCGGCGCTGCTGATGCGGAGCAGGTGGTGATCATCATGGGCTCCGGCGGCGAAACCGTTGATGAAACAGTGAATGCTTTGAATGCCGCGGGTGAAAAAACAGGCGTGATACAGGTTCGGTTATACAGGCCATTTTCGCTGGAACATTTTTTAAAAGCAATACCGGCATCGGTACAATCCATTGCCATATTGGACCGTACTAAAGAATCAGGCGCGGCCGGAGAGCCCATGTACCAGGATGTATTGTCTTCGCTGGTAAACGCACTGCAGCAGGGTAAGCTGACAAAACTACCCCGGCTGATTGGGGGACGTTATGGCCTTTCTTCCAAAGAGTTTACACCCGCAATGGTGAAAGCGGTTTTTGATGAATTGAAGAAAGCTCAACCCAAAAATGGATTCACCGTGGGTATCAACGACGATGTAACATTCACCAGTTTAGATTATGACCCTTCTTTCACTTTGGATGAATCTGCATGGAGACAGGGTTTGTTCTTTGGGTTGGGCGCAGATGGGACAGTGGGGGCCAATAAAAATACGATCAAGATCATCGGCGAGAATACCGATTTATTTGCGCAGGGATATTTTGTTTACGATTCAAAAAAATCGGGCGCCAGAACGGTTTCACATCTTCGCTTCGGACCAAAGCCAATCCGGGCGCCTTATCTGATTACAAAGGCAGACTTTATCGCCTGCCACCAGTTTAACTTTATAGAAAAAGTAGAGATGCTGGATTTTGCCAAAGAAGGGGCTACTTTTTTAATAAACAGTCCTTATGATAAAGACGAAGTGTGGGGTAAATTAACAGGACAGGTGCAGAAAATTATCATTGAAAGAAAATTAAAACTGTACGTGATTGACGCCACATTGGTGGCAAGAGAAACCGGCATGCCCGGGCGCATCAATACCATCATGCAAACCTGTTATTTTGCTTTATCCGGTGTATTGCCAAGGGAAGACGCCATTAAGCAAATTAAAAAAGCTATTGAAAAATCCTACTTTAAAAAAGGACAAAAAGTAATTGACCAGAATTTTAAAGCGGTGGACGCCACGCTGGCCCAGTTACATGAGGTGGATTATCCTGCAACCGTTTCTGCGGCGGTACATGAATTGGTGATCGTTTCTGAAAAGGCTCCGGCATTTGTTCAGGAAGTAACGGCCGTTATGATGGCCGGCCATGGAGACGAACTGCCAGTAAGCATGGTGCCAATAGATGGTACCTATCCAAGTGGCACTACACAATGGGAGAAAAGAAATGTGTCAGATTTAGTGCCGGTATGGGAACCGGATCTTTGCATACAGTGCGGTAACTGTGCGTATGTTTGTCCGCATAGTGTAATAAGGGCCAAGTTTTATCATAAAGACCATCTAAAAAACGCACCGGAAGATTTTGTACTGGCGCCCATTAATGCAAGGGGTTTCCCTGAAACACAGTATACTTTGCAGGTATATGTAGAAGATTGTACCGGTTGCAATTTATGCGTGGAGGTTTGCCCCGCTACCGACCCGGCCGACCGTTTGCGCAAAGCAATCAATATGGCTGAGAAAGAACCCATTCTCGAAAAAGAAAAAAAGAATATTGAGTTTTTTGAAAACATTCCCTGGAACGACCGTTCAAAAATTGATTTCTCTACGGTGCATGGCGCACAATTTCTTGAACCACTGTTTGAATTTTCAGGGGCCTGTGCGGGTTGCGGCGAAACGCCTTATTTAAAATTGCTATCCCAGTTATTTGGCCAGCGCTTACTGGTGGCCAATGCCACGGGTTGCTCTTCCATTTACGGCGGTAACCTTCCTACCACACCCTGGACAGTGAATAAAGATGGAAGAGGACCGGCATGGTCCAACTCCCTTTTTGAAGACAATGCTGAATTTGGCCTGGGTATGCGTATCACGGCAGATAAGCAGTTAGATATAGCGAAACAATTTTTACTGGAATTAAAAGATGAGCTGGGCGCAAATGTGGTAAACGAAATTTTAGATGCCAAACAGGTGCATGAAGCTGAACTGGCTGTACAACAGCTGCGGGTTCAGCACTTAAAGGAACAATTGAAAACAATGATTTCCTCCCCGGCAGTTCACCTGTTATCTGTTGCAGACCAGTTGGTTCGCCGCAGTGTATGGCTGGTAGGCGGAGATGGGTGGGCTTACGATATAGGTTACGGAGGGCTTGACCATGCACTGGCAAGCGGCAGAAATATTAATATACTGGTGCTGGATACAGAAGTGTATTCAAACACCGGCGGGCAATCGTCCAAATCAACCCCAACGGCAGCAACGGCAAAATTTGCGGCCGGTGGTAAATCCGGTGGTAAAAAAGACCTGGCAATGCAGGCTATTTCTTACGGCAACGTGTACGTGGCAAGGGTAGCTTTTGGCGCCAATCCGCAACAAACATTGCTGGCTATGAGGGAAGCGGAGGCTTATGATGGCCCTTCATTGATCTTAGCGTACAGTCATTGTATTGCGCACGGTTACGATTTGAAAAATGGTTTAACCCAACAAAATTTAGCGGTTGCAAGTGGTCACTGGCCATTGCTCCGGTATAACCCGGTGTTGAGAAAGAAGAACAAAAATCCCTTTGTGCTCGACTCAATCAGGCCATCGGTTTCGTTGAAAGATTATGCTTACAACGAATTGCGGTATAAAGTACTCACCGTAACCAATCCCCAGGTAGCGGAGGAACTGATAAAACATGCCCAGGACCTTGTAAACCTGAAATGGAAAAACTATGAAGAACTGGCCACTAAAAAAGCAAGTGATTTTGTTCCGGTAGCCTGATAAAAATTAAGGGTTGCCGCAATTAAAAATTTGGCTGCCCAATAACTAAAAATTACTACATGAATACTCAAACCACTTACATGGGGTTACTATTAAATTCCCCGATCGTAGTCTCCGCCTGTCCTTTATCTGAGCAAACAGATAATATTGTAATGATGGAAGATAACGGCGCCGGAGCGGTAGTACTGTATTCATTGTTTGAAGAGCAGATTCGCAAAGAAGAAGCCAGGTATAAAACTGTACTGGCTGAAACCTCCAATGCTTCAGCAGAAGCATTAGATTTTTTCCCGCACCTGGATGATTTGAATATAGGAACAAATGAATACCTTGAAAATATCCGGAAGGCCAAAGAAAGGGTTAATATTCCTATCATTGGCAGTTTAAACGGAATCACCAATGAAGGCTGGATTGACTATTCAAAAATGATGGAGCAGGCTGGTGCGGACGGAATTGAAGTGAATATTTTTTTTATACCCGGTGATGTTCACATGTCATCATGGGAGGTGGAACACCGTTATCTTAATATTGTTCATACAATAAAAAAGTCTGTAAAAATACCGGTTGCCGTAAAGCTGAACCCTTATTTCAGCGCAATGGGTAATATGGCCTTGCGGATAAAGGATACAGGGGCAGATGCTTTGGTTTTTTTCAACCGCTTTTATCAACCGGATTTTGACATCAACGAACTGGTGATTAAAACTGATTTGAAATACAGCGAATCCAATGAAATAAGGTTGCCTTTATTATGGATCGCTTTACTATACGACAAAGTGAAAATGTCTCTTGCAGCCACTACCGGGGTACAAACTGCTGTTGAAGTGATTAAGTACCTGTTGGCCGGTGCTGATATAGCGATGACCGCTTCAAGTGTATATAAGAATGGGATCCCTTATTTAAAAACCATGAATAAGGAATTGCAGGAATGGATGCATAAGATGGGCTTTGACACCATCGGTTCATTTAAAGGCAAAATGAGCCAGCAGAATATTTTTGACCCAACAGCTTACGAAAGGGCCAATTATATTAAAATACTCGAAGGGGGGAGTAAAAGTACCAGCCTTACCCCGCTCCATAACCCTTATTAATTTTATTGCATAGTGATGCGGAAAACTAATATCTATTGTACGGTATTGTATAAAAACCGTTCATAAAATGGTCTTTGTTGACTTTGGAAACAGGGCAAATTAAAGTCAATAATTTATCCCTGGCGAAGCATATCCTTGCTGTTCAAAACCCCGGCTGCTTATTATTTTAGTGCTATCTCCCTGGTTCGCCTCCTGCACTCCATTCATCGTTCCCCATGAACCATCGCCATTCAACCTCCTGCCGCCAATTTTTTTACAGGTTTGCTTTGATTTCCAAATTTCGTAATCTATCTTGTTTGTACTTTCCATCCTGTGTATTTCTTTTGATCCCTGCCGCGTTACCCAATTCCATTTTTTAACCCCTAAACCTTTATGGCATGAATGCTGACACTTCATCCTTTTCAGTGGCTACACCTGTAACACAACAGGAACGAATTGTTATTATAGATAGCCTGAGGGGTATCGCAGTATTGGGTATCCTCATGATGAACATACCCTATTTCGCATTGCCTTCTCCCGCTTCGGATAATCTTGCCGTAAACAATGAATTAGGAACAATCAATCAGCATGTCTGGTATTCCATTAACTGGTTTTTGGAAGGAAGCCAGCGGGCAATTTTTTCTATGCTTTTTGGTGCCGGGATCATTTTATTTATTACCCGCCTCGAAAAAAGAATTGAAGGGATCATGACTGCCGAGTATTTTATTCGGCGACAACTCTGGTTACTCTTTTTTGGTCTTGTTAATGCCTTTGTGTTGTTATGGCCCGGGGATATATTATTTCAATACGCTATCTGCGGTATCATCGTTTTCGCTTTCCGCCGGCTTTCCGTAAAAGCTTTGCTGGTTGCTGCCGGTATCAGCCTGGTGTTAATGACCACGAGAGAAAATGTGGATTTATTTCGCCAGCAGAAAATGATCAGCAAGGGGGAAGCCATTGCAAAATTAGATACCACCAGGGTAAAATTAACCGACCAGCAGAAGGAAGAATTAGGCGCTATGACCGGGTTTAAAGAAAAATCAACCCTGGAAAGTAAGCGCAAGGAAATGGAAAAAAATCTAAGACAGGTAAGGGGCTCATACCCGCAGGTATATGAAAATCTAAGCAATCTAAGCAGTTATTTTGAGTTTTATTATACCTATTACGGGCTTTGGGATATACTTTCCTTTATGTTTATCGGGATGGCATTTTATAAAGGAGGTATTTTAACGGGCAATGCGCCCGCCAAAATATACTGGCTGCTCTGTATTGTGGGACTGGGCGCCGGTTTGGCTATTTCCTACTTCAGGCTTCATCCGTTATTATTTACCAAATTCAACCAGTTCGATTACACAAAGAAAATACCATTTGAATACTATGAAATTTCCAGGACCTTTCGCTCCCTGGGAATATTCGGACTGATTATGTTATTGTATAAATCCGGTAGTTTGTTTGGCTGGTTGTTTAAACTGATGCGCCCCGTTGGCCAAATGGCCTTTACCAATTACCTGATGCAGTCGCTGATCTGCGCCATTTATTTTTACGGTTTCGGGTTTGGCAGGTTTGGGTATTTGCAACGGTATGAAATATATTATGTGGTAGCCGCTATTTGGTTCGTTGAAATAATATGGAGCCATATCTGGCTGAGTTATTTCCGCTTTGGCCCACTGGAATGGATCTGGAGAAGCCTTACTTACTGGAAGAGACAACCCATGAAAAAAAACATGATTTCAACGCCGGGGGGTGAAAAAGATATTATATCTTAAATCCGGGTCGATGAAATCAAAGGAAAGTACAGAATATCATACTTAACAATCGTTCAATTTCTCAATATTATTGGGAAAATATATAAGTTAGCGGTAATAATATGGCTCTCTGCTGACTTGAGGCTAAGGAAACAGACAAAACAGTTAACCTGAGAAAGGCTACTGACAACTTATTTTTTTTGCTTAATTTTATTTGACTAAATGAATTAGAACGCCAAGTAATATAGAAAAAATATGTTATGACAAAATTGACCAAATATAACAGCTATAAAAGTCTAAAATTAAGCAGCAAGTCAATTGAAACCGCAGACTCCAAAGTCTCTGTGCAATTGCCACAGTTAGAAGACTTTTTTAATATATTGCAGCAGAAAATGAAGAAAAGTCGCAAAACTAAAAATGAAAGATTATAGTGGATAACAGTATTACGACAAGTATTATTAAGGTTTGCACAACTCTCAATAAACATAACGTTGAATCTAACTTCAGCTGTAGTTCGCTATCAGCTTTGGTTTGGGGCTGAACCGCTCCGATTCAACTTTGTTTAAACTTTGTAATTTTCGTTCACAATTTAATCGCATTGGCCGGGCAGGAACAGCTCCGAATTCCCCGTACTTCGCCTATGCAAAACGTTATGCGTCAACCGATACCACCTCAACAATACTAACCAGATTCTATTAGAAAGACTCGAAATTAACCAGAGCGATTAAAACTAAAGGAAAGAGACTGAATTTCAAATGTGAAAATGTGACTAAGGCCAGCAGGGACGCTAAATCGAAAAAGTGAAAACCTGTTGTCAGTTTATATCGCCCTGGCGCCTATTAAGTTTATAAAGAAGCCAGTTACAATAAAAATATTTAAGTTGTGACAGTTTTCATAAAAGCTTTAGAAAGAAACTTATTAGAAAATTAATATAAACGATACGATTATGAACATGTTTGCAAAAAATGAGGCCCAATCCGTAGAAGAATATCTTTTGTTGGTACCTGACGATCGCAAGAAAGATATTGACTTTCTCCACGCTTTTATTCAAAAAGCAGTTCCGAAGCTTAAACCTTATTTTGCTTCTAATATGATCGGTTACGGCTCTTTTTATTATCTTGATTCAAAAAAGCAAAAGAAAGATTGGCCCATCATTTCCCTGGCAAACCAAAAAAATTATATAAGTATTTATGTATGCGCAGGTGTTGAGGATAAGACTGTCGCAGAAAAATATAAAAAGGAGCTTGGCAAGCTTACTAAGGGGATCAGTTGTATTCGGTTTAAAAAAATTGAGGAAATCAATCTCGATACGCTGAAAATAGTATTAAAGATTGCTGAAAAAAATCCCTGGGTTGCAGGTGCCACCATAGTAGATTAATAGTTGGACGTTTTACTAATAAATAATTATTACCCTATAGGCCGAACTCATAACGTGTTTTTATTTTTTTATACACTTGTGTTCTAAAAATATTCTTATTACATTCGATAATCTTTTTCGTCCTGTTGCATTCAGCAAATCCCTCCTTAAGCAAACGATTGTATCTAAAAAATTCTTTTTTAATTTAAATTAATCAGTATGAAAAAAATGTTCATTGGAGCGTTGATCGCTTCATCTCTGTTTGCATGTAACAACGAAGAAAAAAAAGAAGACGCTTCAACGGTTACAAAAGACACAAGCGCTACTCAAAAATCTACAGCTAAAGTTGAATTGCTGGGTGATGAATTGAATGCCGGCGACCAGGCAAGCTGGGATGCTTTTTCCAAAGGAGATATAGATGGATTTACCGCCAACTTTGATGAAAATGTAAGGATGAATTTTTCTGGCGGGGATAGCCTGGTGGGAAAAAAAGCCATTGTTGATTATTACAAAGGAAGGTGGAAATTAATTGATGCTATCAAATTTTCCAACCCGATAATATTACCCGTCAAGTCCAATGAAATGCCGGGCAATATCCCCACAGGCAAATGGATGCTTTCCTGGCACCAGGTGGATGTAAAATACAAAAACGGGAAAAATATAACCTTCTGGACCCACAATGCCAATCATTACAACGAAGCGGGAAAAGTGGATTACCTGACGCAGTACATCGACTTCCACCCAATTAAAGAAGCTACAAAAGATATGATGAAATAATGTATCCGGCAATAATTTGCGGTTGAGGGGAATGTACTACCAAAAGTTGTTCCAACCCGAAGCGACAATTGGTATATGATCCCGGTTTTATGATTCGCTGTATAACGAACCAAAGCACATTTCCTGTGTTTGTACTAGCATATCAAAAACGGGTAGATAAAAAAAATAGAAATGCACCAGGCGCAGGATGGGATCCTGCGCCTTCTTTTTTGTTTACTTTTATTATCTACAACATCATTTCTAACTCTCTTGCTTGCCAACGCCGCGTGTTCTCCCTTCCTTGCCTACCGATAATCCTGGCACATTTAAAAAACCCAACTATCCGGTTCTCTCAAAATAATTTCCGTAACTTACTGATCAGCTAAAATAAAAATAAATGAAAAAAAAGATCCGCTTTATAGTAATCGCATCCTTACTAATTTCCGGCTCGTATGCCCAGGAGAAGATAGATATGGATGCCATCAGCAAAATCAAAAAGGAGGGAATTGAAAATTCAAAAGTGATGGATATCGCCTTCCAGTTAACCGATGTGAGCGGACCAAGGCTCACCAATTCGCCCGGATTTTTCAGGGCCGCAAACTGGGCCAGGACAGAATTGGCAAAATGGGGGTTAACCAATGCAGCGCTTGAACCCTGGGGAGATTTCGGAAAGGGATGGGAGTTGAAAAAATCCTATGTCGCGCTCACTGCACCATATTACCGGCCGATGATCAGCTATCCAAAAACATGGACTAAGGGAAGCGGTGGTTTACAGCAAGCGGAAGTAATATTAATAAAAGCCTCCGATTCCATCGCTTTGGAAACCTACCGGGGCAAACTAAAGGGAAAGCTGGTGCTGCTTTACCGTACTGATACACTAAAACAAAGTTTTGCTGCAGACGCAACCCGGCGTACAGAAGAAGAGTTGGATAAAATGGCCAATGCAACCCCAACCCCGTCAGGTGATTCGGCAAATCAACGCCGCAGGCGGGATCCCCAATTGCGTAACCGGGGGGCGGGTTCAATTGCAATACTATTGAGAGATATGGCAACTAAGGAAGGGGCGCTCGCCCTGCTTAGCATGACCCCGCGCGGGCATGATGGTACTTTATTTGTTCAGGGTGGGGGCGCATTTGGTGGAAATGATCCGGAAAACATTTTGGATATGATGCTAGCCATGGAAGATTATATGAGCCTGGTACGCCTGGCAAACAGCGGCTACCCGGTAAAGTTAGCGATCGACGTGCAAACAGAATTTTCCGGCAAAGACCTGAAAGGCTATAATGTAATCGCAGAGCTTAAAGGCAGCGATCTTAGCAATGAGATCGTGATGCTGGGCGGCCACCTTGATAGCTGGCAGGGCGCTACCGGCGCCACCGATAACGCAGCGGGCTGTGCTGTGATGATGGAAGCGATCCGCATATTAAAGGAAAGCGGCCTTAAGCCCCGGCGCACCATACGGATCGCTTTATGGAGCGGTGAAGAGCAGGGCCTGCTTGGTTCACGCGGCTATGTAAAAAATCATTTTGCAGACCCTGCCAGTATGCAATTAAAAGAAGATCATTCAAAGGTATCAGCTTATTTTAACCTCGACAATGGCACAGGAAAAATCAGGGGGATTTACCTGCAGGGAAATGAAAATGTACGGCCCATTTTTACACAGTGGCTGGAGCCTTTTCATTCACTGGGTGCAAAAACAGTTACTATTTCCAACACCGGCGGTACAGACCACCTGGCTTTTGATGCCGTGGGTATCCCGGGTTTCCAGTTCATACAGGACGAGATAGAATATAGTACCCGTACGCATCATACCAATATGGACAGCTATGACCACCTGGTGGGCGCCGATCTTACACAGGCGGCTACTATCGTAGCGGCATTTGTTTACAACGCCGCCAACCGGGATGAAAAACTGCCGAGGAAGGAACTGCCAAAGGCGAGGATAACCGCCCCCGCGCCTTAAAGGAATTTATCAGTTGAGGATAAAATAGCCGCGGCACGTTGCAAATCTTCCGGGGTATCAATCTCTATTCCCATATATTCGGTTACCACCATCTTTACAGTCACACCATTTTCTAAGTAACGAAGGCATTCAATTTTTTCTAGGGCTTCCAGGGCTGTTATTTCCCAACCTGTAAAATTCAACAAGGCCTGTTTGCGATAAGCATACACCCCGATATGTTCATAATAAATGGGTGATGCCTGCCTGTCCCTGTTGTATGGAATAACGCTCCGGCTAAAAAACATCGCTTCCATACTTTTATTGACCGCAACTTTTACATAATTAGGGTCTTCAATAAAATGCTGCTCCTTCATTACCTGCATTAATGAAGCTACCTGCACGTTTTTTCCCGCTTCTCCTTCAAACACGCTCAATAGTTTTTGCAATGGTTCCTTTTGAACAAAAGGTTCATCGCCCTGTACATTCATTATTATATCCACATCCATTCCTGCCGCTGCTTCAGCAATACGGTCGCTCCCGCTTTCGTGCTCCCGGATACTTTTAATAGCTTTTCCCCCATTGTTTGTTATTTCATCATAAATAATATCACTGTCGGTCACCACCGCTACTTCATCAAATAACCCGGTAGCCACGGTATTATCATAGGTATGCCGTATTACAGTCTTATTACCCAGTAGCTGCATCAGTTTGGCCGGAAAACGGGAGGCTGCATATCGCGCTGGTATCATTGCTATTTTCTTCATTTTAAAAAAGTTAATGGCGTCAAAGTTACCAATAATGTTTGCCGGGATGATTGAAAACAAATATGATTTATTATATTTGAATAGCTAAGGAATTACGGTTGCCTGTCATTAATGTTCCAAAACTCATTTTTATGCAAACCAGTGAATTAATGCAGTCGTATTTGGTAGATTCCAACACATGGGATGAAATGTATTCCGATTCATCCGTGCGGGACCATTATAGGAATGCGGTAGAATTCCTGGAAAAACTTTCAATAGAGGATTTAAATAAAAGGGAAGAGTTCGCCAAGCGTTTGTTTATGAGCCAGGGTGTAACTTTTACTGTGTACAGCAGTGGCGAAGGAATAGAAAAAATATTTCCATTCGATATTATTCCCCGCATCATAACTTCAGCCGAATGGGATTATATTGAAAAAGGGATCAAGCAGCGATTGAAAGCGCTCAACCTTTTTTTAAAGGATATTTACAGTAACCAGTTCATTCTTAAGGATGGGGTGATACCCGCGGCGATGATTTATAGTTGCCCGCATTACCTGAGGGAAATGCACAATTTCCCGGTACCCTATGATATTTATGTGCATATTTCAGGCATTGACCTGATTCGTAACAATGATGGTTCTTTTTATATACTGGAAGATAACCTGCGTACCCCCAGTGGCGTTAGTTACATGCTCGAAAACAGGGAAATCACCAAACGTATCTTTCCCTACCTGCTGCCGCAAAGCAACGTGCGCAGCGTGACAGAATACCCTACTATTTTACATAGAAACCTGGTTTCTTTATCGCCCCGGCAAATAAAGAACCCTACCATTGTATTGCTTACACCGGGCATTTACAATTCAGCCTATTTTGAACATACAACGCTGGCCAGGCTGATGGGGGTTGAACTGGTGGAAGGCAGCGACCTGGTAGTGGATAATCATAAAGTGTACATGAAAACCACCAGTGGCCTGCAACAGGTGGATGTAATTTACAGGAGGGTGGATGATGAGTTTCTTGATCCGCTGGTATTTGATCCCGGGAGCATGTTGGGCGTGGCGGGTATCATGAGTGCCTACCGTAAGGGAAATGTAGCGATTGTAAATGCCGTGGGCAACGGTGTGGCGGATGATAAAGCGGTGTACACTTTTGTACCGGCAATGATCCGTTATTACCTCAATGAAGAACCATTGCTGCAAAATGTACCTACCTACCAGTTAGGCAAAGACGAAGAAAGAGAACACGTTTTTAATAATATAGGGGAGATGGTAATTAAGAAAACCAATGAAAGCGGCGGCTATGGCATGTTGATGGGAAGCGCAGCTACGGCAGAGGAAATTGACCAGTATAAAGCAGAAGTATTAAAGAACCCAAGACAGTTTATCGCCCAGCCGATTATTAGTTTATCTACTGTTCCCTGTTATATGGATGGAAAGCTGAAGCCCCGCAGGGTAGACCTGCGGCCTTATGCTTTATGTGGGCCGGATGGCATTGAGATAGTACCCGGCGGTTTAACCCGGGTGGCGTTGAGGGAAGGGTCGCTGATCGTAAATTCATCTCAGGGTGGTGGTAGTAAGGATACCTGGGTATTGGCGCAGTAACTCCCCTGCCCCAGGGGGGTTTTGAGATAATTTGAATAGCTTTTTATTAAGGGGATAGCAAGGTTGTTTATTAAAAAAACCATCGATTGAAAAATATTATTCACCATAATTTGAAAAGAGCCTTCTTTGACACCCCTTTGGGGGGCAGGGGGGCCGGAGGGCCTGTTAAATATGCTAAGTAGAGTTGCAGATAGTTTATACTGGATGAGCCGTTACATGGAACGTACGGAGGGTATCTTAAGAATGCTCAAAATTAATTACGCGTCATCGCAGGATGATACGCAGGAATTTTCCTGGAAACCCGTGTTGAAAATTTTTACTTTCCTGGAAGAAGAGGAAGCCAATGCCCTGGCGCATGATACAAGAGCCGTATTACAGTTTATGGTGACCGGCAAAGACAATCCAAATTCTGTTCTGAATATTATTACACTTGCAAGGGAAAACGGGCGGAGCGTGCAGGATCATATCACCAAAGAAATGTGGCAATGTATCAATGATTTTTACCACAACATACGACAGGATAAGCTGGCAGATCTCTTTCAGCATGAAGACCCGATTACCCTGCTGGATAATTTAATTAAACAGGGGTTACTTTATTTTGGCACCACGGATGTTACCATGGCAAGGGGCGAGGGTAATTCCTTTATCAATATTGGTAAGTTTTTGGAAAGGGCCATACAGTCAACCGATATCCTGGATGTAAAATTCAGTGATATGAATTATGAAATGGATAAAACGACTGACACCACTTACTGGAAATACTTTTTAATGTCCATTGCCGGTTATGAATTGTACCTCAAGACCTACCGCGGCGGGTTTGAAGCTAAAAACGTAGTGGAACAAATCGTTTTAAATGAGCAGTTTCCCCGTTCTGTAATTTACTCCATTAACCAGTTACACCGGTATTTTGAACGGGTGAAACACGAGCACAATAAAACCGATTTTAACCAGATAGATTTTATGATCGGTAAAATAAAAAGCAAAGTAAAATTTTCCACTTCTGATTCCATTGTTGCCGAAGGGTTACACCTTTTTCTAAATGAAACCAAAAAAGGCCTGTTTGATATTGGCGATAAGCTGAACCATAACTATTTCGCGTATGCGTGATTTTTGTATGCATCAGCCTTATTTAATCGGGAATGGTGAAAGAAGAATAATTCACAATTGACCATTGACCATTCACCATTTACTTTTGAAGATTTGCCCCAACCAATATGAATTATTAACAACCAGTAATAAAGCTATCTGATTATGCCGCGATTTTTTATACATCATGTTACAAAATATACCTATCCCGAACCCGTACGCGACAGCGCCAACCAGATCATGCTATACCCGGTAAAGGATGAAAACCAGGAAGTGCAAAGCCAGCGGATAACAATCACCGGTGAGCCTTTTGTAGAACAATTCAGGGACTACTATGGAAATGAAGTAGGTTCATTCATGCACATTTCGCCGCACACGCAATTGCGGATTGATTCTAATATGGTGGTGATCACAAAACCCATTAAATTCCCTACTGATGAAATAGCCATTGAACAGCAATGGGACCATTTGATTCAAATAGGTAATGTTGTGCCTTATATTGATTTTTTAAAACAGGAATTTTTTAACGCACTTCCGGAAGTAAAACAAATTGCGGATGCCGGATTTTATAAATCGGTTTCAGTTTTTGTAGCTGTTCAGCAATTAAATACTTATGTGTATGATAATTTTGATTATATCAAAGGCATTACAAGCGTTGAAACCACGCTGGATGAGATCTGGAAATTAAGGGCCGGTGTATGCCAGGATTTTGCCCATATGTTACTGGTGATGCTCCGTTTACTCAACATCCCGGCCCGTTATGTAAGCGGTTATGTTTGTCCCCATGACAATGATCTTCGTGGTGAGGGCGCTACCCACGCATGGGTAGAAGCATATATCCCTTTTTATGGCTGGCTGGGTCTCGATCCTACCAACAACTGCGTGGTGAATGACAGGCATGTTCGCCTGGCTATTGGCAGAAACTTTAGCGATTGCTCCCCGGTGAAGGGAAGTTACAAAGGAGTTGCCAGGCAAACTTTAGAAGTGGGTGTATCTGTATCCGGTGAAGATGGGCCGGGACCAAGGCCGGATTCATCTGTATTAACGACCCAGGTGGTTACCGGCAAATTAGAAGATGGCGCCGGTGATGATAATTCGTACAGGAGGCATTTGCAGATGGTGCAACAGCAGCAGTAGAGATTTGTTTTATAATTCAGCCATCTTTTTTAGAAACTCTTCCTTACGCCGGGTAGACACTTCCAGTTCTGTACCATCCTGCAATACCACCGACCCTCCCTTGCCTTTATTATAACTTTTGATGCAGGCAAGGTTAATCAGATCGGAGTTATGGATCCTGAAAAAATCCTGGTCGGTCAGTATTTCTTCAAACTCTTTAAGGGTCTTCGCCACCACTATTTTTTGTTTGTCATTTTTATAAATGGTAGTGTAGTTGATATCGCTGTGGCAGCGGACGATCTCTTCTATATTTAAAAAAAGCAGTTCATTACCGGAAGGTATGGTGAGCTTTTTTTTCTTTGCCGGCTGGCTTAAATTATTTGCTATCACACCCGCCATAAGGCTGGTATTTTCTACCGATGTTTCTTTTAATTTATTCAATGCCTCTTCCAGGTCATCTTCATCAATGGGTTTTAATAAATACCCAATGGCGCTGAATTTGATGGCCTGTATGGCATACCTGTCATAAGCTGTTGTAAAGATGATTTTAAAATTTATTGTACCGCATTCCCTCAACAAATCAAAACCGGTACGGTCATTTATTTGTACATCTAAAAAAATTAAATCAGGCTGTTGTTCATTAATGACCCTGGTGCCGTCTTTTACAGAACTAACAGGCGCTAACAGTTGGATGGTACCTGCATGTTGATTTGTCAGCAGCCCCGTAAGCCTGTCTACGCAATGCTGTTCATCATCAATTATAATAGCCTTTATCATACTTTAAAAATTTGTAGCCAATGGCAGTTTTACTTCCACTCTCAACCCCTGGGCAAGATCGCTCAGTTCAACTACTGCCTTCGTGTTTTTTATCTTGTTCAAAATATCAATCCTTGCCTGGGTGATCTTCATGCCGAGGGAATTTTTTTCCTGGAAAGATGGGGTAGTTTTTATCAATGTTGACTGTTGCCTGCCGATACCATCGTCTTCCACCATGCAGTTGATCATATCTGCCCCTTCCTTTTTTATATGGATCAGTATTTTGCCCGGACCTTCTTTTTTAGCGATGCCATGCCAGATGCTGTTTTCTACAAATGGCTGGAGTAGTAGCGGTGGAACCATGGTGGCTTCTTTATCCACCCCTTCATCCACAATTATTTCGTAACTGAATTTATTGTTCATCCGCAGGGCTTCTAACTGCATGTAAAGTTCCAGCGCTTTCAGGTCGTCCGCAAGTGGCACTTCCTTTTGCTCAGAGTTTTCTAAAATCCGCCGCATTAGTTTGGCGAATTTGCTTAGGTACCTATCCGCAGACTGTGTATCATTTTTACCAATATAATCGCTGATGGAATTGAGTGAATTAAAAATAAAATGGGGGTTCATTTGGGCGCGTAGGGCTTTCATTTCCGTATTGGTAACCTCGGTTTTAAATTCAGCTTCATTTTTTTTTGCTACTGCATCTCTTTTTCGTTTGTATAACAGGAAAGATATAATGCCGCCAAGAGCTAGAATACCCCCGCCGGATGCTATGGCTTTTTTTACGGTTTTTTGTTGTTTAATTTCCGCCTGGTGTGTGGTTTGAAGAATAGCTTCTTTTTTTTCATATTCATTTTTGTTAAGCTGATTAGTAGTGGCTGTTATCTTTTCTTCATTAAAAATACTGTCTTCTAAAACTACTTTTTTTTTATACGCAACATAAGCATTTTTATAATCACCTTTTTTTTCATATACCATACTTAATCCTTCCCAGCCTTTTGACTCTAAATCTATATCATTACTTTCTTTTGCATACGTAATAATTTCATTAAACAACGAAGCCGCTTTAACATATCGTTGTAAAAGAGGGACGGTTTTTTCATTAAAGAAAGAATCAGGGGCAGTACAGAAAAGCTCCGCGATATTTACCTGTACCGAATACATATTCCCCTCCCTGTTTAACTCCTTAAACAACCCCAGCGATTCATTGAAAGATAAAAACGCTTCCAGGTACCGGTTTATATCTTTGTAAGTAATTCCTATACTGGTTAAATTTTCGGCTACACTTAATTTAAAATTATTTCTTTTATTAATGGCGATCGCTTTGTTGAAATACCATAAAGCACTATCGCTTTTCATCATCGCATCATATGTAATACCAATGCCCTGCAAGGTTCTTGCAATACCAGCGCTATCTTTTACGTTATACTGAATTGTTAAAGCTTTTCTGTAATATTCAATAGCTGAACTGTATTTTTTTAAATTTCTTTCAATGGAAGCAAGGTTAGCCAAAGCCATAGCCGCAGACAGCAGGTCGCCATTTTTTTCGTAATAAGTTTTTGATTTCAGGTAGTATTGACTTGCTCTTACATAATCCGAAAGCAATTGATAGCAAACGCCCAAATCATTACTTACCTGGGGTAGCATCCTGGTATCGTTAATTTTTTCAAACGTTGCCAAAGCAATTTGGTTGTACTCAATTGATTTATAGTATTCACTTCGATATTGAAAAATCCTTGCTAAAAATGAATATATGGCGGCCTCGCGTTTTTCAATTTTTAGCTTTTTAAAAATTACCAATGCTGAATCCAATACTATTTTTAGCGCCAATGAATCTTTTCCAAGGTCAATCAGATCAGAAGCTTTAAATAAATAAGCGTCTCCCAATTTGCTTTGCATGTTAAGTTTCGTTGCCAATATAATTGACTCATCCAACACCACAGTACCCTCTTTGTAAACATCTACAATTTTAGATAACTGCAGTAACAGGTTTAACCTGATTGAATCTTTTTTTGGATGGTTGTTAATTGCAGCCTTAAGCGAATCAACAGCGGTGTTGGATGATTGGTTGAATGCTTTAAGGGATATAAAAACAATAAATGGTAAAAGATAAATAATTTTCATACAAGCAGATTTGGATGAGATTAAAATTTACACCATTAAGATAACCTGATTTATTCAAAAAATAAACCAATTGTTGCAAAAAATAAACAGTGTTGCGCATAAAATAAACGGCGTTTGATTTACCCCTGTACACTGGCTTATGTTTACATCATCATTCACCACTTAATTCTTTTTTATGAAAAAGTCATTGTCAACTTTCACCATTCTGACCGTATTCATCTGCTTTTTTTTAGGTTCTCCGGCACAAAATAAAAGTAAAACAAAACCCACGGCAACCAGCAAATCAGTACCGGCTAAACCTGTTGCTGTAGTTGTTCCTGCAGAAGAAGAATTGATTCCGGTTACCTCCGAAAAAGGTAAGGAAATAATAGCCATTTATCCTTTTACCACATCAGAGTTTTCATATTACGATTACGCCCTCAATGCCGGTAATGCGGTGGAAGCCGGCTTTGTACGTTCAAAAAGATTTACGGTGGTTGAAAGAAGCCGATTTGGAATTATAAAGCAGGAAGACCAGTTTAAGGAAGCAAATACCCAGGAGATTGTTAAAAAGGCTTCGAAGCTGGGTGCAAAAGTGCTGGTAACCGGCCATGTAATTGCAGCTACAAATGGGTTAGAAACCATCAGCGGCCCCTTTCCCAGCACCAGGTATATAGCACAGTTAAGCCTTGCCTTTAAAATTATTGATGTAGAAAGCGGCGAAATCATGAAGGCGGAAACAATACTGGGCAAAGGAAAGGGTGGTACGCCTGCCGAAGCCACACAGGCTTCTTACCAGGATATGGACAGGCAGGCACGCATAAATGTAGCTGAATTTTTACCACAGCGTTTTCAATATGCCAGCGAAGTGGAAGTGGATAAAAAGAACCGGCTTAAAAAATTTAAAGTGTGGGGTGGCAGCGACCAGGGGCTGAAGGATGGCGACATCATTGAAATTTACCGCCTTTCCTATACCGTAAGTCCGAAGGGGAAAAAGGTGGAAGAAAAAAAATTGCTTGGGGCAGCCAAAATAACTGAAATAAACAGTACGGAATCCTGTACCTGCGATCTGCAGAAATCTGGTGAAATAGGTGAAAGCCTGCTTACAGAAATAAAGGCAAATCCGGAATCAATTGTGTTTGAGTATAAAGGTTCCGCTAAAAAGAAAGGGATTTTTACCCTGTAAAAAGTAAAAATTATACCTCCTGTTAATATTGCTTTTGGTGAATGGTACCCTGTAACAATTGTGTTGGCTTGCCCCGTTGTGATTCTTTTGGCAAAAATAACTTCAATAGGTTGTTTTATGATTTGGGCTGGTAAATTGATATCACTTATCTGCAGCGGGGCAGCCAGCCAATTTAATACCAGGTCATCCTCCTCCTTAAAACATTCTGGCGATGGTTAGTAGGAAAAACCTTTCTATTATCGTATTTTTTATAAACAATAAACAGATTTTATATGAAAAGAAAACAATTCCTGTCAGCAGCGGCAATAATTTTATTGCTAACCCTGGCCCAACAGGCCACTGCCAAAATATGGCGGGTAAATAATAAATCAAACTACAATGGGGCAACACTGTGGGGTGATAACCTGGGTGGTACTGCTGCCTACCCGGTATTTACACAGGTAAACCAGGCGGTTCTGTTTGGCATTGTAAATAGTGGGGATACCGTACATACTGAAGGTTCTACCGTAGTGTATGATGATGCCGCACTTTCCAAAAGGCTGGTATTGATTGGCACCGGCTACTTTTTAACAGACAACCCAAATACCGCGAGCAGTACGCTGGATACCAGGATAGGCCGTGTGTCTTTTAATGCTGGTTCGGAGGGGTCGCAGGCAATAGGCTTAAACGTAATAAACAATGGGAACACGGCTGATGGCTATATTTATGTAACGGTAAATGGTTGTACCATCAAGAGGTGCAGGATTGAAAGGGCGGTCTGGTTTCAAACCTTGCTTGCAGATGTTTACATCCTGCAAAATTTCTTTCCCAATGTGATTATTCAAAACTGTCTTTCAACCAATGGAAACAATGCCTTCGTGCCCCCTACAGATATTGTTTTCAATAACAATATTTGTCAAAAAACATTATTATGGGGTACCCCGCTTGCCAATCCAACTACGTTCTGGCCCATTTTGCAATGCAATAACAATGTGCTTGATGGCCCTGATAACCTGGCCACTCCGCAGCTTGCATTTTCAACGAGTGAATTTTCCAATAATATACTCATGCCAACAAATGCCATTGTAAATATAGCTGCTTCTTCGGGGGTAATCAGTCACAATATAGGGACTCTATCAACCCAATTTGGCACAAGCAATAATAACCTGGTAGTGCCGGCAATCATTACTTTATTTGCTGCATCCGCTTCCAGGGACGGAACTTACCAGGTGGCAGACGGAACGGCAGCCGATAATAGCGGAAAAGATGGTACAGACAGGGGAGCTTTTGGCGGCGCAGCCATAACAAGCCGGTACACACTTTCCGGCCTGGCGCCCATCCCTGTGGTTTACGAGATAACAACGGCAGGTATTGCGGATGCTTCAGGACTTCCGGTAACTATCAGGGCAAGAACAATCAAATAGATTTATATGAAAAATTATATTTTCACCGCCGCATTATTTATTGGTTGTACCCTGTTAAAAGCGCAGAATATAACACATGCCGAATATTTTCTGGATAACGATGCCGGCGTTGGTAACAATACAATCGTTACAGTTACCAATCCACAACCTGATGGTTCTTATAACTTACTCATCAATCTTTCCGGTGCCGGCATTGGTTATCATAAACTTTACATCCGCACCCGCGACAGCGATGGTAATTGGAGCATTACCACCAGGCGAAACATTGAAGTAATTTCCACCATTATCATAAAAAAAATTATCGGAGGCGAGTACTTTTTTGACAGCGACCCCGGCGTTGGAGCCGCTACCCCCATTACCATTTCCCCGCAGGATTCCGTCATCTTGCAAAACTTTGCAGCGGTTACCACCGGATTATCCATTGGCTATCACAAATTGTATATCCGTACCAAAGACAATGATGGCAATTGGTCGCTAACAGGCAGGCGTAACGTGGAAGTGATCAATACGCCCATATCCGTTATTGCCGGTGCTGAATATTTTTTCAATACCGATAATGGTATAGGATTCGCCAACCAGGTTACATTTTCCAGCCCCGCTGCAGATAGTTCATTTTCATTTAAAATACCCATCGATAAAATCCCCGCCGGTTCCAACACATTGTATATACGGGTAAAAGACAGTGTAAATAAAAGCTGGAGTATTACCCAATGGCAAAAAGATTCGGTTGTTACTTCCGTGAAATCCGGCAAATGGAGCAATCCCGCCACCTGGAGCAACAATAAAATACCGGACGCCAATACCGTGGTGCTGCTTTACCACAATGTAGATGTGGATATAGTGAATGCCGTATGCAAATCACTTACGCCTTACCGTAATAATGTTACCTGTAATGTAGAGGCCGGTAAGGCCCTCAATATAACCGGCCGTAAATAAGTAAAAAATTATTGTGCCATGCAAACAAAGACCAAGCAACTCATAAACACCCCCGGCAAATTAAGCCTGCAAACCAATAATGGTAAAGCCTTTTTTTTGCCGGGGCAAATTATACGGCTACAGGCACAAAGCAATTATACCAAAATATATTTCGCAGATCATTATTCATTGCTAACCGCAAAAGTGCTGAAAGAATTTGAGCCACTGCTGATGCCCTTAGGTTTTGTACGCACCCACAGGAGCCACCTGGTAAACAAACAATACATCCGGCGTGTTTGCAGCAACGGCACCATTATTATGAACGACAGCTCAACCGTAGAAATATCAAAGAGAAGAAAAACCGCTATTTTAAAGGCACTGCAAATAATAACGGTAAGGGCTTAGTACCGGGCGGTTAAAATAGGGGCTTCAATTTTGGTGGGGTGTTTCAAAGTTAGGCGTTTCGGGCAACCTTTCACTTTCATAACCGCATTTGCCACATTGATAAACATATTCGGGCGCTACCGCATAACTCGAAAATATCCAGGTAAAAATAGCGGTTAAATAATTGGTTGCTCCGGGTTTGGTGATGTATGTAAAACTGTTACTGCCGCATTTTGGACAGGTGGCAGATTGCATGTATTCTTCATCATATTGTTTCAGCAGTTGAACAACGGTGGCTTCATCTTCTTTTTTCACAACCAGCTTGATCCCGCCAATCGCATTACTTATGATGGGGTCGATTGTGACCGTATATTCATCCTTTAAATAACACTCCATACCTGCGGCATGCAATTTTGTAAGGATGATATTGGCCAGGAAATAATTATCAAACGTTATTACGGTCACAAGGTTCATAAGGCTTTTATTTTACGGCGGGAATGGTTAATCGCAAATAGGAAAAGTCTTGCACCCTTCACCATTGACCATTGACCATTCACAACTATTGTTTCCCGTCAATGATCAGCGGCGTATTTCCCTTTCCCATTACAATCACTTTTGCGTTAGCGCTCAGGGCCAGCGCCTGCATTGCCTTTATTTGTTCATACTGCAGTTGCTGGTCGGTAAGGCCGGTGTTGATGATCTTTTGATAATCCGCGATACCCTGTGCCTCCACTCTTTTTCTTTCGGCTTCCTGCTTTTCCTTCAGCAATACGAATTCCATTTTCTTTGCATCCTGTTCAGCATTTATTTTTGATTCAATGGAAGCTTTTACAGAGTTGGGCAGCGTAATATTTCTTACTAATAATTGTTCCAGCATCAGTCCGCGTTTTTTAAAATCATCTTCAATGGTTTTGTAAATGCGTTGCTGAAATTCATCTCTTTTTGAACCAAACAGATCAACTGCCTGGTAATACACGGCATTGTCACGGATCTTGGTACGGGTGATGGGCCGAACAATTTTATCCCGGTAATCGTCACCGGTTTCTCTTAACAATTTTGGCGCATCTGCACCAACAACCCTGTACAAAACAGTAAGGTCGATCGTAACTTCCAATCCATCGCTGGTTAGTACCCGAATTGCATCATCGCCAGATTTGTTACCCTCGTCGTGTACCCCGCTCATGGTATAGTTTTGTGTTTTCACATCCAGCTTGGTCACATCCAATAAGGGATTGATAAAATGCAGCCCGCTGCCTAACACATCGTTTTGAATACTACCAAATAACTTTTTAACACCTATTTCCCCGGCGTCTATTTGCTTTACACAGGATGCAGATAGACCTAACAGGATAAATAAAAGCGCAACGATGCGCCCGGCACCCGCAAACTTTGAAGCCACAGCATTATTTTTTGCTATAACAGTGATAACAATAAAAATAATAATGCCTAATACGATGAAAGTCATAGTGATAATTTTCTGTGCAAGTTCAATAAAAGAATTTTAATATCGGGTGATTTTGCTCATATTCAGCAATCTGCCAAAAAATATATGTGCTGTAGCCAATTTTAATCGCTGATTCTTGATTTATGGAGCAAGGCTTCTATTAATATATACCCGCTATGAACAGAAAATGCAATTACCCATTCATTAAAATAAATACAGCGAAGTTGAAGGGTATTAAAAGTAAAGTTGGGGCAAAGTTTTATTTGGGCTGGTTTAAAAAGTGATTTTTGTAAAAAGGCCTCATATCGATTAAGCCATCGCAATCCTGCACCGATGGTATTATTAGCTTCTATAAAATTGATAAGACTTGTTAACGTTATAAATGCATCTTTGGTATAATTAACCTGCATCATACGCGTTTCGGATTAACCGGTGGGCATCTTCCATGGCGACCATTCCGCTGTTTCGGCCATTTTTAATTAATTGGGCTAATTCAGCCGGAGTAAGGGGTTTCCCAGGCAGCACGTAATTAGTTCCGGTATCATCAATTAATGACAAATTTAAATTATTTTGTTTCGCAAATTCCAGTAGCTTATTGACATTATTGGGATTGGTATTTTCTAATTGTAGAAGCATAAGTAAATATACAAATTGTTCTGTTAAATAGCATATTAAGGGATTATCGTTCAATTTGCATCGTCCAACTTCCTGAGTAAGATAGTCTCACAGCGATAATAATGAAAAACAGGACCTGCATTATCTACAAATCCTGTCTCCAAAAAAATAAAAGTTCCCTAAATTCGTGTGCCGTTCCAGGCTCCCCTTTAAGGGTTGGGGGCTAATTGTTCAACATCAATGGCATCACCAGCATCAGCAGGTCTTCATGCTCTTCTGATTCGGTGGGTTTAATGATGCCCGCCTTGGTGGATGTACTAAGTTCTATATTAATTTCCGGTGTTTCTGCAGCGTTAAGCATCTCAATCAGGAATTTTGCATTGAATGCAATCTGAAGATCTTCCCCATCATACTGGCAGCTCATTCTTTCGTTGCCTTCAAAACTAAAATCAACATCCTGTGCAGCCAGTTGCAACTCGCTTCCGCTGATGGTAAGCGCAACCTGGTTGGTACTCTTGTTACTAAATACACTCACACGGCGAAGGGCGCTCTGAAAATCGTTCTTATTTACAGTAAGTTTGTACGGGTTATCCACCGGAATTACCACTTTGTAATCCGGAAACCGGGCATCAATCAGGCGGCAAACCAATTCAGTGCCGCCGTGTTTTACAAATAAATGATTACTGTTATACGACAGCGTTAGTTCATCCTCATTATCAGGTAAGGCGCTTTTTAATAAGGTCAATGGTTTTTTGGGCACGATAAAAGTATCTGTTTTGGGGCAGCTTACATCTGTTCTTTTATATTTTACCAGCCGGTGGGCATCTGTTGCTACACAGGTAATACTTTTTTCGGTCAGTTCAAAAAATACACCGGTCATGGCAGGCCGAAGATCGTCATTGCTCACCGCGAATAAAGTTTTATTGATAGCGGTAACCAGGGCAGAAGCCGTCATCGGAAAAGAATTGGCGTCATCTGCTGCCGGTTCCTTAGGAAAATTGTCGGGGTTTTCGCCCATTACCTTATACTTACCGTTATCGCTCGTTATTTCAATACCAAAGTTTTTGTCAATATTAAAAGTGAGTGGCTGATCTGCGATATTCTTTAATGAATCCATTAATATTTTAGCGGGGATACAAACTTTGCCACTGTCTTTGGCCTCCACATCCAAATGCACTTTCATCACGGTTTCCAGGTCGGTTGCCACAACGGTCAGTTTATTTTTCTCAATTTCAAACAAAAAGTCTTCCAAAATAGGTAATACGGTATTGGCATTAATAACGCCATTGATCTGGAGCAGTTGTTTTAGCAAGGCTGAAGACGAAACGATAAACTTCATAATATTTATATATTGATTTCCAAAGATAAAATCTTTGCAGCTAATCAAACAAGATAATAAAATTAATTAGGTAACCGGTATTTACTCCTGTTTTAAAAGGAATTACCAATGGTAGGAAATTCAGTGTTACCTGGTCCCAATACTAATAATAACTTGCTGTAATATAAAGGAAGGTTCGGTTTGCCGTTTTCTTACCTGGTGTTTACGGATCGCCCGGCTTTTAAATATTTGCTGCGGTAATCAAAAGTTTAAATCATAATCCACCTAACCACGAAAAAAACAACTTCTTTTATATTTACCCTGCTATTTTTGCAAATTATGCCAGATCAAAGATTAACGCCAAAGCAGGCCCTGCCGAAAATAAAACATTATTGTGCTTACCAGGAGCGTTGTCACAGCGAAGTAAAAGAAAAATTGTATAGCTATGGCTTGTATAAAAATGATGTAGAGGAAATTGCAAGCACACTTATTGAAGAAAATTATTTAAACGAAGAACGTTTTGCTATTATCTATGCGGGTGGACATTTTAGAACAAAACACTGGGGCAGGGTAAAAATTAAATATGAATTGAAGAAAAAACAGGTTAGCGAATATTGTATTAAAAATGCCCTGGCTCAAATAAATGAAGGTGATTATTTGAAAACGTTTAATAAAATCGCCACCATAAAATTGAATGGACTAAAAAGTGAAAAAAACATATTGATAAAAAAGAAAAAGTTGCAGGATCATTTAAGAGCAAAGGGTTATGAATCCAACCTGATCAATGAAGTAGTGAATGAAATTATAAAATAGCAGGTGCCCCTGTTTTATTTATCCATTATTTATTTTCTCTTTTTCAATATCCTCAGAAATCGCACGCAGCCTGGTTTCACAATATTTGATCAGCTCATTCGCGTCCTTTACTTTATCGGCCAGGGTGTCTAACTGGATATTTTCATCTTCAATCTGCCCTACAATTTTTTCCAGCTCAGAAAATGCTTTATCAAAAGTCATTATAGGTTTCATTGGTTTCTTTTTTATAAACAGTAGTATGTAAAACTTCATCCTTTAAAATGGCCTGCACCTCGTCGTTTACCCCGATCTGTTGCGGGTCAGTGATAATTGCATTGTTGCGCAGTATGATCGCAAACCCTTTGTTGAGGATCGTTTTGGGGCTACTGCTTTTAATAATGCGGCTGATATAGGTCAGCTTGTTTTGGGCGGTATCCAATAAGCTTTTTACACCGGTAAAAAAACGTTCTTTCAGTTGCAGCAGGTCCTGTTCAAAACTCATGTTATTGTCAATAATAAAAGTCGCCACTTCGGTAGGTGTTTTATGCTGCCTCGCCATTAAATCTACAATACTGGTATTCCTGTCGTGGCCAATGCCCGTTAATACCGGTATCGGAAAGGAGGCGACAAAATTAGCCAGGTCAAATGTATTGAAAGATTTAAAATCTGTGTCGGATCCGCCGCCTCTCACTATTACCACCACATCAAACACTGCTTTCGCTAACTTGATATTTTCTAATTGCTGCATGATTAATGTCGCAGCCGCATCGCCCTGCACCTGTGTTAAAAACTCTTTTACATAAAAAGAATACCCATATTTATTTTTTTCAATCACTTCTTTAAAATCCCTTTGCCCATCCGAATTGGGGGCGGTGACGAGCGCTATTTTTTGAAACACGGTGGGCAGGTCGAGCCTGTTATTATCGGTAGAAAAATTACCATCGCTTAAAAGCTGAATACCTGCATTTTCTTTTACCAGGCGCTCAAGTGTTTGCTTTCTTTCAATTTCCATTTTGCCGATCGCATAAGCATAATCAATCGCCAACACTTCCAGATCTAATCCAAACCGCTTATGGAACCGCACCCTTACACTACAGGTAATTTCAAGTCCGCTGGCAAACAGTTGCTGTGTTTCCTTTTCAAAATTTTCTACCTGGTAGTAGGTATTGGACCAAAACACCCCCTTTATCTCCGTAGTAATTACATTGCCATCCTTTTCTATAAATTTTAGAAAACACCAACGCTTATCCGCATATTTTTTTACATCCGTTATTTCCGCTTTTATCCAAAAGGTTTTACCTGCAAACCTGTTGTGGATCGTTGCATCTATTTCATTGATGAGTTGGGAAAGTTTTTGTGCTACCGGCATCGTACTATAAAATTAGGCTCAAATAGCTATTAGTCATTAAAATTTTATTCCTGGTAGTAGCTAACAGTAAACCGATCTTACACCAGGCACAATTCAGCTTTAAAGCGTTTAAGGTATGGTGGTGGCCGGTTAGCCAAACCGGTAAGATGGCTTTTTAAAAGTTCATCTGGTTGTTCATATAAAAAAAATAACCCAAGCATGTTGTACCTTTGTTATCAAAAACAAACAATGTCATCTCTGACGATCACTACCATACAAACGAACCTTGACTGGGAAAATAAGGCCGCCAACCTTCGTTCAATTGAAAAAAAAATAAATGAACTGCAGGAAAAAACGGAAATCATAGTATTGCCCGAAATGTTCAGTACCGGTTTTAGTATGCGCCCGCAGGTGTTGGCCGAAACAATGGAGGGTGAAACCGTGCAGTGGATGAAAGATATTGCCGCAGAGAATAAAATTATTTTAACAGGCAGCTTAATGATCAGTGAAAACGATCACTATTATAACCGCCTGATCTGGATGTTGCCCAACGGCCAGTTTGGTTATTACGATAAACGGCATTTGTTTGCCTATGCCGAAGAAGCTACACATTATACAGCAGGTAATAAGCGTTTGATCGCTTCCGTTAAGGGGTGGAAAATAAACCTGCAGGTATGCTACGACCTGAGGTTTCCGGTGTGGGCAAGAAACCGTTTAATACGATCAGAAATGCCTATTGAAACAAGTGCTTTAACTTTACCAGTCACGGATGCAACCCAGGATGCCCGACCGGAGTACGATATATTAATCTACGTTGCCAATTGGCCCCAGAGAAGAAATCACGCCTGGAAAACCCTGTTGTGTGCGCGGGCCATCGAAAACCAATGTTATGTGGTAGGTGTAAACCGGGTAGGCAGGGACGGGAATAATATCAACCATAGTGGAAACAGTTTGGTAATAGATCCCCTTGGTGAAGTATTGTACCACATGTCAGATGAAGAAGATGTGTTTACCGTTACACTGCAAAAAGAACATTTGGAAGAAGTAAGAAAAAAATTTCCTTTTTGGAAAGATGGAGATGATTTTACCCTGCATTAGGGTTATTGATACCCTTCTGTTGCCGTTGACTTAATGATCAATCCTTTTACAATCACCATTTTTCTGTCAATATTTTGTCTTACCCCCTCCAGGGTAGGTGGAATGAAAATATCCGGTGAAATACCTCTTCCGTCTTTTGGCACATGCTTATATTGTACTAATTTAAATAAGGGCAGCCTCACCCTTAGTTTTGTTATAGGAAGGGTGATATCAGGTATCATGATACCACTGTTACCATGCCATCCCCCCCCTGTTTCTTCGCCAACGATGGTTACATTGGACTGGCCCTTTACCGCATTGCAAAAGAGGGTGGATGCAGAAAAGGTTGGACCATTAGTTAGTACATAAACTTTGCCGCCGAAATGATGACGGGTTTTTGGATGGTAGGTATGTCGCTCCCAGTATCCAAAATGATAATTTCCGTCCCGATGTTTTTTTGTGAGAAAAACTAAACCAACATTATTAAAAAATCCATTTTTGATATATGAAGTATAGGGAGCAAGGTTTTTTGTAACAGCATAAGAGCTATCCGCTACCTTGAATTTCGCATTGCGTATATACCTCGTTAGCTTTACATACATGGTTACATCACCGCCCCCGTTGCTTCGCAGATCAATTATTAAATTTTTTATTTTTTGCTGACTGATTTTTCTAAACGACCGCTTTAAAAATGGCCGCAAGTGCCTTCCTTCGCCATTTAAAAAAGTGTTCAGGCTTAAAGTAGCGGTTCGCGTACCGGTGTCTATTTCCAGGGAGCGATAACTTTCTCTTTGTTCCTTTTTAATTTTTTTACGGGGGGGCTTTTCTAGGTGTGCAATCTTTTTCTTTTCAGCAGTATCTGTTACAGGATTATACGATTGCAGAATAGTCCTTCTTTCTTTTCCCGTACTATCGACATATCCAACACGGTAATTTTTGTAAATACCAAATATATTGCGGTGGTAGTAGGGAAAATTACTGCTGAGGCGGGTGTAGTTTACGTTGTCTGAATAGCCATCCAATGGAAGATACTGAAACATTTTTTGTACCAGTTCGCTGTTCCTAACACCGTTTACAGAAGTAAGTTGTGTCCCTCTCTTGATTAATGAGTCTTTTCGGTTAAGGTTACCCGTTACCACCATGGTATCGCCCCATAATTTTACATACAAAGGAAAGGAGGGTATCCGTTTGCCTTTCATGAACTTATTCCAGTTTTTACTCATCCCGAAACTGGTATGGCCACAGTGTAT
Source organism: Ferruginibacter sp. (assembly GCA_014379625.1). Lineage (GTDB taxonomy): Bacteria > Bacteroidota > Bacteroidia > Chitinophagales > Chitinophagaceae > Ferruginibacter. Next base: position 171,715 of record JACMLJ010000095.1, on the reverse strand, counting down.
CTTATTGGTAAGCGGCGCCAGTATTTTCCAGCCAAACTGTAGTTCGGTCATAGAATCAGCAATATTATTATAGAGGCTGTCAAAATAATAATTCATACTGTCTTTTGGGGTGTACCAGTAAAGGGCGGGGTGCTTTTTCTCAAGAATATTTCTAAGCAATGAATAATCCTGTTGTAATTCCTGCCGGGAAAATTTTTTGGCGGGGTTATACTGTTTACTTACAGCACAGCCCGAAAACAGCACAGGTATAATGATGACCAGTAAAAAATTTCCTTTTTGCATTATTTATTGGCGGCGGTACTATTTACGGATTATTATATAGGATGATATTCCTTTTTTTAATGATCAGCTTTCCATATGGTTCCATCCCTGTGCTGTTAACTGGTGCTTATTGCCGCCCCTGGTTAAAATATGCATTCCTTCTTCCGCATCCGTCATATACCCGATCACACTGATCTGCTCATTCAAAACAATCTTATCATAGTCCGCCTGGGCCAGTGTAAACAATAGCTCATAATCCTCACCCCCGCTTAACGCACAGGCCGTAGGGTCCAGTTCAAGTTTATAGGCGAATTGCCGGGCTTCTTCATGAATGGGTATTTTATCTTCATAAATGATACAGCCAAGATTACTTTGCTTACAAATATGAAGGGCTTCACTGCTGAGCCCATCGCTAACGTCAATCATTGAAGTGGGAATAATTTCACTTTCCGCAAAAAAATCAATGATATCCTTTCTTGCTTCCGGTTTTAATAATTTCCCTACAATATAAGACTGGTCTTCAAGGTCGGGCTGTGCACCCGTTTCCTCAAAAATCCTTTTCTCCCTTTCCAGGATAGTAAGGCCAAGAAAAGCAGCTCCTACAAATCCGGTTACACAAAGCAAATCGCTTTTTTGCGCAGTACTTCTTTTTACAAATTTATCCGGCGCCACTTCACCAATCGCAGTAATGGAAATTACAAACCCTTTTTGCGAGGAAGTAGTATCACCACCAATCAAATCAACTCCATATTTTTCGCAGGCTGCATAAACCCCTTCGTAAAATTCATCCATTGCTTCGAGGCTGAATCGGTTACTAAAAGCAATACTAATGGTAATATGGGTGGGTAAGGCGTTCATTGCGTAAATATCACTGAGATTTACAATTACACTTTTATAACCCAAATGTTTTAGTGGTGTGTACATCAGGTCAAAATGGATGCCTTCTACCAGCATATCCGTAGTAATGACTGTTTGCTTGCCAAAATGATCAATTACCGCTGCATCGTCACCTACACTTAATATAGTTGATGCATGCCTGGTTTCATTGTTTTGTGTGAGATGATCAATAAGGCCAAACTCTCCAAGTGATGATATTTCTGTACGCTCGCTACCCATAAGGAATTTCGTTGTAGGTTTTTACTAAATATTTTTTTTCTGTATCATACTAATAAACAGGAACAAAAGAAATCATGTCAATAAAAGTTTCTATTCCGTGCTTTTTGATTACTGCCGTGCTGGCGAACGCGGTTCTGGTAATTAATGTTCCCGAAACCCGGCCAAAACTGTTATGGCTTTACACCAAACATCAAAACTGATAGCAGCATTTTTTATGATTACCATTGGGCTATTGCTGCGGTACAATGATTGCCGGCATTGTTAAATTTTCAAGTAACGTTTATAAGTCTTTTTCGTTGTTAATTACTGCCAGCAATTCTTCGTGGATTTTTCCATTTGTAGCCAAAAGGTGCGGCTGGTAAACGGAATAATAGTTGCCATTAAAATCGGTTACTTTACCACCGGCTTCTTCTACTATTAAAAAACCCGCTGCACTGTCCCAGGCGTTCAATTTATGCTCATAAAATCCGTCAAACCTGCCCGCCGCCACCCAGCAAAGATCTAATGCTGCACTCCCAAGCCGTCTTACAGGAACGCCTTTTCGTATTAAACGTTCAAACACCTGCAAGGGCCCGTTTGGCATATCTAAATAAGTATACGGAAAACCGGTAGCCAGGCAACTTTTTATTACAGTCGCTTTATCGCCTACATGAATGGGTTCACCATTCAACGTGGCGCCAGATCCTTTTTCCGCGAAAAAAAATTCATTCATGATAGGGTTGAAAACCGCTCCCATTATAATTTCACCCTTATGCTCCAAACCTATGCTTACGCAACAAATGGGTATACCATTGGCAAAATTGATGGTACCATCAATGGGGTCTATGATCCATTTATATTCACTGTCCATTTCCATTTCGCCAGCTTCTTCACTTAAAATAAAATGTTCCGGAAAGTCCTTTTTAATGATCGCAAAAATAGCTTTTTCTGAAGCAAGGTCTGCTTCTGTTACCGGGTTATTAATGCCTTCTTTATTGGAGATTTTAAACTCACCGTTAAAAAACCGTTGCAACTCTTTTGCACCGGCTTCTGTTGCTTTCAGCAAAGTGTTTTTTATCATCCGGCAAAGATAAGAAGGGAAAAACCGTTAATTTACCCGAAACGGAACTTTGAATATATTTGTTCATTTAATAATTTTCCAAATTTGTTCTGATTAACTTATGTGCAACATGGGGTAATTACTTAAAAGCCAGTCAAAATTGCTGCAGTACAACCTGGTTAGCCATCACACATTCACAGTCTTCATCATTTGTTCAGGATAACGCAAACCTGCTGCGGCATCACGCGGAAAAAATCTATCAATGGCCATTAATTCTTCCGGGGTAAAATGAACATTAACCGCTCCGGCATTTTCCTCCAGGTATTTAATTCTTTTTGTTCCGGGAATTGGAAAGATAAAATCACCCTGTGCCATTACCCATGCCAAAGCCAGTTGCGATGCTGTACAACTCTTTTGCATAGCCAGCTCCTTTATTTTATTTACCAGTTCAAGGTTCTTTTGAAAATTAACTCCCTGGAATCTTGGAGATAAGCGGCGGTAATCATCCGCGTCCAGGTCTTCAAATTTTTTGATCTGCCCGGTTAAAAAGCCACGACCAAGCGGACTATAAGCCACAAAGGCAATATCCAGCTTTTTACAGGTATCCAGCACTTCTTCCTCAGGATCCCGCGTCCACAATGAATACTCGCTTTGCACAGCCGAAATGGGATGAACTGCATGGGCTTTCCGAAGGGTAGATGCTGATACTTCTGATAAGCCAATTCCTTTAATTTTCCCCTGTTCTACAAGTCTGGCCATTGCCCCAACTGTTTCTTCAATAGGTGTTTCGGGGTCTACCCGGTGTAAATAATAAAGATCTATCACATCGGTATTCAATCTTTTTAAACTTGCTTCACAAGCCGATTGCACATATTCGGGTTTGCCGCTTAGCCCGCGGAACTGCAGGTTCAAAGGGTCCCTCAGTATCCCGAATTTGCTTGCAAGTGTAATTTCCTTCCTGATACCTTTCAGGGCCTTGCCTACCAGTTCTTCATTCAGGTAGGGCCCATACGCATCCGCAGTATCCCAGAAATTAATTCCCAGTTCAAAAGCACGGTGCAGGGTTTTTATCGATTCTTCGTTATCTGCAGGGCCGTAAAATTCACTCATGCCCATACAACCAAGTCCGGGCCGGGAAGCGGTTAATCCGCAGGAACCTATTTTTCTGCTCGTCATAAATACTTTTTCCTAAAGTTACAAACCAACCCCATGATATAATGGTAAGAAATGAAAACAATTTTGAATAATGATATAAAAAATCTTATTTCGTTCACAAATCATTTCTGTTGCGGCTTTCCATCATCATAGTAAATTTTAATGTAAAATACTTTTTGGAGCAATGTCTTTACTCCGTAATGAATGCCTGTGAAAATATTGAAACAGAAATTTTTGTGGTAGACAATAACTCCACAGATGGCAGTAAGGATTATTTTGCAGGAAGGTTTGGCAAGGTCAGGTTTATATGGAGCGCAGAAAATACAGGGTTTAGTAAGGCTAATAACCTGGCATTAAATAATTCCACGGGCGAATACATTTTATTTTTAAATCCCGATACTATTTTACCCGAAGATTGCCTGGAAAAATGTCTTGCCTTCTTTCATCAAAATGATATAGGTGCAATGGGCATAAGGATGATCGATGGCAGCGGAAATTTTTTGAAGGAAAGTAAAAGGGCTTTTCCTTCGCCCCTGACATCTTTTTTCAAATTATCAGGATTAGCTGCACTTTTTCCCGCTTCCAAAATTTTTGCCCGTTATTATTTGGGTCAGCTTGATCAAAATAAAAACCATCAAGTGGACGTTTTGGCCGGTGCATTTATGATGATCAGAAAAAATGTACTTGATAAAACCGGTGGCTTTGATGAACGCTTTTTTATGTATGGGGAAGATGTGGATCTAAGTTACCGCATTCAAAAAGCAGGCTTTAGAAACATTTACTTTTCGGAAACTACCATTATACACTTCAAAGGTGAAAGCACCAAAAGGGGCAGTTTGAATTATATCCGCTTATTTTATGGCGCCATGGGCCTTTTTGTACAAAAGCATTACAATAGTGGTACTGCGGGCTTATACGTTCTGCTGATACAAATAGCTATCTGGATAAAGACTTTGTTTTCAGGAATAACCAAATTGCTGCCCGGGATATTTAATATTTCTAAAGAAAGCCGCAGCAGGGAAAAATGTTTTATAATAGCCGATAAAACTGACTTCAATTTTATAGTGTCCATTTTGCAAAAAAATAACACCCACCCGGAGGGCTTTGCAAGAATTAATCCACAACATTCGGTTGAGGTAGGTGCAATAGGAAATTTGCAGCAACTGCCCCAACTGGTGGTCCGGAAAAATGTGAAAGAAATAATTTTTTGTATAAACGGGCTTGCGGCTAAAGACATGATCTCAGTTATGCAACAGTTACCGGCAGGTATAAGTTTCTGGTTTCATTTTGAAGACAGTTTTAGTATTGTAGGCAGCAACCGTAAAGATGCTTCGGGGGATTGTATCGCTATAACCAATTAGCTCAATTACTCAATTGCTCAATTGCTCAATTTGAAAAATTTAAAACCATGATTTGGCTTAAAAGTTACATAATTTTCACATTAGTTGCTCCCAATAAAAAGCCATTCCTTCCGGAATGGCCTGGTTTTACTAACCCATAAAACCTCTTTCAATTTAAGTTGCCAGGTTTTCGGCAATTTTTACCCTGATCTTTGCCTCAATCTCTTTTGCCATTTCCGGGTTATCCATTAGCAATTGTTTTACTGAATCTCTCCCCTGGCCTAATTTATTGGTATCATAACTAAACCAGCTCCCGCTTTTTTGTACAATACCCAGTTCTACCCCCATATCTATAATCTCGCCGGTTTTGGAAATACCTTCTCCAAAAATAATATCAAATTCTGCATGACGAAAAGGTGGGGCTACCTTATTTTTTACCACTTTCACTTTTACCCGGTTGCCAATCGCTTCGTCACCATCCTTTATTTGAGCCATCCGGCGAATATCAAGCCGAACGGAAGCATAAAACTTTAATGCATTACCCCCAGTAGTAGTTTCGGGGTTGCCAAACATTACGCCAATTTTTTCCCTCAGTTGATTAATAAAAATGCAACAACAATTGGTTTTAGAAATAGTAGCGGTCAGTTTCCGAAGGGCCTGGCTCATCAGCCTTGCGTGCAACCCCATTTTACTGTCGCCCATTTCACCTTCCAGTTCACTTTTAGGAACCAGCGCCGCCACCGAATCTATTACTACCACATCTACCGCCCCTGATAAAATTAAACGATCCGCAATTTCAAGGGCCTGCTCACCATAGTCTGGCTGAGATATCAACAGGTTATCTATATCAACTCCCAGCTTCTGCGCATATCCACTATCAAATGCATGTTCGGCATCTATAAAAGCGCACATGCCTCCTTTTTTTTGCGATTCCGCAATCACATGGGTTGCGATAGTGGTTTTACCACTGCTTTCCGGGCCATAAATTTCAATTACACGTCCTTTAGGCAAGCCTCCAATTCCTAGTGCCACATCCAATCCCAGCGATCCTGTTGAAATAACTTCCTGTTCCACATGGGGCTTATCACCCATGATCATCACAGAGCCTTTGCCAAAATCCTTATCGATTTTGTCCATTGTTAATTTGAGCGCCTTCAATTTTTCTGCGTTACTCATGTTGTAGTTTTTTTAAATGATGTATCTGATTATTCGTTGTAAAAGTAAACTCAGGATCAAAGATAATTGCTTTCTTTTATTAACACTAATAAATTTAGTATTTTTTAGTAAATTTTTTAGCGAAGTGTCCCTGAATTAAAAAACCCCATTCCGGATAGTCGGAACAGGGCCTGTTCAAGCATGAGAAAAATGTACTTATTTTATAATCCCACTGGGTAATGTCGGATGAAAACGGGCTAAATTTTTTATTCTTGTGTTTTAAGCGCCTTCTTCTCAATAATTGGACAACACAAAGAGACGACAGTTTATTCAATCAAACAATACCACAAAGTGTTAGTTTTTTTGAGCAGGTTGTGGATAATCCATATTATTTTTTAGTATTGAGTGATCAAAGCGCCTTTTTTATAGGTAAAGAGCGGGGTTTGGGTTGCAATATTATTTTTTAATGCCGTACAAATCCAATGTTAAATAATTGTTACCCGGTAAACCTGGGATTGCTTTTACTTTATAAAAACCTAATCTTTGTGGCTTAAATGATTAGCTTATGAATTGGGAAGTAATTAGTAATGAACGTTCTTCCTTGCAGGAGTACAGGTTAATCGATAATAATGATTGTAAAGTGGTAATAAAGTACAATCCCCGCCACCTGTCGGCCAGGATAACCTGCGGTAACCATCATCGTCTTGTTTATTTAGAAAGTGCCGGCTCTTTAAGTGGCAAAACCATTTTTAAAAATGAATATGGTATGGAGGTTGGCAACCTTTTGCTCGACAAATTTAACCCCAGGGAAGCTGGTACGATTTTGATAGACACCAAAAAATATCTGTATCAATTACATACTAACCTTTCGGCGGAATTAGTCATTTATGATACTGATCTTCAAAAACCTTTTGCAAGTTGTAGCATCCCTTTAAACAAGACAAACTCCTTTAGTGTTTTATCTACCCACTCCAATTCGATTGATATCAACTGTTGTATATGGGGATTTTGCTGGTTTTTATTCCTGCCAGCAGTAAAAGAAAATACATTGAAATTAGCTTCCGCAGATTTTTAATTGCCTGTACCGGTCATGTTTTTTAACCGTTATTACTTTACACAAATAATCTTTATTGCCGGTAACAGCATTGCTTTCCCCAGTTAAAAAGGAACGGTTTATTATTTATAGTTTGCATGAACAAACAGTTTTGAAAAATTATGCGTTCTTAAAAACATTCAAAATTCAATTTGAAATAATATTTTCACCAATTAACTCAAGCTGTCTTATGGTTTTGAAGGCTTCAAAGGCGCCAGTAAATATTCTAACCCATTGATCTTAATCTCATAGATCGTTGCCAGCAATATGCCTGTCTTTCCTTTTGGAAAACCTGTATGCTGAAACCATTCCAGGTAAAATACCGGCAGGTCACAAAGCAAGCTGCCCTTGTATTTACCAAAAGGCATTTCCATGGTTACCAGTTGCGTTAGTATTTCGCTACCTGGTTTTTCCGGTATATCATCCATAATGTATTTTCTGTTTTATCGCAAAGCTTCCATAAATTTTATTGAACCCAGTTTTTTATGAATTTACAAAGAAGCTTTCTATAAATAATTTCCGCGATTCCTTAGCATTGTAAGACCGGGCGATGAGTCGCGCCGGTCGATCATGCACAGCCAACCGGGAGAAAACATTTTTTCAGTTAGCTTCCGGAAGTGAATGAACAACCTGGTAAATTTTTATCATCAGCAATCAAAAAACCTTCTGTTGAAATCTATATACGATGGTTATTAACATAATATCGCTTTTAATCCACTTATTGAATAATATATACATAATATCTTTTTTATTATTGAATGCTTTAATACATTTACTATATCATTAATTTAAGTATTAAAATTATTGCCTGTATTGAATTTTTCTTTTTTTATCCCATTAAAACATGACAACAAAAACTCTTTCAAAAACGGCGCATAAAATTATCAGCCGCCATGAGATCGGCGATGTTTGGTTTAATTCCGCTGCCCTTCATCATTCACTTCATTCCGCTATCGCTTATAAACCCGGGGACATTATTAGTAATTTTTCCAGTGGCACTTCACAAAATTATGCAACCTATCTCACTGTACAAACCGGTACGGATAAACACATCACTTTAGAACCGGTGTATTTACAATATATCAATCACAGTTGTAACCCGAATGTTTTTTTTGATACTACTCCAATGCAGGTAGTTTGTCTGAGGCCAATACAACCAGGCGATGAACTGGTTTTTTTTTATCCATCTACCGAATGGGAAATGGCACAGCCTTTTATTTGTAACTGCGGAAATGAAAATTGTTTGAAATTTATTAAGGGCGCCGCATATCTTGACCCGGAATCGCTTGGAAAATATCGCTTAACAGATTTTATTGCACAACAGGCAAAACAAAACAAATAGTTCCTTTTTTTTATTACGCGATATATGTCTCAAGCTAACCCGTTAATATCAAGTATTTCTTCAGAAAAATTAAAAGTTTGGGTATTGGCCCCCAGTCTGCAAACCAACGATGAAAATATTGACTACTACTACGATTTCAGTCAGAGTATTGATGAGTATGCCAAAACTTTTGCTGAAATGGGAATTGAATGGGTATGGCAGCCTGTAACCATGCTTGATTATACCGCGATTATTTCAACCATTATTTCCGAAAAAGAAGCAGGTTTATTTTTACCGATCGTTTTCAATATATGTGACGGCGATGAAGTAAATGGAACACCCGGCATTTCTGTGGTAAAACTATTGCAGCAAACAGGGCTTATATTTACAGGGGCAGACGAGTATTTCTATGACATAACCACTTCTAAAGTTCCAATGAAACTTGCTTTCGACAAAGCTGGTATACCTACCGCCCGCTGGGAAGCCATTACCGGTGCAGATCAGCAACTGACTGGTATTTTTGAACGCTTGGGAACACCGGTAATTGTAAAGCCATCTGTTTCAGGTGGCAGTATGGGCCTTGGGATTAAAAATGTTGTAAGCGATGAGGCTGCATTACAAACCCAGGTCATTAGGATGTTTGGAGGTTATCGGGGCTGGAATTTAACCACGGATGGCCTGATCGCCGAATCCTTCATAAACGGGAACGAGTACACTACGCTCATAGTTGGGTCTTTCGATAAGCCTGAGTTTGCCGTGGTTTACAATCCGGTGCAAAGGGTTTTTCATCCGTCCTTACCGGAAGAAGAGCAAATTTTAAGTTTCGACCGGCTTTGGGAAATCTATGAAGAAGAATCACCGATGCCGAATGAAGGCAACTTCTATGAATACGGGGCCCCGAACCCCGCCCTCGTTGATGAAATTAAAAAAATAAGCTGGGATGCTTTTGTTGCAACAAAGGGTAAAGGGTATACCAGGGTAGATTTGCGGGAGGATAAAGTGACCGGTAAAATCTATGTGCTGGAAGTAAATGCACAATGTGGTTTAAGCGAAGATGAGGATTATACTTCTATAGGTGCCATTTTGCGTTTGAATGGAAAAACATTTACCCATTTGGTAAAAGAAATAATAAATACCGCTTTTTTAACTTCAGCCACAAAAAAACAGCAACGCAAAAAAACCAAATTAGTTAAAATTGACTACCAGGTACCCTTAAGAAAAATACGTGGGTCAGCATAAAAAACCCAGGTTTGCTAAAAAATGCAGGAACAACTTAATAATATCTACAGCTATTCAAATAAGCCGCAGGTTACCAGTTTAACGGGAATTGATGCTACACTACGTATCTGCGTTCTGCAACCCGATTACGCTACTTCCGATGTGGATTATCAACATTACGATCCGGAAAGGAATTTAGCTTCTTTAATTCCCGAAGCGCGGGTTGATCATGTAAGGCTTAATAAACTCACCACTTACAAACAACTGAAAGAACTGAAAAAGGAAAAATACGATGTATTCGTAAACTTGTGCGAAGGATACCTGGAATGGGATGTACCGTCAATAGACGTGATCTATGCTTTGGAATTACTTAACCTCCCCTTTACCGGCCCTACCACACTATTATACGATCCTGCAAAAGAGTTAATGAAATATGTTGCGTACACCGAAGGTATAAATACCCCTTCGTATGCTCTGATTGAAGCAGAAGAAAACCTGGAAGTTCAGATAAAACACCTCAAATTTCCTTTGTTTGTAAAGCCCGCCAAAGCAGGGGATAGTTTGGGTATTGATGAAAAAAGTTTAGTAAATAATATTACGGAGCTCCGGGCAAAAGTTCAGGAGATTATAGCAGAGTATGGACCTTTGCTGGTAGAAGAGTACATAAGCGGAAGGGAATTTACCGTAATGATTGCCGCTAATGGGGATTATGAAAAAACTGCTACCACATTTAAACCGCTTGAATACATTTTTCCTGCAGGTAATCAATTTAAGACCTATGCTTTAAAAACATCCGAACTTCATCCCGATGCAAATATCCCTGTTGCAGAGGAAGAAATTGATCTGCAATTAAGAGATGCCGCACAAAGAATTTTCGGGAGTTTTAACGGAGTGGGTTATGCAAGACTGGATTTTAGGATGAATGAAAACGGGAAATTGTTCTTCCTTGAAATTAACTTCACCTGTTCGGTTTTTTATAAGGACGGTTACGAAGGAAGTGCGGACTATATCCTGAAACACGATGGCTTCGGGCAGTCTAATTTCCTCCGGCATATCGTTTCGGAAGGTATCGCAAGGCATAAAAGGATGAAGAAAAAATATATTATGAAAGGCAATTCAATAGCCGGATACGGCATTTATGCGGCAAAAGATATTGAATCTAATGAATTGATTTTTAAGGGGGAAGAGCTATCCCAACGCATGGTTACCCGCAATCATGTAGCACAAAATTGGAATGTTAAGGAAAAAGAAACATTTAGAAAATACGCTTATCCTCTGAGTAAAGAGGTATTTTTGCTCTGGGATTATGATCCAACCGGCTGGGCTCCACAAAATCACAGTTGTAACCCAAACACAACTTATAAAGGATTAAATGTAATCGCAATACGCAAAATTTGTAGCGGCGATGAACTTACACTCGACTATTCATCCTTTCTGGACGAGAATATGGAGCCTTTTAACTGCCAATGCGGATCTCCTGATTGCCGTGGTCTAATTACCGGAATTACTAACAATTCGGTAACCGAAAGAGAAAAAATGACCGCTGTATAAATCAAACTAAACTTTCGGCCATACAAAACATCCCATTAAATTAAACTTGCGGGTTTTACCTGTAAGCAGATGTTATTATTTTTAGTACCGGTATTTTGCCGGTAAAAGTCATGGCAGATATTTATTACCTGCCAGGATATGGTATTGTTTGTTTAATCATGAACCAGGAAAAGTTATGTCGCGTTTTGAAATTTTAAAAAAGCTGATGCAAAAACACAGGTCCCATTTGGTCCTTACCTATTTACTATTTGGTTTGGAGATGACGGGGTCTTTATTGCGCCCATTCTTCCTGGGCGTGGCAATTAATGATTTAATGAAAGGCAGTTACGAGGGATTGATATGGTTATCTGTAGTCCATTTGGTATACCTTGTAATTGGAACTTTTCGTCACATGCTGGATACCCGCACTTACTCAGCTATCTATACTTCATTGGTAACAAAGTTTCTTTCCCGCAGGGCCAGTGCAAATGAAGTTTCTAAATTAAGTGCACATTCAACACTGGCAAAAGAATTTGTTGATTTTTTAGAATTCGATCTGGTGTATGTTTTTGAAGCAGTGTTTAATATTTTCGGCTCCCTGTTATTATTGTTCTTTTACGATCCTGCCGTAGTATTGGTATGTTTTTCTATATTGGTTCCGGTGATGGTAGTAAGTTATTTTTATGGCAAAAAAATGAAGCGGCTGAATAGACTAAAAAATGACGAACTGGAGCAGCAGGTCAATATCATTACTTCCGCTAATAAGCCTGCCATGCAGCGCCATTACAATAATTTAAGAAACTGGCAAATACGGATATCCGACCAGGAAGCATGGAGTTTTGGGATAATGGAAATTTTAGTGCTGGTGGTAATTGGTTCTTCCCTACTGATCACTAACCGGGTTTCCGGCACAACCATCCTGGCAGGTAACCTCGTAGGAATTTATAATTATATCCTCCGGTTTGTTTCCGGGCTGGATACAATTCCTTACATTGTTCAACGCCTGACCTCTTTAAGTGATATTACCAAGAGAATTGACCTGCACACCGATGATTTCCCTGAAGATGGAAATGGCCAGCCGGGTGATTTCCCTCCCTATAAAATGGTGAATAAACCGATTAAGCTCTCAGCTTAGTTGATATTATTTTTAATAACTATTAAAATATTAAATTTCCTTTATTGTTCTTGTCCTACCAATAAGGTTAATGGGCCCGGCTATTAAAATCCCACACAAACTGTGCAGCCCTTCAATTGCAAAAACCTTGCTTTATCCTTCAGGGCCTTAATTTACTCCATAAATATGCCCTTCCCTACCCCGCTAATGTTTCCCCGGCATGCTGATATTTTTACTATTTTTCTTCCAAATATTACTTACAACACAGAAATTTAAAGCCATCCATCCATCAATAAATCCACTCATCAATCTTTTTAATTATCTATAAAATCGTCTATTTCTCCAGAATTCAGTGAGAGCATGGGTTTTAAGCAAAATAAGCTATTGGCCGCTACCTGCTACTAAAAAATAAATGGTACTATGTGTTGTATAGTACTAAATATTGTATTAGTTTTGTGTTATCAAAATGAAAATAATCAATAACAATTAAAACTTACAATCATGAAAAAGCAATCAAACAACTTATTTACAACAATAAGCAAACAACAGGTAGAAAAATTAACAAGTGTAGTAAAAGAAACTTTAGCGATGGGTTTTAACCAACCCAACATTAAAATTTTTACCACCGCCGATCTTTGGAATATCCAACGCCAGGGCAAAACCAGGATTCAAAGAAGGCTTGCATTTTAAAAACCGATCATTTATAAATAACAGAAACATGAAAAAGCAATCAGCCAGCATACTTACACAAATAAGCACAGAACAACTGCAGAGGCTTACAACCATCGTAACAGAAACGGTAGCAACCGGATTTGACCAGCCAAAAGGCAAAAAATTTACAACTGCCGATCTTTGGAATATCCAGCGCCAGGGCAAAACCAGGATTCAAAGAAGATTCATTTTTTAAAACCCTTTTCATCTAAGAAAAGTATAAATGTACAATCATGAAAAAGCAATCAACCGGAATATTTACTCAAATGAGCAAAGCGCAGGTAGAAAATCTTACCAGCGTAATCAACGAAAGTCTGGCTACTCCGTTTTATCATCCTAACAGTAAAATTTTTACTACAGCCGATTTATGGAACGTGCAGCGCCAGGGTAAAGGCAGGATAAAAAGGGGACTGTTTGCTTAATTGTTAAGGCAGTTGTGCTGATGCAATACATAACTATTCGTGAATAGTTATGTAAACAGGAATAACCCTGCAGCGCGTTTCTTTAATTTTTGTGCCGGATGATATAGACCAGCGAACTACATTCCATTTTATTTTTGAGGGCTTTCACATTAGACCTTAGCCCATTCAAAACAGCAGCTCCCAATTTGCCTTTCCCGTTTTGGTAACCTTCGCTTAAGAGCGAAATATAGAACGCATCCAGCCACATAGGTATTACCGATTCCACCCGCATTCCATGTTGTTCTGCTAATTTACTCATGGCTGGCGGAGCAAAATGATAAAGATGTCTCGGTACATCATAAGCAGCCCAATAATTTGCATAATGCCCGGCATCCGAGGAAGTATAATTTGGCAAAGCGATCAATGCTACACCCTCATGCTTTAACACCCTTTTTACCTGGGTCATATATTCATGCAGTTGATGCACATGTTCCAACACATGCCATAGGGTGACCGCATCATAATGTTCTGAATTAAGTTCAAATAATTTTCCCGGAGGCTCTGCCTGGAGATCATATTTGTCCTTACATATTTTTCTTGCACCCTCATCAGGTTCGAGGCCTGTTACCGACCAGCCGGATACAACTGCTTTGTGAAAAAAAGCGCCTGTACCGCAACCAATGTCGAGCAAAGAACCTGCCTGCATCCTTTTGCCCATAGTGCGTTTCACGAGGTTCATTTTCCAGTTAAGTGTATAATTCCTGGCAATCTTGTAGAGTTTATTGACGAGCCCTTTTTCTGTATCCGAATGAGAAATATAATTCTCTGATTTGTAGTACCGGTCAATTGAATCCTGATCCGGTATATCCTGCGTAAAACGAATTGTACAATCATTGCATTCCCAGATGTCAAATATTTGGTTCGACACCGTATAATCTTTACACGCCAAAACTTTTACGATAGCATTACTGCCGCAACAGGGGCAGTTGGTCCTGGTTATTATTGAGCCCATCCGGTTTTTTATAATTGATGGCAAAAATACAGTTTACCTTCTACAATCATTTAGCTATGCGATAATCAATACTTTTTTTCGGAACAGCCATCGACACACTGCCTCCCTGGCAAGGAACCTGGTACTTATGTAAGATTTGGTTTTACTAAATATATTTGCTTCAATTTAAGAATGGTTTTTAACACCCGATAGCATATCTTTAAGAACGCCAACCTTTAATTGAATGAACCTGAAAAGAAAGATTACCCGTTTTCTTGGGGCTTCTGTTTTTGTTGTATCCTTTGCCATGGCCCAGCAACCCCACCCTGTAAAATTTCCAACAATTACCGGCCCTGTCCAGATAACACGTAATAATAAGGAGCACCTGTTTGCCAGTTATTATGGCATCAACTCATGGAGCAAAAACCAACGCTACGTTACAGTACTCGAAACAGAGGTACGGTTTAAGATCCCCGATAAAAATGACCAGGCAATACTGGGTATGGTTGACCTCAGCACCAATACTTTTATCCCCCTTGCCGAAACCTATGCATGGAATTTACAGCAGGGATGCATGACGCACTGGCTGGCCACAAATCCAGATTCCGTGATCATCTACAACGACTTCCGCCAGGGTAAATATGTTTCGGTGATACTAAATGTTTTCACAAAGAAAGAATTGAAAGTAATTCCCCATCCTGTTGGGGCGGTTTCACCCAATGGGAAAGAAGCCCTGAGCATTAATTTCTCCAGGCTACGCATAACGCGTACCGATTATGGTTATGACGGAGGGGGCCAGGATGCACAGCAAGCCACCGCATTCCCTGAAGATGATGGTATTTTCCTGTTAGACCTTCAGACGGGTAAGGCGGAACTGATTGTTTCTTATGCCAAACTAAAGCACCTGGTGCCCGAAATTGCTACCAAAGAAGGAATCGAATATATCGGCCATGCCCTGTTCAGCAGGAAGGGATCAAAAATATTTTTCCTCGCCAGGGCTATTCCTGCCCGCAACACCACGGCCTTTACCATAAATAAAGATGGCACCAACCTGCAGCGATGTTTCCCCGATAATTGGGGTGGGTCGCATTTCGACTGGCTCGATGATGACCAGTTGATGATAACCGCTTTGTACGATGCAAAACAAGACAGCCATATCCTGTTTACAACCGGCAAAAAAGATTACAAAAAACTTGGTAAAGGTCCGTTGGATTATGATGGACATGGCACTTTTTCACCTGATGGCAACTGGATGGTTACAGATACCTATCCCGACAAGGTAACCCGCGATCAAAATGTATTCCTGCTGAACATGAAAGCAGATTCTGTGATCGCTATAGGAAGATTTTACACCCCCAAAGAATATACGGGAGGCTGGCGTGCTGATATTCATTGCCGCTGGAGCCCCAAAGGTGACATGATAGGCTTTAACTCTACCCATAACGGCACCCGCCAGGTGTATATAATGAAACTGGATTTTTAACTGAGCAGCCTGAAATATATCCCCCGATACCGGAGGGTATCCGCAACCATACTTTTGATCAAACCCTTTCCGTTTTTTGCAGGTGCCTCCCTTCCGTATCAACTGGTTCGTCAGTGACCCAGCACTTAACCATTGATTTTACTTAGCCAATCCTTTGCTGGGAACAAGACAGGGATAAAAATTAATATACTGATAATTAACTTCGTTATTTTCTTCCATTTTTATGAGGTTTTTCCCTTGTGATTGCAAACTTTCATATATACATTGGTACTATTATTTAAGCTTTTTTTTACTATTAAAAAGTACTTATGAATACTACTACCAGGGGAAGGATAAGGATTTATACCAATGTAAGACAGAGCATTGAGCTGGCTAAAAAAATATATGAAAAACACAAGGTTGATGGTGATGAATCACTTCTTTTGTCAATCGATGGTTTTAGTTGGGAAGCAACCGGGCCCAAAATAAGTTTCTGCCTTGAAAAACACAAAGAGGCGATCCGCCTTAGCAAAAGCGCTGAAGAAATGTACCGCCAGCGCGATGCGGTGCTTGCAGAGATCACTGATATTATCAGGGCCAGTAAATCTGTCCTGAAAAATAAATATAACATGGGGCCGGAAAAACTAAGCAAATGGGGTTTTTTATCTTATGATAATTCCGGAATAATTGAAAAAATACCGCCCTGAACAAAGTGAATTTTACTTCAAAAACCAGCGGGCAATAATATCTCCCCCATTAAAAGCAATAACCTGGCTTCCTTCATTATTTATTCTGCCCGCATACACGATTGATTGGACAGTTGGATCTATATTTAAAAAGAAGAATGGGACGCCATGTGGGAGCTTAACCGGGTATCACACTTAAAAACTAACAACATGAATGCTTTAAAAAACAAAGTTCAGTTAATTGGCAACTTAGGGAATGCACCTGAAATAAAGAATACTGACAACGGAAAGAAATTAGCCCGTTTCAGTATTGCCACCAACGAAACCTATCATAATACAAAGGGTGAAAAAGTAACGGAAACAACATGGCACAACCTGGTAGCCTGGGGAAAATTAGCAGACCTGGCGGAGAAATATTTGCAAAAAGGAACTGAAGTTGTTGTTGAAGGAAAACTCATCAACAAAAGCTACAATGATAAGGAGGGCAATAAAAAATACATCACTGAAGTACAGGTGAATGAACTGCTATTGCTGGGTAATAAACAAAAGGCCAGAGGATAAATATTAAACCTGATTAAATTCAACTGCTCAGATATTTTTTATCCTTTCTCTTTGTTTCGATTGTCATACTTAATCACGCCGGTACAAATGCATGAATACAGAGGGGTGCTTTTGTTCTAATTATACTTATTCATGCAAGTCCAATAGCTAACCGATCGTTTTATCGGGCAGTAATTAAAAATACACCACCATCGTTAACTAGTCAGTATTGCCACTAATCATTTTAAATGTGGGTGGCCCTCCAATAGGTAATTATTAAGTACGCAGTTATCATTTAAATACTTGTCGGGCTGTTTACAATAATACAAGCCTGGATATAAAAAAAATTACTATTATCTTAAAATTTCATTTCTCTAAAATTTACAAGTATGGCAAAAACATCAAAAAAACCTGAAGTTACTACTCCGCACATGGCTGCACTAGCTGCAAAAACATTAATCAATCCCGATGCTACCCCGTTAGAAAAAAAGCTGGCAGGAGCTTTATTAAACCAGGCACCGGACAAACGAAAACCTAAACCTAAAAAATAAAGACAGCTTCCCCTCCTTTTATTTTATCAGGAAAATACATTAATAAGCAAATCCTTTTCAAATACCCGATTTGAATAAAAGGGTTGTGCAATTAATCCCCTGGCTTACTTCAATTACAGGTTGCTGTTGCAGATTGTCGGGCGTATAAAGCGGGAACATGCCGGTACATATTCTGCCTGACGGTGTAAGGAATGGAATGATTTATTTTAATATTATGTAGGATATTGTGAAGCTTTTTAAATAAGCAATTTGTAAACAGTTTCCCTATCGCTATTTGCAAATTCAACTTATATCCGCCATTTTAAATTTGGTATCACACTAATTGAGCGAGGCGGCAATACCCGTTTTTTTCATAATGAGAATTGGGAATGATTGCATGGGTCAGCCCAATCGGATGTCTACCCAAATATCTGCAGGCAGATAATGGCTCCGCCATTTACGGTACAAAATGAGAACTACCAGTTATTTCAAACAGGCTATCATCAATACGTTGAATTTTTAATCATAATAGCCTTCATATTCGTAAATTCGATATTCAGCATGCAATACGATCTTTGCTCAATAAAAAAAATTCCATGCATTATTCAGACTCCTTCAAGTTTGCATCCGATTTTATTAATTACACAAATACCTCCATTTTTTTAACCGGCAAAGCGGGCACAGGAAAAACTACTTTTTTAAAACATTGTAAAGAAAATGCGGTAAAAAACACGGCGATTGTTGCTCCTACAGGGGTGGCAGCTATGAATGCCGGGGGAACTACCATCCACTCTTTTTTCCAGTTGCCTTTTACTCCTTATTTACCATTGGGCAAAGCCTTTGAAGGAAATGAGCAGGTAAACGATAAAAATAGCTTACTTAGCCGTCTTCGTTTAAACAATGAACGCAGGGATGTAATGCAAAAGTTAGAATTATTGATCGTAGATGAAATAAGTATGGTTCGCTGTGATGTGCTCGATGCGATGGATACTGTTTTAAGGCATATAAGAAGCCAGTACTCACGACCCTTTGGTGGGGTGCAGGTTTTATTGATTGGTGACATGTACCAACTGCCCCCTGTTGTTAAAGAAGAAGAATGGCAAATACTTTCGCCCCGGTATAAGAGCCCGTATTTTTTTAACAGCCATGTAATTGAGCAGCAGCCATTGGTATATGTTGAACTGGATAAAATTTATCGCCAAAACGATGCCTCATTTGTAAATTTGTTGAACCAGGTTCGAAATAATGCAATGGATGATGAGGGCTTTAAATTATTGCATAGCCGTTACCTGCCTTCATTTACCCCCCCCAGGGAGGAAAATTATATTACGCTGACTACACATAATAATAAAGCTGATGCAATTAATTTTACAGCGCTAAATGAATTACAGGGTAAGCTCAGGAATTTTAATGCCTCAATAGAAGGGGAGTTTTACGAAAAATCATATCCGGCAGACCTGTTATTGAAATTAAAAGTGGGTGCACAGGTAATGTTTATAAAAAATGATACGGAAAAAATACGGAGATATTTTAATGGTAAAATTGGCATTGTAGAAAAAATTGAAGATGAAAAGATACAGGTTTTGTGTAACGGTGTTGCTGCTGCTATTGAAGTAAAAAAGGAAAAATGGAAAAATATCCGGTATGTTGTGGACAAAACCACTAATCAGGTGGAAGAAAATGAAATCGGCTCTTTTACCCAATTTCCGCTGCGGCTTGCATGGGCTATCACCATTCACAAAAGCCAGGGACTCACTTTCGAAAAAGCCGTCATTGATGCCGGAGAGGCGTTTGCACCGGGGCAGGTATATGTTGCGTTAAGCCGCTGCACCAGCTTACAGGGAATGATCCTGCACAGTAGTATCAATAATAACAGTTTACACAGTGACAGCCGCATTACTTCTTTTGCAAAAACACAAAAAACCTCCGCTGCACAATTACAAATTTTGCACGAGTCCAAAAAACAGTTTCAGCAAGAAGAAATAAAAAAATTATTTGATTTTTCAGAACAACAACTCAATGCAAAAGCGGTATGGTCTTTTGTGGCTGCACAACAGACTTCTTTTAATACGGAAGCTTTACTAGCAACCCAGGGGATACATACCGCTCTAACAAATATCGAGACTGTTGCCAAAAAATTTGAAACACAGTTAAATCAAATTCTTGCTCAACAGGAGCTGCCCGAAAATAATGAAACGGTGCAAGAACGGCTGGTTGCCGCTGCCAGGCATTTTTCAACTGAATTGGAAAAAGTAAAAAATGAAATTAATACTTGTCCGGCCGAAGCGGATAGCAAGTTAATTGCAACTGATTTTAATAAATTATTACTGGATCTTTATTTCGGGGTTTGTTTGAGGCTGTATTTATTAAACGGGTGCGAATCTGGCTTTAAAGTGGATGATTATTTACAACATAAAAGGTCTTTTTTAAAACCCATATTATCCGCCAATGCTTATGCCGGAAAATCAAAACAGGCAAAAACAGATAGCCCGCACCCCGAACTATACAAACAGCTTCGTAAAAAAAGAGACACGCTTTGCGAGGAAAAAAATATGCCTGTGTATTTGATCGCAGGCAGTATTACCCTGGAAGAGATGGCCTTGTACCTGCCCCAAACAATTGAAGAGCTTAAGCAGATCAACGGGTTTGGGCCTGTTAAAACCCAGCAGTTTGGCGAAATTTTTTTGACGATTATCAGGGAGTATTGTGCGCAGCATGACCTGCAAACCAATATGGGGGCAAAACCGGCAAAGGAGAAACATAAGGACAGAAAAGCGGAAATAAAAACTGATACAAAGGTGTCAAGTTTTACTCTATTTAAAGAAGGAAAAACCATGGAGGAAATCGCTATAGAAAGAAATATGACCGTTGGCACAATTGAGGGGCATCTATCCTATTTTGTGGGTATTGGTGAGATTGATGTTAATACGATCATTTCGCAGGAAAAACTGGAGCTTATAAAATCCGCGATTGAAAAGTTTGGTTCTTCCAGCAATAAAATACTGAAAGAAAACTTACCTGAAAATATTACATATGGTGAAATAAGAATGGTGATGGCTTCAATAAAAGCGGTGGTATAACATTAAAGAAAAAACAACCTCACTCGTCACATAATGATTTTAAACAGGCGTCAAAATGATAGTAAAATGACTATAAAATTTTTTTGTTAGCCTGCCCACCTACCGCCACACTGCATAAATCAGCTATAAAACCTGATCAATAATCCAAAATAATTATCGTTCCACCCTTCCACAATTTCTTCGTAGGCCTCATCCGGAATATTGATATGCTGTAATTCCACCGATGTGCCCTGTTTATGCAAATGAAGTTTTATAGTTACAATCGACTCCTCTTCCTGGTCGCCAAAATACCATTGCTGGACGATTTTTTTCCCTTCTTCAAAAGCAAGGTTTTTACCCACAATACTTCCTTCCCATAATGAAAATTCGCTTCCGCGCTCAGTACTCATTTCAGCTTCTTCGCCTGTCCATAACTGAATGGTTGCAGGTAGCGTTAATGCAAGGTAAACTTCCTGCGGCAATGCCGGTATGATGTAATACTTTTTAAAATCTTTCATTTTTTATTATCCTGTCATAAAGATAAAACCCTTTTTACTATTTGCAATAAATGACAGGAATGTGTTGATCAAAAAAAGATCAATAATATTACAATCTGTTGTCCAAAAACCTGGCGGCTTCCCGGCATTGCCTTCGATATATTCTTTGCAGCAGAAATTGCGGGAACGAAACAAAAGGTCTACCTTACCTTTTGTCAATTAATACAATGAACAACCATTTTGATTTGCTGATTGATAGTTACCTTGATAATAAAGTAGGCATTGACCCCTGCTTTTTAAATAAATCTTTGTCAAGTGGCCTGCAACAAAATATACTGCAACTACAAAGGGATGAATTAATGACTGCCGCCGGCATTGGAAACGAGAAGGTGATGGACACAGAACAGAAAATGAGGACGGATAAAATTTATTGGATGGATAAAAACCACAACAATATTTTTGAACAGGAATTTTTGAGCCAGGTAGAAGATTTTATTGATCGCCTGAACAGCACTTGCTATGCGGGCATTAACGGTTATGAGTTTCATTATGCAGTGTATGAAGAAGGAAGTTTTTATAAGCGGCACAAAGACCAGTTTAAAAATGACAGTGACAGGAAATTTTCGCTCATTAACTATTTAAATGACGACTGGCTCGAAGAGGACGGGGGGCAATTGCTGGTTTATAAAAAAGAGACTGTTCAAAAAATTTTACCCCGGTCACAAACAGCCGTATTTTTTAAAAGCGATGAAACTGAACATGAAGTAACAAAGGCTAATCGACGGAGAATGAGTATTACCGGCTGGTTAAAGCGTATATAAAGTTAAAGCTGGCTGGCTGGAGAAAAAAAGAAAATTTTTCGGGAACAAATACCTGTTAATATCCCCGGTTTAAAAACAGTTATCCCTCAACATCTTCATATAAATCAACCCCTTTTCACGGGCGAAATTAATATTGCGGCCAGGGATATTTTCCGGTTTCTCATAATGTTTCAATGCCTTGTCAATACTTTCTTCACGTAAAAGGTGAATCATCGGGTACACTGATCTGTTAGTATAGTTAGCCGGATCATTTTCTGATGAATCCGCAAACTGGTATAAAGGATGAAAACTTGCCAGTTGATAAATTCCTTCATATCCGTTTTGTTCTAATAGTGTTTCTGCCAGCGAAACAAGGTTAAGATAATCATCAAATCTGCGAAAAGAATTTGGAAAAATCAGGAAACAGGTTTCAATACGGGCATCATTATCTAACCGGTTAATTTCCCCGAATAAAGTGGCCAGGCATATCTCCGGGGAATTGCTGGTTTCTACCAGGTAATGTATTTTCTCCTGCCTCACTACTTGTGCTGCAAACGGGCAGAAGTTGCAGCCCACAACCACATCGCTGATCCATTTTTTTGTTTGTTCGATTATTCGCTCAGCAGTAAACAATTTGTGTAAAATTTTTGTATTTGGTAAAGCTAACAGTATTTATCCTAACGATACTGACCTGGTTAACAGTATAGCATTATGCCCTTTTTTTTGATCGCTTTTATTTACAGTTTTTTAGGAAGCAACCCGGATTTTTTTTATTTTTCAGCATGAAAAATATATTCTGCGTATTTATTTTGTTTACATCTATAGCTTCATCGCAAATCAATCCCGCCAGCATTACCATCGCACGTGACAGCTTTGGCGTGCCGCATATTTTTGCGCCTACTGATCCTGAAGTAGCTTATGGCCTTGCATGGGCCCATGCTGAAGATGATTTTAATACATTACAATTGATGGTATTGATCGGTAAAGCAAAACTCGGGACTGCCTTAGGTAAAAGCGGTGCCCGGGCAGATTATGTTGTAAACCTTTTGCGGTGCCGGCAACTCGTGGATGAACAATGGAAAACACTTAGCCCGGATTTTGTTGCTTTAGTAACAGGATATGTTCAGGGACTAAACGATTACGCCAAAGCACACCCTGCCGAAATAAAGTACAAAAAAGCCTTTCCCTTTAATGAAAGAGAATACCTCACTTCTACGGTTTTTTCGCTCAGTATTTTTTCCGGGGTTGATAGAACATTGACCCAAATATTCGGCGGAACCCTTGGCACCATTCCCGGTTTTTCGTTACAGGGTTCAAACGCATTTGCTTTTCATCCCTCAAAAACTACTACCGGTGAAGCTTTCCTTGCCATTAATGCACACCAGCCTTTAGAAGGGGCAACTGCCTTTTACGAAGCCCATTTACAAAGTGAACAGGGCTGGAATATGCTGGGCGGTTTGTTCCCGGGAGGTTGCCTTATTTTTCATGGCACCAACGAAAACCTCGGATGGGCACATACGGTAAACAGTCCGGATAAAATAGATATATACCAGCTCCAGATGAATCCGGCGAATAATAACCAATACAAATTTGATGGTGAGTGGCTCAGCCTGGAAGTTAAGAAAGCAAAGCTAAAGGTAAAAGGAGTACCCGTAACTGTTAGCAGGAAAGTGTACTGGAGTAAATATGGCGCCAGCGTAAAATCCAAACAGGGTGTATTTGCCATGCGCCTGCCGGCAAATATGGATTGTAAAGCGCTGGAAGAATGGTACCGCATGAACAAAGCCCGAAATTTCACCGAGTTTTATAAGGCGCTTGGTATGACCAGTCTGCCCATGTTCAACATTATGTATGCAGACAGGTACGATACTATTTTTTATATCAGTAACGCTAAACTACCCATCCGAAATCCAGATCCGCAATACCACTGGCAATCTGTATTACCCGGAAATACTTCGGCTACCTTATGGACCAAATTTAAACCTGTGACTGCATTGCCCCAATACATAAATCCGGGTTCTGGTTATTTGTTTAACACCAACCATTCCCCTTTCCTGGCAACCGATAATAAATTTAACCTGCACCCAAAAAACTATGATGCAAATGACGGTTTTGAATTATACAATAATAATCGAAGCCTGCGGGTTACAGAACTGGTAAAGGGAGTAGGTAAAATAGACTATGAAAATTTTGTGCGCATAAAATTTGACAGGCAATATCCAAAACAGTTGCAATTTGCCTATGGCATAGACAGCATGTTGCATTTAGATACTGCTGATTATCCTTCATTAAAAGAGGTCATCACAAACCTGCAGCAATGGGACAAAAAAGCTACAAAAGAAAGTAAAGGCGCCGGAGTATTTTTATTAGTATATGAACGCCTTTCAAAAAAATTAAGGGGTTCGCCTAACCGGCAATTAACAAAATCCGAAAGCGTTGAAACTTTTCAATATATAAACGATTATATGATCAAATATTTTGGTAAAGTGGATCTTAGTTTAGGCGATTTGCAAAAATTAGTCAGGGGTAACGATGCCCGGCCTGCTGATGGACTTCCGGATATACTTGCTGCCGCTTATACGGAGCCGTATATCAATGGTATGCGAAAAATAACTTCCGGCGATGCTTATATATGCTTTGTCAGGTATCCAAAAATCGGCTTGCCAATTATAGAGTCGATCAATACTTTTGGCGCTTCACAACACCAGGGTTCTCCGCATTTTAAAGACCAGATGGCAATGTTTCAAAATCAGCAAACCCGGCGCATGACACTGGATAAAAAAGAAGTATTGGCAACTGCGGAAAGTATATATCACCCTGTTGTTAATAATTAAAAACCTGTAGTACCTGAACTCAAAAGCCCTAAAATTTTATAGGGATAAAAAAACGTCGCTGATAATTGTCAGCGACGTTTTTTTGAAAAGTAGTTCAGGCACTATTGCACCGTAAAATCAACCTGTACATCACCCCACATCAGGGATACTTTACCGGATTCATTTATGGAAAAACTCATTTTTTCTTCAAAAGCTTTTGACTTAACGGGTTGGGCAACAAAGCGCAAAGCATCGTCAGCCTTGTTGTAACCATTGGACCCCCATAAATTCGATTTCTTATTAAAAATGATCGTCCATTCTTTTTCGCCGGGTATCGTATACAAGCCATATTTGCCTGCTGCTAATTTTTTATCATCAATGATTACATCTTTATTTACTTCGAATACAGTAGCTTCATTGGCGCCGGTGCGCCATACTTCTCCAAAAGGGGCAATCTCTTTGCCAATCGTTCTTCCTTTTACGGATGGCTGACTGTAATCAATACTTATTATTACCCCTTTAGTCGTGGTAACCGTAGTTTTAGCCGGGGGGCTTGGCCTGGTGCTTTTATCCTGTGCATCCACATTCATAACAGATAGAGAAATCGCAGCAACGGCGAATAAGGAAATAATTTGTTTCATAATTTTTATTTTGAAAAAGCAATTTACAAAAACTGTTCCATTTCAGTCTTTTTAAGATGACCAAAGGCTACATCATTCCATAAATGAAAATAGCCAATTGCAAGATGGGATATCATTGGTTTTTTACTACACTTTGATAGATGAGAGGGAACTCCAAATGCCAAATTCTTTGAGCAGCCAAACTATTATTAATATTACAATAACAATATTGAGTATACTCTTTATTGTACCATCCATTGGGATATACCTGTTTATAAGGTATAAAATTACTCCCGCAACAATTAAAACTACAAGGATCGTTAAAACTGACATATCATTATTTTTATATTTTTAAAAAAGAATCTGACAGCATAAAGTTCCCCATACTTTACTTTAATGCGTTACATAATTATATAAATTGTTTGTATTTTTCACAGATTTGCGTTTGGAAACTCTTTTGCTAAAAGTCGGGTTTTGTTAGCCTGTCAATCTTTTTAATTTCCCTTCGCAATTAAAGACATATGTTTTTTCGGTTAATTGTTTTCTTTCAATCCGGGTTGCAAAAACTTAACCTGAAATAATTCTTGGGAATCCGAATTTTAAAAAAACAGGTTGCTTTAATTCATTGAGCACTTATCGCTACAGGATACTTTTAATCAAGAGAACTATTATTAGCCGGATTTTGTGGATAATTGTTAAATTAAAAAAACAATTTTTTCTGATTCTTAAAATTTAAGATTCCCCTTTTGCCAAACTATCTTCCAAAATCATCCTGCACCCTAACGATATCTTCTTCATCACTTGGAAGCTCTGCATTGGTATGCCGCCAGATTTCAGCGATTATTCCCCATCCCTCCAGGCCAATCAGGCGGTGGCGTTCTCCCTGCTTTAATTGAATGATGTCGCCGATATTTAAATGGGTAGTATCCTTTTCTTCATCGGTATCACTTGTAATTACACCTGCGGTACCACCTATCAGCTTCCATATTTCAGCGCGCCGGTGGTGGTATTGCCAGCTTAATCTTTTCTCAGGGGCTACCACCAGAATTTTTGGACTTAGCTTACCCGTTATCGTTAGTTCATCTTTAGTAAGGTGAGCAAAATACAAGGCAATAAATTTTTCTGATTCTGCTTCATCCAAAACAAAAAACCCACCCCATGGACGCGTGCTGTCCTGTTTATCAATTTTTAAATTTTGCTGATGAAGGTATTCTGCTACATTTTCAAATACCAGTTCTTTTGGGGTATCAGCCGAAAAGTGAAGTGACATAGTTTTATATTATTTGTGTTTTAAGTTATCAGCAATTCATTCCGTCCAATATATTATTAGCCGGATTTAAAGACAATTTTTGGCAGGGTAAAATCTTTGAACGGTTAATTAACTGACTATTATATATTATAATTATTTAACATGCAATTAAACTGGTTTGTTGTCAGTAGATCACAAGGTGTTTATCTTTATCTTGCCGAATAAGCAGCCGCGAACAACAGCTCAACAATTGTTTTTACTTTTAGAACCGGTTACCTCCCCATAAAAACCATCAGTATCTGTACATCACTTGGGTTAACGCCTGAAATACGGGAGGCCTGTCCCAGGGTATGTGGCCTTATTTTGGTAAATTTCTGTCTTGCCTCATTACTAAGCGAAAGCAATTTATCATAACTGAAATTTTCAGGTATTATTAAATCTTCCAACTGACTCATTTTGGCAACCAATTCTCTTTCCTTCTCAATATAAGTCTCATATTTTGTCATTATTTCTACCTGCTCCAGTGTTTCCCTGTCAAAAGACTGTAAAGCTGTTTTTACTTTTGGGATATCATTTACCATGGCAGCTAAACCTATATTTGGTCTTAATAAAATTTGCTGAGCCTTTTGTTTGGTAATTAATGCTGCTGATTGTACAGTTTCCAGAAGCGGATTTACCTCAGCAGGTTCTAACGAAATGGTACTTAACACCTCTTTTGCCAGTTTCACTGAATCTGTTTTCTTTATTACTTTGTCCATTCTTTCCTGGGATGCCAATCCTAAACGGTAACTTATTTCAGTCAAACGGATATCTGCATTATCCTGACGCAGTAAAGTTCTGAATTCGGCCCTGCTGGTAAACATCCGGTAAGGCTCATCCGTTCCCTTATTTATCAGGTCATCTATTAATACGCCAATATAAGCCTCGCTTCTTTTTAAAACTACCTGGTCCAATTCGCGTGCCTTTTGGTGGGCGTTGATCCCGGCCATTAAACCCTGGCAGGCGGCTTCTTCATAGCCAGTGGTACCGTTTATTTGCCCTGCAAAAAACAGGTTTTCTACGAGCTTTGTTTCTAAATTGAATTTAAGTTGGGTAGGGGGAAAGAAATCATACTCAATTGCATAGCCGGGTCTGAACATTTTACAATTTTCGAATCCCGGAACCAATTTTAACGCTTTGTGCTGAACATCTTCAGGTAAAGAGGATGAAAAACCGTTTACATAAATCTCGATCGTATTAAACCCTTCCGGTTCTACAAATAACTGGTGTCGGTCCCTTTCGGCGAACCGGTTGATTTTATCTTCTATACTTGGGCAATATCGCGGCCCCGTACCCTGAATTCGCCCCTGGAACATCGGACTTTTTTCAAACCCTGTCCTTAAAATTTCATGAACCGCACTACTTGTATAGGTGATCCAGCAACTCTTCTGCTCTTCCGGCGATATTTTTGCCGTGTCAAGGTAACTAAAGCCAATAATTTCAGTATCGCCCTTTTGTTCTTCCATTTTTGAATAGTCAAGACTGCGACCATCAATCCTTGGCGGGGTACCGGTTTTTAAGCGATCGCTTTCAAAACCAATGGAAACCAATTGCTCGGTTATTCCGGTAGCAGCCTTTTCGGCCATCCGCCCGCCACCCAGTTGCTTTTCACCAATGTGAATAATGCCATTTAAAAATGTTCCGTTTGTTAATACCACAGACCTGGACTTGATCTGGTGACCAAGGCCGGTAGTTACACCAAACGCCCTTCCGTTCTTAATGAGCAAACCACTCACCATATCCTGGTAAAAATCAATATTAGGTGTGTTCTCCAGCATTTCTCTCCATTTTGTCGCAAAGAGCATCCGGTCACTTTGTGCCCTTGGACTCCACATTGCCGGACCTTTAGACCGGTTTAACATCCTAAACTGGATCATGCTTTGGTCGGTGACTATACCGCTATAACCTCCCATTGCATCAATTTCCCTTACGATTTGTCCTTTGGCGATGCCTCCCATTGCAGGATTGCAACTCATTTGGGCAATTGTTTGCATATTCATGGTAATGAGCAGCACTTTACTTCCCATATTAGCGGCTGCGGCTGCGGCTTCACAACCTGCATGACCAGCGCCAACAATTATAATATCATATTCAGGAAACATAATTGGAACAAAGTTACTTTAACTGGATAGTAAACAGGCACGGTTATCTAACCGAATTTTTTAAGTATTTCTCTTTCCAATAGAATATCTGTAAGGCCTATGCCCATATTGAGGTTATTAAATTCATCCTTACTTAATGACGAAATTATCTTCAGTTGCTCTTTGTTTTCAATAATAAACTCCTCAATAGCCGGGATGATAAAAGTATGGGAAGCTTCTATTCTACTAATTTTTTCAATCATTTTCAAACAATGAAAATAGCCGGTTTGCTTATATAGCAATTCAAAGTATGGCCTGGCGGCTATTACGTCAATTCGACTGACATTGTTTCTGTTCAAGTCAATCCTTTCAACCCTGATATTTATAAAATTCCAGCAAAGTACAAGGTCGTTATCGGTAGAAAAATCAAAATAGGCAACAGGAACTATATGGCCAAACTGCCAGGCCGTTCCAAAGTTTTGCCAGTTTAACTCTTGTGTAAAATGTATTTCAATCCATTTCCTGAACTGCTCAATACCTAAACCAAAATAACTGGCATAAGCCGGGCTTAGATTTCTTTCCAAAACATATCTCCTGAGCGCTAATTGCCATTTTCGCTTCTCCCTGAATTTTAAAAGATCTTCAGATACCTCAGCCTTAGCTGTCCATTTTTTTCTTTCCATCTAACAAAATTAAAATTGTTCCAGGTAGAAACTGTGATTCGTGGAACATTATTTATCAGGGTGTGCTATTGACAGCATAAATAAGCACGGTAAACTTTAGTGGTTTTTACACATTTTGAACACCCTGATGTTTCAGGCAGAAACTGTGATTCGTGGAACATTATAAGAAGTACGATTTTAGCCAGTGCTCTTCGGCTAAGGTCATTTTAATTTTATCTGAAGGAGTTTTGTCTTTATAACCACACAAATGCAAAGCCCCATGAAACATCAGCCTGTGCAGCTCTTCATTGATACTAACTCCAAAA
Organism: Ferruginibacter sp.; assembly: GCA_014379625.1. Classification (GTDB taxonomy): domain Bacteria; phylum Bacteroidota; class Bacteroidia; order Chitinophagales; family Chitinophagaceae; genus Ferruginibacter. Next base: position 141,906 of record JACMLJ010000095.1, on the reverse strand, counting down.
ATACTAGCGTTATCCTTAATTCTTTGAACACTAATATATACCTCACCAATAATTGGGTCTGACTGTTCAGCAAGGGAAAATGTAACAATATCTGTAAAGCTGTCGTGGTTAAGAAACTCCCTATTGATTGATAAAAGATAGTTGTCAGTACAAAATACATAGGTCAAAGATTGGAGTGGTGTCTCTCCACTATCAAATATTTCCATTATTTTGACTCTCAACCTTTTACGATTAGCAATTTTTATAAAAATATCATTAAAAAAAAAATTGATTAACATAGGTAATTTTCTAAAATCGAAATTATTAAACAATTGTGAATGATAACTTTGCAATAAATAAATCAACTGGATGAACAAAAGACTTTCGGAAATAGAAGTTGGAAAAACTGTATTAGTAAAACATTTTGAAAAAGATGATATTTTTTTAAAATTAATGGAAATGGGTTGTGTTCCGGGAGAAACAATTATAATAGACCAAGTGGCACCACTCGGTGACCCCATTTCTATTTTGGTAGCTGGCTACCATTTAAGTTTGCGGCTAGATGAAGCTGAAAATATCTGGGTTGAAGAAATTAAAGCTATATCCGTTATTTAATGCCAATACCATTTTATGAAAATCGGTCTCTACTTTGGTTCATTCAACCCTGTCCATATTGGGCATCTTATTATTGCAAATCACGTTATCAATTACACAGATGTACAACAGGTCTGGTTCGTTGTTTCTCCTCAAAACCCGTTAAAACCTTCCACTTCCCTATTAAATGAATATCACCGGTTTCGCCTGGTACAATTAGCTGTAGATGGGCCAACAAAAATTAAAGCCTCAAATATTGAGTTTCAATTACCAAAACCTTCCTATACCGTAGATACTCTTGCATATTTACATGAAAAATATCCCCAGCACCAATTCGCAATTATCATGGGCAGTGATGGTTTTTGCAATTTATCAAAATGGAAAAATTATGAAATCATCATAAAAAACTACCCCCTTTATATCTATGAGCGACCGGGTTTTATTATAGATAATGCATTAAAAGCTACAATTTATATACTAAAAGCACCCCTGCTTCAAATATCGTCTACCCATATACGTGAGTTAATAAAGGCAGGCAAATCAATCCGTTACCTGGTGCCGGATACTGTAAAAGAAGAAATTGAAAACAACAGGTACTATAAATGATGGGGCTGTAAACGCAATCTTTCAGCTACTTTCATGCAAACAGAATTCAAATTACCGTACCTGCCAATTTAAAAGATCAACCCAAGTAGTAAGCAAACCAGTACAATAAAGGGCGCAGGGATTTTACTGAAACGCAGGGCTGCTATGGTACCGGCAATTACAAAAATATTAAAAATACTGACCATATTTAAATGTGTGATGGATACATCTTTTAACAGGTAAAGCGTAGCTGCCCACATTAACCCAACTACAACGGCATTGATTCCCTCAAGCGCCCGGTACACAACAACAAATTTTTTAAAATATTGCCAGACGGGGAAGAAGAAAAGAATTAATAACGCGCTGGGTAAAAAAATAGCAACTGACCCAATTATACATCCCAGCAACTGCTGCAATTTTCCTTCATCTTTTAGGGCAATTCCACCAGTAAAAGAAGCAATAGAAAAAACAGGGCCGGGTATAGCCCTCACTATCCCTGCCCCGGTAAGTAATTCACTTCTTTCTATCCTGATTATATTCTGTTTGGAATCTATAAATTTGGGCGCTCTCGGGCGTGCAACATACTGATCTAACATCATCGGTATTAATACATCACCGCCCCCAAAAACGAAACTACCAAAACGGTAAAAATTTTCAAAAAGATTGTATGCCTTCCTATGCGGCCAATCCTGCTTTCGGGCCGTTTCACTAAGTAAACCCGCAACAACAAAAACAAGTGCGAAGAGCCATATATTTGTCCAGCGAATTTGCCGGGGCTTTATTTTTTCCTTTTCAGGAATTCGTTTACTACTAAAATTAGTTGCTGCACCTCCCATAAAAATCAGTAAAGGAAAAATCCACGGCGTTTTAAACAGCAAATAAGTTACCCCCATGGTAACTAACATAATAATTTGAGTTATTGGGTTATTAACGGCAATTCTAAAAGCCATAATTGCAGCATAGGCTAAGAAACCGATTGCCATTGGCTGGATAAATTGAAAAACACTGGTTGTTAGATTATCAGCGCCAATTCCGGTAACTAAAAAAGATAAGATACCCATCAGTATACATGCGGGTAGTATCCAGATAATTAACGTTAACACAGCTAAGGGAACGCCACCCCTCTTATAGCCAATTAATGTCAGAACCTGTGTAGAAGACGCCCCGGGTAGCATTTGACAAAAACTTACATACTCTATTAATTCCTCTTTTGTCACATCCCTCCTTCTGTCAACAAATGTTTTCATTACCATTCCCAAATGACCCTGTGGACCACCAAAGGCTGTAACACTGTGCAATAAGACTGCCTTTAGAAATGATATATGGCGAACTAAAATCAATTTCTTACAACAGGCAGATTTGATTGATGCCTAAAATGTGATTGAAACAAATATTTTTTTCTTTCTGACATTTTTTTAGGAGACAGCATTCTCTATTTTTTTAACCCAATTTCCCTTAATCTTTCATCCAAGTATTCACCAGCGGTAGCATCATCATAAACTTTAGGATGCGATTCATCAACACAACCGTCTAAACAACGGAGACTCATACTGGATTTTGGATGCAGAAAAAAGGGAATGGAAAAGCGGGAAGTATGCCATAATTCCTTTGCCGGATTTACTACACGGTGAGTTGTACTCTTTAATTTGTTATTGGTGAAACGCTGTAACATGTCACCAACATTAACAACAATCTGATCAGGTAATGAAGTAACAGCTACCCATTCATTCTGCCTTGTTAATATTTGTAATCCATCTGCAGATGCACCTACCAGTAAAGTGATTAAATTGATATCCTCGTGTTGTTCGGCACGTATAGCGCTTTTAGGTTCCTGGGTAATTGGGGGATAATGAATAGCACGTAAAATAGAATTTCCGTTATACACATACTGATCAAAATAATGCTCCTCCAAACCAAGATACAGTGCAATAGCCTGTAACAGTGCTGTACCGGATTGCTCGAATTCCCGGTAGGCATCAGCTAATGTTTTATCAAACCCGGCTATTTCATTTACCAAAACATTGGGCGGATATTCATCTTCAGTATAGTTATCGCGTGGTGTTTGCCCGTATTGGAAAAATTCTTTCAAATCGGGTGCATCACTCCCTTTGGCGTGTTCCTTACCAAAACTTGTATATCCACGCTGACCGGAAAGTCCGGATATTTCAAAATTTCTTTTTTGGTCAAGAGGAAGGGAAAAAAATTCCTGGACATACCTGTATAAATCAGCAATTAATTCATCCGGTACGCCATGATTTTTAACAGCAACAAATCCAACCTCCTCATAAGCCTTACCCAGTTCCTGAACAAAGGCATCTTTTCTTTTTTTATCACTACTTAAAAATTCCGCCAGATCTACAGAAGGAATAGACATATCACCAGATTTTTAGACAAACAAGATAAGCATATAAAATCACAGAAGTAAATTTTTTGATACCACAAATTTATAGCCTATATCGATTAAAAAATTAACCTGATGATTCTGTAATTAATCAATCGCAGGGTAATAAAAAATACCAACGCTTATGCTATGTATTGTAAATAAACATAACTGTTTGAATGGCCATCCATATCAGCTATTCCAGGATGCCACTTATCCCCCGAGGTAAAACTTTCATAACCCATACCGCTTACTTATCTCCAACATTCTTTCTATAGGTTTTTTGGCTGCTATCCTCAGATCTTCATCCATTGTAATTTCGGGCTGTTCATATTCCATGCACAAATACAATTTTTCCAGTGTATTCAGTTTCATATGAGGGCAATCATTGCAGGCGCAGCTATTATCAGGTGGCGCCGGGATAAAAGTTTTGCCAGGACTGGCCTTTTGCATCTGGTGCAAAATACCGGTCTCTGTTGCCACAATAAACTCTGTGCTGGTACTTTCTTTTGAATATTTTAATAAGCCTGTGGTGCTCCCAATATAGTCCGCTAAAGCCAATACCGGCTGTTCGCATTCAGGATGAGCTATTACTAAAGCTTTTGGGTGCCTTATTTTTAATTTAATTATTTTTTCGAGGCTGAATATTTCGTGTACCATACAGGCGCCATTCCATAAAACCATATTACGACCTGTTTTTTTATTCAAATATGCACCCAGGTTTTTGTCTGGCGCAAAAATTATTTTCTGGTCCTTCGGTAAACTTTCAATTATTTTTTCGGCGTTGCTGCTGGTGCATATAATATCACTTAATGCTTTTATACCGGCAGAACAGTTGATATAGGTAATTACAAGATGATCAGGATGCTTCTCTTTAAATATCCTGAATAAAGGCGGTGGAGCACTGTCGCTTAACGAACAGCCTGCTTTAAGATCGGGTAATAAAACTTTTTTACCGGGGTTTAGTATCTTGGCTGTTTCGGCCATAAAATGCACCCCGGCAAAAACAATAATATCTGCCCTTGTTTTCTCCGCCTGTTGCGCCAGGCCAAGACTATCGCCTATAAAATCCGCTACATCCTGTATATCGGGCTCCTGGTAATAGTGTGCAAGTATTACCGCGTTCTTTTCTTTTTTTAACCTTTCAATTTCAGCGAATAAATCAAGGGTAACATCTATATCAATATCTAAAAAACCCGAGCTGTCAATATTTGCTTTCGCGGTGTTAATATCTGTCATAATATGTATTAATACTTTTTTTATTTACTTAAACTTATTACTATTAGGGGTGTGAATATGTGGAAACATTATTTTAAAAAAATTTGCAAAATAAAAATAAAGCATTTATACACCGTCATCAACATTTAATTAACATGGGTATTATAATTATGCTTAGTTGTTTTCCTTAGCTGGCAACGGTTTTTAAAAAAATTATAATCTTTTTTTGCACCAGGGTTAATAAATTACAGGGTTGATAACAATTTGGTAATATTGAAAACCATCTATGTTAAACAAGCACCTGATAACTTATCCTCCATCAACATACCGGTAAAACTTTATTCAGTATTCAGGAAGTTCTGCTCTAAATATCCTCCTGATCAAATAGTAAACGATGGCTTTATTAACAGTAAAAGTGGTTTACTAACAATTGTATGTTAACAGTTGATGGTAACCGCAATACTGCCTGTTTTTAACGGCAAAATTACAGATTGAACTTATCAGTAAGTTAAGTATTACAAAGATTTCTTTATATAACTAAGATACATTGGTGTGGTTATTTTAAAATGTTATAGTATTCTTCACTGGCATAAATCAGTTTTTGCGCAGTAAAGAACTTTTTGAATTGTTCAATATTGTAATAATAGTGTATATAAATACCATTTCATATAATTTCCACTGCCACGCAAACGCATATTCCAACTCAATTTAACCCACCATGCCAACTGTATTTTTAAGGATTAGTAAAATTTTTTACACTATTTTTGCCGTCAATTTTAATTAAAATAAAAATGCAGATAATACAGAATATTCGTGAAAAGGGTGCGGCCATTGTAATTGGTGTAATTGCACTTAGTTTAATTGGCTTTATATTGATGGATGCTAAACCCGGGAGTAGTGGTGGAATTTTTGGTGGAAACCCATCTTCCAGTCTTGGTAAAGTGAATGGTGAGCCTATAGAATATAATGAGTTTAATGCCAAGGTAAAACAGGCAGAGGAACAGTATGGTGGCCGGGTAAGTGGAACCCAGGTGTATGAGATCCGCCAATCGGTGTGGGACCAGATTGTAGCTGAAAAACTTTTGGTGAAAGAATTTGACAAACTTGGCCTTAGCTTTTCTCCAAAGGAGATGAGTAGTATCATGTTTAGCAATGATGCCCCGTATGCCCTGAAACAGGCGTTTAGTGATAAAACCACGGGCCAGTATGATATAGCGAAAGTTCAGGAATGGTGGCAACAGGCAAAAAAATCCAAAGGTGAACAAAGGGATGCAATAGAAAGTCAGATTGTTGAGCCAATGAAATTGCAGGCGCTTTATAATAAGTACAATAGCCTGATTGCGGCAAGTGCATACTATCCCTCCTGGATGCAACAAAAAGACAATTCGGACAGCAAGACATTTGCAGCTATTGCTTATGTAGCAATACCATATAATGTAATAAGTGATAGTACCGTTGTAGTAAGCGATGAAGAAATAATGAATTATATGAAGAAGAAGAAAGCCATTTACAAACAGGATGGCGGCAGGTATATTTCTTATATAAGTTTTAGTGCAAACCCAACTGCTGCCGATACGCTTAAATCATTGGATGCTGTTTCAATTTTAAAAACTCCTTTCCAGGCCGATACCAACGCAAAGGCATTTATTGCAAGAAATATGAGTTCAATAAATTACTATGATGGTTTTACGCTAAAATCAAAATTGGCAATGGCCCAAAAAGATTCAATAGCGGCGCTATCAACCGGTAATGTATTTGGGCCCTATCTTGATGGGGGAAATTTTGTGTTGGCAAAAATGGTAGGTATTCGTCAAATGCCGGACAGTGTTAAAACAAGGCATATTCTTGTAGGCACTAAAGATCCCCAAACGGGGCAACCATTGCTGGAGGATAGTATCGCTAAGAAAAGAATTGATAGCATCGCAACAGCTATTAAAGGCGGTGCAGATTTTAACGCAATGGTTATTCAATACAGCGATGATAAAGGCAGTAAAGAAAAAAAAGGCGAGTATGATTTTAGTTCTGCCCAGTTTGGCACCCTGGCAAAAGAATTTTCAGAAACAATTTTTTACGGTAATACCGGCGATAAAAAAGTAGTTCATACGGATTTTGGCTGGCATTATATAGAGGTAATGAATCAAAAGAATTTTGAACCTGCCTATAAAGTAGCCTACCTCGCAAAACAAATCCTGGCAACAGATGAAACGGTGAATAGCGCCAGTTCAAAGGCTACCAAATTATCTGGTGAAGCCAGGGATGCAAAATCTTTAGACAATTATATCACCAGGAACGGTATTCAAAAAGTGGATGTTCCCGACCTGATAAAACAAAATGACTACCGGTTGGGAGGTCTGCAGGATGCAAGGCAATTGATCAAATGGTCAATGGGAGCAAAACAAGGAGAAGTCAGTGAGCCGTTTAATATTGAAGATCAATTTGTGGTAGCAGTAATTAATAAAATACAGCCGGAAGGTTTGCCGGATGTAAAAACGGCCAGGCCGATGGTAGAACTTACTGTACGCAATTTAAAAAAAGCAGAACAGATTATCAAAAAATTAGGCCCCACCCCAACCCTTGAATCTGCAGCAGCAGCTTATAAAGTACAAATTGCTACGGCGGGTGCCGACTCCACACTTACCTTTAGTTCCCAAATCATCAATGGGGTGGGAAATGAACCAAAAGTGATTGGAGCTTTATTTAATAAAACTTTCCTGGCAAAAGTATCAGAACCAATTGCCGGAACAAACGGTGTGTATGTAATAAAAGTAAACAGCATTGGTAATAGACCTGCGGATACGCCCGAGATGGTTGCTCAAATGACGGATCAGCGCAAGAAAGGCTTATTGCAACAGATGTCCGGATGGTTCGAGTCTTTGAAGAAAACGGCTATTATAAAAGATGAACGTAGCAAACAATTTTAATACAATTTAGGCTTAAATATTTACTGCCGGATCACCTGATCCGGCTTTTTAGTGTATCAATAAAGTAAAAAAGGCTTTTAATAATGCAAATTGAATTTAAAATAGCACATTACAATTTGCCGCATAGGGCCGCCAACCATTAATAATCAATAACAACCTTTAGACCTTTTGCCGGGATGGATAAACCATTTAATACAGCCAGTAAGCCAGCGGCAAGTTGGGATGCAATCATTGAAAACGGTTTACATTTTTTAGTTCCTGTACAAAAAATATTATCCCTTTTAACTACATTCATTTATATCTGCAGAGTAACCAATACACAAGTATCAACGCTCAAAATTCCAATTCTCGAAACTACTTAAAATGAATGGAGTACATTTATTCTTAATTTTGCAGGTATGGCTGAAGAAATCATTAATAAAGTAAGCGAAAGTGCGCTTATAACATTAAACCTGGAGGAATATTTTCCGGGGGAGGAAATTGAATTATTTGATATGAAGGATTATTTATTTATGGGTCTTATATTAAAGGAAAAAGATTTTAGAGAAGCGCTTAAAAATATCGAACTGGATAAATTTTCCAATAAGCTTGTGGCAGTAACCTGTAGTGCAGATGCTGTGATACCTGTTTGGGCATATATGCTGGTAGCAAGTTATTTACAGCCGGTAGCGAAAGAAGTGGCCTTTGGCACGGAAGCGGAATTAAAAAAGCAATTATTGCTGAAAAATATAGCCCAAATAAATGTAGATGGTTTTACCGGTAAAAGAGTAGTAATAAAAGGTTGTGGCGAATTACCCGTTGGCGAGGCAGCTTATCTGGAAGCTACCAAATTATTAAGGCCGGTTGCCAAAAGCATCATGTATGGTGAGCCTTGCAGCACCGTCCCTATTTTCAAAAGAAAGTAAACGGACTTAGGCGCCAGGGTGATAGAAACTGACAACAAGTTTTCACTTTTTTGATTTAGCTCCTTACCTGGCATTGAGTCATTTTCAAATTTTCTCATTTTCAAATTTGAAATTCAGGCTCTTACTTTAGTTTTAAAAGCTCCGGTTAATTTATGGGATTACTGGTGGTATCTTTACCTTCAGCCGTTACATCTTCAACAATTATTGTAAAAACGAATGATTGATGCATTGTTAAAAGGTTTTGCAATTAGCCTGTTGCTGGTATTTTCGGTTGGGCCGATCGTATTTACCGTTATAAAACAAAGTATTAATAACGGCCATGCCGGCGGTTTTAGTTTTGTTGCTGGTGTATGGTTAAGCGATTTGTTAATGGTAGTATTGAGTAATGCTTTCTCTGAGTTGGTGACCAGGTTAATGGATTTTAAAAAGGCAATCGGATTAACAGGAAGTTTGTTTTTAATCGGGTTGGGTATTTTTTATCTTTTTTTTAAAAAAATAAAACTCCGGAGCGTAGAAGAAGCCGCCATCCGGGTTTCAGCAGGTACCCATGCAAAGCTGGCGGCTTCAGGGTTTTTGATCAATACACTCAATCCTGCTGTAATTGCATTTTGGTTAACTACTGCCACCACCCTTGCCATTGCCAATACGGTAAATGAACGGGTCATTATTTTTTCAACCTGTATCATAATTAATTTTGGCGCCGATGTTTTAAAAGTAATGCTGGCAGGAAAACTTAGTAAAAAACTAACACTTAAAAACATACTACTGATCAATAGAATTTCCGGGTCACTATTGGTAATTTTCGGTATTGCACTGATGTTGGGGGTATTATATGCGGCAACAAAACAATAACAAATCATTTGTTTGTTTTACCTTACCACTCTTTATTTTACAACATGAACCGTATACTGCTCATCCTGCTTTTTTTATTTGGGAACCAAACATTTGGCCAGTCTTCAGATGTTATTCTGCTGAAAAGGAATAATAAAACCATTAAAAGATATTTTGCCGGAACCGCCATCGATCTTACCACTACCACCGGCGCTTATATCAGTGCCAATATCATAAAAATAAAGAATGATTCATTGTTTTTGAAACAGTACGTCATCCGGCAAACCCCCACCCAATTAGGAGTATATGTATTGGATACCGTTACAACCTACTATTATAAATATCATTATAACCAGGTAAAGGTTATTGGTAAAACCGGGCGGCGATTTAATTTATCTGCCAGCGCTGCCAGTCTGATGGGTGGAGGTGTATTGCTTACTGTAGCAAGCGGAGTGGTTTTTTTGGTTGACAGGGATAAATTTAGCCCGGCATTGTTGATTGTATCTGCTTCCTTAGCCACAGTTGGATATGTAATGGCCAAAACCGGTGGCAAAGGAATGGTTATCGGAAAAAGATATTCTTTGGTTTACCTGGGGATTTCGGATAATAAAAAACTGTAATTATTTTTTGCGCAAAATCTAAAAAAGCGCTTTACGCGAATCAACATACATGTCAATTGGTCCAATATGCAAAAAGCCTGGCGCATTTTCAAAAAGATTTTTCTGTTCCTGTTCCTGTTTCAATTGTTTTATATCCTCCTTTGTAAATGGGTAAATCCGCCGGTTACACTTACCCAGGTGGTAAGCCAGTTACAAGGCTATGGATTAAAAAGAGATTATATTGGTTTTGATCAAATGGGACCAAATATTAAACTTGCAGTGATGGCCAGTGAAGACCAGTTATTCCCTGAGCACGATGGGTTTGATTTGAAAGCCATAGAAAAAGCCATCAGGTATAATGAAAAACATCCTAACAGGAGAAGGGGCGCAAGCACTATCAGCCAGCAGGTAGCAAAAAATGTTTTTTTATGGCAGGGCGGAGGTTTTATCCGAAAGGGGCTGGAGGTATATTTTACCTTTATGATTGAAACCCTCTGGAGTAAAAAGCGAATTTTGGAAACCTACTTAAATGTAGCCGAAATGGGGAAGGGTATTTTCGGAATACAGGCTGCATCAAAAGCCTATTTTAATAAAAACGCGAAGGAGCTTACCAGGAGCGAAGCCGCTAAAATAGCTGCCAGTTTACCTAACCCTAAAATGTATACGGTAAAACCCATCAGTAAAAAAGTATTGCTGCGTTACGATGATATTATGCGGCAAATGAATAACCTGCAGGGAGGCGAGGATATACAAAAGATGATAAAATAAGATCTTGAATGCCAAGGTCTTAATAATTAAATTGAGATATGGAAAAACAAATCACTTCAATTCTAAAAGTCCTCACCCTTGCCGAGCGCCTGAAATTTGAACTCCGGCATAGTTATACTTCTAATGGCAGGCAGGAAAGCGTGGCTGAGCACACCTGGAGAATGTCGTTAATGGCTGTTTTGATTGAGCCTTTATTAAAGTATAAAATAGATACCGCCCGGCTTTTGAAGATGATAATACTTCATGACCTGGTTGAAGCAGAAGCCAGCGATATTTCTGCTTTGGAAATTTTAAGGAACCCGGAAATTAAAATCCAGAAAATTGAAAAGGAAAAACGGGCAATTGAAAATCTGCGTTTCATGCTAACAGAAACAAACGGACAAGAAATTTATGACTTGTTTTACGAGTTCGAAAACAAGGAAACTTATGAAGCTAAAGTGGCAAATGCATTGGATAAATTAGAGGTTCAATTACAACACAACCATGCTAACTTTTCAACCTGGGAGGAAATTGAATACGATATGACTTATATGATGGATAAATATGTTTTATTTGACGAAACACTGTTTGAGCTAAAAAGGCAGATTGAAGCAGAAGCAGAGCAAAAAATGAAGTCAGGCGGCATTGACACTGATTTAGTAAAAAAGCGGGTTTCAAAGTAAAACTACCGCTAAAGGGTATAATATTTATTTGTTCCAAATTATGGCTTTTCATGGCAGTGCCATGATGATTATCGCATATCTTTCCGGAAATTAATCAACGGATAAAAAATTACAAAAAAACGGCAGCTTCCTGATTTCTTAAATAAAATCTTTCCCCAAAAGTTGCTGTTTTTATTCGAAATTGCAGTATGAATTTCAGAAACTTCAAAATGGTTGGCTACGTTATATATGGACGTGGTGCATTTAACCAATTAGACGAAATATTGCTACCCAACCGTAAGGGGGGCGCCCCCATGATATTCCTGGTGGATCATTTTTTCGAAGGAAAAGAATTGGCGAAAAGGGTTCCTGCAAAAGGAAAAGATAAAATAATTTTTGTAGATGTAACCTATGAGCCTAAGACAAGCTATGTGGACAGCATCGCCAGTCAATTGAAAGAAGAGTTTGGTTCTGTTAGTGGTGTAATTGGTATTGGCGGCGGCTCCGCTATGGACCTGGCAAAAGCCGTTTCATTAATGATGACTAATCCCGGCAGCAGTGCAGACTACCAGGGATGGGACCTGGTAAAATGCCCGGGCGTGTATAAAGCCGGAATACCTACTTTAAGTGGAACCGGGGCAGAAGTAAGCAGAACAACGGTACTTACTGGCCCCGAAAAAAAACTGGGTATGAATTCGGATTTTACACCTTTCGATCAGATAATACTCGATCCGGAACTTACCGCGAATGCACCGGTCAACCAACGTTTTTACACAGGGATGGATTGTTATATTCATTGTATAGAAAGCCTTACCGGCACATACCTGAATGAATTTAGCAAAAGCTATGGTGAAAAGGCTTTGCAACTTTGCCGGGAAGTGTACGTAAATAAAGATAGCTGGGATGAGGAGAGCGATGATAAATTAATGATGGCATCCTACGATGGAGGGATGAGCATTGCATACTCACAGGTAGGGGTGGCCCACGCTGTTAGCTATGGCCTGAGCTATTTATTAGGTATAAAACATGGCATCGGCAATTGTATTGTATTTAATCAACTTGAGGAGTTTTACCCCGAAGGTGTAAGAGAGTTTAAATATATGGTGGAAAAAAACCAGGTCGATATTCCCAGAAATATTTGTGCCAACCTTACGGATGAACAATTTGACAAAATGATTGATGTATCGTTGGTTATGAAACCGCTTTGGGAAAATGCGCTGGGTAAGGATTGGGAAAAGCTCATGAACCGCGATAGATTGAGAAAGCTGTATGAGCGCTTATGAGAGTACCATAATTTTTTGTTTGATTGATCACCGGTGCTATGTGCCGGTTTTTTTATGGAAAAACTAACAAAATGCGGCAATTTGGCAGTTTTTGTCGCATTGTAATCACAAGGTTTTACAAAATTAATTATTGAAACCGCCAACAATAATTAATCGTAGGTGTTAAGGCTATTATTAAAAAATCATTTTAAAAACACCTATTTATGAAAAAGAATTTTCTGTCTTATGTAATGTTAACTGCAGTAGCGGGAACCTTGCTGGTAGCTTGCAATAGCTCAACTGAAACACCGGCTGCAGAAACAAAAGATACATCAAACACTGTTGCGGAACAGCCCATGACACCTAAAGAAGAGGAAGGTGTAATGGTAGGTGGCGCCAAAATGGTTCCATCGAAAAATATTGTGGAAAATGCTGTCGGTTCTGCTGACCATACCACCCTGGTAGCAGCAGTAAAAGCCGCGGGTTTAGTAGAAACATTAAGTGGAGCCGGTCCTTTTACCGTTTTTGCCCCTACTAATGAAGCATTTGACAAATTGCCAAAAGGTACTGTGGAAGGATTGTTGAAGGCCGAAAAGAAAGCGGACTTAACCAAGGTCTTAACTTTTCATGTAGTTCCGGGTGCATTAAAGGCGGCAGATCTCAAAGATGGTCAAAAGTTAAAGACGGTTCAGGGCGGTGAACTGACGGTATCTGTTAAAGACGGGGTAGTAAAGATTAACGGCGCTGTAGTTACAATTGCAGATGTAGTGTCAAGTAACGGAGTAACACATGTGATTGATGGAGTATTATTGCCTAAATAACTAATGGGTTAACAAATCTACAATACAATGAGGAGCGGTTAAAACTGCTCCTTATTTTTTTATGCCGGTATAAAATTTCAGTACGATTACCATAAAGTATAGTTTTATCAAAAAGCTAAGGGGGAAATTAAAAATTTCTTTGTACGTTTAAATGACATTTGATGAATAAAAATCACCATCAACCGCTAAGAAAGCTCATCCAAAACAAAACACTACCTTTGCGCCCTACACCACTCAAAAAATACGGCAGGTTGTAAGCCGGTGTGGTAAAAAATTTCCCGCTGATTCAGAAAATGCAACGTCTTTGCCAGCCTTTATAAAAATTAAACCATTCAATGGCATTTAGAAAATTAGAATTAATTGAACCAATCCTGAAAGCCCTGGCCGATGAAGGATACACTACACCCACGCCTATCCAGCAGCAATCTATCCCGCTGGTACTCGAAAGAAGGGATTTGCTGGGTTGTGCACAAACCGGTACGGGAAAAACCGCTGCTTTCGCCATTCCTATTTTGCAAATTTTGCACGGGGAAAAGGAACAGGAACGTGGCCGTAAACAAATAAAAGCGCTGATACTTACACCAACCCGTGAGCTCGCCATCCAGATTGATGAAAGCTTTGCAGCTTATGGAAAGTATACCGGTCTTACACATGCGGTAATATTTGGCGGTGTTTCTCAGCTTCACCAGACCAACCAGTTAAGAAATGGTGTAGATATTTTAATTGCAACCCCGGGCAGGTTACTGGATTTGATGAGCCAGGGTTTTATTGGCTTACAAAATTTAAAAATATTTGTACTGGATGAAGCAGACCGGATGCTGGACATGGGGTTCATCCACGATGTGAAAAGGGTCATTATTAAATTGCCCGTCAAAAGGCAAACACTTTTTTTCTCCGCTACAATGCCCACCGAGATACAAACCCTTGCTAATGTTTTATTGACCAATCCTGTAAAAGTAGCGGTAACTCCGGTTTCATCTACTGTAGATGCGATCGATCAAAGTTTGTTCTTTGTAGATAAGAATAATAAACCGGGACTGCTTTTGTACCTTTTAAAAACTGAGAAAATAGTTACTGCGCTGGTTTTTACCCGCACCAAACACGGAGCTGATAAAGTAGTAAAAATCTTGCATAAAGAGAACATTACGGCGGCAGCCATACACGGGAATAAATCGCAAAACGCAAGACAACACGCATTAAGCAGTTTTAAAGCCGGTAAGCTGAGGGTGTTGGTGGCTACGGATATAGCCGCAAGGGGTATTGACATTGATGAGCTTACCCATGTGATAAATTTTGAATTACCCAATGTACCCGAAACCTATGTACATCGTATCGGCCGTACCGGAAGGGCCGGTAATACAGGGATCGCTTTTTCCTTTTGCGATGCCGAAGAAAGAACCGAATTAAAAGATATTCAAAAACTGATCGGAAAGAGTATCCCGGTTGTGGATAGCCATCCTTACCCTTTAAGCGCGGGTGCTTTTGTTCCGCAAACCACGGGGCCAAAAAAGCCGGAGTTTAGGAAACAGGGAAACAACTTTCATTCATCCGACAGGGGCGGAAGAAGAGGATATGGAACACAACGCACAGGAAACAAGTAAATAGCCCGAAAAATATATCCCCGAGGTGATAACATAACATCTTCGGCTCAGCTCAATAAAAATGGGTAACTAATAAAAGGTATATCGCTCGCCGGCAATATTTTATTAATCTTTTCTTACTACAAAAATACAGGCTGCCCAGCTTTTAAATGTCAGGTAATGTTTCTATTTTGTATTTCTAAAGCATTTAAAAATATGAGACAATCTTTTTTAAAATTTACAGCAATAGTATTGATTGGAGTAAATGCTGTTTTTAGTTCCTGTACAAATGCGCCGGAAAAGCCCGGCATCAATACCCCTGTTTCAACTTTTAGTCTTGATTCGGTAAAGGAGGCCATCGCCGCGGGCAATAAGGTTTTTGGTGAAAGTTTCGCTACAGGAGATTCAACCAAATTTGCAAATTGTTATACAAGCGATGCCTGTATCAATCCAACCAATATGCCAAAGATCTGCGGTGCACAGGAGATTAACGCTTATTTTTACGGAGGGTACAAAATGGGAATCCGTAATGTTAAACTAACCACCGATGAAGTAACAGGCGGTAATGAAGCTGTAGCGGAAACCGGCAGTTATGAAGTGTTTGCTGATAAAGACCAGGTGATAGATAAAGGTAAATATATCGTGATTTGGAAAGCGGAAAACGGGAAATGGAAAATGCACCGGGATATATGGAATACAGACATGCCACCACCACCGGCAAAAAAGTAAAATTTTTATCCATCACCTGACCGAAGTAATTAACTTCGGTTTTTTTGATAGTTAAAAAAAATTACCAATTGGAAGTGCCTGATTTTGTTTATTAATTTTTTTATATGCACACCCGTAATTATTTTTCTTATTTATTGAACCCTTTGGAATTGCTGCGTACAAAAAAAGTATTGCAGGTAAACCCTACTGCGGTGGCTGCAAGAAAAGAACCGGAATCCATAAAACTTTTTGTATATGATTACGATAGCCGGCAGATTGATATAAGGGAATTAACGGATCTGCCTTCCTGTTATGCTTATATAGAATCTCCGCGTACCACCTGGTTAAATGTAGATGGCTTGCGTAAATCGGATGTGGAAACCATTTGTAACAAGTATGGTATACATTACCTCATTACAGAAGATATACTAAGCATCGGCCAGCGGCCAAAAATGGATGAGATAGATGGATTGCTGTTTTGTGTGCTGAATATGATGTATTTCAATGAAAAGGATTCTGCTGTTGAAATAGAACAGATCAGTATCGTATTGGGTAAAAATTTCGTGATTAGTTTCCAGGAAGATGAATTCAGGGATGTATTTAACCCACTGCGTGAAAAACTAAAGATCAACGGAAGTAAAATACGTCAGAACGGCCCTGATTTTTTATTCTATTCACTGATCGATATGATCGTTGATAACTATTATGTGGTGATGGAGAAACTGGGCGAAAGAATAGAAACACTGGAAGAGGATATTGTGCGCAATTCCAATAAGCGCAGCCTTGCTAAAATAAATATGCTGCGAAAAGAAATGATTATTCTCAAACGCAGTGTTGCACCCGTTCGTGAACTGGTAAATGGAATATTGCGAAGCGAAAGTGAATTGATTGAAGAAAAAACAGAAAAATATTTCAAAGATGTATATGATCATATTGTACAGGCCAATGACCTGGCGGAAAACTACCGCGATATGATGATGAACTTACACGATCTGTACCTGAGTAATGTAAATTTAAAGATGAACGAGGTAATGAAAGTAATGGCCATCGTTACCTGTTTACTCGCCCCCGCCACGGTAATTGGTGGGATCTTCGGAATGAACTTTGATATCATTCCCCTGCTGCACAGTAAATGGGGCTTTTTTATTTCGGTGGGACTGATGTTGTTTGTGCCATTGGCAATGCTCCGGATGTTTAGAAAACAGGGTTGGTTTTGACTCAGTTTAGCGAGTCAACCGCCTTTACAGCTTTTTGTAAGCGTTCACTATAACTTCCGTTGATATTTACCCAGGGTACTGTTTGATTTACCATAATATCTTTATAATGATGATACAGTATTTCCCTTGTTTGTAGGTCGGGATATTCCCTGAGTTCATCTTTCACCCAGGGTAAATCGATATCGCATAGTAAATACAAGTCGTATTTTCTTTCTGCAATCTGGTTCAATATCCAGTGATGGCATTTGCCAAAAACAAATTCACACCACACTTTTAGCACGTACATATTGGTATCAATAAAAATAAATTTAGCTGTATTGGTTTCGGGCGCAGGGTTAGCGTCTGCGATTGCAATGGGCGCTAAAACCGTAGCGCCGGAATCCTGCAAACTCTTAGCTGAATCTTCCAAAGCTATTTGCCCACTTGCTATTTCCAGCAAATTATCGTATGAATAATTGGTTCCGTTAACCAGTAAATATTCCCGGGCATACTCTTTAACCCAGCCTGTTTTGTAATATTCGGCCAATAAAGCGCACAATGTGCTTTTACCAGTGCTTTCAGGGCCGAGTATAACAATTTTTTTACTCATGATTTTTAATTGTTTTCCATGACGGTTTTGATTGTATAACTTTTTTATAAATGGCACAACCTTCGTGATGGGCGCCGGGTAAATAACCCGTGCTCAATAAAAATTCGTTAACTATTTCACCACCCGTAAAACGAAAGGTTTTTTTAAAAAGCAAGGTCCATTCATTTTTGCTTTTAGGATGATGCCCATCCAGCCAGTTTTTAAAAGAGCCAAAATCTTTTTGAAGGGTGAGAATGGTTTTTGCATTTTCAATAGCAGCATTTACTTTCAGGCGGTTACGGATAATACCTGCATCAGCTAATAAGCGCAGTACATCTTTATCAGTAAAACGGGCTACTTTTTTAATATCAAAACCCTTGTATGCTTTTCTAAAATTATCCTGTTTTTTTAAGATAGTGGTCCAGCTTAAACCAGCCTGGTTTATTTCCAACACCAACCGGCAAAACAATTCATCGTCGTCATGAATGGGAAAACCATAGTGTTGATCATGGTATATTTTATGAACAATATAATCATCCGGCTTCATCCGGATAAGGGCTTCACAATACGTATTAACTGGACCCATTGATAAATAAATTACAATAAGTTTAAATTGAAAGACGGTTGTTGTTGGATCTTTTCACCCATTCCAGTAAACCGAATATCGCCATTATCAACAGCACGATATAAAATACGCTTGTAAAAACATATTGTTTTACAAAGTAAAGCGGTATAGAGGCAATATTGGTAGCGATCCACCAGTACCAGCTTTCTATTTTCTTTTTAGCCATTAACCACATTCCTGTAAAAGCTGTTGAACTGGCAAAAGCATCCGCCCATGGAATTACTTCTGTTGAATAATGATTCTTTTTAAGCCACCATAGAATAACAAAAATAACTAAGTAAAAAAAAGAACAAAATGCAAACTGCTGCAGCCATTCTTTTTTTGATGAATTAGTGATTTTTAGCAGCGGTAGTTGTTTAGTATCTTTTCTTGCCCATAAAATCCATCCATAAATACTCATTACTGTATAATAAAAATTTACGCTTCCTTCACCATATAATCCCACCTTAAAACTTAAATAAATATAAATGATAGTACTGATCAATCCGGTAGGATATACCCAAATATTTTCTTTTCTTGAAAACCACACACTGATAATACCGGCAAACACGGCTACATACTCCAGCGCCCCGGTGTTTTTCATACCAGTCAAAAATTGCTGAATTATTTCCTGTACAGTCAAAAATCGGGCTTTTAAAATTTAATATTGCGGTATCTTCTGAATGGCCGAAGATAAACGATTCCCTTAGATGTTCTAAACCGGGTGGCGGTTTGTTGTCGCTGCCCTGTATTATTGACACTCCACACTAAAAAATGTAAATGGGCAAACAATGCGTATCCTGTTCTCCCGCTTAACCCAATCAACTGGCCCTGTTGTATCGTATCCCCAATATTTACCAATGCCCCATCATGCTGCAGGTGCCAGTATCCGGCCCTTGAACCATCAGTATGCTGTACAACTATAAAATTCCCTTCTGGCCTGTACTTCCTGTTCCATCCACCCTTATATCCATCTTCTTTAATTCTTATAATTATCCCGTCCCTTGCAGCAAAAACGAGGGTTCCTTTTTTCATTTTAAAATCAAGTGCAGCGCGGTTTTTATGTGAATACCTGCTAAAATACCCCTGTACCAGGCAATAGGATTTATTGTATGCAAATGGCAAATTATACACATAACTGGTATCATCTTTTATAATGCCTTTTTGCAGTTGCCTGATCTGTGTACGCAAAGGATCCCTGCTCACTGAACAACTTGCAAGAACCATAAAGCTAAAACTTAACGGCAATAAAAATTTTCGCCTCGTCAGGCAATCTTTAACAACATAAAATGGCTGCATTTTTATTCTGAAATTGTCTATTTATGATTTGCTAAGAAAAAGTTGTTCACATACCGGGATACAAATAATCGTGCCGGCAATCATGCATTTAACTGCTTTGCAAAGTTAAAGCCCTGAAGGTGAAACAATCTTAAATGCCGAAGTAAGCAGTTTTTATTTTCATAAAATGGTAAAACTATTGCTGAAGAAAGATAAAACTTCAGAGCCGCTTCTTTTTCGGGGTATTTGGCAAAGCAATTTCTATAATAGTATTTTATACTGTTGGTCCAGGGAAATGTATATTTATGCAAACAATAATGCAAAACTGTTATTAAGGAGATATGCTAAAAAAAATAAGCCTGGTACTGATGATTGTTTTATATATAGGCGCAGGGCTAAATCATTTTATTCATCCGGGCGGATACTTTTCAATTATTCCTCCTTATTTGCCTTATCCGCATTTTATCAATATCGTAAGTGGAGCAATTGAAATCATCCTGGGTATCCTCCTTATTTTCCCGAAAACAAGAAAATTTGGAGCACTGGGGTTAGTTGTTTTATTAGTACTGTTTATTCCCGCACATATTTACATGATACAAAAAGGAGGATGTATGAGCGAAACAATGTGCTGGCCGGTTTGGGCGGCATGGGTGAGACTATTTCCTTTACAATTTTTATTGATGTGGTGGGCATGGTGTCATAGGAAATAAAATAAACAGAATCATCGAATGACTTAAAAAAACTGGAAACAAATCATCTAAATAAAAAAGCACCGATACTTACTATGCAGTATGGATGCTTAAATTATTTTTCTTTTCGAAGTTTACCTTTTGGAGTTAGTCTGCTTCCGCCACCACTTCCTTCACTTCCGGAATCATTCGTTTCATCATTCCTTCAATACCGGCTTTTAACGTAATCATAGAAGAAGGGCAGCCACTGCAACTTCCCTGCAACATTAAGTTGACCCTGCCATCCTCATAACTTTTGAATTGTATAGCACCGCCATCCATTTCTACGGCGGGTTTTACATAATTTTCCAATAATTCTTTGATACGTTTCACCACATCGTCATCATCTGCACTTACCTCATTACTGCTTTCATGCCTCAAAGAAGCAATAGCCTCTTCATTTACCACCGCTTTTCCGTCTTCAAGGTATTCTTTTAAAAACTGTTTGATCGTAGGTATGACATCCTGCCAGTCGTCTGTTCCTGTAGTTTTTGTCAGGGTAATAAAATTACTCGCAATAAAAACCGATTTAATAAAAGGAAAAGTAAATAACTCCTGCGCTAAAGGAGATGGGGCCGCACTTATTTCATCAGGAAAGTCAATGCTTTTGCCCGGGTACAATAATTTGTTGGCAACAAATTTCATTGTTTCCGGGTTGGGTGTCATCTCTGTGTAAATACTAATTACCGGGTTACCTGTCTTTATCATAAAATTGCATTTAAAAAATTCGATACAAAGATAACAAGTATGATACAACAAAGGAAAACCTCGTTTTTTTCAAAGACTATGGGTACAAATAATTTCCTATTTCGAAAATCGATTAGTATTTAAAAAATGTACCGGTTAGAACATCGCCGGGTGCCTGTTCTATCTGCAAAAGATAAATTCCCGTTACTAAGTTTTTTACATTGATCCCTTTGTTATCCAGAACGCCGGTTAAAACCAGTATCCCTGTATTGCTCCTGATCGAGTACCGGCTTCCTGGTTTATTCGCTGAACTTTTTAACAATATTATATCAGCAACAGGGTTTGGACTAACCTGTATGTAAAAGCGCTGTTTTTTTATAATAATCGTTTTGATAGTGGACAATTGAACCCTGCCACCGATGTCTGTTTGGGCAAGGCGATAATAATGGCGGCCGGCCGCAATACCTTCATGACTGAACTTGTAAGCTGTAAGGCCCGCAGAATTACCTGCACCATTAATTTTGCCAACCGTAGAGAAATGAAAACCATCCAGGCTATGTTCAATTAAAAAGTATGCATTATTCAACTCCTGGGAAGTTGTCCAGTTTAGTAAAACACCACTCTTTATTTCTTTAATATCCAGGGAAGCAAGTTCTACAGGAACGGTAGTATTATAGGTGACCGATAATTGTGGCCGCTGGGTTGAATTTGGATTTTCACGGGAAGCAAATCGCTTGGCTGATTGCAACCTGGCTTCATCTCCAATCAATATCCAGCCAAAATTTGTAGCAGGATTATTCAACCAGTTTTGCACATCAGCTATGGCCTGGGGCGAAGTCCAGGTGTAAACCGTATTATCAGTTACAACAGACGCAGAAGCGGAAGCTGTTGCAGCAAATTCTCCGCCGGTTGTGTTCCATAAAGTTGATAAATGAAAACGACTGGCCCAGGTGGCATCGTTTGACGCCGCCGGGGTACCGGCGCCTTCCTGTCCCCCGGCATTAGAACTGCCTTCTCCCCAGTCTGCCAATAATTGGTGTATCCTCATAATATTGGTACCCGACACAGTTTTGTTGCAAAATAAGGATAGGGTAACAGAGGTTACAGAAGCACCGGCAGGTATTACCGAGGCAATATCAAATTTCATCAAAGCTCTTCTGGGTTTACCGGTCGCAGTACTACCCGAAAAAAAATTATCACCGATTCCATTACTATAGCCTGTCGATTCCTGGTAAATCGTATTATCTTTTACGGCGCTAAGAACAACAGTGGTTTGGGCATTTGCTAAAGAAAGTAAACTCATGAAAAAAAGTGCTGGGAAGTAGAATTTAAGCATAGGTAAATTTTTTGGTAAAAAGCGGTGCATCAATTTCAGGTATGAATATACATTTTTTAGCTAATATATATCCGTGATTTATCTTTTATAACGCAAAAAAACAATATTGGGTTGTGTTTAAATAGTAACACTTCTTTAAAAAAGCGGTAAATATTTTTAACTAATATTAATAATAAAACGTTGTAGGAGTTTTACCGTTCTTTTGTAATATTAAATAACGTGCCTGAAGAATGTTTTCATCAGATCAATTATAGTAAAATTCTGACTAGGGTAGTTGGAAACTAAGGCAGCAACACTCAGTCCGGTAAGGGTAAAATATTTTACGAAAATTATCCCTGCCCACAATAAGCGATGGGTATAAACGCCCGATAGAGCGTATCCTTACTCTTTTAACTTGCCGGATTATTGAGGTAACGCGCTTCTAAATATGCCACTAAAAGGATGGGAAGTTTGATAGCAAGTAAAAGGTTTTGCCGGCTGTTGTCATAATTGATAAGGTGAGGGTACGTGAATAATATTACCAGTGTAATACCGGATAACCATACATATAGAGTGTTATATTCTTTTATGATATACCCCCGCCAGTTGAAGATGTTTGCAGAAAAAGTATGAGATAAATTTGCAGGGTTGATGAGCCACCGATTTAAAATATTACGCAAAAGTTGGCGGGAATTGTAAAAATTGCAGAAATCAAAAAATAATCTATCTTGTAATACAAACTTTTGCATAATGACTAAACATACTAAGTTATTATTTTCAATAAGTTTTATAGCTATTTTGGGTGTTAATCCAATAGCGTGTTCAAAAGCATTTAAAGGCTGTGGTGAAGCATCTGAAAAATTAGCCAGGGAAAGTGGTCCTAATCTAGGAAGAGAAACTGAGAATGCAGCTAATAAAGCAGCAAAAAAATTAGCAGAGGAAGAAGCTGAAGCGACCCGGCGCCTCACAACTGAAGAAGTCAGGCCAATAGAAATAAGCCCTGAATCAAAAAACGCTGCGGATGCCGGAAGATCAAATACTTTAAGT
Source organism: Ferruginibacter sp. (assembly GCA_014379625.1). Taxonomy (GTDB): domain Bacteria; phylum Bacteroidota; class Bacteroidia; order Chitinophagales; family Chitinophagaceae; genus Ferruginibacter. Next base: position 118,670 of record JACMLJ010000095.1, on the reverse strand, counting down.
CAAAACTCTGATGGAAGTTATAATTATAATAAAAAGCGGTACATTAGTTTTGAACAAATTCCTTTTGAAAATTCTGACAACCTTTATTTAAAGGATGGGTTAACGCAAAGACAAGCAAACCATTTGATCGAAAGGGGTGTGAAGTTTGTTTTTAACAATTCAGCATATCTAAAACAAAAAGACAAATCCTTTAGAGTTATTTATTTAATTTCTGACAACATTCCAACCGTGATGAAGCTTTATGAAATAGATGAAGCCAATGCAAAAACTTTGGTTGCTAATTCTTCTGTTTCATTTAATAACGATAAAATTATTAAAGTATCATCTTTCGATGATATGATTATAAAACAAAATGAAATACTTGATAAAAATGAAGTCCCGATTTTAATTTTCCATAATAGTGTAAAGCAGATAACTTTAGATCGTTTCAATTCAGAATCCAATTTAATTACTTGTAATAGTTTTGAAGTAAATCCAAAATCATTTTTAGTTTCTACTGACCTTTTAGATATGACCGCTATAATTGAAGGGGTCAACTCCAGCTATTTGAATAAAACCCTGGAAAGCTTTTATAATCATTTTACATCATCATATTATGCTTACATGTTACAAAGGAATCAAAATTTTACGCTGATTTACTTAAGTAGTGGAGTTGGAGTTGCTGGTGGTATTGGCGCAATAGCATATTATAACAAAAAGACATAAAATCATGGTAAAACTATTTGGTGATACAATAGCTGAAACTAAACGTATCCTTGAAGCAAGCGTTCATGCTGGTGGTGAACAAGTAACAAAAGAAGACAAAAACAAAGTAATAGGACGAATTATAGTTACTTGTTTAATGATTTTCCTGGCGGCTTACTTGTTTACATCGGGTAGCAAAGAAATTGGTGGGACAATAGTAGGAGCAGTGGTTGGTTACTGGATGAAGTGAGAAAGAATAACTACCGCAAACACTGCATTGGTAAAATACGAAGCAGGATATTGTACCAATGAACATTTTATTGCTCGCTGCCATTTGTTCGGTGTGACAACTTTCTATTAATGATCTTCATTCTTTTAAGCATTTCCACCGGGGAGGATTAGCAATGAATTCCCCTTACTTCTCCAATGCAAACCGGAGTGCCCAATGTCACTGGTAAAATTATGGTGATGGGTTTCTAAAAAAAATGAATGCTTATTTTTCATTATTTATCGCCGCAAAAACCGGTTTAATACGCCCACTTATTCCAAAACCCTCAGTTTAGCATAATTTAGCATGATCTTTTTTTCTCCGTTTAATTCAAATTGAACTATTGCGATCGGGTTATGAACTGCGCCTTCCATTTTTATAACTTCTCCAAAGCCAAATTTTAGATGCTCAACTTTTTGTCCGGCTTGCAGGTTACTGGTATCACTTGGAGTAAAATCAGGCGAAGGTATATGCTCCTTGATCTGTGGCCGGGTAGGAACGAGATAAGCAGGTCTTGTCTTTTCTTCTTTTTTAGCAGGTTGTGGCAACGAAGGCTTATAGCTGTTTCCATCCGCCCCGTTCCTGTCAAACGAACTACCTCCCCAGTTATTTGTATGTCCGCCCTGGTTTCGAATACCGCCCCCCGCAAAACTTTTATCAATATAATCCGGGGGCATTTCATCAATAAATCTGCTGGGTTCATTTTGCTGCAACTGGCCAAACCGGTAACGGGCGTTGGCGTAAGTTAACCACAGTTTTTTTTTGGCCCTGGTAATTGCTACATAAAATAATCTTCGTTCTTCTTCCAGTTCCTCCCGGGTATTTATACTCATCGCACTGGGAAAAAGTGTTTCCTCCAGTCCTCCTACAAAAACACAGCTAAACTCGAGGCCCTTAGCAGCATGTATGGTCATGAGTTTTACACTATCTGCATCTCCTTTTTCGTTGTCGGTATCGGTTAATAAGGTAATTTGCTGCAGGTAACTACCAAGGCCCTTGTCACCAACTTCACCATCCTCCTCGTTTAAGGGAGTTTCAATAAACTCCTTTATTGAGTTCAGCAATTCCTGTACATTCTCATACCTGGCCAGACCTTCCGTTGTTTTGTCATTGAACAGTTCTTTAATTACCTGCGTACTTTTACCAACAATAATTGCCAGGTCGTACGCATTTTTTTTAACCAATTCACTCTGGAACATTCTGATCATCATTACAAAATTGCTGATGGCTTCCAGTGTACCGCCTTTATATCCATACATCCTGGCATTTACCAGCACTTCCCATAGGGTAATGTTATTTTCATTGGCAGACAGCACGGCCCTGTCCATGCTGGTTTTTCCAATTCCCCGGGTAGGATAGTTGATAATTCGTTTTAAAGCTTCCTCATCGTTGGGATTAACCACTAACCTTAAATACGCCACATAATCCTTTATCTCTTTGCGCTGGTAAAACGATAGCCCCCCATAGATCCGGTAAGCGATATTCATCCGCCTCAGGCTTTCTTCATAGCTGCGGCTTTGGGCATTGGTGCGGTATAGGATCGCAAACTCATTATTGAAAAAATGATTGCGTAGTTTCTCTTCCTGTATGGTATCGGCAACAAATTTTCCCTCTTCATTATCTGTGGCCGTACGAACCAATTTTATTTTATCGCCATCCCCTTTATCGGTCCATAGTTTTTTGGGTAATTGGTTTTTATTATTCCCTATAATTTCATTGGCCACATTCAATATGCTTTTGGTACTACGGTAGTTCTGTTCAAGTTTTACCACTTTTACATCATCATAATCTTTTGCAAACTGAAGGATATTTTCGATGGTGGCGCCCCTGAAACTATAAATACTCTGGGCATCATCGCCCACTACACATATATTCTCATGCATGGCACCCAGCAATTTGATAATTTCGTACTGGGAGGTATTGGTATCCTGGTACTCGTCGATCATGATATATTTGAACTTGCGCTGGTACTTACTTAGGGCGTCGGGGTGATTTTTAAGCAGGATGTACATTTTAAACAGGAGGTCATCAAAATCCATAGCCCCGTTTTTGAAACAGCGTTTGTTATATGCATCATAAATCTTACCGATCATGGGGCGGTTAGACCTGGCATCTTCCTGCTGAAGGGACCAGTCATTAATATATTCCTCCGGCCCGATCAAACTGTTTTTGGCATATGATATCCTGTTGTAGACCGTATTGGGTTTATAATGTTTATCATCCAGTTCCATCTCATTGATCACTGTTTTCAGCACAGCTTTGGCATCGTCCGTATCGTAAATGGTAAAGTTGTTAGGATAGCCGATTTTGCCGGCTTCTCCTCTCAATATTCTTGCAAACACACTATGAAATGTACCGATATATAAATTTCTGGCTTCTGAATTACCCAGGGTGCGTTCTATCCTCTCCTTCATTTCTTTTGCCGCTTTATTGGTAAATGTGAGCGCCAGGATATTAAATGCATCCACCTGGTGAAACCCCATCAGGTGGGCAATGCGGGTAGTCAGCACCTTTGTTTTGCCGCTCCCCGCACCCGCGATGATCATGATCGGACCGTCTTTATGTAATACTGCCTCCCGTTGTGGTTCATTCAGTTCGTCTAAATAATTTGTCATGTCGCGAAGGTACGAATTGAGCAATTGGGGTTAATCGGTGTGAGAAAATATTTATGCTTCCATACCCCATACTGTGCAAATCCTTAATCTATTGTAATTATCAGGATATCAATAAGCAGCCGGCAGTGCATTACTATCGGCCTGGCTCACCTATTTTGCAATGGTTAAAAAACCGGCAAATTTGTCCCTTTCTTTCCTTTGAAGTTTTGCATACTGCATTTATCAATATGGATTAACGGGCTTTATTATTAGATAAAAAATACCCACTATAGGGTATATTTTAAACAAACGCTATAGTTTACATTTGCTATGGTTTTTCATAGGATATTGGATTTTAAAACGGGGCTGGATTTTTATCCTGGCCCTTTTTCATTTTTAACAACAACCTGCAGAAGCTAACAAATGGAGAAAAAACCTATTGCCGTCTAAATTACCTGCTGAAGAACTTTGGAAAAATAATCAGGATACAGGTAATAACATCACAACGAACTATTTTTCTTTCAGGAAGGAAGGTTTGCAGAACAAAGATTTATTCGGGGCCATAATATTGCTGAATGTTTTGCGTAGCGATGGTTGCACCTGTTGAAACGATTGATTGGGACGATAACACTGCACTATTTTAATAATTTTGTTAACAATAAAAAAGGGGGTCACGAAAAGCAACGGTTCAAAACACTTATTGAAAGGAAAATAAAAACTGGCTCCAAAAGATGGATTGTTGGTGCGGAAATGAATAAATGGCAGGAGCAACTACAGCTAATTAAAAACAAGATTTATCACAAAGATGTTTTCCTTTGACCGAAACTCAGAAAACTATTTTAACTCGCATTCGTAAATAAACGAAATAATGATGTGGTAAAGGTCATGTCAAGATTTAATTAGAATTAACTGGTTGCTGATTTTCCGGCAAAATTGGCAATATTTAAATCAATCACTTTTGCATGTTGAATAGTTCCTTCTGCCTCATTCAATAGGTGTTTCCTGACTTGAGGATCATTTATCTGTGCAATGCTGCAAGCCTTGTTGAAATCTGTATGCATACCATAGTTTTCCAATACCGGGGATACATCAGTAAACTCAGGAAATATCAGGTATTTTTTTACAAAATAGTAGGTTTTATTCTCTATTATTTTAGTGTAGGAGGTGTAAAAATTTTCCATGGTTTTTATTTTAAAAGTGACATAAAAGGCAACAGTTTTCAAGGGTTTACATACGATATTTATTATGGTATCAGATTAAATTTTTCGGGAATGTTAACATGTATTAGCCATCAACGGCAATACTGGCAGAACGAAAAAAAGAACCCGCGGTTTTTTATCGGAGATATTTGGAAAAAAGCGAATATTTCAGGAGAGATACCCGGCAAGGATATCAAAACACCTAAGTAAAATATTACAGCAAAAAATATGCCTGTAGTTTTGAATAAAAATAATGGAAAAAAGGCTTTGCGTCGGATGTAAGGGTAAAAACAATGTGGTTAGTGAAAGTGAAATTAGCACTAAAATTTTATATATACAAAAACAAATAAAAATACCTTCATCCAAATAATCAGCGGCGCGGGATTTAATTTTTTTACTCTCTTGTTATAGGAAATTGCCACTATCTTGTTTGTTACAATTAATAGATGCCGGGATCAATTTTAGCTTTGTAATAGGCTTAAGCATGTACGGGGTTTTTCATTTTCGGATATTTTCAGCGCATTTTTGCCAATAGGATTTGGAAAAGGAATGAAAATTGATATGCGCATCGTTTAATTGCAAGGGGTTAAAAAACGAATCCCAAAATCTTTACAAGAAAACCATCTGGCGGTATTTTCCCCCAGTTTTGTGCAGGTAAAGCCGCAAAGATTTTTTTCGGTAGTGACTGCAAAATCGTAACGATCACGCCGATCCATCGTGTTTTAATATCCCGGATAAATGGGTGCAGATTTCCACGGGAATTGCTGTAGCAAATAACACCCTTTCAACCTTCAATACATCCGAATTGAAAATTGGGGGAATAACCTGTTGAAAATCAATGTTGATAATTGAACTACATTGAAGAAGGTAATATTTGGTATCGCAAACATTATATATAATAATCCTGTAATGGGAAGTTTCCGTATTAGGAAAGCAATACAGAAAAACCGGGAAATCAAATAATTCTTGTCCGTAATAAGAAGGATCTAAATTGACTTCAAAAAACTTATAATATAAGAGTGTTGTGTAAACGTTATTTTTTTCAAGACAAAACTGTAATTTACCCAACTTTTCAACCATTTGATGCAGCGGATCTAAAAAAGGTACAAGCCCGGGATACGATAGCCATTGCTGAGAGGATAACTGCAGGTATTGAAGGGTAGCTTTTCCTATTTCAAGCTTATAGTCGAAAGCCGGGTAACCGGGTACCATATAACCAGGGTAAAAATATTGTAGCTGACTGCGGATGCAAAAATCCATTTTTAGGTATATCAGGTATTTGCCCAGGCTGTATTTTTTATATCCCGAGTGATAGATGCAGCAAATACCTGCCGCACTTTTTTTACCAAGGTCGAAGAAGCCGGCCGCAATCAATGTGTCATGATGGTATATATTGACTTCATAGGTATTAAACCTGCTGTAGGCTTCATTGCCAAACAGCAATTCATAAAGTGAAGGTGAAATCTCAAAAGAAATGGATTTCCGGTAATGCTGGTAGAGCGTTTCGTGCGAAGGGGTAATTCCTTCAATGGCAGATTTTTTAATTTCAGTTCTGAAACCTTTGTTTAGCTTGTTGAGGGATATATACTTTTTATCATGAATGGAATGGTTCAGCACCACTCTTAGCCATATAGCTGAATAAAAAAGGTTATTAAAATGAAGGAAATTGGTTGTGAAAATGGTTTGGCGCATCCTAAACCATCCATTGGCCAGGTATTTATCCAATTCTTCCGGTAGCAAATTTTGAGGGTATTCTATTTGTGCAAACATAATAGCTCATCACATTATTTTACAAAGGCAAATTAGGCATTTTCTAATATTGCCGGGTTTACTGGTTTAGATAAATTCTTTTTATGAGAAGCGTTTATTATTGAGTACGGAACAAAAAAATCTCCTTATGCTAAAATAGATTCGATTGAGGCGGCAATTACTTTTAATAGATCCACATCTGTTTTATTTGCCTTTTGCAGGTTGATGGGATCTACAAGCGCCCGGTATTGCCCGCAGTCATCCTGCTCGAAAAAAAGTTCCTGCCCATACACGTCCACCTTGAATTTATGCACATATCCCATTGCTATCAGCCGGGCTGTAAAAAATAATTGCTGTTCTTTGTACATAACCGGAATTTCAAAAGATTCATTCATAGTGTCAAGATTCTGCATATCGATTTATTATTGCCGGCAGAATAAGTAACCGGGTTCCCTACCGTTATAGTTTTTGAGCGCAAGGTAGATAGCTTCAGCAAAACATGTTTCACATGGAGGAATAAAGATAGGGTATAGTGGGTAAGAACAGAGACTAAATTTCGCCTTTTCAATTGGGGTGATGCGTTTACTGTATATAGGTACACACACGCAGCGCTAGTTAAAAAATCCTGGCAAATATGGTCATTTCAAAATGCAGGCCGTTTAATTTTTTTCTTTTAAAAGATAGGGAATCGGCAGAATGCCGGAAATGTGGTTTCACCGAATTGTGTGTTAAAATGGATGTTTAAAAGGGGAAGCATATTTTCCTAAGTAAAAATTTTTTCATTTTTTACGAATCAGCGGTATGACGCGCAATAAAAATTTGACGATCTCACAATATTCGTAATTTAGCTGTATCCAATTAGCTGCAGATGAAAGAGATAATTCAGTTACATGTTTCACTACAAGGATCAAAGCCATTGATTTGGAGAAGTATCCTGGTAAATGAAGAAACCTCGTTTTTTGAATTGCACCATATTATTCAAATTGCGATGGGCTGGAAAAATTACCATTTATTTGAGTTTAACCTCGATGGATACCGGGTTGGTATGATCGAAGAAAACGGGGAACAATACGGTAGTAACCTGCGTTTAGATGCAAATAAAACTTTGCTGAAAGATGTTGTTTCATTAGAAAAAGACAACTTCCTTTATAACTACGACTTTGGTGATGGATGGCTACACGAAATTGAGCTTAAACATGCGGTAGATAAAAATGATAATGGCATTTATCCTGCATGTATCAGCGGCCAGTTGAATTGCCCGCCTGAGGATTGTGGAGGAATAGGGAGGTTCTATAACATATTAAAAATCCTGCAGAATAAAAAACATCCGGAATACAAAGAAACAAAAATCTGGGTGGGTAAAAAATATGATCCTGAAAGTTTTGACCCACTAAAGGTCAATAAACAATTAAAACAGTTGAAACGGTATATTTCCAGGTGGAACTCGCCGGAATAAAATATAAGTGGCTTATTTCAGGGATTTTTCAATCGTTCAGCAGTAGATTGATGCACCGAAAACGGGTACTTTTTTTATTGAATTAAATTATTTTTCGGGAGATACAAAAGGTTCCTTACAATTGACCCGGTTTGCTAAAAGCAACCTAACTTCTGTTCTGCATTTACATTAATCAGCGCTTTAACTATCTATACCTTGTATTGACGGCCTTATAACACAGCAACAAACTAAGCAAATCGACAGGAATTATTAGCGGCCATATCGGCTATAAGATTATTGCCATAATTCGCCAAAACTGTGTTTTTTGCAGTACATTTGGCGGGATATAGAATATTTATAATTCGCCAGAACTATGTTTTTTGCAGTAGATTTGGCGGGATATAAACCTTTATAACCCGCCACTACAACATTGTTTGTTGTACATTTGGCCGTTTACAAAACAGGTAAACAATGGAAAAGATAATTGGAAGAGATAAAGAACAAGGTATATTTTCAAAGATATTAGAATCAGCAGAGCCTGAACTGGTAGCGGTTTACGGGCGCCGCAGGGTGGGCAAAACATTTTTGATACGCAATGTTTTTGAAAAACAAATTGCATTTGAATTTTCAGGCATTCACAATGCTTCGCTTGAATTGCAACTGGAAAATTTCGGTGGGGCCATGTCAAAAGTGGCTGGCTTACCCCTGGCAAAACCGGGCACCTGGCTACAGGCCTTCAACATGTTGACAGATTACTTAACCCCGGTAATAAAAAAGGGGCGCCAGATAATATTTTTTGATGAATTCCCCTGGATCAATACACCACGTTCCGGCTTTATGCAGGCATTTGAAAATTTCTGGAATACATGGGCGTCGCGGCAGCCAAATCTCGTGGTTGTCATTTGTGGATCGGCTGCTGCCTGGATGATACAAAAAGTAATTAATAACAGGGGCGGTTTACACAACAGGGTAACCAGGAAAATAAGGCTCTTACCTTTTACGCTCGCGGAAACAGCGGCTTTTTTAAGAGAACGGAAAATAAACCTTGACCAATATCAGCTTCTTCAGCTTTATATGGTAATGGGCGGTATCCCGCAGTATCTAAAAGAAGTTGAAACAGGGGAGAGTGCCATACAGGTCATTGACAGAACCTGCTTCACAAAAGACGGATTGTTGTTTGAAGAATTTAAGAACCTGTTTCTTTCCGTGTTTGATGATGCCACTTATCATATGGAAGTGATAAGGGCGCTGGCGAAAAAAGGGGTTGGCCTCACCCGCAACGGGATCATCGAGGCCTCCAAATTAAGTTCCGGCGGGGGGACCACGCAAATACTGGAAGAATTGACCGAATCGGGATTTATTACACCGTATATCCCTTTCGACAGAACATCCAAAGACAGCATCTATAAATTAACAGATGAATATTCCCATTTTTATGTAAAATTTATAGAGAACAGCAAGTTTGCCGGACCGGGAACCTGGTCCAGGTTTACCGCGGGAACATCCTGGAAAAGCTGGAGTGGGACTGCATTTGAAAGTGTTTGCATGAAACATGGCTTGCAGCTTAAAAGGTCATTGGGAATTGAAAGCGTTCATACTGAAATATCAATGTGGCGTTACAGGCCTCAAACCGGGGAACAGGGAGCGCAGATTGATTTACTGATTGACCGGCAGGACCAATGTATCAATGTTTGTGAAATAAAATTCTCCATCGATGAATATGAGATATCAAAAAAATACGCCAATGAACTGGAAAATAAATTGAAAGTATTTCGGGGTAATACTAAAACCCGTAAAACCTTGTTCCTGACAATGGTAACAACTTATGGCGTAAAAAATTTATTGAATTGTCCCGGCCTTGTTCAAAAAGAGATAAAAATGGATGCCTTGTTTAAATAAGTAAATAACACCGGTACATTTGGGGCAGGGTGAAAAACGGGAAAGCCGACCAAGCCGCACAAGGATTATTTTTAAAACCAACATTGTCAAGCCGCTATTTTTTAGCTTCCCTGATGGCTTTAAATTCTGACCCTGTTTTCCATTCCGGCCATTGATGATTAAAAGCCAGGCGGTGCCCGATATTAAATAACAATTGAAGGTCTTCAATTGCTCCATCGAGGTTCCATGTGGCGGCATTGTATTCATCACTGGGTCGATGATAATTATTTTTTACATAATCATCAATCATTTTTTGACCAAAACCCTTCTCTTTTCCAATTGCCTCAGTGCCCACCTTTATGTAAAGTGCCGGTACACCCACTTTTGCAAAATTAAAATGATCGCTGCGGTAGTAAGAACCGGCTTCGGGATGTGTATCAAAAGAGATATAACGGTTAACTTTAGCAGCTTCTTCTTTCAAATAATCTTCGAGGTCCGACTGTCCTTCTCCAATAACTATAACATCTTTTGTTTTGCCAAACCAGTTCAGTCCGTCCATATTTATATTGGCTACCGTTCTATTGATCGGATACAGGGGATTTTGCGCGTAGAAGGCAGATCCCCAAAGGCCCTGTTCTTCTGCGGTTACTGACAAAAAGATGATGGTACGTTCGGGGATGCGGCCTGATTTTTTAAACCCGCGGGCAAGTTCCAATAAGCCTGCTGTTGCGCTGGCATTATCTAAAGCGCCGTTATAAATACTATCTCCATTTTCATCAGGCGCCCCAATACCCAGGTGATCCCAATGTGCCGTATAGATGATGGTTTCATCGGGATATTTACTACCGGTGATTTTACCAATTACGTTTTGTGATTTATCGTAGGTTGCTTTTACCTGCATGCTGGTGCTTAGTTTAATATTCAGGAGGCTGCCTTTAAAACCAAGTTTATCTGCCTTAACAAATAAACTACTGTCCATACCAGCCGCGGCCAGTAATTTATGGGCTGCCTCACTGCTTATCCAACCGATGATATCCGAATATTTTTTGTTTTTGCCCCGTTCGTCCAAATGCAATTTTGAAGTGTTCCAATTATTTTGCACCACTTTAAAAGGATAGGCCGCGGCAATCGTATTGTGAACAATCAGGCACCCCTTCGCTCCCTGCCTGGCAGCCTCTTCAAACTTATAGGTCCAGCGCCCATAATACGTCATTGTTTTACCTTTAAACAAACTGCTATCCCCCGCATTAAAACCCGGGTCATTTACCAGTATCAGTACGATTTTTCCTTTTACATCCAGTCCGGCATAATCGTTCCAGTTATATTCCGGCGCTACTACACCATATCCTGCAAATACCATCTCATCATTGTTGAATGAAACCACGGAATCTGTCTTGTCCGTCCATATCACATAATCATCGCGCCCCTGCAGGTTAAAGTCAACTATTGCAGAATGAACATGCATGGTTGGTGCAGCCGTTGTAGTGATATTCACCATGGGAACTTCCTGCAGGTAACTGGTACCATTACCTGGCTCCAGTCCTGCAACCCGGAACTGCTCCTGTAAATAGCTGATCGTTTTGGATTCGCCTTCACTAAAGGGTTTGCGTCCCATATAATCATCGCCGGAAAGAACAGCTATATGCCTGCCCAAACTATCAGCACTAAAAGCGGACAGTACATTGCCGGTATTTGACTTGTTTGCAGAATCATTACAGGCTGCGGTAAATACAATTAGAAAAATTGAAGTGACCAGGCGTACTTTTTGAGACATAGCAGGGATTTATAATTTAAGTAAGGAAATTAAATTAAAACAAACATCATAAGAAAATTTTCAAAAAAACTTGCGCCTGATAATCATAATAAAAACGAAAGGTCATCATTTATGTTAACTTCTTTTCGAACTATTTCAGCATTGTCTCCTGTGTAAAGCATAACTCCCGGTAGCTGACCGATATATCCAAGTATCCCTTTTTCCAGCTTTAGAGCAGTTCCTTCAGGCAACCCCACAACCGGTACGCCGGGATTTAGCTGGATAAATTCCTCCAGTCGCTGGTCACGGGTTTCTCCATTATGCCCTGCCAGTTTCCGGTTGGTATAATGCGGATTGATCTGGAACGGGAATAATCCGAGGGCGTTAAAACTTTTGGGTTCTATTACCGGCATATCATTGGTGGTACCAATAGTTGGTCCCGTAATATTTGATCCGGCGCTCCATCCAATATAGGGCACACCGTTATTTACTTTATCACGAATAATATCCAGCAATTTAAAGTCGTAGATATCATGAAGCAATTTAAAAGTATTGCCTCCACCAACCAATATTACCTCTGCTCTTTCAACTACTTCTTTTGCATTACCGGGCATAACGGTTTCCATCGAAAAAGATAAACCTTTCAATCCGTTTTTCACAAGCAGTGCATATTCAACATAATTATTAGCTACAGCAGCAAAGGGGATGAATGCTATATTCAGCACCTTTTCACCCAGAAATTTTTTAATTACCGGTGTAACAGTCTCCAGGTAACCACTGTTACCCACCTTGGAACTGCTAAATGCCAGAATACGATTTACAGACATATTAACGAAGGTTCAAATGAAATTATAAAATAGGCTCCCTGCTATTTCAAAGGTATTATTTTAAGGGGGCTGTATGAATTTAATTTATCAGTGGTAGGTTCTGAATGCACGGGCAGATGAAGTAAGATAAGGTATTCATGCAACCTCCGTACAAAAAAGAAAAGATAAAAAATAGAAAAACAAGCTCCTGCTAACCGTTATTATTACCGGTCATTTTAAAGACAAGCCGACAAAATATAAACTGCAAAATAACTCCTTATTGTTTTTGATATGTATATTTATGAAAATTTGAGACCATAGTATGATGGAATTATATTGCTCTGCTAATAGAATATAGAATTGATTGTTTGGCCGCTTTTTTATACCTGTTATCCAATATCCTCTTAGTGCTTTCTATTAATCCTGGTATTTCAAAACAATTAAAATTTAACCTCTTAGCACAGATAGCATATCATACTTTTTCAGCAAGCCTAAAAAATATTTCACATGTCCACAATTGCGCACACCCCATGATAAATACCAGACACCCCATGCGTTATAATACATTTTTTTTCAAGCTAAAAAATAAATGATATGGCCAATATATTTGCCCTGTTGGTAGGTATTAATAACTACCCCGTTAAACCATTACAGGGTTGTATTAATGATGTAAACGCAGTAGCCGAATGTTTAACCACTATCTATGGGAAAAGCAATTCCCTCCATTTTAAACGCCTCACGGATGATGATCCCGATAAACCTACCCGTAACAATATGATCGCTTCATTTGATCATTTTGAAACGGCTACGGACGGAGATATTTGTTTATTTTATTATAGCGGACATGGTTCATTTTCTCCTGCGCCGCAGGAGTTTTGGACCGACACCAGCGGCTTTGTTCAATCCTTTGTATGCCAGGACAGCAGGTTACCCGGCGGCAGGGACCTGGTGGATAAGGAAATGAGTTTTCTTATCTGGAAAACAATGATTGATAAACCCGGAGTTACCTTTGTTGCTATCACAGACTGTTGCCATTGCGGAACGATCACCAAAGCAATTGATGATAGCGGAATTACAGAAAGGATGGTATCAGGAAATTTATCGGTACCGTTAAACCCGGAAGATTACCTGGGATATGATTTTTTTATTGAACGGGACGATAAAAAATTAAAGGCCTACCACATTTCAAAAGATGAATTAACCGGTAATAAAAGGGTTACCGTAAGCAGGGGTAATCATATACATCTTGCGGCTTCAAGAGACAGCCAGACATCGAAGGAGCTTACCATCGATGGGAAAAAGCGGGGCGCGTTCACCCATTCATTCATAAAAACATTGTATAACTGTGGTGGAAAGATAAGCTATAAAGAGCTGATGGATAAAACCCTTATCCTGGTAAAAAACATCGTACCCGATCAAAACCCGGATATCAATATTAACGGCGAATTACAACCTGCGGAAAAGGAAAAAATATTTTTATCACAGGAAGTTTCCGTTTTTAATCCTGAGTACCTGGTTTACTATGACCCTAAATATAAATGGAGCATTAAGGCGGGATCAATGCACAATGTATCAATTGGCGACAGGATCAGTATCAACGGACTGTGTGATTCCGAAGTAACTGGAAGCCCTTCCCCGGATTTTTCAACAATCAGGACCCAGCCAGAATTAGGAGAAATTGGTAAAACCTATTTTGCATCTGTTGAAAGACAGCCGAATCAAAAGCAAATAAAGCTTTCGTTTGCGCCAGGTATTGACCCCACAATAAAATCACTTATTCAGAAAGAAAAGGATCAGTCACCTTCCGCGGTTGTGCAAATTTTAATGGATGGGCCGGGGCAATACGTTATTCGTTCCAATAACCAATCTGAGGCTTATATAACATTACCCGGTACTGAAACGCCTGTTTTTAAAACCAAAAAAGTTACTGACAATACCGAAGCGGTAAGTTTTTTAAATGATGTGGAAACCGTTGCCAAATGGTTACATCTGCAGGAATTTAATAATCCGGCATCCCAATTATCCAATAAAGATTATCATCTAAAACTATTTAGATCCACTACGCCAGGCGATTTTGAAGAAGTAAAGGAGATAAAAGTTTTAAATGATCTTTATTATACAAAGGTTGGTGCAGAATGGAATAACCCGGCATTTAAGTTATTGATCAGCAATACCAGTCAGCAAACATTGTGGATATCCAATGCTTATCTTGAGTTTAATTACGGTATAACCATCGACTATTTTGAAAGCAAAATGGAGATCAGGCCGGGGGGCGAAGGTTGGTTATTGTTTACAAAGAATACCAACCCTACTGATATTATCTATATGTCTATTAACAATGAATACCATCAACTGGGGTATAATGAAACTACAGAGTATCTAAAACTTTTTATTTCCACGGATAAAATTCCAATGGATGGTTTGGAGCAGGAGGGGGTGGAACTAAACCCGGCAAAAACAAAGGACATGGAAAAAGGAACCAGGTCAAAAAGTCCGGGCGGAAACCAGGCATCCAGGCCCTTTTCCACGAAGGAATGGAAAACGGAAACGATTGGCTTTAGAATAATAATGCCTATTGCAGAAACTGAGATGAGCACGGGCAAGGCAACCCGATTGGATGGTATCAGTATTGAAGCACACGCGCAATTAAAAGCTAAAGTAAGTATTATCGGCTCAGATAAGATTTCAAGGGTCTATGATTATCTTTCCAATTCGGTAGGCCAAAATGTAAAATCACTTGCAACAAAAGGCATCATGCCGGTTAATTTTATTGCTCCGCCCCATGAGGCCAATAGTAATTCTTTCCTGGTACCCTTCGATCTTGTTTCAGACGGCACCACGTCCGGAACGCCCATGGATGTATTGGAACTCAGTGATGTTACCAACAGGGATGTGGTGAATGCCGATAACCCGCTCATCATTCAAACTGCTGCAACCAGGTCGGCTGATGAAGACCATATCATCCCCATTGGATATGATCCGGAAACAAAATTATATTACCCGGTAGGTTATACGGGTGCGGATGGGAAAATATACATTGAAACCCTCCCTGAAGAAACTGCCTCTGATGCCGCAATTACCCAAAAGAGTTTCCTGGGATCTATAAAGATTTATTTTCAAAAAGCGATCGGGCAAAAGCTGGGATTTAATTATGAATATCCTCGTTTAGCCATTGTGGAAGTAGGCGATGACCTGGAAGTAAAATATGAAAGTGACCGTGCAATCGTTGCGAAAGAAGTGAAAGCGGCCGATAACATTCTACTTTTCATTCATGGTATTATCGGCGATACAGAAGCAATGGTAAAATGCATAAGGACTTCATTAGATACCCATGGCAATAGCCTTAGAAAAAAGAAAAATACCCTGGTACTGGCCTTTGATTATGAAAATCTGAATACAACAATTGAACAAACGGCTGAAAAACTCGGAGAAAGGCTAGCCGAAGTTGGGTTACAGGCCGGCCATACAAAAAACCTGTATATTATTGCGCATTCAATGGGTGGTTTGGTAAGCCGTTATTTTATTGAAAAAACGGGAGGTGATAAAGTAGTTACCCATTTGGTGATGCTGGGCACCCCTAATAACGGAACGCCCTGGGCAGATGTTAGGGATATGGCGGATACACTACTTACTTATGCCATCAATGGGTCTGCAGCGCTTAAGCCCTGGATGTTCCTATTATCCGGGATTGGTAAACTGGCTTCAAACATACAGGTTACCATTAAACAGATGGATCCCAAAACAGGTATTTACAAGGTTTTGAATACAGGAATAGCGCCTGAAATCCCTTATACCGTCATTATGGGCAATACCCGGCAGATCATTGTAAATTATGATGATACGTCTAATCTTATCAGTAAATTATTGAAGCGGGTAAAAAAACGGGGGGTGTATGATGCGCTTGATGCAGTGCTTTTTAAAAAGGCCAATGATATCGCTGTAACGGATGAAAGCATCAGTACTTTACAAACTACAGATTCATGGAAAATAAAGCCTGCCGTGCATGAAGTCGCCTGCGATCACATGAATTATTTTTTGAACAGGGAATCTTTGGTTCTTATATACAACCGGTTGAATAGCCCTCCACCGCAGGAAGGGCAAACTCAACAACCATCTGCGCCTCCCCCCTTACCAGGTAAACATGCCTGAGAATTGGGGATTTGTAATGCAAACTTCACAAAATAGCGGGTTACTTAATTAAAGGTAGAAAAGGAAAAATTATCTGTCAAGGTACAGCCCGTTTGAAGATAATAAAGTAACAGATAAGCCCCCGGAGGGGTAAACTGTTTGCCTGAATTATTTAATCGTAGAATCGCTGTGAAGATTATTCAGCCATGCTGGTATTTTATTAACCGTAAAGCGACGCTTTGATTTGTGAATAGGAAATAGTAAAAAATGGAATCGTCACAATGGACAATTCACACTTAACTTAACACTAGCTCTGGGATTATTACAAATTCAACTGGTTTATCAGCATCTGCATTCGCTCCTTTAATTTTTCAGAGGCCTTTTCATTTTTAATAACCGCTGCGGCCAAAGCAATTTTTTCTTCTTTATCCAGATCGTCCATTTTCTTTTCCTCGTCCTGCATTATTTTTTGTAAGGTCTCATCCGTTAAAACCAGTTGCATCAATTCTGTTTCAAGCATTTCTTCTTCCGGATTCTCCGGTTCTTCCATTGCTTTGAGACCTAAGATCACTTTAAAAAAAGGGAAAGAAACCCTGTCTTTATCCTGCTTCAAAAGGTCATTGGGCGAAGCAACTTTTACCTCAAGCATCGCCGCCGCCCGAAGGATACCATTGCCAAAATATTTCTGGTAATCATCTTCAAAATTTCCATCGTCATTGTTAATCTCCTTAGCCGCCGATTCAAACATGGCCTTACGGATCGCTTCTACCCTCATCCAGGGTTCAGGCAAGGCTTCCAGTTCTTCAAAATATTTCAGATAATATAAAGCAGCGGCCGATGCTACCTGCGGCGTTGCTGAAGAGGTACCATCGCCACGTATGCCCACCACATCGTCAAACCGGTAAGTGGCCCAGGGAACATTAGGGGTATATGCGGCAATCGCTGTATTCATAAGTGATTGTGGGCCATAATTTCCTTCCATGATATAAAAGCTGCCTGCACCTTTTGGTTTAGCATATGGCGACTGGTCGAAAGTAACACCACATGCCGCAACTACCCTGTTAAAGCGGGCAGGGTAGATCATGGTACGGGTGGGCAGTTTATTAAAATTGTTACCGGCGGCCGTTACCATAAAGATACCCTTTTCATAAGCCAGGTTTACCAGGTCTGCCCAGGCCCTGGACGCTACTCCACCCATACTCATGGTAATTATATGAACGCGGTTGTTCTCCTCCCGGTTCAATTCATTTACTACATAGTCAAGCGCTCTTACAAATGAACCGGACTTAAACAAAACCACGCTTTTGGCGATCCGTACCGGAACTATTTCGATACTGTCGTACAGCCCGAGATAATCATCAAAATCAAAATTACTGATAGAAAGTTTACCGCCGGCAAGAATGCTTAAAGTACCCGTTCCATGTCCGGGCATTTTTAAAGTGCCACTTTCAAACTTGTCCTCCGCATTGTTCCATCTGTCTTCCTCCCCCTCTACAAAATTTCTCTGCAGATCCGTCCGGATCAGGTTCTTTATTGCAGGGAAAGAAAGATGTTTTTTTGAATAACCGGTATCAAAATGAGCAATGCGGACCACTTTTTTGTTGGGCAGGGCAGCAACTTCTTCCCTGGCCATTTTTAATTGTGAAAAATCCTGTCCAAGGTGCCAGATAGAAGGCCTGGAAGGACTGGGCCAGTAATCAATAAATTTATAATAATCTTCTTTAGACGTGTCACCCTTTTCTTCAATCTCCTCCCGGTATTTATAAAAAGCCTCCCCCGATTCAATATCAGGTTCTGCAAATGAGTAATCCGGGTTTTCATTTATCGCTTCGTGTGCATCATCCCAGGGGCTAATGGCAACAGCATTGGCGGAAACAATTTTGATCGGATCATTTTCCTCTGCGATAATAAGGTCTTTGCTACCGAAGTCAAAATCACGGGAACTGGTTTTTAAACGGACGAGCAGCTTTGGTTTGTCTGGCATAAGAAATTAATTACCGGGTGATAGATTATGAGTTTAATAATGGTTGCGTATTGAATGCCGATAGTCAAAAAGATCAGCATGGAGCACCCATCATCAGCAATTGCTGATCCGGGTTAATGATTAATCGTATTCTGCGGAATTGTTGGTTCCCGCAAACAGGTTATCGTTTACAATTAGTTGGATTTGCTTTATCATTACCCTTCCTGTTTCTACAGCTATTATTGGGCTGGTTCTATTTTTTTCTCCTCCTTCATTTTATCGAGTGCATTTACTGAACTTATATTGAAAGGGTATTTATCAAGTGCCAGTGAATAGTACTTTTTAGCATTTTCCTTATCCCCGTTGCTAAGGTAATATTCACCCATTGAATCATAGGGATTGCAGCCTGTTGGATAAAGTTCTATATATTTCTCAAAGTTTTTTTTGGCCGATTCCATATCTTTTTTATCCAGCATATAATAGTACGCGATCGTATTGTACATAGCTGCTGATTCAGGAAACTTCTTTATATAATCCTCTGCGGCCGCAAACCGTTCTTCCGGCGTGGCCCTGGTGATAACATAGAAATTGCCGATCATGGTCCCGTCTGGAAACATATCATGTAATTTTGCCCAGGTTTCCCTGTTTACTGCCTCCGAATTATTTGGATCTGCCAGTGATGCAAATAATTTTTCTCCTGCTGTTTTATTAGCAGCGCTGCTGATCGCTTTTTGAATGAAATCCTTTTTTGTTTCTCCAACGGTGATGTTTGACATAAATGCCAGGGCAACCGTAAAATCGGGATCAAGTTTTAAAGCCGCGGAGAATTTTTCATAGGCCTGGGCAAATTCAATATTCATTACATACCTGGCACCCTGCTCCGCCAGTTCAAGTGCCGCCGCGGATTTGGTTGTCCAGGTCATTGTTTTTTTAACCGCAGCTTTCTTTGTTGCAGTGGTTTTGGCTTTTGCTGCGGTGAGGTTTTGGGCCATTGCAGAAAACATGAAACATAACAAAACAAACAATACAAGGGTACTTACAGTAATTTTTTTCATAATATTTTCTTTTTAAGAATGAGTAATAACATTAATTTTTTTAAGATTGATTAATAGAATCAACGGGCAGGATATAATGGTTTGAAGAGAGCAGCAAAAGCTAAACGTATAAGGTACAAATAAATATGGTTTTTTTATACTTGTATTTCTCGTATAAAAAACAACATTCTTTTTAGGGAAAATACCGGTTAACAGAACCTGTTATTTAACGGTTGATCTGAATGATTTTTCGTTTGATATGGACTAAATCCCTGTGGGGTGGAAGAGAAATTTTGAGCGGCAAAAGGGATTCGAACCCTCGGCCCTTAGCTTGGGAAGCTAATGCTCTACCAACTGAGCTATTGCCGCTTTTGAAAATTTTTCCTTTGCTAATTTACTTTTTTCTTTTGATCCTTTGATTAAAATTAAAAATTAAAAGCAAAGATTAAAAAATTTATCATCAACGGGTTTATTTTGAGAATAGTAACTTTAAACTGCAAAATAGTTTGGGAAAGCTGTTTAGCGGAGTATGTATTTAATTTGATTCCCGGAGTGCTGTTTTTTTCAATGCAATAAGGAATTCGGATATGCCGGATTTTATCCGGCAATTGGTTGCTTGTATTTTAAAATATAATCGTTTATTGCAAAATCGCAGGGGTCTTATTTTTTTAGGAAAGGTAAGTTTGTGACCATTCATCGTACCGGTGAAAATTTATATAGAAAAAAGGCTGTATATTTTAAGGAAGATCCGAACGCTTAAAGCTTTAATTAGTATGACATATACTTTGCATAAAAAAAAAGGAGGAAATATATTCCTGCGAATGCATCCGTTACAGCGAATATTATTGAGTATTGCGATGTCGTTGATTACTTTTTTATTCGTCCGTAACTTTCATCTGAATGAAGCGCTTACCGTTACTGTTCTTTGGGACGCCTTTGCGCTCTCATTTATCGTTACCGGTTGGATCGTTATATTTACCCGCCCTGTTGCGGAAATCAAAAAGCAGGCAAATAAAGAAGACGGAAGCCGTCTTTTTGTGATGATCAGTATTTTAGTAAGTTCTTTTGCCAGCATGTTCACAGTTTTACTCTTAATAATCTCAAAAAGTCAATCGCCGGACACAGCAGTATTAACTGTAGTTTTATCTATCACAGGTATGGTGGTTTCCTGGGTAATGGTACACACGATTTTTACTTTTCATTATGCTCATATGTATTATTTTGAAGGAAAAGATGATACACCACACACTACCGCGCTCAACTTTCCCGATGAAGAAAGCCCGGACTACCTCGACTTTGCATATTTTGCTTTTGTAATTGGAATGACTTTCCAGGTTTCTGATGTTGAAATCAGTTCGCGTAAGATCCGGAGAACGGCACTGGCTCATGGCTTACTGGCGTTTGCACTTAATACATTCGTGGTGGCGCTTACCATCAATCTTATTGCAGGTTTGAATAAATAGCCGGGTCGTAATTGATCTGAAAATTATACATCAGCGGGAGTTGCAGTTTTCAAAGTTTTTCGCCACCACCACGTTCAGTAATAGCAATTGCAGGTGTTCCGGTATTAACAGTTTTTGGTAAAGTTGTTGACATAAAAATGAAAATTGAAACAAATGCTCAAAATATTCACATTCGCTGTAATCGCTTTTCTTTTTATGGCTGTTCAGGGTTGCAGCAAAAAAGCCCA
Source organism: Ferruginibacter sp. (assembly GCA_014379625.1). Classification (GTDB taxonomy): domain Bacteria; phylum Bacteroidota; class Bacteroidia; order Chitinophagales; family Chitinophagaceae; genus Ferruginibacter. Next base: position 97,489 of record JACMLJ010000095.1, on the reverse strand, counting down.
TCCCACCACCACAGTCACTCCCCCTGTTGAAAATAAAGACAGTACCCTGCCAGCCAAAAGGATTGATTCATTAGTTGTAAAAAAAGCGGTAATAAAAAGAAAGCCGAAAGAATCAATACCCAAAGTAATTGTAGTGAATGATAAGTTTGCCAATAAAAGTGTGGATGGAAGATATTACTATGACTTGCAGGGACACCGTTACTGGCGCAATAACAAAGATGGTAAATATTACCTATTCAATAAATCCATGTTAACAGATAAAGCTTTTAAGAAACCTGATTAAAAATGGACCATCAAAAAAGCCACTCGATTCCGGGAATGGAAAGTGGTTGTTTACGCAATGCAATATAAAACCGTGCAGCCAGTTTATCCACCTGAATAAATTGTCTAGTTTGTCTGGCCTGGGTTTCCGCTTCATTGCGTAAAGTTTATCTTCCTCCCAAGTAGCGCAAACACCCGCAGAACTTCCTAAGGTTACAATTAACAAAAAGTTCCGAATTCGTTTGTTGCTAAACTAATGAGTTTTGCGTCTAATGGTTAAGCACTTTAAATATCATTATATGAAAAATAATTCTGCGCAACAGGAAATATTATTAATGACAGGTACCGGGTTCGCTTCCAGGCAATACACTGAAATTGATATACCAGACAACTCAAAAAACCTTCCCCGAAATGAAAAATTAAAAGAAGCGTGCTGGAATGGACTATTAAAAGAAATGCTCCCCGAAATATTCATGCCCGGTGATTCTGCTACCAAACTATACCTATGGCAGGTGAGGGAGGCCAACCAGTTTTTTGCCCTTGAGATGGGTGAATACCCAACAGGAGTTAATAAATTTTTGTCGATTGATCCTTATCGTTTTATGGAGGTTAGGGAAGACAATTAAAATACAGATTTAATGTGGAGCTGCATCTTTTTGGTAAGTATTTAGCAAAAGAGCATTTTGTTAGTAGAATAGTTTTGATGAACCAGGTTATATCCCTCGATCAAATTGGCGATTAGCCGTTGATTTTCCTTTTTTTTATTAAAATGAAAAATAAAACAGTTATTTCTGTATTCAAATGACCAGGGCTCAATTCTTAATTGAGTAAACTCATTATCGCCTTTCTCGTGTAGTAATTCTAATTCAATAAAACGGAATTTAGATGCCTGCTCAAACTGGCCATTTGCCAATGCTTCATTTTTCATTAAAAAAATAAGCGACAGGTCACCATCTTCATAATATTCTTTACAGTCTATTTTTTTAATGGATAAATTTTCTTTGTATAATAATGCCGCTATTTTTTCAAACCCGAAACTAATGGCGCGGGGGTTAAGCTCTGCGGCCAGTAACTGGGTCAAATCGTTCAAAATTTTAGTTATAATTTCCGTTCCCATAAAAATGGATTTAGGTGGCATTAAACAAAGCACGTGCCGAATCAAATCATAAACACATGATCTGAATAACTAATATTTATTATTATTATTGGTTCATTTTCAACTATACTAGCCGGCCCAAGGCAAGTATTCATGTCTTTTACCAGGCAGACCTGTACTAATAATGGTAAAACCTTTTAAAAACAGGCTTAACAAGCTTAACTGACTGTTACTGTATGTTTTGAAGCATGATTTCTTATGATTGCAGTCACCCGTTCCCAATTATTTAGCTGTTAAATTGCATTCGTGTTAACATTGCAATAACCCAAATGCAAACATATTAATAAACATTGCGTAAGTTATTGATAACTAAATGTTTGTTTAGAATTTGTGGTGAATATAAAGCATTCATCCGGCTTACTGGATCTTTATAATATGGTCAACCGGGTTTATGACATCAACAAAACATGTTTATTTATTTAATAGGAAAATTATTGGGAATTATAGGTCTGTACATATTGGGTTAACTAATTAATTCGGCTAGTTAAGCAACAATCCTGTTAGCAGAAAAAAATTATCATGAGTGCTTCAATTATAACTTTATTGCAAAAATACGATGTACCCACACCCCGGTATACCAGTTACCCGACTGTACCATATTGGGATTTTTCTACCATTGATGAAGCTATATGGAAGGAATCTGTAATTGAAATATTTAATGTGGAAGGCGGTGAATTGTGTATTTATATCCACCTTCCTTTTTGTGAAAATTTGTGTACTTTCTGTGCCTGCACTAAGCGTATAACCAAAAATCATTCGGTTGAAAACTCCTATATCCTGGCTTTGCTAAAGGAATGGAAAATATATCAGGGGATGCTGCCAACTGCACCGGTAATTAAGGAGATACACCTGGGAGGAGGAACACCAACATTTTTTAGCGCCGGTAACCTGGAGCAGCTTATAAATGGAATTACAACAGATTCGGTTGTCAGCGATGATCATGAATTCAGTGTTGAAGTGCATCCAAATTATACCACAGAGGAGCATATTTCGACACTCGCAGCTCTTGGATTTAACCGGATTAGTGTAGGGGTACAGGATCTTGACCCCAATGTACAGTATGCAATAAACAGGATTCAGTCATTTGAGCAAACCAGGGAAGTGATTGAATGGGCGAGAAAATACCAGTTTAAAAGTATCAATATAGATTTGATATATGGGCTTCCGCACCAGACAGTGGAGAGCGTGAAATATTCTATCATTCGCATCAGGAGCCTGAAGCCAGATCGCATTGCCTTTTATTCTTACGCCCATGTGCCGTGGAAAAGTAAAGGGCAAAAACGGTATACAGAAAAGGATCTTCCCACTGCTGCTCAAAAATGGGATATGTACCAAACCGGAAAACAACTGCTTGAAGCCTCCGGATTTATAAGTATCGGAATGGACCACTTTGCCTTGCAGGATGATAAACTATTTACGGCAGCAGCCGACGGCAATCTTCACCGCAATTTTATGGGGTACACAACTACAAAATCAAAATTGATTATTGGACTGGGCGTTTCTGCTATCAGTGATTCCTGGAATTCGTTTGCTCAGAATGAAAAAGTGGTGGAAGTTTATGAAGAAAAAGTAAACAAGGGCATCCTACCATTGGTACATGGTCATGTACTGAGTGAAGAAGATATAATTATCCGTAAAAAAATACTGGAATTGATGTGCGGCAATAAAACAAAGATGGATATCAAGTTGCTTGAGCCCGATTTTATAGAAAATGTATATTCAAAACTTCGAACATTGGAAGCGGATGGACTGGTCATTGTGGATGAAGAGAATATCCAGGTTACCAAAAAAGGTAGTTCATTTATCAGGAATATCAGCGCTGCCCTGGATGCACAACTTTGGCGAAATGACAAAAGTAGAAATGCCGCCACTTTTAGTAAAGCAATTTAGACCTGGCCCCGGGATGGAAACGGGTAAAATTTTTTTAACAGTAATTATGAAAAATATGATCAATCTTCAGCAACACAAATTTCACATCCCTGTAATGGGATTGGCTTATACAGTCGACTCTCCAATTAAAGTTGCGCGTTTTGGTATTTCTTCTGTTATTTCGATTATCGAAGACAGGTTAATAGAAATGATGAGAAGCCATTATTATCCCACCATTAATAAACCCTATTACCCAATAGATAACACTGAACATGATTTTAGGGCAAAGCGAATTACGGATTATTTAAACCTGGTAAATACCATTGTACAGTCGCAGGTAGAGAAAATTAAAAAATCAGCTTTTGAAAAAGGAGCAGAAATCGTTCAATATTTTGAGATGCTACCGGACGATAGTAAAATAAAGAAATTGTACCTGCAAATGATGGCAACCGACAGTACACCCGAAAAGGAGAAGTTAGCCTCTTATCTAAGAACACAGATCGTACCCGGAAGTATTGATGTGAATGTAATGACTAAAACGGACAGAAACAATTTTAACAAGCAGGGAGAAATGGTGGAAGATGGATCGGATGCTGTTGCCGCATTAAGGGGTTATGCAAAAAGTGATTTGCGAAATTCCTCCATTGTTTTTTCTGCCGGTATGAATCCCCGTCTTTATAATTACCTGGAAAAGTGTACGGAATTTGATGTGAATGAGGATGGCGGATTTAATAAAAAAGTAATCATTAAAGTGAGCGATTATCGTTCGGCGATCATCCAGGGAAAATATTTAGCGAAGAAAGGTATTTGGGTAAGCGAATTCAGGATTGAATCGGGATTGAACTGCGGCGGCCATGCTTTTGCTACAGATGGCTTTTTGCTGGGTCCGATCCTGGAAGAATTTAAAACAAAGAAACAGGAATTGGTTGACACTTTATTTGAAATTTACAATGCTGCGGTAAAGAAAAAGAGTAGTAAGTTTTTTGTGTACCCACCCGTTCTCACCATCTCTGTTCAGGGAGGTATTGGCACGGCTGAAGAGGATAATTTTTTACACAGCTTTTATGATGTGGCCAGTACAGGATGGGGTACCCCGTTTTTGTTGGTTCCTGAGGCTACCACGGTGGATGAAAATACATTGAAATTACTAAGTAAGGCAAAAAAAGAAGATGTAGTATTAAGCCATAATTCGCCGTTGGGTGTAAGATTCTACTATCTCTGTGGAACCAGCGCTGAAATTGAAAAAGAACAGCGCATTAATAAAGGCAGGGCCGGAAGTCCCTGCACCGAAAAGCACCTGGCATTTAATACTGAGTTTACAGAGGAGGCTATTTGCACTGCTTCGCATAAATACCAAAAACTGAAAATCGCTCAATTGCAATCATTGAATTTGCCGGAGAACGAATATCAAAAACAGCTTAAGCGCGTAACGGATAAGGAATGCCTCTGTATTGGATTAAGCAATGCAGCCGCCATAAATTACGATCTTACTTTGATCAAAAACTTCGATGCGGTTAATATTTGCCCGGGACCCAATATCGCTTATTTCAACAAAGTGGTATCACTGCATACAATGACCGATCATATTTATGGAAGAACAAATATTATGGATGATGTTAGCAGGCCCAATATGTTTATCGCTGAATTAGGTTTATATATCAAATTTCTTAGGGAGCAGTTGGAAAATGAGAACACCGATGTTGATATTAAAAGAAAAAAATATTATTTTGAATTTTTTAATAACCTGCAGGATGGCATATTGTATTATAAAAATTTGCCCCAAACAGTTGAGCCAGATTATACAAGGTTTATGCACGGGTTAATTTGTGAAAAAAACACATTGGATTCGCTTTATTTCCGGTTCTCAAACCTTTTACCGGAAAAAATAATTACCGGTGAAAAAATACAATTGGAAACTACTATGGCGATGGCTGTTTAAATTAAGCATGTTGGTATTAGTATTTTTTTATTACTTTAAATAAGGCTGTATCAAATTAATATTTGATACAGCCTTATTTAAAGAATCTATTATTGATACAATACCTATTTAGACTTTGCATACTCCTCGTATACTGTTATTTCACCATCGTGCACCAAAATCTGTTTCATCCTGTTGCAATTTTCTAAGTGAACTTTGTATACGGTTATTATTCCCTGGCGTATTTCCTGTACCAGTGAAATAGTAAAATCCTTGTAGGCAGCGTTTACCAACGACCTTATATCCCGGGGCAGTTGATCTTCCTGGTAGGTTATAACGGTATATAGCCAATTGCCCCTGCTGTCATAAACAATTCTTGCGGATTTATCATTTATTTTGAATATGGCAACGATTACTTTTTCTTCAGCAGCCCACTGAATATCAGTTGCGGTTTTAAAATTTTTATTGAGATTATCAATAGCTTTGATGTTGGCCTTTGCCGCCTTCACCCTTGATTTCATTTCTTTTAGTGCTGTTTTGTCTATAGGATCGATGCTTTTTTTTATCGCCGTTTTTTGCACCTCTGCCAATTCGGTTGTGTTAAGGGCTGCCGGCGCAGGATAGGACATATTGATTGCTATTTGAGCAACTGTGTTGGTGGTGATTAACGAGGTATAGAAAACTCCCGAAACCACGATCATGATTATCTTTTTCATTTTTTTAATTTTTGATTGTGAATAATGTTTATTTTATAGAGTAGCGCTTTCTGATGTAAAGGTCTATTCCTTTGCAGTGTCTTACAAGCGTATATTGACTGCTTTTCGCCAGGTAAAAAAAAAGGACGGGAGGGTCTTTTCACCCTGGCTATCCTAATTAATCACGGTTAGAATTCATAAACACCTGCGATAAAACTATCACTGGAGGAAAAAATCTTTAGGTTAAATTGCTAAAATGAAAGAAGGAGAATTTACCGGTAAAAGACAATCGGTAGTTATTTGAATTGGAGAATTAAAGAAGAATAGTAATGCTTATATTGAAACAAAGCCATTTTTAATGGCATATATTACGAGCCCAACCCTTGTTTTTATATTTAATTTTTGAAAGAGGTCATCCCTGTATCCATCAATGGTTCGGGGACTTAGATACATTTTCTCTGCTATTTCTTTGTAAGTTAATTCGGTGCATACAAGCTTTAAAAAAATAATTTCGCGTTCACTTAGTTTGATCATATTTTTAATGTGGTCATCGTTATCCAGGGTATTAATTGTATGGATCAGTTTTCCGGTCACCATTTCCGAATAATAAAAACCTTTTGTTACTAAAGCGTTTAATGCGTTTTCCAATTCCCGGGTTTCACAATCTTTCAAAATATAACCTTTGGCTCCTGCTTTAAACATTCTTATGATGGCATTTTCATTATCATACATTGACAGGGCCAGAACTTTTATGCCAGGGTAGCTATTTTTTAGCCAGGTGCAGGTTTCGTAACCGTCCATTTCGGGCATATTAATATCCATCAAAACAATTTCGGGTAAAGGCCTTGTTTTTAGCAAGCCTGTAAATTCCCGGCCATTATCCGCTTCGTATGCTACTGTGTAATTACTAAAACTATTAATAAGTCCCGCAAGACCATTGCGAAGTAGCTTATGATCATCCACCAATACTATTTCTACTTTTGCGGTCATGTTTTTAATTAGTGAAACCGACAGTTGCCTGTTTATGGCAGTTCATTCGTTTGCCGCGTGCCGGTGTTCCAGGAGTTTAGGAAATGCAATTGTGTATTAATAAAGGGCGCCCGGTATTTGAGCATTATAAATCCCGCCCCCCGAAGCATTCACTTTTTCTTCCGCAATAAAGCCAATCCCACCATCATTCTAAGCTAATATAAATAATTTTTCAATAGCAATATGTATAATTTTTATTTGATTCCCGGCGGTATTTTACCTTATTTCAGGTATTTCCTGCACCACCCGCCAGGAGATAAATGCTTTAGCCGTTAATTTCCGGTAGGCAACCCGGGTTCATCGCAGCAGGCGATAAGAAAACGGTTTTATTCGGTTTGGATTTCAACCGGCGACCCGGGTTGGGTTATAGAGAAATACACCTGTAATGCTTATTTCTTTACGTTTATGGTACTTGTAAAAGATTGCATAATGTACCTTCAAAAAAACATGAAGTAAAAATGTTCCAGCGCAAACCGCGCAAAACTTTATAATAATGAAGGCTTTTTATTGTTTAATTTATTAACTGATTAGAAAAATAAGGATGAATGAGTTGATTGTTAAATAGTCCGCAATTCAAACCACGGCCCCGACATTTTTGAATTGACCAGGAAACAATAGCAGCAAAAAGATCGTAAAACCGGCAGATGAAACAGGGAAATAAAGGGGATATAATCTTACTGTAAGAAATTTTTGAAACCGCGGAAATCAATAAAGGCAGACAAAGAAACAATCCAAATATTAGCGGGATATTTAGGAATAAAAATAACTGCCACGTGTACTTGCATTTGTCATAATTAGATAGTATGTTAGTAGGCAAATTCATTCCTGCGAAATATCTCATTACTTCTCCCACATTTTTTTCTTAATAGTCAACAATTCAATTGGTGGTTCGGCTGCTTTGCAGTAATGTGTTGGGATGGATATACATTTAGCCTGAATTTTTAAACTCCATTAGTGAATATTTTATCCTGTTGATTTTCCTGAATATAGGTTTGAAAAATTGTAAACCGGGTAGCCGAAAACGGGATTGAGAGTAGGCGAAAAACAAAAGATATGAGTGGGTTTCCAATTTTAGATTTGGTTGTAGGAATGATATTTATTTTTTTTATGCTTAGTATTATAAGCAGTTCGGCAATAGAGTTAATTTTAACGGGTATGAAGGCAAGGTCGATTATGCTTGAAGAATGGTTATTTAAAATTTTTGACAAAACTATTAAGAAGCCAGACGGAACAGAGATTAGCCTGGGCCAGTCGATCATGGACCATTGTTCGGTTACTGCCCTATCCGGCACGGGTAAATCCACTTCATACATTGATGCCAAAAATTTTACTTCCGCACTACTTGAAAAAATTTCATTCGATCCTGCGAATCCCCAAAGCGTTGCGAAAAATATTGACGAGTTTATTGCAGCGATTGATAAAACGAACTTACTCTCGACAGAATTTCAAAGGGTTTTGCTTATCTATGCCCATGAAGCAAAAGATACTTACAAGGCAGTAAGTGAAAAAACGGTGAGTGAGATTGAATTATTCAGGGATAAAGTGGAGAGTTGGTACGACTCTTCAATGGACAGGATTTCCGGCAAATTAAAAACGAGGTATTCACGCCCGGCAACTTTTGTAGTTGCGGTTATTGTAACCTGCCTTTTAAATGCTGATAGCATTGCAATAGCTAAATATTTGTATAGTAACCCGGAGGCCCGTACAAAAGTAGCCATGCAGGGATATGATGCCGGAAAGGATACCGCATTAATAAAACGGGTACAGCAATTACGGGCAACTACGCCCGATACTTTATCGAAAGATGCCATGGGGTTAGGAGAAATTAAAGAAATCATCACCAGTAAAATAACAGAAATCGATAAAGCAAAACAGGGATTGAGCGATGTGATGCCCCTTACCTGGAAAGCGGGTGAACTCAAAGACGGGAAAGGTAATTACTCGGGCCGACTAATTTTTTCAAAAATCACCGGGCTTCTTGCCACTATTCTTGCAATTATGATGGGTGCCCCTTTTTGGTTTGATTTGCTGAATAAAATATCGAACCTGCGTGGCACGGGTGCCAAGCCAGCCTCAACAGGCGGGGAGGCTGAAAAAAAGAAATAGGGGACTTGCTGAACACCCGTAAAAAATAGTAAGCGCCGGGCAGCCGAAAACGGAAGAGAGTAGGCCAAAAAGTTTTTTATGAAAAAAATACATCTATTGGTTTTAATTGGGGTAATCGTACTTTTTAGTGGTTGCACTGTTCTTTCTAAAAGCCAGGTTAAAAATATTAATGCTTTTGCTACTACCGCAAAAAGCTATGCTTACTTCCCCAGTGAAATCGTTAAGCAAAGGGCAGAACTGGTTTTGGAAGAGCGGCTCATTGCATCCATTCAGCTTCCTGCCGATCAAATAAAACGTAGTATAGATGATGCAAGAAAAAACTACCTGTTCCAGCAACAAATAGCTGATCAGATGGATCTTTCGCTCCAATTAATCCAGCAGTATTCAAGCCTGCTAAGCAAATTAAGTTCAGGGGATTTTGTTGAAAATCTTTCGGCCAATACAACTGAATTGAATGACAATTTAAGCGGGTTGGTAAAAATTGCCAATTCCAGGCTACCTAATAAAATTCCCGGAACGGTTGGCACTGCAATAACTAAGGCAATTTTTTTGGTGGGAGCCAGGCTGACCAAAAACAAACAAGCCAAAGCATTAAAGGAATTTATACCTGTTGGTGATACTTTAATAAAGATCACCGTAAAAAATTTAGTGGATGTTTTAAGTAAGGATCTGGCTGATTTATTAGCCAGCGATAAACAAAAATTCATAAATACTTATACCAACAATATTTTAGCAAAGGAAAGTAAGGTTGATTACAGTAGCCTTAATCAATACCTGGGTGGACTAAGTAATTATGAAAACCTGGAGCTATTGAGAAAGACATGCGTGGAAGCCGCGGATAAACTTTCCATTGCACATTCGAGGTTAAATTCGAGCATCCAGGCAAAAACTGACCTGCCGGAAATATTTTCGGAAACCCAGGATCTTATTGTATCTGTGAAGGAGCTGTTTAAAACCTTCAGCCAACTTACTTCACATCAATAAATTTACCTTAATTTAAAAATAGTATTTATGAACACAGAGTCAATGAATGCGTTAAAGCAGGTAAGGGAAGTAATCAACACCGTGCAGATTGAATTGAATGATCCTTCATTAACCAAAGCTGAGAAAAGTTTATTAGCAGATGCGCTGATTAACCTGAACAAATTAGAAGATGTCATCATCAATAATTTTCTGCAGGAAATGGTTGACAAGATCAATTCATCGAATGGGGACTTAAAAAAGTTGATTGCCGATATGGAAGCCTCCACCGTAAGAATTGCACAATTCAGTAATACCATAAAGAAGATATCCGATACAGTTGGCGTGCTTGCAGAAATTACCGCCAAGGCAATGTCTGCGGGAATACTGTAGGAAAAAATACTATTGTGATTATTTTTTATGGCCATCGGCTTATTGAAAATCAAAACCGTTCCCGCATGCCGGAAAAACTTTGTTACCGAAACCGGATGCAGGTGCAGCTCCTTATTAAGCGCTTGGTTATTTCAATCCTGTCACGAACCCCGCATCCAATAAATCTTTGAATTGATGGTAAGGGCAATAAGTTCCGTGATTAAACCGGCTTGCAGCATTAATTTTAAATTCATCCAAATAAATTTTTATGAAAAGAATAGTTCTCTGCTGCGATGGCACCTGGAATAAACCCGGAAGTAAGGACAGGGGTAAGGTTGTAAAAACAAATGTTCAAAAAATATATGAGGCCATTCAGTGTAGTACCGGGGAGGTTAAGCAGGTAAAATTTTATGGGCAGGGTGTTGGTACGGGGTTCACTATGGGCGATCATTTTTTAGGCGGCGGAACAGGCTTAGGTATTGACAGAAATATCCAGGACGCCTATAAATTCATTATGTGGAATTATGAACCGAGCGATGAATTATATTTGTTTGGCTTTAGCCGCGGCGCTTACACCGTAAGAAGCCTTGCCGGACTTATTCGAAACTGCGGGATCATGAAACCTGAATTTCTGCATCTTGTAAGTGAAGCGTATCATTTGTACCGCGACCGTACCCCCATTACACATCCTGACAGCGATCTTATGAAAGCTTTTAAGAAGTCATATGGTATTGATGATGCAGAAACCAAAATAAAAATGATGGGTGTATGGGACACGGTTGGTGCCCTGGGTATTCCGCTCAGGTGGTTTCAGTGGCTAAATAAAAAATACACATTTCATGATGTGAAGCTCGGCAGCCAGATAAAATACGCATACCACGCTCTGGCAGCGGATGAAAAAAGAAAAATATTTGAGCCTGCATTGTGGGAATTGAGTGAAAAAGCAATCAACGCTGCAGATCCCCAAATTTGCGAGCAGGTGTGGTTTCCAGGTGTTCATAGCAATGTTGGCGGGGGGTATGCTGATAGTGGCTTGAGTGACATCGCCTTGCTGTGGATGATTAATAAAGCAGCTAATACCGGGCTTGAATTTGACAAAAACGAAATAGACAAAATAAAGGGAAATAGTTATGGCGAATTGAGAAAATCCACGGCAGGCATTTATGCAATAGCCCCAAAAATGGTAAGGGAGATCAATAATAATTTTGCCATAAGAACGGACCCGGAGACGGGGGAAAAAACACAAGTTAAAGTGTTGCGCAATGAAAGCATACACTATACCTGCTTTGAAAGGCATCACAAATACGAAGAATACAAACCTGCAAATATATTTAAGGCGCTTTCCCTCGATACCCCTTTTGAACCCCTGAAAGAAAAATGGGAAATAACATGGCTTGATTATATTAAAGGACTGGCCAAATAGTTTTTCTGCAGGTGGTTTTTTATACTATCAGGTTGCCAGATGATATCGTTTTCATCGCCTGCCATATTTCAAAGTTGTTTATCCATTTACAACTCCGGCTGGTACAACAACAAAAGGCAGCGTTCCCCCAATCACAAAATATCTCTATGATACAAAATCAGTTCTTTTTTTCTCTGCTTTAATTATGTAAAATAACTGGTTCGGGTACTTGCATTTGTTATAATTAGATAGTATGTTAGTGGCCGCATTCATTCCTGTGAATTATCCCCCATTGCTTCCCATAATTTTCTAATGACTGTATCAATGGTACCGGTTCCGTGTACTAACCGGGGTGTATCTGCACTAATATTTTGTACAGGCATAAAATATTAGCGGGGTTACAAAAGGTTTAACCTGTTTGTTCAATACAAGCAACATGGTTGTAATGTTTTTGGACAGCAAGCATTCAAACATATTAATATTAAAATTATGGGCGTAATGATGCAGGCTTTTTACTGGGATTGTCCCAGGCTGGAAGCAAAAGAATTTGAGTGGTGGAATTTCCTGAAGGAAAAAACAACAGCCTTGAGTGAAGCAGGTTTCACCGCTCTTTGGCTGCCACCGGCCAGTAAAGCTGCAAATTTGGGAGGTATGTCAATGGGGTATGACCCTTATGATTATTATGACCTGGGACAGTTTGACCAGAAAGGCTCCGTTCAAACCTGGTTTGGCTCAGTTAGCGAACTGGCACAATTTATAAAAGAAGCGCACGAGCATGGTATGCAGGTGTATGCAGACCTGGTGCTAAATCATACCAGTGGAGCAGATGAGGAGGAAACAAACCTGTACGACGGTCAAAAACGATGGACAAAGTACAATCCGGGAAGCGGGAAATTTGCCCGTGACTGGAGGAGTTATCACCCTTCTTATTTTGAGAGGTGGGATGACCAGGTTTTTGAAGGCATGCCCGACCTCTGCCACCGTAACCCCTATGTATATGGCGAGCTGGTAGAATATGCCCGTTGGCTGATTGAGGAAATTGGATTTGATGGTTTGCGTTACGACTTTGTAAAAGGATATGGCACCTGGATTATCAGCGCCATCCTGGACCGGCTGTATGAAAAAAATGGCAAAAGCGGGTTCTCTCCTTTTGGGGTTGGGGAGTTTTGGGATTCAGACAGTTCTATAACCCAGTGGCTAAAGGAAACCAATTCTTTTACGGACAATCCCGTTACCGCTTTTGATTTCCCGCTCCGCGGAAGGCTGAAAACCCTGTGCGATACCTATGGTTTTAGCCTGAAAGGGCTTATGGAAAAAGGTACATTAGTAACAAATGGCATGGCCCGGTATGCAGTAACCTTTGTGGAAAATCACGATATAGTTCGAACAGATCCCATTTTTAACGATAAAATGCTGGCATATTCCTACATCCTCACCCACGAGGGCTATCCCTGTGTGTTTTGGCAGGATTACTTTAATTGGGGCCTGGCACAGGAGGGATACAGGAGCGGTATTGCAGCATTGGTGAAAGTGCATGAGCAATATGCCGGAGGTGCTACCGATATCCTTTACTGCGATGATGATCTCTACATCATGCAGCGCAGGGGAAGCGGCGGGCAGAAAGGGCTGGTATATGTGCTGAATAACTCCGGACGATGGAATGGCCGCAAGGTATTTACCCAGTGGGCAGGTACCAGGTTTATACCGCTTGCCTGGAGGGGTAAGGATAACGCGGATATTCCTTCTGAAAAATGGACAGATGGTCAGGGCGCAACAGATTTTTGGGCGCCGCCAAGAGGATATGTGGTATATGCGCCCTAAGGTGTATAAATAATGAGAAACATCATCATAATAATACTGGTGAGCACAATAAAGTGAATTATACTTTTTGGGACCATATGAATGCTACTATCTAATTTCAGCACAGGTATGATCATAATCCTTTGTCATTTTATCGCCCTTGAGCAAACTAAACTTGCCTGTTTTATGCCTTGCGAAGTAAATCAAATCTTTAATATTCATTTTAAAAAAACAATGCACATCAATGGAACTACAACTTAGTAAGGACGCGATTAATAAGTCTATCATGGCTTTTGAAATAAGCTGGTCACCTGAATCTGGCTTTGCCGTTTACAACAAAAAGTATAGAAAACCCGTGGTACCCGATCCTGAAAGAACCAGCAGCGGTGTTACTATCGGGATTGGTTATGATTGCGGCCAATACACCGCTAATAAGATAAAACTTGACTGGCAATCGGTATTGCCACTGAATATGGTTAACGCGCTGGTTAAATCCGCCGGTTTAAAAAAACAGCAGGCGGTAAATTGTCTGCCCTTATTAAGCGATGTAGACGTGCCTATTGAAACAGCCTTACAGGTTTTTTATAACACTACCATTTTTGAATTTGGTAAAAAAGCATCAAGAATCTATCCCGATCTTTTCAAACTGCACCCGGTGGAACAGTCTGTAATTGTAAGCCTTGTGTATAACCGTGGCGCCGACCTGGAAGGAGAAAGGAGAAGGGAAATGAAGCAGTTGATAGTAGCCATAAAAAACGATAATGATAAGGAGATAGCAGACCTCATAAGGTCAATGTGCAGGTTATGGCCTGATACAGCAGGTTTAAGAAGGAGAAGACAGGCCGAAGCAGCATTGATAGAGCTCGCTGATACGCCTGTTGCGGAAGCTGACGTTTTAAAAATTATTGTATAGTTTTCCTTTGGCCTGGGTTCAATTGCTATTTGACGCATGTAAAGAGTTAAAAAAAATCAATCGTAAAATGCAACTCACACTGTTCCGTCCTGTATTTACCAATGAACCAACCTTCGGAAAATTGTCAATGAATATTTTAAGATCACCATCGAAATTAAATGATCTTTATATCTTCTAAAAAATAAGGTTGTATAATGATCCCAATCAGCGACGATAATTCAGACAGGACAAGGATACCTTTTGTAAATTATATTTTTATTGCGGTTAACATACTGGTTTTTATTGTGTACCAAAAACTAGGCAGCAATCTTGATTTCACCTATAGTTATGCTACTGTGCCCGCTGAAATTCTGAGCGGTCATGATATCGTTACCGACCCTGTATTGGTGAGGGATCCCATCAGTGGGCAACAGCTAGAAATACCCGGCCTGGGTATAACCCCCATGCCTGTTTGGTTAACGCTTATAACATCCATGTTCATGCATGGTGGATTTGCACACCTTGGCGGCAATATGCTTTATCTGTGGATATTTGGTGATAACCTGGAAGACAGGCTCGGGCATGTACGGTATTTTTTTTTCTACTTCGTTTGCGGTATTATAGCTTCACTGACCCATGTATTTTCGGATTATATTTTAGGTGAAAATCATTTAATTCCAAGCCTGGGCGCTTCAGGAGCTATATCCGGTGTGATGGGAGGTTACCTGCTACTTTTTCCCGGCAGAAGGGTTACGGTATTTATTCTACTCTTTTTTCTCCGTGTACCTGCCTTTATTGTTTTAGGATCCTGGATATTATTGCAGGTTGCCAATGGCACGGGGTATTTGGGTGGAAGCGAGGCCAGTGGGATAGCTTATGCAGCTCATATTGGCGGTTTTATTGCGGGATTGCTATTGATTAAGAAATTTCATCCTGAGAATAATGTAAAAACTGGTAGAAGGGGCTGGCTATGATGAATAAAAACCGATCAGAAAATCTTATTAAAATTCTTCACAGGTTTTTGGAAGATTAGTTATGTTATATGTGCTGCTTGTCGCAGCGTTCGGGTGATGCGCTCCGGATGCAGATAAAGCCAAGGGTATGCAATTGCGGTAATATGTTGTCATTTTTTTCGTCCTGACACCTAACGCGTAAAAAAAGTAAAATTTAATGCTAAACTATGGCACAGGAACTTACTGTCGACAAATTCATTAACAATGAAGTTGTAAAAAAATGTCTTAAAGATTTGAAGGATGCTTTTCCACCTGGCGGGAAATCCTTAATTGTTTCTGATGTCTTAGATAATGAAGGTCACCAGTATGTAAATCTTGTTCAAAAAGGCGGAGGTGTATTAGGCGTTGCCCTGGTAGGATATACTTATATCCTGGAGGAGATGAATATACGGTTCATAAGGCTGGCAGGTACCAGCGCAGGCGCTATTAATACCGCTTTAATGGCGGTAACGGGTACCAAACAGGAGGCCAAATCCGTTCAGGTGCTGGATGCTATTTGTAAACTTAAATTTATTGAACTGGTGGATGGCCACCCGGTTGCCCGGATGATAATAAGTAAATTTATTACACACCAGGATTTTGTTGTAAAAGTTAAAAAATGGATCATCGGGATACTGTTAACATTTGTGCTTTTAATGGCAGGAAATTTTATCTTTCTTGGATTGCAACACGCCATACCCAAGGTGTCAATTTTTACAAAACTGTTTTTTGTCCTCACCGGTCTTTGGTTATTGGTTATTGGTGCAACAGCAGCTTACATAGCCACTTTATTAAAGCGCCTAAAGAATTCGGGCTTTGGCATTAACCCCGGAGATTATTTTTACGACTGGATAAAAAAGCTGCTTATTGCCAACGGTGTTAAAACAGTCACAGACCTGAACCGTAAAGCTGCTGCGCCTGTTCCCGGACTTCATTTACGGGTTCCAAATGCTGAAGAATTAAACGGGCTTGAAGGAGATGTAACATTTATAAGTTCTGAATTGGTATCCCAAAATAAAATACAGTTCCCCGAAATGTGGAACCTTTTCAGAAAAAATATTGATGAGCTTGAGCCGGCAGGTTTTATAAGGGCTTCTATGTCTATCCCCATTTTTTTTGAATCTTATTTCATTGATAACATTCCGTGTACAGATGAAGCTGTAAAAAAAATCTGGAAAGAAAAATTTGATGAGGATGACCCTCCCTCTGTTGCCCGTTTTGTGGATGGGGGAATTTTATCCAATTTTCCGATAAACCTGTTTTATAATCCCAAAGTCATCACACCTCGGCTTCCTTCATTTGGTATTGACCTGGATGAGAGCGGTCCAGGTGATACAGGTAAGCATGCAGACAAGTGGAGCCTGCCGGGTTATTTTGGAAGAATGTTCAATACCATCAGGTCTTACTACGATAAAGATTTTTTATTAAAGAATAAGGTATTTAAAGAGGGTATTGGAACCATTCATTTGCAGGGATACAACTGGCTTAACTTCTTTTTAACAGACCAGGACAAAATAGACATGTTTGCAAAAGGGGCAGTTGCTGCCAAAGATTTTCTTTTGAATTTTAACTGGGATAATTATAAAGAAGACCGTGATAAGATGAGGAAAGAATTGATTAAGGAACAAATACCCAATGATAAAAATCCTGAAAATTAAACAGCCATGTTAATAATTATCAATAGCTGGGCAGTTTTCTGTGTAGCATTCGGCCTAATGCTTTTACTAACCATTATTATGGGCCGGCAGAGTGTACATTTTTATACAAAAGACGTAGTGGTAAAAAAGTTTAGCATTATGGACCTGGAGCTGCCTTCCAGCCCTGCAGAACTGGTAAATCTTATCCGGGGATTATACAAGCTGCCTGAACCGGAATCAATAAAAGCGGTGAAGGCTTTAAAGAGCCAGTTATATATTGATTTCCTGTTTATGCCCTGTGCATATGGTGCTATTTTTATATTGTGCAGGCTGGTATCTGCTAAAATGCAATTGTCTTTTGGAATCAATATTTTTATCATCCTCGCCTGGTTGCAACTGTTACCCTGGCTTTTTGACATTATTGAAAATATTTACCTGTTGCGCAAAATCAACCCCAACCCGGTATTATCAAAGCCTTCTGTTCACAAAGCATATTTGATTATGGAAGTTTTTAAGTGGGGTATTGCATTAACCGCAACCATTTGCGCCATTGCAGCTAATTGTTATTTCTGGCTTGCCGGAAATTACGCAGTTTCCTCTCTATATTACCCGCTGATTATTATTGCAGAAATTATACTGTTTTTGATATTGGCTAAACACTTTTTAAAAGAGAAAGCGAAACCGGTATGATAAGATGCAATTGCGAAATGAAAGGGTTAGTTAGTAAAATATTCCCGACTTAATCAAACGGCATTGAATCATCCTTCACTAAATTTTATAAGGGTTGACTGAAGCTCATATCAGGGCAAATCAATAAAGCAGGAGTAATGCTAATTTAATCATTTGGTAATCTTATGGTTATATGCCAGGTATAGTTTTGACAAACTCCGTTAAATGAAATTTATTTGCCTGCTGATTTTATCAGGAATTCCTTTACTTCCTCTTGCCCAACCAATATCTAAAACAAAGCATGTTTTTATTATTACAACAGATGGCTTTCGCTGGCAGGAAATGTTTACCGGCGCAGACTCGCTACTCATCAACAATATAAAGTATACCTCAGATACTGCTTTAACCAACGCGATGTACTGGGATGCTTCCGTAGAGTTGCGAAGGAAAAAACTCATGCCTTTTTTCTGGAATGTAATTGCAAAAAAAGGGCAGTTGTATGGCAACCGGCTATTCAACAATAAGGTCAATATGAAGAACGCATATAAAATTTCTTACCCGGGATACAATGAAATCCTCACCGGGTATGCAGACCTTCGTGTAAGTTCAAACGCACCTGTTAATAACCGTAATATTAATATTCTCGAATACCTGAACCGGCAACCTGCCTATTCCGGAAAAGTAGTGGCGTTCAGTTCCTGGAATATTTTTCCGTATATAATCAATGAAGGCAGAAGTGGGATACCCGTGAATAGCGGGTATGAGATGCTGGAAGAAGATTCAGCAGGCAACAATACATTAATTAACCAGGTACAGTTAGGCATTGCCGATAAAAAGCATACCCGTTATGATATGCTTACCTACCTGGGCGCCAGGGAATATATTCGGGCGCAACATCCTAAAATTTTATTTCTTGGTTTGGGAGAAACGGATGAATCTGCTCATGATAGCCGGTATGATCTTTATTTGCAACAGGCATCCATGGCAGATAAGATGATTGCAGATCTGTGGTACCATATACAAACCGATCCGTTTTATAAAGACAACACCACTTTTATAATCACTACGGATCATGGCAGGGGGAATAATACAAAATCATGGAGCACCCACAACTTGTTTACAAAGGGCTCCGGTGAAACCTGGCTGGCAATGATTGGACCGGATATTATTCCCTCCGGTGAAATAAAAGCAGATCAGCAAACCTATGCAAATCAACTGGTGTCCACCATTGCGCTTTTATTAGGTGAAAGATTTGAAACTTCGCATCCTGTGGGAAAGCCTGTGTTTTTACTTAACCCGGGAAAAGAAAAATACACAATTGGTAAGGGCAGGTAGTTTTTTTTTCGGCAACGGCACACGCCTAAATAGAAATATCTCCGGGTATTTTAAAAAAATGCGGTGAATAACATCTCTATTCGCCGCAAAGGGCACATTAAATGACAGTTTATATTTACCAATTGGAGGGATGGCCTGATTTTAAATGGAACAAGGAAAAGCTTGAAAGTCAAGACCCTTAAAATACACAAATATTCACATGGAAGTTTAATCGCATTCACCATTCGGTTAAAAGGATTTCAAGTCATCTACATCAATAAGTTGCCGGAAAATATGTTGCAGCTATATTGCAGAAAACAAAAAGCAGCTATGAATTTTACATCATAACTGCTTCATTTTTATCGTGGTGTGGGGCGGGATTGAACCGCCGACACAAGGATTTTCAGTCCTTTGCTCTACCAACTGAGCTACCGCACCTTCCCGTTAGGGGCAGCAAAAATAGGAGTTTCTGTTGAAATATTCCATATCAGGAGTATCAATTTAATAAAAAGAATAAAAAAAGGCTGGGAAATATGTCCCAACCCTGATAAAATATCAAAAAAGCAGTTTTATTTTAATGAAGCGATGTCTATCACAAACCGGTACCGCACATCCCCCTTCAACATTCTTTCGTATGCTTCGTTTACCTCAGAAGCTTTAATAACTTCCACATCGGAAACAATGCCATTTTCCGCGCAATAATCAAGCATTTCCTGGGTTTCTTTGATGCCACCAATTAAAGAACCCGCTATGGAACGGCGCTTCCCAATAAGGCTGAAAGCATTTACCACAGATGGTTGTGGCGGAACACCCACTACTACCATAGTGCCATTGAGGGTTAATAAATTAAGGTACGGGTTGTAATCGTGCCGGGCGGAAATGGTACTTAAAATAAAATCAAAATGCCCCTGTAAATTTTTCATTGTTTCAGGATCTGTGGTTACTGCAAAATGATGTGCACCCAAATTCAAGGCATCCTGTTCCTTGGATTTGGAAGTGCTTAATACCGTAACATCAGCGCCAAATGATGCCGCAAATTTTACCGCCATATGGCCAAGGCCACCCAATCCTACAACGGCTACCTTATGCCCTTTCCCGATTTTCCAATGACGTAAGGGAGAATAAGTGGTAATACCTGCACATAATAAAGGGGCTACCCCTTCAATAGGTAATGCTTCCGATATGTGTAAACAGTACTTTTCATCTACAACAATCCGGGTAGAATATCCGCCATAAGTGGGGTTGCCTTCTTTATCACGACCATTATAAGTGCCTACCATACCGGTATCACAGTATTGTTCTTCGTTGGCAAGGCAACTTGGGCAGGTGCGGCAGGAATCAACAAAACAACCCACTCCTGCAAGGTCACCAACCGTAAAATTTTTGACTTCGCCGCCCACTTTAGTAACACGGCCCACAATTTCATGACCGGGTACCATCGGATAAATTGAACCACCCCACTCGTTCCGAACCTGGTGAACATCGGAATGACAAACACCACAATACAGAATCTCTATTTGTACATCGGTTGGTAACGGATCCCTTCTTTCAAAAATAAAAGGCGCCAGTGGTGTAGTGGCGTTTTGTGCTGCGTATGCTTTTACTGCTGTCATGATTTATTTTTATGTTTAAATGATTGGTGGGTTATTTGGATCTGCAAAATCTACCTGCGGGTATAAAATTCTTTTAATCTTTTCGCTCAACAAAAATAGGGCAGCTTTGTTTACACTAAATGAATAACATTTCAGTTGTTATAGGATAAAAGCGACCCATTTAGGCAATTTACCAGTATTGATAACCTGGCAAAAAATCTTTAATGAACTACTGTACAAAGGAGAAACCCGCGGCAGATAAGGGTTTTAGGATTTTCTCAAAAAGAATAGACTTTCTCTTAATTTAGAGAAAGTCTCCCAATTTATATATTGACGGGTGGAGCTGAAACAAAAATTTACAAATACCCGTATACTTTATAAACCTTATTTGCTTTATATACTTCATCCCACTTCCTAATTCCCGTATACACACAAAAATTTGATCCGCATGATCTTTAATTGCTCCCAGTTAAACCCGCTGTCTGCTAGTTCTTCCTGTGCAATCTGCAGGCTGCTGGTCTGGCAGGCTTTAAAGTAATCAATGATTTCTTCCTGTTCGTATTGATCTACAAGTTCATTGATGGCATAATCTAAATTGAGCTTGGTTCCGCTCGCTACAATAGTTTCCATTTCTTCCAGCAGCTCATCTAATTTGAGGTCCTTTGTTTTGGCAATTGTCTCAAGCGGGATCTTTTTATCTACATTTTGTATGATAAAGATTTTATTATTGTTCCTGTTTACCACCCCCTTCATCACAAAATCATCAGGTTTTTCAATTTCATTTTCTTCAACATAACCCGCAATCAGGGTCACAAATTTTTTCCCGTAACGAATGGCTTTACCTTTACTAACACCCTGGCATTTTTCCAGTTCCTCAATGGTTGTTGGGTACATGGTTGCCATGTCCTCCAGGCTTCCTTCTAAAAAAATCACAAAGGGCGGCAGGTTCTTTTCTTTGGCAACTTTTTTTCGCAGATCTTTCAGCATCTCTAACAGTTTTTCATCAACTGCACTGCTTGTTGCTGGGCTGCCATTGCCTTCTTCATCATCCGCATCAGCACCTTCAAATAAATTGTTGAGTACTATTTTAAAAGAAACGGGTTTTTTTAAAAACGCTTCCCCTTTTTTGGTGAACTTTAATACCCCGTATTCTTCTATATCCTTTTTTATAAATCCCTCTAAAATCATCTGCCGCATCAGGGAGTTCCAAAAATGCTCGTCCTTATCTTTACCGATACCAAAAAAATCCCTTTCATCGTGCCTGAACATTTTTACCTGGGGATTGGGCTTGCCACGCAATATATGCATCAGGTAAATCATGGTAAATTGCTCATCGAGCCCTTTGATAATTTTGAGTACCTGCTGTGTTTCTGTTTTTGCTTCTAATAATTCTTTTGGACTATTACAATTATCGCACATATTGGTGCATTGGCCGGTGTCATATTCTTCACCAAAATAATTCAGTAAGATCTTCCTGCGGCACACGGCACTTTCAGCATAGGAAACGGTTTCGTTGATCAGTTGGGCGCCTACCTCTCTTTCGCTGAGCGGTTTGTCACGCATCAGGTGTTCCAGTTTGGCCACATCTTTATGGGAGTAGTATAAAATGCATTTACCTTCCATTCCATCCCTGCCCGCACGGCCGGTTTCCTGGTAATAATTTTCTATAGATTTTGGAATATTAAAATGGATCACAAAACGAACATCCGGTTTATCGATACCCATGCCAAATGCAATGGTGGCGACGATTACCTGTACGTCTTCGTTCAAAAAAAGATCCTGCCGGTCGGCCCGCAGTTTACTATCTAGCCCGGCATGATAGGCCACCGCCTTTATTCCGTTAGCCATCAGCATATCCGCCAGTTCTTCGGTGGTTTTCCGGTTAAGCGTATAAATAATACCGCTTTTCCCCATGTTTTGGGAAATGAAACGTACAATGCTGGTAACCGTTTGCTCCTTCTTTATTTTGGGCAGTATTTCATAATATAAATTAGGCCGGTTAAAGGATGAAATATAGATCTGCGGATTTCTCAGCCCAAGGTTTCTTAAAATATCACTTTGCACTTTTGGAGTAGCGGTTGCCGTTAGGGCAATCATGGGCGCAATAGGGTTGATCATCTCCATCATCTCTCTCAGCCGCCTGTACTCCGGCCTGAAATCGTGGCCCCATTCGGAGATACAATGCGCTTCGTCCACGGCGAAAAACGATATGTTCAGGTCCTTAAAAAATTCGATATTCTCTTCTTTCGTCAGGGTTTCAGGAGCTACATACAGCATTTTGGTTTTGCCGGTAATAAGGTCGTCTTTTACAATTTTTTGTTGCCCTTTATTAAGTGTACTGTTTAAAAAGTGCGCAACATCATCCTTACTGCTGTAGCTTCTTACCAGGTCAACCTGGTTTTTCATCAATGCTATTAAGGGGGAAACTATTATCGCACATCCTTCACTAATAATGGCTGGCAATTGATAGCAGAGGCTTTTACCACCACCCGTAGGCATAATCACCAGGGCATCATTTCCGGCCAGTAAATTTTTTATGATCGTTTCCTGTGGTTCCTTAAATCCATCAAAACCGAAATAATCCTGTAATTGGGCGGTAAGATTCAGATTTTTCTCTATGCTGATGGCTTTTACGACTTTTTTTGCAACTGGTTTCAACCGAGTTTCTTTATTAGATACTGGTTTGTTTTTCGCTTTTACTGTGATCATAGCTGTCTTTTTCCTCAAGCTGGTTTTAAATAATGATAGGTTGGTAAAATTCTTTTTGTTGTCCATGCCAGGTATTTTACCTGCATTAGAATTTTAAAAGGAGACCGAAGTTAGTTCAATACCCCTGCAAATTCAAATTAACTCCTTTTTTGAAAACGATTTAAGGTAGTCAATTTTTTTGAAAACCGGGCTTCTATATAGCTTTAAACTGTTGAAAGTATACAGGTATGTGATGGATTAGTGATAGCAATGACAAAAATTTACTCAATTTATTGGAGGGCGGCCTTAATAACTTTAATACTCTTTTGCGTTATGAACGAATTAAGGTAGGTTTGCTGCTTCAAAAATGGCCGATAAAAAAATTATAGCAATAGCGCTGCGAACAATAAAAATGGAAGCAGATTCAATCCGCCGGCTTCAGGATTTTATCAATGCTGATTTTATAAGGGCGTTAGAAACCATCACTGCTTCAAAAGGCAAAGTTGTGGTAAGTGGAATTGGCAAGAGTGCTATTATAGCAAAAAAGGTTGTAGCTACACTAAACAGTACCGGTACCCCTGCTGCATTCCTGCATGCTGCGGATGCCATTCATGGCGATTTGGGCATGGTGCAACAAGATGATATTATTATCGTTATTAGCAAAAGCGGGGACAGCCCCGAAATAAAGGTATTGGTTCCGCTGATCAAAAACTTTGGTAATATTTTGATTAGCATTGTAGGTAACACGGATTCTTTTTTAGCAAAGCAGAGTGAAATTGTATTAAACACTACGGTTGACCAGGAAGCATGTCTTAATAACCTGGCGCCAACCAGCAGTACTACCGCACAAATGGTAATGGGAGATGCATTGGCGGTTTGCCTGATGGAAATGAAGGGTTTTGGTACTGCTGATTTTGCAAAATTTCACCCGGGGGGTGCGTTGGGCAAAAGACTATTTTTACGGGTGGCCGACCTTGCTGATCAAAATGAAAAGCCGGCTGTAACAGCGGGCGCCGGTATAAGGGAAGTAATTGTTGAAATGACCAATAAACGCCTTGGTGTAACCGCGGTAGTGGATAACGACCATATCATTGAAGGGATCATAACTGATGGCGATCTGCGGCGCATGCTTGAACGGGAAAATAGTTTTGAACTTTTAAAAGCGAAAGACATCATGACCAGGTCACCTGTTACCGTGGGGGAAGATGTACTGGCGGTTGATGCACTGGATATCATGAAAGCAATGAATATCAGCCAGTTGATAGTGGTGGATAAGAAGGTTTATAAAGGAATAATTCATATACATGATATTATAAAAGAAGGAATAATTTAAGTGACAGTAAGGAGTGATGAGACATGGGATGACTGTTTACTGGATAAAATACTGCGTAATAGGCCCGTGCCAATTGAATTTTTGAACTTGTCCACCCGATAATTACCGGGTAACATTTAAGGAATTAAATTAAAAACATAATAACCAATATTACAAAAACAGATAAAAAAATATGAGCAAGAACAATTACGTAGCGATAATGGCGGGAGGTATTGGCAGCAGGTTTTGGCCAATGAGCCGGACAGATTTTCCAAAGCAATTCCTCGACATTTTAAATACCGGCAGAACTCTTATACAGTCTACTTTTGACAGGTTTGCATTGTTTATTCCGATAGAACATATTTATATTGTAACTACTGAACAGTATAAAAATATTGTGGCCGAACAACTTCCGGATTTACCGGTTGAGAATATAGTATGTGAACCATCCCGTAAAAATACCGCCCCCTGCATCGCTTATATTTCTTACAAGTTGCAGCAAATAAACCCCGAAGCCAATTTGATTTGCGCACCGGCCGATCATATTATCCTGGAGCGTGATAATTTTAAAAAGAAATGTCTTGAAGCCCTGCATTTTACCTCGCATATTAAAGCCCTGGTTACATTAGGTATTAAGCCTACGCATCCCAATACCGGTTATGGTTATATACAACACGAACAGATGGCGGTTAGTGAAAATGTATACAAAGTAAAAACTTTTACAGAAAAACCGGATAAGGAACTGGCCCAAACCTTTATTTCCAGTGGTGATTTTTTATGGAATGCCGGAATTTTTGTATGGCAGATAAAAAATATCATCAAGGCATTTGAAACATTTTTGCCTGAAATGCATGAAGTGTTTGATGCGGAAAAGAATAATTTTAATACCCCTGCCGAAAAAGCCGCTATCGAAAGGATTTATCCGTTGTGTGTAAATATTTCCATTGATTACGGGGTTATGGAAAAAGCTGATAATGTATATATCATTCCTTCTTCGTTTGGCTGGAGCGACCTGGGTACATGGGCCAGCGCTTATGATAACCTGGAAAAGGATAATCTTGAAAACGCGGTGGCAGGAAGTAATGTAATGATTATTGATGCTACAAAAAATATCATTCATGCGGACAATAAAAAATTAGTATTGATACAGGGGCTGGAGGATTGTATAGTTGTAGATACGCCGGACGTGTTGCTTATTTGTAAAAAGGATAAAGAGCAGGCCATTAAAGAATATGTAGCAGAAGTAAAAAGAAATAAAGGAGAAAGATTTATCTAAAGTCCCCTTTTTTCCGCCGCATCGGCTAACCTGAATGGTTAGTGTACCAGATGCACGATATTTCTTTTAAAGCTGTTGATTTTACCATTATTGAAAGGGATTAATATCAGCATTAATTTTGGTTCGCCGTTTTTTATTAGTCGTTTTAATTTTTTGAGACAGGCATTAACCTCCCGGTTAAACCTGCCCGGCTGTGTCATTTATTCGGGTTTTAGCGCAGTCCGAAACTGGCAGATCAATATTTATTACTATGGGTGATGGCATTCGGTTGATCGTTTATTAGTGTTTCATTCAGTAACACCCTGCCAGAAAGCTATATATCCAAATGTACGGTGTAATTTATTTTTCTCTGATCGGCAGGTAGGTAAATTATACCTGTTTATGATCTGCAAAAAAGATATTTTACAGTATGATCTGTCAACTCAAAGGCATCCTTCAACTTTAATAGTAACAATCATGACAGAAAGCATTTCATTTTAATTCTATTTATTTTGAAACCTGTTATACAAACTAAGCTTCCCAATATTGGCACCACCATCTTTACCGTGATGAGCGCTTTGGCAGCAGAGTACCAGGCCATTAATCTTGGCCAGGGGTTCCCCGATTTTATGATGAATGAAGAACTGGTTGCATTGGTAAATACCGCGATGCAAAAAGGGCATAACCAGTATGCACACATGAACGGCCTTGCTTTATTACGGGAAAGGTTAGCCGAAAAGATAGAACGGCTGTATGCTGCGAGGGTAAATGGGGAAAGTGAGATTACGATTACCCCCGGTGGTACATACGCTATTTATACAGCACTTACCACCGTGCTGCAACCGGGCGATGAAGTGATTGTATTTGAGCCGGCTTATGACAGCTATATACCCAATATAGAAATAAATGGCGCGGTACCTGTTTTAATTCCACTTATTTATCCGGGTTATGCAATTGACTGGAACCTGGTGAAACAAAAAGTATCTGCTAAAACAAAAATGATTATGCTCAATTCGCCGCATAACCCTACGGGTAGTATCCTGGGCGCAGATGATATGGAACAATTGCGAAGCATAGTAAAAGGTACGGGAATATTTATACTGAGCGATGAAGTGTATGAACATTTGATATTTGATAATAAGCGGCATGAAAGCATATTGCGTTACCCCGATTTACTGGAGAGAAGTTTTGTGTGTTTTTCTTTTGGTAAAACCTATCATTGCACCGGGTGGAAAATGGGCTATTGTGTGGCTCCTGCTGCCATGATGAAGGAGTTTAGAAAAGTCCACCAGTTCAATTGTTTTTCGTGCAATACCCCGCTACAATTTGCGCTGGCTGATTATATACAGCAAAAAGAACCCTACCAGCAACTGGGTACCCAGTTACAACAAAAAAGAGATTATTTTCAACAGCTCATGGGGCAAACAAAATTTAAGGCATTGCCTTCCTATGGAAGTTATTTCCAGTTGTACAGTTATGAGGGTATTACTGAAGAGCGGGAGAAAGATTTTGCCACCAGGCTTACTAAGGAATATGGGGTGGCCACCATTCCGGTTTCGGCTTTTTATGCGGATGGCAAGGAGGATAAAGTTCTGCGATTTTGCTTTGTAAAAAAAGAAGCTACACTGGAAGCCGCGGTAAACCGGTTAATAAAACTTTGATGAAATTTCGGGAGGGCAATACTGCTGTCGGCCACTGTTTTTGTAGTGTGTAAAAATAAACAGGGAACTTTAAAAAGTACTATAGCTTTTGCAATGGCTTTCTTTTTTCAGCTGATTAAAAACGGTGTAGCTTATAAGATATGAAAGCATAAAAATCATTTATTATACTGACGGAAGTCATAATTGCGATGCTCTTTTTAAACTATATTGGATGTCTAAAAGCTTCAATATGAAAATCATCATCGTTCCGGTGGATTTTTCCACCACGTCAACCAATGCTGCTGAATTTGCAGGTAACCTGGCTGCATTTTACGGAGCGGAGATATGGCTATACCATGCTTACCAGATACCCATTGCCTTAAGTGAATTTGCCTACCCGGTAGTAGACATTGCCGAAATGCAAAAAGCAGCAGTGCACGAACTGGATGTTTTGAAAGAAAATACACAAAATAAACTCCGGCGCACCATCACCATCAACACAAGGGCCGAAATGAATGTGCTGCAGTTGGGTTTAAATAATTTATGTGATGAGCTGAAACCTGATATGGTGGTAATGGGGCTTTCGGGCAAAAATGCCCTCACGCGGCTGATTGTTGGTAGCAATACCATCAAAACAGTATATAATTTATACTACCCGATCCTGGTAGTGCCACCCAAAGCCGAATTTATACCCGTCAGGAAAATTGGTTTTGCCTGCGATTACCGGGAGATAGAGAAAACAACCCCGGTGACCTTACTCAAAAAGATCGTTACTGATTTTCACGCGGAGTTACATGTGATGAATGTAGATCATAATAACAATAACCCAAATCCCGGTAAGGCAAACGAAAGTTTGTTAATGAATAACCTGTTAAGAGATACAAAAGCAGAGTTTCATTCCATTGAGGCAGGCGAAATAACAGATGGTATAAATTGGTTTATCGATAAGTCGAAACTCGACTGGCTGGTGGTAATACCTAAAAAACATAAGTTACTTGAAAAGGTATTCCGGCGCAGTCACACTAAAGAACTGGTGTACCACACGCATATACCGGTATTGTGTATTCACGAATGATGGATTAAACCCCAAACTGTTGAAAATGATGGTCTAAATGTTTATACATGCTTTTACCCCACTGGTCGGAAGTGAAGCTGCCAAAAAAAGGATGCGGGTGCTTGCTTATCCCATCCGGCCCGGTTGTATAAAATGCTTCGATCAGTTCGTAGAGTTTCTTTTTCTCTGTTTCAAAAATTCGTTGGTCTTTTATAATAAAGGCAGGAGAAGTAGGCAGGTTTTGCTTCCAGGGGATATCATTGTACAGTTTCGATTTAATGATCCAACCCAGCAGTCGTCCAATAAACACACGCGGCAATTTCTTTTTGCTCAGCGGCACTTTAAATGCCTCAATGCTGTGCGCCAGCATTTGTGCAACATCCATTTTGCCCCATTTCCTTTGCGATTGCGGGGTTAAGTTGTTCAGTCGCATTATCACTTCGTTGTAGGTACTGGTGTCAAATAAACTTTTCATCTTTGTACTATGGGTTAATAAATTTTCGGTTAAGATAAAAAAAAAAATAGCCTCGGGCAATACATCAAAAAATAATTACAACTCTTTATTCCGGCAAACAGAAATTCCAGCTTTATTTGTTCTCAGCGCCACCATTAAATTTCGTGGTTATTGAGCATTTGTAAAGCCGCTTTATGCAGACAGGGACAGTTTATAAAGTTCCAAAAATGAAAGAAAAACGACTGGCCTGATAGAAATCGCAGGGAGCAGGAATAATTTTGAATTTTTTTAATGATTTTCCCGGTATCACCCGGCGGGAGGAGGGATACTACGACTTTCAGGGGATACGGCGGTTATTGCTGGCTTCTACCCATTCTTTTTTACCACAAACAAGGCAAAACTGTTCCTGCTTATCGGCTTTTATTTCCTCCACCTGCCCGCAATAGGTGCAGGCATATACACGGCCCCCCGTCAATTGTGTTAGTTTTTTGTCATACAGGTGCGGCAACACAGGCAAGCCCCATCGAACCTCTTCATCGGGGAAATAATACAGGCTGATCATGCCATTGGTTTCAATGATGGCTATTTGCACCTGTCCGAGGTGGTAGACATTGTGCTGGCGCAGCAGCGCAAAAAACTCTTCATAAGCTATCGGCTCTTTTTGCAAATTCACAAAATTCAATTTGCCTTCCTCCGCCAGGTAAACCGGTTCGCCTTCGAGCACTTTCTCTATCTTTTCGCTCCGGTTGATCAAAAAGGTCATAAACCGGCTTAGTGATATCACCACAGCAAATACCACAACCCCTTGCAACAGGCCTACATCTTTGTAAAACATTGGATCTCCGGCAGCTGAGCCAAGTCCGATGATTACGCCCAGTTCAAAAACCGACAATTGCGTAACGCTTCGCTTACCCAGCAGGCGCAGGCCCAAAAGAATGATGAGAAACAT
Source organism: Ferruginibacter sp. (assembly GCA_014379625.1). Lineage (GTDB taxonomy): Bacteria > Bacteroidota > Bacteroidia > Chitinophagales > Chitinophagaceae > Ferruginibacter. Next base: position 67,473 of record JACMLJ010000095.1, on the reverse strand, counting down.
TAATAAAGACCGTACGGCCACTTCCGGAAGGAAGGTCCATTTTTCAGTACCGAGCAAAAAAGACCGCCAGTCAATATCCAAAAAAATATTGATTTTAAGGAGGGGAAAATACATATTTTTAAATTAAAGATTAAACTGCAAATTGTAACCCAATAGTGCCCCGGCCAATAATCAAATAACTGGTTAAGGACTTGTAACTTCGGGATCAGTACTAATTATTAAATAAGATAAAGGGTTGATAAAAGCTTTTGTTAGTTGCCTTCAGGTTTTTTAGATAGATCGGGGAGAAGCTTAAAGTAACTGGCTTTAAAACGCTTGCCTGTTATTGCCCCACGAACCTCAGCTTTCCGGGTTGCATTGCAAAAACCATCTGGTGCATGGGCATCTCCATGTGAATTGATATTGGTTCCGTCTACAAAATAGGATTGGCCATTGATGCGGATCGCCAGGTCGCAACTTTTTCCGGGTAAGCCAAATTTACATTGACCGCAGGCAGCTTCAACTACTTGTATCTTTGTATCTGCAGGTCGTTTAGCCGTATCGGATTTGCTGTTTTGAGCAACTGTTGTAAACCCGTAAAAACTAATCAAAAACAATATAACTAATCTCATTATACAAATTAAATTAAAGTTTATTTTTTTAGCCTGTGGTGGTAGTTGTTCTTCATTTTAAGCCGGGATATGTTACAATTAAAAGTCTTAAAACTCCGCGCTTTTTGGGTACCTCGGAAAAGGTATCACATCCCTTATATTTCCCATTCCGGTTACAAATTGTACCAATCTTTCAAACCCTAATCCAAAGCCTGCATGCGGGCAGGAACCAAATCTTCTTGTATCGAGATACCAGTTCAGGTCTTCCGCGGGAATATTCATTTCATTCATGCGCCGGGTTAATTTGTCAAGCCGCTCTTCCCGTTGGGAACCACCCACAATTTCGCCTATGCCCGGGGCCAGTATATCCATTGCTGCAACCGTTTTGCCATCATCATTCATGCGCATGTAAAACGACTTGATGTCTTTTGGATAGTTAATTAATATGACGGGTCTTTTAAAATGCTTTTCCACCAGGTAACGTTCATGTTCACTATGCAGGTCGGATCCCCAGCCCTCGATCAGGTATTGAAATTTCTTCTTCTTATTGTGATTGCTTTCCATTAAAATTTCAATCGCTTCCGTATAAGTTAAACGCTCAAAATCATTGTTCACTACAAAATCCAGTTTTTCTACCAGGCCCATTTCATTTCTTTCATTTTGCGGTTTTTGTTTTTCTTCTTCGTCTAACCGTTGGGCTAAAAATTCAATATCTTCCCGGTTATTATCCATCGCATGTTTTATGATAAACTTAATGAATTCTTCCGCAAGGTTCATATTGTCTTCCAGGTCATTGAAAGCCACTTCCGGTTCAATCATCCAAAACTCCGCAAGGTGACGGGTGGTGTTACTGTTCTCTGCGCGAAAAGTGGGTCCGAAAGTATAAATATCACTGAATGCCATTGCAGCTAACTCACCTTCTAACTGGCCGCTAACCGTTAGGTTGGTACTGCGACCAAAAAAATCTTCTTTATAATTAACTGTACCATCTTCATTTTTGGGAGCTGTGCCATCCAGGGGCAGGCAGGTTACTTTAAACATTTCTCCTGCGCCCTCCGCATCACTGGCGGTAATGATAGGTGTATGCAAATACACAAACCCTTTATCATTAAAAAATTTATGAACAGCATAAGCCAGCGAATGGCGTACCCTGAAAACAGAACCGAATGTATTTGTCTTAAATCGCAGGTGAGCGATCTCTCTTAAAAATTCAAGGCTGTGCCTTTTGGGTTGTAAAGGAAATTTTTCCGCATCACTGTCACCCAGTATTTCAATAGAGGTAGCTTTTAATTCTACTTTTTGTCCTTTACCCAATGAAGTAATTACTTCGCCTGCAACTTTTATACAAGCGCCTGTAGTAATACGTTTAAGCATTCGTTCATCAAAAAGGCCGAGGGTAGCTACTACCTGTAAATTATTGTTGGTGCTGCCATCATTCAGGGCAATAAACTGGTTGTTACGGAAGGTTCTTACCCACCCCATAACCGTTACCTGGTAGTTGGCGGCTTCGTTGGCCAGCAATGCTTTTATCCTCATTCTTTTGTTAAACATAATCCTGATTTTAAGGACGCAAAGATAACCAGCAAATGCCTGCGCTGATTTTTTGATGCCTGATTTTTTTGAATTAGTGAATTACCCATTTCTTTTTTCCAAATACGCAGTTTGGCTACCTTCGCAGAATGAAAATAGCCTTCTTCTCCACAAAATCATATGACAGGGAGTTTTTCGACCGCAACCCAACCACCCATGAAATAATATATTTTGAAGCAAGGCTTACCCACCAAACTGTTAACCTGGCCGCCGGTTGCACCGCTGTTTGTGTTTTTGTAAATGATAAACTAAGTGCAAATGTTATCGGTGAATTAAAAAAAGCAGGAGTGCAACTCATCGCTTTACGGTGCGCTGGTTTTAACAATGTGAACCTGGTCGCCGCTAAAGAAAATAGCATTTCGGTGGTGAGGGTCCCGGATTATTCTCCTTATGCTGTTGCAGAACATGCAGTAGCGCTGATCTTAACACTTAATCGTAAAACACATAAAGCATATAACCGGGTAAGGGAAGGAAATTTTTCGTTGGAAAGGCTAACTGGTTTTGACTTATATGGTAAAACGGTGGGGGTGATCGGCACCGGAAAAATCGGACAGGTTTTTTGCGAGATTATGCTGGGCTTTGGCTGCAGGGTACTGGCTTTCGACCTGGTAGCGCATCAGCCAACGGCCGCGAAAGGAGTAGAATATTTGCCGTTGACCGATATTTTTCAACAGGCCGATATCATTTCACTGCATTGCCCTTTAAATGAGCAAACCAGTCATATTATCAATGAACAAACTATTGCAATGATGAAGGAGGGAGTGATGATAATCAATACCAGTCGCGGCGCTCTGATTGATACCATTGCTGCTATTGGCGGATTAAAAACGGGGCATATAGGTTACCTGGGATTAGATGTGTATGAACAGGAACAAAAATTATTCTTTAATGACCTTTCAGAGAACATAATCCAGGACGATGACATCATGCGCCTGATCAGTTTTCCCAATGTATTGATTACAGCTCACCAGGGATTTTTTACAGAAGAAGCGCTCACACAGATTGCCCGGATCACCATGCAAAATGTGGATGATTTTCAGGCGGGAAATACCCTTAAAAATCGGGTGATGTAAGCGAGGGCCCTATAGATCACCAAAACCTGTATAATGAAATAAAATAACACATTAAAAATAAATCAACAGAACAAATACTTATATGGATTGTTGAGCCATGAACCAATGATCAGTTTACGCCTCTTTTTATTGTGACTCGTACCCAATTAAAAGCAATTCTTTTTTTGTCGTTTTAAAAAATTCATAGCTGTATTTCATTTGAACAATTGCACAATGGGAGGGTGATTGCGGAGACCGGCAAGCTGTTCTATCCGTTAAATAAGGCAGGAGAGTTTAAACAAAAAAATTATATTTTTAATAAAAAACGGCGTAATATTGCAGTGGAATATTGCTGATAAGGTCTTTCCATTCATTCACTGCATCAGACAGTCCCATTCCATTAATACTTATTCTCAATTACTTTTCAGATTTTTAAGACTAGATTTTTTGAAAAAAATCATTTTCACTTTCTTATGTACGACATTTTACAACTGAACGATATGCTCGTTCCTGAGTTGCAGGATATTGCAGAACAGCTTGCTATTCCCAATTTTAAAAAAATAGATAAACAGGACCTTATTTACAAAATCCTGGACAATCAATCCATTATGAATGCAGAAACCAAAAGCGGAGAAGAGGAAAAACCGAAACGTAAACGTACACTAAAAGTTGCTCCCGCCATTGTCGCAGAAGAAGTTGCAGTGATACCCGAAAAGCCTAAAACTGAACCCAGGGCTGAACAAAAACCCGGGAGAAAAAACGACCATACACTGGATAAAAAAAGGGTGGTAAAGAAAGTAGAACCTGAAGATGATGAGGACGATGAAGAACTGCAACCCATCACAAATGAACAAAGTACAATACCCGCCGCCATAGCATCTTTGCTGCAGGAAGAAGATATACAGCAGCAGCAACCGGAATTGCAGCAAAATGAAAACAATCAGCAAAATCAGTATGCAGGCAAACAGTACCTTCAGCGCAGGGACAACCAGGTATTTAATATTGAGTTTGATGGTATCATTTTAGGAGAAGGTGTATTGGAAATGATGCCGGACGGATATGGATTTTTAAGAAGCAGCGATTACAATTATTTATCTTCACCTGATGATATTTATGTGTCGCCTTCTCAAATAAAACTGTTTGGATTAAAAACAGGCGATACCGTTTATGGATCTGTTCGTCCGCCGAAAGAAGGTGAAAAATATTTTGCCTTATTAAAAGTAGAAACCATAAATGGAAAGAGCCCGGATGAAGTAAGGGACAGGGTACCGTTTGATTACCTGACACCCTTGTTTCCTTTTGAAAAATTAAACCTTACTACCACATCCAATAATTACAGTACAAGGATAATGGACCTGTTTACGCCTATTGGTAAAGGCCAGCGTGGATTGATTGTTGCACAGCCAAAAACCGGTAAGACCATGTTGCTGAAAGAACTGGCAAATGCAATTGCTGAAAACCACCCGGAATGTTACCTGATGATTGTGTTGGTGGATGAAAGGCCGGAAGAAGTTACGGATATGGAGCGTAGTGTTAAGGCAGAGGTAATTGCTTCTACTTTTGATGAACCGGCCGAAAAACATGTAAAAGTGTCTACCATCGCTTTACAAAAAGCAAAACGTTTGGTAGAGTGCGGTCATGATGTGGTGATCCTGCTGGATAGTATTACCCGTTTGGCAAGGGCGCATAATACGGTGGCGCCTTCAAGCGGCAAGGTGCTGAGTGGAGGTGTGGAAGCAAATGCAATGCAAAAACCCAAACAGTTTTTTGGCGCGGCACGTAAGATAGAATTTGGAGGATCATTGACCATTATCGCAACGGCACTGGTTGATACCGGCAGTAAGATGGACGAAGTGATCTTTGAAGAATTTAAAGGTACCGGTAACATGGAACTGCAACTAGACAGGAGATTGTCTAACCGCCGTATTTACCCGGCTATTGATATCGTTGCTTCTTCTACCAGAAGGGATGATTTACTGCTCGATAAGGAAACCTTCCAGCGTATGTGGGTATTGCGCAAACACATGGCCGACATGAATCCTGAAGAAGCATTGAATACTTTATTGAAGAATATGAAGGGTACGAAAGACAATGCGGAGTTCCTGACTTCGATGAACGGATAAAGCGACTGGTTGTTTAGTTGACTGAAAAGACCATATGTAGAGCTGCTGAATTTTTTCGGCAGCTTTTTATTTTGTTAAAAAGAAAGATAATAGCTTTTAAAAATTTTATGCCCTGGGTAATTATAATCATCTCATTTTATCGAGGCAAAATAACCGGCAAATTATATGATTGAAATCTTTTAAAAAGAAATAATTTTCATTCCTGCCAAACCGGTAATTATCGGATTATGTAACCAGGTGTTCAATCAAATTTATACCGCAATAAGATTTTTATAAGCATGATATTTTTAGAAGCGCGAAAGGATTTCGTTTTCGTTTTATGAAAGTAAAAAAAGAGGAAACAATTGGCTGTACAAAAAACTACAATAGAACAATTTCTGGAACTCGCTAAACAATTTCCTGTACTGGACGTACGCAGCCCCGGCGAGTACGGGCATGCCCATATACCCGGTGCATATAACCTGCCATTGTTTACAGATGAAGAAAGAAAAGTAGTAGGAACTGCCTACAAACAGGAAAGCAGGGAAAAAGCCATAAAGACCGGGCTGGATTACTTTGGAGTGAAAATGCGGAAAATGGTGGAGGACGCAGAAAGCATAATGGGCAACAGGCAACAGGCATTGGGCAATAACGAGGAAGAAAAGATTACCAATGAAACAGTCCGTTTGCCAGTTGGCAATTGCGTACTGGTGCATTGCTGGCGTGGAGGAATGCGTAGTGCCGGGGTGGCCTGGTTGTTAGATCTGTATGGATGTAAAGTATATACCTTGACAGGAGGATATAAAGCTTACCGGAAATGGGCAAGGTCACAGTTTGAAAAACAATACAGGTTTTTGATTTTGGGCGGGTATACGGGTTCGGGAAAAACATTGGTACTGCACCAATTAAAGCGTGCAGGCAAAAATGTTATCGATTTGGAAGGATTGGCAAACCATAAAGGATCTGCTTTTGGCGCGTTTGGAGAAAAGCCGCAGCCCTCGCAGGAAATGTTTGAGAATTTACTTGCGGAAGAGCTTTTGAAAACAAGTCATACGTTATTGGTTTCAGAGCAAGACGCGGCATTGTTGCCTGGCCAGGCGGGTGTCATTTACCTGGAGGATGAAAGCCAGCGTATCGGGCTGCTGAATATCCCAACAGCCCTATGGGATACCATGCGAAACAGTCCTGTTACTTTTATAGATATCCCTTTTGAAGAACGACTCAGCTATCTTACGGAGGAATATGGAAAATTTGAAAAAGAAAACCTTGTAAATGCTATCATACGAATTCAAAAAAGATTGGGCGGCCTGGAAACAAAAACAGCTGTCAGTTATTTATTGGAAAATAATTACAAAGAATGCTTCCGCGTTCTGTTGAAGTATTACGATAAATGTTATGAGAAAGCGTTGTTAAACAGGGAAAATCTGCCGGCAATATTAAATAAAATAGGTTGCGCAAGCGTTGATGTAAAAACTATCACTAATACACTGATCAATGAAACGGCAACTGCTTAATACAATAATATTTATCCTGGTCTTTTTACCCCTTCATTTTTTTGCACAGCCTGCCCGGCCAGTGCAGCAGGATATAACAGGTTTATGGAAAGGATCATTGTATAATGATACCACAAAAAAAATCTTACCTTACCAAATTGCGATCAGTGAAGAAAAAGGAAAACTAACAGGGTATTCTTACACCTTGTTTGATATTGATGGTAAACAGGAGCTGGGCGTAAAAAGGATAAAGATAAAACGAAAGGATGACCTCGTGATCATTGAAGACATTACATTGATTTCAAATAACTATAGCGCCCCTGCCCCCAGGAAAGTAAGGCAACTGAGTGTGGTAAATCTTTTAATGACCGATACGGCAATGCTGCTGACTGGTAACTGGAGCACTAACCAAACGAAGGAATACAGTCCGCTTACCGGAAGCTTGCAGTTACAACGGGCCATTGATTACAGGCCCCTGGTTTTATTTAAAAAACTGGTAGAGTTGAAATTGGACAAGGACCTTTCTTTTGTGCAGCCAATAGAAGCACCTGCGCCAGTTATTGCCATCAATGAAAAACCGGCTAACCCAGTTAAATCAACCATACCGGTAACTCCAGTGCCTGCAGTTATTGACAATCCAAAAGAGATTGCTGCGCCTTTGCCTGGAGAAAAAACAGGTGCAGCAGTACTGGTAAAAGTACCGGGAAAAGAGGAAGACAAACCTGCCGGTCAGCCCTTTGTAAAAATGCCTCCTGTTGATAAAACCAAAGCAATTACTTCGCCTGTGGTTGCTACAGGGATACCTGCCTTAATACCAAAGGATTCGGGTGCTGTAAAAATTAAACCGGTTGATGAACTTGTTAAAGTACCGGTTAATAAACCGCCATCGGTTACCGGGCCTGTAACCCAGCAAAAGAAAGAAGTCGTTGTAGCCAATGATACTAAAAAGGAAAATAATCAACCCGCAATATTAAAGCCTGCAGCAAAGAACCTTCCGCCGGAAAATAAACAAAAAGCAATTGCTGCCAACGAAAAGCAGCCTGCCCAAAAGATAAATTTGCCTGCTCCCAAAATTGTTAATAAACCAGTCGATGAAAAAAATCCCGGAATACTGACCGCGCCTTTAGTAAATAGTAGCATAACGCCTGCTGCTAACCCTTTGTATGAACCCATTAGACCAGAAACTATAGCGCCTAAAGTTTTACCGGATCGTGCCGGAGGGCAAAAGGGAATACCTGTTGCAATGGCCGCCGCAGAAGTTTTAGAAAGGAAAATGAACAATACCCAGGCCGTATTTTTTGATTCGGATAGTTTGGTATTAACATTATATGACAACGGCGATGTAGATGGTGATACCGTAAGTGTTTTGATGAATGGACAGATAATCTTTGCCAGGCAGGGGCTTTCAACAAAGGCCAACAGCAAAACAATTTATATGGAAAAAGGGAGTATGGATTCTTTATCAATGGTAATGTATGCTGAAAATTTGGGTAGCATACCCCCCAACACCGGTTTAATGGTAATCATGGATGGGGAAAAAAGATATGAAGTGAGGTTTAGTGCGGATTTAAAAACGAATGCGGCTATTTTATTAAGACGAAGAATAAAATAAAATTAAAGAAAGGAACATGATGGAAACTATAGGTTCGGCAGATATCAAACTTACGCAATATTCCCATGGGGCGGGATGTGGCTGTAAAATATCACCTAAAATTCTTGATGAAATATTAACGAGTAATACGGCCAGGCCCGACAATGATAAACTCATTGTAGGCAATCATAGTAAGGATGATGCTGCGGTATATGATCTCGGCAACGGAACGGCATTGATCTCCACCACTGATTTTTTTATGCCCATTGTGGATGATCCCTTTGAATTTGGAAGGATCGCTTCCGCCAATGCTATCAGCGATGTGTATGCGATGGGGGGCAAACCTATTTTGGCCATCGCTATCCTCGGCTGGCCGGTAAATATTTTACCTCCTTCTATTGCACAAAAAGTAATTGAAGGGAGCAGGAGTATTTGTGCCGAAGCGGGCATACCACTCGCAGGTGGTCATAGCATAGATTCACCTGAACCTATATTTGGATTGGCAGTTAACGGCCTGGTGGCAATTGAAAATATAAAACAAAATAACCTCGCTAAACCGGGCGACCTGTTGTTTTTAACCAAACCATTGGGTGTAGGTATTTTAACCACCGCGGAAAAAAAAGGGATCTTACTGGCAGAACATAGCGGTGTAGCGGCAGCGCTGATGATGCAATTGAATAAAATCGGGGAAGCATTGGGTAATGTAAAAGGAATAAGTGCTATGACCGATGTTACCGGCTTTGGATTATTGGGTCACCTTGTAGAAATGGCGGAAGGCAGCGGGTTAACTGCGGTGATTGATTTTAAAAATGTACCGCTTATCATTAATGACCTAAAAAGATATGTTGACCAAAAATCAGTGCCGGGCGGTACCAACCGGAACTGGGATAGTTATGGCGAAAAAATAAGCGGTGCCAGTGAGTATCAAAAAGCAATACTGGCCGATCCGCAAACAAGCGGTGGTTTATTGATAGCGGTGAATCCATCGGCTATTGGTCAGGTGACAAATATTTTACAGGAATATGGGTTGAACAAATTTATTAGTCCAATTGGATATTTTTCAAAGCTGGCAGAAAAAACCGTAATGGTGAAGGGCTAACTGTCTTCAGACCTACGGCTTAAAATATCTATTACAATTACCAGGCAGTCGTTCGCTTCACAATAAAATCCCACTGGTAGAACTGCAACACCCTGCCTATCTGCAATCTTTGGTAAGTTTTTGTCCAAATTTAAAAATGTACCCCAAAAAATGAAAGGCACAATATCCTGGATTGTTTTTACCGATGGAGGCCGGGCAAAGTGTACTAGCCTGGAAACAAAAAAGGAAGATTGTTTTAATTTTTATACTTTGCACTCCGTTCAGGGGCTGTTAGCTCAGTTGGTTCAGAGCATCACGTCGACAACGTGAGGGTCGCTGGTTCGAGCCCGGCACAGCCCACATTGAGTTGGATAATATTTGCCGAATGCCGGATATATCGGCTTAGCTACGGCTTATTAATTTCATGTTTTTCATCCACTTGCTGACCGGTTCGTTTTTCATGAACCATAGTCCCGATGGCAAATAATGATTGCCGGCATGAAGCCGGGATGTATGAACATTTCATGACAAAATATCCTTCCGCAACGGGCGGTTTTAATCGCTAGATATAAGAAGAAATTGCAGTACTCTCGTGTTAATTTTGACTCGTTAACCAGGAATTGCCGGGCCGGAACAAGGGTTCACAAACTATCAACTATCTTCCTTAAGTTTGCTGCAAATTAAAACGGATGTACAACCTGCATGATTTTTTAGTGCCCATAGATATTCACGAACTGAATGAAGACAGCGGGTATAATGACGGACAATTAGCCCGGCATATTATCGTAAATGAAGGCGAAATACCCGATGTATCAGCAGCAGACATTGTTTTAGTGGGTATTGGAGAGTTTAGGGGTGGGGGTATTTTTAACAATGGTTTTGAGGCGGCAACTGCCATCCGCAAACAATTATACTTATTGCATTACTGGCATTTTGATGTAACCATCGCTGATTGGGGCAATATAAAAACCGGCGCCTCCTTAAATGATAGCTATGCTGCCATAAAAACCGTTGTAACTGAATTATTAAAAATGAACAAAACGGTGTTACTGCTGGGCGGTACGCACGATATTACCCTGGCCCAGTATTTAGCCTATAAAGAATTAGGGAAAACAACAGAAGCAACCTGTATAGATTCAACCATTGATCTGCGGGGTGAAAGCGCGTTAAGAAGCGAGAATTTTTTGCTGGAAATGTTAACCAGTGAGCCCAATATGGTCAGGCATTACAACCATATCGGCTTCCAAAGTTATTATGTGCATCCCCGTATGCTGGAAACGATGGATAAGCTTCACTTTGATTGTTACCGGGTAGGAGTTGCCAAAGAAAATATAGAAGAAATGGAACCGGTATTACGCAACAGCGGCTTATTAAGCTTTGATATCAGCGCCATTAAATACAGCGACGCCCCGGCTAACCAAAACAGTCCTAACGGCTTTACCGGTGAAGAAGCTTGTATACTTGCCCGTTATGCAGGAATGAGCAACCAGTTGAGTAGTTTTGGTATTTATGGTTACCAGCCGCAGGCAGACCTGAATGAACTCACCGCCAAACAAATTGCACAGATGCTATGGTATTTTATAGATGGAAAAAGCCGGAGCAAACAGGAAGCCCCACTCGAAGACAGTAATCTTTTTAATGAATTTCATACCGCTTTTGCGGAAGTGGATACTGTTTTTTTACAAAGCAGGAGAACCGGCCGCTGGTGGATGCAATTACCCAATAAAAAAATGATTTCCTGCAGTTACCTGGATTATGTGAATGCCAGCCGCAATGAAATTCCGGAACGGTGGCTACGGGCACAGGAGAGGGGTTAATTTAAAAATGATATAAAATTGAGATAGTATAATAATTAGCTAATTAGCTAATTGGATAATGTGCTAATATTTTCCGCAGCAGTTATTAAAGTTGTATTAATAAAATTTATGGTTATTCAAAGAATAAATCATTACACTGCCGACACTGGCACTGCCGGAAATGATCATAATCATCGCAGCATCGCCCTGGCTGGTTTTAAAAGTATTTTAGCTGCAATGTTCCTGCTTGCAGGTTTGGTGTTATTGTTAACTTCCTGTTCAACTTCCAAACAAATATCCAAACTGGCTACAAAAATTTTATTGAAAGATTCAGCCATCAGCACAGGCCATACCGGTATCAGCATCTACGAACCGGCCACCAACCAGTATTGGTATAATTACAATGCAACAAAATATTTTATACCGGCTTCTAATACAAAATTGTTTTCGCTGTACGCGGGAATGAAATACCTCGGTGACAGCATTGCCGGATTGCGCTATGAAATTGATACTGATTCCAGCCTGCGTATACAACCTACCGGTGATCCTACATTCCTGCATCCCGAATATCTATCCCAACCGGTTTTTGATTTGCTCAGCCATTTTAAAAGAATCACATTTACCAATGCTGTCTTTACAGATAATTTTATGGGAAGGGGTTGGGCTTGGGACGATTATAAAGAAGCTTACATGACACAGAGAAGTAATTTTCCTGTTTACGGGAATTTAACGAGCATAAAAAAAACAGGCAATACTGTATCTATCATCCCGGGCAGCCAAAAATATTTCATTCCGGAGCATACCAGTCTGGAAAAAGGTTTTGATTTCCAAAAAAAATGGGATGATAATTTAATAACCCTCACAGATGGAACCAATCAGCGTTTATCCGTTCCATTTAACCCAAATGCTTTGGATATTATAGAAATGTTGCAAGACACTTTGCATGCAGCTATTTTGCCTGATGCGGATGATAAGCGACCATTAAAAAACATTGTTTACTCCCAGCCTTCCGACTCGCTGTTTAAACCCATGATGCACCGCAGCGATAATTTTTTTGCGGAGCAAACTTTACTGATGGCGGGCAACGAACGCCTTGGTTATATGCGTGTGGAAAAAATGATTGATACCCTTTTAGATACTGATCTCAAAGATATTCCCCAAAAACCAAAATGGGTAGATGGCAGCGGGCTGAGCCGCTATAATTTATTTACACCGCAATCATTTGTGTACATCCTAAATAAAATGAAAAATGAATTCGGGATGGGGCGGTTAGAAAATATTTTACCTACCGGTGGTGAAGGAACCCTTGCCGCATATTATAAAAAGGAAGCGGGATTTATTTTTGCCAAAACAGGTACCCTTAGTAATAACTGTGCTTTAAGCGGGTATTTGATCACAAAAAAGAATAAATTTCTAATCTTTTCCATTCTGTCCAATAATTATATTACAGGAGCTACCCCGGTACGCAAAGCAGTAGAACAGTTTTTACAAAATATAAGAACTATGTATTAGAAAAAGCATATCTTGACTCGTGATACAGCCAGGTGTTAACATTTTTATCGAGTATAGATAACGATTCCTTAAACCCTTAAACAAAAAATATGAAAAACATTTTTACACCTTTGTTGCTTGCATTTACTTTATTTGGTTTTACATCAAAAGCCCAGAACGTTCCAGTTTGTAATGCCGCCTTTAATTTTGCATTTCTTAACAATAACACGGTAAAATATACTCCGGCAGTAACTGGTGATTCACCGTTTGTGTACCATGAATGGGTTTTTGGTGATGCCTCCCCGGCAAGTCATTTTATAACGCCAACACATACCTATACCGCACCCGGAACTTATATTGTAAAGCATTATTTAAAAAAGATTAACTCCAATGGGGGTTTTGTTTGCGCTGATTCAATTATAAAACAAATTGTAATTCAACAGGCCTGTAACCTAACGGCCTATTTTGCCTGGCATGTAGATTCATCCAATTATTCTAAAATCCATTTCACTAACGGCTCAGCTCTTTTATCTCCAACCGATTCAGTACGGTGGACTTTTGGTGATGGTACTTCTTCTTTAGATCTAAATCCAACCCATACTTACACAAATTCCGGTACCTATACTGCTTGTTTAAGGGTAAAGAAAAACAGTAATGCTGCCGGAACCGAACCCTGTGTAAGAGAAATTTGTAAAACAATTATGGTTAATCAGCCTTGTAACTTAACAGCCAATTTTTCCTGGCATAAAGATTCTTCCAATTATTTGAAACAGCATTTCACTATTGGTTCAATTCCTTTATCCACAGCAGACTCAGTAAGGTGGACTTTTGGTGATGGTACTTCTTCTTTAGATCTAAATCCAACCCATACTTACGCAAATGCGGGTACCTATACTGCTTGTTTAAGGGTAAAGAAAAACAGCAATGCTGCCGGAACCGAACCCTGTGTGAGAGAAATATGTAAAACAATTATGGTTACCCTGCCTTGTAACCTGGAGGCTTATTTTAACTGGAGTAAAATGCCCGGCCACCCTTCAACCATTTCATTTGAAAATTTAAGTACTCATCTATCCGCAACAGATTCGGTAAGGTGGACATTTGGTGATGGCACATCATCCCTGGATATTAATGTGAAACATACATACAGCCATGCAGGTATTTATAAAGTTTGCTTAAGGGTAAAGAAAAATGGCAATACCTCCGGTACGACTGCCTGTGTAAGAGAAATATGTAAGGAAGTAGTAATACTGCCAGCCGGCAACTGCGATAGTATTCATGTAAACTATACTTATCAAAGAGATCCGTTAATACCCAATAAAATTTACTTTAATGCCAGTGCAAATTTTTCAATACTTGATCAAAGCTGGACCATGACCCGGCTATCTGCTGCGATACCATCCACGGTCAGTTTGCATCAGAGTAATCCGGCCTATGTTTTTCAAGACACCGGTTACTACAGGGTTTGTTTAAGGGCAACCGGCCCGGGAGGATGCGTAAAAGAGTTTTGCAATACTATTCGTATAGAACGGCTAGCGCAGGTATGCGAGCTCCAGGCTTTCCCAAATCCGGCCCACAACCAGGTTAATGTAAATGTACATTTATTGCAACCGGAAATGATTCATGCACTTGTTTACAATGCCATGAATGTGTTGGTAAAAGAGAAAAATCAGCAGGGCAATGCCGGCAACAATACAGTTGCGATCAATATTAATGATTTGCTTCCCGGCTTATACACTATAAAATTAATTTATGGAAATAAAACCTGCTATGCAAGGTTTACCAAACTGTAATTATGTGATATAACTAAAAATCCTGCAGCTTTATGGTGCAGGATTTTTTTTATTGCTCTATTCGGGTTAGTAGCTGCGTTAAACCTGCGATCCCTCAATTTGCCTAAACCAGGTGCCCTGCCAAATCCGATGGTTGATGTAAATATTTTATCTTCCAAACATCCTGTCCAGCTCGTTTTTCTTAAATGCCGTGTAAGTAGGTTTGCCATTGGGGGTAATATTGGGTGAGGCACAAATAAAAAGGTCCTGCACTAACGATCTCATTTCTTTTTGTGTAAGCGCCTTACCTGCTTTGATGGCCTGTTGCCATGCCAGGGAACGCAATAGTTTTTCTCTCTTACTATATTTCAGGTCATTGCTGAAATGCTTGTATTGCTCCAGCATTTTTTCAATGGCGGTTTTTTCGTTTCCCTGGGCAACATCAGAAGGGGTGCCCTGAATCACAAAAGTATTATTGCCAAAGGGTTCTAAGTGATAGCCCAGGTATTGCAGGTCGGGAAGCAGTTCATTTAATAATACCACATCCTGCGCAGCCAGTTCCATTGTTTGGGGAAAAAGGCTTTGTTGGATGGCGATGGGTTTACCATCAAGGGCTTTTATAAATCGCTCATACAAAATTCGTTCATGTGCATTTTGCTGGTGAATCACCAAAAAGCCTGCGTCGTTTTGTGCGAGGATATAGGTAAAATGCATTTGCTGCAATGGGGTATCTTCCTGGATTTGCCGGTGCTTTTCTGCGTATAGCGATTCAGCAATATTGGTTGATGCAGCAGCATTTGAATGCTGCCCCTGATCAACTGATATTGTTTGTTGTTCTTTAGAAACCGGTTCATAAAAATCCCGCCAATGCTTCAGTTCACTTTTATTTTCTATAAAATGAGCCTGGTTTTTTTGGGAAAATGTGTTGTAGAGAGATGAGGAAGCCGCCGAAGATTTTCTTTCATCCGTAAAAGGCTGGCTTACGGCATCCAGGTTTTGTATGGATGAATCCAGTTCAAAATCGAGCGTAGGAGAAATGCTGAACTGTGCCAGCGAGTGTTTCACGGCGCTTTGTACAAACGCATATACAATCTTTTCATCTTCAAACTTTATTTCCTGCTTGGTTGGATGTACATTAATATCTAATTGGGCAGGATCCAGGTCAATGAACAGTGCGTACATGGGGTAGCTATCTTTTGCAATCATCGAATCAAAAGCTCCCATCACTGCATGGTTGAGATAAGCGCTTTTAATAAAACGGTTGTTTACAAAAAAATATTGATCGCCCCTGGTTTTCTTAGCGGTGTCAGGCTTTCCCACAAAACCATAAATATTCATATAATCCGAATGTTCCTGTACACTTACCAGCCTGGCAGTATAATTATTACCCAGCAATTGTACAATCCGTTGCTTTAAAGAGCCCCTTTCGAGGTGAAAGACCTGCTGGCCATTGCTGGTAAGCGAAAAGAAAATATCGGGGAACGACATGGCTACGCGGATAAATTCATCCACTATATTCCGCAGTTCGGAGGGATTGCTTTTTAAAAAATTCCTGCGGGCCGGAACATTAAAGAATAAATTCTTCATGGCAATGCTGGTTCCTTTTTCCATTGCGATGAGTTCCTGTTTTTTTACAACACTATTATCTATTTCAATATAGGTACCCGTGGTTTCCCCTTCCTTTTTTGATTTTAATTCTACCTGTGCCACAGCAGCGATACTTGCCAGTGCCTCTCCCCTGAAGCCCATCGTTTTAATACGGAACAGGTCTTCAATATTGCTGATTTTGGAAGTGGCGTGCCGTTCAAAACTCATACGGGCATCGGTTTCGCTCATACCCCTGCCATTGTCAATTACCTGAACCAATGCTTTACCTGCATCATTTACTACTAACTTAATTTCGGTAGCGCCTGCATCGACGGCATTTTCCAGTAATTCTTTTACAGCGCTGCCCGGGCGTTGAATTACTTCTCCGGCAGCGATTTGATTGGCGATATTATCGGGTAATAATTGAATGATATCTGGCAAAATAACTCCTTTCTTTTGTTGCGAAATTACGTAGATAATAAGGGTTAACGAATAATTGATAATGGTTTAAGGGATAATTTTTCCAACCAGCACTTTGATTAAATATCTTTCCGCCAAAAGGATTTCGCTTATTTTTTTGGAAAATTTAAAGGGAACAATTAATTGGGTCAATCCCAAATGTCTGAAAGATTCACGTTAGCTGAACAATTGTGGTGAAGCTCAAACACATATGTCTTTGGGCTGACAGATACGAGTTCATATTGGGTTTCCTTATATTCGTATATCTCCAATTTTTTAAATTGAGGATCTGCAATCAGGTAATATTTTACCTGTTGTGATTGATACAGTTCCATTTTTTCGCCCCGGTCTTTGGAAGCTGTAGAAGATGATAATATTTCCACTACCAATACCGGGGGAAAATCAAGGAACTTTTTTTTGATTTTATCGCAAACGATTAATAAATCAGGTTGCACTATAGTATCTTCTGTGATCTTCCAGTCCAATGGCTGGAACGCGCTGCAGGTTTTACATTTTTTCAAAGCTTTTACAAATTCAAAAGTTAAAAGCGAGCTTACGCTTTGATGTGCAGGAACCGGTGCAGGGCACATTGCATAAGGCATTCCCTCAATTAACTCCCAGCGGCCTTCCCACTGGCAGTAGTCTTCGTAAGTATAATAGGGCCGGTATTTTGCTGCGATTGACATCTTATAAAGTTAAAAAGAATTATTGAAAAAAATTATTCCTGCAAATCTTCTTATTTTGCGAACATATCTTTTCCATGTTATGATGAAAGTCTATTTACTACTCTGCTGTTCAGTCATTTTTTTTCAACCAAAAATAATTGGGCAAAATAATCCCTTAGCCAACAAGGCAAAAGCAAATGGCTGGGTCGACAGCGTTTTTAAAACATTGAGCCCCGATGAACAGATCGCCCAGTTGATGGTGGTCAGGCTATCTACCTACGATGCTAAAAATAAGACCGCCATTTTTTTTGACGATAAAGTTGACAGCCTGGTAAGGCAATACAATATCGGCGGGATCTGCCTTTTCCAGGGTAGCCCGGTAAAGCAGGCCACTATTATCAACCGGTTGCAGGCTGTGGCCAAAACACCCATTTTAATCTGCATTGATGCGGAGTGGGGTGTTGGTATGCGGATGATCGACAGCGTTTTGCCCTTACCGCATCAAATGATGCTGGGCGCAGTATCGGATGCCAGTATTGCTTACCAGTATGGCAGGGTGGTTGCGGAGCAATGTAAGCGTGCCGGCATACAGGTTAATTACGCCCCGGTGGTGGATATCAACAATAATCCCGATAACCCGGTTATCAATGACCGCAGCTTTGGCGAAGACAAATATAAAGTGGCCCTATTTGGCACGCAATATATGAAGGGTATGCAGGACATGGGCGTGATGGCCTGTGCCAAACATTTTCCCGGGCATGGTGATGTATCTGTAGACTCGCACTACGATCTGCCGGTCATCAATAAATCGATGGCGCAATTGGATTCGCTGGAATTATACCCTTTCCGGGAGATTTTTAAATCGGGTATCGGAAGTGTAATGATCGCACATTTATACATCCCGGCTATTGATACCACGGCTAACAGGGCAACTTCTCTTTCAAAAAATAATGTAACCAGCCTCATGCGAAACCAATTGGGTTACCAGGGATTAACTTTTACAGATGCCCTGGAAATGCAGGGAGTAAAAAAATTCTTCCCGGATGGGGAAGCTTCCGTTCAATCGCTGGTGGCGGGCAATGATATGCTTTGTTTGCCGGGTGATGTACCGCTGGCGATTGAAAAAATTAAAGCAGCAATCAGGGATAAAAAACTAAGCTGGTCTGCTATTGAGGAACATTGCAAAAAAGTATTGATGGCTAAATATCAATACGGCCTTTCACAGTTGAAGCCCGTAAATACTGTAAACCTAACACCTGACCTTAACAGTAAAATCAGCGATATGCGAAAGTTAATTGCTGAAAATGCATTAACCGTTTTAGATAAATCCGATGATACATTTTTTTCGCTTGCGCCCGGCAACAATAATAAAAAAGGTGATGTGGTGTATGTGGGTATCGGCATAAACGCTGACAATTCCTTTGCTAAAAGATTAAGAGCGGATTACAATGCAGATGTATTTTATTTTAATAACCTCAAAGATGCCTCCAGGATATTATCTTCTGTTTACCTGATCAAAAACCGGTATAAAAAAGTGATCATAGGTGTGCATGGATATAACCGTACGCCCGCAAATAATTTCGGTATCAGTCCTTTTGCAATCAGCCTCGTGAACCAATTACAGGAACAAACCAACTCCACAACATTTGTTTTTGGTAATCCTTACGCGATTAAAAATTTCTGTGGCGCCAAAAACCTGGTTGCCTGTTACGAAGATGATGCCATCATACAAAATACCGCGGCAGACCTGTTGCAGGGAAAAATTCCGGCTAAGGGAAAATTACCGGTAACGGTTTGTGAAGCATACCCTTTTGGAAGCGGCATCATGACCACCGCTGCTGCTCTGCCCCGGGCAAATCCTGCGGAGTTAGGACTGGACGCCGTTCAACTCAGCAAGATAGATTCCATTGCCAGTAATGCTATCAGTAGTGGGGCTACACCCGGATGTGTGGTATTGGTGGTTAAAGACGGTAAGATTGCCTACGACAAGGCCTTTGGTTATTTTAACTATGATAAAGCAGTACCGGTAACGATCGAAACAGTATATGACATGGCATCTGTTACAAAAATTTGTGCCACTACCATTTCCATCATGAAATTGTATGAGCAGGGAAAAATCGACCTTAAAAAAACCCTGGGTGATTACCTTCCCCTGGTGAAAGGGAGCAATAAAGAAACCCTGTTGATTGAAAATATCCTGCTTCACCAGGCCGGCCTGGTTTCCTATATTCCTTTTTACAAGGAAACGATTGACTCAGCAGGCGTACCTTTTTCGGGATATTTTTCTTCCCATCCAAATGATGCTTTTACTATTAGGGTAGCAGACAATTTATTTATGCGGAACGACTGGAGAGATACGATGTACCAACGTATCTTAAAAAGTACGCTTGGGGTACCGGGCAAATATGTATACAGTGACAATGACTTTATTTTTTTAGGTAAAATTGTAGAAGCGATCAGTGGCATGCCGCTGGATGAATATGCGAAAAAGGAATTTTACACGCCATTAGGATTAATAACCGCGGGTTTCAGGCCCAGGGAATACCTGCCGCTTAACCTGGTGGCACCGTCCGAAATGGAAAAGCAATTCAGGAGACAATTGATACAGGGAGATGTACACGATCCGGGTGCGGCAATGTTTGGAGGTGTTTCGGGTCATGCCGGCTTATTCAGCAGCGCTTATGATATTGCGGTCATCATGCAAATGCTGCTGAATGGAGGAGAAATGAACGGGAAACGGTTACTGCGAAAAGAAACAGTTGATTTGTTTACAGCGTATCATAGCAACATCAGCCGCCGGGGTTTTGGTTTTGATAAACCGGAGAAAGATAACAGTATCCGTCCGGAACCCTATCCCTGCCTATCAGCATCACCAAAAACTTTTGGTCATACAGGTTTTACGGGTACCTGCACCTGGGCCGACCCGGCGAACAAATTAGTGTATGTTTTTTTAAGTAACCGGGTTACACCACAGGGAGGCGATAATGCCCTTCTTTTAAAGATGAACGTACGGCCGGCAATTCATGAAACAATTTATAAAGCAATAACAGCCGCTGCGGTAAAATAGGGGAATCTTAAATAGTTTTTTAGAGAACACAGGGAATAGAAGGAAGAATAAAACATTACCTTTTTAAATTTGAATAATACGTTGGTGACATTTTCGGAAAGCACTCTTCACAGATAAAATTTTATATGAGTAAAGTATACAGGCAGGGCGCGGTTGGAGCATTAATGGATGAATACGAAAAAGTAATTTTTGAATTGCAGGAGGTTATCAATGACATATTGGATGAAGAATTACTAACAATTATTGATAGCAAGACCACAGACCCAAACTGCAAATCAATTCAAACAATTCTTTCTCACGTTATTAAGTCGGGGTATACCTATGCCGTTTATATCCGGAACTTAGCAGGACAGAAAATGGATTACCCGAAAATTGCATTTCATTTGTCCGTAAAGGATTATCAAAAAGATTTGAAGGATGTTTTTGTTTTTACTACTGAAACTTTTACTGAAATTAAAGACGAACAACTGGAAGAATTTGACAATAGTAAAAAATTAAAAAGTTCCTGGGGACAGGTTTATGATATTGAACAGATTACCGAACACGCCATTGTACATATTTTGCGGCATAGACGACAAATTGAAAAATTCCTGCTTGCGTTGCGTGTAAAAAATTGAAAAGCCACCTTGTAATCCGGACTATTTTGCTTTTCCTTTTGGAATAGCGTGGCTATTTCGAAGCATGCTCAAAAAATAATTCAATGGCTTCATGAAGATTTGCTTTGGCTTCTTCTACAGTATCTCCCTGGCTCGCTAAATCAAGCCCCGGACATAGAGACACATAACCGTCATTTTCTTTTTCTATGATTGCTGTAAAGCTTTGAATAATTTTCATTCTTAATTTTATCGCGGTATTTAATGAACACGTATCTAAATTAATCTGATCGATTAAAATTAAAGGAAGAGCCTGAATTTCAAATGTGAAAATGAGAAAACTTGAAAATGACTCAATGCCAGCGTGCGACACTGGATCAAAAAAGTGAGAACTTGTTGTCAGTTTTTTTCGCCCTGGCGCCTAAAGATAATCAATTTACTGTTTTCAAATGTCCCACTTTCTTTTCAGATGCTTTTAGTACCTGCGCCCTTTAGGCTTTCACAGGATTATTTATTGCATAGTTTTATGAATGGCATATTCAACTCCCCGCAATTCCGCCAATCCCTTCAGCCTGCCGATAGCAGAATAGCCGGGATAGGTTTTTTTATCCAGGTCATCCAGCATTTGGTGCCCATGATCTGGCCGCATTGGAATAGATATATTTCGTCTTCGCTGAATCAGCAACACTTCTTTAATAACTTCATACATATCCGTATCGCCTGCAAGGTGATCCGCCTCATAAAAATTACCAGCCGCATCCCGTTTGGTATTGCGCAGGTGCAGAAAGTGCACCTGGTCACCAAAACGCCTTAGCATTTTCAACAGATCATTATCTGATCTTGCGCCAAAAGATCCTGTGCAAAAACATAACCCATTTGCAGGCGATGGCACTGCATTGATAATATCGGCTGCATCCTGAGCCGTACTAACAATCCTCGGCAGGCCCAGCACCGGGTAAGGTGGATCGTCTGGATGAATAGCCATTTTCAACCCTCCAGCTTCCGCAACCGTTACCACCTGCTGCAAAAAATAAAACAAATGCTTTTTAAGTTTTTCAGAATCGATAGCATCATAGGTTTTTAAAGCTGCTAAAATTTGTTCCGGTGTAAAGGGTTCTTCACTACCGGGCAATCCAAGCATTGCATTATTAAAAACTTTTTTCTTGTCTTCTTCCGTCATCACATCGTACCTGGCCCTGGCGTTTTCAATTTCTGCTTCGCCATAATCATTCTCGGCTCCCGGCCTTTTTAGCATAAACAGGTCAAAGGCCACAAATGCCAATCGCTCAAAATACAATGCCTTGCTTCCATCTTTCATGGTATAAGATACATCCGTCCGCATCCAGTCAAGGATAGGCATAAAATTATACGTCACCACCCTTAAGCCACAGGCGGCAACATTCCGTAAACTCTGTTTATAATTTTCAATATGCAGCGGGTAATTACCATTTTGCTTTTTGATGTCTTCGCTTACCGGCAGGCTTTCAATTACAGTCCAGTCCATACCCGCATCTTCGATTAGCCGTTTACGTTGCTGAATGGCATCCACGGTCCATACATCACCAACGGGTACCTGGTGCAGGGCAGTAACTACGCCTTTGCAGCCTGCCTGCCTGATATCAGCTAAGCTTACCGGGTCATTGGGACCAAACCACCGCATGGTTGGATGCATTAACATAGTCCGTATGTTTTAAATTTAGGATGGCTTCAACTATATTTTTCATGCCCGACAGGGTAAAACACTACTTTCTTATCATTGTTGCCTTTAAAGTTTGCATTCACTTTTCCGTGTAATAAAAATGTATAAAATGTAGAAGGCAATTATTTTAATGTCGCGTTTTTTCTTATGATGGCAGATAAGTTTACCGATGCTGTCCATTGCAGTTTTTAAAGATTGTGCAGTAGCAGTAAGGCCGGAGGGTATTATGGAAACTACCGGTAATTCTTTCATTTTGCTTAGCAGATTAATAAACTATTTGCTTTTTATTTCTATAGTGGCGGTTTTCAAACCCGGTGCTGATGCATTAATTTTTATAGTGCCGGTCTTACCCTTTTCAGCACGCACAATGGCCAATACCAGTCCAAAATATGCTGCCCGTTCTTTTGATGCAAATGATTCCAGGTTTGCAGGGTCACCATTATCTGTAGCCACAATTTCTCCGGGTCCTTCAATGGCAAAGTTTACTTTACTATTCGCTTCAGGCACCAGCAACCCGTTTTTATCAGCAACTTTTACGGTTATAAATGAAAGATCCACGCCGTCTGCATTAATTATATTGCGGTCGGCACTTATTTCCAATTGAGCAGCATTCTTAGCAGTTCGAACAATTTGCGCAGCCCATCGTTTCCCATTTTTGTAAGCAATAACTTTCAATTCACCAGGTTCATATTTCACATCATCCCAGCGCAGCCTGTATTCAAATGCTGCTTTTTTCTTTTTGCCTAGAGAACGACCGTTTAAAAATAATTCGGCTTCATCGCCCGATGTAAACACATGTACTGGTGTTACTTCACCAATTCGGTCAGGCCAGCTCCAATGCGGTAGTATATGCACCATATGCAACCCAGGCCGCCAGCGTGATTGGTAAAGATAGAAGCGATCTTTTTTAAACCCAGCCAAATCGATAATGCCGGAATATGAACTTCGTGCGGAATAATAAGGCGTAGGCTCACCTAAGTAATCCCAACCCGACCATACAAATTCACCCGCCACATAAGGATGCTTATCCTGCGATGCAAAAACCTTATCAGGCGATGCACCAAACTGGGCTGTATAAAGTTCATAAGCACTCACATATTTGTTTTTCGGATCACCACCGGCACTATCACTTACGGGTGCACTTGCACCAGTAGATACCGGAAATATATAACTGCCACGGGTACTCAACGCAGACGCTGTTTCCGTACTTACAATTAATTTTCCTGGGAAATTTTTTTGAAATGCAGGATACAGAGGCGGTGTTCTTATACCCCTGAGATGTGCGTAAGCGGGCGCATCACGGATGCCTTCTCCCTGGTAATTTAAATTTAAAATATCCATCTCCTTCGGGAAAGGCATATCCGGTTTTGCATAATTCATGGATGCTGAAGAAGGCCGGGTATTATCTTCTTCCAAAACAATATCATGCAGTTTTTTCGCAACAGCAGCGCCTTCTTCACCGGTATATTGTTCTCCCACTTCATTACCAAAACTCCAGGTAATGATGGAGGGATGATTTTTATCCCTTCTTATAAAGGCCCGGGTATCCGGTTCATACCAATCAGGAAAAATCAAATGAAAATCGAGTGGGTTTTTCCCTTTTTCCCAACAGTCAAATATTTCATCAATTACGAGGAAGCCCATTCGATCGGTCAGGTCCAGTAATTCGGGAGCAGGTGGATTGTGCGAAATACGAATGGCATTGCATCCCAAACCAAGCAAAATTTCCAATTGTCTTTCTGCGGCCCTTGTATTGAATGCTGCACCCAAAGCCCCCAGATCGTGGTGTTGGTTTACACCTTGAACACGCACCCGTTTACCATTTACAAATACACCTTTTAAAGGATCAAATTTCACAGAACGGATCCCAAAAGGGGTTTCATACTCATCGATCAGTTTTTCATTTGCATATAACCGTGTAACGGCAACATATAAATTTGGGGTTTGTGCAGGAGGTGGCCCCCACAGCAATGGATTTTTTATAGTAACTGAATTTTCGATTTTCAATTTTTTACCGGCCGGAACAGTTAAAGCTGATTTTGGAAAAGTGGTGACTTTTTTTACAGCTCTCCGGTGTTTATCATTTAAAAAATAAACTTCGGTAACAACCTCTATAGTTTTATCAGCGTTTGATTGGTTTTCGATATTAACAGCCAGGTTAACGATGGCCTGAGAAGCAGAAACTTCTTTTGACTTAACAAATGTGCCCCACTGTGCTACATGTACGCGATTTACTTTTGTGAGCCAAACATTGCGATAAATACCCCCCCCCGGGTACCAGCGGGATGAATTATTTGGATTGTCGAGTCGGATGGCCAGTTGATTAGTGCCGGGTTTTACATAGGATGTAAGGTCAAGCCGAAAAGAGTTATAGCCATAAGGCCATCCACCCACAAGGTTTCCATTTAGCCAAGCCATTGCATAGGACATAGCACCATCAATATCGAGATAAATTGATTTGTCCTTATCCGCAGCAGTGATGACCAGTTTTTTGCGGTACCAGGCCACTCCCTGGCTGGGTAGGCGGCCCATACCGCCCCCTACAACTGCATTGGCGCCTTCATAAAACGGGCCGTTGATGGCCCAGTCATGCGGTAGGTTGACCTGCTCCCAGTCATTGTCATTGAAATTATTTTGCACAAACGGAAAATCTGCACCTGGGTTGCCACCGGGCCGCTGATGATGTTTTGAAGGGTCTTTTATAAAATCATTGGCCGTTGGCAAAATCCATTTTTTTAGCCCTTTCTCCGAAGCCACTACCGTTGAGTCGGTAGCCCTGGTATCTGCAATAACGTTGTCATTATGGTTGGTTACCATAGGGCGCTCATCGTAAATAAGGTTATCCCCGCCGGCATTATACCGCATAAACTTCCAGCCAGCATTTATATTAATTCGTTCCCTGGCATTTTCTAATTTATTTACCTTTTGGGAATTTGCGATTAAGGGTGTACTTATCAATACCGATAAAAGCGCTTTACAAAATAGTCCTCGAAAGCATAAAAAAAAAGAGTTAATAAACATCAGGCTTTTTCTATTATTTATTCTTTAAAAAAAGGCGGGATGACATAGTGACCCCGCCAATATTATCCTCTATTTGACTTTCGCTATAATATTCGCTGTTGATTTGCGACAAAGAAACTTATGAATCTTATTGAGGATAGCCTGGATTTTGCTCCAATTTTCCAGTCCTGTTTTGCTCAATTTCATTCGCGGGTATCGGCCAAAGATTGTAATAATCCAGCATTTGGCTACCATAAAATGGATTGAATCTTTTTACCCTGTCAACCCATTTTCCTAAACGCATTAATGTAAGCATCCTTTTTTCTTCCACACCAAATTCTCTCAACCTTTCATCGAGTATATAATCAATAGTAACCTGGCCTGGTAACACAGGTGCAGCGTTGACCCTTGCCCTCACTGCGTTGATATCGGTAGCAGCAGCAGCATTATTATTTAATCCCACGTAAGCTTCTGCCCTGAGCAGGTAGGTTTCTGCGAGCCTGAACATATACTGGTCAATATAGGTTCCGCCAGCGCCGGCTGTTAAATAATAGCGGGCCAGTGAATCTATGTTCCGGATAGCCGCAGGAACACCGGCACTTGCAGTAACCAATGTTGCCGGTGGCTCGTACACCTGTGTGGCCTTTGATTGATATGGGTAAATAGACCTGTCAGGTTTATTGGCAATTAGTGCGCCATTGATACCGGTTGAACCAGCGGGCGGCGCCTTAGTAGAAATTAATTTGCCGAAAAACGGGCTCGCAGGATTATTACCATAAAAATCCCTGACTAAATTATGGTTAGCATTGCGTATATCGTTGTTAAAATCGCTCTGCCAGATATCATTGATATAATAGGCATCAGGTGCCAGGAAACCAACACCCCTGCCGCCGGTATAATTTGCAATTGGCCAAAGGAATGGCGCTACACCGTTTATCCTCACGTCACGCAGGAGCGGTGAATGAACACGCTCCAAACCATAAACACCATTTTGGCTTCCTCCGGAAGTACTCCCACCGCCGCCTATTACGTCAGTTTCAATCTGGATCACCCATATTGCTTCTTTATTACCGCTTTTCCTGTTTTGATTGCCTCTTTGAAATAAATCCCAATATACATCTCCCGGAGTAACGGTACTGCGCCTGCCGAACCTGCTGGCCATAAGCGTCATAACCGGATCGCTTATAACAGCGGATGCAGCAGTAACGGCATTCTGGAATTGACCATCCGCAAGGTAAACTTCTGACAATAAGTGGTTAGCGGCTTGTGCTGAAACCTCTCCATCCTTTATGGAAGGGGCGGCGAGAGAAGGCAGGTTGGCTACAGAAAATTTCAGGTCCTCTATTACCTGGGCATACACTTCTTTTCTTGTTGCTCTTGTAAAATCAGTCTTTGGTGTAGTTGCTTCTACCAATGTCAATGGTACCCCTCCATACAAATAGGCAAGCGTACGGTAAGCGAATGCCCTGAAAAATCTTGCCCTGGCTTCAAACAATTTCTTTTGAGCATCTGTCAATGAAGAACCAGGAAGCCGACTGATAATGGTATTTGCCTCTGACGCAATTTTGTAATTAGGGGACCATGCAAAGTTAGTAAGACCTCTCGTAGCCATGTCAGCCGACATATTTGGAGTCGTTACAGTTATATCAAACCAGGCATCCGTCCTGTACTGGTAATAAAAAGGTGAAAAATCGTTGACAGTATAAAAATGCTGTCTAACCAGTCCATACAAATTATTAGTAGATGCATTGAAATCTGCCTCAGTCACAAAGGCATTAGTAGTACTCAGAAAGTCTAAGGCCTTTTCATCCAAAAAACTTTTTTTACAGGATAAAACACCTGTGAAAAGAATGATGAACAATATATATTTTTTAACTTTTTTCATTTTATCATATGTTAGTGTGAAAACTATTGTTAATACGTAATATTTAAACCTACGGTAAATGCCCGCATTACAGGCCTTGTGCCAAGCCAGCCACCGGCAGCATTATTTTGACCGTCTGTTGATACAGGTTCGGGATCCCATCCTTCCCAATTGGTCCACGTGATTAAATTCTTGCCACTTACAAAAATGTTAACAGACTGGGCCTTCACTTTTTTAAGAACAACGGACCCCAGGTTATAAGAGATAGAAGCATCCTGCAATCTCACAAAGCTCCTGTCCTGCCAGTTGTTGAGGCCCGCTACTTCATTGTAAGAACGTGCCCCTGAAATATTACGCATATACTTGCCCGTAGGATTAGCAGGGGACCAGTAATCTATCCCCGCCAGGTAATTGTTCCTTATACCATTGTCATCCCGGAAATAACTGGGATTATTATTTCCAAGAAAACCATCTTTTCCGCCCTGGATAGTGTTGATAAAGAAACTGACTGACAATGCTTTATACGAGAAAATATTGTAAAAACTCATCTGGTAAGCAGGCTCTCTGCGGCCAAGAAAAATCCTGTCTTTGTCGGTAATTGTATTGTTTTTGTCCTGGTCTGCAATTCTGTACGATCCAACAGTGAAGCCCGGAAGCCTCGTTTCGGTCTGGTTATAGATGCCATTGTACTGGTAGTCGTATATCGTATATCGTGATTTACCGATAAACAATCCGCTTCCTATCAAGTCATCTTCTATACCATCTGCGGGGTTAACATCCTGCCCGGTAAGATGAATGATACTGTTGGTATTCTTCCAAAAATTAATGGTGGCACTCCACTTAAAATCTTTTTGATCAATTACTTTATAGGTCAGGTTTACCTCAAATCCGGTGTTACGCAGTTGGCCGAGGTTGGTTTGAATACTGCTGAAACCTGTAACAGTGGGAATATTTACGCTGAATAACAAATCGGTGGTATTGTTGCGGTAATAATCCAGGGAACCACTTAACCTGTTATTTAACAAAGTGAAATCAACACCAGCATTCAATCCTTTTGTACGCTCCCATTTCAAATCCGGGTTACCCAATGCGGTTACCTGCTGGGCTGCCGCTGTGGTACCACCATCGCCAAATACATAGGGAAACGCGAAATTATTGTTCGGGGGACTGGGAACCCATGGAGTAGTAGAAACAGTTGGAATGGATGAGTACCTGGAAGTCTGGTTACCACTCACACCAAAACCTACCCTAAACTTCAGAAAATTTACTGCTTTTACGGTACTCATAAAATTTTCCTGTGAAATAATCCAGCCAAGGGCCGCGGTTGGAAAGTAACCATATTTGAAGTTTTCGGCAAATCCTGAAAAACCATCGCGGCGTATAGTGGCGGTGAGCAGGTATTTGTCATTGAATTTGTAATTAACCCTCGCCATTTGGTAATTCAGGTTTTCCTGGTAAGCGCTGGAAGTTACAAATGCATTGGTACCCTGGCCCAGATTGTTGTAGCTGAGGTTAAGTCTTGTAAACACCCTACCTTCAGCACCTGTGCTGTTGAATTTTCTTTCAACGGCTCCATATAATAGCGTGGTTGTAAAGTCATGCTTTTTGAAAGATTTTGTATACGTAAGAATGTTATCGAATGTATAGTCATAATAGCTTTGGTTATTTTTGAAAGCCTGGCCCTGCAAACTTGCGCCAAAAGCGCTTGAGAAGAAACGTTCGGAAGTTCTGTAGTTATTTCCAAAATTCATCCGGTAATTAAGTCCCTTTAAGAACGGGAAGTCTATGTCAGTATAGATGTTTGCAAAATAGTAATTGTTCCTGTCGTAGTCATCTACATAATAAGTCTGAAAAGGATTGGGCACAAGTGTGTTAGTTGGGCTTGGAATAAGGTTGCCCGCAGAATCGAATGGTACAAGTAAGGGAGAAGCCTGTATCACATTGCCGATCGCAGGCTCCGCGCCGTCCTGGTTTACAAAGGCACCGGATGACACCAGTCCGACTTTCCACCAGGTAAAAGGCTTGGTTTCCAGGTTAACACGAATGGATTTTCTTTTGAACTTGTCGTTGATAATAAATCCTGACTGATCTACATAACCGCCTGACAATAGATAGTTAAACCGGTCATTTCCACCTGAAAAACTAAGGTTATTTTCTATAATCTTACCAGTATTGGTAGATGCGTTCCACCAGTCAAAATTATTTGGAAGCAGCGCAGTTCTTCCCGGGTATGCCATCGAAGCATCTACAAAATTTTTCACATCAAAACGTGGATTGGGTTGCGTAAAATCAGGTTTTAGATAGGCTGTATCCCAATTGGCATCTTTAATGTTTTGCAGGTATTGTTCAAGATTCATAGGCTTGAGATCTTTTGTAGGATTTTGGATGGAGTATGAACTGGAAAAGGAGATACGCGGTCTTTGCAGGTTGCGGCCTTTCCTGGTTGTAATTAAAATTACGCCATTGGCAGCCTGGGCCCCGTATACAGCGGTGGAACTGGCATCCTTCAATACGTCGATCGAAGCAATATCGTCGGGATTGATGGATGATAAGGATTGGGTGTACTGAATGCCATCAAGAATGATCAGTACACTCTGGTTTCCGTTAAGGCTATTTTGACCACGAATGTTAATCGGGGGCGTTCCACCGGCTGTGGTAGAAAGACCAACATTTAAGCCAGGCACCGTGCCTTGCAAAAGTTGGCCAATATTCGTATTGGGAGCTTCTTTCATCGACTCCAGGTTTACGCTTGCCACAGCGCCGGTCACGTCTTTTTTGCGTTGTGTACCATAACCTACAACTACCACCTCACCCAGACTTTTATTTTGGGAAATAAGCGATATACTAACAGCGGTCCTGCCTGCCACTTTTATTTCCTGGCTAACAAAGTCTAATGCTGAAATAACGAGCGTTCCGTTGGCAGGTACGGCAAGCTGGAAGTTTCCTTCTCCATCAGTTGTTGTACCGGCAGCCGATCCTTTCACCATCACCGAAGCGCTTTGAACGGGTTGATCGCCTTCTTTAAGCACCTGGCCCTTTACCGTTATATTTTGGGAAAATAATCTTCCGGAAAACAAAAATAGCTGCAGCAGTATGACAATGCTGAGTAAGACAGGTTTTGGAAAGGCCTTGCCTGAATTAAATGGCCTTTTTAAATTTACAGTCTGTTTCATAATAAACTTTTTGGCATTTTAGAATTGGTGAATAGTGGTGATTAAATTTTCTAACAAGTACATAATCATTCCCGGAATGAAGAATAACCCGTGAAATTTGGAATACACACAGAAAAGGGGGTTTTAAAATCAGTTAATTGAATGAAAAATCTTTTAGAAGTGCGATATGAAAAAATCAGTAAAGTAGCCTGAAAAGCAATAAAAATTAGCCGGAAAATAATAGTATATCTTCGTATTTTTTCATACAGCAGTTAATAGCAAATTTGTCTGAATACAATAGCCGCCGGTAAAAAGCATCATTTGCAAAACAAATGTAGACAAATATTTCAAAAAAATGCAACCGATTGCAATTTTTTTAAAAAAAAACTTATCTTTATTCTACCAGAGATCAAAAAATGCCTGATAAAAAAGAAATAACCATCTATGATATTGCCAGGGAGCTTAATATTTCAGCAGCAACAGTGAGCCGTGGACTACAGGATAACCCGGTGATCAATAAAAACACCCGAAGGAAAATTATTGAAACCGCTCATGAACTTGGCTACCGCTCTAATACCTTTGCCAGTAGCCTGAGAAGCAAAAAAACCAATACACTCGGAGTAATTGTACCCAGGGTCAACAGCTATTTTGTTGCCTCTGTACTTGCGGGCATGGAAGACGTTGCCAATAAGGAAGGCTATAACCTCATCATCAGCCAGTCGCTTGAAAATGCAGCAAAGGAAGTAGCCAATGCACATACCATGTTCAACAACAGGGTGGACGGGTTATTGGTTTCATTGGCGTATGACACTGAAAATATTGACCACCTGAAGCCTTTTTTTAAAAAACATATCCCGGTAGTTTTCTTTGACCGTACTTACCCCCACAACGAGAGCACCAGCATTATCATTGATAACTTTAAAGCAGCCTATGACATCACCAAACACCTACTGGATGAAGGGTACAGGCGAATTATGCACCTGGCGGGGTATATGTTGCGCACAGTTTATGCGGAAAGGCTCAGGGGTTATAAAGAAGCGCTTAAATATTACCAAATTGCCTTTGATGAGAAGCTGGTCTATGTCAGCAAGCTGAGCGAAGAATCAGGAACAGCTGCTGCCGAACAAATACTTGGTATGAAAGTGAAAGAAAGGCCGGATGCTGTGTTTTCCGCCAATGATACTGCGGCCGTATTCTGTATGATAAGGCTAAAAGCTGCCGGTATAAAGATCCCAGGGGATATAGCGTTTGCAGGATTCAACAATGACCCCATCAGCAAAGTAGTGGAGCCCAATCTCACTACCGTTAACTATTCGGGTTACAATATAGGGGAGGCGGCGGTTAGGGTCCTGATCAATCATCTGAACGGAGTATCCAGCACGCAGCATACCAATACCGTTGTTTTAAGATCCGATCTTATCATCAGGGAATCTTCATTAAAAAAATAAATTCCTAATTAAAAAAAATTGGCGACTTTTATGTAACCGATTGCAAAATGAGTGGACATTAATGGTTAACAGGCTTCCTTAGCGCGCAGACAGGGCCGTAAACTGGTAACCAACTGTATGAAGTCATGAAAAAAATATTATGATTGTAATGTATAACGATTAATCCCACGAAAATCATCATCAAAACAAGGCAGCCGGTTAACAATCAATATGAAAAAATCATTTATTGTAATTATGCTATTCCTGTCGGCGCTAATGGCAGTGGGGGAAGACGGGTATAATTGCTGGCTTCGATATGTGCCGGTAGAAAATAATAACCTGTTGTTATCGTACAAACAGGCAGCAAGCGAAATACAGGTAAATGGTACTACCGCCACTATTATGGCCGCCCGGTATGAATTGTCCCTCGCGTTAAAAGGCTTACTGGGAGAAAATATACCGCTAACAAAAGATATAAGAAAAAATGGATCAATACTTATCGGTAATGCTGGTTTTTTAGGTGAAGGAAGGAAATCACTGGCAAACGACCTGCAAAAAGCAGGTGCCGAAGGTTATTTAATTCTTACCACATCGATCAACCAAAAAAAATCCATCCTGATAACCGCCAATACCGATATAGGTGTTTTGTATGGTGTATTTCATTTTATACGGCTTTTACAAACCAGGCAAGCCATTGCCGCATTACATATCATCTCTGCACCCCGGCTAAAATTGCGTTTGCTGAACCACTGGGATAACCTTAACCGTACTGTTGAAAGGGGTTATGCCGGTTTTTCCATTTGGAACTGGCACACACTGCCCGGTTATGTTGACCAGCGTTATATTGATTATGCAAGAATGAATGCATCCACCGGGATAAATGGCACTGTTTTAACAAATGTAAATGCCGATGCAACCGTACTCACCAAACCCTATCTTGAAAAGGTAAAAGCATTGGCAGATGCATTTCGTCCTTACGGCGTTAAAGTCTATCTCACAGCAAGGTTCAGCGCTCCCGTGGAACTCGGCGGGCTAAAAACTGCTGACCCGCTCGATCCGGCTGTTCAACAATGGTGGAACAATAAAGTGAATGAAATTTATTCGCTTATTCCGGATTTTGGGGGCTTCCTCGTAAAGGCTAACAGCGAAGGGCAACCGGGTCCTCAAAACTATGGGAGATCCCATGCAGATGGGGCAAATATGCTTGCCGATGCAGTAGCTTCACATAAGGGAATTATTATGTGGCGCGCCTTTGTGTACAGTAATGACCTACCGGATGATCGCCATAAACAAGCTTATAATGAATTTGTGCCATTAGACGGGAAATTCAGGAAAAATGTAATGGTACAGGTGAAAAATGGCGCTATTGATTTTATGCCCCGGGAACCCTTTCATCCGTTGTTCGGCGCTATGCAAAAAACACCTGTGATGATGGAAGTCCAGGTGACACAGGAATACCTGGGACAGGGAACGCACCTTGTTTATTTATCCCCTTTATTTAAAGAATGCCTTGATAGTGATACCTGGAGCAATGGAAAAGGAAGTACCGTTGCAAAAATAATAGATGGCAGCCTGGATAACCATGAACTAAACGGTTTGGCGGGCGTTGCCAATATTGGCAATGATATGAACTGGACCGGCCATCCTTTTGGGCAGGCTAACTGGTATGCATTGGGAAGATTAAGCTGGGACCATACCCTGTCATCCGGGCAAATTGCAGAGGAATGGTTGCGTATGACCTTCAGCAATGATGCGGCTTTTATAAATGATGTAAAAATAATGATGCTTTCCTCGAGAGAAATAATGGTGAAATATATGAACCCTTGTGGCTTGCACCATATAATGGCGACCGGTCACCACTACGGCCCCGGTCCATGGGTAAATAACCTGGCAAGGGCCGATTGGAACCCGGTTTATTATCACAAAGCTGATTTTGCCGGAATTGGATTTGACCGTACTCCATCGGGAAGCAACGCCCTGGGTCAGTATAAAGCCGGCGCAAAAAAATTATGGGAAGATAGTTCCACCTGCGATGAACGATACCTGCTATGGTTTCACCATGTAACATGGAACCATCCAATGAAAAGCGGAAGAACATTATGGAATGAACTATGCCACCAGTATAACAGTGGTGTTGACAGTGTAAAATGGATGCGACAGGTGTGGAACAAACATAAAACCCGCGTAGATGCCATAAGGTTCAGGCAGGTTGCCATGTTACTCGAAATCCAGGAAAAAGAAGCTGCCTGGTGGCGCAACGCGTGCCTGCTGTATTTTCAAACTTTTTCGAAAATGACTATTCCTGAAAAATATGAAAAGCCGGATCAAACACTGGATTACTTTAAACAATTGAAGTTTCCTTTTGCACCGGGGAATTAATAAAGAGGGTGGGCCTGGTGAAGGCTGGTGGGATAATTTTAAAAGAGCAACTATTAAGAATTTAAGCAAATCCAATACCCTTTGAAAGTAGGGGCTGATTTTTTTACTAAAGAGAAATAATAATTATTAAATACAAAAATATAAAAAAGGGGTACGACAATAGTTGGTAATAATACTCCATAAAAAGTACTATCTAAAAATTTTAAAGAGCCAGTAACCCCCTGGGGCTGCTGACAATTAAACTGAAACAGAAATGAATAAAAAAATGGTGGCAATCGTAACGGGCGGGGGCTCGGGCCTTGGTTTGGCTATTGCAGAAAAATTTACGCAAAACGGTATCTTGACAATTATTGTGGGCAGGGATATAGAAAAATTAAAGAAAGCTAAAGCACAATTGGGTGAACTTGCGTTTGCCATGAGTTGCGATATCAGCAACCTTGCCTCCATTCCCGCTTTTGCAGAAAAAGTGATGTCCGAATTTGGACAGATTGATATACTGGTAAACAATGCAGGCATCAACATGAAAAAGGATTTCACCGAAGTAACAGATGAAGAGTTTCAACTGGTGATCACCACCAATTTATGTGCGGTATTCGCCATGAGCCGCGAAGTGGTAAAACACATGCTGATAAAAGGCTCGGGCAATATCATCCACATCAGTTCCATGGCGGCCCAGTATGGTTTGCCGAAAGTAATTGCCTACAGCGCCAGTAAAACGGCTATTGACGGAATTACGAGGGCGATGGCAGTGGAATTATCACCCCGTGGCATCCGGGTAAATGCCATTGCTCCCGGCTTTATTTATTCAGCCATGACAGACCAGGCATTGAACAGCGATCCGGAACGAAAAGCAAAAGTATTTGGAAGAACACCCATGGGGCAGATGGGGCAGGCGGCCGATATTGGTGATGCAGCGCTATTTCTTGCAACCGAAGCCTCAAAATATATTACCGGTGTGGTATTACCGGTGGATGGGGGAAATAGTATTGGGTTTTAGTAGGAACAGGCCGCCGCCTGTTCCTACAATGCCGTGGCCTGTTCCTACAATGCCGCCCTTCATCCAAAAAAGAAATTCATAAAAAATTATGAGGATAAAAGCCATCTTATTTTTTTTGCTTTGCTTTACCGGCTATGCAAAAAACTATGCACAGTTTATAACGGAGGTAAAAGGGATAAACACATTTTCGCTGTCTGATGCGGTGATCTGCATTGATGTGAATGATGCAGCACTGGTTCAAAAAGCAGCGGCCTTGCTACAACAAGATATTGAAATGGTAACGGGTAAGAAATTATTTATTTCAAACAAAACGCCAGCCAGTTCCAAAACAATGATCATCATTGGAACTGCAGAGAATTCAGCACTCATCAAACAACTGATCCAACAAAAAAAAATAAGCGCCGGTTCCATTAAAAACAAATGGGAAGGTTATCAAATCCAAAGCATCAAAAATCCTTTTAAAGGAATCGATAATGCATTAGTGCTCACCGGCAGCGACAGGAGGGGAACAGCTTTTGGTGTGTTTGAATTATCCAAACAAATTGGTGTATCACCCTGGTACTGGTGGGCTGATGTTCCGGTAAAAAAAAGACCGGAAATATTTGTAAAGGCTAATACCTTCATTACCTGTTGATGATGAAGCGCCGCAAATGATAAGCATCAACAAAGAAGACAGTAATGTGAAAACCTGGGAATCCTGGGTTGCCGGTAATATCATTATCAAAACGAGTAAACACAAAATACTGAAACCGGGTAAGCATACGATTAAATACTTTATGATAAACCCCGGGGTGGTATTACAAAAACTGGTATTGACTTTTGATGGCCTTCCCCCAGGCTAACTGGGACCACCAGAAATAAAGCAATGAAAATTTTAAACAACAAAAAAATAGCTTAATTATGCGAAAAATTTATTGGTACAATTCTTTTACCGCAGCAGTTTTTGCTGTTACAATCATCGGATGTAATCAATCTGAAACTAATAAAACCACGGAAACGGATACTACGATTTTAGCACCTCAAAAGTCCTATCTCTCCCAACCATTGGTTTCCAATATTTACACTGCCGATCCCTCCGCCCATGTATTCAACGGGCGCATTTATATTTATCCATCGCATGATACCGCCACGGGTACACCCGAGAATGACAATGGTGATCATTTTAACATGATGGATTATCATATCCTCTCCATGGATTCAGTGGGGGGAAAAGTAACCGATCATGGCGTGGCGCTGCACATAAAAGACATACCATGGGCCGGCCGCCAGTTGTGGGCGCCTGATGCAGCTTATGCGAATGACCGGTACTATCTTTATTTTCCGGTAAAAGACAAGCAGGATATTTTCAGGATGGGCGTTGCTACCAGTCTAAAACCAGGAGGCCCTTTTGTTGCAGAAAAGGAACCCATTAAAGGAAGCTACAGCATCGACCCTACGGTGTTTAAAGATAAGGACGGGTCTTTTTATATGTACTTCGGTGGCATCTGGGGCGGGCAGTTACAAAGATGGAATAACAATAAATATGATTCTGCCGGCAAGCTACGCCAGGCAAATGAGCAGGCTATTTTACCCCGCATTGCCAAATTGAATAAAGACATGAAAGGTTTTAGCGGGGAGGTAAAAGAAATTCAGCTGCTGGATAAAAATGGCCAGCTGTTTACAGAGAAAGACAGTGACAAGCGTTTCTTTGAAGCCGCCTGGATGCACCAATACAAGGGCAAATATTATTTCTCTTACTCAACCGGCGATACCCATAACATTTGCTATGCCATTGGTGATAATCCTTATGGCCCCTTTACTTACGCAGGAATTATATTAAAACCCGTAGACGGGTGGACCAATCATCATTCCATTATAGAATTTAAGGGTAAATGGTTTTTGTTTTATCACGACGTGCAATTGAGCGGGAAAACACATTTACGGAATGTGAAAGTGACGGAGCTAAATTATAATGAAGATGGAAGCATCCAAACAGTTGAAGCGTTTGAATAACAGCAGGATTAACGGTAAAAAAAGATATACAAAGATCTGAACGAAGTACGACCCGCGGGATTTGTAAATAGCAGTTATCTGCCAGGCGAATGCAGGTATAAAAATAACTATCGGATGAAATCATTGATCATTGTACTTTCCGTTTATCTTATTTCGGTGCAGGGAGTATGCCAGGTAAGGCTTCCACGGCTGATAAGCAGTGGCATGGTTTTGCAACGGGATGTGACAATAAAAATATGGGGATGGGCATCGCCAAATGAAGGGGTAACCCTCCGGTTTAACAACCATACATTTAAAACGATCGCAGATAATAAAGGGAACTGGAGCCTGGGCTTGCCTGCGCAAAAAGCGGGTGGCCCTTACCAGATGACTATCAAAGCCAGTAACGAAATCAACCTGAAGGATATTCTCATTGGAGATACCTGGATCTGCAGCGGTCAATCCAATATGGAATTGACGATGGAAAGAGTGAAATATAAATACACAACAGAAATGCTCCATGCGGGTAATCCGGATATCAGGCAATTTACCGTTCCGGATAAATATGATTTTATTAACCCGCAGCCTGATTTGGAGGCAGGAAACTGGTTGCCTTTAACTCCAGGAAATATATCCAGTTTTTCGGCGGTAGCTTATTTTTTTGCCAAAGCATTGTATGAGAAATACAAGGTTCCGATTGGGCTTATCAATGCGGCATTGGGTGGATCGCCTGCAGAAGCCTGGATCAGTGAATCCGCTTTAAAAAAATTGCCCGCCTATTACCAGCAAGCGCAAAAATTTAAAAACAAAAATTTGATCAAAACCATTGAATCCAATGATAGTACGGTAAGCATTAGCTGGTATAAACAGCTAAATGAAACAGACGATGGATTAATAAACAATTGGAACAGTCCGTTACTGGATGATGCGGGCTGGAAAGAAATGAATATCCCCGGCTACTGGGCGGATACGGAAACCGGCTTGCTTAACGGCGCGGTTTGGTTTAGAAAAGAATTTGATGTGCCTGAAACCCTGATCGGGAAACCAGCAAAACTTGAACTGGGAAGAATTGCAGATGCCAACGCTGTTTTCATTAACGGGCAATGGGTGGGCACTACCAGTTACCAGTATCCGCCAAGAAGGTACGGGGTATCCGACACCATTTTAAAAAAAGGAAAAAATAATATTACTGTTCGCATAACCAGCAACAGTGGCCGTGGTGGTTTTGTGCCGGACAAACCTTACCAGTTTTCCATAAACAATGAAGTTATTGGGCTGAAGGGCACCTGGAAATATAAAGTAGGAGTGATTATGAAGCCCTTACCCGCACAAACTTTTATCCGGTGGAAACCACTTGGTTTATACAATGCGATGATTGCGCCTTTAATCAAATTTCCCATCAAGGGAGTGATCTGGTACCAGGGTGAATCAAATGCATCAAGACCCGATGATTACGGACAATTGATGCGAACCCTGATCGAAGACTGGCGGATGAAATGGAACCAGGGCAGTTTCCCCTTCCTGTATGTTCAGCTTCCCAATTTTATGGAACCCGCCGCTACACCGCAGGAAAGCAACTGGGCGGCATTGCGACAGCAACAACTGAATACCTTATCAGTGCGCAATACAGCCATGGCAGTTGCTATTGATGTGGGTGAATGGAATGACATTCACCCCGAAAATAAACAAGCCGTTGGCCAACGTTTGGCATTGCTCGCGGTAAAAAATGTTTACGGAGAAAAATCATCGGTAGCCTCGGGTCCGCTATACCAGTCCATGAAAAAGGAAGGCAACAGGATCATTGTAACCTTTTCAAATACCGGCTCAGGTTTAATGACGGGGACCGGTAATCAATTGAAATATTTTGCCATTGCAGGTGCAAACAAAAAATATTTATGGGCCAATGCCATCATCAAAGACAATACGGTGATTGTTTGGAATGAAGAAATCCAACATCCTGTTTCTGTAAGATATGCCTGGGCAGATAATCCTGAAGGGGCCAATCTTTACAACAAAGAAGGATTGCCCGCCTCACCATTTACAACAGACAAATAACCAGGGTATGAAAAAAATAATACTGATCAAAATTTCATGTATTACCGCGGCCTTGTTCCTTATTGCCTTTTCAAATTGCAATGGCCCTCACCATATCATCAAACCTACCGTTATGATAGATAGCAGCAGGGGGTTGAAAGATTATTATAATAATTATTTTACCATCGGTGTTGCTGTTTCACCCCGGGCATTAAAAACCGATGAAGCAACGCTGATACTTCAGCAATTTGCGGGCATGACACCGGAGAACGCCATGAAGATGGGGCCTATTCATCCAAAAGAAAATGAATACTTCTGGAGGGATGCGGATTCCATCGCCGGTTTTGCCAAACGAAACAACCTGAAGCTGCGCGGGCATACCCTGTGCTGGCACAATCAAACCCCTGCATGGTTATTTAAAGACGCAACCGGGAATCAGGTGACCAAAGAAGTTTTGTTGCAACGATTGAAAGATCACATAACCACTGTTGTAAAAAGATATAAAGGAACCGTTTATGCCTGGGACGTGGTGAATGAAGCCATCAGTGATAAAAAAGATGAATACCTCCGCAACTCATTATGGTTAAAAATAGCCGGCGAAGATTATATCGCCAAGACATTTCAATATGCGCATGAAGCAGATCCCGGCGCCCTGTTGTTTTATAATGATTACAACGAGATCAGCCCGGTTAAAAGAGAAAAGATATTCAGGCTGGTGAAAAGCTTAAAAGATGCCGGCGTTCCCATACATGGTGTTGGACTGCAGGCCCACTGGGCGGTGAATGAACCTACCCGCAGCCAGTTAGACAGTACCCTTCAACGTTTTGTGGAACTGGGTTTAAAAATCCACGTCACGGAACTGGATATTTCTGTATATCCCAAAGAGCATGATTCAAGAGAAAGAAGACCGGAAGACGCCGTAACAGCTTTTACCCCCGCTAAAGAACAAGGGCAACTGGAAGTGTATAAAATGTGCTTTGAACTGTTCAGGAAATACCGCCGGCATATTTCAGCCGTTACCTTTTGGAATATCTCCGACCGGTATAGCTGGCTCGACAATTTTCCCGTTAGCAACAGGAAGGATTACCCGCTTTTATTTGACAAAGACCTGAAGCCTAAGAAGGCATTTTGGGAGGTAGTGAAATTCTGAAATGAATACAGGCTATAAAGCCACTCTATAAAACAACATTGTATATCGTTAATACAAATTCAACAGGATAACTTTTATATCCTCAAATCTTTTCCACGGAACCAGGTGACCTTCCCCTTTTAAAGTATCGGTTTGAATGCTGGCTGCATGCGTCATTTTTTCCATACCATATTGAACATTGCCAATGGGTACCCAGTTATCCTTATCTCCATGAATAAATATCACTTCAGCGTTTACTAAGGGAAAGTCTTTTTCCAGTTCATACAAATCTTTTTTAAACCAGGTGATCTCGGTATTGCTCGGCGCAAAAGCGCCCGGCAAAAACTTACGCAGTACGGTATTGTCCATTATATACCGCCATCTTTCCTTCTTTTCCAAATAAGGTGAAATGGAACCGGACATGATTACAATTTTTTTAAAACTACCCGGGCTCATGGCAGCCATTTGAGCTACCACCGGCCCGCCGATAGAATGCCCCGCCAGGTAGACCGGCTTATCATTCTGGTGTGCAGCAATCGCACGGATCAGCAATTCAGATTGTTCATGAAGGTGCATGGGATTGCCAAAATCACTATACCCAAAGCCCGGCCGGTCAATGCTCATCACCCTGAATTTTTTTTGCAGGTCTGCATCCAGCATATAAGTAGTGTAGTTAGACCAGGATCCCGGCGAGCCGTGAATAAATACCAATGTGGGTAACCCGCTATTACCGCTAATGGCAAAATGCAGATGCCGGTTATCAATAATAGTATCGTAAATTTTTAAGGGAACATTTTTGCTTTTAAACAAAGAATATGCTTTTTGATCGCTTAGCCGGAATCGCATACAACCCGCGCAGAAGATCAGCCAGGCCACTACACAAATAATGAATATAATATACATTCTTTTCATGATGAGCGACTACACGAATTAAGAAATTACCCGACCATAGTTTACAATATTTCGTACGCCATAATTCGTATAATCAGTGGATAAAATGCTGCAA
This sequence comes from Ferruginibacter sp., assembly GCA_014379625.1. Classification (GTDB taxonomy): domain Bacteria; phylum Bacteroidota; class Bacteroidia; order Chitinophagales; family Chitinophagaceae; genus Ferruginibacter. The sequence continues at coordinate 25,892 of JACMLJ010000095.1, read as the reverse complement.
TCACAAAATTACAAATCATCAGAACTTTCGGGCAGTTTGTCATATTCTCCTTTTAAGGAATAAAATCCAAAGATCATTAATCCAATGGCAATGGGTGTGAAAACGGTAATGATTATAATCCAGGGTATTGGCTTATTGATATCTTTGGTACCAGTACTATCTATATTATGCACGGCCCCCATTACTAGTAAATAAATTACAACCGGGGCCAGGATCATCCATAAAACACCGCTTATTCTTTTTAGCTGGTTCATATAATTAATTTAATCGTTGATATTTTTATCGATCTTATTGCTCAGGAACATGGCGCCAATGATTAAACACAAACCAGCCACGGCAATCGGGTACCAAAGCCCTACCAGTGGATCATTCACAAAACTTGCCGAAAGTAAAGTGGCAATAAATGGAACCAGGCCACCAAAAACGCCATTACCAATATGATAGGGCAAGCTCATGGAGGTGTACCTTATTTTAGTGGGAAACAATTCTACTAAAAACGCGGCAATAGGAGCGTAGGCCATTGTTACAAAAAGGATCATTGCAAAAACCAGGAAAATAAATTTCCATTTAAGGGTGGTGGAAAGCACTTTATCCGTATAGTTTGGCCGGGTATCTTCTTTTATAACGGCGGCTGATCCATCCGTTCCCCGCAAAGTTGTATCCGCCCTGTTTTCCGTAAACTTTATTCCATCATTCAATGCCCAGTGTATTTTTGAATGGGTTACTAACATGGGCGCGGTTCCCGTATCAATGGTATCTACTTTTATTACTTCCTTTGGATGGACTGCTTCCGGAAGGGAGGCGTCTTTTTGTATCCACACCTTTACATCGGTATCTTTTAAAAATGTGCTGAAAATCGGCCTGTAAAAAATCACACCCAATAGCATACCAGAAAGCATGATCCACTTTCTTCCGATTGTATCACTTAAAGCCCCAAATACCAGGAAGAAAGGTGTTGCCAACCCGATACCCCATAACAGGATTTCCCTGTTTTGCATAAATTCAATCTTTACCGTATTCTCTAAAAATGATTGCGCGTAAAATTGCCCCGTGTACCATATCACCCCCTGGCCCATAACGGCGCCGAATAACGCTAACAGCACCATTTTAAAATTTGCCTTGTGGCCAAAACTTTCTTTCAACGGATTAACGGATGTTTTTCCTTCTTTTTTTAGTTTGGTATAGAGCGGTGATTCACTCATCTTTAAACGGATATAAATAGAAACACCAACCAGTAAAATAGATATCCAGAAAGGGTAACGCCATCCTCCCCATTCAGCCGTAAATGCTGCATCACTCATATTTGATTTTACGGCCATAATCACGCCCAAAGCAACAAACAAACCCAGCGTAGCCGTAGTTTGTATCCAGCTTGTGTAGTATCCCCGCTTGTTTACCGGTGAGTGTTCTGCCACATAGGTAGCCGCGCCTCCATACTCCCCACCTAAGGCAAGTCCCTGTACCAATCGCAGCAATAAAACCAGCAAGGGGGCTGCAATGCCAATGGAACGATAACCGGGTATCAAACCAATTAAAAATGTGGATCCCCCCATTAATACAAGGGTTAGTAAAAAAGTGGATTTCCGGCCGATCATATCTCCCAGCCTTCCAAAAACAAGAGCGCCAAAAGGACGTACTAAAAATCCTGCAGCAAAGATCGCCAGGGTACTTAACAATGCGGCTGTATCGTTTCCTTCAGGAAAAAACTGTACGGAGATCGTTTTCGCCAGCATGCCAAAAATGTAAAAATCGTACCATTCAATCAGGGTACCGAGCGAGGAGGAAAAAATCACTTTACCAATTCCTTTCCCATCTGTTGATGCCATAGTTATCTTTTGATTTTTTAAAATGATTGTTTTGCTATAATTAGGATAAATATATTAATTTGAGCACAAAGACAATGATTTAAAATATAAATTTAATTTCAATCATGCCATATCCCTACCAGATTACTTCATTGGAACAATACCACAACGATTATAAACGAAGTGTAGAAGAGCCTGAAACCTTTTGGGCAGATGTAGCCGAAAATTTCTACTGGCGAAAAAAATGGGATAGGGTACTGGAATGGAATTTTACCGAACCAAAAATTGAATGGTTTAAGGGTGGTAAACTGAACATCACCGAAAATTGTATCGATCGCCACCTTGAAAAACTGGGAGATAAACCTGCGCTTATCTGGGTACCCAATGACCCGGAAGACCGCACCCGTATTGTAACTTATAACCGTCTGCATAAAAGAGTTTGCCAGTTTGCCCAGGTGCTGATCAATAATGGAGTACAAAAAGGCGACCGGGTTTGTATTTACATGGGAATGGTACCGGAATTATCTTACGCGGTATTGGGATGCGCAAGGATTGGCGCCATTCACAGCGTTATTTTCGGGGGATTTTCGGCACAAAGTATTGCCGACCGGTTATATGATGCCCAGGCAGAATTTATTGTTACCTGTGATGGCGCTTACCGGGGCAATAAAGATATTCCGCTAAAAAGTATCATTGACGATGCATTGATCGGCAACAGAACAATTAAAAGGGTGATAGTTTATACAAGAACAAGGACACCGGTTTCGATGCTGAAAGGGAGAGATGTTTGGTGGGAAGATGAGATGGAACATGCGGAGGCGCAAATAGAAAAAGATAATGTAATTACCATGCCGGCCACGGAAATGGATGCGGAAGACCCGCTGTTTATTTTATACACTTCAGGGTCCACCGGCAAACCAAAGGGTGTGGTGCATAGTATTGCAGGCTACATGGTTTGGACCAATTATACTTTTGTAAATACCTTTCAATATAAGCCGGGCGATGTGTTTTTTTGCACAGCGGATATCGGCTGGATCACCGGGCACAGTTATATTCTGTATGGGCCTTTAAGCGCGGGTGGAACCAGCGTAATGTTTGAAGGTGTTCCTACCTTTCCGGATGCGGGCAGATTTTGGGATATTGTTGATAAACATAAAGTGAATATTTTGTACACCGCGCCCACTGCTATCAGGAGTTTAATGAGTTATGGTTTAGACCCATTGAAAGGAAAAGACCTGTCTACATTAAAAGTGCTGGGTACTGTTGGCGAACCCATCAATGAAGAAGCATGGCATTGGTATGATGATAACATCGGCAAAAACAAATGCCCTGTGGTGGATACCTGGTGGCAAACCGAAACCGGAGGAACCTTAATAACAAATATGGCTGGCGTTACTCCTGCCAAACCAGGCTGGGCTACCCTGCCAATGCCAGGCGTACAGCCCTTATTGGTAGATGAAAACGGGAAGGAGGTAACAGAACCAAATGCAGATGGGCTGCTCAAAGGCAACCTCTGCATAAAGGCGCCCTGGCCCGGTATTTTAAGGACTACCTATGGCGACCATGAACGCTGCCGTACTAATTATTTCGCCACTTATGAAAATCTCTATTTCACCGGCGACGGGGCTTTAAAAGATAAAGACGGAAACTTCAGGATCACCGGAAGGGTAGATGATGTACTGAATATAAGCGGTCACCGTATTGGTACTGCCGAATTGGAGAATGCGATCAATATGCATGCAGGCGTTATTGAAAGTGCCGTGGTGGGTTATCCCCATGATATTAAAGGGCAGGGAATATACGCTTATGTTATTTACGGGCACATGCATGGTGATGAAGAACAAACAAGAAAAGACATTTTCCAAACGGTGAGCAGGGTAATTGGCGCTATTGCGAAACCCGATAAAATTCAGTTTGTAACCGGTTTGCCAAAAACGAGAAGCGGGAAGATCATGCGGAGGATATTGAGAAAGATCGCTGACGGGGAGACAGAAAATTTAGGGGATATATCCACCCTGCTGGATCCGGGAGTGGTGGAGGAAATTAAGAATGGCAAATTATAAATCATATCACAAAAAAAGAGCCCGCAGGATGGGCTCTTTTTTACTTTTTGTAATAATTGATTAATACCCAAAAATTTCTTCCAGGCCCAGCTTTTTTACCTCTCCATATTTCTTCATATCATTTTCGCTTACCTTTTTTTCTGATGCCACCACGCAATAAGTGTAAGGCTTGTTAGCAATGTATTTGTCGTGAAATTGTTTCAGTTCCTTATAACCAATTTTATCAACGGCGGTGTATGTTTTTTTACGGATATCATAATCAAGGCCTTTGCGTTGTGCGGTGAGGTAATTATAAATAATACCATCCTGCGTAATACGGCCGGTTTCAATATCTTTTTTAATACCGGCACGGGCAAATTTAATATTCTCCGCTACATTTGGTAAGTCGTTCAGCAACTCGTTCATGGCTACAATAGACTCGTTGAATTTATCTGCCTGGCAACCTACATAGGCAAGGGTATAAAATGGATCTTCCTTTTTATCCGGCACTGCATAAAAAGCAAAAGTAGAATAGGCCAGCGCCTTCGATTCGCGAATGGTTTGAAATACCAGCGCACCCATTCCGCCGCCAAAATAATTATTAAAAATATCAATTACGGGTTCTTCATCAGCGCTGTACCTATTGGTATTTCTAACCCAGCGAATTTCTGATTGCACCATATTATAATCCGCAAATAAAACCTCGTTTTTATTTTGTGTGGTATTCAAAAAATTTACTTTCACTGGTGCCGCTTTAAAGGATGCCGGTATAGGGTGCAATTTGTTCAGCCCTGCTGTTAACTGTATCAATGGCTGGGGACCATAATAAATAATTTTATGCGAAAAGGTATTTAATGTATGCAGTATGTCCGTCAATTCCGCCGCTTTCGCATTGTTCAATTCATCATCCGTTAATGTATAGTTGAATGGATTTTTATCCCCAAACCTTGCATAGGCAACCATGCCGTTCATGATGGCCCCCTTGTTTAGTTTTGCATCCGCCCTTGATTTGGAAATGCGCGCCTTCAAAGCTGTTAATGCCTCCTCGTCCTGCGTACAATTTTTTAACAGGTTTTCAAAAATGGTTACGGCCTTTGTAAAATTTTCCTGTAACCCTTCAATATTTATTACGGTAAATTCCGTGCCTGCGTTGATGGAGAAACTGCTGGCTATTTTGTAAAACGCTTTGGTAATATCTTCTGCACTCATTTTCCCCGTGCCCAAAAACTGCAGGTATTGGGTGGCCAGGCTTAACTTTTTATTGTTCCAGGTACCCATATCAAACCGGTACTGGAGCCTGAAAATTGCATTGTCTTTATTTTGCACATACAATACTTCTGCCGGGCCGATTTTACTCTTTTGTATATCTTTCGTGTAATCAAGAAAAACAGGTTTTACCGCTATAGCCGGCATGTCGTTCACCATTTTTACAAAAGGGGATTGTGCGTCACGATTCATTTCAACAGGGGTGATAGCCGGTTTATCAACTTTTAGAATATTTTTATCTTCGCCCTTGCGTTTAAAGACCACTAAATAATTATCAAGAAAATATTTATTCGCAAAATCAACAATGTCTTTTTTTGTAAGTTTAGATAACAGGTCGGTATAAGCCACCAAGTCTTTCCAGTCAAGTTCCGACGTAAAAGCATCCATCAGGTCACTGGCCCTCGAGCTATAAGATTCGGTTGCCAGTATCTTATTTTTCTTTTGATTGTTGATGATGGAAGTGATAAGGTTATCATCAAAATTTCCTTTTTTAAGATTGTTTATTTCGCCCAGCATCAATGCCTTTACGTCTTCCAGCGACTGCCCCTGGGTAGGGTTACCCTGCATGAACAATACCCCATAGTCGATCAATGTATAAGCAAAAGCAGATGCCCGTAATAATTTTTGTTTTTTAACCAGGTTAAGGTCCATCAAACCTGCTTTACCATTGGTTAATATCTGCCCTACCAGGTCGGCCAGTAAAACATCTTTGGATTTGTTACCCGGCAGCCGGTATCCAATCGTAATATTTTCTGCGTCCGGGCCTACCACTTCTTCTGTCACAGGTGCGTTAATGGGTTGTTCCGGATCAAAAGTATAGGCCGGTATGGGTTTGCTTTGCATATAAGCAAAAGCAGCATCAATTTTTTTTATCATGGAGTCGGCATCAAAATCGCCAGACATGATGACACCCATATTATTGGGTACATAATAAGTATTATAATATTTTCTTATTGCTTCCAGGGAAGGATTTTTTAAATGCTCGATGGTGCCGATGGTTGTTTGCTTTCCGTAATTGTTGTTCTTAAATAAGCCGGCGAATAATTTTTCAAAAACTTTGCTGCGGTCATTATCCAGGCCACGGTTCTTCTCTTCGTAAACGGCTTCCAGTTCGGTATGAAATATCCTGAACTGAGGATTGCGGAACCTTTCGGACTGTATTGCTAAATATTTGTCCGCTGCATTGGCTGGTACATCATCGGTGTACACCGTTTGTTCAAAAGAAGTAAATGCATTGGTTCCCTGCGCGCCCATGGCCGACATCATTTTATCGTATTCGTTAGCAATCGCAAAAGTGGCCGCCCTGCCCGAAACAGAATCAATACTATGATAGATGGAACTGCGCGTTGCCGAATCGGAAGTACGGGTGTATTTTTCATACAAATCATTTATTTTGTCTAACTCAGGTTTTTCTTTTGCCCAGTCTAAAGAACCAAATTTATCGGTTCCTTTAAACAGCATGTGCTCCAGGTAATGCGCCAACCCCGTATTTGTCGCCGGATCAGTTTTACTACCAGCCTTGGTAGCAATATAGCACTGTATCCGCGGGTCTTTATTTGTGGTACTTAAAATTACCGTAAGACCGTTTTTCAGGGTATAGAACCTGGATTTTGAGGGATCGTTGGTTACAAACCGGTAAGTATACCCACCGGACGCAGCTTCCTTCCACTGATAGGTTACTGGTTGTGAAAAAAGAGTGCCGCCGGTAACGAGCAGTAATAAAAAAAGGGTTTGTTTGATAATTTGCATAAAGGTTTATTTGATACTAATAAATGAAGCTTAAAATTAAGCTATAACCGCATTCAAATATTGCTATTCAAAACATTCCTACATTTACTTTTAAAAAAAATGAAATGAAAAGGTGGGTGAAAGTATTTTTGCACAGGGAGTGGGTCGTATTTATTCTTCTCCAATTAATCATCGCTTTTTCTGCCTGCAAATTCACTCAATTTTATGATGCCGGTGAATGGGCTTCCAACTAATAATTCATTGCTCATGCATCCTAAAGAAATTGCTATACACAACTTTACCTATTCGTTGCCCGATGAAAGGATTGCCGGTTTTCCACTTTCAGAAAGAGATGCTTCCAAACTTTTGATCTATAAAGAAGGTATAATAAAAGAAGATATTTACAAAAATATTACAGGGTATTTACCGGAAAAATCTATGCTGGTTTTTAACAATACAAGGGTAATACAGGCAAGGATACTATTTCAAAAACCTACCGGTGGTATAATTGAAATATTTTGCCTGGAACCCTGCGAAGCGATCAAGGAATACAGCAGCATTATGGCGAGAAAGGGAAAACTTTGCTGGAAATGTTTGATTGGGGGAGCAGGAAAGTGGAAAGAAGGGCCACTGCAGAAAAAGATGACTGTAGACGGACAGCAATTATTATTGACCGCGCAGTTAATTGAAAAATTGCCTGATGCATACCTGGTAGAATTATGCTGGCAACCTGAAAACTACAGTTTCGCCGAAATTATTGAACAGGTGGGAAGAACCCCTTTACCGCCTTATATTAAAAGAAAGGCACAGCAGGTTGATAAAGAGAGGTACCAAACCATTTATGCAAAATATGATGGGTCGGTGGCGGCACCTACGGCCGGACTGCATTTTACACCGGCTATTTTCTCTGCCCTTGAAGCTAAAAGTATTTCCCATACCTATATTACGCTTCATGTAGGCGCCGGCACATTTAAACCAGTAAAATCAGCTACTCTGGCTGAGCATGAAATGCACGCAGAATGGATCGAAGTGAACGCTGATGCTATTAATCAATTGATTGAAAATATCGCAAATGGCATCATTGCCGTTGGCACTACTTCTTTGCGTACGCTGGAAAGCCTTTATTGGATGGGAGTAAAAACAATCTTGTACCCGGGCATTACTATGGATCAACTTTCCATCGCGCAATGGGAAATATACGAGCCGCCATTGGCCATCGCGAATATTTTATCAACCGCGGCATTGCCTGCTTTGTTAGAATGGATGCATAGGAATAATTTTGAAAAAATAATTACCCAAACAAAGCTATTGATTGTTCCGGGCTATTTGTATAGGATGCCGGTTGCAGTTATCACCAATTTTCACCAGCCACAATCTACTTTACTGCTATTGGTAGCTGCAGCCATCGGCGAAGATTGGCGAAGAATATACAATTACGCGATGGAAAATGATTTCCGGTTTTTAAGTTATGGAGATGGAAGCCTGATCTATTTGCCAACTCCTGCCGGGCAATAACATATCTAAAAATTGGGTGAGATGGTGTGAAAAATTCTGGCATGGAGTGGGTTGGTTTACACGCCGCGGCTTAGAGGCTTTACTGCTGAATGGTAACCGGGGTACCCACCGGGATATAGCTGAACAGGTCTTTCATTTCGGTGTATTTTACAGAAACACAGCCATCCGTCCAGTTGTAAAAATTATCCACTGTCCATTCCTCTTCGGGCCTGGTAGCATGTATCGCAATCCCACTACCTATCTTCGCGTTTTTTGGTAATAACCCTTTTTGCTTCCGGTCATTAAAACGCTGCACACATACTTCGTTGGGATAGTCTAATAATAACTCGTACGACCATTTAGGGTGTATCTTTTTTTGAATCACTTTAAATTGGCCATCCGGGGTTTTTTTATCACCCTCCCTCATTTTATCTCTCAAATCCTTGCTTCCAAATACAATTGGATAGGTGGCGTACCAGCCTTCCTCATCATATACTTTTAATTCGTAATCACTTTTGTCAACAATGATATAGTAGGGGTTTTCGGCAGTTTTGGTTATACCTGTGTTCCTTACCTGCCTGGCAGGGATATTTGCTTTTGCCGGACCCCTCTTTTCATTTTTTACAGGTGCAAAAGCCATCATCGCAAAGATGAAGACTAAAGCAAGTAGGGGAAATAAGCGGGATATGTTCATGCCTGGAAAAAATTTTACAACACCATTCAAACGTTATGCCATCAAAAAAATTATATCGATTATACTACAGTTATTAACATTAATAATGTATTAACATAAAATAAAAACTTTTCAAACCATTTTTAATGATGAATGCAAATATAATTTTTTTGTTTATGAAAGTTCCTAACCGGTGCCTTCTCCTTATTGCATTTTTTAAACACCATTTATTTTACCTGAAATGAAAAAGCACCGGCATTTGCCAGTGCTTTTAATGTATGTTCTAATCTAAATAATTATTATGAAGCTGTTAGGATATTATTCACGAGATCTCAAACTGAACTAAGATATTGACATTTTCGTCAGCCAAGGCTAAAATTGGTTTAAATGGTGCTAAATCAACACCGGGATCGTTAACGAACAGGAACCTAATCTTAAATAAAGGGTAATATGCCCCATTACAAATATTACCAGTTACTAAAGCGTACTCCCAATGTATAAGGTTTCATATCCAACCCGCTTCCGTATAGGGATTTTGGGCTATAAGAACCGTAAAGCCTTACCGGGCCTAACCCAACTTCCGCTACATAAGATAATTTAAAACGCTCTAAATCATAGTCTCCTTTATTTTTTTTCTTACCTCTTTCCCCGCTAATTTGTTTATTACGCTGGCTGTATAAATAGCCCGCGCTAACACCTACACTTAAGCTAAGCCCTTTATTGGTATAGCCCGGACTGGTCGAAAAATTCAGCATCATGGGCACCGTAAGATAATCAGCGGCTAATTTATTTTTTGAAAACCGGATAGAGTCCCTGATAATTACGGGTACGGCTGCCTGGCTTGCATTGTAAGGGTTTTGTTCAAGATAACTCAGGTTCGCTACTGATTTGTACCGGTAATTGTTTAATTCCAGTCCAAGGCCATATTTTAGATTTACATGTTGTTTGATGAGATTCAGGCGTTGCATAAAGAACCATATATTCACATTTACACTTTTACCCGTATTCAGTTTAAAATCGCTTTTACTTAAAGCTGCCGCACCAGGCCTGTTATAAATGTAAGTTCCTGTTGCGTTGTAATTGGTTTCATCCGCATAATTTGCAAAACCAAGATCGACAATTCCCCAGTTGGTACTTACGTTTGAAAGTTTCTTTTTTTGTTTTCTTCCCATCGTAATATGAGTGTTGGAATTTTTACTATCATCACTATTCTTCCCGTTCTTAGTGATAATGATATTTCCTATACGAATGGTATCGGCTTCTTTGGAACCTTTAGGGGAGTCGGTTTGTGCGTTGGCCACTGTGCATACTAATACCAGTGCCATTAATGTAAATAGCTTCATCATGTTGTTTGTTTTAAATTTTATTGAATTGCAAATTCGATATTGGCAACTTTTATATTATTGCCGCCGGGTTTAATATTGGCGGTGCGTTCCAGCACCCTTTTAACTTTTTTGAAAATTCCGCCCAGCTTTGTTTTCTTTATTTTTTCTTCATCCATAAAGAGAACCCTGTTATTATTATCCTCACCATTTTCAGTAAAGGAGGTAGTGGCGGCATATCCATTACGAAGGTCTTGCTTATTGCTGTTGTTTTCCGGGTTGTCGACGCCGGAGGGCTGCTTTACCTGTTTTACGTAGGTAGTGCTATTGGTGTTACTATCAACACTGTTAATATTATTAAAATAAGGCTTCGGTAAATTATTAGAATTTTCTTTAACTGCGGCGATTTGGATATCAACATTCACTAATGGCCGTTGCACTAATTTTTCACCTGGCTGTTTAGTTGAATCCGCTGAATAATTTTTAGTATTTACCGGGGTTGTCGCTATATCTTTTTCCTTTGCAACCGGTGATTGATGGGGCGTTGCTGTTTGTTTTGCATCCAACCTGGCCGTGTCAAAGTTGATGATAGAAGGGTTCTTTTTAACCAACTTGCCACTGCCAACTTTAGTATCATTATTGAGATACACTATTCCGCCCCAGATACCAAAGCCGATAAAGATTGCCGCCACGGCCAGTCTTCTCCAGGGGAATGCTACCCGCCTGCCCGCTTCTTTTCTGTATAAAGAATGTTTGGCTGTAAACACAATTGCTTTGCCTGGCAATAATTTTGTTTGTTGCAGAATGATCCATTCCTTTTTAATATCGGCATCGGTTGCTATTATTCCCTCCATTTCATGGCATTCTGTTACTGTTAATTCATTATCTAAATACAATAATAAATTTTCCTGCGCCCTTGTAAAAACTAAATCCTTTTTTAATAAGCTCATTTTATTTTCAAAAACAATATTATCAGGCTTAAGCGTGGTTTGCTGTAAAATTTCCAGTTCTTTCCGAAGGTCGGGATTTGCCTGCACAAATTCATCCACCGCCTCTCTTTCCGCAACAGCCAGTTCATTGTCTGTATACAGCAAGAAAAATGTTTCGTAATTATACCTGTTGATATTATTCATGTTTGCTGGTTCATTACTTATTCCTATATAACATTCTCCGGTTTAACAATGTATTCTCTCAATTGCAGCCTTGCACGGTGCAGGTATACTTTTACCTGGCTCTCATTGAGCCCGGTAATTTTTCCAATCTCTTCATAACTATACCCTTCATAATCCTTTAACAGTACAAGGCTTTTTTGTGTTTCATTTAGTTTGCTCAGCGCTTCGTGTAATATTTTTTTTGAATCGGGTTGTGATTTATTCGTGATTTTTAGCCCCTCGCTAAATTCCTCCCTCAAAACTATTCGTTTATTTTTTCTAATGTGATCAATCATTTGGTGATAGGCCACTGTAAATAAATAACTTTTACAACGTGCGTTTTCTACCTGCTGCCTGTTTATCCACATTTTTTCGAATGTGCCCTGTACAATATCTTTTGCATCCGCTTCATGCCTCAGATTTTTAAGGATAAAGCGGTATACATTGTCTGCATACAGGTCTACACAATGATTATATTCTTTTTCCGTCATACGGCAATTGGAGCTGGTTTAATGGTTGATTTACCTAACCGGTATAATACGGCTGATTAAATAAAAAGTTACAAATAAAAAAATTAAGCTGCTGCTCTTAACATTATTTGAGAGACCATATCCCATGGTGAGAAGGTTTTAGATTCATTCATTTGATTGCAACAATTTGCCGGCAGGCATTTTGAAGGCATAACGGGCACAACAGGCGACGGAGGCGTTATACCGGATGAAAATACCAGCAAACTGAATGAACTGGCAGATAGTATTATCAATAGAAGAGCTGATTTCTTTATAGGCATACAGTAGTTTTTTGGGTAAAACGAAAATAACTGTTAAAAGTTACAGCGCTAAATAATAATTGTTAAACTTGTTAAAACAATCTTCCGGATTGCCCGATAGCTTGCCTATTTTTGTCGTGCTAAATTTCATATATGAATCAAAAATTTATATCACGGATAGCCACCGAACTTATTGAAATCGAGGAAGCTGGTTTGTCTAAAAAAGAGCGGGTGATCACCAGTGAACAGGGGGCTGAAATAATCGTGGCCGGCAAGAATGTTTTAAATTTTTGCGCCAATAATTACCTCGGGCTTTCTTCTCATCCTAAAGTAACCGCCGCGGCCAAAAAATACATTGATATCCGGGGTTATGGCATGAGTAGTGTAAGGTTTATTTGTGGCACCCAGGATATTCACAAGGAACTGGAACAAAAACTTTCCAATTTTTTGGGTACGGAAGATACCATTTTATATGCAGCCGCTTTTGATGCCAACGGTGGTTTATTTGAACCACTATTTGGAGCTGAAGATGCAATCATCAGTGATGCGCTCAATCATGCCAGCATCATTGATGGCGTAAGGCTATGCAAGGCGCAGCGTTACAGGTATGAGCATAATAGTATGGAAGATCTTGCGGCAAAACTTAAAGAGTCTGCCCATTTGCGCAACCGAATCATTGTAACCGACGGTTCGTTCAGCATGGATGGTACCATTGCGCAACTGGATAAAATATGTGACCTGGCAGATGAGTATGATGCCATTGTAATGATTGATGAATGTCATTCTTCGGGCTTCCTTGGTAAAACCGGTAGGGGTACCCATGAATACCGTGGTGTGGTAGGCCGGATAGATATCATTACCGGCACCCTGGGCAAGGCATTGGGCGGGGCAAGCGGGGGCTTTACCAGTGGTAATAAAGCCATTATTGAAATGCTTCGCCAGCGTAGCCGCCCGTATTTATTTAGTAATACGCTTGCCCCCAGCATAGTCGGCGCCTCTATTGCCGTATTGGATATGCTGAGTGAAACAACCGAGTTGAGGGACAAATTAGAATACAACACAAAATATTTCCGCACAAAAATGACGGAAGCCGGGTTTGATATCAGTCCGGGAGAACACCCGATCGTTCCTATTATGTTGTATGATGCAGTTGTTGCACAAAATTTCGCTGCCAGGCTGTTAGATGAAGGGATTTATGTAATTGGTTTCTTTTTCCCTGTGGTGGCAAAGGGACAGGCCCGTATCCGTGTACAATTAAGCGCGGCTCACGACCGGCAACATTTGGATAAGGCCATCGCCGCTTTTACTAAAGTTGGGAAAGCATTAATGGTATTGCCCTCATAACTTAAAGTAGCTTATTGCCATTATATCTTTACAATGAAACACAAATTTTATATGGTAGTTTCGGGTCAATAAAATATTAACTACCATTATTGATCCGTTGGCGTTTAGGCTACGGCCAGGCCTATCCACTTTGTTGGTTCCTAACAAAAGCACATGACAGAACAAGCACTCAACTTTATCGCAAAAAGCACCATTAAAGCGGCCGATCTCGATCATCGCCGTAAGCTCAATTACAATATTGGTAAATACAATTCAAAAGTACCGGAAGGTAAAGAGCAGTTTTCGGATGTACACCTTGCAAGGGAAAGGGCCAAAAATATAAAATGGCGGGCCATAGAAACGCTTGATCAGCAACTGCAAGATTTTGAACTTAACTTCACCAGGCGGGGTGGCAAAGTAATATGGGCCGAAGATTCGCAACAGGCGATTGAGGAAATTCTAAAAATCTGCGCAGCAAAAAACTGCAAAAAATTAGTGAAGAGCAAGAGTATGGTAACTGAAGAGATTCACCTGAACGCCGCACTCGAAAAAAACGGTATTGAAAGTGTTGAAACTGATTTGGGTGAGTACATCCAACAATTAGACGGAGAACCGCCCTATCATATTGTAACACCGGCAATGCATAAAAGCAAGGAAGATGTAGCGAGGCTTTTCAATGAAAAATTAGGTACAGCTATTAATCTTACCCCGCAGGAACTAACGTTAGTAGCGCGCGGTATTTTACGGGAAAAATATACCCGGGCTGAAGTTGGGGTAACGGGGGCTAATTTTATCATCAGCGATATCGGGGCGGTTGCCATTACAGAAAATGAAGGCAATGCAAGATTATGTTGTGCCTTTCCGAAAACACATATTGTAATTGTAGGTATAGAAAAAATGATCCCTTCTTTAACGGACCTCGGATTATTCTGGCCCCTGCTTGCTACATTTGGAACCGGGCAAAACCTTACCGTGTATAATACCATTGTTACCGGGCCAAAACAAACTAATGAAACAGATGGCCCGGAGGAAATGTATGTGATACTATTAGACAACGGCCGCACGAATATTTTGCAAAATCCTAAGCAGCGAGAAAGCCTGTATTGTATCCGTTGCGGAGCCTGTTTAAATGCATGCCCGGTATATAAAAATATTGGAGGCCATACTTACGGCGCTACTTACAGCGGTCCAATCGGGAGTGTGATTACCCCAAACCTCCAGGGGATGGATAATTTTAAACATTTAAGTTATGCTTCTTCTCTTTGCGGGGCCTGCACAGAAGTATGCGCTGTAAAGATTAACCTGCATGAGCTATTATTAGACAATCGCCATGAATCCGTTAAAGAAGGGTTAAGCACATTTTCTGAAAAGATGGCCTGGAAGATATGGAAGATGGCCAGTTTAAACAGGGGCATGATGAATATGGGTAATGGCCGCCTGAAAAATAAAGTAGTGAATGGTTTATTTAAGGGCTGGAAACAGCATAGAAGCGACCTGGACTTCAGCCAAAAGACATTCAATGAAATGTGGAAAGAAAGTCAGAAGGGGTAAACATTAATTTTTTGTATATTTGAAACAGATGAAACCAATCACGGAACATAGAAAATTTGAAAGTATAGAAGCCTATTTAGCTTTTGAAGAAAAAAGCGAAATAAGGCACGAGTATTATTTTGAAAATTTAGTTGAAATGGCAGGAACCACAAAGCAACATAATCGAATAGTATTTTTTCTGACCCTTTTATTCAAACAAGGATTGTCAGATCAGGCTTTTGAAATTTCCTCAGAACAGGTAAAGGCTTTTATCGAAAGCGAGAATATATTTTTTTATCCCGATGTGATGGTCGCCAATCCTGAAGAAAATGAATTCTTCAATTCACAACCCATTTTAATCGCTGAAGTTTTGAGCGGGAATACCCGCAAATTTGATATGGTTGATAAATTCATTCAATATCAAAAGCTTGACACCCTTCAGTATTACCTTTTAGTAGAACCAGAAAAACACCTGGTAATTGTTCACAAAAAAAACAAAGCTGCCGATTGGCAAACTGATACTTATACTTCATTAACTGATATAATTGATTTGCCAGCATTACAGATCAGTATTGCGTTGAAAGATATTTACAAGGTTTAATGCAACCAGCTGTATTTCCCTGGTCATCCCACAGCCAATAATTAATTTTTTGTATATTTGAAACAGATGAAGCCGGTAACAGAACATAGGAAATTTGAAAGTATGGAAGCCTATTTAGCTTTTGAAGAAAAAAGCGAGGTGAAGCACGAATATTATTTTGAAAATTTAGTTGAAATGGCGGGCGCATCTTTTCTACATAATTTAATTAATGGCAATTTATTTTTTATTTTTAAAATGCTTTTTAAAGATAAAAACGAACGTGTTTTTATGGAAGGGTTCAAAGCATTTATTAAAAGTGAAAGCATTTTCTTTTACCCTGATTTAATGGTTTCCCTGCCGGAACAACATGAATATTATTCTACTCAACCGGTTTTAATCGCCGAAGTGTTGAGCGAAAGCACCCGCAAATTTGATATGGTTGATAAATTCATTCAATATCAAAAGCTTGACACCCTTCAGTATTACCTTTTAGCAGAGCCGGAAAAACACCTGGTAATTGTTCATAAAAAAACTGCAGATAATGGTTGGCAAACTGACACTTATACTTCAATAACAGATATAATTGATTTGCCCACATTCCAGATCAGTATCGCACTGAAAGATATTTACCAGGCTTAATGCAACTCCTTTTATTCTCTTCAGCCCTGTCTCCCCGATTACAGTATATCTGCCACTTTATCTTTAAAGAATTAATGTTGGTTGATTTTCTAATTACTACAGACCCTGCGGCATTTCACAATTATGATGGCCCTAAAATAAAATATACCAACGAAGCAGTTTCCAATGATCATTTAATAATTGGTTCATGTGGATTATTATTTGAAAATAGTATCCGCGGGCAGGATACCCGTTGTTTTGAAGTAAATAATTACACGGCATTTTTTAAAACTGAAAATGCGGATCTTCCTTTTGATCTTCTTGCAGCATCTTTTTATTTGCTCAGCCGCTACGAAGAATACCTGCCGTATAAAAAAGATATCTATGGAAGATATGCCTATGAGAATTCTTTAGCTTTTAAAGAAAATTTTTTGCACTTGCCCCTTATTAATATCTGGGTTAATCACCTAATCAAAATATTGCAAAACAAGTTTGGGGGTTTCACCATTCACCCTTCACCATTTACATTCCTGCCCACCTATGATATAGATATTGCCTTTGCCTATAAATACAAAGGATGGCTGCGAAACACAGGAGGTTTTATTAAATCGCCTGCAATCAGCCGCATAAAAGTTTTGTTGGGTTTAGATAAAGACCCCTTTGACTCGTATGACTGGCTGAATGAATTACACAGCCGGAACCACCTTCAACCTTTGTATTTTTTTTTACTGGCCCGGAACAATGGGAGCTATGATAAAAATATCCTACCACGTAAAAAAGCAATGTGGAAACTCGTACAAAAACATGCTAAAAATTATACCATCGGCATACACCCGTCCTGGCAAACAGGTGATAAACCGGCTTTATTAAAAAATGAAAAAGAACATTTAGAACTAATGAGCGGTAAAACGATAACAAGTTCCAGGCAACATTTTATCCGCTTTACTTTACCGGATGGATACCGGCTGCTACGGGATAACGGAATACAGGATGATTATTCCATGGGATATGGTAGCAGCAATGGTTTCAGGGCTTCGGCAGCTTCTTCTTTTTATTGGTATGACTTACAGAAAAATGAACCTACCCTATTGCGCATCCATCCTTTTTGCTTCATGGATGCCAATTCTTTCTACGAACAAAACGGCAGCCCTTCTGAAGCCTACAATGAACTGATGCAGCTTTATTCAATTTGCAAAGAAGTTAACGGCCAGCTAATCACCATCTGGCATAATAATTTTTTAGGGACAGACCCGCAATTTGCCGGATGGAGATCCGTGTATGAGCAGTTTATCTTAGAGGTAAAAAGATCAACAGATCCAATTAAAAATAATAAACTATACTGAGCCTTAGCTAACAATTAACATTTAATGAGGCTGGTCTGTTTTTTGCTATTTTATCTTTGCAAAAATCAGCACCATGAAACGTACACAAAAAATAGCATTGGCTTTAGCCATTGCAACGGCAGCAGGAATAGTTTTATATATGGCAAAACATTTTAAAACAAAACACATGCTTGCCCAGATTGCAGAAGAAGGATATGAGACAGCACAGGATATTCTTTTTCCGCATAAAGATATTCATGGCAAACATTTACAGTATGGCCCCGTAATTCCGGAATTGTAATTGCCTTAGCTGCATTGAAGGCAAAAGCTATCCTCCTTCTTAACTATTCCAATTCTTACTTGCTTAATTTTTGGCTTGTATAGTTAATAAACTTTTCCAGTTAACTGCCTTAATATCAATTTGTGTACACTAAAGCTCAGGTTCTGCAATGATTTCCCGGCTATTCCGTTTAATGCTGTAATTAACTAAAAACACACCAGCTAATGTTACCAAGGCTCCCCATAAAATATTCAGGGTTAATTTTTCGCCGAGTACTATGCCGCCGGTAACCATTGCTACCAGCGGATTAATATAGGCATACAGGGACGAGATCGCCGCAGGTAATTTTTTCATGGAATAAATGAAAGCTATGAAACTAATAATGGAGCCAAACACTACCAGGTATCCAATGGCCAGCCACACTTTTAAACTAACCTCTTGCAATGGAATAACGGGTTGTGTTGTTTGTGAAATAGCAAATAATATAAGGGAACTGATCAGCATCTGCCAGCCAATGCCATAATAAGGATTGATGTTTAGCTTATTCCGGGCTATGAAAATTGTACCTGCACTCCAGGAAAGCATTGCTGATACGGAAAGCAATACACCAAACAAAAACCCCTCCGGATGAGCCTCGAAGACATGCTCGTAAAATACAATGCCGATGCCGGTAATTCCCAATAATAACCCGCCAAAAGTAAGCATGTTGAGATTCCGGTTTTTAAAGAAAAGCCGCTCAGCAATTACCACGCTAAACGGATACAGGGCGCCAATCAGTGCACTGAAACCTGTTGGGATATATAATAAACTCCAGGTGCTTAAACCATTGGCAAAAACAAACATGAGCAAACCCAAAACTAACAGCCAGCCAAATTGTTTGAGTGTTGGTAAAGGCAATTTTTTATACAACATAAAAAAAACAACAAAGCAGGTGCCACCAAAAAACTGTCGCATGGATGCCATTTGAAATGGGGGGAGGTTGCCCGACACGGCAATTTTACTGGCTACCCAGGTAGTTCCCCACAACACACTGGTGGTAGCCAATGCAAGATACCCACCAGTTTTGCCCTTAGGTAAATTATTGAGGTTGATCATTGAAGCAATTGCAGTTAATGTTTAAAATGACGAAGGCCCGTGATCACCATCGCCAGGTGGTTTTGTTTGCAGTATTCAATAGAGTCCTTATCACGGATGGATCCGCCGGGTTGTATGAACGAAGTAATGCCTGCGGCGTGAGCGATCTTTACACAATCATCAAAAGGAAAGAAAGCATCACTGGCAAGCGATGCGCCGGTAAGATCAAAATTAAATTGTTTTGCTTTTTCAATAGACTGCTTAAGGGAGTCTATTCGGGAGGTTTGCCCGCAACCCTTACCAATCAATTGCTTATTTTTTACCAGGGCGATGGAATTGCTCTTTAAATGTTTACCAACAAGATTGGCAAATACCAGGTCTTCTTTTTCTGCTGCAGTTGTTTCTCTGCCACCGGCTTCTTTCCATTCGGTGTAATTTCCGGTATCATTCTGTTGGGTTAAGGTGCCGTTTAAAACAGACCTGGATTGATGGGTAGCGGCTGTGCTGGTTTTTTGTATCAAAAGAATGCGGTTCTTTTTTGTCTGCAGAATTTCCAGTGCTGCTGCCTCTATTGCAGGAGCTATTAATACTTCAAAAAATATTTCATTGATGGCTTCCGCGGTTGCTTTATCAACAGGGGCGTTGCAAATCAATACGCCGCCAAATGCACTTTCCGGGTCACCGGCCAGTGCATCATCCCAAGCTTCTTTTAATGTATTACGGGATGCGATCCCACAAACATTGGTATGCTTGATGATCGCAAAAACTGTTTCCCCTAAATCATCTTTTTCTAAGGAGGTTTTTGTACCCGGCGAATTTGATAAGCCATTAAATTCATTCATAAGCTGTACGGCCGCATCTACATCCACCAGGTTGTTGTAAGATAATTCCTTTCCATGCAGCTTATCAAATACTTCATCGAGGTTGCCGTAGAATATACCCCTTTGCTGGGGATTTTCGCCATAGCGCAACACGGTTTTAGTTTTATTGAAAGGGTTGGCAAATTCAGTTTGATTAAAATAATTTGAAATGGCCAGGTCGTACCCGGTACATACATCAAATGCCCGGATGGCAAATGTTCGCCGTTGGTCCAGTGTGGTTGATCCCTGCTGGTCTTTTAAAATTTGTTCCAGCAATGCGTAATCCTTTTTTGCAGCGATCACTACCACATCTTTATGATTTTTAGCTGCGCCGCGTATCATGGATGGGCCGCCAATATCGATCTTTTCAATTATTAAATTTTCGTCCGTTGTTGATTGCACGGTTTCTTCAAAAGGATAAAGATCCACAATTACCAGGTCAAGTTCCGGTATATGGTATTGCTTCATTTCTTGCAGATCCGTTTCATTATCCCTTCTTCCCAATATGCCCCCAAATACAGCAGGATGCAATGTTTTTACCCTGCCCCCTAAAATAGACGGATAGGTGGTTAATAACTCAACAGGTATGCAAGGCACCTGCAGATTTTCAATAAATTGTTGAGTACCACCGGTAGAGTAAATGGTTATATCCAGTTGTTGTAATTCCTTTATAATATTTTCTAACCCGTCTTTATAAAAAACAGAAATAAGGGCCGATTTGATCTTCTTTTGCATGTTTGTTGAATATTTTTAGTTTACTATTTGGGTTCAATGTTCTTGCAAGCATAATATAAGCATGAAACCGTAATTAATTTTGCGGTTGAATAAAGTTTAGGGAAGGATAATTTTTTTGATGAACGATTAACTTTCAAGCATCAACTATCTATCTTATTTTCTGGCGTCTAACACGAATGCCCCCTTTTCCGGAACCGAATAAGAGCGCAAATGTAATTCTTCGCAGTCTTTCTGCCATTTTTCAATTTTCCACAAACTGTTGGAAGCATCAAAAATATATTGCCCGCAATTGAAAACGCCTGCCAGTTGCGCAATGCTGAGTAATGGATTTTTTGAAATAATAATGATATCAACGGATATTTTCTGAAGTGGCGTTTCAAAATTCAGGGGCCGGTCAATTAACAGTATCCTTTTATTGTTGAACTGGTAGAAGGATTGTTGTTGATACAGGTTTTTTAATGATCCCTTCCTGTTAAGTAATTGTAAAGTAATACGGGCTGGTTTCAGGTTAAAATTTTGAAGTGGCCCATCTTGCAATAAAACAGTGTCGCCGATAAATGTAAAATCATTTCCATTTATAAAATCAATTGCCCGGTGCTGTGGTACATTGTAGACAACCAGCATTTGTTGATTTTTTATTTGCCAGTTGGCATAAGTGTGTATCATTACAAATACCAGTAAACAAATTAAAGCGCACCGGAACATCCTTTGATCTTTATTAATTATCCATGCGCTAAACCCGGTTACTATCCCATACAGTAGCCAGGTAGTTAACGCGGTGGCTGGAATGCCTTGCCATACTGCAAAAGGAAATTGGTTTACCCGGTACACGATTTCATTCATTAACCACACCAGTCGGCTTACGATATTGCCCAACAATGGACCAACCCAGGGAATCCATGAGAAGGCCACCAACCCAATTTCGGCATATAAGATGATACCGGATAAGGGAACAGCAACAATATTGGTTAACAGGAAGAAATTTGGAAACTGGTGAAAATAATAAATGCAAACAGGGAAAGTTAGTATTTGCGCGGACAAGGTAACAGCAGCCATTTTCCAGACCTTATCGGCCCATTTATTCTTGATGTACCAGGTGTTATAAACCGGCATTTGAAAAAGGATGATGCTGACTACAGCAAGGTAAGATAACTGAAAACCCACATCCCATAAAAAATAAGGGTTGAAGCAAAGCATTACAAATGCGGAGGCGGCCAGCGAATTATAAATAGAAGATCTTTTTTTTAAATGGGCACCAACGGTAATAAAAGAAAACATGACTGCTGCCCTTAGTACAGAAGCGGACGCTCCTGTAAGCAACGAAAACAGCCAAAGGCAACCCAATATCAATACCACCTGCAATAACCGGGATTTATTAAGGAGGGGGATTCTTTCAAATAACCCTGCCAGCAATAAATATATTAAACCCAGGTGCATACCCGAAATAGCGATAATATGCACAACACCTGTATTGCTGTAAGCCTGTACGAGGTCTTTATCCAGGTCGTTGGTATACCCAATCAGCAATGCCTGTGCTATCCCCAGCTCATCTTTGTTACCAATATTCTTACGAAGGGTAGATAAAATATTTTCTCTTGCTGTAAATATGAATTGATTAAACTGGTTTATGTTTTTATCACCCAGCTTTATCCAATCATTTTCTTTTAAAAAAACATTGTGAAAGATCTGCTGGAAAGCTGCATAACGCTGATAGTTAAATGCCCCTGGGTTTCCGGTATTTCTTATAAGTTGCAGATTTTTACCGATCAGTATTTTGTCTCCATATTGCAATTTGGATGCTGGTGAATGGGTGAATTTACCGCCAACTTCCCTGGAGAAATACAACAAAACTTTTCCCTTGCAATTTATTACCGCATTACCACGGATGACCGCTTCAATAATTCCATTGACCTTAAAAGACTTTGGTTTTTCAACCAAGGGTTCATCCACTTTAACCACAATTAAATCGCCCTCCCGGTATAACTTTCCATACCAGTTACTATTATGCCGGATATCTTTTTGGCGGGTAACCAGCAATCCGGTACACAACAGCAACAGATTCAAAATTGCTCCCTGTATAAACTGCAACCGGAACCTTGTATGAAGAGGAAATAAAAAAAACAATAAATAAGTAGTAGCGAACCCAAGGCTACTGATTAATATTGGCGGAAAAGGAAATTGCAGATACCATTGTAAAAAAATACCCGCAACCATTGGTATCAACAGCCTTGTAAACGGCGCCTTCTTCCATATAGGGACGGTGTAGGGAATTTGCACCTGGTAAAATAATACGCCGGGTAGAAATATAGTATGTTGAAAACAACGGGAAATGGAAAGAAAAACATCGCCTCTATCTGATGGCAAATTTCGTACTACCAGCCCGGCTAAACAAAGCCCAAAGGTATAGGCTGGTTTGCATTGAAAATGATAAATCTAAACCACGCAAAAAAGTAATTAGGAAATGATTACTGAAGTATTTGCAAATCAAATTCAAAGCCGGGCAATACATTCTCGCCGGATAATTTATTGGTAAATCCTCTTATAATTGCTACACTGCCATCTTCCCGGTAAATAAAAACCATTTGATTTTCCGGATCAATAAGCCAGGCTAGTTGAGTGCCGTTTTCAATCCATTTCAGCATTTTGCCTTTTAAGATTTTTAATCTATCCGAAGGGCTTTTTAATTCAATTACAAAGTTGGGGCAAACAGGTGCAAACTTATTTTTATCTTCTTCGGAAAGCAAACTATTTTTTTCATTACTTACCCAGGCAGCATCCGGGGAAAAAACAGTTCCATCCGGCAGGGTAAATCCTGTAGAAGAATCAAATACTTTCCCGGTTTTAAACTTCTTGTTCCAAATATATAACTCCCCAAAAATATCTGAATTTAAACCTCCTGTGTAATATCCTGTAGGTGCCATTATGTAAATTTGCTTATTGTGGTCCCTTTCCAACTTTAAATCAGGATTTTGCTGGCAAAAATCAAAAAATTCCTCATCAGACATTTCATCATGAAGAAAACCCTTAACATCCGCATTAAAATTTTCAATCTGGAATTTCATACTCAAATATAAAAAAAATAAACTACAGTTCAGTAAAACCAGAATGGTCAATCTTTCACGATTGACCATTCGCTATTGACTTATTCAAATGTAGCCGTTCTAACAACTCAAACATTTACTTGCTCAAATGCATGCTTCTTTCTTTATACAATTGCCTGAAGTAAGGATCCCTTAAATCTTTGATAAACCGTATGGCTTCGCCCGTACTTTTCATTTCGGGGCCTAACTCCTTGTTTACACCCGGAAACTTATTGAAGGAGAAAACAGGTTCTTTAATAGCAAATCCCTGTAGCTTTTTCTCGTAGACAAAATCCTTTATTTTGTTTACGCCCAGCATTACCTTGGTGGCAATATTCAAATAAGGTATCTGGTACGCTTTTGCGATAAATGGCGTGGTACGGCTCGCCCTTGGATTGGCTTCAATCACGTATACATTGCCATCTTTAATGGCGAACTGGATATTGATGAGACCCTTTATATTCAGCGTTCTGGCAATTTTTTCTGCATAGTGTTCCATTGTGGTAACTACCAGGGGCGAGAGGTTAAATTGGGGCAGCACCGCGTTGCTATCGCCACTGTGTATGCCTGCCGGTTCAATATGCTCCATCACACCCATAATATGAAATTCGTCTCCATCAAAAATGGCATCAATTTCAGCTTCCTGGCAGCGGTCTAAAAAGTGGTCAATCAAAATTTTATTGCCGGGTAAATGTTTTATCAAACTTAAAATACCTTTCTCCAGGTCCTCGTCATTTAACACAATGCGCATGCGCTGTCCACCAATTACATAACTCGGGCGGATCAACACGGGATAACCAACTTTTTTGGCTACCTCAATGGCTTCATCGGTGTCGTAGGCGGTGCCGTAATTGGGATAAGGAATGCCCAGTTCTTTCAGCGTATCACTAAACCTGCCGCGGTCTTCGGCAATATCCATGCTATCGAAAGAAGTGCCGATAATTTTTATGCCTTTCTCGTGAAGTTTTTTTGCTAATTTAAGCGCCGTTTGCCCACCCAATTGTACAATTACACCTTCGGGTTTTTCATGCTCAATGATTTCCCAGAGGTGCTCCCAAAATACGGGTTCAAAATATAATTTATCCGCAATATCAAAATCAGTAGATACAGTTTCAGGATTGCAATTCACCATAATGGCTTCATAACCGGCTTCTTTAACAGCCAGCAAACCGTGCACGCAACAATAGTCAAACTCAATGCCCTGGCCAATTCTATTAGGGCCTGAACCCAATACAATAATCTTCTTTTTTGAAGACTGTTTGGACTCATTGGAGACTAATCCGCCTCCGTTTGCCAGGGGAGCGCCAGCAGTGGCTTCTTCAAATGTTGAATAGAAATAGGGTGTTTTAGCTTCAAATTCCGCGCTGCAGGTGTCTACCATTTTAAACACCCTGGTAAGCCCCATCGCTTTCCTTCTTTCATAAATTAATTCGCCATTTTCTTCATTCATAATGCGAACGATCTGTTCATCGCTGAACCCTAAAAACTTGGCATCTCTCAATAATTCATCCGGCAGGGTTTTCAGATCGTGCTTCGCGATCTGTTTTTCACAATCACAAATTTTTTGAATCTGGTAAATAAACCAGCGGTCGATGCCGGTACTTTCACAAATACGTTTGATACTGGCACCCGCCATCAATGCATCTTTAATCCTGAATATCCTGTCCCATTTAGGTACCTTAATATATTCAATCAATTCGTCGGCGTGCATTAAACTTTTACCGTAGTAGCCCAGGCCAACCGCCTCGTTTTCCAGGCTCTGACAGGCCTTTTGCACGGCTTCTGCAAAGCTTCTGCCGATGGCCATCACTTCACCCACACTTTTCATCTGGAAGCCCAGGGTATCATTGGCACCCTTGAATTTATCAAAATTCCAACGGGGTATTTTAACGATCACATAATCCAGCGCCGGCTCAAAATAGGCGGATGTGGATTGAGTGATCTGGTTTTTTAATTCATCCAGGTTATATCCGAGGGCAAGCTTTGTTGCAATTTTCGCGATCGGGTAACCTGTTGCTTTACTTGCCAATGCGGAAGAACGGCTTACCCTGGGATTGATCTCTACAACAATAATTTCTTCTGTCCTGGGATTCAATGCAAACTGTACATTACATCCACCTGCAAAATTCCCAAGGTTCCTCATCATGGCAATGGCTGTATTGCGCATCAACTGGTACGCAGTATCGCTCAATGTCATTGCAGGCGCCACGGTTATACTATCGCCTGTATGAATTCCCATC
>JACMLJ010000094.1 GCA_014379625.1 Ferruginibacter sp. | reverse complement strand
ACCATGGGTAATGGCATCGCCCATTCATTTGCACAGGCAGGATTTAAGGTAAATTTAATTGATGTTAACAACGCCCAATTAGAAAAGGCCTTATCAACCATTAATAATAACTTAGACAGGCAGGTAGCCAAAGGCACCATTAATGAAGTCCAAAAAAAATCAGCTTTAGATAATATAACCACTTTCACTGATATAACGGCAGGTGTAAAAAATGCCAGCCTTGCGGTAGAAGCCGCCACGGAAAATATTGACCTGAAATTGAGTATATTCAAACAGATGGATGAGGCTTCGCCGAAGGACTGCATTTTAGCAACCAACACTTCTTCCATCTCCATTACACAGATTGCAGCGGCAACTAAACGCCCCGAACTGGTTATAGGTATGCACTTTATGAACCCGGTACCCATTATGAAGCTGGTGGAAATAATTAACGGCTACGCCACCACGAAGAAGGTAACCCAAACCATTGTTGAGCTGAGCAGGCAGTTAGGTAAGGTTCCCTGTGTTGTAAATGATTACCCGGGCTTTATCGCCAACCGCATCCTCATGCCCATGATCAATGAAGCAATCTATAGCCTGCACGAAAGCGTAGCAGGTGTGGCCGAAATAGATACGGTAATGAAACTAGGTATGGCGCATCCCATGGGGCCATTGCAGTTAGCCGATTTTATAGGGCTGGATATTTGCCTGAGCATTTTAAAAGTATTGCAAAACGGCTTTGGTAATCCCAAATACGCGCCATGCCCTTTATTAGTGAATATGGTGATGGCAGGAAAACTGGGCGTTAAAAGCGGGGAGGGATTTTACTTATATACGTCCGGAAGCAAAGAACTAACAGTAGCACAAAGGTTTGTATAATTGCACGCCCTGGAACAACAACAGCCAGGATCAACTCCTACATTAATGGCAATATCTTCTATTGCATTAATCCCCAAAACCCGTTACTGATATATAATCTTATAAGCGTTGCAGTTAGAATAACCCAGATAACAATAACAAAAACTGAAACAAGAAAGGCTTTAATACGGCCTGGCTTTGTACCATTATTTATAAAAAAATAATAAAAGACTGAAAAATATATCAATTGAAAAATAAAGAAAGCAGAGAGCAGGTAATTTGAGTTTTTACTTTTAAACAACAGCCCCAGTGGAACGAAAACTATCACCTGGCACAATAAAGTAAATCCCGACATATACATGTTTGCAACCAGGTGCTCGATATAATTGTATCCCGCACGCCTGTAAAACAACCAGAATATTGCAGCTATAAACGGCAGCGCAAGCATTGCCACCGTATTGGAATGTTTATTCATAAACACCATTGCTTTGGAGGACCGTTCATAAATATGTAGCATATGCTCCCTTTTTTTGAGATCAGTAATTTTATTCAGCTCAGGGTGCGACTGCAATACATCTTTTGACGTAAAGGGTTTCGTATTCAGCGTAAACACAAAAACATAGATTGCGGCAACAATCAGGAAGAAGTTGAAAGGTGGAAAATATTTTTTCCTTTTACCTTGCACAAACTCTCTTGCCACTGTGCCTGTTTTGGTAGCCAGTTGGATCAGCAAATGAAAAACCCCTTTATCAGCATGGGTAAAATAATGAATGGCATCATGTGTCACATCATGCCAGCTAAGTCTGTGCAAATGGGCCTTCTGACCACAATTGGAACAAAAATGCCGGCCCGGGATTATTTCCTGGTCGCAGTTTGAGCAAATGGAATGCATAGCTTGGTTTTATATTGCGAATGATATCAATACACATATCTGCTCCAGCAGAAAAATATGTTTAAATATTGTTAAGGGTGTTCGGTAGAAAAAAAGAAAAGATGAAATAGTGGCTTTTCAAATACTGGCATTACCCACATTTAAATGTATACCCTGCAAGGGATAAAATAGTGATTTTTTGCTTACTTAACAGCTATAGAAGTGCCCGCTTAGTTTTCGTTTCTTACGTTCCCCGCCCCGCTTGTCTTTTGCTGTACATTCGCCCCGCCTTTATAATAAATATTCCCCGCGCCGCTTGCATTAGCTTTCAGTTTTACACTGGCATGTACCCGGGCGGTTCCAGCGCCAGAAACCTGCACATCTGTATTTTCGCTTTGCAAATTACCCGACTTAAGATTACCGCTTCCGGATACTTCCGCTTCATAATTTCTTGTTCTTCCACTTAAGTCGATAGTACCAGCTCCACTTAGTTCAGCGGATATTTCAGGTGCATCAACCGAAGCTGTAATATCGCCGGCCCCGGATACATCAAAGGAAATCTTTCCTTCACTTTTTAATGCGCCGTTTACTTTTACATTGGCGGCGCCCGAAGTATGAATTGATTTTATTTCAGGCGCGGTAATATACACTTTAAAATGTGCGTAGTTAAAGCCGGCTCCATTCTTCGTCCTGATCTTTAAAGTATTTCCGCTTACGGTGGTTTCTATAAACCTGATCACATTATCATCCGACTCCACTTCAACTGCTGTTACTGGTCCGGTTTTTATTTCCACTGTAAACGCTCCCCCTACTGAAATCCCTGTAAAATCGCCCGTGTTTCTTTTTTCAGTAATGATATTCCCGCTGCCAGTCCTATGATCGCAGGATCCAAGCAACAGCAGGGCGAAAAAACAAACTAATAAATGTTTCATGGTTAATATTTTGTGTAAAGATTTATAATAAAAAGATGTTATGCAAATCTTTGGTAAAATAAAACGCCCCCGTGCCACCGCATCGGAGCTTATGATATGTTTAACCCGAAAGAGATCTCCTTTTGCGAACCAACGATTTAATTAAGTTATACCCGGTTATCCTGATTTTGGTTTCATGGGCCGGGGCATATTGTGACGGGTATTATTTACCTTCGCAGCATTATGACGGAAAAAATTCTCATCCTCGATTTTGGGTCTCAATACACCCAATTAATTGCACGGGCTGTAAGAGAAGCCAATGTATACTGTGAAATAATCCCTTTTCATGGAAACTTCGTATTTGGCCCCGACTTAAAAGGCGTCATCCTTTCCGGGTCACCTTTCTCAGTAAATGAAGAAAACGCCCCCCAGGCAGATATTAATTATATCGCAGGCAAGGTACCGGTACTGGGTATATGCTACGGCGCTCAATTAACGGTCAAACTCCTTGGCGGGAGGGTCGATAAAAGTGAAAAAAGAGAATATGGCAGGGCGAAGCTGGAAAAAATAAAAGAAGATGTTTTATTGAATGGCGTATCTCCCCATTCGCAGGTATGGATGAGCCATAGTGATACCATTAAAGAATTACCAGCAGGGTTTGAAATATTGGGCACCACCGAAAGCATTCCGGTAGCTGCGTTTAAACGCACCGGTGAAAATTTGTTTCCATTGTACGGATTGCAGTTTCATCCGGAAGTGTATCATTCCACAGAAGGGAAAACGATCATTAAAAATTTCCTGGTAAATATTTGCAATTGCTCACAGGACTGGACACCTGCCCATTTCATCAGTGATACGGTTGCGGAGCTCAAAAACAAGATCGGCAATAAAAGGGTAATCATGGCATTGAGCGGCGGGGTTGACAGTACCGTTGCAGCCACATTGATCCACCAGGCATGCGGCGATAATTTATTTGGCATTTTTGTAGATAATGGCGTTTTACGCAAAGGGGAATATGAACAGGTACTTGACATGTATGCCAAACTTGGTTTAAATGTAAAAGGGATCAACGCAAAGAATCATTTTTATACCCGGTTGGCTGGCATCTCTGATCCGGAAGAAAAAAGAAAAATTATAGGCGGCAGTTTTATAGATATTTTTGACCAGGAGGCACACCGGATAGAAAATATAGATTTTTTAGGCCAGGGAACCATCTATCCTGATGTAATTGAATCCGCGTCTGTACACGGCCCCTCTGCTACTATCAAATCGCACCACAATGTTGGCGGTCTGCCCGAAACAATGAAATTATCGCTCGTAGAACCTTTGCGATCATTATTTAAAGATGAAGTTAGAAAAGTGGGACTGGAACTCGGAATAGACCATGATATTCTTTTCCGCCACCCTTTTCCCGGCCCTGGTCTTGCCATAAGGATACTTGGAGATGTAACAGAAGAAAAGGTACGGTTATTGCAGGAAGCGGATGCCATTTATACAAATGCGTTAAAAAAAGCAAACCTGTATGCTGGCATATGGCAGGCAGGCACTATTTTATTACCGGTAAAAAGCGTGGGAGTAATGGGCGATGAACGAACTTATGAATTCACCGTGGCGCTTAGGGCAGTAACTTCTGTAGATGGGATGACGGCTGACTGGGCACACCTGCCCTACGAATTTTTAGCAGATATATCTAACGAAATCATAAACAATGTACGCGGGATAAACAGGGTAGTGTATGATATCAGCAGTAAACCACCCGCTACTATTGAATGGGAATAAACAGTCAATGGTGAATGGGCAATGGGCAATGGTGAATATTATAAATGGAATACAAGTTATTTGGAATTATAAAAACTATTTGAGGCGAAAAGGGTAAAAAAACGTTGAGCGTTTTAGTGTATATCAGAATCAAAAAAATATGAAGAAGATTTTATTACCGGTTGTTTTTTTTTTAGCGGCTTTTATGTGTTTGCAGGATGTGGCGGCGCAAACCGATTCGGTTCCTGAACTAAAAACTTACCGTATTGGTATATTTGCTCCCTTGTACCTGGATTCGGTTTTCAATGAAGAAGGAAAATTTCGTTTTAAGCAGGGCATGCCGCGTTTTATCATGCCCGGGGTTGATTTTGTAAATGGTGCACAAATAGCTTTGGACTCCATCAAATTACAAAATCAACATGTAGCCGCATTTATTTATGATACCAAGTCTTATACTTTACCTGTTGCCCAGCTTATCAGATCCCAAAAAATCAACGACCTCGATCTTATTATCGGGTCGGTAAAAGATATTGAATACAAACAACTGGCTGATTTTGCGCTAACTAAAAATATCCCGTTTATCTCCGCTACATACCCCAATGACGGAGGTGTTACTGCCAACCCGTATTTAGTAATGGTTAATTCTACTTTAAAAGCGCATTGTGAAGCGATTTACAGTTATATTTTACAAAACCATGGCGCGGACAGGATTTTCCTGATCAGGAAAAAAGGATTACAGGAAGATAAAGTTGCCGGCTATTTTAAAACAATGAACGAACCGGATCGCAAACCCTTACTAAACATCCAGACGATCAATTTAGACAGTTCGTTTTCATCCACCTATTTACAAAAGAAATTAGACAGCAACCGTCAGACCATCATTATTGGTGCATCACTCGATGAAGATTTTGCCACCACGCTTACCGCTGCCTGCTACGACCTGTATGAAACTTATCCCATTATTTTAATCGGCATGCCCAACTGGGACGGATTTAAAAGCCTGATGAAAAAAGACCAGTTCGATGAATTTCCCGTGTATTTTACCTCACCTTACTACAATAACAAGTGGGACGACTTCAGTAAAATGCTCACTGCGGGTTATGCAAAAAAGTATAAAGGCAAGCCCGCTGATATGGTTTTTAAAGGATTTGAATCCACTTATCTTTTTACCAGGTTGCTTACCACTTATCCACAGGACATGCTCAGTCATATCAACGATAAGGATTTTAAGGTTTTCTCTGATTATAATTTCCGGCCGGTACTATTAAAAAAGGAAAACAAGTCACCCGATTATTTCGAGAACAAACACCTGTACTTCATTAGAATGATGAATGGTACCACCACAAAAGCCTGGTAATTTTTATTGCACGCGAAATACTATTTACACCGGCAGGGTGCATCCCGACAGTATTGATCGGTTTCTTTTATCCTGTAAATCCTTACATTGTAAAACAAAAACCCCGTTCAATTGTAATAAAACTACCTGGGTCAGTTAACCTGCAGGGATTATTCACCCGGGTTTTTTATTAGGGCTATGCCTCACAAAAAAACAAATTTACCCGCCAAAATTTGCATTGTTTGCAAACTACCATTTATCTGGCGCAAAAAATGGCGGAAAAATTGGGAAGAAATAAAGTATTGCAGTGAACGCTGCCGAAGTAAGAAATGAGTAATGAGTTGCCAGAAATTATAATCAACCATTAATCATCATTCATCAATTATTTTCAACATTCATTATTCACCAATGCCATTAATAGAATTTACAGATAGTGGTTTATTCTGCAGGCAGGGCAGATTTTATATCGATCCCTGGAAGCCCGTGGATAAAGCAGTTATAACCCATGCACATAGCGACCATGCCCGCCCGGGAAACAGTGATTATTTATGTCACCATCTTACCAAACCATTATTACAATTACGTTTAGGTAACAACAGTTATGAAACTGTGGATTGGAACGAAACCGTATTTATGAACGGGGTTAAAGTATCGCTCCATCCTGCTGGTCATATTATTGGAGCGGCACAAATAAGGGTAGAATATGGAGGTGAAGTATGGGTAGCCAGTGGCGATTACAAAATAGAAGATGATGGCTTAAGCGGAGCTTTTGAACCGGTGAGATGCAATACCTTCATTACAGAATCAACTTTTGGGTTACCCATTTACCAATGGAAGAAACAAGCCGATATATTTAATGATATCAAAAAATGGGTTGCACAAAATAAAGAAGCAAAAAAAACCAGCGTGCTCATCGCTTATAGTTTGGGAAAAGCGCAAAGGGTACTGATGCCTTTATCAGCAATGGGGTTGCCTGTTTTTGTTCATGGAGCTGTATGGAATGTTCACCAGGCCCTGGTAAACAGCGGATGGAAATTACCGGAAGTGCAGAGGGTACAGCCGGATACGCCCAAAGAATATTTATCAGGCAATATTATAATAGCCCCGCCCAGCGCGGATGGTACGCCCTGGATGAAAAAGTTTTATCCCTACAGTGTTGGCGTTTGCAGCGGCTGGATGCAGGTGAGGGGAAATGCCAGAAGAAGAAATACGGATGCCGGGTTTGCACTCAGCGATCACGCAGACTGGGATGGTTTATTGCAGGCGGTTAAAGCTACGGGTGCGCAAAAAGTTTTTGCTACGCATGGGTTTCAATCTGCGTTTAGCCGTTACCTTAACGAACAGGGAATTGAAGCCGGTGAAGTAAAAACAGCATTCGGGGGCGAAGAAGAAGATGGCCAAACAGAAAACGTTAAAGAAGGTGAAGCAGATAATACTGCCTCCATAAAAGTACCCACAGTATGAAACAATTTGCAAGTTTGGTAAACATACTGGGTACCAGCACCAAGACCAATGATAAGCTGGCGGCTTTGCAGGATTATTTTGCGGCTGCACCTGCCAAAGATAAGATTTGGGTAATCGCAATATTCAGCGGCAGAAGACCAAAACGAATTGTAAACTCAACTTTGTTACAAAACTGGTGCACGGCAATCACCGGGCTTAGCCAATGGTTGTTTGAAGAATGCTACCATACCGTGGGCGACCTGGGCGAAACCATTGCATTGTTATTACCGGAACCTTCCGGAGAGGATTTGGCTGGTGAGCAACAATCCCTTTCGTGGTATCTCGAAACTTTTATCCGCCTGGAAAAAGAAGACGAAGCGATCAAAAAAGAATTTGTAATAAATTGCTGGCAGCACCTGGACCGCACTGAAAAATTTGTATTCAATAAATTAATTACCGGTGGCTTTAGAATTGGCGTATCACAAAAAATGATGGTCAACGCATTGTCGAAAACAGTGAAAGTGTCACCCTCCGTTATAGCTCACCGGATCAGCGGAAACTGGGATCCTGTAACCACCATCTTTGAAAGTTTATTGAGTGAAACGGGTACCAGCTCCGACTATTCAAAGCCCTACCCTTTTTACCTGGCATACGCATTGGAAGATGCGCCGGAGAACCTGGGCGATATCAATGAATGGCAGGCCGAATGGAAATGGGATGGCATACGGGGCCAGGTCATCAAACGAAACGATGAATTATTTGTATGGAGCCGCGGCGAAGAATTGCTGACTGATAAGTTCCCGGAATACAATGCCTTTAAAGCCCTACTGCCAGCCGGACTAGTAATAGATGGAGAAATTATCAGTCTGGCCCTGCCTGCAGAAACCGGCGTTTTCAAGCCCCTGCCCTTCTCCGCTTTACAGACAAGGATAGGCAGAAAAAATATTACGAAAAAACAATTGTTGGAAGCGCCCGTAGGTTTTATTGCTTATGACCTGCTGGAATATTCAGGGAAAGATATTCGTACTATGCCATTAGTGGAAAGAAGGTTGCTGCTTGAAAATATAATTCAAACCATTCAGCATTCTTCCATCCATATTTCTCCGCTGATCAGGGTAAATGATTGGGATGCTTTAAAACAAACCAGGTTATCCTCAAGAGATATGGGCAGCGAAGGCATTATGTTAAAAAGAAAGAACTCTGTTTACCAGGTTGGCCGTAAAAGAGGTGATTGGTGGAAATGGAAGATCGACCCGCTCACAATAGATGCGGTATTGATCTATGCGCAAAAAGGCCACGGCAGAAGAAGCAACCTGTACACCGACTACACTTTTGCCGTAAGGGATGGGGATAAATTAGTAAGTTTTACCAAAGCCTACAGTGGATTAACGGATAAAGAATTTGCACAGGTGGATGCTTTTGTAAAAAGAAATTCGCTGGAAAAATTTGGCCCGGTAAGAACGGTTAAGCCGGAGCTTGTTTTCGAGATAGCCTTTGAAGGGATCGCCGCAAGTAAGCGCCATAAAAGCGGGGTGGCGCTTCGTTTCCCCAGGATGAGCCGGTGGAGGCAGGATAAAAAACCGGATGAAATAAATACCCTCGATGACTTAAAAGAATTACTGGAAACCTACCATCAAAACGGGTCGGGTAATTTATAGTGCCATACAATATTTAGTTTGTTCCTTACAATTATGAAGTAACATTCAGTTCCGGAAATGACGCAGTTTTGTTGTCTCCAGGCTCATGAAACCTACATCCTTTTTTAAAACTTGACCTCCGTCCATTTTGTTAAAATCAGAAAAAGATTTGGCAGATTCATTAATTCACTATTACCTTTGCTTAACAGTGTTAGATTATTTAACCACTGTAAAGGAGGGAAAAGAAAAATGGCCAGTAAAGAAAGGATACAACGATTGAAAGATGACACCAGGGCAAATATCCTTGAGGCATCTATTGATATTGTAAAAGAAGAGGGTTGGCAGGCACTAAGCATGCGGAAGATCGCAGACAAGATAGAGTACACAGCGCCCATCATTTATGAATACTTCGCCAACAAAGAAGCCATTCTGAATGAGCTTACCCGGCTGGGTTATGTAAAATTGGGCAGACTTATGGAACTGGCTGTTAGCGAACATAGCGATCCGGCCGAACAACTGGAAGCCATGTGGCTGGCCTACTGGAACTTTGCCTTTGCCGAAAAAGAACTGTACCAGGTAATGTACGGGGTGGAAGTGAACTGTTGCGCGATGCAGAATATGTGTCCTGATATACAGCTTCCGATGAATATGCTTTGGGATAAAATAGAAGAAATAATTCCGCCGGAAAAAAGAACAGAGGAATATGTTGACACCAAGTATTACACTTTCTGGTCGGTGGTTCACGGGTTGATCTCTATCAATATGACACGTAAACTAACTTCCGATGAACTAAATAAACAGGTTTTAAAAGACGCAATCAGCGGCATTATTAACTCTATGCGATAGCAGTTTTTTTTTGCCCTGTTACTTAACACTGTTAAACCATTTAATTACGTTATAACATAAACATTATGAAACATTTTACCAAAGAACGGCAGCAGGCTTTAAGTCCGTAATTGTATAAACAATGTATGATTTATACATTGTTTGACTAACCTGTCAATGATAATTTTACCAAATCATTGAACCGGAAATGAAAACAAAAATAATAAGCGCCCATGCAGGATAAGACACGAAAAATTCCTGGTCGGCTGCAGATTTTGACAGTTCTGAAAAAACTGTTTTTTTACACCATTTACTTAACACTGTTAAACAATTTAATCAAGTTATGAACAAGCTAATCGTCTACATTTTATACGCAGGAATTTTATTCCTTGCGGCATGTGCCGGACAGGCATTAAACCCTGTACCTCCGCCACCATCCCTTCCCGTTATTAAAATTAATTCGGGTGATGCCACTACCTGGCTTGAATACCCTGCGACTGTTGAAGGCACTACCAATGTAGAAATACGCCCGCAGGTAAGCGGCTACCTCGAAAAGATTTATGTGGAAGAAGGCGCTTATGTTTCCAAAGGACAAGCTTTGTTCCGGATCAACAGCAGCGCATACAGCGAGTTTAGCAAAAGTGCATCGGCAGCCGTACAGGCAGCAAAAGCTTCCATAGAAAAAGCACAGGTTGAATACGACCGCCTCAAACCATTGGTTGATAATAACGTGATCGCCGGGGTGCAATTGAAAACCGCCAAAGCAAACCTGGATGCAGCCAAAGCTTCTCACGCACAAGCCGTATCAGGTAAAGGAAGCGCTGACATTACCGTAGGTTATACCTTACTAACAGCGCCGGTTAGTGGCTATATCGGCCATATCCCTTTTAAACAGGGTAGCCTTATCGGCAAAGGGGAAGCGTTGCCCCTCACTGTACTATCTGAGGTGAACAATGTGCATGCGTATTTTTCCATGAGCGAGGCTGATTTCCTGTCCTTTATTTCCAGCTATGAAGGCAAGTCAACCGAAGAAAAAATAAAAAACATTCCTGCCGTTGACCTGCAACTGCCAGACAATACCATTTACAATACCAAGGGAAAAATAGAATTGGTACAGGGCCAGTTTGACCGTAGTTCAGGCACCATCAGTTTCAGGGCAGTGTTCCCTAACAAGGAGAAACTTTTGCGTTCCGGAATCACCGGCAAAATACGTATCCCCTCCTACTTAAAGGATCAGTTGCTGGTACCCCAGGAATCTACCTACGAGCTGCAGGATAAAGTATTTGTATTTGCACTTGGGGACAGTAACAAAGTAGTCAGCAAACAAATATCACTGAGCGGAAAAAGTGGAACCAATTACCTGGTAAGCAAAGGACTGGCAAGGGGTGAAAGGATTGTATTCAGTGGAATACAGCGGTTAAGGGATGGTGCGGTGATTACTCCGCAGCAAATGCCGGCGGATACCGTATTGCAGGCTTCACTCCTTCCACGCAAAGGCACAAAATAAGTTATGCGGTGAGCGGAAATACGAAATCTATCCCTATCAAAAACTATAAAAATCTCATTAAGGCCAACTCCAAAAATTATTTAAAACATCTCAAAACATAAGGCTTCACAAACCTCTCCTTTGGAGGGGCCCGGGGAGGCTTTTATTCCTAATTTATGTTCCAGAAATTCATAGAACGCCCGGTGCTGTCAACAGTGATCTCCATACTGCTGGTACTGCTCGGCATCGTATCACTTTTATCATTACCCATTACACAGTTCCCTGATATTGCTCCACCCGCTGTACAGGTAACCGCCAACTATCCGGGTGCAAGCGCCGAAGTAGTGGCCCGTTCAGTAGCAACCCCCCTGGAAGAAGCCATCAATGGCGTGGAGAATATGACCTACATGACTTCCAATTCCAACAACGACGGTACCATGACACTGAGCGTATTCTTTAAATCAGGCACCGATCCGGACATTGCATCCGTAAACGTACAAAACCGTGTGGCAAAAGCCAATAGCTTAATTCCGCAGGAAGTGTTGCAGGCCGGCCTTAGTACACAAAAGCAACAAAACAGCATTATCATGGCCATCGCTTTGTATAGCAAAGACACTGCATATGATGAAGCTTTTTTGCAGAACTATGCCAGGATAAATATTGTGCCGGAGATACAGCGGGTGCATGGTGTAGGCCAGGCCACCATCTTTGGCTCAAAGGATTACGCCATGCGCATCTGGCTTAAACCAGACAGGCTTGCTGCATACAACCTATCTGCGCAGGAAGTGCTGGCATCTATCAAAGAGCAAAACCTGGAAGCTGCGCCAGGCAAATTTGGTGAAGGCAGCAAAGCGTCTTTTGAATATGTGATTAAATACAAAGGAAAGCTGAACAGGAATGAAGATTATGAAAACATCATCCTCAAAAGTAACAACAACGGATCAACGATAAGGCTCAGGGATATTGCCAGGGTGGAGTTTGGTTCGTTTAGTTATTCGGCTGATGCCAAAGTGGATAAAGGACCGTCAACAGGAATATTGATCTATCAAACAGCAGGATCAAATGCCAACGATATCCTTACTGAAGTAAACAAGATCATGGAAGAAGTAAAGAAGTCGTTGCCCAAAGGCGTTAAAGTATTTGTGCCCTACTCCTCCAAAGAATTCCTGGATGCGTCTATCGATAAAGTAAAACATACCCTGGTAGAAGCATTCATTCTCGTGTTCATCGTGGTTTTTATTTTCTTACAGGATCTGCGTTCCACGCTGATACCTGCTATAGCGGTGCCCGTAGCTATCCTGGGTACTTTCTTCTTTATGCAGTTGTTTGGCTTTACCATCAACCTGCTTACGTTATTTGCATTGATACTGGCAATTGGTATTGTGGTTGATGATGCGATAGTGGTTGTGGAAGCGGTACATACAAAAATGGAAACGGAACATTTGCCTGCAAGGGCAGCCACCATTAAAAGTATGGGTGAAATTTCGGGCGCCATCATCTCCATCACACTGGTAATGGCGGCCGTGTTTGTGCCTGTTGGTTTTATGCAGGGTCCTGCCGGTGTGTTTTATAAACAGTTTGGTTTTACATTGGGCATTGCAATCCTGATCTCCGCATTAAATGCGCTTACTTTAAGCCCTGCCCTGGCTGCTTTGTTTTTAAAAAACAATCATCATACCGGCGCCAAACCAACAAATTTTAAACGCAGGTTCTTCGGCGCTTTTAATGCGGGTTTTAATAATATTACCAACCGTTACAGCAACAGCCTGAAATTTCTGATCAAAACAAAATGGGTTGCTTTGACCGGCCTTGTGGTAATTACTATCGGCACTATCATCCTGGTAAAACAAACACCCACAGGATTTATTCCTACAGAAGACCAAAGCATCTTCCTCTATTCGCTGAACATGCCGGCCGGTGCGTCTTTGGAGAGAACGAAAAAGGTAGTAGCAAGAGTAGACAGCATCATTAACACAGTAGAGGCAGTGGAAAAATCCTATAGCGTAGCAGGCATGAATATTATCACCAATGCTACCAGTCCCGGCAGTGCATTGGCTTTTGTAAAATTAAAAAAGCCGGGTACAAGGGGCCGAACAGAAGACATCAATACAATACTTGGTGAAGTAAACCAAAAATTATCCATCATTTCAACTGCCGATCTGTTCACCTTCACTTTGCCAACCGTACAAGGTTTTGGTAATACCAACGGATTTGAATTGTTATTGCAGGACAGGGCAGGTGGAAAGCTGGAAGCCCTGAGCAGCACAGCTTACGGCTTTATTGGCGAGTTGATGAAACGCAAAGAGATCATGTACGCCTTCACAACTTTCAATACCGGCAACCCGCAATACAAGGTAAATATTGATGAAGGCAAGGCCAAACAGTTGGGTGTTTCCATCAGCGAACTGCTGCAAACACTGCAGGTGTATTATGGTAGCTACCAGGCATCAGATTTCAACCGCTTTGGTAAACAATATAAGGTCATTATGCAGTCAGACATTGCTTACCGTGTTGATCCCGCTACACTAAATGATGTAAATGTGAAGAACAACGCCGGCCAAATGATACCGGTTAAAACACTGATCTCCCTGGAGAAGGTATATGGCCCGGAAACAGTAACAAGAAATAACCTGTTCAACGCAGTAACTATTAACGGAATTCCTAAACCAGGGTACAGTTCCGGCGAAGCATTGAAAGCGGTACAGGAAGTAGCCGCGGATTATTTGCCCCGTGGGTATGCGTATGAATGGTCGGGCCTGACAAGAGAAGAGCAAC
Organism: Ferruginibacter sp.; assembly: GCA_014379625.1. GTDB lineage: Bacteria > Bacteroidota > Bacteroidia > Chitinophagales > Chitinophagaceae > Ferruginibacter. The sequence goes on along the minus strand of JACMLJ010000094.1, from coordinate 13,697 downwards.
AGGCCGGCTCACAAACCACCTGGATATTCATTATGTCAATAGTGTTTGTTTACTTCCTGCTGGCTGCCCAATACGAAAGTTATATCCTTCCGCTGGCGGTTATACTTTCCGTGCCTACGGGTTTATTGGGAACCTTTGCGTTTATCAACATGGCAGGCATAGAAAATAATATTTATGTACAGGTAGGCCTCATCATGCTTATTGGTTTGCTGGCAAAAAATGCGATCCTGATTGTGGAGTATGCAGTGCAAAGAAGAAAGACGGGGTTAAGTATAACACAGTCGGCCCTTGAAGCAGCAAGGTTACGTTTGCGCCCGATCCTGATGACGTCCTTTGCCTTTATCGCCGGACTGATACCGTTAGTATGGGCCACCGGCGCATCGGCCATGGGCAACCGGTCTATTGGCACCGGAGCAGTAGGCGGTATGTTAACAGGTGTGTTACTGGGGATCTTCATCATTCCCGTATTGTTTGTAATATTTCAATACTTACAGGAAAGGGTAAGCGCAAATCCAAAAGCGCTACCAAATGAATCACTAAAAGAATCTTTAACACCTGCAATTGGATAAAAAAAAGAAATAGAAATAAAAATGAGCACTGACTCTTTTAAAACAAAAGCATTTAAAAGTACCAGGGGTCAAAAGGCCTTCTGCCCGGGGAGGGGTTGGATGAGCCGGTCAATTAATTGAGCAAATAAATAATCATTTCTCCTGCAAGCAGGCAGCATGTAAATAAAAGAATCATGAACAAGCATTTAAAAATATATATCGCGATACTCATATTGGCAATACTGGCTTCCTGTAAAGTACCCGGGAACATTACAACACCGCAGGCACCATTACCGGCTGTGTTCAGAAACGCTGTAAACACAGACACAGCAAGCATTGCAGCCATTCAATGGAAAACATTTTTTACAGATGTTCACCTGCGAAACCTGGTTGACAGTGCTATCACCAATAACTATGATATGCAGGTGGCATTAAAAAATATTGAAGCCGCACAGTTGATCGTAAAGCAAACAAGGCTGGGTTATCTTCCTGAGGCAAAGTTACAAATTGGCGGAAGCATCAACCGGCCATCAGACAACAGTTTGAATGGTTTGAGTTTAAGCCAGTTTCTCGGAAGATCTTATGTAGAAGATTACAGTGTAAATACTGCCTTATCCTGGGAAGCGGATATCTGGGGCAAAATAAAAAATCAAAAAACAAAAGCCCTTGCATCATACCTGCAAACAACAGAAGCTAAAAAAGCAATACAAACCAACCTGGTATCCAATGTTGCCAAAGGTTATTACAACCTGCTGATGCTGGATGCGCAGTTGGTCATCGCCAACAAAAACCTCCTGCTAAATGACAGCACCCTGGGTATTATCAAACTTCAATACGAGGCCGGGCAGGTAACCGCACTTGGCGTACAGCAGGCAGAAGCACAGCGGTTGGTTGCAGTACAATTAATACCATCGCTTCAACAGAACATCACCATCGAGGAAAATGCCCTGAGCATTTTAACTGCTGTATTGCCTGCTGCAATTGAACGAACCAACACTATCAGCAGCATTGTTTTTACGGATACCTTATCCGCCGGTGTTCCGGCTTTGCTGGTTGGCAACAGGCCGGATGTAAGGAGCAATGAACTGGCATTAACCATCACCCATGCCAATACAGGCATTGCAAAAGCCGGCATGTACCCAACACTCACTATCACTGCGGCCGGTGGCATCAATTCTTTTAAAGCGAGTAACTGGTTCAATATACCGGCATCTCTTTTTGGAACGGTTGCAGGCGGCATCACACAACCCCTGTTTCAGCGCAAGCAATTAAAAACACAATACGAACTGGCAAAACTGGAAAGAGAGAAATCTGTGATCCAATTCAGGCAGTCAGTATTAACAGCGGTGGGTGAAGTATCCGATGCACTGATAAAAACGGAGAAGATAAAAGAACAGGAGGCCATTGCCACAAAAAGGGTAAATACTTTGCAACAGGCTATCAAAAATGCCGACCTGCTTTTCAGAAACGGTATGGCCAATTACCTTGAAGTGATCACCGCACAAAGCAATACCCTGCAGGGCGAGCTGGAACTGGCGTCCATTAAAAAAGACAAGTTGAATGCAGTGGTGGAATTGTACAAGGCGCTGGGCGGGGGATGGAAGTAGTCTATAAAATTTTCAATCATCAATAAAACAAATAACATGTCAAAATTAAAAAACAAAGTAGCTGTCATAACAGGCGCTTCAAAAGGTATCGGAGCCGGTATTGCAAAAGCATTTGGCACAGAAGGTGCATCGGTAGTGGTCAATTATTCTTCTGATAAAGAAGGGGCAGACCGGGTAGTAAATGAAATTACTGCCCATGGCGGAAAGGCCATAGCTGTGCAGGCAAGCGTTGCTGTTGGGGCAGATGTAAAACGTTTATTTAAAGAAACAAAAGATGCTTACGGAAAAGTAGACATCCTCGTGAACAATGCCGGCGTATTCAAATTTGAACCCCTCGAAATTGTTACTGAAGAAGAGTTTCACAGGCAGTTCAATATTAACGTACTGGGTACATTACTCGCCACTCAACAAGCCGTGCATGACTTTGGCGATAATGGCGGAAGCATTATTAATTTAAGTTCTGTTGTGAGCAGTAATCCCCCTGCCTATTCTGTTGTGTATTCAGCAACCAAAGGAGCTGTGGATACTATCGCCATAGCTTTGTCAAAAGAACTGGGAGGTAAAAAGATAAGGATCAACACCATCGCACCGGGTGGTGTGGAAACAGAAGGTACACATGCCGAAGGGATCATTGGCAGCGATTTTGAAAAACAAATGATAGCAGGTACACCGCTGGGCAGGATAGGACAACCCAATGATATTGCAAAAGTGGCGGTGTTCCTTGCTTCCGATGATGCCGAATGGATAAATGGAGAAAAGATCAGTGTATCCGGCGGGTTAAGATAACAGGATTGCAGTTATACCCATCTTTATAGTCATTTTCTCTAAATCAATTTGCCAGCCATTACATCCAATTAGCCGCAATACAGGCTGGCAAGGAAAAAGCCCTGGCAGTTCAGGGCTTTTTTAATTCACTACCACAAAAAATACCCTAATTATAAAAAGGGTTAGCCTGATGACCACCTATGAGCTTGCTTTACTACTTTTTTCTTTTTACCTTTCTCATTCAATCCCAGATATCATGAAAAAAGTATTACCCGTCAGTATGGTTTGCATAAAAACTATAGCCGCCAGCTCAATTTTCATCTCAGTGGTAATGGGGGCCATTGCCCAAACCAATACTTCCTACAACGCCAATACCACACCCATTGGTGGCAATTTTAGCACAGCGTTTGGAGTTGAGGCCCTGAATGTTAATTCGGGAAGCGGCAACACCGCCAATGGATACTGGTGCCTTTCAAAAAACACTACCGGAAGTAGCAATACCGCCAATGGGTACGCCGCGCTTTACTTTAACTCTACCGGAAGCGATAACACCTGTAACGGGTCCCAGGCGCTGTACAACAACACTATCGGCAGCAGGAACACCGCCAATGGATTTTTGGCGCTTTACTTAAACACCATCGGCAGTGATAATACCGCCAATGGGTACTGGGCGCTTTCAAAAAACACTACCGGCAATACCAACACGGCCAATGGCACGCTCGCCCTTTTCAATAACACTACCGGAAGCAGCAACAACGCCAATGGATACTCGTCGCTTTACTCTACTACTACCGGAAGTTTCAACACCGGCAATGGATACGCAACGCTCTACAGAAACACCATTGGCAGCAACAACACTGCCAATGGATACCTGGCGCTCTACAATAACACTACCGGCAGCAACAACAACGCACATGGATTGCTGGCGATGTACAATAATATTACCGGCCGTAATAATACCGCCAGTGGAAACCGTGCCCTATATTCCAGTAAAGGAAACGATAATGTTGCGCTTGGCGATTCAGCCGGTTACGAGAGTTTAGGAAACGGGAATATCTACCTTGGTAAAAAAGCCGGCTATTACGAAACCGGCAATAATAAAATTTACCTCGGGAACGACTCTAACAAAACAATTCTGTACGGTGACCTTTCTACCGGGCAACTTTTACTGGGTAACCCGCAACCCATGGGCTATGCCTTCAAAGGCACGCGTACGCTGAATGTTTTGGGTGGCATATTGGCCGATAGCGTAAGGATAGTACTGAGGAGTAATTGGGCCGACCATGTATTTGCAGATGACTACAACCTCACACCGCTTAAAGCACTCAGCAGGTTCATAGAAACAAACAAACACTTACCCGGCATTCCCACTGCTAAAGAAGTAGCCGACGACGGTATTGAACTGGCCACCATGACTGCCAGGCTATTGGAGAAGATAGAAGAACTGACCTTGTATGTTTTGCAACAGCAGAAACAGTTGCAGGTTCAGCAAAGGCAGATTAAAGAACTAAAACAAATGATAGTTAAATCAAAATAGTTACCTGCATATTTTTACATTACCTGTATAAGCCCTGAAATTGTTTGTATAATCAATTTTAAATGTACCCTTGCCTGGGACAGTTATTTTGAACAAAAAATATTTCAGAAAAATTGAAGGCCATCGAAAATCGAATTAAGCCACCCTGCACAATAAATATTATTATGCAGGATGGCTTTTAGTATATGGCAGCGTTGTCCGGCTGTTGAAATGAAATAGCATTGACAGAAAAAACTGAATTGTTTTTAGTTGAACTGTAAGTCTTTTCATCACTTATATCATTAATTGAATGTTCACGGATGTTCCGTTACCTGGTGATGATACAATATCCGATGTTCCGTTTAAATATTGTACCCTGTAGTTAATATTTGCTATGCCCGAGCCTTTTGCACCCGTCAACTTGCTTTTGTCAAAACCTTTCCCATTATCTTCTACCGTAATGGATGTTTTATTATTACTCATGGTTAATTGAGCAATGATCTCGCTGGCGCCAGCATGTTTTATGGCATTGTTTACCAATTCCTGAATGATGCGATAGATAAATACTTCGGCGGTACCCGCTAATTTCCTGTTTTCCCCAAATTGCAGGTACAATACTTTTGGTCCGGGTGAAGACTGCATTAAACCGCAAAAATCTCTCAGGGCTTCATGCAGGCCAAACTTTAACAAAGCCTCCGGCATCAGGTTTTGTGCTACTTTACGGAGGTCGCCAATAGTGTTGTCAAGCAGGCTTAATGATTTTTCAAACTGCATTTTATTTTCCTGCGATAATAACAGATTCTCCTTTACATTTATAAAAGACATTTTGGTTCCGGATAATAAACTGCCAACTCCATCGTGCAATTCTTTAGCAATGCGGCCCCGCTCTTCTTCCTGGCCTTTAAGCATAGCATCAATGGTCAATAACTGTTTATCTTTTTCCAGCTCAATTATTTTTTGTTTTTGAAGGGCCTGCTCCTGTTTAGCTATCTGCTGGCTTTTTTTAAAATTCGTGTACCCGAGATAGCCAAAGAATAAAAGCGCAATGATGGATGCACTAAAAAATTTATTCAATATTGACTTTTGTTTTACCGATGCTACCTGTATTTCTTTTTCAGTTTGCAATTCAAGAATTTCTTTTTCTTTTTTATCTGATTCATATACTGCCGCCAGCCTGTTTATCTGGTTGATATTTGCGTCCGCCAGCACGCTGTCTTTTAGTGCAGCCGCTTTTTGAAGCAGGGCGTAAGCATTTGTATTATTGTTTGTTTCGTGATAATAATCAGAAAGATTTAGCAGGGCGTTAATTTTTCCTATTTTACTATTCATTTTTTCAGCCAGTAGCAGGTTTTCGTCTGCATATTTTTTTGCCAAACCAAATTTTCGCAATTTCAAAGCAGATTTTGAGAGATAATGCAATGCGGCTGTTTTATTAACACTATGCCTGCTTGCAGTGGCAACTTTATATGCTTGCTGATAATAAAAAATGGAAGAATCATATTGGCGCTGCATATAATATACTAATCCCCGGTTCATGTAATAACCAGAATTAATCATCAGTTGAACCGGGTCTGGCACATAAGGTTTCATTTTGGCAAGATAAATAGCCGCCCGCGTAAGTTCATTGTTCCGCACATATATTTCGACCAATGATAACCAGGCCTGCACCTGCATTATTTTATCAGTATCCTGTTCAGCAAGGGTTGTATTTTTTACTGCATACACAATAGCTTGTGGATAGTCATTTACCCTTGAATAAATATTTGAAATATTTGTGTAAAAGTTCATAGTAGTGATTTTGTTCCTGCCTTCGTAATATTTCAGCGCTTCAAAAAACTGATGTAATGCTGTATAATAATTTTCCTGTTCGTAGTAAATCCATGCCTTTCCCCGGTGCGCATCAGCAGTACACTTCAGTAATGCCTCATTCAAAGAACCCTTAGCCAGGTTAATGGCTGAATCGTAATAAAGATGTGCGGTAACCCTGTCCATTAAATCTTTATACAAGTGCCCTTTCCATTTATAGCATCTTGCAAGGCCTTCCTGGTAACCTAATTTCCGGCTAATTTCCATAGCTTCTTCACAATAAGGCAGTAATTCCTGTCTTTGTTTTTTAATAAGCGCAGTTGCTGTTACATCAAGGAGGGCATTAACCCTGGCCGTATCCCGCATGGTAAAACGCTTTAATGTGGTAATAGCTTTTCCTTTTCTTTCCTCGTATCCAATTACAATATCGCCGCCAATTTCCTGTGCATTTAGTGGTATGCACAACAAGAAAATAATACCTCCTGCTAAAATCAAATAGCGTAAGTGTATCATAACAAAAATGTTAAAATTGAACATCTAAATTATGAATTTACTGGGCTTAACGAAAATATCCCCTAAAAATCACCCTTTTACGGGATAAGATTTTGAAGCCGGAACAATTGCCTTTCTCATCGCAGATTTTGCTTAACCCCTCCCTGTAAAAAAATGATAATAAGTATTAATTGCAATAAAATGTTATAATAAATCACTCTTTTACGTTACAAATTGTAGCGCTTTTTCAATGAATATTTGCACGGTCAATACTTAATACCAGGAAACCTTATCTATGTTAAAATGTGCAGGTGACGGAAAAGAGGATGATCCCTCAATAACCAATTGACCGAAGACCGGGACGGCCAAATGGATAAACAGATGGCAGCATCTATTTGGGCAAAAAAAAAGGATGATTTTCTCAGGAAGTGGAGCAGGTGGCTAAACAAAGGGCGTATGATTTCAGCGGGGTGGATAAGCCAAAGAATGCCACCGATTTTTAAGGACTAATCCGTGCTGAGTTTGCAGTGCCGCGGGTAAAAGCTGTACAAGGGCGGCAGGGTTTGGCATCGGATAGCAAAGAAAATCCTGATAACAACAAAGCAAATTGAAGGGATGCATTTAAAATTGTCGCGGGGATTATTTCAAGTAGACTACAAAAATAGAATTTATTAACCCCTACAATGTTTTGTTTACACAGCTTCAACCGATAGAAACATATAATTTTTCAGTTATTTAAAAATTTATCAAAATGAGAAAAATATTTTTTCCCTGTGTTTTGCTCGCATTAGTCATTTTTACCGGCAGTTCCTGTAAAAAAGAAAAAGGAACAAGCACACCGCCATCAGCGCCCCCTATTCAATTCGAATTACTTAAAGAGATTAATATACCTAACCTCCCTTCGCCATATTACCGGTTTGAATACAATGCAGCAGGCAAACCCAACTTCACATCCTTTGCATCGGGGCTTTTTATGTATGACATTATTTACAGCGGAAGCAGTATAAGCGAGATGAAAAATATGACTATGGTGAATAAAGACAGGCTGCAATACTCCTACGACAACACGGGAAGGGTAAATGCTATCAGGTATGCTGATTCTACCGGGACAGTTTATAAAAAAATTTGTTTTACCTATAATGAACAGAAGCTTATAAAAATAGAACGGGAACGAAAATCAGGTGCAGACTTTATCACTGAAAAAACAATGACATTTTTGTACCACACTGACGGTAACCTGAGTGAACTATCAGACCATCGGCATCAAATTAACGGGCAGGTGGGCTATACTTCTGTTGACCGGTTTGAGCAATATGACAACAAAATAAATGTTGACGGCTTCACCCTGATCCACAATGAGTTTTTTGAACACCTGGTACTCTTGCCCGGGGTGCAGTTGCAGAAAAATAATCCTGGGAAACTAGCCCGCACCGGTAACGGATTTAATTATAAAATTGATTATACCTATACCTATAATGACAAAAACCTTCCCTTAACCAAAAAAGGAGAAGCAATAATTACCACCGGTCCCGGTGCCGGATCGGGGTTTCAGACAAATGCTGCGTTTTCTTATTATTAACCGAAATGATTAATTGCAACCGGGAAAATGCAGGCGCTACTCCATCATCACAAAATGAGCAGAGAAAAAAAATTAATATGTATCCTCCATTCTTATGTCATAATATTAAATTTCCTGCTCATAGCCATTCATTGCCAGTTTTCGCTTATTAACATTAGTGTTGATGGTTTGAAGCCGTATTATGAAGTCTTTGAAATGCGCTATGATAATAAACTGAAATTATTTAACTGTTGGATTATACTCGTTTTCATCTGTAAGTAAGCAAGTTTTGTAATTAATTATTACTTGTTTTTTGTTTCTTTTGGAGCAAAAAATGATTTTCAGAAGCCTTTGTGTGCGAGTGACTAAAATGACAAAAGGTTCCAGTTTCCTGAAACCCTTGATTGTATTAAGTGGGAGTTGACGGGTTCGAACCGCCGACCCTCTGCTTGTAAGTAAGTGATAGTTCTAATTTATTTATATATAATTGAATTATTTTTTGCTTTTTATTTCATCGTTTGTTATTTCCAATCAGTCAAAAAAGGTGTTAGTTATAAATTATTATAGTTTATTTAACAATCATTTATAACTATAATAATCAAGACGAAGCTCACAAAAGCGAATTAGTTTTAGTACAGTTCAGTAGAAATTAAATGATGTGTTTTATCTCAACTTAATCTCCCTTAAACCAGCTTTACTGAGTTCTACTTAAGGCATTGAAAAGTTGACTGTTGTAATTTAAAGTTAGATTTGCTTAACTGTTTAGAATGTAGTTTAGTGGTCGTTTTTGTGCAAATATTTGTGCAAATCGTGAAGATCGAATGTGAAGAAAGAAAATCTACAATTATGGAAACACAGGTATCGGTTGTGCTTGATACACGCAGAGAAAAAAAAGATGGATTATATCCCCTTAAATTAAGAGTTTATTTTCAAGGTAAGGCGGTTTTGTATCCCCTTATTTATGACCTCACAAAAATTGACTTCGAAAAATTAGATGCAAAAAGGGTAAGCGACTCTCTGTCCAAAATTAGAGAAAATATTGGCAACGTCGAGATGCAAGCAAAAATCGCCTTAAACAAAATTGTTCCTTTTGATTTCGAAAAATTTTCTAAAATATTCATTTTGGATAATGAATTTTTTAGAAAAAAATCAAAACCACTAAAAACAGAGCTATTCAAGCAAAATATTATCGACGATATCCCAGCTGAATGGAGAAAAAAATTCAGCATTTTTAAAGAGATATCTTCAGGGCCAGATTTCATTTCACAAATATTTTATTCTATTATTAAGAGCCTTCTATACCAGGCTAGAATTGGTACGGCTGATAATTACCAAACCAGTTATAATTCCCTCAAAGCATTCAGAGGCAATGTAAGGTTATCTGAAATCACTCCCCGATTCTTAAAGGAATATGAAGGCTGGATGACAAATGAAAAGGGAAATTCCAAAACTACCGTCAGTATGTATACCCGTTGTATTCGGGCTGCCCTGAATGAAGCCATTGAAAACAAGCTTATGAAGCGGGAAGATTATCCCTTTGGCAAAAGACGGTACATTATTCCTATGGGGCGAAATATAAAAAAGGCATTGAATAAAGAAAGTATTTCCAAATTATATTATTCTGACATAGAAATGGAAAATCAACAAAAAGCTAAGGATTTTTGGTTTTTTAGCTTTTATGGAAATGGCATGAATGTGAAAGATATTATTTGTCTTAAATACAAAAACATTAAAGGCGAGTTCCTGGTATTTGAACGGGCTAAAACAGAATTAACTAACAGAGGAGGCGAACCAATTATTATTTCCTGCTTTCTTAATAAAGATATGTTGGATATCATTGAAAGATGGGGTAATAAGGATAAGAATCCGGAAAATTATGTTTTTCCAATTTTATCAGTAGGACTATCCCCTATCCGACAATTTGAAATCAAGCAAAATTTCACCCGTTTTATAAATAAAAATATGGCAAAAGTAAGTGAGAAGGCCATGATTGATAAGAAAGTAAAAACAATGGAATGTCGTCACTCTGCATCTACCCTGATGAAAAATGCCGGTGTATCCCCACATTACATCAAAGAAGCCCTCGGACATGCAAGCTTGAAAACCACTGAAAATTACCTGGCTGGATTTGAAAATAATCAGAAGAAGGAATTTTCAAAGGTTCTAGACGATTTTAAAAAGACTAGAATTTGAGACGGAAAACCCTTTTATATTTTGGATGTTCAAAATTTAGTTGTTAAATAAAAAATAATACCAAAAGAAAAATATGACTGGGAAAGACATAATTTGAAAAAGTTCAATTTGAATCTACCGGGATCAAAGTGCAGCAAGCCTTTAGATATTGAAGTTGAGATTTATTCTTTAAGCCAGAACAAAAGCCGGAATACATAAAAATTCTGATGATCATTCCTTACTAATTGAATAGGTCCAATATTGTCGGAGGCATTTTTATTTTATTTAATCTCTTGATGGAATGTAAGTGAACTTTCTTTTTAGCCGCAAAAACGGCTGTTCAAAAAATCTGTATGATAACATAGCAATAGCTTCCGTGGCTACGAATGACCTTTTGTTATTTTTTATTTCAGATAATGCAAACTAATAAGTTTCTTGTCCGTGACCCATCATGATGCCCTGAGACCGGGGTCTGATAATAAAGACATAAATGAAGAATTGTTTTATTAAATGCCCTTTTTGAATCTTCATCAAACAAGCATTACTCCACAAAGCCTTGTTTGCAGGTATTATATTAATTTCATCCTCAAGATAAAATCGCCATCTAGATTTCCTGACTTTAAATCTCTGTAGACTAATCGGGTAGCATTTGGTAAGAGCCAACTATACAAATTCATCACCTAGTTAGTGAAATAAAGATTATTCCAGGCTTTTATTTATTTAATTCACTATTTTTATCCTTTAACCCTACTCCAGCTAAGCATAATATGTGACTGAGATGGGCAAAGCCATAGATTTAAATCACACTAAAAACCTATTGACTCTACATGTTATAGTATTTATAGATATTAAAAATATCTCCCTCGAATAATTGGTGGTGTTTTCCTCAAAAATCTCTGGTGATTTTCCCTTTTATTAAGAGCTTAACTTAGATATATTTATTTTCATAAATATATCTAAGTTTATGAAAACGCTCACATGCAAGTTTTTGATACATCGGGGCGGAGAAAATATCGCCTTACATTTTGATCCTGATAAAATACTAACGGGATTTCTTCGGAAATGTATAAAAATTACCTGGAGCCGGAAAAATAAATGTTGGTACTGTCCTTGTACACGCGGCAATTTTGAAGAGATAAAGAAAGCCTGTTTAAAAAACGATTACCTATTAGACCACAGCTTACTTAAATCAGGCATGGAAAGCAAAGCCCGGCCTGAAACTGAAATACCAGGGATAACAATAGCTGGGGAACCTCGTAAAGCGACTGCTTCATACACTCATAAAAGTATAAGTCCCAGGTTAAGTGAAATAAATGCAGCGGAAATGGAAAAGTATATCCGTCATCTTGCATTGAAAAGTTATAGTCCTTCAACAATTCGAACCTACACAAATGAGTTTTTTCAATTCCTGGCTATTTTGAAAGATAAGCCAGCCGAAACGTTGGATAGTAACAGACTAAAGGATTACCTGCAATATTGCCATCAAACACTTCATTTATCAGATGCCACCCTTCACAGTAGGATTAATGCCTTAAAGTTTTATTTTGAGCAGGTTTTAGGTAAAGACAAATTCTTTTGGGAAATACCAAGACCAAAAAAGCCAGTTCAATTGCCAAAAGTATTAGGGGAAAGAGAAATTGGCAGGATGTTCAATTCAATCAAAAACATCAAACATAAGGCAATTTTGTTTGCGGCTTATAGTGCAGGATTACGGGTGAGTGAGGTCATCAACTTAAAAATAAAAGATGTAGACAGTGAAAGAATGCAACTTTTCATTGAAAAGGCAAAGGGGAAAAAGGACCGGTATGTTGGCCTAAGCATTCTCCTACTGGATGTGCTAAGAGCCTATATAAAACAGGCAGTTCCCAAACCACGCGTATATGTATTTGAGAACCCAATGAATCCTGGTCAGCAATATAGCGTAAGGGGTGCGCAAAAAATATTTCAACAGGCGAAGGATAATGCATTTGTAAATAAAAATGTTGGCATCCATAGTCTAAGGCATAGTTTTGCTACTCATTTGTTGGAGAAAGGAATTGATATACGGTATATAAAAGATATTTTAGGACATTTTAGTATCAAAACAACGGAGCGCTATTTACATGTAAAAAGGGAAACATTGGTAAATATCCCAAACATGCTGGATGAACTAAATAAATCATTTAATTTGGAATGGTAGCGGCATTGACGCACCACTACAATAACTTTTAGGAACTAGCGCGCTAATGATTTTCAACGATTTAGAGAATTCATTAGTTCGTGTAATTACATAAATACAAACGTTGGCTGCAACTTTTTAAATACTCACCATGTCAATCGTATCCGATATTACTGGGATAATTAAATTGCTAGTTGATTCTTTTAATACCTTGGCCGGTGTTAAAAAGCAAAAGAAGCTTTTTTCAGCTATCATTTTAGTAAATCTACATGAATCTATAACCTTGCTTAAACAAGATATTGGAAAATTAAAACATTGCATTGAAAAAGACCAAACTGACATGCATAGTGCTGTTAAAAACTTCAGTAAGTCCCTAAATAATTTACTAAGACATTTTTATGAGTTGAATATATCTGCATTCGATATATATATTCACCTGGAATTGGTTTAATGTTCGGAAAAGCGACACAAGATGACATAAGAATTCATAGTTCTTTAAACCGTCATTTTTTAAGAGGGAAAGATAAGATTAAATCATTCTTCAATAAGGATTTTAGAATCAAAAGAAAGCATCGTGAAAACCATAATAAACTGCATAGATTAGGATTTTTTGAAGAAATTGGACTATCAAATGAACCACAAGATAGACTCTTGGTAAACTTAGTTAACCTTGAACAAGCTCTAGAAGGAATTAATGTTCAAATTCAATATTTTCTCACAAAAAACTGGACTCCTAAAGATTTGGCTTAACTAAAGCAGCAGCCAACAATGCATTGGCAAAATACGGGGCTGGACAAACTAATTTCGTCTGTAGTTCGCTATCAGCTTCGGTTTTGGGCTGGACTCTTTCTAAGAAACTTTTCGGTAATTTTATAATCATCTTACTTTTAAGCATTGCCACCGGGCAGGACCAGCAATGAATTCCCCGTACTTCGCCAATGCAAAACGTTAAGTGCCATTTTAAAACCGACCATGGATCCAATAGAGCTAAATAAAGCAACGCCTGAGCTAAATGGCCAACTTACTTTTCTGATAAGACGAGAGTTTTATGTGACTTATAACAAATACAAGTATT
>JACMLJ010000093.1 GCA_014379625.1 Ferruginibacter sp. | reverse complement strand
TGCTGTTACTGGTTATCACAATTGGGAGTTGCAAAAAATATCTTGACAGAAGTCCATTGGATGCATCTGCCAGCAGCACTTTTCTTAGTAACCAGGATGAAATGGACCAAAGCCTGAATGGTGTATATGCTGCCAGTTTGTGGACATTTCCCAACAACACCCCGCTGTTATTTGCCATTGAAGCTTCCACTGATATTGGTATTCGCCGCGATCAGAATGCAGAAGATTTTATAGCATTGGGAGAAGGTGCTTTTTTTGTAAATAACCAGATTGTAAATTTAAGCTGGAGCCAGGGTTATAGATTAATTCAACGTGCCAACCAACATTTGGGCGGTATGGAGAATGGGAAGAACAATGTATCTACACAATATTACGGAAGAAACAGGGCAGAAATACTCGTGCTAAGGGCGTGGGCCTATTTTCATTTGCTGTATATGTTTGGCGATTTACCCTATTATAAAACCACGCCTACCGTGGATCAGGTGCTAAATACTACCAGGACACCCGTGGCCACTATTGTTGCCGATCTCTATAAAGATTTAGATGAGGCTGTTGCCGGTTTTGATGCCGCTTCCGCACAACCTATCCTGGGCAATGGCCGGGTAAATAAAGCTGTAGCGCTGGGCCTTAAAGCTAAATTGGCATTGCTGATAAAAGACTATGCCACCGCAGTTGCAGCTACCAATACCGTTATTTCCAGTTTGAATTATAGTTTAAACCCCAATTACCAAAATTTATTTTCTATTGCCGGGCAGGTTGCCAATAATGGCCGTGAAATTCTTTTTAACCAAACCTACCCTACAGATGTGTCAGCACCGGAAAATTGGATGGTGTGGATTACGGTACCACGGGTGATTACCAGTTCGCAAAGCAGTCATTTTCCATCGCAGGCTTTGGTAGATAAATTTGAGGGAAAAGATGGTTTGCGTATTGATGCTTCGACCGTTTACAATCCACTCAATCCAAGGCTGAACAGGGACAATCGTTTGAAATGGACAGTATGGATGAATGGTGATACCTTACTTTACAACGTACAGGCAAGCGCAAACGGTGCTTACATTCAACCAAAGGAAAAAACCATCTTTGATTTGTACAGCCCCAATCGCAGGCGGTTTAACTGGACGACAGGGGTGTTTGATAATGTTGCCGGTGGTAATACCGATTGGATTGGTAATACCGGTGGTGGTATCCAATGGCAAGTGGGTGCAGCGGGTAGCCGTGGAGGTGTAGGTTATGTTTGGAGAAAATATGTAGACTCTACCCAGATACATCAATTGACTAAAACAGGCTATATCCTGATGCGCTATGCAGACATTTTATTAATGTATGCAGAAGCCAAAATTGAACTGGATCAAATTGATGCATCAGTTGTAAATGCAATCAACCTGGTAAGGGCAAGGGCCGGACAGCCGGCCATTACAGCAGGCCCCCAAACACAAATGCGGCAGATTGTCAGAAGGGAAAGGGTGGTTGAATTTGCAGGGGAAGGATTGCGTTTATTTGATTTAAAAAGATGGGACATCTATGCAAAAGCAAACAGTGGTCCGGTAGTAGGTGCTGCCTTCGACCCTGCGGTGGCCCCTGCCACGCCTGTGTTTGATATCAATGATATACCCGATTATTCTGCCAGTATCAATCAACGGATCCGTTTTAGAAACCAGGTGAGGAATAATAATGCCGCCAAGTTCAAACTCTGGCCAATACCCCAGTTTGAGACAGATGTTAACCCTAATGGGATAAAACAAAATCCTTTATGGTAATTTTTTTCATACAGCAGTAATAAAAGGGGCGGCGGTAAAATGCCGCCCCTCTTTTTTAAAACCTTTTTAATATGCAACAAAGAAACCAGAGTCTGGATGCCTTGAGGGGTTTTGCCATACTGAGCATGATTCTAAGCGGTAGCATTGCTTTTGGCGATGCGTTGCCTGCATGGATGTACCATGCGCAGGTGCCTCCTCCGCAGCACATTTTTAACGCCGCCTTGCCTGGCATTACCTGGGTAGACCTTGTGTTTCCTTTTTTTTTATTTTGTATGGGTGCCGCAATTCCCCTTTCACTAAAAAGATATATTGATTCTAATAGTGGATTTAAAATGATTGTATGGATTGCAGGAAAACGGTTTTTACTGCTCGCTTTTTTTGCATTATTTACAGAACACATGAGGGCATGGGTGATAGCCGATGCACCAGGGTCTAAAGAGCAATTACTTTCTTTGCTTGCATTTCTCCTGGTGTTCTTTCAGTTGTATGAAAATAGAAATGAGAAGTATAAAACTATTTTTCTTGCTTTAAAACTATTTTCTTTTTTTGCTGCTGCATTTTTATTGTGGAAATTACCTTTCTGGAGTGGAAAGGGTTTTGACTTTTATAAAAGCGATATTATTATCATGGTGCTGGCTAACATGGCCTTCTTTGGTACACTGGTTTATTATTTTACCGCTACCAAACCTTATTTACGAATGGGTATGCTGGCATTTATCATGGCTGTTTTTTTGGCTGCAAAAGAACCTGGTGCCGGCTGGGCAAAGGAGTTCTATAACTTTAATCATATTGGCCGGTTTTACTTCGACTGGATGTATCAATTCTATTTTTTGAAGTATTTATTTATTATTATTCCCGGTACCATTGCAGGTGAGTGGATGTGGGAAGAGATGAAGGGTAGGAAATTATTGGATGATAATTTTGAAAAGGAAAAAAAACAGTTGACTGACCGGGTTGAAAACATGCTGGCATTGATTGCCATTGCATTGGTTAGTGTAAATTTAGTTGGATTGTTTACCCGGATGTTATTATTAAATCTAATTATAACAATACTGCTTTGTTCTATATCTATTTACTTTACCCGACAAACCGACAAAAATAATTTATTTAGAAAACTGGTAGCAGCCGGAACTTTCTTACTATTGCTGGGTTTATTTTTTGAAGCTTATGAGGGTGGTATCCGGAAAGACACTTCTACTTACAGCTATTATTTTGTAACAAGTGGCCTTGCTTTTTTTACGCTTCTTTGTTTTAGTGTGATGGCAAAGCGAAAATATTTTTCTTCCATAGTAAATTATTTTTCCCTCAATGGTAAAAATCCAATGGTAGCGTATGTGGCTGGAAATTTATTATTACTGCCTTTACTGTCAATTACGGCACTAAAACCAATTTGGGACGGGATGGACCAAAATGCATTCATGGGATTGATGAAAGGTGTGTTATTTACCGGAATTGTTTCTCTCATTACCATTTTTTTTGTAAGACGAAAATGGTTTTGGAAAACGTAGTTGCTTTTATTTTACACCAGGCTACAAGAGCAGAAACGTTTGCAGATTGTCAAAACCTTTTGGTTGCTTTTGAAAAATTTATTCAATCAGCATAAACTCATCTATAGTTACTCCGCCTGCAACATGCAAGTTTGTAATACGAACACCAGAAATGGTCAATTGCTTTTGAAAGAAATCAAACAAAGTCTTTTCATCTTTGCCGGGGGTATGTGCATAAATATTTCGCTGGTCTGTTTTACTCCTTACTTCAACACCGTAACGTAGTTGTTTTTCATACACCACTTTATCATTTCCTAAAAACTGTACCACAGCTACCGGTGTTCCCTCGGGCAAAATTGTTTCAGTAGTTGCTCTAAATACAAAGCCGCAGGATGAAATATTTTTCCATTTAAGATGATACACAACAGGCAAATTCATTTGTGCCGCGGTAGTAATATTTTGAAAGCTTATTGGTTCCGTATTTCGCCAACCATTTTTATCAATAATAGGTTTGGGCTGAGCATAAAAGCGACTTGTCCAATCCTCTATTGCATTGTACGGAAGCGATTGGGGCAATTCTTTTCTTCCGCTCCATGCATAATCCATTGCTAAAATGTAAGCGGCAAATTGCTCAATATTTTGGAGCATGTTTTTTTCACTGCTTTCAAAATCGGCCCAGGTGGTTTGGAGTACTCCTGCTTTTTCGTCAATAGCGGCATGGACAAACCCTCTTACATTATTAGGCCCCAACCATGGTGATGCAAGTGGGAGATTGTTGTTCTGTTTCCATATCTGCAGGTTTGTTTTATATACTTCAGGATCTGGGTTGTTTAAGTAATGCCAATCGCCAATATAAGTTCCTGCGGGTATAAAACTTCTTATAATTGCAGCTCGTTCTTTATTAACGCCATTCAAGGCATCGGGGCCTTCACCTGGTGCCAAACCCATGTCTCCCCAAATCATGAGCTTTGCTTTTTTTCTATTGGCATACATGCTAAGAAAAGTAATTTGTGTTTTAAAAAAATCGATTTCCTTTTCTCTCGGAATATTAAAACCAATCATTCCAATTTCGTCAAGGCCAATGTGAATAGTTGCTGGTTTTAGTAAAGCAAATGCTTCATCCCATAATTGTTTTACTGCCATTTGTGATTGTGGTAGCTCCGGATTCAACGTGTAAGGATATTGCGGATTTACAGCCAGCAAGCGATTTTTCTTTGGTTTAAAGAACCATTCCATATGCCCTAGGCTTTGAATTAATGGAATTGGTTCTATATAATTCTTTCTTAAATAATCAAACTCTGATTTTAAATCCTTTAAGGAAACAGAAATTGAATTGTGAATCTCCGGAAACCGTTTCCATTCAGCCTGCTCACATTGCAGTACAACTTTGTCCATCTTTAAAGGAAACAAAATACGGTCGTACATCCGCTTGTGCAGTTGCCAACTTGTTGGTCCCGTAAACATGTGAATCCCCCGCCATGCAACAGAAGGTGCGTCTTTAATATTTCCCTGTGGGATTTGCAGTTTCCCATATTCATTTTTAGTTAGCTGAACTAATGTATGCAGTGCGTACCGTAAGCCCTTTTCTGTTTTACATTGAATGTTAATCACTTCCTCTTTAATGTCAATCACATAACCTTCAACTGGCAATAGATTATTTTGTAGTGTAATAATATTTGGATAATAGTTTTTGCCAATTTGCCATTGGAGCTTTAAAATGTTTCTGTATTGATTTGCTGCATCTGAAACAACTGCTGGTTTTAAAAGCGGAATGATGTACTGCTTATTAGTTAACTGAATTGATTTGGGTTGTGGCAATAATTGGTTTTGATTTACAGAGTGCTTCCATGCAGCATTTACTTTTTCTAAAACTATGTTTTTTGTGATGGCACTGTTTCGCATGGCCAGTACAGTATGAATTTCTTTTACAAAAAATGTACGATGTAATCCTTTTGCTTGGTTCACCGGAATATTTTCATCGTACAAAGTGAGGTATTGCGAACGTTGTGTATAATCTTTCGCTCCGGGGCTGGCATTCGCATTCACTTTAATTTTAAATGGGTGAGAGGAACGGAATTGAAACTTACCAAATGGCGTTGTGGCAATAAGTAATGTATCATAGAACTCCTGAATATTTACTACAGCTTTCTGATCATTGCTCCATGTAGTTTCGTTTAAAAATGGCAGCCATATTTTTGCATACACAACATCAGCAACAGCACTATCCTGTAAATTCCATTTGCAATCGATAAATGTTTTTGTAGTACTATCCACTTTTTCAACACTGTACGTTCCACTCACAGCCGTGTTTTCGCTCCCAATCAATAACACATCCTTTTCCAATTGAGTTGAATCCACATCTTGTTCCCACCAGGTAAAATAGTAGTGATGATTGTTTCGTTGTGGCGTAAGAAAATTAATTTCAGAGCCAGTTATCCATGTAAGGTTATTTGTAGTTACAAATAACCCTTTTTTAGGCACCAGTCTTGAAATGGTTTGTGCTGGTAAAAAAAATGGTAAAAAAATTAAAAAAACGGCTCCTTTTAAAATTGAATAACCCTTGTTTTTATTTGTATACATTGATGATGAGTTTTCCGCCTTGTAGCAATTGCCCATGGCTAATGATTGTAATTGGTATTTTTTTTCCATTAAATTCTATGGATGCAATGCCGTCTCTGCCGGTCTGATATAGTTTGTTTACTTGAAGTCGTAGTTGTTTTTTATTTGGCAATTGTATTATTGCATTGTCCACAAGTGGGTAACCAAATACATATTCCCCGCTTGCGGGATTCATAGGATACATACCCAGGCTGCTCCACACATACCAGGCACTCATTTGTCCGCAATCATCATTGCCACTCAATCCGTCGGGCCCTGTTTTGTAAATACTGTCAGCCACTACCTTCAGCCATTTAGCTGCTTTTTCCGGGTGACCAAGTAAAGTGTACATATAAATGATGTGGTGACTGGGCTCGTTGCCATGTGCATACTGCCCGATTAAACCGCTTACATCAGCAGATACATTTTCTCCATGCAGTTCCGAAGGGGCTGTAAACAACTGGTCCAGTTTTTTTACTAATTTTTCTTTTCCTCCATATAAAACCGCAAGGCCATTTATATCATGTGGTACAAAAAAGCTATGTTGCCAGGCGGTGCCTTCCACATACTGTCCTTCAAAACCATGTTCAGATAATAAGGGATCGAATGGTTCAATGAATTTACCGTTACTATTTTTTGCCCTCATAAAACCGGTATTACGGTCAAAGAGTTTTTTATAACTCATCGATCTTTTCATAAACAAATTATAGTCACTAACCTTACCCAGCTTTTTTGCCACTTGTGCTATGCACCAGTCATCATAGGCATATTCCAGCGTCATGGTTACACTCCAGCCATGCTTATCCTGTGGTACATATCCAAACCGGATATAGTCGGGTACGCCACGCTGGTTTTGAAAGGCGCTTTTTCGCATGGCAGTATAGGCTGTATTGTAATCAAATCCTTTAATGTTTTTCAGCATGGCATCAGCAATGATGGGGATACTGTGGTAACCTGTCATGGTATTAGCCTCCCAGGTACTTAAATCCCAAACAGGCAATAGGCCATTGTCTTCATACAATTGAAGCATGCTGTTGATGATATCCGGGAGCCTTTTAATTTGCGTAATGGTAAACAAAGGGTTTAAAGCCCTGAACACATCCCATTGTGAAAATACCGTGTATTTGTTTTTCCCATTGTTAAAGTGGCGTAATTTATTATCATGTGTTTGATAAGCCCCGTCTGCATCATTGCTGATTACAGGGGCCAGGCAGGTATGATATAATGACGTGTAAAATTTTGTAGCCAGTTCTTTATTATCTGTATTGATCTTTATTTTTTGTAATTCCTTTTCCCAAAGATTTTCTGCAGTAATGGCAACCTCAGCAAAATTTTGTGCTGCAGCTTTTTTTACTTCTGCTAATGCTTTATCAGTGCTTACAGTACTTAAAGAAACCTTTACCAATAATGGGGCGATGGTATTAAACTGTAAAGCAATTTTTACTTTATTGCCGGTTGCTGAATTTTTTAAAGAAACGGAGTCATCGATGAATATAAAATGCTGAACAGGCAATGAAAATTTTGCGGCAAAATATACTTTCTGGCCTTTGGCCCAACCCGTACTGTACCGGTATCCAATCAGGGTATGATCATCCACCAACTGCAACATTCCTTCGGTGCATTGGTCCCAGTTAATAGCAAATCCCATATCAAACCTTAGCCACCCGGCCGGCGATGGGAAACTGTACCGGTGAAAACCTGTTCTTTCTCCGGCAGTCAAATCGCATTGTATACCGTTATCCAATTGAACGCTATAAAAGCCCGGTTTTCCTTTTTCATTGGAATGTGAAAAGGGAATTTTAATTTTTGTATTGCGAATTTGTGAAGTGTCTGTCAGCGGTAATAATGAGATGTCGCACCAGTCGCCAATACCGGTACCACTCAAATGCATATGGCTGAAGCCTGCAATGGTGTTGCTGCTATAATGATACCCGCTGCTCCAGTCCCAGCCCTCATTGCCATTGTCCGGACTAAGCTGTACCATGCCAAAAGGCACTGTTGCACCCGGGTACACATGGCCATGACCGCCGGTGCCTGAAAAAACATCCACGAATTTAGTGAGTTGTTGCGCAGCCAACTGCACGCTGGTAATACCGGTTAATAGCAGGAACAATGCTTTTTTCAAAATACTTGATTTCAATGATAAAATTCAACGCTTTAATTCAGTGTGTCATTTAATAAACGGGTACTGTTGCTGGTACCACAATACTTTGTCTTTGATCCCTTCGTAAAAAAAGAAACATTCTCCTTTAAAACCATTTAACCTGTTTTGCTGGATCATCTGGGTCATAAAGGCATCACTTTGTAATGTGGTGCCCGATTTTACCAACACCCCTGGGTACAATGGAACACTGGTGTTCCTGTAGTAGCTTTTTTGTTGGGCCAGTACCGACGTGTATGCAGCAATATCATAGCGGTAACACTGTGGCATTACGATATCCACCCAACTGCTGTCTACCCAGGTGGGCCAATCCTGTAAGTATTCCGTTAAACTAAAAGGATAAGGGCTTGGCGACATGGTTAATTGCATGGCAGGTTTGATGGCCTTCAGTTCGGTGCGTAACCGCTTTAAAAAGCCATTTAATTTTTTTGCCCTCCAGTCAACCCAGGCAGCATCCTTGGAATTGGTGGGCGGGTCTACACCCTTCTCCAAAAAATATAAGTTGCTGGTGTAATTGTCATAACCTGAGGTAGATGGCACAGCGGGCAAACGGTCATCGCCCTGCAAACCATCTACATTATATTTGGTAGCCACTTCCTTAAACAGGCTGATCATGTAATCCTGCACTTCGGGGTTAAAAGCATTTAGCCAGTCAAAACCGTTTTTAACCACCAGGTTGCCGTTGATGTCTTTTGCAGCCCATGTAGGTTTGGCAGCAACAATAGCACCTCCGTTAGCGGAGTATGACGAAGAGAAACCATATTCAAACCAGGCATGAATTTTTATGCCGGCTGCATGTGCCTCATCAATCATCTCCTGCAAAGGATCCCTGCCGGCATATCTTTCTAAAATTGGTATACCGATTAAATGCTGCATGATGGTGCTGGGGTAGGTGGTGCGGCCATTGTTGTACACTACCATAAAAATATTATTGATGCTGGCTGCTTTACAGGTTTGTACACATTGCTTAATATTGTCCCTGCTATCCAGCGCCGAACTGGCGGCGGTGGTTATCCATGCTCCCCTGAAACCGTTAGGATCCCAGGTAGGAGTGGGGGTGACAGGAGTAACGGGGCGGCCTCCGTTACTCCCGCCATTATTTTTTTTACAGGAAATTAATCCAAGGAATACGCAGAATACAAAAAGAAAGGGAAGTCGGAATGGTTTGCTTAGCAGAATCATTGTAGTTTTATTGATATTTCGTAACTGATAACGAACTTAAATAAAAATATTTATAAAATTCAAATTGTTTGTAAATTAATTTATTAACTTTCAACATTATTTCATTTTAACTGCAATAATGTGTTTGTAAAAGATAAGAAACGAAGAAACCCTGCCTGGTGGGTTCCATCCACCTGGTTTGCCATGGGGTTACCTTTTGTTGCGCTGGCTGCAGCCAGTGGGCTCATGTATAAAAACATGGGTATTCCCGATGCACAAATTGCATTCTGGACATCGCTGATTATGCTCCCCTGGACGCTCAAGCCTTTATGGGGACCTTTTTTAGAGATGTATAAAACCCGGAAATTTTTTGTGTATACCACTCAAATATTTACGGGGATAGTATTCGGACTGGTAGGGCTTACTCTTCACCTGGATCATTTTTTCAGCTTTTCAATAGCCATGTTGGCCATTATTGCATTCAGCGGTGCCACCCATGATACCGCTGCAGATGGCGTTTATTTAAATGAGCTGTCGTCAGAACAACAAGCTAAGTATGTTGGATGGCAGGGCGCTTTTTATAATATCGCCAAAGTATTATCCGGCGGTGTGCTGGTGTACCTCGCAGGCGAACTGGAAAAGAGAATTGGTATCACCAACGCCTGGATGACGGTAATGTTTGTATACGGGATAATCATGGTAATCCTGGGATTGTACAACCGGGTAATGCTTCCATCCGGCGAGCAATCCCCGGAAATTCATTCTGTTAAGGAAGGTTTTGCCACATTAAAGGATGTGATCATTACCTTTTTTCAAAAAAAGAATATCTGGTTCAGTTTATGTTTTATTGTTTTTTATCGTTTTGCAGAAGGCCAGGCTATAAAAATTACTCCTCTCTTTTTTAAAGCAGCCAGAACAGAAGGCGGGCTGGGATTATCTACGTCGCAGATCGGTGTATTATACGGTGTATTTGGTGCTATTGCATTCGTTGCAGGATCAATCATTGCCGGGTATTTTGTGTCTAATAAAGGCCTTACCAAAAAGACCTTGCTGATACTCTGCGCTTTCTTCAATGTGCCTTTTGTTGCTTACGCTTTTTTGGCGATCACCTTACCGCAAAACGTATATATTATTGGAACGGCGGTCGCCATTGAGTATTTTGGATACGGCTTTGGTTTTGTAGGGTTGATACTTTTTATGATGCAGCAAATTGCTCCCGGTAAATATAAAATGGCGCATTATGCTTTTGGCAGTGGACTGATGAACCTTGGATTTATGATCCCTTCTATGGTGAGTGGTTTTGTGAGTGATTACCTGGGTTATAAAGAGTTTTTTATATGGGTGTTGATTGCTACCATCCCGGCTTTTTTAGTGACCTGGCTGGTGCCGCTGCAACCAGTGGAAGGGACAATGCCGGCAGACAATCCCTTGCCATAAGGAGTTCGAATAAAAAGTATGGATGAAAAAAAAGAAACCTTAGTTCTTTTTGCAAAATCAGTTTTACTGGTTAATATACCGATCACCTTTGATGGCTCGTTTGCTTCAACATTTAAAAAATAGTGTATGCTAATAACAGGAACCTTTATCGATGAAATCAGCCATGATATCCCACATCAAAACTGGGGCGAAAAGGAATGGGAAGAAGATTTTGTGCACATGAAGACCGCCGGCATTGATACGGTGATCCTGATCCGTTGCGGGTACCGGAAATTTATTACATATCCCTCTAAATATTTGAAAAAAAAATATCAATGCTATCATCCTCCAACCGACCTGGTAGAACTTTTTTTGTCTCTGGCCGATAAACACAACATGAATTTCTATTTTGGTTTGTATGATAGCGGGCACTATTGGGACACCGGTATTTTGCTGCATGAAATGGAAGACAACAAATTCATTATTGACGAAGCATGGAAAAATTACGGTCACCATCCTTCTTTTAAGGGTTGGTACCTGGGTATGGAAATCAGCCGGAAAACCATTGGAGCCATTGACGCATTCCGGAATTTGGGAATGATGTGTAAGGATGCCAGCAACGGGTTGCCTACTTTTATTTCTCCATGGATAGATGGTAAAAAAGCAGTGATGGCTGCCAGCGCCACACTTACCAAATCAGAGTCGGTAAGTGTAGCAGAGCATGAAAAGGAATGGAATGAAATTTTTAGTGGCATCCGGGGTGCGGTGGACGCCGTTGCCTTCCAGGATGGCCATATTGAGTATAGTGAACTGGATAGTTTTTTCCGGGTCAATAAAAAGATGGCAGATCAATATGGACTTCAGTGCTGGACCAATGCAGAAAGCTTTGACCGGGATATGCCCATAAAATTCCTGCCGATAAAATTTGAAAAGCTTCGACTTAAGCTGGAGGCTGCCCGACGGGCAGGATATGATAAGGCCATTACTTTTGAATTTTCCCATTTTATGAGCCCTCAATCGTGTTATATACAGGCGCACCACTTGTACAACCGTTACACCGAATATAAAAATGAAATAATTCAATAATGAAAAAAATACTTCTGCCGCTTACCATTGCACTTCTATTTGTGGTTAACATGAAGGCGCAACAAAAACAGGAAATCATCAAAGGAACCTGGATTACCAATGTAGCTAGTGATGTATTGAAATCAAAAAGAAATATCGCTGAAGGGATAAAGCTTTGTAAAAAAAACGGCATCAACAATGTGTATGTAGTGGTTTGGAACAATGGTGTTACCATGTATCCCAGTAAAGTGGTGGAGGAATATATTGGGGTAAAACAATCCCCGGTCTATGGTAACAGGGATCCTTTAAAAGAAATGATTGAAGAAGGACATAAGGCAGGCATTAAAGTACATGCCTGGTTTGAGTTTGGTTTTTCCTATGCGTATAATGATTCTAATTCCGTATGGTTGAAAAAGTATCCCGCATGGGCGGGCAGGAATAACCAGGGCAACCTGCTACAAAAAAATAAATTTTATTGGTGGAGCGGTATCAATCCCGAAGTGCAAACCTTCATGAAAAAATTGATCGGCGAAGTGGTGCGTAATTATGAAGTGGATGGTATACAGGGAGATGACCGTTTGCCTGCAATGCCCGGTGAAGGCGGGTATGATGCATATACCATGCAATTGTACGCAAAGCAACACAATGGCTCTGTTCCTCCACGCAATCCAAAAGATACATTGTGGTTGCAGTGGAAGGCCGACCAGTTGAGTGCGTTTGCCAAGTCGGTGTATCAAATGGTGAAGTCAATAAAACAGGATTGCATTGTTTCATGGGCGCCGAGTATTTATCCATGGTGCAAGGAGCAATATTTGCAGGACTGGCCAAAATGGCTCAGCGATGGTTACGCCGATTACATCATACCACAATTGTACCGGTACAAAATTGATGACTATGAAAAAGTGTTGAAGGAACTGGATGCATTGTTGTCATCATCAGCCAAACAAAAAGTATTGCCCGGCATGTTAACTTCACTGGGCGATGGCTACCAGGCCACCCGGGAGTTAACCGGTAAAATGATACAACTGAACCGTAAATACGGATTTAAAGGAGAAGTGTTCTTTTATTTTGAAACGCTTCATCGGATGAAAGGGAAATTATACACCAACTAATTTAACAGCATTTGAAACCAAATATGAAAAGGACTATATTTTGTACTTCCATTTGTGTATTATTTATTTGGGGCATGTCCTGTTCCAAAAAAAATAACCCTGCGGCGACGGTAGTAACACCTACACCCATTGCGGTACCGCCACTCATTCAATTACCACCCGGTTGGAAATATTCGACTATTTATTCCGGAAGCATGCCTTACGGTATGCAGGTATATAGTTTCGAAAGCATTTTTGCTGGTCGCAATACTAAAGCCTGGTGCCTTGCCTACGACAGTAAGATCAGCAGTTTTGACTTTAAACCAACAATGTCGGCAACTTCAAAAAGAACCATTGATTTTTTTACACAGGAGCCGGGTGTGTGTGGTGTATGTCTGCATCAACGGGAGCTTCTTTGGCGCCAATCAATCCTATAGCCTGGTTAAATACAATCATGTTGTTACTACATCGAATATCAAATCAGTGAACCGGAATTACAATGGAACCGCCACACCGTATTATCCAACCAGGGCCGCATTTGGAATCAATCATTTAGGCATTCCTTCGGCAACATGGATCTATCATGTGGGAAGCGGCAATAATAATATTTACAGTTATCCCTTGCCGGCTAACAACGCAGAAGGAAGCTCACCCGAACCGATGCCATCAGAAATCTTTCCTTCGGGAGGAACGGTTTGGGATGTGGTGAGTGCCATTGGCGGTGCTCCTATGCTATTGCATCATGGGAAGTTACTATCACTGATAAGGCTGAGCTGATCAATATTGACAAAGCATTGGCCATTTAATACGTGTAATTCTATTTCAGCCATATTTAGCCAACTGTCATGTTTAGGGGTAAATACAAATTCAAATCTGTCCCAAAGTCTTTTTGCCTCTGCTGGTTCAAATGTTTAATAAAATGCTGATGGGTCATGTGTCTTAAAATTGTCCATTACTAATTTTATCTTTTTTGCTTTTGGATACCATTCATCAGCGATTCTTTTTACAAATTTAGCCCAATCTCTTTTGGTTTTAAACTCCGTTACCTGTACATAACGCTTCCCCATCAATGGCTCATTGGCCATAAATATATTGACTACACCATGCCTTACATACTCATAATCCACTCTCGCATCCTGACCTGTTTTCATCGGAACCGATGGCATTCCTTCTTCTATAAATTGTTTCTTCATCCTGTCAATTGTGTGCATGCCCCTTTTTAAACTTTACTTATTTGTTGGTTGGTTACTTTATCTGAATATTCCCCCTAATCACAATTCAAAAGTGTATAAGCCGCCCGGAATGTTTGTGAAGTATGTGAACCCTTGTTTATAATCACCTGTAGTTCTTCTACTTCTGATTTAGTTAGTTTAATCGTATAACGAATTACCATTTGAAAAAGTTTTTCAAATGTTCGATTAATGCGTCATATTGCGTTTAACTTAACACTAGGTTGGAAGAAATATTTAGTACTCTGGTAATTCCAATCATATGTACCCATTCAAGTGATCTTTATAAAAATCACAAAGACGCAACACAAACCTTCCTGGCTGATTTCGATAAGGAATGTAGAGCAATTCTGTTGAAACTGTTCTCACCAGGTAGTGTATCTGGTTTATCTCCGGACCTCAATGGTTGAGGTTCCCGCTATTTTATAAGTTGGTTGTGCCTCTTATATAACTCAAAATCCCCAGTTACACTTTTGTTTACACTTATAATATAATAGGTTGATAATCAATATTAATAATAGCCTTGGCGAGGCCACTTAAAGGATATTCACGGAACTCAAACCCTTCATCAGATACAAAGGTGAGCGTTTTGAGACCCATTAATTTGTTTTGATTAGCTTTTATTCCTCCATTTGTTTACACTTTTGGTTACGATTCCGATAATACTTCCCCGGCCGTGGTTCTTGTCCTCTGGAACCACTCGTACTTTAAAATTCTACTTTAAATCTTAAAATTCTTCCCATATGTCTTTTAAAAAATCGAAATTGTTTTCGTTCATTTCGTAATACCGGGCAGAGGAGTAATAATAATCCCAGGGGTTATTTACCAGGTTCCAGTGTACTGCCAATGGATTGAGGTGGATATAGTTCAATTTTTGCAGCATGACCTGCCTGCTGTAAAGATGAACTGCCAGGGAATCTCTTTGCCAAACCTCATACTTTTTATTGTGTGCGTCAACAGCATACTTAGACAATTCAATGTTGTTGCCTGTCAGCATTTTTTTAAACTCGTGAGCTGTAAATTTTAAGAAGGAACCCGTGCTGTTTCTTTGCCGTTCAAAGCATTGGTCCGCCAATTGAGGTGAATATGATTGGGCATTATTTTTAAACAGATCGTCGGTGAAGCAAAGATTAGACATGGGAAATTTTTTAAACCCTTACCAGTTGTCAATCATAGAGTTTTCCTGCAGACACTAAATATAGCTGGTAAAAAATTATATCTCAATGCATCCATTTTCTAAACTTTACAGGATGCATTAAGTAACCTCGGTTATGCCCGGGATTAAAAAAATGTTGCTGCTATAGCCGCTACAACTGCGCTTTTCATAACATTGTTGGTGTTTTGATTGATCTTTAGTTGGTTGCCCAGGGCTTATCCCCTTTTTTAAAGGCTATGCATCCCTCAAATTTACCGGGTATCGCTTCATAATTCAAGGCTTGGGTAGCTCCAATTTCAGAGGTAAAGTAACCACTAATGGTGAGCCTTTTGAGCATTGCAAAATAATGTTCGTTGGAATTGGTTTCGTTTTTTGCTGATGCGTTTGCTTCTTTGTCCAATTGCACCAGTAATTGCTTTTTTTGTTCAGCACTT
>JACMLJ010000002.1 GCA_014379625.1 Ferruginibacter sp. | reverse complement strand
GCTTTGTTCCTCATCATATGTAACTCCGATATTCCCATTGTTTTCTTTATATCCTATTATATAATCTAAGTTTAAACTTTCGTCATAACTTCTTTTGTTAAGAGAAAAGTTATACTCGTGCATTAGTGGTGAAATATATTTTTCTATTTTATTAAGTTCATTTTTACTTTTTTCGAAAGTAGCTTCATTTATATTTTTATAAATAATGTATCGCATTAGATGTCATTTTTATTGAAGTGCAAAATAAAGTTGCAGCCAACGTTTTGCATTGCCGAAGGGCAGGGAATCGATGCTGGTCCCGCCCGGTGGAAATGCTTAAAAAGTATGATGATTGTAAAATTACCGAAAAGTTTCTTAGAAAGAGTCCAGCCCCAAACCAAAGCTGATAGCGAACTGAAGCCGAAGTACCAATGTCCCGCCCTGACTTTTGGCAATGCATTGTTGTGCGTTCGCCCTTATTCCTTTGGGAAGTGCCAATTATATTATGAATTTATCAACGATTCTGTCATTTAATGTAATTGGGGGACTCGCATTCCTGCCAATATTCTATGATTATTTTTATTGTACGTTTTAATTTATCAAAGGAACTTGGTTTGACAAAAAATCCTTGCACCGACTTGGAATATGCGTCAACAACATGCTTTTGTTCAGCACTTGTTGAAAAGAATAAATAAGGAATGCATTTTATTCTTAAGTCTTCATTTGTATGAATTTTTTCTCTTAATTCTATGCCATTCAGCTTAGGCATATTAATGTCCGACAGAATAAGAAATGGTTCAATCGCTGCCTTGATCAAATAGTCAAGTGCTTTTTCACCTTCTCCAAAAAATATTATTTCATTTTTAAAATTAAGTTCCTTAAAAACTTCGTTTAATAGTTCTTGGTCGTCACTATCGTCTTCTATCACTATTATTGGTCCAGTTTTATTCATATTCTTTGATTAAAATATCTGACAATTCAATACTGCCAATATAAGCTTTTAAGTTTACAGTGAAAGCGTTTGGGTGACGCGCAACTTGTTTATAGCTGCATAAACTTCGTGGTTTCCATTAAAATTTAATGATTGT
Organism: Ferruginibacter sp.; assembly: GCA_014379625.1. Classification (GTDB taxonomy): domain Bacteria; phylum Bacteroidota; class Bacteroidia; order Chitinophagales; family Chitinophagaceae; genus Ferruginibacter. The sequence continues at coordinate 150,238 of JACMLJ010000002.1, read as the reverse complement.
TGCTTGATTATTGTTTGGGGGCAAAAAGGTTACAACAGCGTATAACTGCATTTTACATGACCAATTCATCGCATAACTTTCAGGCAATTTGATTGCCTTATGTTCAGTACTGTAAACAGCCTGAAGAGCGTTCGCTTTTTACGAACTATGTGGGCATTTTCGTGGCTATCTTGCAAACCAGGCCCAGGTTAATCAGATGATTGATCGTCCTTTTTAAGAACGGCAAAGCCTTCCCTCAGTTACATAAAATACGGAGGTAATCTCGAATTAATGGTACAAAGTACAAAATACTATTTATAATCGCCAGGAAATAGTTTGCCCGTTACAAATCTGTTGTTTTGTGATTTTTATGCTTTTGTTATTGCCGACTGGTATTCATAATCTAAAAGGATCCATCGCCTGTCGGCCGCTACGCTTTAGAAGGTTAATAGATAAGTTAATGCCTCCATAAAATAGGCGTCGACTCCGCTCAGGGCCATCCTTCGACTTCGCTCAGAACCATCCTTCGACTCCGCTGAGGACTATCCTTCGACTTCGCTCAGGACGGCTCCATCCTTCGGCTTCGCTCAGGGCACTCATTCTAATTTTCTTTTGTCATTGATCTTGTTCATCATATTGTCTAAAGGGCTTTGTACTTTCTTTACCGCAGTATTGGTCAAGTGGGTATAAATGGTGGTGGTGCTGATACTGCTGTGCCCCAGCAATCCCTGTATATAACGGATGTCCGTACCGGCTTCAAGCAGGTGCGTGGCAAAACTATGGCGAAGGGTATGCACACTTGCTTTCTTTTCTAAACCCGCTTTTATCACCGCATTGTGCATTACCTGTTGCACTGTCCTCGGACTGTAGGCCTCGCCCGCATATTGCCCCTCAAATACCCAGGTAGTTCCTTCATGCAACTGCTTATAGTTTTCAAGATAACTAACAATGGAAAAAGGTAGCATCACGATCCTGTCTTTATTGCCCTTGGCAGCTTTGAGATGTATCTTAAATTCAGCCATCAGTATATCGCCCCATTGTAAATTTACAATTTCATCCAACCTAAGCCCGGCGCCATATCCCAATAAGAGTAATAACCGGTGCTTGGGATTTTTGATCGCATTGAATATACTAAAACACTCTGCCATCGTAAGTACACCCGGTAACTTCTTCTCCTTCTTAGGCCGCGGTAATACTATTTCAAAGTTTTCTCTCTTTAACACATTCCTGTAATAAAACATCAATGCATTAATTAATGTGTCGGCCGTTGACGCCGATAATCCATTGTACATCATTTTTGCCAGGTGTTTTACAATATCAACCGCTGTTAGATCATCCGGGTTTTTGTATTGGTGCTGGTGTAAAAAATTCAGGAACGCATCTGTATAATTTCTCAGTGTGCTGGCGCTATAATTTAATGCCATCAAATAATCCATCATGGCGTTTACATAGGTTTGTGCCTGTACGGGGGTTTTTTTTTGCAGGTTGTCCAGCACAATGGTAAACTTTATTTTTTTCCTGTTCGGTGCATATTCTTTTCGGACATAACCCTTCGGTAACTGGTTCACTAACCTGGTTCCCGTTTGAGCAGCAAGTGTAGCCAGGTTAATTAATATATCCGGTGTGGCAGGTAAAATATACGCATTGTCTGTTTTGCTAAACCGCACGCCCTGCCATCTCTTTACCTGTTGTATTAATGAAGCTACCGCTGGTACCGTTAATTTGATGGTTTTTTTATCAGTGGTATGAATGCCGGCAATCATTTCGCCGGTGCTATACTGATCCTCTTCTGTACTCTTATAATAATTGGCCGGCAGCACATTGCTAATGCCCAGCAGCGCTTCTACTTTTGTTTTTACCGTAATATGTCTGATTATAAGGTAGGCACTTTCTTTTTTATTCCAGTAAACACCCTTAATAGACAATAATGCCTTACTGGTTTTTTCGATATAAGGAATGCCCAGTACCCAATATTTACCTATATCACTGTGCAACTTTAGTTTCCCCTCCCAGTTTCCATACACGGGTACCGTAGCAGTTTCATGGCTAACCGCAGGTGGCAGTGGATTGTCCGGGTCGGGTAAAATGCCGGACGCTATATTGCCGGGCGGAATTATTGCGGGATCGGGATCGGCTGGAGTTTGACTGGTGTCCGTCTCATCCTTTAATACTTTTATTTCAGGAAAAATAACCTGTAGTTCATTGTACTTTTCTTTACTGTATGCCACATACCAGCAACAATGCGTTTGGCTCCAGACAGCGCCTGCCTGCCGTACCTTTTTCTTCAACCCTGCATCAATCGGGAAGTAAATGGCAATTCGATAATCACCCCTGTGAAATATTTTTTTTATCTGGATCATCCGGGTACGGAGCTAATGTTTTTACGGAGGGTTGAACAGGTAGACCCATTCATAAGGCTAATGTAATAAATATAAATTATTTATCATAATGTTCTTGCAATAAAGCCGGAGATAATTCATGAAGGTAATAACAGAAAAAATTAGCTAATTAGCTAATTTGCTAATGTGCTAATGTAACAAAGCCTCAATTTCATTAATAAATAATCTACTCAAAAGTGGCGGCTGGTTGCAGTATTTTCTGCTCTTGCGCATATAAAAACATGCAGGCAGATGGGTATATTGTTTTGTTGCGTACCGGAAGCAAAATGAAAATGAAAGTGCTGCGTAATTTTCATTTCTATTTCAATTATATTTTATTTTTAATTTGTTTTGAATTGATAGCGAATTTTATGTATTTTTAAATCTTTAGGAACTGTAAAATTCCAATTCCCTCCAAAAACCAGTACAAAAACTTATATCCTGCTATTTTTATTTATAAAGATTTACCCAATTTACCCTTCAATGATTCTTCCTGTTAGTTTTAAAACAAGAAGGAATAAAATCGTCCCTCATTTTGCACATCCTATTTTTGAAAATAGGTTGAAAAATTGTGCATTTTCGGTTTTGTTGTTTGCATTGAAGTCTGTAAATTATACTCTTTTTATACGAATAGATCAACCAGCTATAAATTTCCATTTTATATTATTTAAGCCGTGCAGGCTTTACCGGTATTAACAACAACCGTACTGTTGAAAACAGGCAGTAGTATACACCTTCAAGGTTTATACTATGCTGAATCATGCTTGCCGTCAACCTCGTTTAAAATAAATTATTGATAATGTCGTTATAGAACTTTGTGTTCTTCAAATGCCGTTTTGCCGGCTTTGGTGGAAACCTATGTTAAAACCAATATACTATTCCTATTGTACAGGGATGAGTACCCGGTGATCACTAGAAGAAAAATTACTCATAAATTGAAACAAGTGAACCAAAACGATGCTAATTATTCTTGCACCCAATCCCTTCATGAACTCATCAGGCAGGTGACACTCAGTAACCCGCACAAGATTGCCCTTGTTTTTCAGGAGCAGGAAATGAGCTACCAGGAACTGGATGAAAAGTCAAATCGCCTTGCACAGTATCTTATTTGGGAGGGACTGCATGTTGGAGATTTTGTTGGTGTTGCACTCGATCGTTCACCGGAAATGCTGGTGACATTATTGGCCATAATGAAAGCAGGAGCAGCTTATATCCCGCTTGATCCGGAATACCCCGATGACCGTATCAGGTATATTTTAGCCGATGCCTCCGCAAAAATCCTTATCACCTCAAAAAATTACAGTAAAAAGTTCCATCATTCCCCCAATAAAATTTTTATTGAAAATGCATTGGCCGAATCATTATCCTTTACGGTTACCCCACCCCCGGTTGTGGTGTCTGCAAAGGATCTCGTTTACCTGTTGTATACTTCCGGATCAACAGGTAAACCAAAAGGGGTATTAATTGAGCATCGTAGTTTAGTCAACCTTTTATACAGCATGCTGGAACTTCCCGGCTTTTGTAGCGGGGATATTTTGCTGGCCGTAACCACCATTGCATTTGATATAGCGGGCCTGGAATTATTTCTCCCTTTAATTGTCGGTGGCTCCATTATTTTGGCGGATACTGAAACCACCAGGAACGGCGTGGAGCTGCTGAGAATAATGGAGGAAAAAAAAGTATCTGTAATGCAGGCTACCCCTGCTACATGGAAAATGTTGCTTTTTTCGGGCTGGAAAAAAAAGATGGATATTAAAGTGCTCTGCTGTGGTGAACCTTTATCGAGGGATTTAGCGAACCAGTTAATTCCGGTTTGCGCCTCGCTTTGGAATATGTATGGGCCCACGGAGACAACTATTTACTCAACCGGCAAACAGGTATTTGAAACGGATGAAATCATTACGATAGGTAAGCCCATTCATAATACCGAAGTGTATATATTAGATAATGCTATGAAACCTTTGCCCATTGGGGTTACCGGTGAAATTGGCATCTGCGGGGATGGACTGGCACGGGGATATTTGAACCTGGAAGCCCAGACAAAAGAAAAGTTTATCAGGCATCCGCTTGATGCTTCCAGGAAAATGTACCGCACAGGTGACCTTGGAAAACTTTTACCCGGTGGTGAAATACAATGCTTTGGCAGAATAGACAGCCAGATAAAAATAAGGGGCTACCGCATAGAAGCAGGGGAGATTGAAAACACCCTTCAAACTATTGCAGGCATCCAGGAGGCTGTTGTATTGTGCAAGAAAAATAAACTGAACGACCCACGCCTGGTAGCCTATATTGTTCCCGGGCATGAAAGGGAGGCAGAACCATCGGCAACGGGACTAAAGCCTGCTTTTATAAATGGATTTACCAAACTAAGTAGTTACCCTTCTCCTGCAGTTTCAAAAGAACAAGTTACGGGATGGAAGAAATCGCTGGCCCAAAAGCTGCCCGGTTATATGGTACCCTCGCATTTTGAAATATTGACTTCCCTGCCCTTAACGCCTAATGGTAAAATAGACCGGAACGCCCTGCCGGAACCTTCCTTCAATACCGACAAAGAGGAGCAGGTTCCTGTTAAATTATATACATCCAACGAAAAATTCATAGCGGGTATCTGGACCGATCTCCTTGGTATCGAAAACATTGGCCTTACGGATAATTTTTTTGAATTGGGAGGACATTCCTTAATTGCCATTGAAGTGATGACGCGTATCCAAAATCAAACGGGTAAGCGATTGCCCCCCTCTACTTTATTCCAGTATTCTACCATTTCCAAACTTGCCGAAGTCCTGGAAAACCGGGGTATTGTTAATAAATGGAAGTCATTAGTGCCCATAAAACCTACGGGGAAAAAAGACCCTTTATATATTATTCATGGGGCCGGGCTTGATGTGATGATCTTCAATAATATCGCCAGGTATATGGATAAAGATCAGCCGGTATACGGGGTGAAAGCGAAAGGTATGGATGGCGATGATGAAACCCTGGAAGTAATAGAAGAAATGGCCGCTTTTTATATTTCAGAAATAGTGCAGCACAATCCTGCCGGGCCGTATTCTTTACTTGGTTTTTCCGCAGGGTCCGTAATTGCTTTTGAAATGGCTAAGCAATTAAAAGCCATGAATAAGGAGATTAAGCTACTTGGAATGATCGATTACGATTTGGAGCAACCGGGCAAAACCAGCAGGCTGAGTAAAAAAATCAAAAAAAACACTATTCAGTTATTCCCCAGGTTGTTTCATGTGTTAAAGTCCTTTGTACAGCATCCTCAAAAATCGCTTAAATTTCAGCTATGGTGCCTGAAGCTCAGGTATATTAGTTTGCTGGCAAGGTTGGGCTTTAAAGAAAAAATTGAAGTGCGGGGTTTTTACCTGGATATTCAGAACGCCCAGGAAAAGCATGAATTCGCTTTAAAAAATTATGTGGTAAAACCGCTTGACATTTGTATTGAACTCTTTAGTTCAAAAATAAAAGTATTTTACCTGGAGGATGCAGAATTTTTAGGCTGGAAGCCTTATGCATTAAAAGGAATAAAAATACATAAAGTCCCGGGTGATCATGATGATATGCTTTTACCACCCAATAATCAGGAATTTGCCCACGTACTTCAAGATGTGCTAAATAGTAAGGACGCTGTCGCAGATAATCCCGTTAAGAGATCGCTAATGCCTGTGTATGTATTGCTTCCGGAACTGGTTGAATTAACCCGGGATGTTATTAAATTGGCAGAAATGGTTCCTGAAGCATTATAAATTTTTAAAAAATATTTTAACAACAGAAATAAAAACAGTATTTTACCTTTCTAAACTGAATAACCCCGCAATACCAATCCGTAATCAGTTTTATTACTGCTAAATCCACAAATCCAGGTTCCTCCCGTACAAACTAATTTTACTATTGGCTTCATGAAAAATTGACATGAAATTAATAGAAGAGGTTGATACCCAAACAGCAAGTATATTTAAATTTTTTTACCCATGTCTGATAGTATCTTAAATGAAACTATTACGAACCTATCACAAAAGGCTCAGCTCACAGCGCCGAAACAATTGATGAATGCGCCCGGTGATGATCCACCTGGCAATTATATGCCCTACTTCAGGCATAATGGGATCAAAGTGAAAATTGAAGATATTGAACTTGTGCTGCTTCAGTGTGAACAGGTGAGCCAGGCGGTAGTGCTTTACAACGAAGACAAAGAAGGCACCAGGAGACTAATAGCATATATTGTTCCTAAAAGCGGGGTATTTAATCAACTGGATTTTATACAATATTTAGACAGGAAACTGCCCGCCCACATGATACCTGCATTATGGGTATGTTTAGAAAAATTTCCCCTGACCCCACATGGTAATATAGATAAGGAAGCCTTACCGGAACCCGGCAAAGTGGAATTAAAAGACAAGGCATATTTGGCACCCCGAAATGAAACAGAAACTAAACTGGCAGCTATTGTACAGGAATTACTAGGATTAGAAGCGATCAGCATAGAAGCTAACTTCTTCCGGCTTGGAGGAAGTTCTTTACAGGCTTTAAAAGTTATTTCCGCTGTTCGGAAAGAGTTTGACCTTGACCTGGATATGAAATACTTTTTCATTTACCCCACCATCGCTCAACTTGCGGGTTATCTCCGTAAACAGCCTGGTAATGATCTGTCTATCCACCGGCAATCAACTTTAAACGGGTATCAGCAATGGCCATCCACTTATAGCAGTTCGATTGTTCCCATAAAGGCCGGCAACGATAAAATGCCACTTTATATAGTTTGCGGCGGGGGTGGATCAGCATTTACCTTTGAAAAATTCGCGTATATGCTGGATGAAGACCAGCCCGTATATGGGGTTCAGCAACCCTCAAACATTGACGAACTTGAAAAGTTTCCGGATAGCATTGAAGGGATTGCGGCTAAGTATGTGAATGAGCTACTACTCATAGACAGGGAAGGGCCCTATGCATTGTCCGGTCATTGTATTGGAGGATTGATTGCTCTGGAAATGGCTCGCGAACTGAAAGCAATGGGTAAACAGGTAAAGTTATTGGCAATGTTCGATGTGATACTGCCAAATAATGAAGACCCGGAACCGGCAACCTTTAAAAATTTTTACCATATTCCGGGCAAAATAAAAAAACTTGCGTCAAAAGCTTTTTTAAAACTGCACTTTGAAACTTTTCTATTAACCAGGTATCCTAAAGATGCACTGGGATACAAAATCAGTAGCCTGAAATCTTTAGTAAATAAAGTGTACCGGTTAGAAGTGGAGGATATTGGAACTGCTGTTTTCAGGCAATTTGAACAAAAATTTGAAAATGCATTTGAACGTTACCAGTTAAAAAAGTTTGACGGGGATATCCTTGTTTTTTATGCGAAAGATCGTTATCGTTTTCTCGATAAAACAAGGAACATACGTTTCAGCAAAATGCCTTTAGAGGAAGAAACCAAAAACAAGTGGAAGAGTTGCGCAAAGACGGTGACACTGTACCAGATCGAAGGTGAACATTCAACTATGTTTGAACCACTTTACTCGAAGGATTTCGCAAAACTGTTGCAGCATCACCTTAAAATTTCTAAAGAAGAATAAGTTTGGAATGTTTGATAAAAATTTTTGAACAATGATTGCTACGCCAGACATGTATGAATTGTCACGAATTTTTTTAACCGGTTTAAAAAATATTTTGATGGTGTAGCGGTGAATAGCCAGTATATAACCTCCGCAATTGTTTAAAGGAAATGATACTTAAGGAATAGAAAGGATTTATGAATAATAACCCAACAACAACTGCCGATGTATGATTTAAAGATAGCAGAGATAAGCTATTACGTTCCTGAAAACAAAGTAAGCATTCCCGACTTTATAGAGATGGTTAGGGATGAAGATATACCTTCCGTTTTCCCCAATAAAGAAGCCTATGCCGCTTTTGTGATAGCGGAATTAAAAGTAAACGCAATAAGGGTAGAAGATAAGCTGGAAGATAAAGAAATGCTTACCAACACGGTAGAGGACATATTTGTAGCTGCTGCTACGGAACCAGGGGAAATTGACCTGGTAATACTGGCACAGGAAGAAGACCAGCGGCAGAAAAAAAATCTTGGCCAGTATATTCAATACGAATTTGATCTTAATAATGCGTATGTATTGAACCTTGATGGCAACCATTGCGCAAATATCGATCATGCACTGACCCTTGCCTCGCAGATTGCCCATAAAAATGAACGCATTAATAATATACTCATACTGGGCAACGTTAAAATTGATAATCCAGTAAACAGGCTGGTGGGTACTTATGGTGTATTGTCTGATGGCTCAGGGGCAATGCTGTTGAAAAAAAATGGTAAAGGGCCCGCACTTAAAAGCAGCAGGATCATCTCGGCCGGCAGGTTCCACGAGGTTAACCTTAACCGCGACGACTCTTTGATCCTCTGCAAATATTATGTGAAAACCCTGCGGGAACTGATGGAGAGATCGAATGTAACGGCGGATGCTGTCGCCTATATTGTGACCCAAAATGCCAATCCTATATTGATCAACCAGTGTTTGCAAATGGCTGGCCTGGATATTGAAAAAGTATTTTCAGCTAATCAAACAAAATACTCACATCTTGATTGCCTCGACTTTTTGGTGAATGTAAAAGACCTGATGAAGGAAATTGAAGCAAATAAAAATGAGGGTTTGATATTGTCTTTTGGAACCGGTTGGGCAGGTTCTTTCATTTCTTCTTTTTTATCGTACGAATAATGGAAATTGACCAGATAAACCGGCTCATCAGCAATTTGCGGGATTGCGAATCAAATCTTGAAACCTACCAAAACGGTAAGAAGGTAATATTGCCTTTTAAAGATATGCAACCCGGTATTCTGCAGGTACTTGCTTTTTTGAACACGAAAAAAATATGCAGGGGAGATAAGATTGGTATTATCGGAACCAATACTTCTGAATGGGTGGCGATCGACCTGGCATGTATTGCCGCCGGCATCATAACTGTTCCCCTTGACCCGGCATTGAAGTATGAGATCGCTGAAATACTGGCGGAATTTAAACTGCCCTTCATACTTTCAAATGTTGAAATATATAAAGACTATGAAGGGGTATACCGGTTTGAGGATGTTTGCAAAAATCAAGCTGTTGAAACCGGAACAGGGATCAACCCCGTGGTGTACAGGCCCGAAGATATCCTTACCTACAAATTCACTTCCGGCTCTACGCAACGGCCAAAAGTAATCGGGGCAATGAAACAGAGTGTGGATGCGGCCATAAGTTTTGTGCAACAGCTTTTTCACCATGGCCGGCAAGATAAAATAATGATTTTTTTACCCTTGCATACCTACCAGCAACGGTACTGGATATATTCGGCGATCCTGTTTGATTTTGATATCATCCTCGTTGCGAAAGAATATGTTTTTCATGCGATAAAAAAAGACCAGCCTACCGTTATCATGGGCGTGCCTTTTTTCTTTGAAACGATCATGAAAAATTTCCTGGCTGATATGGATAACGAATATCCATTGACGGATGATTTGCTTAAAAATGAATTTCATCAGCAATTGGGCGGAAGAATACGGTATTTATGGACGGGTTCTGCGCCATTAGGTTCAGACACCCTGGCCTTTTATGAAAGAATGGATATACCCCTGTACCAGGGCTACGGAATGAATGAAGTATGTATCGTGTCAAAAAATTATTTAGGAAATAATAAAACGGGCAGCGTGGGTAAATTGTTGCCTGGCAAACAGGTAAAATTTGATCATAATCGCCAGTTGCTCGTTAAAAGCGAATACCCGGTAAACACCAGCTATTTTGGTGCAGACCAAGAAGATAACAAGGCAACATTTCTTGAAGACGGGTATGTTGCTACCGGCGACCTGGGGTATATTGATGAGGATGGTTATTTATTTATCAATGGCAGGATCAAGGAACTGATCGTACTGGCCAATGCCATTAAAGTACACCCTGCCCCGGTTGAAAAAAAGATGGAAACCTCCCCGCTTATAAAGCATTGCATCGTGTATGGCGATGAACATCCCTACCTGGTGGCGCTGGTAGTACCGGAATCTTTATGCGTTGAAAAAGGCGATATCAAAAAAGAGATATCCAGGGTAAATGAATTGCTAAGGCCGCATGAAAGGGTCTGCAATTTTTATATTATCCGCCAGGAGTTTAACGGGCAGGGTAACCGGTTATCGGCACAAAATAAAATCCTTCGAAACGATATTATCAATGAGTTTTCGGATGAACTGGAAAAATTATACACGGAATAAAAAAATGACAGCGCTATATGGACAGGGTACAAACAGAAATAAATGAAAGCATTTTTGCGGTTAAAAAAATTCCGGCCCCGGCCGGTAATGCATTGCTGAAAGAAGATCTTGGTATTGATTCGATGCAATTCATAAGGATCATTTCAAAGCTGACGGGCAAACTGGATGTGAATATTTTTGAACTTAGCGACCAGGACCTGGCAGGAGTTAAAACAGTAGATCAACTGGCAGATTTATTCAGGAAAAAATAAGTGTGAACTTATGATCTAAGGAAAGATTGCGTTCGGTTGGAATAATATAAGAATAGCAAAATAATGAAAGAACGTTGGGTGATATATTTTGATGAATGAATTTAATAATAAAAAGATATTTAAAGAAAGTGCGTTTGTCACACCAGGTCTCACAGATTCCGTTAAAATGCGGAAGGCATATACCGTTCCAATGGAACGAAAAAAATTTTTTATGGGTTACCGGGGCTACCGATATGCCGTTCCTATGGAACGGAAATTTGAATAGCTAAGTGAAGTTATCCTTTAGTGGGGCTGCAATAAAATTATAAAATTAATCGAATGAATTATCCAGCTGCAGATGAATTGTTTACCGGAAATTTTCAATTTGAAAATAACATCGTTCTTTTGCGCCCTTTGTTATTTGAAGATATCAAACAGTACCGGAATATTGTATTCGATGAAACCATCTGGACCTATTTTGCCACTGCCATTAACAATGAGCAGGACCTGGATGGTTTTGTAAATGATGCCATACAGCACAGGGCAGATAAGAGCCGAGTTACTTTTACTTCCATACATAAGGACTCGGGGCAAATCACCGGGAGCAGTTCGTTTGGAAATTTTTCTTTTCGCGACAAAAGGCTGGAGATCGGGTGGACATGGGTAGCCCCTAAGTTTCAGCAAACAGGGGTGAACCGGAGTAATAAGTTCTTACTGCTCCAATACGCATTTGAAGGATTAGGCATGGAAAGGGTTGAACTAAAAACAGATGTATTAAACCTGAAGGCAAGGAATGCCCTCACCGGTATTGGCGCTACAGAGGAAGGGGTTTTGAGAAGCCATACCCTGATGCAGTTTGGCCGCCGCCGGGATACGATCTATTACAGCATTTTAAAAAATGAATGGCCGGGCATAAAAGAAAGCATTTTTAAAGATTATAAATGATCAGGCTTTTTGGATAAATAATTAACGATAAACTACCGCAAATGAATAAGCAAACCGAAACCGACCTGGTTGGGATTGGAATAGGCCCTTCCAACCTCAGCACCGCAGCACTGTTGCATCCTGTAAAAGATATCAGCAGTATCTTTTTTGACTGCAAAAAAGAATTTCAATGGTTCCCGGGAATGCTTTTTCCTGAAGCCACCATACAGGTATCCTGGCTTAAGGACCTGGTTACTTTGGTGGACCCGACAAGCCGGTACTCATTCCTTGCTTTCCTTGCCCATAAGAAACGCATGTACCGTTTTTCCATGGCCCGGTTCCCCCGTGTAAAAAGAAGGGAGTTCAACCAGTATTTCCAATGGGTGAGCGGGTCGCTGCCCAACCTGCATTTCGATATCAGCGTGGATAGCGTAAGTTTTGATGATGACCATTTTACCTTGCAGCATTCCAAAGGTGAAAGCAGGTCGAAAAATATTGTTATTGCAGCAGGACAAAGTGCAAAGGTCCCCGACTGTGTGCGACCCCATCTTTGCTCAACCGTATTTCATGCCACACAGTTTATAAAAGAAAATAATCCCTTTGCAGATAAAAGGATCATCGTTGTTGGTGGGGGACAAAGCGGCGCCGAATTAGTGAACCAATTGCTCCTGAACAGGTCGGCATTGCCGATGAATATCCGCTGGATTTCGCGCCGCCCGAATTTTTTACCCATTGATGATTCGCCCTTTACCAATGAATTTTTTACACCCTCTTACAGCGAATATTTTTATCACCTGCCGGATGAGGAAAAACGAAAATTACTTGGACAGCAAACCCTTGCCAGTGATGGTATCAACCTGGATCTGCTGGAAGATATTTACCGCAACCTGTACGAGGTTGACCTTATTGAAGGAAAGGGTAAATTAGCCAAACTGCATTTTAACCATGATGTACTTGATTTTAAAAAGGAGAATAATGGCTGGGCACTTATTTGCAAAAATACTTCCACGGGTGAAACGAATCAATACGATGCGGATATTGTGATATTTGCCACGGGCTTCGAGTACCAGCCGCCTAAATTCCTTGAACCTATCATGGGCAAACTTAAAACCACCCCGAATGGATTTGAGATCAATGAAGATTTTTGCATCCAGTGGGATGGACCGAAAGAAAATAAAATCTTTATTCAAAACGGCGCCCGTCATGTACGTGGTGTTGCCGATCCTAACCTGAGCCTCGTGGCCTGGCGCAGCGCCAAGATCATTAACAGCCTTGCTGGTAAAAAAGTATATGATATTGAAAATGAAAGTTCTGTTTTCAACTGGCAGCAGTTTGTTCCAAACGGAGATGACATAAAAGAAACAATCACCGAGGGGTTTAACGAATATATGGTAAAAGACTAACGGGTTGTTAACCTTTGCAAAATACCCGGCAGGGTGGGCAGCCCTTAAAAGATTGTCCATTTCCATGGATTGCCAACAGGCGCCAATTTTCAACAAACCCAATAATAAATCTATAAATCATCCCAATCAGTTGAATACTATACCTGAAATTATTTTAAGCGGCAGCGCCTATGAACGCGGACTGCAACACGGCCGTTTACTGGGGCCTGTGATCAGGGATTTTTTAAATGATAACCGGGCCCGTATAAATTGTATCAGGCAATTTCCGCTGGATGAAGCCGTGATAAAAAGCCAGGTACAACAACATGCTGCCATCATTGAAGCACAACTCCCCGAAATTGCAAGGGAACTCAGGGGACTTGCGGCAGGTGCAAATATATCTTATGAAGATGCTGTTTTATTGCAGATAAGGGTTGAGTTGATCGCCTTTGGGGAACAGGATATTTTAGAAGGAGATTGTTCCACCCTTGGATTTAAAAGACAAGCTCATGCGGTTATAACCGGCCAGACAATTGACCTGCCCGGAAACATGACCGGTCTCGGTTGCATTTTCAGGATCCTACCGGAAAAAACAGGCGATCCCGCGATATTGATGTATGGCTTTGCCGGCTTGCTGGGTTATATGGGACTGAACAGTTGCGGGCTTTCTGTCAATATCAATATGGTGGTATCGGGCGACTGGCAGCCCGGCGTTTCTCCCTACCTGTTAGTGAGGCATTTGCTGAACCAATCGTCCATAGAAGCATGCCTTCAGGAACTGCGAAAAATTACACGAAGCAGCTCCCGCAGTTTTATGATCGCCGATAAAAATCGCCTCGTCAATATTGAACTCACCGGTAATGAAATAAAAATAATGGAAAATACTGCGCTGTTTCACACCAATCATTACCTTGATCCGGAACTCGCAAAACAGGATAAGATGCATTTCATGTTTAAAAACTCTTCCGTCAAACGCCTCAAACTGTTGAAACAGTTGTTACCGGCCGAAGCGAAGAAAATCTCCCCCGAAATCCTGTTCAGTATTTTTGCCGACCATTCCCTTTACCCTGTAGGCATTTGCGCGCATGCAGGGGGCAATATCCGGCGATCCGAAACCGTTGCGGCCGTGGTTATGGAACCCGGCAGGTTTTTATTGCATGCGCGTAAAGGAAACCCATGTACCGGCACCACAGCAAGTTTTGAAATTATTTTGCCACAAATTGAAATAATACCGGGGTATGGATAAGACAAAAACTGCCATACAGGTATTTAATGAATACGCAAAGCAATACCAGGATAAATTTATGGTTTTTGACTTGTACAATGATGGCTTCGATTTATTTTGCAGCCACATAGTAAATGATCATGCTGATATTTTAGAAATCGCCTGCGGACCTGGAAATATCACCAGGTATTTATTGGATAAACGACCGGGCTTTAAAATTTTAGGGATTGACCTGGCTTCAAATATGATTGGGCTCGCCAGGCTGAATAATCCAACAGCCGAGTTTAAATTAATGGATTGCAGGGATATTGGTTCGATTGATAAAAAGTATGATGCAGTAATGTGCGGTTTTTGTTTGCCCTATCTTTCGAAGGAAGAATCTATAAAATTAATAAGTGATGCCTCGGGATTATTGAAATTAAATGGGGTGATTTATTTAAGCACCATGGAGGATGATTATAGTAAATCAGGATTCAAAACACCTGGTTCTGGTACTGGTGACAAAATTTATATCCATTATCACCAGGCAGATTATCTGACAAATGCCCTCAAAGAGAATGGTTTTAAAATTATCAATTTACAACGGAAGCCTTATCCAATGGACGATGGAACAACAACGACAGACCTGGTGATAATTGCCGCGAAGTAAGGAAGACGTCACCATCATCCCAAACAATCAACGAACAACGATCAACCACCAACCACCAACCAACCAACAACCATCAACCCCAACAACCAACAACCACCAACCAATCAAAATGCCAGCATTCAAACATCTCAAAGAAGGAAAAAGAAAATACCTTTTAATTCCTGTTATGCCCACGCCCAATGGGGGACTCCACCTCGGGCATTTATCCGGACCTTACCTTAAAATGGATGTGCTTGCCCGGGCGCAAAGAAGGAACGGCAGCGAAGCGGCTATGTTTTTTGGCTCTGATGGGTATGAATCTTATATGAACTTAAAATCATGGCAAACCGGCAAAGAAGTAACCACCCTTTGCAATGAATACCATGAGCGGATGCGGAGCGACCTGGATGCCCTCAACATAGCATATGATGCATTTATCAATCCTCTGGATACAGCATACCATGAAGATTTCAAAACTTTTTTTACAACAGTTACCGGGGAACTGGTTGATAAAGGGGTTACAGCACCAAGACCTGAAAAATATTTATATTCAAAGGAAGATGATTGTTTCGTGGCCGGATGCTGGATACTGGGCAATTGCCCTGTTTGCGGTTCCGCTACGGGTAGTTATCAATGCGAAGATTGCGGAACCCAATACCGCCCCATGGATCTTATATCTCCCACCTTTCGCAAAGGTGACCATCCGCTTAGTTCAATCGATGACCGGGAGCTTTACCTTGTTATCAGTAAAAAAGAAGAACTGCTGAAGCATCTTGAAACCATGAAAATAGGAGCGGAGTTTATGGAGATCGCTACAAGTTATTTCAACCACCAGGGCCGGTATGTAAGAATCACCAATCCCGGTAAATGGGGTATACCCTGGTCAATGGAGAACAGTGGTATCCCTCACGTATTATTTACTTATACCTCCCTATATTTCTATTCACTGTATTGTGGCGAATTGTATAAAAAGAAATACAATGCTGCAGTGAACCCCTTTGACATTGATGCGGATGTGATCACTGTTGCAAGTTTTGGTATTGATTGTACCATCCCTTATTTAGTGGCCGGTGTTGGGCTGGCACTGGAATCGGGCACCTACCGCCCCATAGATTTTTTACTCCCCAATCATTTTTTTACCCTCGAAAATTCAAAATTCTCCACCAGCCGGGGGCATGCGATCTGGGGCAATGACATCATCAATAAAACACCTGTAAGCTCCGATGCGATCCGTTATTTTTTGGTTTGGAAAAATCCTGAAAATGAAATGGGTGATTTCAATGTGGAAGAATTCATTCATTTTGTAAATGATGAACTGGGTGATCAGTTACAGTCCGTTCTTACCAGGGCATGGACTGCTTTAAATGGGCAGCCGGTTGGCAGTATCAGTGAAGGGCTGGCGGAAAAACTGGAGGGCTTACTGGTAGAGCAGAATGACTATTTAACTCCCCCCGGGTTTCAACTTAAAAACAGCAGCCTTCCGTTAAAAGAATGGATCAGTATTGGGAGCGGACTTTCTTTCGATGCCGACCCGGCTTACTGGTGGCTGAAGGGATTCTCTTTACTGGCTTTCCCCATTATGCCCGGTTGCGCAATATCGTTGTGGAACCTTCTTGGGCACAAAGGCAATCCTGTTGAAAAGGATTATTTTTTACCAACCCCGGTGCAGGTGGAAACAATGCTGCCCTTATATTTTAAAAAAATCAGCTTTGAAGATATAAAGCCCGCGCTTCCTGCAACTTTGTTTACGAATGAATATAAATAACTCCACTTACACAAAAACAATGGTTACCATTATGAGTAATATTCCTAAACTTTCATTCCTGCCGCCAGAAATATTCGACAACGCAATGGTAGTGGATGAAATAGATCTCGGCCACGAAAGCGGGCAACCGATCGCCCCATTCAAAGGATCGAAATTTATTGTATATCCAAACCAAACATCACCCTTGGATATACACGATGTAAAAGAATGCTGGTTCATTGCTGCAGGGTCGGGCATTGTTACCTGCAATGGAGCAACAGAGAAAGCAGTGAATCCCGGAGATGTGCTTTTTTTTAATTCACAACAAAGTCACCAGGTTTTTAACAACGGCCCGGAAAACCTGCTGGTATTTTCTGTTTGGTGGAAATAGGGTGAATGGTCAATGGTGAATGGTGAAAAGTTGACTATTGAATTGTGACCCGATAGCTATCGGGCGGTCAATGGTGAATATTGAATAGTTTATTTCTCTGACATTGCTTTCCCATTTCCCATTACTCCCCGCCTATTGCCCATTCACCATTGACTATTGCGCCACTTCAGGGGTTTACTAAAAATATTGATTCATCGCAATAATGCGTACCTGGACGTTTGTACTCCTTTTATCTTGTTACATGGTGAAGGAGTATTAATACAGCCTGCGCACTTATCCTAATCTGCATGAAATAAGGCAAAGGGATTTTGATGCGTCCCGGCAGGGACGATAGATGGGTAGAAAAAAAAGGATGATTCAACGCGTTCCATAGGAACGGCATATTGGAAAAGAAAGATTATCCATTCTACCAGTTATATACAATACCCGGTAAGAAATATATAAAAGTTATAAAAGTATTAATCAATAAGTTCTTTGAAAATATAGTGTTCATTATATTCAATGTCAAATGCTTTAAGGAAAGCAACATATTCTTCCAGGAATGTTTGTTTAAGATGGTGTTGTTCCTGGTTTTGAATATACCTTATAACATCGGGCACATGGCTTTTAGAATAAGAGAATGCTCCAAAACCTTCCTGCCAGCTAAATTTCCGATGGGCAAAATGATGATCATTAATAAATTTGGTGCTTTCAGATTTTACAACCTGGATTAATTGTGACATATTTTCATCGGGCCTAAACCCAATCAGCATGTGCAAATGATCGGGCATGGTATTAATCTGAAGCATTTTGTGTGTTTTCTTTTAAATTATTCCAGTAATGTATTGATGTAATTTATCTTTCCAGGAATCTTCTATCATTGCCTTTCGATATTTTACTGCAAAAACAAACTGAATATGCATTTGGGTAGATGTATTTGGCATAAGCGTATGATTTTATGCAATAAAATTATAATAAAATTTGAATCTTTTTTATAAGTTGCAAAGCATATATCGTTCCTACGGAACGGAAGACTGCCCCTATTCATTGAACTACCAATATAACGTTCCTACGGAACGAAATAAGCCATTTGAAAAGTTCAATAAAATTGGAAGCACGAGTTGAAACAAGTTATTAATAAATACAGGTACGCATTAATACGATGAACCAAAATATTATCATGAAAAGCGAACTTGACCTCGCAATAATCGGCGGTGGTATTATTGGGGTTTTTGCTGCCTGGTATGCAAGGAAGCAGCACCCCGACTGGCATATTGGCCTTTTCGAACAAGGCCTGGTGGGAAGCGGCGCCACTTTTTATTCAGCCAGACTGGATATCCCTTATGGCCATACCCCACTGCGTTACCAACTTGCACAAAGGTCCCGCTCCCTCTTTGCTGAACTAAGAAAAGAGATGCCTGAACTGCCTATAAAGGATCTTCCATTTTATGGAATCGTTCAAGAGGACAATGCACAACTCGTCCTGCTTCAACTGGTAGACAACAATGCAAGGCTGTTGCCCGAAATCATTCCATCTCTTTTGCATGATCACCCATTACTTGTATTACCTCAACATGCCGCCGTTATTTCGGGGGCTACCGCAAGCCAGGCCGTCAACAATGAACTGGTAAATTTATTGGCAAAAAATTTTGAAGTAACACCGAATTCTTTAATCATCGAGCATACAAAGATTGTAACAGTAACAACACTAGAAGATATATTTGATCTGCAAAGCGCCGGCGGAAACTACTTTCCTGCAAAAAGGGTGATACAGGCTACGGGCCCATGGATGAATGAAATCCTGGGAACCGGTCTCTTCGCCAGTCAAAAGACAAGGATTAAAAAAATCGTCGCTTTTCATATTGATAAACAACCACTGGCAGGTGACCCGTTATTTTATTTTTTTGCTGATGATGCTTTTTTAATGCCCAAATACGAAGCCGGTTACTGGCTGTTTAGTTTTAAATGCGATCATTGGGATGTTGTACCGGATATTAATACGTTAAGCATTGATGAAGCCGATATCCAAAAGGCCCGCGGCATACTTACAAAATACTTCCCGCAACTGGTACCGCTATGTTCCGTTGGCAGGGTGTTTTGTGATACCTATACACCGGATGGTAACCCAATAATTGAACGGGCGGGCGATCAATCCAAATACATTATTGCCGGTGCCGGCTCGGGTTCGGGATTCAGGCTGGCGCCCGCAATTGCAGAAGCGGCCCTGGATTATTATAATCAATAGCATATTTAACCTGCATATTGCTAAACCACATTAACGCAGTGGTAATTGTTTGCCCCACTACCAGGGCAGGACCAATTTAGTATGCTCACGATTAAGAAAGTATATCTAAATTGACCGGGCGATTAAAACCAGAGGAAGAACTTCCATTTCAAATGTGCTAATTAGCTAATATAAAAACGCCCCAATTTCATTAGTAAATAATCTACCAAAAAAGTGAAAACTTGCTGTCAGTTTTTATCGCCCTGGCGCCAAATAATTACATTCGGTTCGGCCTTTTTCTAATCGCGTAAATGAATTTCCCTTTTAAGTAAGGGCCAATGATAATTTGAACCTAATTTCCGCATAATATTGCATAATTACACGTTATATTACAGTTAGAAGCTGTCAAAAAATGAAATTTTCGTTGCTCAATGGTCGATTGATGAAACGCAACTATACACCATCAACGAGTTTTGGAACAATAAGTTATTCCTGAAAATCATTTTTACACAGTTTCTGAAAGATTAAAAAATTTCTTTTTCATCATAAAAAAAATAACAAATTTTGTTTAAATGCCTGTGGTACAATACTATATGCTAAAAACAATAAAGAATTACTAATTACCGTTTCCAGATTTTACCCGATATAATCCCAGCAAAATGAATTTATCCAATTATGTAACCCAACTGGGGGATGAAATATCCTCCGATTCTCTTCATGCAATTTCTACAAATGCTGTAGCGGAAAACCAGGGTGCTGCGGTAATACTACCTGCAGAAGGAGTCTTCACTTATAAAGACTTAAAAGAAAAAGCCAACTCTCCCGGTAAGTTTGTTTTATATTATTCAAAAAATGCGACAATTATTGCGGTTAGTATGCCAATGCATGCCCAAAATTCAAACAAAGCATAATGCCGACTTCAATTGAAATACAGCCGGGGCATGACCATTTCCCTTTATCCTTCAGCCAGGAGCGTTTATGGTTTACCGCGCATTTGGAAGGCGATGTGCATATCCAGCATCATCTTGCTGTGGCATTGAGATTAAAGGGAAGGATGAATATAAATGCATTATCGGGCTCACTACAGACAATTGTATCGCGGCATGAAGTGTTACGTTCCATGATCCTTGAAGAAGACGGCAAACCGTATCTAAAGATTCAGGATTATAAGGATTGGCGTTTAACCAAAACAAACATTTCAACCTGCAATGGTGAAACTATACAAACACTCATTCAGCAAATCATTGATACCCCATTTGACCTGTCGCTGGATTATTTACTGCGCGCAGACCTTATCGTTATGGACGATACAGACCATATATTAGTAATAACCACGCACCGGCACGCATCTGATAACCAGTCAATTTCGTTAATCATTAAAGAATTGGTGGAATTGTATGGTTCGATTGAAGAAAGCCGCCCGTCAACATTATCATTATCACCCATTCAATATCCGGATTATACAATATGGCAGCGAAAATACCACGTGGGGGTTTTCATGGATAATAAAATGGCATACTGGAAAGAAAAACTGAAAGATCTCCCCAGCCTGCAATTGCCAGTGGATTTTGCCAGGCCAGTAATCCAAAGCACAGCGGGCGCTTCGGTAGTTTTTTCCATTGATAAAGAATTGGCAAACCAGGTAAACTTGCTTTGCCAGCAGCAAGATTCAACTTTATTCATGACCATGCTTGCAGCCTTTAATGTGTTGCTTCACCGGTATAGTGGCCAGCAGGATATATGTGTTGGAACCACCGTACCGGGCAGGGAGCAGGAACAGGTGGAAGGACTGATCGGCTTTTTTGAAAATAGGCTTGCTTTGCGTTCGGAGGTGAGCGATGATATTTCATTTGCTGAATTTTTAGGGCAGGTAAAGAATACTGTCATATCGGCTTATGAACACCAGGAAGCGCCCTTTGAAAGGGTAGTGGAAACGGTTGCGAAGGATAACGACCCCGGCAATAACCCCATTTTCCAGGTGATGTTTGGCTTGACTTCCAAACCTCTTAACGCGGAACTGAAATTGAAGGAACTAATCCTCTCTGTGGAAAAAATAGAAAATAAAATTTCGAATTATGCTATCAGTTTATTTATTACCGAAACGACTGATGGCTTTGCCGGGTCAGTAGAGTATTGTACCGGTTTATATCAGGAAGCAACGATGATTAAAATGATTGATCATTATAAGAACTTGCTACGTTCAATTGTAGAAACTCCTCATCAAAAAATGGGATCCTTGCCAATGCTCACCACTGCAGAGGAACAAGAGTTGTTGGAAGAGTTTAATAATACCGGATCAGCTTATCCAAAAGATAAAACATTGGTGGAGCTTTTTGAAGAACAGGTTGTAAAGACCCCTGGGAAAATGGCTGTTTTGTTTGAAGAGCAGCAAATTAGCTACGAAGCGTTAAATTCCAAAGCAAACCAGCTCGCACACTGGCTCCGCATCCAGGGTGTAAAAGCTGAAAGCCTTGTGCCTGTTTGTGTTGCGCGGTCGGTGGAGATGATAGTAACGATACTGGGGATATTGAAAGCCGGGGCTGCGTATGTGCCGATAGATCCAAATTATCCTGCGGAAAGAATAAGGTTTATGCTTGAGGATACGGGTGCCGGGTTAATTGTAAGCGACAAGGCGGGAATACCAGCGCTATCCGCTATGGAACACAAAAATATCATTAATATAAACAACGATTGGTTTTTAATATCACAGCAGCCAACAAATAATTTAGGGGTAGCTATTACCCCGCATAATCTTGCCTACGTGATTTATACCTCCGGTTCAACAGGTAACCCAAAAGGCGTAATGGTTGAGCATATCAATGTAGTGAGTTTAGTAAGCGGGGTCGATTATGTGAATTTTACAAGTGATGATATTTTATTATCAACGGGCTCACCTTCCTTTGACGCCACTACATTTGAATATTGGGGAATGTTATTGAATGGTGGCCAGTTGGTGTTATGCCCTGAAGATACCCTGCTGAATAGTGTGCTGCTAAAAAAGGAGATTGAAGTAAGGAAAGTGAACAAAATGTGGTTTACCTCAAGTTGGTTCAACCAATTGGTAGAAACAGATATCA
Organism: Ferruginibacter sp.; assembly: GCA_014379625.1. GTDB lineage: Bacteria > Bacteroidota > Bacteroidia > Chitinophagales > Chitinophagaceae > Ferruginibacter. The sequence goes on along the minus strand of JACMLJ010000002.1, from coordinate 127,829 downwards.
CTGTTTTTGAGACATTAAAAACGATTGTAGCAGGCGGAGAGAAATTATCAGAAAAGCATATCGAAAAGATCAGGCGGGCTTATCCCGCTATTGAAATAATAAATGGATATGGCCCAACGGAGAATACTACATTTTCATTAACCTACAATATTACCGGTACAGCAATAAATAGTACCATTCCCATTGGGCGGCCCATCAGTAACCGTAGTGTTTTTATACTGAATGGCGATGGTCAAATTGTACCGATTGGGGTTACGGGTGAAATATATGTAGGTGGAGCAGGATTGGCCCGTGGGTATTTAAACCGTCCTGATTTAACAAAGGAGAAGTTCATTAAGCATCCATTCAGTACAGAAACTGGATCTAGATTATACAAAACAGGCGACCTGGGGCGCTGGTTACCCGGTGGCAATATAGCCTACACGGGAAGAATAGATGACCAGGTAAAGATCAGGGGTTTCAGGATTGAACCGGGTGAAATAGAAACCGTACTTCAGCAATGTGAATTAGTTGAGCAGGCAGTTGTGCTGGCAAGAGACGATAATCAATTCAACAAGCAGCTCGTAGCTTATATTGTTCCGCACGGCTCGTTTGATCCGGAAGCAATCACTAACTATATCAATGATAAGTTACCCGCATACATGGCGCCCTCGTTTTGGGTAGAAATGAAAACCCTTCCATTAACCTCCAATGGTAAAATAAACAGGAATGCGTTGCCCGATCCTGGTATTTACGGATCAATGAAAAATAATTATGCAGCCCCGGTAAATGAACTGGAAAATGCATTGGTGGAAATATGGCAGGGCTTTTTGGGAGTAGAACGGATAGGCATAAAAGATAACTTTTTTAAGCTTGGCGGGAATTCTCTTCTTGCGATGAAAACTATTTCCATTTTGAGTAAGCAGTTCAATTATGTTCTTCCCGTTATTAAGCTTTACCAGTATCCCACGATAGCCGGTATTGTTGCATACCTGCAGCCGGAACACAAAAAAGCAGTGAAGATAGAAACCAGGCTACAAAACAAACCATCCGGATCATCTGACGTGGCTGTAATAGGTATGGCGGGTCGTTTTCCTGGTGCAAATACAGTGGAAGAACTTTGGGAAATTTTAAAAACTGGAAAAGAAACCATCCGGTTTTTTACAAAAGCTGAACTGGATGAATCTATTTCAACTGAAGTTAAAAATGATCCGGATTATGTTAGCGCCAGGGGTATTATTGACGGGGCGGATAAATTTGATCATGATTTTTTTGAGCTGAATCCAAAACTGGCAGAACTGATGGATCCCCAGCAAAGAATATTTTTGGAAATAGCCTGGGAAGTGCTGGAGAAAACAGGGTATCTCCCCCAGAAATACCCTGGTATTATTGGCGTTTATGCCGGTGCGGGCATTAACACCTACTATCAGCATAATGTTTTTGGGCATACGGATTTAATTGACCAGGTGGGCAGTTTCCAGGTCATGATGGCCAATGAAACAGGCTTTATTTCAACAAGAACAGCTTACCAGTTAAACCTGAAAGGCCCCGCGGTTACTGTTTTTTCGGGATGCTCCACGTCCTTACTGGCTATCGCACAGGCGGTGGAAAGTATCCGGAACGGACAATGTGATGTAGCAATCGCAGGTGCAGCGAGTATAACCTCGCCGATATATAGCGGGCATTTGTTCCAGGAAGGGGCGATGCTTAGTCGTGACGGGCATTGCAGAAGTTTTGACGCGGATTCATCAGGTACGGTATTCAGCGATGGGGCAGGGGTGGTGTTACTTAAAACTGCGGAAGCGGCGGAAAGGGATGGAGATACTATTTATGCTATAATAAAGGGTGTAGGAATTAATAATGATGGCGGAGAAAAAGGAAGCTTTACCGCACCAAGCAGTGAAGGCCAGGCGCAGGCAGTTGTAATGGCAATTCATGATGCTGGCATCGATCCCGCAACTATCGGTTACGTTGAAACGCATGGCACCGGCACGCCTATTGGTGACCCGATAGAAATTGAAGGTTTAAAGATGGCATTTGGAAAACAACCGAAGCAACGGTTTTGTGCAATAGGGTCAGTAAAATCAAATATGGGGCATTTGACCGCTGCAGCCGGGGTGGCCGGATTAATAAAGGCTGCATTGGCGCTTCACCACAGGCAGATACCGCCATCAATTGGCTTTGTAAACCCAAATCCAAATATTGATTTTGAGAACAGCCCTTTTTACGTAAATACAAAACTTACTGACTGGAAAGCGGGTAATGTGCGAAGAGCTGGTGTAAATTCTTTGGGCGTTGGTGGAACTAATATACATATCATACTGGAAGAATTTGAAAATAAACTAATTTCTTCATCAACCCCCGTCCGTCCATTACAGTTAATTACCTGGTCAGCTAAATCTGTTTCAAGTGTTGATGGGTATGCGTTAAAACTTGCTGATTATTTAAATCAGAACAATTATTTAAACCTGGCTGATGCGGCTTTTACATTACAAAAAAACCGTGCTGATTTTAATTGCAGGAGATTTTTACTGGCTTCAAATACCGGCGAACTGTCTGCTTTATTATTGAAAAATCCGGTATCATTACAAGATAATCATCTGAAAGAAATACCTTCCGGGCTTGTATTTATGTTCCCAGGGCAGGGATCCCAATATTTGAATATGGGAGTGGAACTCTATCAAAACGAACCAGTGTACCGGCAGGCAATAGATGAATGTGCGGCAATACTTTTAACGCATACCGGGCCCGACATAAGGGAAATTATTTTTCCGGCAAATGCTAACCCTGAAGCTGAAGCGCTATTGAAAAATACCCGTTATACACAACCAGCAATATTTGTAACGGAGTATGCATTGGCCAAATTATGGATGAGTTGGGGAATTGAACCGGCTGTTTTATGCGGGCATAGTATTGGTGAATTTGTAGCGGCTTATTTTGCGGGCGTTTTTAGTTTAGAAGATGTATTGCTGTTAATTGCAAGTCGTGGAAAAATGATAAGTGAACTGCCTGGTGGAGCCATGCTCTCGGTAAGAATGGAGGTAAAAGAATTAATGGCCCTGATCCCCGGGGAACTGTCCGTTGCAGCAATCAACAGTAATAAACAATGCGTGGTTGCAGGCGAAGCAGCGGCAATTGCAGCTTTCTCGGGATTATTGGATCAACAGCGGGTGGCTAATAAACTATTACTTACCAGTCATGCGTTTCATTCAACTATGATGGACGCTATTGTGCGGGATTTTGAAAAAATTGTCTCCCGCATAAATTTAAATTTTCCCCGGCTACCAATTGTTTCTACCGTAACCGGAAACTGGTTAACAGATGCGGAAGCTACAGATCCTCATTATTGGGCTAAACAGGTAAGGTCAACCGTAGTTTTTGCAAATGCTGCGGAAACAATTTTAAATATGGGGGGAAGGCAGCTTTTCTTAGAAGTTGGTCCGGGCACATCCCTAACTACCCTGGTTAAGCAACAACCGGGCAACCGTGCCGTTACCATGATGCCCAGCCTGGAGAATAACCGGCCGCAATCTGACTACGCATCCATATTAAAAACACTGGGAGAACTTTGGCAGCATGGGGTAAAGCCGGATTGGGAAAAGTTTTACGATGGGCAAAAAAGAAATATTGTTAACCTGCCAACCTATTACTTTGATAAAAAATACTGTTGGGTTAACCCGGTAAATAATAACGCAAACCATCAACCCCGTAACCCACAAACGAATACTGTTCCGTATAATCAACCCTTAGAATTGCCCGGTCCAGCGTTAGCGGGAACCAGATCAAAACCTACCATTATGAGAAAAGATTTTTTGATAACCAAGATAAAGGAAATCCTGGAGAATGCATCAGGCATTGACACTATTGACCTCGATAGCGAAATGAGTTTCCTTGAGATCGGCCTCGATTCGTTGTTACTCACCCAGGTGGCTATAACACTGAAAAAGGAATTTGAACTGGGAATCACCTTCAGGCAATTAAGTGAACAGCTTGCATCACCTGAATTACTTGCTAAATACCTTGATGAACAGCTTCCTGCAAATAAGTTTCAATCACCCAATACTGTTCAGCCACAATACTACCAGCAGGAACCGGTCACGGACTATACCAGCAACGCCAATAATACAAATGGTTGCAAAGTATCGGATTCAGGATTGGAATTAATCACACAGCAATTACAAATACTGGGAAAACAAATTGCCCTGATCCAGGGCCAGGGCGGTAACGCGGGAATAAGCAGCCCCGTAATACGTAATCATGAAAATCGGGTTGGTCCGCATCCAATGGGTTTGAAGTTACCTCCCGGTAAACCCAACAATATACAAAACAACGACCTAACCCCGGAAGAAGCCATCGAAATAAAAAAGCCATTCGGGGCAACGGCACGCATAGAACGACAGGTAACCGAACTGGATGATAAACAAAAAAGCTTTTTAACCGAGCTTACCGCAAAATACAATGAAAAAACTAAGGGAAGCAAGGCATATGCTGACCAGCACCGGCCTTATATGGCAGACCCACGGGTAGTTTCCGGATTTAAACCACTCACCAAAGAAATTGTTTACCCACTGGTAATGAATGAATCGCGGGGAAGTAAATTATGGGATATTGATGGGAACGAATACATTGATGTTTTAAATGGTTTCGGTTCATGTATGTTTGGCTATCAACCTGATTTTATCAAAAAAGCCCTGCACGAACAGGTTGAAAAAGGTTTCGAAGTAGGCCCGCAACATGAATTAGCAGGAGAGGTATGCAGGATGATTTGCGACTTTACAGGTGCTGACAGGGCGGCACTCTGCAGTACCGGTTCTGAAGCGGTACTTGGTACCATGCGGATTGCACGTACAGTTACCGGGCGTTCTCTGATTGTAGCTTTTACGGGTTCTTATCATGGCATCATCGATGAAGTGATCGTAAGAGGAACAAAAAAATTAAAATCATTTCCCGCGGCGCCGGGCATTATGTCGGCTGCGGTGCAGAATATGCTGATCCTGGATTATGGTACCGAAGAAAGTCTTCAGATCATTAAAGAACGGGCACAGGAATTAGCGGCGGTATTGGTTGAACCGGTTCAAAGCAGGCGTCCCGAATTCAGGCCGGTTGAGTTTTTAAAACAGGTAAGGGAAATCACGTCACTGTCGGGTACCGCATTAATTTTTGATGAGGTTATAACCGGTTTCAGGATGCACCCGGGTGGGGCCCAGGCTTTGTTTGGAATAAAGCCGGATATTTCCGCTTATGGAAAAGTGATTGGCGGGGGGTTGCCCATTGGAGTCATTGCAGGAAAAAGAGAGTGGATGGATGCGTTGGACGGAGGGGCATGGCAATATGGTGATACCTCATTTCCGGAAGTGGGCGTAACTTATTTCGCGGGTACTTTTGTTCGCCACCCATTGGTACTGGCAACTGCAAAAGCTTCCTTGCAACACATGAAGGATAAGGGACCGGATTTACAAAGACAACTGAACGCAAAGGGTGACCAGGTTGCGGATTCTCTCAATGCTGAGTTTGAAAAAAGAGGCCTGCCGCTTGTTGTTGCGCAGTTTGGTTCTTTGTGGAAAATTAAATTTAAGGAAGAAGTTCCTTACGGTGAGTTGCTTTTTACATTGATGCGTTTGAAAGGGGTGCATGTATGGGATGGTTTTCCCTGCTTTATAACAGAATCACACACTTATGCGGAGATCGATAAGATAATAAATCTTTTTACTGAGTGTGCGGATGAATTGGTTATGGCAGGTTTTTTTAAAGCCAATAATTTTAATGACACTGATTTAAATGGTCCGGCCTCACCTGCTTCCTTTATAAATCCCCCATTACCCGGGGCAAAACTAGGCAGGGATGAAGACGGAAACCCGGCATGGTATATTTCTGACATAAGCAGGCCGGGAAAATATTTACAGGTTACATTAAATAAATAAAAAATGGCAGAGATATACGCTTTAAAAAGCCAGGTAGCGAAAGTTGAATATGATCCGTTTACGATGGGCGAAATTGACCGCATTGTAGCCTGTACAGAGCCGCAGGTAGAGATTTTGACTGCCTGTTTACTGGGCGGCCCTGAAGCCAGCCTGGCTTTCAATGAATCTATTTCCCTGAAATTTACGGGGCTGTTAAACCGGGCGGCCATGAACTATGCTTTCCGGAAATTAATTAGCCGGCACGAATCTTTACGTGCAGCTTTTATCATTAAAAGTTTACAGGTTTGTTTTTTTAAAAATTTAACTATTCAATTGTTATGGCAGGATATTTCCGGTGAGGAAAAACCGGCAAAACAGCTATTTGTTAAAGACTATATTAAACAGGACTCTCTTCATTTGTTTGATCTTGCAAACGGCCCGTTATGTAAGGCGGGATTGATAAAATTAAATGACTATGAGCATTATTTTGTATTAACTGCTCACCATATTATTTGTGATGGCTGGTCACTGGGGATCATACTGCAGGATTTGAGTAAATTGTATTCCTCCTATGTTCAGGACACAATGATCGATTTGCCCGAAGCTGCATCATTCAGCAGGTTTGCCCGGGAACAAAGTAAATTTTTGCAATCCGGGGGATACCGCAAAATTGAGCAATTCTGGCTTGACCAATACCCCGGCCAAATCCCCGCCCTTACGCTACCAACAGATTTTTCCAGGCCCCGTGTCCGCACGTATAAAAGCAGTCGTTTGGATGCGGCATTAGCTAATAATGTAGTGGTTGGTTTGAAAAAAATGGGTACAAAAGCGGGTTGCAGCCTGGTAACTACCTTACTCGCAGCCTTCGAAACTTACCTGTACCGGTTAAGCGGCCAGGACGATATTGTGATCGGTCTGCCTGCGGCCGGGCAATCCGTAACTGATAATTACAGACTGGTAGGGCATTGCGTTAATTTGCTGCCTTTACGAAGTAACCCCTCACCGTTAGTTAGTTTTTCGGAACACCTTGTTAAACGAAAATCTGCCATTTTTGATGCCTACGAAAACCAGCAACTGACTTTTGGAAGCCTTCTTAAAAAGCTTGCTATTGTAAGAGACCCTTCCCGGATACCCCTTGTGCCGGTTGTATTTAATATTGATAAGGGAATGGATGATAAAGTATCGTTTTATGAACTTACCTATCAATTATCAAGTAATCCAAGAGCATACGAAAATTTTGAACTATTTGTAAATATTGCCGGTAATGACAACAACCTTACAGTAGAGTGGTCATATAATACGCAACTTTTTAAAGTGGAGACAATTGAACGGATGGCGAAAGGCTTTGAACACCTGCTTGAAACAATTATTGCCAACCCGTTTATATTGTTAGGTGAGATAGAATTACTCACCAAAGCTGAAGAACAGCAATTGATAAACAGTTTTAATAATACGGATATAAATTACAAGGCATCAGTTATTGAACTCATTGAAGACCAGGTTGAAAAATATCCGGCTGATATTGCCCTTGTATTCCGGGATGAACAACTTAGTTTTAAACAATTAAATGAACGGTCTAACCAGTTGGCCCATTACCTGAAAAGTAAAGGTGTTGGCGTTGATTCAATTGTACCCGTTTTCCTGGAGCGGACTACGGAGATGATTATAGGAATACTGGGAATTTTGAAGGCTGGTGCCGCGTACGTTCCGATCGATACAGAATACCCTCCGCAAAGAATTCAGTACATGTTGGAAGATACGGGCGCAACACTGGTGGTTGGATGTAAAAAAGCCGCGCCCATGATTAATTCGATTAATAGAACAATCGAAGTAATCGTGTTGGACGAAGAAGGGGAGCTCAATGACCAGCTTACCAATAATTTAAAAGTGCAGGTTCAGCCTCATCACCCTGCCTATATAATTTATACTTCGGGTTCTACAGGGAAGCCTAAGGGAGTGATCGTAGAACACGCGTCTTTACTGAATTATTTGTTGAACAGTAAAGCCAGTTATGTAAATAATGAAAGAAGGGGGGCGGGAAGTTTTATTCATTTGTCGTATTCATTTGATGCTTCTGTAACGGGGATATTTATGCCTTTGTTAGCAGGAAAATCTATCGTAATTGGATCAAAAAAAGATGTTGAAGTATTTGAAGATCATAACCTGTGGAAGTATGCCCCATATGATTTCATTAAGATAACGCCGGCCCATCTGCCATTAATGACAGACAAGTTAAAGGGTGTAAATGGAAGCCTGTTAACCAATAAACTGGTAATTGGGGGAGAAGCGCTAAAGACCAGTCACTTTGATAAAATAATTGACGCGGGTATAGATATTGAAATTATTAACGAATATGGCCCTACTGAAGCAACGGTAGGCTGCAGCATCTTTTGTTTCCATACGATAAAGGACCGCGAAAAAATAAAAGAAGGTATACCTATTGGAAAACCAATGGATAATGTACAGATGTATATATTGGATGGCGGTAACAGGCTGTTACCGGCAGGTGTTAAGGGAGAGATAGGTATCAGTGGGGCCGGGCTGGCGAAAGGCTATTTAAACAGGGCTGATTTGACTTCGGAGAAATTTATTCCAAATCCTTTCAGTACAAAAAAAGGATCAAAGTTATATAAGACAGGTGATGCAGGCCATTGGTTACCCGATGGTAACATAGCTTACCTGGGAAGGATGGACGACCAGGTAAAAATAAGGGGCTACCGGATAGAATTAGGCGAAATTGAAAATACACTGGAAGGGATACCCGGCATTAAAGAAGCCGTTGTACTATGTAAGCATAACAAACTGAACGATCCGGTGCTTGTAGCTTATATTGTCACTGATGTTAAAGGCTACGATCTGAAACCAACGGCCTACCCAAAGCCGTCCTTTTTAAGCAAAATAAAAAAGGAAATCAGTCTTTCAATACCCCCCGTTTCCAAAGGGCAAATTAGTGAGTGGAAGAAATTGGCCGGTTTAAAGCTGCCGGCTTATATGGTGCCTGTGCATTTTGAAATATTGCCGTCGCTGCCTCTAACCACCAACGGTAAAGTAGACCGGCAGGCCTTACCGGAACCGGCTTACAATGCCGTTAAAGGAGAGGAGGTTCCTGTAAAACCAACTACTGCCAATGAAACATTTATTGCTGGTATATGGGTTGACCTGCTGGGTATTTCGGGTATTGGTCTTTCAGATAATTTTTTTGAATTGGGAGGGCATTCTTTAATCGCCATTGAAGTGATGGCCCGGATTGAAAAAGAAACCGGTAAAAAATTGCCGCCCTCAACGCTGTTCCAGTATTCCACTATTTCCGAACTGGCTGCTGCCCTGGATGACCAGTCGGGTATTGTAAAATGGAAATCATTGGTACCTATCAAACCTAATGGCAACAAGGATCCCCTGTATATTATACATGGGGGCGGGCTTGATGTAATGGTTTTTAACAATATAGCGAGGTATATGGATGGGGATCAGCCGGTTTATGGCGTAAAAGCCAAAGGAAAGGATGGCGATGATGAAACCCTCGATGTAATAGAAGAAATGGCTGCTTTTTATATTTCAGAAATTGTGCAGCAAAATCCTGCCGGTCCTTATGCATTGCTTGGTTTTTCGGCAGGTTCGGTTATAGCTTTTGAAATGGCCAAACAATTAATGGCCATGAAAAAGAAAGTCAAAATACTTGGGATAATCGATTATTACCTCGACGAACCAGGCAATAATTCATTCCTCAGTAAAAAAATGCAAAAATATACTACTGATCTGTTTCCCTGGCTGACTCATGTTTTCAAATCAATGATACAACATCCCGGTAAAGCGTTTCAGTACCAGGTAATGTGCACAAAACTCAGGTATATAACGATGCTTTCGAGGCTGGGGCTGGATAAAAAAAGAAAACTGGAAGGTTTTTACCTGGATATTGAGCAGGCGATGGAAAAAAATGAATTTGCATTAAATAATTATGTGGTTGCGCCACTTGACATTCGCGTTGATCTTTTTAGTACAGAAATAAAAGTTTATTATTTAAAAGATCCGGGATACCTGGGTTGGAAACCCTATGCATTAAAAGGAATAAAAGTCCATAAAATTCCGGGTGATCATGACGATATGCTTTTACCGCCCAATGACAGGGTATTTGCTAACCAGCTGCAAAATGTTTTAAATAAGCTGTGATCCAAATTTGGGTCCTGCCTTTTCTTCTGCTTTAAAGATTTGGATTCAATTAATGCACAAAGGGGTTAACCGAATACTTTTTTTTGCTGATTATCAAAGGGCCTTCAAACGGAGTTAATATGGCTAAAGCAATTGTACCAAAAACGCTCCTTTTTCAAACAATGTAAATTTTTTTCTTTTTTATGGATAATTTTTTTATCGCAAAAAAACCATTTGTTACAAAAGAGAATTCTACCATAGTTAAATTCCTGAATAAGCGCCTGGGGTTAAAATTCGGGTATCATATTCAGCCGTTGCCTGATCCACAGAGGGATATGAACAATATTGAGCAAAGGATCAATTATTTTCACTTGCTGGATGGGGTAATAACGAATAAAATAGCTGGAGATATTGTCGAACTAGGCAGTTTTACAGGGCAGTGCGCAATGATTTTTCAAAAAGTGATCCAGTTGCATGGCTCGGATAAAAAACTGCACCTTTATGATAGTTTTGAAACAAAGTTCAAAATAGACGGGAGTGTTGAAGAAGTATTAAATAGTCATTTCAGGGAGGCGGGATTAGACCTTCCGGTAATTCACAAAGGTTATTTCCAGGCTACAATTCCTGTTCAACTTCCGGAAAAAATTTCATTTGTGCATATCGATTGTGGTTTTGGCGGCGATGTGCTTATGCACAAAGAACTGATGTTATATTGTTTGAAATCTGTTTATCCCAGGATGAGTAAAGGAGCGGTTTGTATATTAATGGATTATTATGTTTTGGGGGTGAATAATCTGTCGGATTATAACCCGGGTGTAAAATTAGCTGCCGATGAATTTCTTTCGGGCTTACCGGAAAAGATAATTTCCCTGTATGCTAATCAATATTCTCATGCTTATTTCAGGAAGCTGAATTAGCGTTTTATAAATAGCCATGATTTGGCGTAATCGGGTTAGGCCGAAGTTGTGGAAAATAGATGCAACCACAATACCGACCGGTTGACATTAATTGAAAAGAATATTTTTCTACTGATGGGTTAATTTAATTGCAGGGCAGGCAAGCGGTATGTTTGTGAATCGTACACAAATAGTTCGTCTATCTCAATCGTCCAGTATTTACGCAAAGGTGTTTTAGCGAGGAAATCTTCCACCTCTTTTTTATTGGTAGCATTTATTATCATCCAGCAGCGCTGGGTTTCCATGCTTACCGAATAATAATCAATCGTTCCGGTATCAACCAGGTCGTTGATATAGGCCCTGTGCGCCGGCACCAAACTCATAAACTCATCGTCCATCTCAAAATGAATGGTAACCTGGTATTTGCTGTATTGTGAGTCGCTTAAATTTTCCATGATACAATATTATTTTCCCATTCCTTTTTAAAGGGAGCGGTTATTTTTATATAATTGTCGGTATATCCCTCCATCATGCCATTTTTGTTGTGCATTTCAAATAATACCTGTCTTGTTTCACCAACGTGCAGGGCGGTAAAATGTTGCATTTTCTGATAGCTTAAATTGCGCAAAATTTTGTTTCGTTCATTTCTAACCTGCACAGGAACCACCGGTTTCATCGTTGCTGCTAATGTGTTGGCCCTTTCGGAATAGGTAAATACATGCAGGTAAGCAATATCAAGGCTATCCAGAAAATCGAAAGTATCCTTAAAAAATTCGTCCGTTTCTCCGGGGAAGCCAACAATTACGTCAGCACCAATACAGCAATGCGGCATCAGCTTTTTAATGAAAGTCACTTTTTCTGCGTACAATTCTCTTTTATACCGCCTTCTCATCAGGCCCAGCATTTTATTATTTCCGCTTTGCAACGGAATATGAAAATGAGGCATGAAGTTTTTACTGCTGCTTACAAACTCAATGATGTCGTTACTCAGCAAATTGGGTTCTATAGACGAAATTCTATAACGGCCCATGCCTTCCAGTTTATCCAGCTCCTGTATTAGCGTATAGAAATTTTCTTTAGCGGGGAGTTTTTTTAAATATTGCCATTGGGTAACGGGAGGGCTAAAATCTCCCAAATTAATTCCTGTGAGTACTACTTCTTTAACACCCTGCGCGGCGATCGCATTTACATTGGCGATTACATTGTCAACCGTGTCGCTCCTGCTTCTACCCCTTGCCAGCGGGATAGTGCAAAAGGAGCAATTATAATCGCAGCCATCCTGCACTTTTAAGAAAACCCTTGTTCGGTCGTTCAGGGATTGGGAAGGGGCAAAAACATTCACATCTTCAATATCACAGCTACAGATCTTAGCGCTATCACCCTTTGTGATTGATTTGAGGTGTTCGGTAATATTAAATTTTTCGGAGGCGCCCAGTACGAGGTCAACACCCGGTATGGCCGCAATCTCGGCAGGTTTTAACTGCGCATAACATCCTGTAATAACTACCATTGCACCAGGCGCTTTGCGTTGTATCTGCCTCACAAGGAACCTGCATTCTTTATCCGCATTGTCTGTTACCGAACAGGTATTGATGACATAAATATCCGCCACTTCATTAAAATCTTTCCGCATAAATCCATCATTCTCCAAAAGCCGCCCGATGGTGGATGTTTCAGAAAAATTCAATTTACAGCCCAGAGTATGTAGCGCAACGGATTTGATCATTAGTGCAAAGATACGCAGCCCCCTCCAAAATCTCTTTCAATAGGGCCGGGTTTTTAAGGAATAGCATAAAACAGGGTATTGCCAATTTTCTCCGCGCAGGGTTTGTTGAAATTTAATATACACCACCTGTAAAACCAAATGAATTATAAAAGAAAAGCATCTACTTTTGCCATGAATTGTAACCAGCACCGGTTTTTAAATTATTAACGATTACAAAATTTCCTTTGGTGGAATAGGCCATGAAAATAAAATCTTTCTTAGCGAAACCTTTTGCAGGATATATTTACAAACAAATCAAAAAGGGAATGGAAACCGCGGTGGAAGACCAGCAATCCATTTTCAATTACCTGGTAAAAACCGGGGCTAAAACTGATTTTGGAAAAGATCATGGGTTCGTAAATATCAAGACCTACGAAGACTTTGTAAAACAGGTACCCATCAGGGACTATGAAGCATTTAAACCTTATATTGAAAAAATAAAACAAGGCAAACACAATGTGCTTTGGAAAGGACAGCCCATTTACTTCGCCAAAACAAGTGGTACTACCAGTGGTGTAAAATATATACCCATCAGCAAAGACTCTATAAACAATCATATCAACACCGCCCGTAACGCTTTGTTGTGCTATATGGCCGAAACCGGCAATACAAAATTTTCAAATGGGAAACTTATTTTTTTAAGTGGCTCGCCCGAACTGGAAAGGGTAGGGGGCATACCTACGGGAAGATTAAGCGGAATTGTGAACCACCATGTGCCTAAGTATTTGCGGGCCAACCAGCTTCCATCTTATGAAACAAATTGTATAGAAGAGTGGGAAGAAAAATTAGATAAAATTGTTGCAGAAACCATTCAGCAGGATATGACCCTCATTAGCGGCATACCACCCTGGATGCAAATGTATTTTGACAGGCTGACGGAAAAGAGCGGGAAAAAAGTCGGCGAATTATTTCCCGATTTCAGCGTAATGGTACAGGGGGGTGTAAACTTTGAACCCTATAAAGCTAAATTGTTTGAAAGCATCGGGCGTAAGGTGGATTGCATAGAACTATATCCGGCAAGCGAAGGGTTCTTTGCATTCCAGGATTCGCAGAAAGAAGAAGGGTTGTTGCTAAATACCAACAGCGGGATATTTTTTGAATTTGTTCCGGCGGCGGATATTTTTAATGAACTGCCCCCGCGGTTAACACTGAAGGATGTTAGGGTAGGTGAAAATTACGCGATGATCGTGAATAACAACGCAGGTTTGTGGGGCTATAATATTGGCGATACCATTAAGTTTATTTCCACCAATCCCTATCGTATTGTCGTTACCGGAAGAACCAAACATTTTATCTCGGCATTTGGCGAGCATGTAATTGGCGAAGAAGTGGAGTCGGCATTATTAGAAGCGGCCGCAGCGGAAAATATTCATATCACGGAATTTACCGTGGCGCCAATGATCGCAATGGACGGCGGTAAAAGTTTTCACGAGTGGTTCATTGAGTTTGAAAATATCCCCGGCGACCTGGAAGTATTTGCAAAAAAAGTGGATGATAACCTGCGTGTAAAAAACGTATATTATGATGATTTAATTGGAGGGAATATTTTACAGCCACTTAAAATTTCCATCGTAAAAAAGCATGGCTTTATAGATTATATGAAGAGTATTGGTAAGCTTGGCGGGCAAAATAAAGTTCCCAGGTTAAGTAATGACAGGCTTATTGCAGACGAATTAAAAGAATGGGCAGGTTCTCAGTCTGCAAAGGTTGAAACCCGGATGAATTAATGTTAAAGGATAAATCAACCGTGCTGGAAACTAAATTAACCGGAGCGATTAAAACTAAAGGAAGAGCTTGCATGTTAAATTTGCTAATGTGCTAATGTAAAAACGCCGTAATTCTATTAATAAATAATCTGCAAAAAAAAATGACAACTTGTTTGCATTTTTTTCTGCCCAGGCGCCTATTGTAAGAATTTGTGATTGTCTTTTATCAGGCTTAAATGCCGGGTGGCTATTTTATTCATGATCAATTTTCGCTAAATAATTTTCAGCGTTGGTAAGGTGTTTGCTTTTCTTTTCAGCGGGCATTTTATCAAATGTTTTTATCAGCATGCCGAGCCTTGGGTTCTTTAAAAAGAAATCCCTGTGTACATGCATAAAACGCCAGAATAAACCATCCCAGGTTGCTGTCCATTCCCCTTTTTTATAATCACTCATCTTTAGTAAATAATTACTGCCGCTGATGTAGGGTTTGGTAGTCATCAGCCCGCCATCCGCAAATTGTGTCATCCCGTATACATTGGGCACCATCACCCAGTCATACGCATCTATATACATTTCCATAAACCAGCGGTACACTTCATCGGGGTCAAATTCGCAGAGTAACATAAAATTTCCTATTACCATCAGTCTTTCTATATGATGGCTGTAACCGGTTTGCAAAAGTTTTTTTATCACATTATCAACAGGTGCGATGCCGGTGTCGCCTGTCCAGAAACCCGCAGGTATCTTTCTTGTAAAGCCCCAGTAATTTTTTGTACGTTGTTTGGCGCCTTCCCTTTCATATACCATTCTTATAAACTCGCGCCAGCCTAATATTTGACGGATAAACCCTTCCAGTGAGTTGAGCGGTACCTGGTATTTTACAGCGGCTTTTATTGCTTTATCTATAACATCCTGCGGTGATAATAAACCAATATTCAGCAGGGGGCTTATCACTGAATGGTGCAGAAAATGTTCTTTTGCTACAATGGCATCTTCATACACGCCAAATAGTACAAAGCGCTCCTTCAAAAATTCATCCAGCCATTTTTCCGCGCCTGCAAAATCAACAGGATAAATAAATTTTTCTACCCGGCCATAATTAGCCGGATAGTTTTTGGCAATATATTCTTTCGCTTCTAGGACATATACATTTTCTTTTGCCTCATTTACTTCGGGTACCAGGGCGGTTGCAGGAAACTTTTGCCTGTTGTCCGCATCAAAGCTCCACCGGCCCCCTTCGGGTTGGCCGCCTGCATCTATTAAAATATTTCTTTGCCGGCGCTGATCCGTATAAAATGCTGTTTGAAAATAGTTACCCTTTTTATCAAAATATGCCTTTAAGTTCCCTGGTATATTTAAAAAATTGGGTGACGCCTTTTCCACAACCCGGATAGCATATTTTAAACAAGTTTTAAATACCCGTCGCCGCAACCAGTCATCCACAACATCGGCAATATGAATGGTGGTAATGTTTTGCTGGTGCAGATCGGCCAGCAATTTTCTAATATCAGCTTGTGGCGTGTTAGCCTGGATATATTTTACGGCTATTTTTTTATTTACTAAAAAATCTTCGTAAGCTTTCATGCTTGCCCTGTGCAATACTAATTTTTGCCGATGAAAATTATATTGGTTAAAAAAAAGTGTTTCTTCTATTAAGTAAACATCCCGACCGGTTTCAATGGCGGGGTGATGTTCAAAAAGCTGGTGTGGAAATATGATAGTGATTTCTTTCATTACTACCGCCCATCACCAAACAAATTGATTACAGCTTTGTTTAGATGAGCAAAAGATTTTATGATAGAAACTTTAAATGGTAAAAATGTATTGATAGTGGGTGCAACCGGCGGTATCGGATCAGCAGTAGCACGTTTACTTGCAGGAAGCGGGGGCAGATTATTTCTTACGGGCCGAAACGAACAAAAGTTGCAGGTGGTTGCAAAAGAAAATAGCGTTCCCGCGGAAAGGACTTTTGCTTTGGACATATCCCAACCCGCAGCCGTAAACGAATTAAAAGAAAAATATTTTCAGCAATTAGACGCTATTGATATACTGGTGAATGCGGCAGGCATCGGCATTATCAAATCAGTGGAAAACTTAACGGAAGTTGATTTCTTAAAAACCCTGAATTACAATTTATATGCACCGTTCTTATTGATAAAAGCATTTTTGCCTGCAATGAAAGAAATCAAAAAAGGACTTATCATCAATATTCCCGGCATATTGGGCAAGGTTCCCATGGCCGGCGCAGCAGCATACAGTGCCAGTAAATACGGATTGGTAGGCATGATGCAAAGCATCCGGGAAGAACTAAAGCGAACGGATATACGCATTACCAATTTATTTTTGGGTGGCGTTGATTCTCCTTTTTGGGATAACATTGATTTAAAAGTGCAAAGGGAAAAGATGATACAGGCCGAAGAAGCCGCCAAAGCCATTTGGTTTTTATGCCAGCAACCTTCCAGCGGGGTGGTAAGCGAAATGGTATTGCAGCCTTTTAATCACCAGGCGATATAATGAGTTGGCCACTATTTTTTGACAGACAAAAATTCAAACGATACATAAGAATTTTAAAAATAAGCAAACGTCAACAAGCTTGCAGAAAATTACTATCAAAAGAGTTAAGTAACGGGAACATTGTCATTTTTTCTTACGGTATTAGAACCTTCCCTTGACCCAAATATATAACCAAGAATTGCAGTTAAAGTTGGCAGTAATAAATTAAGCAGAACCATCTGGCTAATCTGCACAATAAAATCCCTGTAATTCTTTTTTTCTTCCTGTAAGCTTTTAATTATTTCCTTTTGCTGAGAAAAAACCGTATCAGACACAGAAGCTGATGACATGGTAATCTTGTCTGAGGCATCAAATGTTTTAAAACTTATAAGTAAAACCAATCCAACTAAAAAAGCGGTAACTATACAAAGAATGAATATTGAAAGTTTATATCCAACCTTTGTAATTGGGGGTAATACCGTAACATTATTCTCATTACTACTTACAAACTCAACTTCATCTGAGCCCACTGTAACTACTGGATTGGGCGCTAAAATATCTTCCTCAGCCTTTTCGTCAGCAGCAACTTTTTCACCTGCAACAGCTTTTTCATCGGCAGCAATTTTAACGTCAGCAGCAGTTTTTTCATCATCTGCCATAGTATTATTTTTACTGGTTAGCTTACTTAGTTAACTTCGCGTTTTCTAAACTGGGGATAACAATTTTTTTTTGTCCAGAACCATCCGCATTTGATGTTGTAAGAATTCTTCCTGCCCGAATTTCAGAAGCAGCCCATTTTAATAAATTTAGCGCTTCATTTGTTAACTGTGCGGTTTTTTTAATACCAGTTTCTTTTTTTAAACTTTCAAAAAACCCGTCATCGATGTTCAACCTGATTTCTGCCATAGTTTTAATTTTAATACCGCCAAATATAAACCCTTTTTGGATAAAAATGGATTTTTTATCCGTTTTTATCCGTATTTATAAAAGTAGTTTCATCAACATGGAGAGGTTAAAAATTTCGGGCAAACTAAACAGCAGCCACAGATCGGCAAAATACGCAGCAGCAAATTGGAGCAATGAACATTTTACCGCTCACTGTTATCTGTTCGGTGTGCCATCTTTCTATTAATGGTTTTCGTTTAATTAATGGTATTCTTTCTCTTAAGCATTTCCATCGGGCAGCAACAGCAATGAATTTCGCTACTCCGGGAATGCAAAACGATGCGTAGTCGAAAATGTGCACAATTTGTATTCCTTATCTTTGCGCAAATTTTCAAATTCTATGGATACTACACCCGTTATTTCTTTCAACAATACCGAATACGCTTTTGCTTATAAAAAAGATGAGGATCTTAAAAAGGCGCAATTCCTCTTTTCTATAATGGGTACTCAATGGCTGGTAAACCTGGGGTTAAAGCTAACCCCGATTGCCATGAAATGGAAGTTACCTTTTACAAATACCATCATCCGTAAGACAATCTTCCGTCAATTTGTAGGCGGTGAAACACTGGCGGAAACAGCTACTGTTGTCAAAAAACTGGGTGAGTACAATGTGCAGGTAATTTTAGATTATGGAGTAGAGGGCGGTGATGACGGTGAACATGGCTTTGATCACGCTACCGAAG
Source organism: Ferruginibacter sp. (assembly GCA_014379625.1). Lineage (GTDB taxonomy): Bacteria > Bacteroidota > Bacteroidia > Chitinophagales > Chitinophagaceae > Ferruginibacter. The sequence goes on along the minus strand of JACMLJ010000002.1, from coordinate 109,316 downwards.
AATTTATCCGCGTGATCAACTATGCCGCTACCCAATCTAATATTCCTTTTATGAGTATTAAAGTTACTGGCTTTTCGCGGTTCGCATTATTGGAAAAAATTGACGTGTTGATGCAGCAGAAAGCAGGTACTTTGATGAAACGCTATTTAACGGCACTCGAACTGTTACCCCAATCCGAAAAAGAAGAATGGCAAAGGGTTCAGGGGCGGATGATCAGGATTTGTCAAACTGCCGGCGAAAAAAAAGTGGGTGTACTGGTAGACGCTGAAGAAACATGGATACAGGGCCCGGTAGATGCATTAACGATTATGATGATGGATACTTTAAATAAGGGTGGGGTGACCGTATACAATACCCTCCAGTTGTACAGGACGGACCGCCTGCAATTCCTGCGGGATTCATACGAGGCGGCGGCAGAAAGAAATTTTATTTTAGGGGCAAAATTAGTACGCGGCGCCTATATGGAGAATGAAAGAAAAAGAGCGGCTGATATGAATTATCCATCACCCATACAACCGGATAAAGAAGCCTGCGATAAAGATTACAACGCCGCGGTTGAATTTTGCATCGACCACCTGGATAAGATCGCTGTAATTGTTGCATCTCATAACGACAGCAGTAATTTGCTCGCCACTCAATTACTGGACAAAAAGGGATTGCCCCATCATCATCCACATGTGCATTTCTCGCAGTTGTATGGCATGAGTGACAATATCACTTTCAATCTTGCGAAGTCAGGTTGTTCTGTAAGCAAGTACTTACCCTTTGGCCCCATCAAAGATGTGATCCCCTACCTGATGAGAAGGGCGGAAGAAAACAGTTCCATGAGCGGACAAACAGGGAGGGAATTAAGTCTTATAAAAAAGGAAATAAAAAGAAGGGAGATGTAGCATAAATATGCCTTTTCATTGAGCAGGCTTTGAAGTGCTTTAATTAACCACTCATTGCAAACAGGCATGGCAGTGGTGCCGCAGGCCGGACTACGTAAAGGGCTATAACTTTGAATGTTCCAAAAAATGCGGAATGATCTTAATAATAATCCGATAATTTAGTGTAATCTTTAAAAGATCAAAAAATATACTTCCAGCTATGCCAGGCGATTCCCCTTCCATCCAAAAACAATCAAAAGAAGAACATACTTACGATGCCATCATTGTAGGCTCTGGTATTAGCGGAGGCTGGGCTGCCAAAGAACTTTGCGAAAAAGGGTTAAAAGTACTCCTGCTGGACCGGGGTGGCAATGTGGTTCACCCCCATTACCCGACAGCAACCAACGATCCCTGGGAATTCCCGCACCGGCTCAGCTTAACGACCGAAGAAAAAAAGCGGCAGTTTGTTCAAAGCCGGCATTATTCTTACCGGGAAGACAATAAACATTTTTATATCAGCGACCAGGAAAATCCCTATGAAGAAACCAAACGTTTTGACTGGATCAGGGGTGATATTGTAGGTGGCCGTTCTTTATTGTGGGCGAGGGCCTGTTACCGCTGGAGCGACCTTGATTTTGAAGCCAATCTCAAAGATGGATTTGGGGTTGACTGGCCGATACGGTATAAAGATATTGCCCCCTGGTATGATTATGTGGAATCTTTTATTGGTGTAAGCGGCCAGGCAGAATATATCAAACATTTACCGGATGGGATTTTTCAACCGCCTTTTGAGATGAATGCCGTAGAAAAATTCTTTAAAGAAAAAACCGAGACAAGTTTCGCCGACCGTAAAGTGATCATGGGCAGAACTGCCAATCTCACCAAAGCGGTGCAGGGCAGGGGACAATGTCTGGCCCGGGATCTTTGTCACCGGGGTTGTCCCTATGGTGCCTATTTCAGTACCAACGCCAGTACAATGCCAGCCGCCTATGCTACAGGCAATTTAACAGTGAGACCCCATTCACTGGTTAATAAAGTATTGTATGATGAACAGAAAAAAAGGGCAATAGGGGTGGAAGTAATCGATACCGAAACTAACCAAACGACCAGTTTTTTCGCACGCCTTATTTTCCTGAATGCCTCTACGGTTGCCACAACTGCTATTTTGTTGAATTCTACTTCCCCCCGTTTTCCCAATGGCCTGGGTAATGGAAACGACCAGGTAGGGCGCAATTTAATGGATCACCATAAGGGGCTCGCCGCTTCGGCCACGGTGGATGGTTTTGAAGACATGTATTATTACGGGCGCAGGCCTGTCAGCTTTTACATCCCACGTTTCCGCAATGTGAAAAAGCAGGACGCCAAATTTATACGTGGTTACAATATGGGTGGAAGCGCATACAGGAATCGGCCCCAGGCTGATTTAGGGATTGGAGCAGAAATGAAGGAAGCGCTCACCGAACCCGGCGGTTGGCAAATAGGCCTCTTTGCTTATGGTGAATGCCTTCCTTATGCGGATAACCGGATCACGCTGAACCATGATAAAAAAAATAAATGGGGCCAGCCAATCATTGTCATCAATTGTGAATTCAAGGACAATGAAAAAGCGATGCACGAAGACATGGGCGATACGGCAAAAGAAATGCTGGAATCGGCAGGGTTTAAAAATATCAATATTAACAATAAGCTTTCCGCCCCGGGCAATGCCAATCACGAGATGGGCACGGCCCGTATGGGTAGGAATTCAAAAACTTCTGTGTTGAACGGCTTCAATCAAATGCATGAAGTACCCAATGTGTTTATTACCGATGGTTCCTGTATGACTTCGGGCTCCAACCTAAATCCATCCCTCACCTACATGGCGCTCACCGCGAGGGCCTGCGACTATGCAGTTAAGGAACTGAAACGGTTGAATATCTGATGGGCGGGTAGGGGTAACAGGTAGTATGGAAGTTGATAAGCAATTTTAACGGGGCTTTTCAAAAAAAATATTCAGCACCTTCACCAAACAATTCATTTATTTTCTGCAACATTGCAAAACAAAACTGTATAAGCAACACTAAACCCGAATGGCATAGCAATCACTCTTCAGTTACATGAACGCTTATTATGACCTTACAAAAAAACATACCCGTTAAAACACTACATCTGTTTCCGGTGTTGGATAACTTGCTTATTGAGCTTTTGACATCTTTAAAAAATGAGGAATGGAATTTGCCTACCATCGCAAAACTTTGGTCTGTGAAAGATATAGCGTCACATTTGCTTGACGGAAATATAAGGACTTTATCATTTTCAAGAGATCATTATTTTGGAGAAAAAAGCCCGGATTTTAATTCTTACGCTGAACTTGTGGCATATCTAAATCATTTAAACGCATCCTGGACATTGGCTACCAAACGGCTAAGCCCAAAATTACTGACAGAATTTTTAGCGGTAACCGGGAAACAGTATTTTGAGCACTTGCAGACTTTAGATCCTTTCGGCATATCCATATTTTCTGTTGCTTGGGCAGGACAGGACAAGTCGGAAAATTGGTTTCACATAGCCAGGGAGTATACAGAAAAATTTATTCATCAGCAGCAGATTAGGGAAGCTGTCAATAAACCTGCTCTTTTTACAAGACAATTATTTTATCCATTCATTAATACATTTATGTTTGGACTACCTCACACGTACAGGAACGTAGCTGCTGATACAGGAACAACAATAACAATAAAAGTGCTTACAGATATTGGGGGAGAATGGAGTATCACTAAAACGGAAACTGGCTGGCAAATAACAGAAACAAAAACTGCTTCACCCGTATCAACCGTTTATATTAATCCCGGTATTGCATGGAAGCTGTTTTCAAAAGGCATTGCACCTGAACAGGCATTGAGTGAAGTAAAGATTTCAGGGGATAGAAAAATGGGGGAAGTTAGTTTAGAAATGGTTTCTGTAATGGCATGAACGGCAGGCCCCGCATGCAGCTCTTGCCCGAATGGCGGCGGCTGGCACACCTGATACCTGCGGCAGGCATGTGTTCAGCGGCGTTTAAGCATTCAGTTTTTCGATGATATTTTTACTAAACACTGCCATTGAAATTATTACAGCTATATAACCGAATTCCTGGCCTAATGTACTTTCAGCTTTCCAGGTAAATACGCAGGCGGTAATAAAGAATAGCAGGATGCAAAATAAAACTGGCGTTTTCATGTTAAATTTTTTATGGGTGGTGAAATCAAAGCAGGTGCTGCTTTTCCTATTGTCGTATTACCGGTTTAACAGGTAAACAATTTCTCCCGTTAAATAAATAAAAACCCTGATATTTTAGTGTCAATTAGTTAGGCGCTGCGTTCAATTGCGTCACTCTTTCAGAACGGTGATGATGCCATTATATTTCTTACTTCGTGTTTTTACGAAACAAGATTTTGCTTAAAGGGATAACTGTTATTGTCATTTATTCCCTCCAGTTTTCGTTACAGCGCTGTCTGCCCTATTCTTTCTTTTTTGAGAAAGGCAAATCAATTTTGTATATGATATTTAATTATTTTACATTTAAAGGTTAATAAAAGCCTTGCCTGACATTGCTATAGGAAATGTAATGGGAGCAAAGGATAGTATATAAAATATCAGTATAAGATTATGGGATCAACATTTGATAAAGAGAAATCATTTGCGGTATTGGTGGGTGTTGGCAAAAGGGCCGATCAGCAACAGGGGGACAGTGAGTTGATGGCAATAACCGCCGTAGATGCCCAATATCTTAAATGGGCTTTGGAAACATTTGGTATTTTTTCTGCAAATGAAGGTCATATTAAAATATTGGTTGACCAGGAGGCTAAAAAAAAGCATATTACGGATGAACTCGATTTGCTTGCTGCTAAAACAGCTAAAGAACCCGCTGACCTGGTAATCATTTATTTTTCGGGGCACGGGAGTAAACAGGGCAACAATTATCATTTGATTTGCCAGGATACCATCAATGATGATCTTAGCACCGGGATAGCGGGCAGTGAATTCGTTAAAAAACTGGAAGCAATTCAATGCGATAAACTGTTGGTATTACTGGATTGCTGTCATTCGGAGGGTATGACCGATATACCTTTTGAAGTAGAGCCATTTTTGAAACAGGAGCATAAAAACCGTATCATATTAACCGCATGCCATAAAAGCCAGTTCTCTTATCTCAGCAAACCGGTCAGCATTTTCACCTATGCATTAATTGAAGGACTGGGGGGTAAATTTTTAATTGGGGGAGATACGGACGTAGGCGTATTAAACCTGGCGATGGATACCCGGGAAAGGGTAGTTGCCCTTTCGGGTGAGGTAAAGAAAATGCAACAGGATATTTTAAAAAGCCCGGCTGCCGCACCGGTCCATTTTTCAGATGAAGTGAAGCAGGTGCAACAACCTCAACTGAATGTTTTAAAAGAAAGCGGTATCAAAGATTTCACCATAAAAAAATATCCTGCGGGAGCTAACCCGGAAATGGAGTTGTTTGATCAGCAGTTCAGTTCCTTAAAATTATCCAACAGTAAAGACATAATTAATACAACCGTAGCATTTGAACCGGACAATGAATCTAAAGCCTATAGAAATAGTTTTAACTGGATGGTCCAAACTAACACTGTTCAGGATATTGGCAATGGAAATTATATCTTACAAGGGGTAACAATCAATAATGGCCTTACAATGGAAAGCCTGAAAGAAATTCTCGATCATCTTGAATTAAAAGATAAATCGAAAGATAAAATAACAGCCGAATTAATTGAAGTTTTAAAGAATAAAAACGACAATGACTCCAAAGAATTGTGGAAGAAGATCGAAGGTGATAAGACGGAACAGGGTAGTGGTGAAGCAGGTGCTGGGTTAAATGACAATGCAGCAATAATTGCGATAGATAGGAAAAAGCTGCAATCTGAGATTAACATGGTCAGGTTACTTTTTACCAGGCTAATGGAAATTGAAAAAAAACTAACGCCCGAAAACAATGCCAAGCTGACGCTGGACAAATCCAAGATTAAAGATTTTAAAAATAGCCTGGTTGAAAAATTAAAATTGCTGAAGAATGTAGAAAATGGCGTTGCTGTCAATGACTTTACGGATTTAAAAGAAAATATCAGGCAGGAAATTGACAAACAAACGGCCAGGATAAGTAAGGACCTTGATAAAAAAAGATTGAAGGCTATTGCGGAAGACGAAATAGGGGATGAGGAATTTGAAAACACGGAAAACTTTTTACTTGGGAGAATAGAAAGCCTTAAAAATATTTTTAAGGAAATTGAAGCGATCGGTTAAATTAAAAGTCAACACTAATTTTTGTTATTGCAGGGATACCGGAATTGCTTTATAAACAGCGTTTACCAATACAATTAAGTCATTTATTTAACATGGAGTATTTATAATGAGCACCATCAGAAAACAATTCATATTAACGATCAATAGTTTTGCCGATATTAATTTTAACCATACTGATATTGATTTCTTTCAGCAATTGAATTGCAATGGAATTGAAGTGGATGCTAAAATTTTCGATGAGTTGTGTCAAAACACCATTACTTATTGTTATGAAGCCATCCGGGCAAGCGGAGAATTAATCAGGACCAATACAAGAAATAACCTCTCGTTACTGATCGGGGATTACCTGTTTAAAATATTGTTGAAAAACCCAATTGGCAATGAGCTCGTTAAATCTATCAATGAGAACGACAAAAAAAATGACCATGAAAAGGAAGACTTACAGTTAATCCTCAAATTTGGTGATAGTGACGATGCCGCCATACTTGCAAAATGCCCATGGGAATATTTGCATTATTCTAATGAACTGGACATTAAAAAGGGATTTTTTTTACTTTCAAAAATCAAACTTCACCGGGTATACGATAAACCATCGTCTGGTTTGGAAACGCTTAAAAAACTAAATGTGCTCGTTTTTTTCTCCCCCCAGAAAGGACAGTTCGAGAAAAAGCATATTGAAGAAATTGAGCAGTTGTTTAGGGACATTAAAGCTGCTGAAATTGATAATAATAAAGGGCTGAAAGAAAGTCTTTTTTCTTACCTGTATATTGCCCCCCCGGAAAATGAAAATGACATAAATCCAAAAACTACCTATGATAATTTCTACAATGCAGTCAGTCAGCATAAGCCGGATATTGTTCATTTTATCGGTGAAGCGAAAATAGAAGGAAAGGGTGATGAAGCGCAACTTTTTTTTTGGCAACAGGATGGACTAAGTGTTGATGCAAAAGGGGTTAACCTTTCCGATAGATTTTATCCTGAATTTGAAAAAGCCATTACCAGCCTGGGAATAAAATTTTTTATTTTTCAAAGCTGGAATAATTACGAGGATGGGGCATACCTGGGTTTTAAAAATATTGCCGCGAAACTGATAGAATATCACCTGCCCGCGGTACTTTCCATTCCCTATAGTTTTAATTTGGCGGGCACTAATAATCTTGCTATTTATAAAGATAATATCAGCAAGTTTTATAAATCATTGATGGATGGGAGTAAATCATTGTCTGATGCAATATTTATTTTACAAAACTCCCTGAGCAGGGCTGGCAAGGGTTATCCGATCATTTACAGTGGCAGTTCGGATATTGATTCTTTCAAAATTCAAAAAATAGCGGAGAACAGGGAGGGCCAAGAAACATTTAACCCAAGTACAGGTGTATCGACGGGAAATACAGGCCGTATCTCAGCAGGCACGGTTGGTACGGTTACCGGCAATAATACATCCCCATCCCAAACAGTAGACGAAAAATCTATCAACCATCAGAAGAAGGCCATTGAAATGCTGGTAACCAGGATAAATGAAATTGAAATGAACCTTCCGATGGATAACAACGCCAAATTTACCACAGACAAAGGAACCCTGGAAAAGAATATGGAAATCATCGTGGAAAATTTAAAAAATCTATATGATTTTAAAAATGAACTGGGAAAGAAGCATTCTATAGATTTATCAAAAACCATAAAAAAAATATTTGACGACAGGATCGATGCATTGTTCGCCGAATTACAAAATAAACAGGGTGAAATAATAGGCAACAATGGAGACCCGGAGAAGGTTACAATTTTTATTAATGATAAAATTAATTTGTATAAAGATTTTCTTCAACGGATATAAAAAATAACGGCCATTAGTATCCAATTAATAAACCCGACTTTAAAGAAGCATAAAATACATGATACTGTTACCGGACTATACAAATCTCAAATCTCCGAGGGAACTTTATTTTGAACTTGGACTTTCACTTGCAAATAATGGCAGTAGTAATGCAATTAAAGGCATTCAATACCTGCAATATGCTTTGAAGGAAAATAACCAGTCAGGAAAACCCACCGATACAGAGATTTATATTGCACAGGGAAATCTTTATATGAAAGGGGAAAATCAGCCTGAAGCTATCAAGGCTTTTTTAAATGCTGCGGCTTCTTCGCCGGGTTATTTTTCTGAAATACTCAATACTGTTGACGATCACCTTAACGAGAAAAATATAGCGTCCCTAAAAAACTGGATAACAGAAGACTGGGAACCCAGGGTTGCCGACATGATTTTGACCGAACCCATGATGGTATCCCTGGATACCTTCCGCGCAAGGTATAAACTTTATACAGCCGATCATGCGGGCGCACTATCCCTGTACCAGCGACTATGGCCTATGGATCCTGAAAATTTCAGGATATTGGAGGGGCTGGGGGAGGTTTATATTATTTTTAATGATTTTGATATTGCAGCAAGGTGCCTGGAAACTGCAAGGACAAATGCACCGAAAGAAAGTATAAGGCTGAAAGATATTTCCCTCAAGCTGATAGAGTCGTTTATCGGCTCCGGTAATTACCAGCAGGCCCTCAACGAAATTGATTATTTCAGGCAGCGTGAGCCTGAAGACAACACCCTTTTGTTCCTCCAGGCAAAAGCGCTTAACCGGTCGGGCCAATACAACGCCGTTACAAAAATCATGGATCAGTTAATAGACGCTGAACCCCAAAATTTGAAATACCACTTCGAAAGGATAGCAAACTGCATTGCAAGTCATGATTATAAAAAGGCAGGCTTGTTTATTGAAAAGGCTTTCCAGGTTGAATCTATCAATAATGACCTTCTTTTTCTAAAAATTCAAAATTTAATTGAAGGGCAAATTGACATTGAAGAAGGCAAAAGGCTTTTTATTGAAGATAAATACGGCCTGCTTTTTATGGTGGGGGAAAAAACGGTAAAGAATGAAATTGACCGGATACCTGATACCCGCCAGGATGATGGCAATGCATATTTTTTTGCAGCATACATTCATTTCCTGATTGATCCCTCGAATGAAGGGATAAAAAAATTGATTGAAAAAGCAAAGGACCTTGGCCTGAAAAATGAAAACGTTTATCCTTTATTGGGGTTATACCTGTTGGAAGGTGAGATTGCGGAAAAAAACGATAATACCTATGCAGCGGAAACTAATTTCAATGAAGCGGCTAAATGTTATTACGGACAGGGCAATTTTGCAGCGGCAAATAAATATTTTGAGAAAGCCATCGGTAAGGATAAACATATTAATGAGGCGTTTAAATATAATGCGGATGTGCTTTTTTTGCTCAGTTATATAAGCGCCCCCCCCTACAATGATAAAGAACTGGTCAATAACGCATTTGATACCTGGTATGCCGCACCCGAAAAAAACGTAACGGCTAGATATAATGCCTGGCACTATATCGTATTAGCGCGGATACACGAGGTGAAATTTAAGTTCAGGGAAATTAATTTTTATAAAGAATACTGGCTGTCCGTTTTATTGGCAGAAAGGGCCCTTGTTCATGACGCCGGTAATTATTCATTTTGGACATACCTGGGCCGGTTTTACCGCAACCTCGATTTTGAGTTTAACAGCCTGGTTGCCCTGGAAAGAGCAACAACCTTAAATGCCCAGGATGAATTTCTTAAAGAAGAAAAAATTATATTGTTAGTGAATATTGGGGAGTATGAAAAGCCGTTAGCATTCCTTAAGGAACTAAAAAAGAAAGAGGCGAGCAGTCCCAATGTTTATAAATATTATCACAAGGCCTGGGAAGGCTTTATAATTTTTCAAAATGACAACCAACCTGAACAGGCTTGCCTGCTTTTTAATGAGGTTATACGGGAGGTTAATTCTTATTTGTTTGCCCACCAGATGAAAATGGTGTGCCATTGGCATGCCCACCAATCGGCAGAAGCAATAAGGGAGGCAAATGTAATTATTGAATTAGAGAAGAAAGAATTAAAGGAGGCTTCAACTACAACAGAAATAAAAGAAACGAAAGACAATAAATATTTTTATCTCAAAGAAGATTTTACCTTTTCATGGGCCCTTTTTATTTCCGGCCAAACTGAAAAAGCGATCCATAGAATGGAAACCCTGGTTAAAAATGGCGGTCCTGCAAGGGATACTTCCTTTAGTTTGCTTCAGTTTTATTTATATGCCGGGTTAAATGCAAAAGCGGAAGCAATATTCGATTCTTTTATTGTATCGATATATAATAAAAGGGTGTTGCATGAATTATTTCAAAGCCTTGGTGCTTTGGAATTTCAATATAAAAATGAAAAAAGCACGCTATATGATTCCTCCAGCGAGTTTAAGGATAAAATTGCGGATTGGAAGAAGTTAATTAATGAAAGAAAGGCATATATTAATGTAAAACCACTCACCGAAAAGGAGGAGTTGATAAGCAGGCAGCAACAATATGGGTTTAAAGAGGGTTCTGTGCCTTATATTACGATCCTGGCCGGGCTTGGCAGGATCAGCTTTGATGCAAAAGATTTCCCGGAGGCTTACCGGATCTATCAATCGCTTTCACAATACCAGTCCCGTTTCCCCGAGTTTCAAACTGCCCTTGATGAAATTGAACTGGAAGTTTTATCGCTGGCGAGGTCTTATATAAAAGAGTCGAAATATACAACTGCGATTGAATACCTCGACCAGTTCGAGTTGACTGGTCCGGCCAAATCAATCAATAAGGATATACATCTTTCTCTGGCATATTACGGATCGGGGAATGAGGAAAAAAGCCTGGAATATTTGCAAACCCTGTTCAGCCTGATAGAAAAAGACTATGACCTTCAAAAACAGGTTTGGGCAGAAATGACGAATTATGCATATAACCCCAAATTAACCTGGGCATTTGGGAATTTCCTCGAAACCAACAGGCAGTCACTACAAATTGCGGATGCCTGGCTATTGAAAACTATGGATGATAATTTCTGGGATATATTGATCAATAAAACAAATGTTACCTATCCCGGCGTTACTTCTATAGCCATTGAAATCAGCAGCGATTTGGTTTCGCCGGAGGCAGATTCACCCGATTGGTATGTGATCACGGGTTTAATACCCGCCATGAGGGAAAGGATATTTCAACAATATGGTGTAAAACCACCAGGCCTCAGGATCACGGGTAATGAGGGTGACCTTGCCCCGGGCACTTATGTTATTTCAATAGATGAAATACCCATCGTGTCAGGTACCGTGCAAAAGGGGAAATTATTTATAACCACCCCGGCGGCAGACCTTCAATCCCTTGCCATTACAGGAACCTCCGGCTGGAACCCAATTTCAGGGAAAGATTCGCTTTGGACAGACATACAACTGAAAACCTTACTGGACGAAAATAGTATAGGTTACTGGCAAGACCCTTTTGATTATATACTAACACATGTTGAAGCAGTGCTGGTTACAAACCTGGCGATGTTTACCGACCCCCAGTTTTGCGATAACTACCTCGAAAACTTCATTAAACAAGACCAGGGTTTAGGTAGCCCGGATACTGTTGAGGATGCAGTAATAATCCGAAAAGATTTGCCGTTGTTGTTATTATTTAACGATTTACTGAAAGGGCTGATCAGGGAAAAAGTGCCGGTAAAAAATAAACAGGTCATTATCCAATCCTTTAGCAGGGTTAAACATATTTTCCAGCAGGCCAATGAAATTATCCAGGCTGTCCGCATTGACGTAAAGCGTGACCTGCCTTTTAATAATGGTACTGCAAGATTTTTCGAATTGCCGGTTGACATTGAAAGTAAAATAAAAGAAGCATTGGAAACTGCGGAAGGAAAAACTTTTTTGGCGATGACACCGGAAAATTGCCAGCAAGCGCTCACCGAAATAAGGAACACCGTTTTAAACGATACTGGTCAGTCACTCCTTGTACTGCTTACAAAGGATCCCCAATTAAGGATACACCTGCGGAAATTGGTTGAGGCTGAATTTCCTAACCTGCTGGTTGCATCAAAGGATGAATTAATATAAAATTAAATAAGCGTAACAATGTATCCGGTCTTAAAAATACAAATTGGAACTTATAATTCCACTAAAAAAGAAATCAGTAAAGATGAATTGGATACAATTATTTGGGATATGCTTTATACATTAGGCGTCACCACTGCTTTTGAAATTACCCTTACTGATAAAATTGATTTTCTGACGGTGAATGAACATCGCTGTGAGTTTCCCGCATCTCTCGTTGACGAGGTAACGGCTTACACCCTTTATTTAGATAAATTAAACCCTGAAACAGGCAAATATTGGGAACTTTTAATAAGCAACATATTGTGGTTGCAACCGCAGGTGCTGTTTCCGGATGAATGTTTAACGGGTTATTTGCCGGTACTCAATTCATCATCCGGCGAAGATCACAATGAAATTAAAACGCTCTATAAAGAAATAATCGCTGAACTGCTTAGCCTGAAAATTTCAATTGCGGATAACTCCCGTATCATTGAAATCAGTAATAAATACCTGCGCAGTTCACCCATTGAATGGAATGATCTAAGAGAAGAGCTGATTGAAGCGCTCAGCGGTCCGGAGATTGCCGTATTTTTCCACCCGGATTATTTTGAGCATATTATTAAAGCAAGGGGCCGTGAAAATTTATTTGAATTGATGCGGGATGGTTTATTTTATGAAACCGGAATAAAGTACCCGCCTTTTAGGCTGTATTTTGATAAACAGTTGCCGTTAAATGCTTTCTACTTTAAAATAAATAGTTTTACTTCGATTCCCTGTGTTGGCTTACTGGAAAACGAGGTGCTGGTAAATGATACTCCGGACAGGTTAAGCCTGATCGGAATTGCCGGGAGAGCAGCCATCAACCCTGCCAATGGAAACAAGTGTACCATTATTGAAAGTTTGAATAAAAAATCTGCCGAAAATGCGCGCTTTACTACATGGGACAGCTTTGGATATTTTATACTTGGTTTCAGCAGTTTTCTCCGGAAATACGGGTATTCCTGTGTGGATAAAAAATTGATTGTACAAAACCTGAAAACTTTGAAATTGACATTTCCGAAAGTTGGTGAATGTATTGAAAAATTTAATTTGCTGGCGGTTAGTGTTAAAACACTTCGTTTACTTGCAAAAGACGGTATATCCATTCGCAATCTTCAATTTATCCTTCAGGCAATAGTGGATAGCGATTATATTATAGCAAATGGCCACACGCATATTATATTTGAAGAAAGGATACCTGTTAGGCAAAGTGAAAAAACCGGCTGGAAAAGCAAAGCTGAAAATATTGTGGAATTTGTAAGGGCGAGACTAAAGAAATCCATTAGTTATAAATATACAAGCGGACAAAGCACATTGATAGTTTACCTGCTTGATCCCGACATCGAAATAATGATTGACCCAGCTATTTCCGGGAGAGAAAACCCTGATGATGAAAACTGCAAAAAGATAAATGAGGCTGTACAAAACGAAATAGTGAATTTGCCGCCTGCATCACAGGTTCCGGTAATTTTAACAACAGTAAACGTACGCCCCCATATAAAAAAGATAATTGAGTTCAATTATCCGCAGATAGCGGTTTTGTCCTATCACGAGCTATCGCCTGAAATGAATATTCAACCAATAGCAAGAATTTCTTTCCCTTAGTTTTTGCACAGCCTGGTTTCCTAACGACAGGTTATAATATATGTGGCAGATGGTAATTGACCGGTGAGACCAACTAATTTAAACAATTATATTTATTGGGTGAAATACTTCTGTTCAAATACAATTTTTCAACAGGCCCCCTGTTACCGGGATGTATTATTGGTTACCGCTTTTTTATTTCTTTGCTTCACAGGTTTTGCGCAGGCGCCCCAACTAAAATTTCTTCATTTAAATACCGAGCATGGCTTGCCGGATGGAACGGTGAGGTCGGTTACCCAGGATAAATACGGGTATATCTGGTTGGGCACCCAATATGGATTATGCCGTTATGATGGCTACCGGCTTACTTCATTTTTTCACAATAAAACTGATACCGGGTCTTTGGCTGGCAACTTTATCTGGAGTGGGTTTACCGATAGGGCGGGTGATGTGTGGACAGGTAATGACCGCTACCTTAGTAAGTACCGCTACGACAAAAATGATTTCATCAATTATGCTTGTCCCTTCAATGCCGCGGTAAGTAAAATAGCAGAAGACGAAGCGGGTAAACTTTGGTTAGCCACATCCGGCGGGCTCATGCGGTTTGATAAACAAACGGGGCATTTTATCCATTACCGTGAACATACCAATGCAACGGTAAGAAAAGCCTGCTCCGTTCGTATCAACGATCTTTACTTAGATAAGGAAAAAGGACTGATCTACCTCGCTACCCATTCCGGCTTTAAAGTTTTTGATTACCACAATGAAAATATATTGCCCCCCTTCGTCAACAGCAATTATGATCCATACGGTATCAATGAAACAATTATCACCACTGTTACAAAAGATAAAAAGGGTTTGGTATGGTTTGGTTGCGGGTTCATCAATACGGTATTGGCAAGATGGGATCCAGCCACCAATGCCATTCAATACTACCACGATTTTACCGATAAAAGCCGCGGATGGCTCGAGAACAGGATAATTTCTTTATTTACAGACAGGGATGGCAATATATGGGCGGGTGGCCTTACTTCGAGCCTGAGCCTGTACCTGCCCGGAAAAGATTATTTTCATCATTACCAAAACGATGCATTGCTAAAATCAAGCATCGCCGGAACAAATATTTCTGCCATTTACCAGGATGGCGCCGGGATGATCTGGGTAGGTTCAGAGGGATATGGAGTAGATAGGTTTCATCCCGAAAATACCATGTTCACTTCTTTTCAGCCGCAGGCTGCTGTACAGCCTTCACTGCTGCACGACTGGGGCCGGGCTGCCATCGAAGACAGCAGGGGTAATATATGGTTTGGAACTTCAAAGGGTATTTCTGTGTATGATCCGGCTAAGACTTTATATCAAAATTATTTCAATAATGAAAAAAATCCCGCACAATTATCTTTTAACAGCATCCGTTCCTTTGCAGAAGATAAAAAAGGAAATATATGGATTGGCACCGGCAACGGCCTCAATCGCTTTGATCCGGCAACAGGCCATTTCAGGATATATAACTACGCCGACTCTTTAAAGAGTTATTTTGTGTGGAGCCTGTTGGTAACAAATAACGGCGAGCTTTATGTAGGGGGAACGGGCGGATTGCAACGTTATGATAACGGGTTAGACCAGTTCCGTGATGTAGTTGACGATCCGGTGATCAATAAAAAATTCCGGTTCAATGTCCGCAACCTTTTTGAAGATTCCCGGCAGGGTTACTGGATTGGGTTTTATGATGGCGGCCTGGTTTACTACAACCCGGCGCAAAAAAAACTTCAGCAATACCGCCACTCCGAAAAAGATACGAATACACTTTGTAATGATTTTGTAACTTCTGTGGCCGAGGATAAAAAAGGTATTATCTGGATCGCCACCCGCGACGGGTTAAACAGCCTGGATACTAAAACACAGCGTTTCCGGCTTTTCACCACGGCCCGGGGACTACCTTCCAATAAAACATCCGGTTTAAGAGTAGACGCATCCAACAGGCTATGGATCGCTACCGGCAACGGATTAAGTGTACTGGATCCGGAGCGTAAATTTTTCCGCAATTTTGATATGAGCGATGGGCTGCCCATTAATGAATTCAACGACCAGACAGCAGCAGGTACCCGTGATGGTAAGTTGATATATCCCACCTTCCGTGGTTTTATAATGTTTAACCCGGTAACGGTAATGAAAAAAAAATTACGCTCCCCGCAAGTGTATGTTTCAGCAATTAAAGTGTTTAACAAACCATTGTCGCTGTATACCAACGCCGAAGAAATCAAAAATCTTACCCTCCGTTACCACCAGAATTTTTTCAGCCTTGAATTGACGGGATTAAATTATGAGAACCCGGAAAAAATTACCTACGCCTATAAACTTGAGCCTTTTAATAAAGAGTGGGTGTACACTAAAGAACGAAACATTACCTATACCAATATCCCGGGACGCCAGTACAAATTTTTTTATAAAGCAACCACCGATCCTTCAGATTGGAATGTACCTGTGCATGAAATTGATATTTACGTGGGTACAGTTTTTTATAAAACTACCTGGTTTATGTTGCTTGTTATTGTGTTGATAGCGGGAGGGGTTTATGGTATTTACAGTTACCGTTTACGCCAAACGCGAAGCCTGCACCGGTTGCAGTTGCAGGCTACCCGTCTTGAAAAAGATAAAACAGAGATACAATACCAGAACCTTATCAACCAGTTTAACCCGCATTTTTTATTCAACAGCCTTACATCGCTTAACAGTCTTATCTATGAAAATAGGGAACTGGCTTCAGAATTCCTGGAACAACTCAGCGCAGTTTACCGCTACCTGCTCACACATAAAGAAACACAATTGGTAACGCTTGAATCTGAAACAGAATTTGTAAAACACTACATCTCCTTACTGAAAACCAGGTTTGAAAAAGGATTAAACGTAACCATTGATATACCCGCGAATTTATTAAGCAAAAAAATTGTACCCGTAACCTTCCAGCTCCTCATTGAAAACGCACTGAAGCATAACATTGTGGATGAAGCCTCACCACTGCATATTGTATTTACGGCGGATGAACGTTACCTATATGTAACCAATAATTTACAAAAAAAAGGTTTCGTGGAAACCAGCAACCGGAAAGGATTAGAGAGCCTGCAAACATTATACAAATACCTTTCTTCACTTCCACTGCTTATCGATCAAAACCCTGCTGAGTTTATTATCCGCGTACCTTTAATATAGATCGTTGTTCGTTTTTCAAGTATTATCCTGCCGGGTATACCGGGTAGTATTGATCATGGTTGCGGATAAAACAGCATAACATTTTTCCCAGGCGCCTTTTACATCCTTATTCCAGTCTTTTCCCAAACCCTGTTCCAGCATCCAAAGCAATGCGGTTCCTACCACCGCGTAATGTTCAGGTTTTACGCCATAGCCTTCATGGCGTATTGCCAGTTGTCGTATGTCTTCTGTAAGTTCACTCATACGATCCAGTCGCCCCACAATGATACTGAGCATTTCCACTAATTTTTTGGATTGCTCTTCCGTGGACAGGTGAAACATATGTTTCAACCTGGGCGCCGTCATAAAAAGTTTACCGTAAAAAACATCCCCTACCAGCACCGGGTCGATTGCCTGGATGATCTTCCAGCTATTTTTTACAAGAGATACCTGTTGTTCAGTCATACATGGTTTAATAATGAATCAGCGGTAATTTATACCATCTTTCATCCTTAAAAAAAGAAATATAAATGAAACGGGGCAAATCCCAAATGAATCACCATTGCAGGCAAATGAAACAAATAGCCGGTAGCATCCGTTATTAATTATGATCGTTCAGCTTTATTATAATCTGTACACCAAAATCCCTTCCTCCTGGTTCACGCTCATAACTCATCAATCAATGTTTTTTAGTTGAGGCTTTTAGTTGCCCCGTCCTTCAGGACGGGGACAACAATCGGCAATAAAAAGCGCGGCTTCAGCTGAAAAATTGTTTGGCTAAAGCCCAAATGGAATATGGCAGCTATCTTCCCCGCCCTAAAGGACGGGGCAATTAAATTGCAGGGCTTACCTAACCTGGACAAGCCAGAACCAAAAAGGATTGAAAAATTAAAAGTTGAATTTTTTATTTTTCTTCCAAAACACTTATCAACACTGCATTACAGGAGATAGTAAAAAATATCTTGCCAAAAAATGCTAAACGATATTAACTCATCAATAGTTATTCATCATTTCTATCCCCGACACTTTATGCCCGCTTTTTACTGCCTTGTACACTAAAAAATAGTATTGACCAGTTTAAAATTGTTATCCCGTACATCTATATTCATCTTTGTGCTGATCAATCATATTTATTAAACAATTTAAATTTTTCAATCATGCAATTAAAAAATCTTTTTATCGCAGGGCTTTTATCCGTTATCGCTTTTGCTTCTTGCAGCAAAAAAAATGATGATATTCCCTTAGTATCAATTGAAGGGGACTGGGTAGGTAAATACTCCGTTTTAAGCGGCCCTTACAACAACTACTATAGTTTTAAAATCAAGGCGGGCGGCGTGTTGGAATTACAGGATGCGGCTGGTCAAAAAACAGGTGAAGGAAGCTGGCAATTTTCAAATGCCAATACTGTTATCTTTGGAACTTACAGTCATTTGCCACCGGCCAACGGAAAATTTTCTTTCATTGCCAATTTCAATAGTACTACCGGTAAAATAGATGGAACCTGGGGCAACGACCTGAAGGAATATGGTGGCGGGTACTGGTTTATGAATAAAACAAATTGAAAACAACCCGCAAAAACATCCGGTGTAATAATCAAGAACTACTCACCAGTTCTTTGTTTTTGCGGGATTTTTAAAATCGCCCAGGTTGAATGGTGAAAGAAGAAAAAATGCTCATTCACCCTCATAGTTCCGGGTACAAAACAACCTGTTTCATACAACTTTTTAAATGTTCGGGTAGTGCGCAAGCAGCAAGGATACCCGTTTTAAAATGAAGCCACTCTCGGTAAATAACTAAAAAAAAAACAAACAGATGCTGTATCTTTCAATTACCGATTATTCAATTTTAAAA
Organism: Ferruginibacter sp.; assembly: GCA_014379625.1. Classification (GTDB taxonomy): domain Bacteria; phylum Bacteroidota; class Bacteroidia; order Chitinophagales; family Chitinophagaceae; genus Ferruginibacter. The sequence continues at coordinate 90,547 of JACMLJ010000002.1, read as the reverse complement.
AGTTTTAAATGAATGCTATTATCATTGAAGACGAGCAGCTTGTTGCTAAAGAACTGGTTAAAAAACTGGGTGAAGTAGCGCCGGACATCAGGATACACACTACTTTGTCGAGTTTAAAAACAGCAAGAACATGGTTGCGGGAGAATTCTGAACCCGACCTCATCTTTATGGACGTTCAGTTAAGCGATGGGGTGAGTTTTGAGTTGTTCCAGTCCTTTAGTTTACAATGCCCGGTTATTTTTACTACTGCGTTTAATGAATATGCGATCCAGGCATTTAAATCAAACGGGGTAGATTATTTATTGAAACCAGTCAATAAAGAAGACCTGAAGAATGCCATTGAAAAATGCAGACGACTGGTTCAAAACAAGCAACCACCGCCCATAGATTTAGCGGGCTTGCTGGCAGCGCTTACACCGGGCAACACTCAGCAAACGGGTCAAAAAGAAAAATTTGTTATTAATTTTCGCAATACATTACTACCGGTTAAAACAGGTGATATTGCCTATTTTGTCAGGGAGCAACTTATTTATTGCTGCACATTCGACAACCAGCGTCATATCCTCGACTATCCCACGCTCGAAGAGATAGAAGAAGTATTGAACCCGGCCAGGTTTTACCGGGTCAACCGGCAATATATTGTTAATGAGAATGCTATTAAAAGTGTGCAAACCCATCCTACCGGGAAACTTACCCTGAAACTTACCAACCAGGCTGCACTTGCTATTGATATCAGTCGCGAAAAAGCGCCCCACTTTAAAAAATGGCTCGATAGCTAAGGGGAAGGAAATCGCCATGCGCGGTAGGGAGAGCGTATTCAAATTATATAATTCGGTATGTTCTCGTTAAATCGGAAAAATACATTGGCTAGAAAAAATTATTAATTTTCAATGCTTGCGGGTGTATCTGCGGGGCTTACCTCTTTTCTATATCCTGAATCTTACAAAATTTTTTTTATGCTTGAAAAATATTTATGGATTGCGGGGTCTTTACCGTTTATTGTACTTGGCACCATTCATTTGATATATACTTTTTTTACCAATAAATTTTCTTCCAGGAATAAGTTGATGGATGAAGAAATGAAAACAACTTTTCCGGTGCTCACAAAAGAAACAACCATGTGGAAAGCATGGCTAGGTTTTAATGCAAGTCACAGTTTAGGCGCCATCTATATCGGGCTTATCAATTTAACTTTAGCCCTTCAATACTTTCCGGTTTTACAAAACCCCGTAGTGCTCATGCTGAATATTATTACGGTGTTGTTTTACCTGTGGCTGGCAAAAAAATACTGGTTCAGCATTCCATTCAAAGGCATGCTGCTGGCTGCATGTTGTTTTATCACTGCTGCTGTGATAATTCTTTTTAGTTAAAGATCCTGTTATTGTTCTTTCCTGCTAGTTACCTGCTGTTCATCATCGCTTCACTTCAATGCTGTATGCATTTGTTGTACTCGTTATTGACAATCCCGTGTTATACAAAGTATCATTGCATCGCCGGTTCAAATCAACAGCAGCAAATACGTTTCACATTAACAAGTATACGTTTTACGTAATCTATACTACGCTTTACCAGCTTAGGTTTTCGTACCTGTAAATAGTATTGCAATTTTACACCATCGAAATAATAAAATAAAAAAATCTGCATTTCAACCCTGTCTCAACCGGATAGTTTTCACAATCAATCAAAAATTATAACCATTAAAAAAAATCAAAATGAAAGCAAACATGCAAAGGCTTCGTCAAACAATCAACACGCTGATGATCACACTGGTTTTCCCATCTTTATTATCGCTCTTTTCCTTTACACCCGGACCAGGTACCAAAGCACCAGGGTTGGCGTTGATACAAAAGCAAGTGAAAGTTGAAAACGCCTTTCAAATGGTAAAGATAGACGGGGACATTTCGGTGGTACTCACCAATGAACCAGTTGGCCGTTTAATGGTTGAGGGAAAAGAAAGGGATGTGAACAGGATAAGGTTTACAGTAAAAAATAATAAACTGATCATTGACGCCCAAAGAAAAACGAGTTTTGATGCCCTGACGATTTATTTGCCTGCTACCGGGTTACAAGCCATACTCGTAAATGGTGATACAGATATTTCTTCTGCTGGTATTATAAAGGTGGATGACCTTCATATATCGCTGAATGGCTTATCATCCGTTAGGGTAACAACTACGGGTAAGCTAAGTTTTGATACGCCTTATGAATATGAGTTATTGTGGGGGTCGTTATTAATGGAGAAATGAAAATAACACCGGGTGATCTGTTAATCATAACGGCAAAAGATAAAGCAGTTCAAAATAGAATAGCCTTTATCAATGGGAAATACAAAACACTTCACTATTGGTCATTCACGCTACATCCTTGTTATGTGATCAAAATTTGCCGGTTTATAAAAGCTGTTGTGCATAAAATTTTTTGCATCGAATGATTAAAGTTGTCTAAAATTTGGTTTAGGGTATTGGGAAAAGCTGTGCGTTAAATTGCACATAACGGGGAAAGTATTACCTGACGCGAAAAAAGATGATACCCCGTATGATATAACGACCACCCTTATCCGAAGCGTAATGACCGATCAAAATCACTAAATAAATTTCGGGTATACACGAAAAAGGGATCAATCTTATTGATCCCTTTTCATTTTTTTGAATTGAGCCTATTTCTTATGATTAATAAGATAGAATACGCCTAATTGGCCGCCCCTGTTAGTTGATTTTGAATTTACCGCACTTATTTCATTGATGTCTGTCAATCCAAGATTGTACCTCAAATCTACACCAAAACCAGATGGGGGATGTACATATCCAATGCCTGCGCTCAAGCCAAGGTCAACGGGTTTATAACTGTCTTTCATGTCTGTTTTAGTATCATTGATTTTTGTTTTTGCACTTACCAGGAAGCCAACCTGGGGGCCGGCCTGTAACCGGAATCCATTGTCGAACATATACTGAAACAGTACCGGAACATTAATATAATCCAGGTTTAATTTGCTATCCGTTCCCTGGGATTTTGCCCCCTGGGAAGAATAAACGATTTCTGGTTGTAAAGCCATTTGCGGCGCAAGATGGATATGACCCAGTAAGCCGATATTGAACCCCGGTTTTACATCATATTTAAACCCATTTTCGTTATTGATATTATAAAGGTTTAACCCGCCTTTAATACCAATATTTACCTTTTGTGCACTGTGTTGTGCCGTTACAGTACCTGTCACCAACATTGCGGCCAGTACTACGCTCAAATAAAATTTCATAATAATTTGTTTTAATAATTAAATTGCTGATGCTTCACTTTTTAAATGTTTTTTAAGCATGTATTTGCTGGTTTTGCAAATATGAAGCCAATAAAAGTTTATGTGCCCATTCATTCAAAGCGAACGTAGTTTGAACATTGATTAATCTTTGGCAATTCGGTGTTAAACCGCTCATGGGATTTTGAGCCGCATTCAGATTATAAGAAAGTTTCAAATTCCAAAAAACTTTGCCACACCTGCCCAGGTTGGGATCACTTTGATATTCGTTGGCTATCGGATTGAATTACACCCGATACACCAGCAACTTCATTTTTTCAGCTTAAAAACCTAACTTAGAGCAAACTACTGATTTATGGAAAAGCTGCAACGCCGTGACTGGCTGAAACAAAATGCTTTACTGCTGGCAGGGCTGGGTTTTACAGGTAAGCTCCGTAGCCTTGGATTAGAAAGCCCTGGTTTAGGGGATAAAAAAAATATGCCCCCTTTTGTAAAACTTAGTGCCAACGAAAATCCTTACGGACCTTCGCCATTGGCACAAAAAGCAATGGCCGCTGCTATTGCCGGCAGCAACCGTTACGCCTGGCAGTTAACAGATGAAATCCGCAAAAAAATCGGGCAGTTATACGGCCTTGATGAAAATCATGTGCTGATGGGGGCGGGGTCTTCGGAAATCCTGGGTACGGTAGCAGCTTTTACCGGAAAAAACAGGGGCAATGCGGTAAGCCCGCACCCTACCTTCAGGCTTTGGTGGCAGGTGGCAGAAAGCTTTGGACTTACCATTAAAAAAGTACCCTTAACAGCTGATAAAAAAATAGAAACCGCAACCCTGCTGGCTGCTATGGATAACAATACAAAACTGCTGTATATCTGCAATCCCAATAATCCCACGGGTTCAGTAATCCCTGCTGAGGAATTAAAAAAATGCATTGAACGGGCTTCTGAAAAAGCGATGGTATTACTTGATGAGGCCTATACCGAATATAGTGACGAGCCAAGTATGGCGCCCATGGTAGCTACCAATAAAAACCTCGTGGTAGCCAAAACCTTTTCTAAAATTCATGGCATGGCCGGAACAAGAACCGGCTTTGCGTTGGCCCATCCCGATACTATCCGGCAGTTGGCCGCTTTTCAACCCTGGGCCAATGCGGGTGTTAGCGCAGTATCACTTGCGGGCGCACTCGCTTCGCTGGATGATAGTTCATTTTTAAAAGAATGCAGGGCGAAAAACGATATCGTTAAAAAATATTCTGCCCTGGCATTGGAGGATATGAAGATGACGGTGGTACCATCTCACGCCAATTTCCTGTATTACCAGGCAACAGGGTTTACCGGCGATTTTTCGAAATCAATTAACAGCAGTGCCATCAATGCAGTACGTGTTTTTGAAGACACAGGCCAATGGTACCGCACCAGTATAGGCACTATGGAAGAGATGAAATATTTTATTGATACGGTAAAAGCAAAATGGGCCTGAGCTTTAACTGTAAGATATCGCCGGATCGCGCAAATCATATAATTCGCTAAACTATCAACCTTCACCTGTCAAAGGCGTATTTACCCACCATTGGTTATTCCACTCATCTTCAAAACCAAATCCACGGCCATAACTCCGGTCCTCGAGCCCTACCAGTATTTTTAATCCGCCGGCTACAACCCTTGCATGTATTTCATCCGCATTGTCAAGGTATAAAAACATACCTGCATTGCATGGCGGGTATTGTTCCGTGGCATCGCAAAACATAATTACTGCCTGTTGCACCTCTAGTTCGCCATGCATAATAACGCCTTCTGAACGAAGATGTTCGTGCCGGAGGGTAGCGGAAAAAATATCTTTTGCAAATGCGATGAATTTTTGCGCATCCTTTACAACGAGATAGGGCATCACTGGTAAATAGCCTTCTGGGATTTTCATGATCTGTATAATTTTAAAATGATTTTTAATATTGTAAAACTAATAAAAGGGATAACACAGCAATTGTAGAAATGCGACATTGTTTTATTTTACCCAAAAACAATTCCTCCATGTTTACAGATATCCGTAATTTACTTTGTTTGCTCGCCCAAATATAAACCACGTTAAAAGCGGGACTGGTTTTACTTCCATTCGCCTGACTATCCTGGTCAAGTACAGCATATTGTCTTAACATGGATAAAAGCAGGACCAACGGATAACCATTGAAACTTTCCCCTATCTTTATTGTGAAATAATTAATTTTGTATGGGTAAAAACAACAACCATGGGATTAGTATATGCCGAAATTAAATTGACAAATATTGAGGATATGGTGCTTGCCAAAAGGCATATCATTGGCGAAGAAGAAATTAGGTCTATACGGCTGAACATGCTGGCGGATAGTGGGGCATATATGATGGCAATTAACCAAACAATACAGGAGCAACTCAATTTACCATTGATAGAAAAAAGAAAGGCGCAAATGGCGGATAGCTCAGTAGTAGAGTATGACGTGGTGGGTCCAATACAGGTAAAATTTAAAAACAGGACTGCGGTATGCAATGCATTTGTTTTACAAGGGGATAGCGAGCCTTTACTGGGCGCCATACCGATGGAAGAAATGGACGTGTTGATACATCCTCAAAGGCAGGAACTGATCGTTAACCCCGACCACCCGAATTACGCACAATTAAAAATGAAATAAGGCCGGGCCGCGGCCATTGTAGGATCAGGCCGCGGCCTGATCCTACAATGGAATATTCCCATGCTTTTTCTTTGGCAGCACCGCCACCTTGTTTTCCAGCATGGCAAAAGCTTTAATTAGTTTTTTTCGTGTATCCTTCGGCGTTATTACTTCATCAATAAATCCACGCTCCGCAGCTAAATAAGGGGTGGCGAATTTTTCAGCGTATGCTGCCTCTTTTTCGGCCAGTTTTTTTGCATGGTCGGCGGCTTCGGAAATTTCTTTTTTAAAAATTATTTCACTGGCCCCGCGGGCGCCCATAACAGCAATCTCAGCAGTGGGCCAGGCAAAATTCATATCGGCTCCAATATGTTTGGAATTCATTACATCATAAGCCCCGCCATAGGCTTTTCTGGTAATAACGGTTACACGCGGCACGGTCGCTTCACTTAGTGCAAATAATAATTTGGCGCCATTGGTAATAATGCCATGCCATTCCTGGTCGGTGCCGGGCAAAAAACCAGGCACGTCTACCAACACCAGCAACGGGATATTGAAGCAGTCACAAAAACGGGTAAACCTCGCCGCCTTTCTCGAACTTTTAATATCCAGTACACCTGCCAGCCTGATGGGTTGATTCGCTACAATTCCAATACTTCTGCCCGCCAGTCGGGCAAAACCCACTACGATATTTTCCGCAAAATCTTTGTGTATTTCAAAGAAGCTTGCTTCATCACAAATACCTGTAATTACTGCACGCATATCATAAGGCTGATTGGCATTTTCAGGAATAATGTTTTCCAGTATCTCCCTTGTTTCATCGCCCGGGGAAAAAGAAATTTTCGGAGTTGTGTCTTCACAGTTTTGGGGCAGGTAGCTTAACAATAGCTTTAACTGGGCAATACATTCCATGTCGTTGGCAGCCGTTAAATGGGTAACTCCCGATTTGGTGGAATGCGCAGACGCACCTCCCAGTTCTTCGGCGCTTACTTCTTCATTGGTGACTGTTTTTACAACATTTGGCCCGGTCACGAACATATAACTGGTATTCTCTACCATTAATGTAAAATCGGTGATGGCGGGTGAATACACAGCCCCACCGGCGCACGGGCCCATGATGGCCGATATCTGCGGGATCACACCGGAAGCTAAAACATTCCTGTAAAAAATATCCGCATAACCGCCAAGCGATCTTACCCCTTCCTGTATCCTGGCGCCCCCTGAGTCATTCAGCCCGAGCATGGGGGCCCCTGTTTTCATGGCCAGGTCCATTACTTTGCAAATTTTTTCCGCATGTGTTTCGGATAATGAACCGCCAAAAACAGTGAAGTCCTGGGCAAAAACATATATTAAACGTCCATTGACAGTGCCATAACCCGTTACTACCCCATCACCATAAAACTGCTGCTCTTCCATTCCAAAATCGATGCTGCGGTGAAGAACCAGTGCGCCTATTTCTTCAAAAGAACCGGGATCCATCAACAGGCTGATACGTTCCCTGGCGGTTAATTTTCCTTTTTTGTGTTGCGTGCCTATCCTTTCTTTTCCGCCACCTGATCTTCCTTCCGCTAATTTTTGATTCAGTATTTCGATTTTAGATTTCATATACTTTTTTTAGGAACGCCTGTTTTTCCAGTTGGATGGCACAGTTTCAACGATCATAATTTCCTTTTGTGCATTCAGCCAGTATTTTAAAGCAATGATGGAAGCCAGTTCCGCATTTTGTTTTTGTTTCTCTTTTAATTTTTCAGGTGTATAATGATCCTGGATAAAATGGGTGTCAAATTTACCGGAAAGAAATGCGGCATGTTCAAAAACGAATTTACCAAATGGCAATGTGGTAAACAACCCTTCAATGTTATACTCCTCAATTGCGGTTTTCATTTTTTGTAAAGCATCGAGCCTGTCTTTTCCGTGCGTAACCAATTTTGCGATCATCGGGTCGTAATAAATGGGGATCGCCATACCCTCTTCATAACCATCATCTACCCGAACCCCTTCACCTGCAGGTTTTATATAGGTGGTAAGCGTACCAATCGAGGGTAAAAAATTATTCAGCGGGTCTTCCGCATACACCCTCAGTTCAATGGAATGCCCGTTGATGGAAAGGTCATCCTGCGTAAAATCAAGTGGTTCACCCCTTGCAATTTTTATTTGTTCTTCCACCAGGTCTTTACCGGTGATCATTTCAGTAACGGGATGCTCAACCTGCAAACGGGTATTCATTTCCAGGAAATAAAAATTAAGCTGGTCATCCAATAAAAATTCAACCGTACCCGTGCTGGTGTAGTTGCAGGACCTGGCCACCATTACCGCCGCCGCGCCCATGGCTTTACGAAGTTCAGGGGTAAGAATGGTAGAAGGAGATTCCTCCACTACTTTCTGGTGGCGGCGCTGGATACTGCATTCGCGTTCAAACAGGTGCACCACATTGCCATATTTGTCTGCCAGCACCTGTATTTCAATATGCCTGGGCGAAGAAATGTATTTTTCTATAAAAACTGCCCCATCGCCAAAAGATGATTTCGCTTCACTGGTGGCCCTTTGCATCTGCTCTTCAAGGTCAGCTTCTTTTTCCACCACCCTCATGCCTTTTCCACCACCCCCGGCAGAAGCTTTTATTAACAGGGGATAACCAATTTTTGCAGCGATTGCTTTGGCAGGGGCGATATCTTCAATTGCCTGGTCAGTACCCGGAACCATGGGTATATTGAACTGTTTAACACATTCCTTTGCCGCAAGTTTGGATCCCATCACCCTCATCGCCGCAGGGTCTGGACCTATAAAATTGATGCCCGCTTCGGCTGCTTTTTGTGCAAAATCAGCGTTCTCACTTAAAAACCCATAGCCGGGATGAATGCCATCCACGCCCAATTTTTTCGCAAAGGCAATTATTTTTTCCCCATCAAGATAAGACAGGGCGGAAGGGGCGGGCCCCAGGAAAACGGCTTCATCCGCAAATAATACATGAGGTGCATTTCTATCAGCTTCCGAAAAAACCGCAACCGATTTGATCCCCATTTTCCGGATGGTTCTCATTATTCTTAAAGCAATCTCACCACGGTTAGCGACTAATATTTTTTGCATGATCAGGTTATTGTAAAATATTTTTATTTTTAAATGTGCCCCGGGCGCCTTGTCAGGGTTGTCTTCCTTACTACTCACCAATAAGGTTACCTGCCTATGCTGCTCAGTGGAAAAACCAGTGGTTATTCCAGTTCCACTAAAACCTGTCCTCTTTCAACAGCTTGCCCTTTTGATACAAATATTTTTTTAATAACAGCGTTGACCGGGATCGCGAGGGTATTTTCCATCTTCATGGCTTCAAGTATTAAAATTTTATCCCCCTGGGTTACCTGTTGTCCTTCCATAACAGCGATTTCCAGCACCAATCCCGGCATGGGCGCTTTAATATGGGTAAGCTTTTTATTACCAGTTGAACCAAGGCTCATAATTTCAACCATCTGGTCCAGCACATCTTTAATTTCAATTGAAAATATTTCGCCTTCGACAGCAATTTTGAATTTCTTACGGGGGGTGTCGGCTTCCACCAGTATGGCATTAACGGAACGGTGCTCTTTTATACAATTAAACTCAGTGGGGGATTTTTGCAGCAGATCTATACCGGCCGATTCATCTTTATCAAAATAGAAAACAAAATCGTTGGCTTTTATTTTATAAGTTTTAACGAGGTCTTTCATTAGCCGCATTTATTTTAATGATAATACAAATCTAAATCTAATATAAACAAATAGCGGAACATAGTTTTAACAGGGCGCATTTCAAAAACCCGCGTGTGACCGGTCAATTCGTTGCAATTAATATTTTAATAGTGGCTATTGCATTTTCTTAACCAGTTATTTATCTTTATCAGTCACTTATTTATTTAACCTCTTTTACTGGTGTCATGTCAACATTGATTTGACAGTGTGAACTTTCCAGGTGAATAACCATTTGGCTGGCTTTCCGGGAAAATTTGCGATTTCAGGAGTCATATTTTGTTTGATATGTTACAGGTACAAAAAAAAAGAAAATATGAAAAAGCATAACATGGTGTTGCTAAGTATCATCCTTTTATTGACAATTGTGATAATAGGCTGCAGGGGAAATAAGAAAACTGAAACTTACACTATCCAGGGAGATATCACCCTGGCTAATTCATGCGCCGGGCCCCTGCCTGCTGCCGTGAAAGTAGCTGTAATAATTTATGATGAAAATGAAACGGTTGGTCTGCCAGGTTCGGGAATGACTGACAGTACAGGGAAGTTTACCATTACGCACACAAGGGATATTGGAGTGGCGAAGGAAGCGGAACATTGGGAATTCGATAAAATTACGCGGGATGATGGAACAGCCATTTGCGATCATCCGGCGATGAAATGTGAAATTGGAAAATGTTCGGATTTTGCCACTAATGCAAAGGATAAATATAAAATGAAAGAAAGGGGCGGTTACCGGGTGAGTTGCAAATGCAATTAATAAAATATACTACGGCATTTTTGGCCTCGTGGTACCAACGTATTTACGATGTGCTAAAGTATCATAATCGACTAAATAAAGACCTGCTTATCCGGTAATTACCAAACTAAAAGGAGGTATATGATAAATTGAAAAACAGTTAGCGTCACACCCAAAGCTATAATTTATGTAAACCGGGCAAATGAGATCAACACAATATTAAAATATAAAATATTTATGAAAATTATATTTTTGTAATAACTTTCCAAACTAACAGCAATCATTACATACCATTGTATTGTAGCTTTCTGTTTTACTCCAATCCCCATTAATCCATTTTTTTATTTTGAAACCGGGGTATCAATTATTCATTTACTCAAAAAATCAAAGATTTTGAAAAAATTTTACACGTCTGTGCTCCTTAACGGAATGGTGCTAACAGCAATGCTCATTGCTAATTTCGTTACGGGGCAAACTGTGCAGATAGGCGCCGGGACAGATCTACCCCCTGCCACATTATACAGCCCGTTTTACCGGTTTTCCGCCGGCTCCACCACCACTATGGTAAGGAGCAATATTCTTTTTACCGACGCGGAACTATCTGCTGCCGGAATTGTCGCGGGCTCTACGATTACTGCGGTGGAATTTTATAAAGGAAATGTGGCGCAGTTATTAATCCCGGCAAATTTTAAAATGTACATGGCCAACACTTCTAATACAAGCTTAGCAACCACCACTACCTGGGCATCCATCCTTACAACTCATACTGAAGTGTATAATAATGCAGCCTTTAGTTTACCTGATCCTGTCGGATGGGTGAACTGGGCTGTTACCCCATTTGTGTATACCGGCGGCTCGCTGGAAATAGCTACCGACCTGTCGATGACAGGTGGTACTACGGGCGCAACAAATTTTTTTCAGTGGCAATACACATCGGGTACCCCTACAGACAGGATCATTGGCGCAACAGGCACAACCGGCCCTGCAACACTCAACGGAACTGTTGCTGCATATAAGTTCCGGCCCAATATACGTATTACTTTTTCAACCGGGTCCGCCTGTACTTCACCACCTGTGCCGGGAGTTGCAACGGCATTGCCTTCAACCCCTGTGTGTGCAGGAACAGCTGTAACACTCAATGTAACGGGTAACAGTTCCGGTACCGGTCAAACCTATACCTGGCAAAGTTCGGCTGCACTGGGCGGGCCTTACACAGATTTCACTGCATCTTCGGGTACTTCATCAACAGTAGTTAACCCAACTGTTCCCACTTATTACAGGATTGGTGTCACCTGTGGCGGAGTTACAACCTATTCCGTCCCTGTTTTAGTTACAGCCACCCCGGCTATGCCGGCGGGAACTTATACTATCAACAGCGCACAAGCCACCGGTGGAACTAATTTTCAAACATTTGCAGCCGCACTCACTGCATTGAACTGTGGTATAGCCGGTCCTGTTGTGTTTAACGTTGCCCCGGCAAGTGGCCCTTATACAGAACAGGTTACTATTCCGTCCATTACAGGCGCTTCTGCTGTAAATACCATCACCTTCAATGGTAATGGAAGGGTACTTCAGTTTACCCCGGTTACGGGAGCAAGACATATCATCAGGTTAAACGGAGCCGATTATGTGACCATCAATAATCTTAATATAACCGGTCTTGATGCAACTTATGGCTGGGGGGTACATTTGCAAAACGGGGCAGACTTTAATAGCATAACGAATTGTACTATTAATTTAACCGCTGTTACCAACACCACCCAGTCTAACAGTGCGGGCATAGTTTCCTCCAACTCGTCCAGTAGTGTTACAACAACCGGTAACAATTCCAATAATACCATCATCACCGGCAATATCATTAACGGAGCATACCAGGGGATTATCCTGAATGGGATTGCCGCCACGAAATCTTTCAGAAATGATATCAGCAATAATACCATACAGGATTTTTATGCAACCGGAATAGAGTTAGTTCAAAACGATGGAACAGTTTTAGGTTACAATAATATCCACCGTGCAAACCGTACCGCTGTTACCACATTTACCGGTATTGAAATAGGAACAGGTAACATTAACACGGTGGTAAATGCTAACCGGATTCACGATACCCATAATGCCGGCGCCGCTCAGACAGGAGCAGCATACGGGATATTTTTTAATGCCTGTGATGCACCGACACGAAATGAAAACAAGGTAATTAATAACCTGGTGTACAATTTTAATAGTGGGTCGGGCATACAATATGGGTTGTACAACAGCAGTTCAGACAGTGTATGGTATTATCACAATACCATCGTACTGGACAATGCATCTTCCACCGCAGGAACCACCCGCGGCTTTTACCAGTTAACAACGGCCCGGGGCATTGAATTCGGGAATAATATCATTAAAATAACGAGGGGTGGTACCGGCATCAAGCATGTAGTATACCATGGAGCTACCGGCACCGCAAGCACCATTGTTTCCAATAGTAATAATCTCTTCATCAACAGCCCGGCTGGAACCAATAGTACCGGTTACCTGGCTCTACCGTCCGTAGCCGATTATGCTACCCTGGCGAACTGGCAGGCCGGAAGCGGCCAAGATGCAGTTTCGGTAGCTAAGGAACCCCAGTTCAACAACGCTGCAAGCGGTAATTATACTCCATTTGATCCAACGCTGGACAATATAGGTATCCCTGTTGGCGTAGCTACGGATATTTTGAATATCCCAAGGAGCGCCACCACACCTGATATTGGGGCTTATGAGATCAGCATTTCGGGCTGTACGGCTCCGCCAACCCCGGGAACTGCCACCGCCTCTCCTGCCGGCCCGGTTTGTTCAGGAACCCTGGTGTCTTTAAACCTAACGGGTCATACTGTTGGCACGGGACAAACCTACCAGTGGCAGAGTGCGGTTACATCCGGAGGAAGTTTCACCAATGTCAGCGGGGTATTAACCAATCCAAATTTTGATGTCAATCCGGCCAGCACCCTTTTTTACCGTGTTGCCGTAACCTGTAGTGGAAATACTCAAAATTCTTCGGAGATACAGGTTGTGGTACCCGGGCTATTCCCGGGAGGTACCTATACCATTAACAGTGCGCTGTCAACCGGTGGCGGCAATTTCCAGTCTTTTGGAGATGCAGTGAATGCTATTGCTTGCGGTATAGCGGGGCCCGTAACTTTTAATGTTTCCCCTGCCAGCGGCCCTTATACAGAACAGTTTACCATTCCTGCAATTACGGGTAGTTCCGCCGTAAATACAATCATCTTCAATGGTAATGGAAGGACGCTGCAGTTTACACCGGTTACCGGGATAAGGCATATCATCAAATTAGATGGCGCAGATTATGTAACCATCAACAATCTAAATATAACCGGCCTCGATGCAACCTACGGGTGGGGAATTCATTTACAAAACGAAGCAGATTATAACCGTATTACTAACTGTACCATCAATATGTCCGCTGTTACCAGCACCACCCAGGCCAACAGTGCAGGCATAGTTGCATCCAGTTCACCCAGCAGTGTAACAACCACAGGTAACAATGCCAATAATACCACCATTACCGGAAATACCATTACCGGGGCCTACCAGGGTATCATTATGAATGGGATTGCCGCTACAAAATCCCCGAATAACAATATCAGTAATAACACCATCCACGATTTTTATGCAACCGGAATAGAATTAACACATAATGACGGTACAGTTATAAGTAACAATAATATTCACCGGACGAACCGTGCCGCTGTTACCACTTTTGCCGGTATTGAAATAGCAACCGGGTGCCTTAACATGCTGGTAAACGCCAACCGTATACACGATACCCATAATGCAGCCACCACCCAAACCGGTACTGCCTATGGCATTTTTTTTAATGCCTGTGATGCACCGGGGGGCAGTGAAAATAGAGTGACCAATAATCTTGTCTACAACTTTAATAGCGCCTCAGGAATACAGTATGGTATTTACAACAGTGGTTCGGATGGTGCCAGGTATTACCATAATACTATAGTATTGGACAATGCCGCATCTACCGGCGGAGTAACCCGCGGTTTTCTGCAGTTAACCACAGCCAGCAGTATCGAATTCAGGAATAATATTATTAAAATAACCAGGGGAGGTACAGGAATTAAACATGTAGTATATTACGGGGCTACTACCACCGCCAGTAGCATCCTTTCCGACAATAATGATCTGTTTATTAATAGCCCGTCGGGAACCAATTATACTGGGTACCTCGCTTTACCGGTGGTAACCGATTACGCGACACTCACCGACTGGCAGACCGGCAGCAGTATGGATGCAGCTTCTGTAGCTACGGAGCCGCAATTTAACAATGCCGCAGCCGGAAATTACACCCCGTTTGAACCTACCCTTGATAACACCGGCGTTCCGGTTGGCGTAACAACTGATATTTTGAATACTGCGAGAAGCGCCGCCACGCCTGATATCGGCGCTTACGAGATCACCATTTCGGGCTGCACTTCTCCACCAACGCCGGGTACCGCCACCGCCACTCCTTTGTTACCGGTATGTTCGGGAACCCTGGTGTCTTTAAATTTAACGGGCCAAACTGTTGGCGCGGGGCAAACTTATCGTTGGCAGAGCGCAGCAACATCCGGTGGCAGTTTCACTAATATCAGCGGGGTATTAACTACTCCTGATTTTGATATCAATCCAACCACCACCATGTTTTACAGGGTTGCCGTAACCTGTAGCGGCAATACACAAAATTCCTCCGAAATACAAGTAGTAGTCACTCCACCATTGCCTGCCGGCCCTTATACCATTAACAGTACACAAGCCACGGGCGGAAGTAATTTCCAGTCGTTTGCGCATGCATTGAATGCTCTGAGTTGTGGTATTGCCGGACCTATAACGTTTAATGTTGATCCCGCCAGCGGCCCTTATAACGAACAGGTAACCATCCCGCAAATCGTCGGTGCGGGGCCATCCAGCAGGATTGTATTTAACGGAAATGGAAGGGTACTGACCTTTAACTCCACTAATACCAACGAGAGAGCCGGTATTAAACTTAATGGCGCAGATTATATCACCATCAATAACCTGGTGATTACTGCAACTGGTTCTGCCACCACCGAGTATGGTTATGGTATCCAGGTACTGGGAGATGCGGATGATAATACGATCAGCAATTGCACGATCAATATCAACACTAGTTCAACCTCTACCAACTATTCAGGTATTGCCATCGGTGGCTCCGCTACTCTTGCAACAACTACGGGGGGCAATGCAGATAATACCATAGTGAGTAACAACACAGTTAATGGCGGCAACTATGGTATAAGCCTTGTTGGCCTTACCACGGCATTGATACAAAACAACCAGGTAATCAATAATATTGTTAAGGATGCCGATGAAGAAGGTATCTATGTAAGCGGCACTAACAATACACTGGTAGAGGGCAATGATATCAGCCGCCCGCTTAGGCTGGCGCCCACTGACTTTACGGGAGTATTTTTTACCGCGCTAAGTCTCAATGCAAAGGTTTCCAAAAACCGTATACATGATCCTTATGCAGGCAGCCTGGCCGATGCAAGTGCCGCCTATGGCATCTATTTCACAGCCTGCGATGCCACCCCGGGAAATGAAAATATAGTAAGTAATAACCTGATCTATAATTTTAATGGCGGTGGTATACAATACGCGCTGTATAATTCCGGTTCAGATAGTGTTCGCTACTACCATAATACCATTTCAATGGAAGATGCGGCTTATGCCGGAACGGCTGCTACGAGGGGTTTTTATCAAATAACTACTGCCCGCGGCATCGAATTTAAAAACAATATCATTAAAATTTCACGGGGTGGCGCAGGGGCTAAACACCTGCTTTATTTTGGCGCTACCACAACCGCAAGCACTATTGCCTCAGATAATAATGATCTCTTAATGACAAGCCCCGCAGGCACTAATTTTACGGGCTACCTCGCAGTACCCGCACCTGCTACCAGTTATGCCACGCTGGCCCTATGGCAGGGTGCATCCGGGCAGGATGCCGCATCTGTTGCAATGGAACCATTGTTTACAAATCCCGTTGCAGGCAACTTTGCTCCCAGGGAAATACTACTGGATAACCTGGGCGCCGGTGTTGGTATCACCACAGATATACTAAACGTATCCAGGGCTGCCACACCGGATATAGGCGCTTATGAATTTACCGGCAGCATTACCCTTCCGGTAAAACTGCTGAATATTTTTGCAAACAAAGTAAAGAATGATGTTTTGGTTAACTGGTCCACGGCATCCGAACTAAACAGCAGCCATTACGAAATAGAGCGTTCTGTAAATGGTACCCTGTTTGTAAAAGCCGGTACGCTGGAATCACACAATAATGCTACAGGGTCAGCTTATAGTTTTAAAGATATCAATGCGGTAGGTTTTTCGACCGGGTCAACCATGTTCTACCGGCTTAAGATCGTTGATAAAGACGGTAGATATGAATACTCTCCTGTGGCGGTTGTTAAACTGGATAAAGATCTGATGACAATGGTAGATGTTTATCCTAACCCCTTTGTGCAGGATGCGGTACTCAGGATCAATGTAACCAGCAGGCAGCTTGCCCGGATCAGGGTTACCGATATGAGCGGCAGGGTATTTTACAACCGGCAACAGGTTATACAGGCGGGTATCAATTTGGTGAGCATTAAAAACAGCCATCTGTTAGCAGGAGGTTCCTACCTCGCCACAGTAGTTATTGAAGGCAAACAATTTGCAGTTAAACTGGTCAGGCAATAAAATTATGACCAGGCATTTCAACCGCCCCGGTAACAATCCGGGGCGGATTTTTTTTGGGGTAGGCTATTGGAAATAAGCTTGTCAATTGTTTTTTTACCAATAAGCCGGCATAGGTTACGTTCAGAATTATTTAATTATGTTGTATTGGGTACTATGTTTTAGTCCTGCCGGGGCCGGTAGTTAACAGGAGTAAAAATAAATTGGCCGGCAGTTTCGATAAATGCGAAGCTGCCAGCCAATTATGTTAGAAAAATAAAACCCCTTTCGGTTTAAAAAAACTATTTTAATGTTTTAAGTAGGTCTTCATTTAATTTTACATAATCTGCATTTTTTGCAGTTGTCGCCAACTCCAATGATTTTGAAGCCGCCACCGCAGCATCTTCCTTTTTACCTAATTTGGCTAAGCAATTCGCCCTTTGATGATGAATCCAAAATGCAGTAGGATTTTGTTCAGTTGCTTTATTGAACCATGTTAATGCCTGGTTCAGATCTTTACCATTATCCAAATAATACATTGCGGCATTAAAATACGGAAGGTTGTCTTTACTCATAATGTTGTTGATCTGGTTCATCACTTTACTGTCTACATCAGTTGAAACCGGAAGGATAACCGCTGTATTTTCCCACATCAGGCTCAACTCGCAGGAACTGGCTTTTACATTCGCAAACTGTATCGTAAAGGTTTCTACCATTTCTTTTAACAGCATTGGTTTTACATTTACCCTTACCACGTCGCTTTCTTCTTTGTAGGCCGCAGGAGAAGTTACATCCAGTTGTTTGGTGATGATCAATATCCAGTTGTCTTTACCGGGAATTGAAAGAAGGCCATACTTTCCGGCAGCGATCTTTTTATCACCAATCGTAACCTCATCACCAAAACTCAGCGTAGTTGCCTGGTTGGCTCCGGTACGCCATACTTTACCAAATGGTACCAGTTCGCCGATTATTTTGCGCCCTTTGGCATTGGGCCGCGAATAAGACAATTCGATAGAAGATAAACCAAAATTTTGTTTGATGGTTTGCGTGGTACTCGGCTGCGGCGTAGTAAGTGTTTGTGCAACAGATAAATTGCCTGAAGCAATAGCAAGTATGACAAGTAGCTTTTTCATAATTTTTTTTTTGAACGGCTAAACTAATCAGTATTAACTGGATTAAAAAGTAAATAGGGTGAATATTTTTCCTGCCGTGTAAATTTGCGGGTTTATGAGGTATTTAAGGATCATAAGCTGGCTTCATTATGAATAAATACTCCGGTTTTCGAAAACAAAATTTTATATATCTAAAACTAAATGTTAAATTTAGCTTATATACTTTTTATCCAAAATTTTAATAATTGTTCGACAGGTCTTTTCCTTTTCTTTCTTAACGGTACAAAAGCTAATCATGAAAAAACATTTCCTCTTCGCCGGATTATTGATTTTTGCATTTTATTGTAAGGCCCAGGTTCCAGCTATCGAAAAAAATATTGCTGCCAGGTTGCTGGAAAAGAATATTTCTGCTACAGGGTTACAATCTGGAGACCTGGGTAACTCTATTATTTCAGGTACCTATACTATCCCGGGAACAACCATCAGGATGGTGCATGTACAACAGGTTTACCAGGACATTCCAGTTTACAACCAGCTACAGGTACTTGCCTTTAAAAATGACCAGTTGGTTTCTACTGTTGGGGAACGTTTACAAACAATAGACAGATTGACCGGGAACGCAAGCGGTATTCCGGTTATTAGCGCCGCAACTGCCCTAAAGGCTTCTTTGGCCGCATTGAATGTCAGGCCGCCACAGGATATCATGGCATCCATATCCCCCGATAATGGCAAAAAAATTGATTTCGGGAAACAAAATGTTTCGATTGAAAACATGACTGCTGAATTAATATGGTTGCCCGTTGATGAAGGCAAAGCGTTAAAGTTAGCCTGGCAGGTATTTGTTGCTCCGCTGAATGATGAAGATTACTGGCTGGTAAGAATTGATGCTAAAAATAATTCGGTTATCAATAAGCAAAGCCTTACTGTTAAATGTAACTGGGATAATACAGCACATTCGGTAAAGGCTCACGTGAATAACCTGCACCCCTTGCAAAATTCAGGTTCGGAAAAGGAACCGGTAACAGTAACAAATAACAGCGATGCCGCTGAAAGCCCGCTGGTAGTGAACACTGCCAGGTATCGTGTAATTAAATACCCGGCCGAAAGCCCGCTGCACCCGGGTGGCGCAAATGTACTGGTTACCGATCCTTGGACAATGTCACCTGGTAATGCAACTTCATTGGGCTGGCATAATGATGGTAGTATAATCTATAGCAACACAAGGGGTAATAATGTTTATGCCTACGAGGACAGGGATGCTAATAACCAGGCGGGCATTTCCGAAACCTCGGCAACTCCTCAACCCAGCCTCAGTTTCGACTTTGTACCCGATTTTACCCTGGCGCCTTCCACACGCACCACAGCACCTAATCAACAATTTAATACCACAAACTTATTTTACTGGAATAACCTTATGCATGATTTTTCTTACCTGTACGGATTTGATGAAGCATCCGGGAATTTTCAAAATAATAACCAGGGCAGGGGTGGAGCAGAAGGTGACTATGTATTAGCGGAAGCTCAGGATGGCAGCGGCACCAATAACGCCAATTTTTCCACACCGGCAGATGGGGGAAGAGGACGGATGCAAATGTACCTGTGGACAGCCCCTTCACCGGATCGTGACGGTGATGTGGATAATGGCATCATCGCCCATGAATACACCCATGGTATCAGTAACCGGCTAACCGGCAATGGAAGTACCTGTTTAACAAATGCAGAACAAATGGGGGAGGGCTGGAGTGATTATTTTGCCTTAATGATTACACACGACTGGGCGAATGCTTTACCGGGTGACGGGTTCAGCAAACCCCGCGGCATTGGCACTTACGCCTTAAACCAGCCCAATACCGGTTTGGGTATCCGCCAGTATAGGTATACTACCGATATGGCTGTAAATCCAATGACATATGGAAACCTTGCTTCAGTAGTTGCGCCGCATGGAGTGGGTACTATCTGGTGCACAGCACTTTGGGATATGACCTGGGAAATAATACAACAAACAGGTATCAATCAAAATATTTTTAATATCAATGGGACAGGCGGTAATTCCATTGCGCTAAAACTGGTAATGGAAGGACTACGTTTACAACCCTGCAGTCCGGGTTTTATAGATGGGCGGAATGCGATTCTTAAAGCAGATACATTATTTTTTGCTGCCCAATACAGTTGCGCAATAATAAAGGCTTTTGCAAGAAGGGGTATGGGCATTGGTGCCCTGCAAGGGTCTTCCAATTCGAGGAACGATCAAACCTTAAGCTTCCTGGATTGTTCTTCCTTAACCTGCAATGCGCCAACCGGTTTGGCCACAACTGCCATCACAACCAACAGCGCTACCATTAGTTGGACAGCAGTTGCAGGGGCCATTAATTATACTGCTGAATACAAATTAAACGCAGCATCCGCCTGGACAACAGCGGCTGCATCCACTACTGCCACTTCGGTAAACATAAACGGTCTTACAGATGCAAGCTTATATGATTGGCAGGTGCTTAGCAATTGCGCAAATGGGAGCAGTTCGAACGCACAGGCCCAATTCACTACCGCCACCATCGTTACATGTGTTGCGCCAACCGGTCTGGCCACAACGGCAATTACCACTAACAGTGCCACTACCAGTTGGACCGCAGTTGCAGGAGCTGTCAGTTACACCGTCCAATACAAATTAAACATAGCATCTGCCTGGACTACCGCTGCCGCATCCACTACTGCCACTTCGGTAAACATTAACGGTCTTACTGATGCAAGCTTATATGATTGGCAGGTGCTTAGCAATTGCGCAAATGGGAGCAGTTCGGCCGCACAGGCCCAATTCACTACCGCCACCATCGTTACATGTGTTGCGCCAACCGGTCTGACCACAACGGCCATTACCACTAACAGCGCCACTACCAGTTGGACAGCAGTTGCAGGGGCTGTTAATTATACCGTGGAATATAAACAAAGCAGTGCAATAGCCTGGACCGTTGCGGCTGCAGCAACCACTTCCACTTCAGTAAGTATTACAGGACTTGCAGAAGCCACCGACTATAACTGGAGAGTATCTGCCAATTGCGCAGAAGTCAGCAGCGTTTCTTTAACGATGAATTTCAAAACTGCATCTGCCGGTTGCGCAAGTCAGTATGATATCGCTTCAAATGGAACTGCTGCGGGTGCTGCGCTAATTCCGGTAAATACCGATATCACCGGACTGATCAGCCCGGTCAATGATAATGACTACTACAAGTTTGTAATATTAACTACGGGTACAGCAACCGTCACCTTAACATCGTTACCGGATGATTATGATATCCGTTTGTATAAAAGTAATGGTAATTCGCAATTGGCTATTTCTCAGAATGGGGGAACCCGCAGCGAATCGTTTGCCAGGACTTATTTACCCGGTAATTATTACCTGAAGGTTTATGGCTATGATGGCGCGAATAATAGCAACGACTGTTACACGTTAAAAATAGATATGGGTACAGCTTCTTTTGGTGAAACCCCTGTTGAGGATATTATCACTAAAACAATTGTTTTCCCGAATCCTGCAACTAAATCAGTTACGGTACGCATGAATGAACTAAAAGGTACCGCTGAAATCCTGCTGTTTGATATCTATGGTAAGCTTTTGGCAAAACAAAGAACCAGCCAGCTAAATACGAACGTGGACATTTCATCTTTACCCTCCGGTACCTATATTATCAGGATAAAGAATAAAGAAAAGGAAACCAACCTGAAAATTGTAAAACAAAAATAAAGTCATCCGGTTAAAATGAGCGCCTCCCTTTTTAGGGAGGCTTTTTTATAGAATCCAACTTGTAAAGGAACCGGAATAGTAGTTTTTTTGACTTGGGCGTTACCAATTACTTGTATTCACTTATTTTTGATTTCAATTGTATCTTTAAAACAAGTAAATACCCTGTTATGATTCCGACTAGCATAAAAAAATTAGCGTGGATAGGTATATTCTTTTACCTGCCCTTTGTGTCCATGGCCTGGGGTGTGGAAGGGCACCGGATTGTTGGCGAAATAGCAGATGGTTACCTTACTAAAAAAGCAAAAAAAGAAATAATTAAAATTTTAGGAACGGAATCCATTGCGATGGCAAGCAACTGGGCTGATTTTGTAAAATCTGATTCCTCGTATAACTACTTATCAAACTGGCACTATATTAATTTTAAATCAGGTTTATCTGCTAATGAAATACAAGCTTATCTTAATAAAGACACCGCTACCGATGCATACACGAAAATCAATTTTTTAGTCGTTGAATTAAAAAAGAAAGAACTTTCGCCGGAAAAGAAAACGCTCTATTTAAGGTTACTCGTTCATTTGGTGGGTGATATACATCAGCCCATGCACACAGGCCGGTTAGAAGACCTGGGTGGTAATAAAATAAGGGTATTATGGTTTAATGACTCAAAAAATTTACACCAGTTATGGGATGACCAGTTGATCCAGTTTCAACAGTTAAGTTATACAGAATATGCACGTGCCATCAATCATACTACACCGCAACAAAGAAATGAATGGCAGCAGGAACCGGTGAGTAAATGGATATATGAATCTTACCAGTTGGCAGAAAAAATCTACAGTGAAATAACCCTGCCCAATCAAAAGCTGGATTATAAATATAATTTTAATTATGTAGAAATACTGAACCGGCAACTGTTGAAAGGAGGGGTACATTTAGCGGGTCTGTTAAATGAAATTTTTAAATAGATGGCCGGTTTTTCTGGGTACGATCCATACAATAGATTGTTATGTTTAAGCACAACTTTACTCATTGCACGATACTAACTGTACCAAATAGCCGAAGTAGCCGGGGCAGATAAGCGACAGGGCAAAAAAAATACAAACAAGTTGTCACTTTTTTGGTAGATTATTTACTGGTGGAATTGGGGCATTCTTGCATTAGCAAATTAGCACATTTGAAATAGAAGTTCTTCCTTTAGTTTTAATCGCTCCGATTAATTTAGATAACGAAGGGTGCACCATCCCTGTAAGCTGGGGAGATCAAAATTGAGATGATATTTATAAGCTTTGCAGGAAACGGTAATGACTTACCCATTGGTGAGATAGATTTTACACATTAAAGCCAGGGATGACAGTAAAGAAAAAATTTACATTAATACTTATTTTAGGTATGATTACAGCGATCGGGCCTTTTTCGATTGACATGTACCTGCCTGCTTTTACAAATATCGCAGCCGACCTGCATACTACGGTGGCGCGTGTTTCTTTGTCGTTATCCAGTTTTTTTATCGGGATATCCATTGGCCAGTTTATTTATGGCCCACTGCTTGACCGTTTTGGTCGTAAAAAGCCACTGTATGTTGGTCTTTCATTATACCTTGTTGCCACCGCATTATGCGCAATGGCTGGGTCTGCAGATAGTTTGATCGCTTTACGGTTTTTGCAGGCCCTGGGTGGCTGCGCAGGAATGGTAGCATCCCGGGCAATGGTGAGGGACCTGTTTGCGGTGGCGGATAATGCGAAAGTATTTTCAATGCTGATGCTGGTGGTGGGCGTATCACCCATTATCGCTCCAACACTGGGGGGATATATTACCGTAGCATTTGGCTGGCATTATGTATTTGTGCTGCTTGCAATTATGGCTGCGGTATTACTCGCAGCGATTCATTTCCTCCTGCCGGAAAGCCGGCAACCTGATCCAACCTATTCGTTAAAGCCTGCCGCGATAATCAGCAGCTTCTGGGGGGTATTAAAAGAACCACAATTTTATACCTATGCTTTTACCGGCGCAATTGCTGCGGCCGGCCTCTATGCATATATTGCCGGGTCACCGTCTGTATTTATGGAAATTTATAAAGTTTCGGAAAAGCAATATGGATGGATCTTTGCTTTGGTGGCCGGGGGGCTGATCGTTTCGAGCCAGGTCAACAGCATATTATTAGGGAAATACAGAAGTGAACAGATCATCAGGGTGGCATTATTTTGTCAAAGTATTACGGGTATCTGCCTGTTCGTGGGATCCCTCAATGGCTGGATCGCACTCCCCGGCACTATCGTATTCATTTTAATTTTTCTTAGCTGCCAGGGCTTCACTTTCCCCAATTCTTCTGCGCTTTCCATGGCTCCTTTTAGTAAAAATGCCGGAAGCGCTTCCGCATTAATGGGAGCAATTCAAATGGGGATAGGCGCTTTTACCTCTGCGCTGGTAAGTTTTTTAAGCAATCACACGGCCTTACCAATGACGGGTGTGATGGCATCCTGTTCTATTTTAAGCTTTTGTATTTTAATAATCGGTGGAAACATTATCCGGTATAAAGCTACCCTGGCGGAGGTGGAGGAAGAAACGGTGGACATGTTCAGTAATTCCTGATGATTAGTATGAGTTGTTTCTTACTTATCCTTCCTCATTCATTCTTTATTGTTTACCGCCTTTCTATTTTATTTATTATAATCTTTTCAACAAAGCGCTGATCATTTTTGCGTTGTACCTGTATTTTCCTGACTGTCGCCATGCCTTTAAATACAGTTCCAAAAGCGGCAAAACCCAGTCCATCATCGCCTGCGCCTCCATTTCCAAAATCAAACTGGGTTTGATCGCCGATGCAAATAAAAAATTCAGTACTGGCTGTTCCGGCGGTTGTCCTTGCAAGAGAAATAGTTCCGTTGGTATGCGATAACCTGGTTTGTTTGGTGGATTCGTGTACGATACCAGGCACAAAAGGATGTAACTTATCATTCGTTTGCCAGGTGCCACCCTGTATAAGTCCCGTATTACCTGCGGGGCTTAATCCTTCGAGCAATACTACCCGGTAAAAAGAACTGTTTGTATAAAACCCAGAGTCAATATAGGATAAAAAAGCGGCAACGGTAGCTGGTGCCTGTTCGGGAAAAAGTTCCAATTCCATATCGCCGTATGCAGTATATATTACGATATGGGGATTTTTGTAATCGGGTTGGCTGCAACTAAATAAAATAGTTGAAGAGATGATAAAAATGAACTTATTCATACCGGTAAACTAATTACTATTGGCCATGAAATAATATAAAAATGAAATTGTACCATTCCCTGTCTGCCTGCCTGACACACTTAATTGCCGGAAGAAGGAAGCCTTTATTTGATGCCACTTTAAGCAATTTGCCACCAAAAAATTTAGTTGGTACCCTAGGCCCGGCAAGTAGTAATAAAAACAAAAATGGTTTTGCAGTACGATCAGGTCTTAGCTGATTCCGGGAAAAACATTTTATTTAATGATCATTTTTTAATCACCCCGATAAAAAAATGATCATTTAGCAGCAGCGTTTTTAAACGGTAAGTCTTACATTTATGGCATTGGCGCCTTTTGGTCCCATTTCAACTTCAAATGTTACCTTGCTATTTTCTTTTATATTATCTAAAAACGCATTCATGTGAACAAAAACGCTTTCCTGTGATTCCAGGTCTTTTATAAATCCATACCCCTTTGCTTCATTAAAAAAAGTAACCGTTCCCTTCCTGATAAGATCTGCAGGATCAAATGCTTTTTGTTTTGGGACACCAATTTCAATGTCTTCAACATTTATTTTTATCTTCTTTCTTGGATCAGGAGGGGTTGAGGAAATATTGCCGTTTTCATCAATATAGGCAAGCATGTCGTCAAAGCTTTTTCCGTCTTTGGCATTATCTTTTCTTTCCTGTTTTTTTTCTTCCTTGTCTTTTTTGTTTTTCTGTTTTTTCTTTTCTCTTTCTTTTTTACTCCATGTTTCCTGTGATTTAGCCATAATTTTTATTTATAATTTTTAGGTTTTTTGATAAAAGGATGATCGATGATTTAGTGAGCACCCCGGTAAATTATTGCTAACTGCAGGTGCACAATCGAATGAAGGTACAAAATTTCCGGCCTTTCTGTCAAATGGATATATAAAATCTTTGCAGAAAGGCCACCAGACCGCTTATAATTAAATTCCCTCAACTTAGTTTTCAGTGATAAAGATGGCACCCTTTTAAAAAATATCAGGTTTATAATGCATTCACCTGGCAGGTGAAGTAAAATTTTCCAATTTCATAACAACCCTGAAACAGGAATGGATCACCTTCGTATGTATAAAAAAAATAGGATGGAATTTACACCTGCATATTTTAACCAATTGGTAATCAACCGTCGTTCCGTATTTCCCAAACAGTTTGATACAACTAAAAAAGTACCTGATGACATCGTTAAACAAATAGTTTTAAATGCCACCTGGGCGCCCAACCACGGACAGGCTGAACCCTGGTTTTTCAAAATATTTACCGGAAAGGGTTTGCATACCTTTGCAGCTATACAAAGCCGTATTTATAAGGAATCCGCCGGTGAACTTTACAATAATGACAAATTGCTGAAATTACAACTGCAACCCCTGCTGGCTTCTCATATTATTTCAATCGGAATGAAAAGGACCCCGGGCGGCCAGATTCCTGAGATCGAAGATATTGAAGCTGTTGCCTGCGCCGTGCAGAATATGTATTTATCTGTTGCGGCCTATGGTTTGGGCGGTTACTGGACTACGGGTGGTATCACCTATCTCGACAAAGCAAAATACCATTTTGGCTTAGCCGCGCCGGATAAATTATTAGGTTTCTTTTATATCGGGCATGTTGCAATACCATCATCAACGGGTAAACGAAAACCAATAGAAGAAAAAGTAGAATGGGTAACGGTTTAACGAGCCACTTAACCAAGCGGGGAAACCCGGAATTGAAATGTTCCTGATTGGCGGCAACATGCAAAACCACGGCCTGCGGTAAAAAAGCGCTGGTGTGCGCATGTTGAAAATAATGTTCACCACTCCTCTAAGAAAATGATCATCATCGGTTTTCAAATTACAGTTTGCGTGATTGCTCATAAGCGTTTGCAGGTATTTGCCTTTTACCTTTTGTATATTTCCGCGGTAAACTATACGCAGGTGTCAGGATTGTTTAACCTTCCCGTAAATCAAAGCAACCATAAATATTTTTTTGCCGTTTAAACAACGAAATGTAGTACCTTAATATCTCGTTATTGTTGTGGTAATTCCGGGTGGTCCATAGGGTTAAATTTTCATCAATGAAAAGTTTTCTGATCACGTTTTTTTTTATCGGCCTTGTGCTTCCTTCTCTTGCAAATCACACTAAAGGAGGATGGCTCTATTACAGGTATGTGGGGCCCGGCGCCACGGCCAACTCTGCAAGGTATGTTGTCACACTTAAGATCTATACGGAATGCATACTTAATTCCAACCAGTGGTGCCCCGATGTGAATGTTTCTATTTTTAACGCAGGTGACAATAGCCTGTTTGAAACAGTCAATGTGGTGAATACTGATGTAATCGATGTTCAAAATTGCACCCGGCAGGAATGCCATGAGTGTATTAGTGATATACCAAATATCTGTTACAAAATCGCCACTTTTGAATTTATAAAAGACCTTCCCGTTACTTCAGCAGGCTACACTTTGTCCTACCAGCGCTGCTGCCGCATTGCTAATATCATTAATCTTCAGCCTGGCTCCAGTACAATTGGCGATACCTGGACAGTTAATATACCCGGCACAAATGGAAGGGATCCGCTTGCTTATAAAAATTCAAGCGCCAGGTTTTCGCAAAACGATACCGCCATTATTTGTAAAGACAATTACTTTACATTTGATTTTAGCGCTACCGATCCTGACGGGGACGACCTTTCTTATTCATTTACTGATGCGTATTATGCTTCACGGGGCAATGGCTCACAATGTAATAGCAGGTCGGATGCTCCGCCATTTAGCTTTGTAGGTTACCAGGGCCCTTTTTCCGGGACTGCCCCATTGGGAACGGGTGTTACCATCAACCCGCTAACAGGTATCGTCAGTGGTATTGCACCTTCTATACCGGGTACTTATGTGCTTACCTGCACAGTAACTGAATATAAACCAGGCACCAATATCATAAAATCTTCTGTTCACAAATCATTGCACATAAGTGTAGCCGACTGTTCGCTGACCCAGGCGATTTTAGAACCCGAATATTTTAGTTGCGATGGATTTACAAAATCATTTAGTAACAAAGCTACGGGGGGCAATATTCAAACCTATACCTGGGATTTTGGGGTAGCCGGTGTTTCTACTGATACATCCAATATTGCCAATCCCAGTTTTACCTTTCCCGATACGGGTACCTATGTTTTAAAATTGGTAGTAAACAAAAATCTTCCCTGTTCCGATTCTGCTTTTTCCCTTGTAAAAGTATATCCTGTTTTTACACCTGATTTTTCTGTTCTGGGCCAATGTAAAAATACACCTATACGGTTTATAGACAGAACTGTTACCACTTATGGGATTGTTGATTCCTGGCAATGGAATTTTGGGGACGGATCTGCCATCATCAATTTATCTGCTTTGCAAAACCCCGTTCATATTTACGCCACTGAAGCAAATTACCCCGTTTCGCTTGCCGTAACCAACAACAAAGGATGCAAGGGCACCGTAAATAAAACAATTTTGATAACGAATAAGCCTGCACTGGATTTAACTAACGATACCTTAATCTGTACCATTGATACCCTGCAGTTAAATGCCATTGGTATTGGAACAATCTTATGGAGCCCCGATTACAATATCAGCAACCTTAATTCACCCTCACCATTGGTAAGTCCGGATGTACCAACAATGTATTATGCACAGCTTATTGATCCATACGGTTGCACGGGAAGGGATTCAGTTTTTGTAAATGTAAAAAGTTTTGTTACTATAAAGGGGGGCAATGATACGGTCATTTGCCAGGCAGACCCAATCATCCTCACATTGTCTGGAGATGCACTACAATATAGTTGGACGGAGAACCCGTCCATAGGGAGTTTGAATAATCCTTTATTAAAAAATCCCCTGGCAATACCCACCACCACCACTACCTATCGTGTAACAGCAAATATTGGCAAATGTACCGCTCAGGACGATATTACCATATCGGTAGTGCCGTATCCAAAAGCAATGGCCGGCGCCGATACCACCATTTGTTTTGGAACCTCGGCGCAGTTACAGGCAACAGGCGGTAGCAAGTATTCCTGGAGTCCGCCTTCTTTCTTAAACAACCGGTTAATCGCCAATCCCATTTCAGTAAAACCGCCTGCCGGTATTCGTTATACGGTAACGGTATGGGATACACTCGGTTGCCCCAAACCCATTACCAGTTCAATTTTTGTCACTGTTTCAAAAGTAAATGCGAATGCCGGTCCAAAAGATACCGCCATTGTGCTTGACCAGCCTTTACAACTAAATGCAAGCGGCGGCACGAGCTACCTGTGGGGGCCTGTGCAATGGCTGAATAATATTGGGATTGTCAACCCCCTGGCAATGCCCCTCAATGATATTAAATATAC
This sequence comes from Ferruginibacter sp., assembly GCA_014379625.1. Taxonomy (GTDB): domain Bacteria; phylum Bacteroidota; class Bacteroidia; order Chitinophagales; family Chitinophagaceae; genus Ferruginibacter. Next base: position 61,060 of record JACMLJ010000002.1, on the reverse strand, counting down.
CGTAAAAGTGAGTAATACCTTTGGTTGTTTCGATCATGATAGTATCCAGGTAAAGGTTTACACCGTGGCTGCCGGCATCTATGTCCCAACAGCATTTACACCCAATAGCGATGGCCGCAATGATTTTTTCAGGCCGGTTGCTTTGGGATTAAAATCCCTTGAAGTTTTTAGGATTTACAACCGGTGGGGACAAATATTATTCAGTGATACCAATATAGAATCAGAAGGTTGGAATGGCACATACAGGGGTAATAAACAGGAACCTGGTACCTATGTATGGCATGCGGAAGGAACGGATTACAGGAACCAGAAACTAAAGAGAAGGGGCTATGTTGTGCTGATCAGGTAACACCCACTGTTCACCTAAGAAGTTTGATGGATTACATAGTTTTCTGAATAAAGGTTATTGGGGTTTCATTTGAGTATTGGCACACCTGACCTATGTTGGTAGCGGATGAATTATTTAATAGCTTTTTAATAGCATTCCTCAATGCATTGCTGACTATAAAAACCTAACTGCCATTTTTGCACTATATTAATAGATCTCGCCTACCTGGAGCCGGGGGCAAATGATAGCTTCCGGCAACTCTTCATTTTATCTTATCGCCTGGTGCTACCTTCAAAATCCCTGCGTTTACCGCCATTTAGCTGATGATCGCCTAAAGCAGTTTCTAAGGATCATGGTTCTCTTATACATTTGCCCTATAAAATAATACATAATGGAAAATACTAAAAATTACAGGGACAGGGAAAGTGGCAGGGTTGTGGGCGGCCTGATACTGGTTGCTGTTGGTGCTGCTTTATTATTGCGTAACCTGGATTTTTTTATGCCGGCATGGCTGTTTACCTGGCCCATGATATTGATCCTGGTGGGTATCTATACAGGGTTCCGGCATAGCTTCAGAAATAATTCATGGTTTATTATGATAGCCGTGGGTAGTTTCTTCCTGGTCAGCAGGTTCATCCCATCCTTAAGCCTTCAACCTCTTTTTTGGCCCATCGTGATTATTGGGTTGGGAGTGGCTTTTATCCTCAGGCCGCCGAGAAATAACTGGGGGAACACTAAAACAGGTGGCGATTATACTAAATGGAAAACTACACCGGCAGAGTCCGTTCAGGATCCGGTTAATATTGCTTCTTTAGATAGTAGTGATTATCTCCTTGTCCGTTCTGTTTTTAGTGGTGTAAATAGAAATATCGTATCTAAAAATTTTCAGGGTGGGCAAATCACTTCTGTTTTTGGCGGTGCCGAAATTGATCTTAGCCAGGCTGATATAACCGGACAGGTAATTATTAAACTGGAGATTGCTTTTGGCGGCGTAAAATTGGTGGTACCGCCTCACTGGACCGTTCAAAATGAAATCGATGGTATATTTCACGGTGTGGATGATAAAAGAAATTTTAATCCATCCGCAACCATCAAGCCTGACAAAGTACTCATCTTAAAGGGATCCGCGGTATTTGGCGGAATTGAGATCAGGAGTTATTAGGTTGAAAGGGCAATAGGCAATTAGCGGTACTAATTATTCATCATTCACTACCAAAATTATACGACATGAATTGGTTTCTTGCAAAGTTGGTATTCCGTATCGTATGTGGTCAGGGAAACCATACGCCCCAGTTTGATGAACAGCTCAGGCTGATTTATGCGGATGATGAATTACACGCTTTTCATAAAGCCCGACTACTGGGAGAAGGTGATTGTATCAAAGACCAGGGCGAAATGGCTGTTCATATTAAATGGAAATTTATAGATGTAACAGAATTGCATCCGTTGGCGCAGGTTGCGGATGGCGCAGAGATAACCTCCTTAATAAAGGAAGAAGCAAATGCAGATTTGTATATTCGTAGTATTCAGAGAGCTGCTACTCAATTATTACAGCAGGGACTTAATCAGTTCACGGGTATAAACAGGATAACCATTGGCACTTAATGTCGCTCCGCATCAAAAAGTAAGAATAATTTTTTCCACGGTATTCTTTATATGGTGGTGTATATGGTGCATACTTCATATCATGGTACTGAAGGATTTTGGTGTTGCTCCTTCCCGGGCCCTGGCTGATGGGTTAATCAATAATTTTTTATTGGCGGCCGCCTGTTTGATTGTTATAAATAATATGCGGTATTACCTACCCAAGCGCGAAAAATACTGGTACGTACTGGTAATCAGTATCTCGCTAAGTTCACTTTGGTTATTGATCGTGCGGGTAGGGTTATGGGCCCTGTATAAAGATGATTTGGCCTATATGCGCTCCCTGTCACAAACCTCCAATATCAGGTATGCCATTGCATTTTTAATGATCGGTTGTTGTACGATGTTGAGTTTGCTATGGTACTCGCAGCAGGACCAGCAGGCGGATAACCAGCGTAAATCAGATATGGAACGCCTTGCGAGGGAAGCGGAGTTAAATAAGCTGCGGCAGCAACTGCAGCCGCATTTTTTATTCAACAGCCTCAATTCGATCAGCGCGTTAACTGGTAGTCAGCCCGAAAAAGCCAGGCATATGATACAGCAGTTATCCGATTTTTTACGGGGTACATTAAAAAAGGAAGAGCAGCAATGGACAACATTCGAAGAAGAATTGCAATACCTTCAATTGTACCTCGATATTGAAAAAGTACGCTTCGGCTACCGCCTTCAAACCATTATTGATTATGATGAAGCGGTACTGCCGATGAAATTGCCGTCAATGATACTGCAGCCCCTGGTAGAAAACGCCATTAAGTTTGGCTTATATGATACCATTGGCGAAGTAGCTATTTTTATATCGGCAAAAAAAGTAAATGATCTGCTGGAAGTAAGCGTACAAAATCCTTTTGACGAATTAACGGCAGCGCCCGTAAAGGGCACCGGCTTTGGTTTGGCATCCATCAAAAGGCGGATGTTTTTATTATTTGCACGATATGACCTGTTACAAATAAAAAAGGGGCCCCAAGAATTTATCACCACAATCAGCATACCACAGCAACATGAAAGCTATTATAATCGATGATGAGCCATTGGCTAGAATGATGGTAAAAGAATACCTTCAGTCTTATACCGATATTACGGTTGTGGAAGAATGCAATGATGGTTTTGAAGGACTGAAAGCCATCCAGCAACACCTGCCGGATCTTATTTTTCTTGATATCCAGATGCCTAAAATAAATGGTTTTGAAATGCTGGAGTTAATAGAGAACCCGCCGCAGGTAATATTCACCACTGCATTTGACGAATATGCCATCAAAGCCTTTGATGCCCATGCAGCGGATTATTTGCTGAAGCCATTCAGTAAAGAGCGCTTCGACAAAGCCATGCAGAAGATTCAACTGCCAGGGATAAACGCTACTCAGGCAATTGTAGATACTGCCCTGCAGTCGCCTGTCCAAAATAACCGTATAGTGGTGAAAGAAAATGGTAAAATAAAAATCATCCCGGTTGCGCAGGTGCAGTACCTGGAGGCTGCGGATGATTATGTAAAAATATTTACCGCAGCGGGCAGTTTTTTAAAAAAGAAGACCATGCAATATTTTGAAGACAGTTTGCCGGTGCAGGAATTCATCCGCATTCACCGCTCTTATATCATCAATGCCCAACTGATCACCCGCATAGACCTCCATGAAAAAGAGAGCCATCTTGTATTGCTAACTACGGGTGTACGGCTACCGGTAAGTAAAGCCGGCTATGCGAAATTAAAGGAGGTATTGGGTATTTGAGCTTGAATATTTCGTTTTGATAAATTGTTTATTGCTCATGTTTTATCGTATTTTACATTTCTAACCAAACTATAAAAAAATGCCGGTAGAAATCAGGGAATTGACAATAAAAGCAATGGTAGCGCTCGATTGGGAAAATAAAACGGTAAAAGAAACGGATGAAAATATTGTTTGCTTAAAGTTACCGGGCGATAAGCATATTGCAGCTTATGTTAAAGAATATTTCAGGCAAACCAGGTCCAAAACCGTGATGTTTGATCAATCAAAACTTGCTGCCTTTCTATCAGAATGGCAGGCCTCTTTATTGAAGTAAATACTTTTTTACCGGGCATAGAAAAGTGTTGCAAATTTACACCGTTCGCAGCCACAACTACCGTTAAAAAAATTATACTTTCTTCAGTTTCCATTTACCCCTTTTAAATAGAATGTATGCCGCAATACTGATGGCGGTTTCTGCTACCGGAATGGCGATAAAAACTCCAACCGGCCCCATATCGAAAGTTTTTGATAACAACCAGGCAAGCGGGATCTGGAAAAACCAAAAGCCAAATAAATTGATAATAGTGGGCGTACGGGTATCGCCTGCACCGTTAAATGCATTCGCCATTACCATTCCAATGCCATAAAAAATATACCCCGCGCTTACGATCCGTACGGCAAGCACCGCATAGTAAGAAACAGCCGCTTCCTTAGTAAAAAAAGAAATGAAAAATGATGCGAAGACCAATAAAATAACCGATACGAGGCCCATGAAAATCGCATTGTATTTTGCAGTTTTAATTACGGATTCTTCGGCCCTTTGCGGGGATAAAGCGCCGAGGTTTTGTCCAACCAGGGTTGCCGCAGCATTGCTCATACCCCATGCAGGCAATAAGAAAAACATGATGAGCCTGATTGCGATCTGGTATCCCGCGGATGCATCACTGTGGCCGGTAGTTACAACTAAGCTGGCCAGTACGATCCAACTTCCGGATCCTATTAAAAACTGCAGGGTTGCCGGCCATGCAATATCGATAATGGAACGGATAACTGACCAATCCGGCGCCAGGTGTTTGATGGTGAATTGGATCAGTCGTTTGCCATTAAACAAATGATACAACTGGTAACAAACACCAATACCTCTTCCGATGGTGGTGGCAATTGCAGCCCCTTCAATTCCAAAAGCAGGGATGGGCCCCAGGCCACGTATCAGCAAAGGGCACAAAAGAATATTACAGATATTGGCGATCCAAAGGCTTTTCATGGCCATCATGGCATCACCGGCACCACGGAAAATTCCATTGATCAAAAATAGCAACATGATTACGAGGCTGCCTCCCATTATGATCCGGGTATAACCTATACCTGTTTCAATGGCGGTTTCTTCTGCACCCATCAGCCGCAAAATTTCCGCTGAGTAAATAAAGCCCGGAATGCTTATAGCCAGCGTGATGGCCAGCGAAAGAAATATGGCCTGCATACCCGCTTTGGAAGCGGCTTTACTATTTTTTTCCCCAACCCGCCTTGCTACCATGGCGGTTGCAGCCATGCTGATCCCGATTGCCAGTGAATATACAATGGTGATCACCGATTCGGTAAGACCAACTATAGATGTGGCATGCTTGCCCAGGTGGCTTACAAAATAAATATCCACCACCGCAAAAACACTTTCCATACACATTTCAAGCATCATGGGGATGGCCAATAAAATAACTGCTTTACGGATACTGCCGGTAGTGTAATCCTGCTCCACACCATTGAGCGATTGGCGGATCAGTGAAAAAGCAGCGGATATACGATGAGTGATAATTTGATGAGTAGTCATGAAATTCTTTTTAAAATTCAATTAAATGAAATTGGGAAACACCGGGGAAGCCGGTGAATAAGTATTAAATAAAATGAAGCCCGGACAAATACAGTCCCTTAAAAGAATTTCATATTCGTAGAATTGAAGAATACAAAGTTTAAAAAAAAAATGAAATAAAAAAATATTTCATATTAAATTTATTTCCGCAGTTAATTTTTCTTCTGCCTGGGTTTTTCACAAAGCAATTTAATTACTACAATTCGACTGGGGGTTATACAGTTATTCTTTCCGGTCCATACCTCCCGGGTAATCTTATCACCCTTCAAATGCACCCGTTGAAGCAGGTGGCTTTGCAACCGCAACAAAAAAACTTATCTTTAATGATTCGACAAACTATTAACTTATTAATGGTCAAATCCTATAAATTACCCAACAGGCATTTACTGCAATACCGGCTGGTTCCTAAATATTAATTTTTACATGACGATAATAAATAACGATCTTTTCTATTCCAGGTTGCCGGTGAATGAAATTCCGCTGGGCGACCTGTTATCAGAGGAGCATCTTTTTTATAAAGTGCCGGATAATTGGTTTGTAGTTATAACGGATGTTAAAAATTCTACTGTGGCCATTGAGCAGCAGCTCCACGAAACAGTAAACCTTATAGCCACCGGAAGTATTGTTGCCGTACTTAATATTGCCTACAAAGCTAATATTGCTGTGCCCTTTTTTTTTGGCGGCGATGGGGCCACGTTTATAATTCCGCCGTCCATGCTGGATCCGTCCATACAAGCATTATTAATTCATAAGGAAAATACCTTTCGTAATTTTAATCTTTCACTTAGGGTGGGCAATGTGCCGGTGGCAGATATTTATGAAAAAGGGGAGGAACTGAAAATCAGTAAATTCAGTACCTCCGCAGTTTTTTCCATTCCGGTATTATTAGGTTGCGGACTGGCCTTCGCGGAAAAAATTATTAAGGGGGAAGATTATTTTTTAGATCCATTAAAAACAAATGAAGATGAACTTGATCTAACCGGTATGGAGTGCCGTTGGGATAAAATCAAGCCGCCGGAAAATAATTACGAAGTAGTTAGCCTGCTGGTAGTGACAAGGGAACAGGTAAGTCAATCTGCCGCGTTTAAAAAAGTGATCCGTTGTTTAGATGAAATATATGGCGCACCTCAAAGCAGGCAGCCCATATCTGTATCGAAGCTTAAACTTAAAACCACCCTCGCAAAGATCAGGTTGGAGATGCGTGCAAAGCTGGGAGGCTTTAAACCTTACTATTTTTTTACATCATGGATACAGGGTTTATTGGGCTTCTTTTATTTTCGAACAAAAAAAGGTAAATTTTACCTGGACCAGTTAGTGAATATGTCTGATACGCTGGTGATTGATGGAAAAATAAATACCGTGATTACCGGTACTGCAGGGCAAAGGGAGTTACTGGAAGCGGCTTTGAATAAAATTGAAAGGAGTGGTGAAATATTATACGGGTTATATGTAAGCAGTGAATCGGTTATGTCCTGTTATGTGCGCAATATGAACGATCATCACATTCATTTTGTAGATGGGGCCGAAGGTGGTTATACAAAAGCGGCAGGTATCTTAAAAAAGAAAATCAGCAGTAACTGACTGCTGATTCCGGGAGTTGGCCCTTTTCGGGGGATAATTTTACCCTGCTAATTTGCCGGTGCCTTAATAGAACAAACTACTGTGCAACGGGTTCGGATGTACCTGACTGTATGCCTGCTGCCGCGCTACCGGCAACTTTATAACTGATACTATTTCCCTCCGTTACTTCCTGGTAATAAATACCTGAAGTGGAAATATAATATTTTTGCTGGTTGATAAAAATAGCGCTGCACCCGGCAGGCAGTTGTGTTACTACTGATCCATTCAATGGTACGGGGTTAGTATTGCTACTTTGCGGGCCCGGTGGCAGAACATCGTCATCGTCATCTGCATTGGTGGTATTGAGCACACCATCCGTACCTACTACTTCATAGCGTAATTTATTGTTGGCTGTAATTCTTTCCTGGTAAAAAGCGCCTCCCAGTTCATAATATTTTTGCCCGTCAATTACGGTTACTTTAGCGCCCGAAGGCAATTGCTTTACAATGGCGCCTAATGGAGGCTGCGTTACGGTGTACCCCCCGGTTTTGTAAGGTCGGTAATAAATTCCCTGGTGATAATAGAAAGGGTCATTGCCAATATAAAACCGGCTATATCCAAGTGGTAAAACGCTGACCCTTATGCCAAATGCAGGTCCGTAATGTACATAACGATAAGGAAGCCGGTAAGCAGGCCGGTAATAAATACGGGGTTTTGAAACCGGGCGGAAACTAAGGTAAGGGTTATACCCAATACCAATAGAAACACGCGGACGGGGGGCATGATAATTACCGTAACGCCGGTCCCAGTCATTTCTGCCCCGGTTATTTTGCGCATAAATTTCATCAGCCAGGATCAGTGTAATGCCCATCGCGGCGATTAAACTGAAAGCATATTTTGAAGTTTTCATAAAAAAAATTTTTATATAGACCGCAAATTTACTTCAAAGTTATGGGTCGTTTAAATTAAAAATTTTGACGTGACTGACTACAATATCTTCACCGGCATAAATAAAAGACCGTAAACCTCCTTTTCCTTTACTTGCTTTTAATTAATTTCTATGTGATGGGTTCGCTTTGTTAAGCCTAAATGAATTCATCAAAAAATCTTTTTTATAGTTAATAAAAAATGTAATTTGTTTTTTTTAATTTAATCACCATAAAATTTCAACAATGACAACTCAGGAAGTAGCTAATCGGTTTAATGAACTAAGCCAGGAAGGAAAATTTGAGCTAATACAGGAAGAACTGTATGCCGATAACGCGGTAAGTATTGAACCCGCCAGTGCGCAGGGGTTACAGTCGGTAGAAGGGCTGGATGCAATTAAACAGAAAGGGAAAATGTTCCAGGAAATGGTTGAAGAAACCCATAGTGCTTATTCTAAAGAGCCGGTGGTAGCAGGCAGTCACTTTAGTGTGGCGATGGGAATGGATATAACCATGAAAGGTATGGGTCGTACCAATATGGAAGAAATTGCCGTGTACGAAGTTAAAGACGGCAAGATTGTGAAGGAGCAATTCTTTTTTTAACCAGGCATTAAATGCAACTACTGTTATAAATACCGTAGTTGCTTTTTATTGTGCAACTCTCTTAAAATCATACCGGCTCTGTTTTTTGAGTATAATGGCGGATATGAATCCATCAACGGGCAATTGAACCACGAAATTCTCCTATAAAAATTTACTGTTAAACGCTTAACCATTGCAAGGGCATACCTGCTCCGTAAGAGATGTATGCCGAAGATTTAAACTTTTTAATTGCAAATTTTTTATCTGTTAATTTCGAAAGCTGTAAGAAACCAACCTGAAATGCTAATCTATTGGGTTCACAGAATTGATGTGCAAATTCTGTTTATGGCTTATAAAAACTATGTTTACAAAATTAAATCAAATCAGGTAATTTTTTTACTTAAAAAACTCAGGCCCCTATGATCCTTTTAAACCAGCTTAAACCAGCATTTCTTAAACTATGCCTTTTCTGTACAGGCTTGTTTTTTTTTGGTTGCATAAACGCACAGTATACACTCCCCGTGCATGCTATTCAGTTAGTGGGCGGGTACAGCAGGCACGGGAGCGGTGATTATAAAGGCATCGTGTTTGGCGCCGACTATATCAAATACCTTTCGAAAAGGACATCATTGGATTTTAATTTTAAAGCCATGATCAATGATGGCAGGGATTTGATTATAGTAACCAATAATACGAACGGTACCCAAACTGATGCATCTGTAAGGTTTACTGCGGCGGGCGTTCAGGTTGGGGTAAATGGTGGATATAGTATTATCAGGAACCGGCGACATGAACTAATGATCAGCCTTGGCGGTTTTGGCAGGTATCAGTCATCTTCCAATGGCGATGATGGATATCAAATATATGAACCGCTAAGGACCGGCCAGCCAACTGTGCTGATTGGTTATGACAACAGGACACCGCAAAGGGTGTACTCACTCGGGGGAATATTCCAGTTTCATTACAATTTTACTTTCAACAATAAGGTTTACATCGGCCTGGTCCCGGGTTTTCAAACTGATACCAATGGAGATGCAATTCCGCATTTGGCGTTAACGGTGGGCAGAAGACTGTAAAGCCTTGTTGATGGAAACAGGTGGGAGATATAAATGGCTAACTTTGTTCTTTCATCAATATTAAAATGAATCAACTATGCATATCATCGAAAATGATTTTATCCGGGTAGTAATCAACGAGGCAGGGGCGGAGTTGAACAGTCTTTTTAACAAGGTAACCGGGCTGGAATATTTATGGAGCGGGGATGCGGCTTTTTGGCCAAAGAAATCACCGGTATTATTTCCTATTATTGGTTTGTTAAAGGATAACAGGTATTATTTTGACAATAAAAGTTACGAACTGGGCAGGCATGGGTTTGCCAGGGAAAAAATATTCTCGGTTACCGAAGCGGCTCCATCCGCTATCTGTTTTGAATTGCAAAATGATGAAAGCACGTTAAATGTTTATCCCTTTCCATTCAGTTTCTCTATTAAATATACAATTGAAGAAAGCAGGCTAACGGTTACCTACCTTGTTAAAAATACAGGAGTTGAAAGGATGTATTTTTCGGTGGGTGCCCATCCTGCTTTTAAATTACCGGTTGCTGATGAACTGGCGTATGATGACTATTATTTGTTGTTTAATAAAACAGAAAATGCAGGTCGCTGGCCCATCAGTGCGGATGGTTTAATAGAAACAGCCGCCCTGCCACTATTGAACGATACTAATCAATTAAGGCTATCGAAGCAATTGTTTTACAAGGATGCGATTGTACTAAAAACCCTTCAGTCTGATGAAGTGCAATTGAAATCAGATAAGCACCCTTCGGGTCTTACTTTCTCTTTTAAAGGCTTTCCCTATCTTGGTATCTGGGCTGCCAGGGATGCTGATTTTGTATGTATTGAACCCTGGTGTGGCGTTGCCGATAGTGTAAATGCAAACCAGCTTTTAACAGATAAGGAAGGTATAAATGATTTAGCTGCGGGTGAAGACTTTGAAAGGGCATGGACTGTTACCACCTGGTAATGATCATAGTTCATCACCAGGTACATCAAGGATACTCATCACATACGTATCGGCAATATAGACTCTGCCGATTATGCCGAACCGAACGTCCTGTTGGACATCAAAAAATCAGTCATCATGTATACAATTAATATTTTGGCTGTAACCCTAAATTGTAAAACATAAAACTCCATTTATCAGTTTGTTCACCAATGGTTTGTTTGGTACTTTTTCCTGCGCCATGCCCCGCTTTTGTTTCAATCCGGATCAGCACAGGGTTTGCACCATTTTGATTTTGCTGGAGTGTGGCTGCAAACTTAAAAGAATGGGCGGGTACCACCCGGTCATCATGATCAGCAGTGGTTATCATTGTAGCAGGGTATTCCGCTCCCTTTATATTGTGCAGGGGAGAATAGGTATAGAGATAGTCAAACATCTCTTTACTGTCTGCTGATGTACCATAATCATATGCCCAGCCTGCGCCGGCCGTAAACTTATGGTATCTCAGCATATCCAATACGCCCACCGCAGGGAAAGCAACTTTGCAGATGCCCGGTTGCTGTGTAATGCATGCACCTACCAATAACCCACCATTGCTGCCACCTTCAATAGCCAGCAGGTCCCTGGAAGTATATTTATTATCAACTAAGTACTGGGCCGCAGCAATAAAATCATCAAATACATTTTGCTTTTTTGTTTTAATGCCCTGCTCGTGCCAGGCCTCACCATATTCGCCGCCACCCCGGATATTGGGTACTGCATAGATGCCGCCATTTTCTAATAATATAATATTGGAAGTGCTGAAAAACGGGGTGAGGTTTACGCCAAAGCCACCATAACCATACAATAAACAGGGGTTCTTTCCATTTAATTCAATTCCTTTTTTACGGGTAATGATCATGGGGATCTTTGTGCCATCTTTGGAAGTGTAAAATACCTGGTTCGATTCATATTCTTCCGGCTTAAATTGTACGGTTGGTTTTTTATACAACACGGTTTCACCTGTTCCGATATTAAGTTTATAAATAGTATACGGGGTGGTGTAGGCGGTAAACCCATAGTACAATTCCTTATCATTCTTCTTTGCAGAAAAACCATAGGCGCTCCCTAAACCGGGCAGTACAATTTCACGGATTTGTTTACCTGTTTTATCATTTTGAAATACTTTTGTTACGGCATCTTTTAAGTAGGTGCAAAAGATATAGCCGCCGGCAGATGAAGCATTGAGCACTTCCGGCTTAGCCTCCACAATCGTTTTCCAGTTAGCTTCGGCAGGGCTGGCAATGGGCACCATCACCAGTTTACCGGTAGGAGCATTTCTATCTGTCTGGATATAAAAATTACTATCATCAGTATCCACGATCCCATGTTGATTTTTCATATCGGTTACCACGGGAAGCGGCACCCCATTAGGTTTTGATAAATCAAGGATATGGACTTCGTTGCCATAAGTCGCATTTGCGCCATAAATGATCAGCCAGCGCTCATCTTCACTTACCCCCGCCCAGATATAACGTTTTGGTTGTGCAGATCCCCCATAGATGAGTTTGTCTTCTTTTTGTGGGGTACCCATCTTATGGTAAAATAGTTTATGCGTATCCGTCACCCCGGCAAGAAAACTTCCCTGTTTGGGCCGGTCGTACGTGCTGTAATAAAAACCTTCATTCCCTTTCCAGCTTGCCGAACCAAATTTAATATCCAGCATGGAATCACCGGCCTGCTTTTTTGTTGCAGCATCCAGCACAATCATTTTTTGCCAGTCGCTGCCGCCCTCCGAAATAGTGTAGGCAGCCAGTGACCCGTCTTTTGTAAAACTAATTCCGGAAAGAGAAGTGGTGCCATCTTTGGAAAAAGTATTGGGATCTAAAAATAATTCGGCAGCGCCACCATCCACACTTTCGCGGTACATGACCGATTGGTTTTGCAAGCCTGAATTTTTACTGTAGTAAATGTAATTTCCTTCTCTTGTTGGTGCAGAAAATTTTTCATAATTAAACAGGTCTTCATATCTTTTTCCGATTGTTTTCCTGAAGGGAATTTGTTGCAGGTAGCTTTCCGTTACTTCATTCTGGGCTTTTACCCATGCTCCTGTTTCAGCGCTGGTATCGTTTTCAAGCCACCGGTAGGGATCGGCTACTTCAGTGCCAAAATAATTATCTTTTACGAGTGAATCTTTTTTTGTGGATGGATACTTCACTTCAAGGGATTTGAAATTTGTAATAAGCGATTCAGAATTGTTGTTACAGGCTGCCAGTAAAACAATACAGGCCAGCAGGATAGATATTTCTCTCATAGCAATTTTTTAGTAGGGATAAAAATAGCTTTTTTTCTCAATTATTTGGGTGCAATTCAATAAAACATATCAATCAACCTGTTTATAACTATTGGCTGGTTAAAGTTGAATGATGAATGGTCCTGTTTATTCAATCACTTCAAACAAAAGCAATTGTGATCGTTCCAGGGGGTTAAAATTATTGTCTGCAACAAATAGCAATGTTTTATGGCCGTTGGGTAATGCCGGGCCAAAACTTACCCCCTCTATATTACCGGTGTAAATACCCAGGTCGTCCATATTCAGTAATAATTTTTTGGCGGCAGGAACAAAGCCGGTGGCGTTTTTCAGGGAAGGGGTATTTTTAATGTCAGTGGCCGCTGACAGATCCGCTATAAATAATTTAACGGTGCAGGCTAAACGCCCGGTAGAGAAAGAACGTTCAACCACCAACAGTTTATTTTTTGCAATTGAAAGTATATCGGGTACCCCGTTTATTTTAAATGCACCAGCCGGAAAAGGAGGATAGGCCACGGGTTCTAACTGGTATCCAAACTGTTTGGTATTTCGCTTGCGGGCAAGGTCAAATTGAAAAATGCGTATATATGCTTTATGGGGGGTATTATCTGCCCTTGCACCGTCTTCGTACAATGGTTCTTCTGCATTTACAAAAAGCGTAGTATAGTTATCCGCAAAGGTTATTCCTTCGAGTACGCCGTTTTGCCTTGGGCCCTTTTCTATTGCCTGTACCCGGAGGTTATGCGGCAGCGAAAAACTATTTAAATATTTCCCCTGCATAGAAATAGTTGTAACAGCAGCATTTACCAGCACGGTATCTTTACTATTTATTATTCTTTCCCCTTCGCTGCTCCACACCAATTGTTTGTTTAAAGGATTATACCGGATTGCTTCGGGGTCGGGTGTATGATAGGGGTCCTGTTTATTATTAGGGTATGGTTTCCCGTTAGGTTGCAACATGTTTTTTACCCCTGTAAAATACACACTGTCAATTCCTTTTTGAGTTAAAATAATGCTGGCGGTATAATAACGTGCGGGCTCAATGGCACCCTTGTCGTCGGATATAATATAATACCGTTGATGGTCAGCATCATAATCAATACCCGATAAACCTCCTACTGTCGTGTTTTTGAATCGTAAAGAATAGGTTATTTCATAGGCACCTAAAAAATTGAGGCTGCTGATATTTGCACCAGGTTGGGCATGCACCCGGCTTTGGCAACTAACATTACCCGCGACAAAGGCGCTAAAGCAGATTAATAAGAATGTCTTTGCATTACCGACCGGCATAATCAATAATTGAGATGCAAAGTTGATAAAACAAAATAAACTATTTGTTATTGTTTTGGAAACGGCAAAAAGATGAAAAGAATGAAAACGCGGATTGAACCTCAACGATGGTAGAATTTATATTATTTTTATTAAATTCGTAAATGCCAAATAAAACTTACTGGTGTTATAAAGCTTTATGTTACTCACTACTGCTTGTTAATAAGATGAAATTTTTTATTGCCATAAGATTGGCATTTATATTTCTGGCCGGGTTCACAAATTTGTATGCACAGGGCAATGAGAAAAGCCTCATTGCTAAAATTGAACAGGCACCCGGCGATTCTGCCCGTATTAAGGCGCTTGGCAAGCTGGCAAATTATTATTTTGAAAATGATGAAAGGCCCAGGGGAGACAGCGTATTAGGAAGGCAGTTACAAATTGCGGAGGCCAGCCGAAATCAAAACCTGATGTTATGGGTGCTTTTTAAAAACCCGGTAAACAGGTTTTATGATCTTAACAATAGCCGGCAGGATAAATCAAGATTGCAATATGCACTGGAATATGCCAAAAATAACGAGCTCAATGACTATGTGTCCCTTGCCTATTGCCGTATTTCGGCTTATGAACTGGCAGAAGGCAATATGGACAAGGGGTTGAGCATCGCCAACCTCGCGATCACTACTTCCTTCGCTTCTTCCAATGATTCCGTAAAAGCATTGTGCGGCCTGCAACTTGGTTATGCATACCTCCTGCAGGGCAATGCATTGATGGCATTCAAGGCATTTAATAATGCATACGACCTGGCTGTAAAAAAATACAACAGGTTATTAGTGGCAGAAGTATACCGGGCAATTGCCGCCATGTATAAAACACTGGGCCAGCCTGGCATTGCCATTGATTATATTTTCAGGAGTATGGATATTTTTGAAAATGCGGGCCTCAGGGATGAAGTCGCTGCGGATTATATAGCGCTCGGTAAATTATACTCGTATGGTGTTGCAAAGGAGTACCTGTTAAAGGCTGAAAAACTTGCTGATTCCCTTAACAATAAAAGTTTAAAATTAGAAGCACAGAATATCCTTTTTTCTTATATGATGACGAAGGAAAAACCTTCCCTGGTATTGCAGTTTTTACAACAACATAAAGAACTGGTAAAATTATATGATCGAAAGGGCCCATATTATACCGACTGGATGTATGGGGAAGTGTACCTGTACGGCCGGATGCCGGATTCTGCAAGGTATTATTTTGAAAAGGCAGCTCCTTTTTTTGATAGTGTTTCGAGCATTAACCAGCAAAAGGATTTTTATGACGAACTGGCGAACAGTTATTATGAGTCCAAAGCAGCCGATATAGACAAAGCGATTTTTTATAAAGAAAAATCCTTGCAGTTAAGTAAGCAGGTTTCGGGTTTACGTGAAATAAAAACGATCAGCTACCATCTCTCCGATCTCTACGAACGGAAGGGCGACCTGGTGAAAGCATTGTTTTATAACCGGCAGTACGATCTGTATAAAGACAGCCTGGCACTACTGTCTAAAGATAAAGATCTTGCCTTGCTGGAGATAGGAAACGAAACTAAGCGCAAGCAGGAAGCAGCGCAATTACTCCAGGAAAAAAGGGATCGCCTGCACAATCTTCAATATATGGTTATTACCATTTCGGTGCTCACCGCATTTGTATTGTTATTATTTTTGGGGCTGTTTAAATTATCAAAATTAACCATACAGGTATTGGGTTTTTTATCGTTTATCTCCTTCTTCGAATTCATCATTATGCTGCTCGATACCTATATTCACCACATCACACACGGCGAGCCGCTGAAAGTATGGTTGATAAAGATCGGTTTGCTGTCTATGCTACTGCCTTTGCACCATTACCTCGAAGAAAAAGTTATTCATTACCTGTTGTCGAAGAAACTAATTGAAGCTAAAAGTTTTTTCTACCTGCGCAAAGTATTTACCAGGTATAAAAAAACTTCTGCGGTTGCAGCGCCGGCAGGAGAAAATATTCCGGTACCTGAAAAGAATATACTGGGGTCTTAATTACAGGAATTAGGGGGAGGGCATATGCTGCCTACTTCAAAATACAATACATTCATTGATGAAGGAACATTACCGTAAGGTTTATTCAGCTTCACTAAACCGGCGCTGTTCATAGTATTGATCAAAGATTTATTTGGGTCATCGGTTTGATCTGTAACAAAATTATTTTCGGAAATGTTGTTACCTTCCACTTTTACCAGCACCGTCAGCTTTCCAATTAATTCTTTTTCCTGGCCAACGGCTTCGGGATGATTGGCCGTATAATCATTCACATCAGCGGCTTTTATCCGCGTAAAAACCAATTGTACATTTTCAATGCCCAGTTCAATACATTTTACCATCAGATCGTTTATAACTTTGGTATTTACCAGCACTACATTCTTTTCAGACCGTCTTGCCAATGCCTTTTTTTCGTCAATAATATTTTTACGGCGTAGCTGCCGCAACTGGGCGTTTGATTGGGTGCACACCATTGATATGGTTACCAATAATACTACAATTTTAAGCAGGAAAGCGTTGTTTGATCTCATGATGGATTAGTTTGATGTAAAATAATAAATAGTTAACGGTTGATTTAAGTTTGGGTATTTAGATATTGTAGTGATCAGCGGGTGTAGCAAAATATCCCTGATTTAAATATGGCAACCGGTTGAACTGTAACCTGGTACCTCTTTCTTTTTTTGAAAGCTAATATACAATTTCCTTCCAACTATTAATAATTATTTCAAACAAGGGCAGCTCGTTTACCCATAGTTTTAAAGTTTTGAAAACCTGTTGTAATTGATCTTTAAAGCCTGGCCATCTTTGCCGGTAGCAGACCTGGATGTTGGGATATTTTCAATTATGGTATTGAAAATATCCTTATTTTTAATTGCCGGAAAAGAAGAGAATGATTGGTCATAAGAAAAGCAGAACACCTGCTGCCTTGCTGACCCGGGAGCGAACGCAATAAAAAATCTTTACTATAAAATTTACACCATGAACAATCAGTTAAAATGGGCGGTATTTTATTTATTTCCCATCTTTATTTTCTCCTGCAATGAAAAAGCGGGGGACAGGGGAATAGCTACAGCCATTGCCAATGCGAATGGGGCAAAGGAATTTTCAAAAATTAAGTCCATTGAATTTACTTTTAATGCAGACAAAGATTCGGCGCATACCGAACGGCACTGGAAATGGATGCCAAAAGAAAACAGCGTGATTTTTTATGACAAAAATGATAGTGTGCTTTTCAAAAGAATGGATACTTCCAGCGCCGAACTAAAAAATTTGAATGCCCGGTTCACCAATGATGAATACTGGCTGATCTTTCCCCTGCACCTGCAATGGGACGGGGGATATACCATTACCGATAATGATACGGCAACAGGACCAGTGACCGAAAAAAGATACCATAAATACACCGTTCAGTACAGTGGCAAGGAAGGCTTTACACCGGGGGATATGTATGAATTATACACGGATGATAATAATATGATCCAGGAATGGGCCTTTCATAGATCGGCTGCCAAAGAACCTACGATAATGACTTCCTGGGAAAATTATGAAAATTTCAACGGGCTCAAAATTGCTAAGGAACATAAGAGCAAGGATGGTAAATTCCGCTTGTATTTTACAGGGGTTACGGTGTTGCAATAAAATGGAAATGAACTGTTATAGTTAGTTAATTTTTTATTCGATAGCGAAGGTTTAGGTGGTATTGATACCAGCTAGCGGCGAGAGATGCCATTTTAATTTGTTCAGCTTCCCTATCCAAAGGATTTGTAATTTCATATGTTTAAAATAAGACTCACTTACGCTTTGTTGTTTATCTTCTGCACCTGGCTTGCACTGGCTACCCGCAGCCACCATCAATGGTTTCACCCCCTTATTGTAAAATATGGCGGGGACATTATCTGGTCAGGTATGTTTTTGTTTTTACTCCGTATTTTTTTTGTGAATGCGCCATTGTGGAAACTGGCGCTTATCAATTATACACTGGGGGTACTGGATGAGTGTTCACAACTGTCTGATGCCGGATGGATCGTGGCAATACGCCAAACCTATTTTGGTGGTTTATTATTTGGAGTTGGATTTGTATGGAGCGATTTGATTTGTTATGCAATTGGCACATTGATGGCATGGGGAGTAGTGGTGTCAGTTGAACGACTGATGCGGGTGACAATTAATAAAAATTATCATCCGGTTCGCATGATCTAAACACCTGGTAATTTCATAACCTTGCCGGATACCCGAATGCGATCCCTGTGTAAAAATTTGTAGCTCCCAAAAAAATGGCGGATATTTAATTTATAAAAGTTTTAGTCATTAAATTCTCCTTATGAAGCATATTTTTCTTTCCTTTTTTGTTTTATGCCAGGTCAATGTGTATGCACAGAGCGCTGTGAATCTTTTTAAAGATGAATTGATTTATGGAAGAAAGGATGGTATGGCGCTGACCATGTTTGTACAGGTACCCGGTCAGTCCGCCAATGGAAAAGGAATTATTATAGTGGAAAGCGGAAACTGGAAATCAAGCTATGAAAGGGCGCTGCGGTTCTTAAAAGAATCCAGGATTTATACCGACAAGGGCTACACGGTATTTACAGTGTTACCGGGTTCTCAGCCACGTTACACAATTCCCGACCAGGTTGCAGACCTGAAAAGGGCGATCCGGTTTATCAGGTACAATGCCAAAGCGTATGGAATTGATCCCGGTCATATTGGGATAATGGGTTTTTCATCCGGGGGTCATTTATCGCTGGCCGTGGCAACCGCAGATAATAAAATTGATTCCACCGCTAATGACCCGGTTGACCGGGTTTCTTCCAGGGTGCAGGCTGTCGCAGTGTTTTATCCACCAACAGATTTTTTGAATTTTGGCAAACAGCAGCTTGTTCCATCAGTCAACAGGTCGGCTTTGATATTGACAGGCGTATATGCTGCTTTCGATTTCAAGACCTTTAATGATACTACCCGGTCGTATGTACCCATAACGGATGATTCAAAAAAACTGGAAATTGCCAGACAGGTTTCACCCATTTATTCGGTAAGCCCCGATGACCCGCCTGTATTGATCATGCATGGGGATGCTGATATTTTAGTGCCCCTGCAACAATCGGAAAGCATAATAAAAAAATTTATTGAAGCAAAAGTTCCCAACCAGTTAATTATTAAGAAGGGTGCGGGGCATGGATGGAAAAATAATGAGGCAGAGATAAAAACAGTTATTGACTGGTTTGATAAATATTTGAAATAAAGTTGCCCGTGTTATATTCAATGACCAATGATCAAATGTTCAATTGACACAGGATTGCTTAGATGAACAACATAGCTATTTAAGGTTTGGGTGGGTTCATCTCCATATAATCTATCGTAAGGTTCGCTAAAGTTTGCACACCTAATTTTAACCCGCTTTCATCAATAAAGAAATCAGGTGTATGGTGAGAGGGGGCCATATTGGGATCAACAGCTTTTGGCATTCCACCTAAATTGAAAAACAGGCCCGGTACTTTCTGCTGGTAAAAAGAAAAATCCTCCGCGCCTGTACGGGGTGGCTTCAGCATTACATTTTCTTTTCCTGCAGATTGCCTTAAAGAAGGGAGCATCTTTTCAGTTAAGGCGGAATCATTGAAAGTGATAGGATAATGTGAGCTGTATGGGATCATTACTTCCGCCGTGGCCCCGGCACTTTCGGCTGTTTTGATGGCAACCTGTCTTACCCTGTCGATCAGCATTTTTTCATCATCCGTACTCAGGGCACGGATGGTCCCAAGCATTTCTACCTGTTCGGGTATGATATTACTGCGGTTTCCGCCATTAATGGCCCCAATGGTTACCACCCCGGCGTTTTCAGTAATATTCAGGTTTCGGCTGATGATGGTTTGTAAATTATTAATGATCTGTGCTGCGGTAACGATCGGGTCAACCGACGACCACGGAGAAGCCCCATGTGCCGAACGTCCCTTTACAATTATTTTAAGGTCATTGATGCTTGCATAAATACCACCGGGACGATAAGTGATCTTCCCAACCGCTATCTGCGAACTGATATGCAAACCAAATATCGCATCTACTTTCGGGTTTTCCAACACGCCTTCTTTTACCATCATTTCAGCGCCCCCTTCTTCACCGCGGGGCACACCCTCTTCTGCAGGCTGAAATATAAATTTCACTGTTCCTTTTAAATCCTTTTTCATTCCCGCTAAAATTTCCGCAACACCCATTAACATCGCCACATGGGTATCGTGCCCGCATGCATGCATTACGCCTGATTCTTTTCCGTTGTATTGAACTTTTACTTTAGAGGCAAAGGGCACTGGTGTTCTTTCAATTACAGGTAATCCATCCATATCGGCACGCAAAGCTACCACGGGGCCTGGTTTTCCGCCAGTTAAAATACCCACTACACCGGTGTGGGCAACACCTGTTTTTACCTCCATACCCAATAACTGAAGATGCTTGGCGATGATTGCAGCCGTTCTTGTTTCCTGGTTGCCCAGTTCAGGATGCTCATGAATATCACGTCTCCAGATGATTACCTGCTGTTCTATTTTATCTGCCGCAGAATTAATTCTGGTTCTAATGGTGATATTTTGTGAAATCGCAGGAAGGGCTAATGCAGTTAACAATGACAATAAGCAAATTCTCATATTTAAATTTTAACCTACAAGTTACCATAAAATAAGATTTGAAAACACTCCTTTTCTGCATAGAGAAATGAGAGACTACTTTTAAATGGATAATTTAAAACAAAATATAAACACCTGTTAATAAATGAAAATTTGCCTGCGGTAATATTTTCTGCAGGCATGCTTTAAAAATTTATCATGCAAAATATTAATATGCAGGGTTATAAAAACTATCATCAAAGGGTTACCTTTGTTAACAATATGTATTAAGCAGTGTAGCTTAATTTAAAAAAAACAACAACAAATGGTACAAAAAACATACTTTAAGACAAAGGATTATTGTAAAGTGAAATTCACAGTTAATGCTGAAAACGCTGAAACAATTGAGATTTTGGGCTTAAATAGTGATTGGGAGAATTCAATAGTAATGAGCAAGAAAAAAGACGGTAGTTTTACATGTGATGTTTCTTTACCAAAAGGTACTCAACACCAATTTAAATATAAAGTGAACGCTACAGAATGGGCAAATGAACCTGAAGCGGATAGCCAGCAGCCAAATGAGTTCGGTGGCATCAACAGCGTTATTGTTATCTAATCTTTAATTTTTCATTAATCTCATAGTTCGCGGCAGAATTTTATTTGGCGTATTTGTGCAAATATAAACTGCCGTGAATTTGTGTGTGTACGGGATAAGACAAATCCATCATTATAAAGCGCCTCATTTTTATTATATCATTCTTTATCTCAGATACCGGCAATTGGCTTTAAAAAACAATGCTTGCTTCTATTGCAACCTGCATAAATTCGGTTTGGCCGCCGGCAATTAGATCAGGTTATTTTTTTGTTTACCCTTACAATAGATTTTGATGCCTGCTACTTATGTTTTTGGTCTCATCCTGGAAATAAAATCAAAAGAACTTTCGATAAATTAATTAATAATAGGGACAAACTCACCTAAGTAATTCATATTGCCATGCAGGTAGTCGCTACCTTGCACCGGAACTAAAATATTTTTTGTGGAAAATCACAATCAATATATTTTTAATGTATGAACAATATGGTTACCGCAAAAAAATTAGTGGAGAAATTTACTTTGTCTCCTCACCCTGAAGGTGGTTTTTTCAAAGAGAATTACAGGTCATTGGAAATAATACCCAAAGCATTCCTGCCGAAACGGTTTAATGGGGAAAGGAGTTATAGCACTGCCATTTATTTTTTATTGGAGAGAGGTGATTTTTCGGCATTTCACAAAATACAGAGCGATGAATGCTGGCATTTTTATGCAGGAGAATCCCTATGGATCTATGTAATACATTTGAATGGCAGGCTTGAGATTATTAAACTGGGGAATGACCCGCAGAATGGGGATCATTTCCAGGCCATTGTACCCGCAGAATGCTGGTTTGCTTCGGAACCGGCGCCGGGATCTGAGTATTCATTTGTGGGTTGCACCGTAGCGCCTGGTTTTGATTTCAGTGATCTTGAATTAGCAAACAGGGATGAGTTATCCAGACAATTTCCGCAGCATACGCCACTCATTAACAGGTTGTGCCGGTAATTAAATGCAGGGCGATGGAAGAAAGTACCCGAAAATCAAACAGCCGGGAAATAGCTAAAAAAATTAAGATACCCGCCGTACCTCCAATTATACCCGCAATTGCATCAAGGTTATCTGCATGCCCTTTACCAGTCAGCAAAGAATATAATTCGAAACCGTAACAAATAGCCACCAATATCACAAAGCTGGCAGTAATTGTAAGAATGGGCTGGGCAGTAAAAAAATACGCCGACAAGAATTGCAGTAATATACCCAGGGGAATACCAACAAAAAAATGTTTCTTCTTATCCTTCCCAATTTTATACGCCATAAGCATTCAGTAATTTTACAAAACAACAGATAAATATAGAGAACATTCTATTAATTGCGTAAAGATTTGTTGGTTATCCAGGTTGGCTTCAATGGTCTTCAACGCGCAGGTTTACAGCGATGCCCCATTCACAGTTTTTTCTGTTTTTTTACAGGTTAATTAATTTGGAGGTACATAATGCTATATTTGCCATTGTAAATCAGCCAATTATTCCGCTTTCCCGGTATGCTATATTAAACTAATGATAATTGAATCCCTCTTATATTTGCTTAAATCATTTTAACTGTTATGCGAAAAGAGCTATTTCTTCTTTTAGTGCCAATTATATTCACTTCAGTCATAGGGTTTTCACAGGATTTTTCTAATAAAGGGAAGGATTTTTGGGTAGGATATGGCAATCATGTAAGGATGTTTAATAACCAGGTTGCTGAAACCATGCAGATTTACCTTACCTCTGATGTAAGTACAACGGGAAATATTTCAATACTAAGTATCGGGTTCACTCAAAATTTTACGGTTATTCAAAACCAGGTCACTGTTGTAAATATTCCAAGATCCGCGGCATTGCTGGATGAGGGATTATACAATCACGGGATTCACATAACCGCCCTCAAACCTATTGTTGCTTATGGGTTTATTTATGTAAGCGCTGTTTCGGGGGCCACTGTTTTTTTACCTACCAATACCCTCGGAAAAAATTATTACTCACTTAATTACAGCCAGGTATCAAATGAAGCCAATTCTTATTCCTACTTTTTTGCAGAAGCAGTAGATACCGGTACAACGGTAATTGAAATTACGCCCAGCCAAAATACTAAGGGAGGCTGGCTGGCAAATGTAACCAAAACAATTAATCTTACACAGGGCCAGATTTACCAGGTTTTATCTCCCACTGACCTTACCGGAAGTACCATCAAATCAGTTGCCTCCGGTAATTCAGGGTGTAAAAAAATAGCAGTTTTTTGCGGTAGTGGAAAAATATCTATCGGGTGCGCCGCCGCGGGTAGTTCAGATAATTTATATCAGCAAATGTACCCGGCCAGCACCTGGGGCAAAAAGTATATTTTAATCCCGGGTCTTAACCGGCCCAATGTAAATACCCAGCCGGTTATCAATACTAATTTTTTCCGGATTTTCCGTCCCGATCCAACCACTGTAGTAAACCTGAATGGGGTACCGATCCCTTCCGGTAGTTTTACAAACAATTATTACCAGTTTAGCAGCAAATTGACTAACCTGGTAGACGCGGATAAACCTATCCTGGTTGCCCAGTATTTTACTACAGCAGGTTGCAGCGCTAATAATAATCCGCATGATCCTGAAATGATATATCTTAATTCAGTAGAACAAACGATTACTGATGTTACGGTCAATTCAATGCAGCCCGCCTCTAATACAGCTATTACCCAGCATTTTATTAATGTAGTGTTGCGCAATGCGGGTACAGGTATAAGTTCTTTTAAAATAGACGGTGTTACACCAAATGCAACAGCAACAGTTTTATCACAGGATATTAATTATGCGTATATCCAAATTTATACCGCGGGCAATACCAGCAACCCGCTTGCTTCCGGGGCTCATCATTTAACCTGCGATTCGGGTTTCAATGCAATAGCTTATGGGTTTGGCAGTGCAGAGTCGTATGGTTATTCTGCCGGGACCAGTCTGCGGGATCTGTACACTTTTATTACGCCCATCAACCCATTAAATATCTCCAATCAAACAATAGCCTGTACCGGAAATCCATTTTATTTTTCAGTAACCTATCCTTACAAACCCTTATCGTTGTATTGGGATTTTTACAACAAACCAACAGGTAATCCTTACCCCAATATTACTATCAGCAATCCATCTACTATTAATGACAGTACTTATTTTATTAATGGTAAACAGGTTTGGCGGTACAAATTGCCTGTCCCTTACAATTTTACAACTGCAGGCGTTTATCCGGTAAGTATAACTTCTGAAACATCAGGTTCCGATGGCTGCGGTAGTTTTCAGGTACGGGATGATTCATTATATGTTTATGAACCTGCGCCTGTTGTAATTGCAAACCAGTCTACAGGTTGTTTTGTAGATTCTGTTGCGTTTTTTGACAGTACGGTTTACCCGGTAGGCTCAGGTATCTATCATTACCAGTGGCAATGGAATTTTGGCGATCCCGGAAGCGGCGCTGCCAATACTTCTACACTTAAAAATCCGAAACATAAATTCTCATCACCGGGAACATTCAATGTAACGTTAACAGCATTGGGCAATATTGGTTGTTATACATTACAAACAACAAAACAGGTGATTGTTACAGAAGTTCCTTCCGCACTTTTCAGTTTGTCCAATCCTGTTTGTGATGGCAAACCCATTACCCTTATTGATTCTTCCACATCAAATGGTAGCAGCATACTGGCAAAATGGTATTGGGATTACGGAGATGGTATAAAAGATACGGTACTTACTAACAGTAGCCGGATCCGTACCTATTTTCCCTGGGGCAACAAAACGGCCAGTTTAAAAGTAGAAAATAACAACGGTTGCCAAAGTACTGTTTTTAATCAACCCTTTGTTGTACATCCCATACCTGTAGCGAACTTCATTTTACCCGCGGGTATTTGTTTGCCGGCCGATTCGGCCAGGTTTTTTGATGCGGGTACAATTGCGGATGGTTCACAGGCAGGATTTGGCTATTTATGGACATTTGGTGATCCTGTAGCTGGCGCAAACAATACGGCTACTTTAAAAAATCCGGCGCACTATTACACTGGCACCGGACCTTTTACTATTAATTTACAAACTACAAGCGCCGCGGGTTGTGTGCACGATACGTCCAAAATATTAAGCACCGTATACCTGCAGGCTATTGCCGGTTTTTCGGTAAATGTTGAAAATTGTTTAAACAGCATTACCAGTTTTACCAGTTCGAGCAACGGTAATGGCAACAGCATTACCAACTGGTATTGGGATTATGGCGATGGCTCTCCAATAGTTACCACACAAAATTCTACTCATGTTTATGCCACTGCAGGTACAAAAACCATCCGGCATTGGGTATCTACCGACAAGGGATGTACTAGTGATACAATGACGAAAACAGTAATCATTCATCCTTTACCAACAGCCGGTTTTACGGCTTCCGGGCCTTTTTGTGTAACCACCAATATTAACTTTACCAGTACTTCGGTAGCCAACGCAGGTAATCTTACCGGTTGGAAATGGGATTTGGGCGATGGCAGTTTGCTTGACCTAACCAACGGAAATCCATTTACCCACCCTTATTCCGCAACCGGCACTTATCCCGTAACCCTTACTGTTAGTACCGATAAAGGCTGTGTAAGCAGTCAATTCATTCAACCCGTAACCATTGATCCGCTGCCCCGGGCAGGATTTATTATCCCGGAGGTTTGCTTAAGCGACACATACGCCCAGTTTAATGATACCAGTTCTATAGTATCTGGCACCATAACCAGTTGGCTGTGGAATTTTGGGGACCCGGTTTCCGGCGCTTTAAATACAGCTACACAACAAAATCCGCAGCATAGTTATACGCTGGTAGGCCCTTATTCGGTTTTACTGACTGTAACCAGTAACAGTGGTTGTGTTAACAGTATCAGCCAGGGTTTTACCGTAAACGGAAGTAATCCTGTCGCTAATTTTACAGTGAATAAGGCGGCTGCTTTATGCGCCAACGATTCCGTATCCATTACCAATACTTCAACGGTGTTCCCCGGTTCTATTACCAAACTGGAAATATACTGGGATAACGCAGGAGCCCCGGCCCTATTTGAAACCGATGATTTCCCTGCAACGGGTAAACTGTACAAACACCGGTATGCTAATTTCCAGTCTCCCTTGACTAAAAATTTCACGGTACGGTTGAAAGCATATTCCGGCGGTGTATGTGTTAATGACAGGTTGCAGGTTATTACGGTAAATGCAGCGCCCGATGTGCAGTTTAACCCCCTGTCCAATACCTGCTTAGATGCAGCTATATACCAAATATCGCAGGCATCAGAAATTGGTGGGGTGCCGGGTACTTTTCAATTTACAGGTCCCGGTGTATCGCCGTCGGGTATATTTAACCCTGCTGCTGCGGGTGCAGGTACCCATACTATTCTTTATACTTTTGGTTCAACTGCCGGTGGTTGCATAGATACGGCCTCCCGACAAATCACCGTGCTGGCCCCGCCATTGGCAGACTTTAATTTTACTTTACCGGCCTGTGAAACAAAAACTATAGGTTTTACCAGTTCGTCCAGCTCGCCTGTAGGAACCATAACTGATTTTACCTGGGATTTTGCAGATGGCTCTCCTGTAGTGGTAAAAAATACTCCCGCTACTTTTACGCATAGTTTTGCCGGTGCCGCAAATTATGATGTAACACTAAGGGTTACCACCAGTAATGGTTGTATGAGTACCCTGAAACAGTTGCCGGTAGCGGTTAAACCTCTGCCAAAGCCAAATTTTGCAATACCTGTATCGGTTTGCTTACCGGCGGCGCCTGTTAGTTTCAATAATCTTTCCACTATAGCGGATGGTACGGAAAATGCATTTACATACCTGTGGAATTTTGACGATCCGTTAAGTGGTGCCAACAACGGTTCTGTGGCAAAAACACCCACGCATATTTATTCGGGTACAGGTCCATTTAATGTAAGCCTGCAGGTAACCAGCGGTAGTGGATGTATTGAGGATACCACCATTGTTTTAAATACAATTCATCCGCAACCCTCGGCTGCATTCAGCAGTGATAAGCCTTCTGTTTGTATAGGGGATGTGGTGGTGTTTAGTGATTTAAGCGATGGCGGGGATGGCCTGGTAACTGCCTGGAACTGGGATTTTGGAGATGACCGGAAAGACATTACCCGTAATCCGGCCCATTTGTATGGCGGCGCTAATACTTTTAATGTAAGCTTATTTATTACCAACAGTAATGGTTGCAACAGTGACACAGTTAGCCAACCATTCACGGTACATCCTTATCCCGTAGTAAATGCCGGCCCCGACAGGGTAGTGCTGGAAGGAGGGGTGATAACTTTACAAACAGTTGTAACAGGCAACGATTTACAATATTTATGGGACCCTGTTTTATACCTTAATTCAAATACTATCCCGGCACCTTCTGTGACCAACCCTTTGGCGGATATTACCTATACTTTGGAAGTAACGGCAAGGGGCGGTTGTATGGCGGCTGATAAAGTAATTGTTACACTTTTAAAAGCGCCAAAAGTACCCAATACTTTTACACCGAATGGTGATGGAATTAATGAAAGATGGCTGATCAGGCATTTAGAATCTTACCCTGATTGCAGGGTGCAGGTTTTTACAAGAAACGGACAACTGGTGTACGAATCAAAAGGGTATAGCGATGCCACCGCATGGAATGGTACAATAAATGGAAAGACATTGCCCATTGATACGTATTATTATATTATTGAACCAGGCAGTGGCCGAAAGGCAATTACCGGTTATGTTACGATAGTAAAATAGGGTAAATCATTCCCGGTAAAAGCTATTTATGGTGAGGATGATCCGGGATAATTAATTTTTTATCTGCGGTTGGACTGTCCGTACGATCACGGGTGGCTCAATTTATTTTTAGGATACTTTTTAACCTGGTTTTTAAACAGCAGGGCACAAACTGAACTCATGAAAAAAATTGCTTTTGTATTGACTGGGCTTCTATTTACTACGCTGGTATTTTCACAGGCGAAGCCATTTTATACCCAGTATATTTTAAACAATTATATCCTCAACCCGGGGGTTACCGGTATAGAAAATTATACAGATGTAAAGCTGAGCTACCGCAACCAATGGGCTGGTATTAACGGTGCGCCTGTTACTACTTATTTCAGTATTCACGGGCCTCTTGGCAAAACCGATTACAGGACTACCGCCACTTCATTTGAAGTGCCGGGCGAAAATCCGAGGGGTAAACAATACTGGGATAATTATACCGCACCAGATGCTCATCATGGCATTGGGTTTAGCGCTATTAATGATAAAACAGGGTATATCAACCGCTGGTCCGTTTACGCTTCCTACGCTTACCATCTGCCATTAGGCACTAAAACCACTTTATCCGCCGGTTTCAATGCAGGTATTACCAGTGTAAACCTCGACAGGAGCAAGATTGATTTCGCAGACCTTGATCCTAACGACCCGGCGATTGGGTATAGCAGCGGTGAATTAAAAAAATTAAAACCCGAAGCTGGGGCGGGCTTATGGTTGTATGGCGCCAATTATTTTGCGGGTATTTCGGTACAAAATATTATACCCGGTAAGGCGAAATTTGTTAGCAATGGAGATTATGGCACTTATTTTACCCCTAATTATTTTTTAACCGCAGGGTACCGGTTTGCGTTAACAGATGAGGTAAGCGCCCTGCCCTCGGTAATGGTGCAGGTTTGGGAACCGCAGTTATACGGCATCCATACCAATGTAAAAATTCAATACCTGGATAAGTTTTGGGTAGGGGGCAGTTATCGTTTTTCTGATTTGGTTTCCGGGTATTCCGCGATGGCAGGTATCAATGTTTCCAATACTTTTAATATCGGCTATGCCTACGAAAATGCCACCAGTTCGAGGTTAAGGACCTACACAAAAAATACCCATGAAATTGTATTAGGTTTTTTGCTCGGTAATAAATATGCAGATACCTGCCCGAGGAATGTTTGGTAGGTTGCCGGGTTTTTAATAGGTTGAAATCACTTAACATCTTTTAACTACCCTGGTTCTTTACATTGTAACAGTCAAATTGCGCAATACCTGGTAACCTTCAAATATTCTTTATGGAATCTTTTGAACGTAGAAAGTTTTTAATGTCCTTAACAACATTGTCTGCTGCAACCGCATTGGGAAATTTTTCCCTGGCAGGTGCGGCAGTTTACAAGCCGCCTGTAAACACTGAAGGCAACCGGTTTAAGATAAGCCTAAATGCTTATTCGTTCAATGAACCGTTAAGGAACGGCAAGACCAGCCTGGAAGCATTGTTAACATTTTGCGCGGAATATAATTTTGATGCAATTGATCTCACGGCTTATTATTTTCCGGGTTACCCGCAAATACCTGGTGATAAATATATTTATGATTTAAAAAGAAAGGCACACCGGATGGGCCTGGAGATAAGTGGCACCGGCATCCGCAACGAATTTGCAGAGCCCGGCAAAGCAAAAAGGGCAGAAGAAGTGACATTCGTAAAAAGATGGATAGAAGTAGCTGCGAAACTCGGTGCGCCGGTGATCCGGATATTCAGCGGAAAAGCGCTGCCTCCAAACTATACCTGGCAGGAGGTGGCAGACTGGATAACAGAAGATATCCAGGCCTGTGCGGAATATGGAAAACAGCATGGTGTGATCGTGGCGGTTCAGAACCACAATGATTTTATAAAAACGGCCGATGAAGCCATCCGCCTCATCCGGAATGTAAACAGTGACTGGTTTGGGCTGGTTTTGGATACAGGGAGTTTTGTTACAATGGAACCTTATAGCGAGATACAGAAAACGGCCGAATATGCGGTGAACTGGCAGATCAAAGAAAAACTCAGTTATAACGGCAAAGAAGAACTGATGGACCTTGAAAGGCTTTTTCGCATTATCCGGGCCTCTGCTTACCGGGGATATTTACCCATTGAAACCCTAAGTGTCGGCGACCCGTTTGTAATTGTTCCCGTATTTCTCAAACAGGTGAGAACGGCACTTGAAAAAGTGGTGAATAGTTGAGTTGTGGTTTGCATTTAAACTTTAATCAACATTTATTTACTGATGATGTAAAAAATAATAAAACCGGGCTAATGTTTTCATTCATTAACCCGGCTAATTTAATTACCAATATTTTCACCATCCATTATTTTTTCCCGTCAATTTCCTTTAGCAGTTCCTCTGCTGCTTTCTTTAACTGGTCGTCGGTTTCTTTGGTGATCCAGTCGGGTTGGTTTTCTACGATAATGTCCGGTACTGCTGCACCAAGCTCTTCGTTTTTATCGGTAGCTTTTACAAACCATCCACGGCCCGGCAAGCGCACAAAAGATCCGTCCATCAGGCTTTTGCCACCGGTGGAAATTACCGAACCATTGGTGGCTACACCCACCAGTTTTCCAATGCCCAATGTTTTGTAGGCATGAGAAAAAATTTCAGCATTGCTATAACTTCCCTCATTGCAGAGGGCGATGGAAGGCTTTGTCCATGCGGCATATACCAACCGTTCTCCTACAGGATAATAATCACGGAATTTCTTTTTGTCTTTTTCCAGGTCGTTGCTTGCGCCACGGGGTATAGTATAAGCGTGTTGCTTGTAATTGAGGATGGTCATCAGGTAGTCGGTGGTTGAACCGCCCCCGTTGTACCGCACATCAATAATAAGCCCTTCTTTACCAAATCCCGCCGCGGTGAATTCCCTTTCCACCACTTCAAAGCTTGGAAAATCCATGCCCTTGATGTGGATATAACCGAGCCTGCCCTTTGAAAATTTTTCTACCAGGCGCTTCCTGTTGCCCACCCATTCATCGTATAAATTTTTTACGATGGATGCAGTTGGCCGGATGGCAACCTCTCTTTGCATTCCATCACTGCCTTTTACATTCAGCAGTATTTTTTCATTGACCAACCCGTTCAGCAGGCTGTAAAAATTTTCATTTTCATTAACCGCCTCACCATTTACAGCGGTAATAATATCACCTTCATTTAGCCTGCTGCCCGCTTTACCGGCTGGCGTTTCTCGCACTACATGTTTTACCTGCATGCCTTCTTTTACCGGCGCCAGTTCTATACCCAGCAAACCGGTAGCATCCTTTTGGGTTTCGGTCCTGTCGGGTACGGTAAGTCCCATATGGCTGCTGTTCAATTCGCCCAGCAAAAGGTTGAACATGTCCCTGAAATCGTTGCCCGTGCTGGCATTCACACAACGTTCTTTGTATTTGTCGTGTAGTTTTTGCCAGTTATTGCCATGAAACTGGGGGTCGTAAAACCCGTCCCTGATGGTGCGCCATGCTTCTTCAAATACCTGCTCACGTTCGGCGGTGTAATCAATTTTCATTTTTGCCACAAATGGCAATGCTTCGGCTGTACCTGTTTTCAATTCGATCCTGCCGAGCGCCCCCAGTTTGGTATAATACAAATATCTGGCCTCCTTATCCATGGTTACATTCGTTGGATTGGTGGCTCCTTTTGTAATCTCTTTTAAATCTTTCCCATCCCATTTGATACTATACAGGTCGCGGCCTTTGGCGGTGCTGCTGCTGGTGGTATAATAAAATGTTTCCCCGTCTTTTGAAATGGTCAGGTCACCTTCATCACCCGGGAAATTAGTCACCTGCAGGATCCGTTCGTGGATATTATCAAAGTCTATCCGCACAGGTTTTATTGGGGATTTTGCCGGTTTCTTTTCTGTAGCCGCTTTTGTATCTGTTGGTGGGGCGGGGGGCTCGGTCTCCAGCCAGTCCTGCGTTTCTTTCTCCCAGTCTTCTTTTTTCAACCAAACGAAATATACATCCATACTACGACTACTGCTGCGTTCGGATAAGAACCCAAGTTTGCTCCCATCCGCACTCCAGCAGGGGTGCTGGTCGGCACGCGGGTGCATACTTACATTCACCGGCTTGCCGCTGTTGTCTGCCGCCTGTATATAAATTTCCTCGTTGAAATACAGGTCGTTCATTGACCAGGCCAGCCATTTATTATCGGGGCTCCAGGTTATTCCTTCGGGTTTGTTCCAGCTATCGCTTAGTATTTTTTCGTTGGATAATTTTCCATCGGCGCTAATATCACTCACCACGAATGTACCACGGCCACGTATATACGCTATTTGTTTACCATCCGGAGAAACCACAGGGAAAGTTTCATCAAGGGGTGTTTTAGTGACTGCTGAAAGCTGATGTTTTAAGCTTTTAAAAATATAGTGTTCGGATGTGTCTGCCGAACGGGTGATGTACATATCAAAATTACCACCGGCCCTGTCGCTGCAAAAAAGCAGGGTGCTATCATTGATCCAGGCGGGCTCTGCGTCGCGGTAAGGGTGCCCTGAAACATTGATGCTTCTTGATTTTTCTTTATCCGCTTCTTTAATAAACAATTCACCCCTGAGCGTATAAGCAACTAGTTTTCCATTGGGCGAAACAGCGTATTCACCGGCGCCTGTAATGAGTGTTTTTTGTTCGTTTGCATCTAAGCGGTCATCTGCATTTACCAGAACGGTTAATTTTTTTGCGCTGCCTTTACCGGGGTTCATCGTGTACAGGTTCATGTCTTTTTCAAACACGATAGAACTGCCATCGGCGGAAACGGCGAAGGAACGGATGGATTCATCCTTATAGTCTGTCAGTTGTTCCGGTGTATTGATGGCCCTGCCATCGGCATCCATTTTTAAGCGGTACAAATTGTACACGCCATCATTGCTGCTTAAAAAATATAATAAACCATTGCCTCCCCATTGCGGCAGGATATCATTGGTTTCAAAGCCGGGAAGCTGGTTGTAAGTTTTGTTCCTTGTATTGTAGATCCAGATATCCCTGTCACTGCTTCCCCGGTAAGCCTGTCTTGCTACGGGGTTAATGTCGCCGCGAACAAAAGCGAGCAACTGTCCGTTGGGAGAAAGCACAGGATCAAAGCCAACGGCATCCAGTATCCTGCTTTCCGTACCACCTTTTGGATTAATCGCATACACTTCCAGGGGTCTTTCTATTTGCCGGAACTCGCGGGCTGTGGAAAAAAGTATCTTATCGGGTTGTGTCCAGCTTGCCACGGCGTCAGTACCTGAATGAAAAGTTAAACGCTTCGGCAGTCCTCCTCCCGCGGGCATTACAAAAACATCATTATTACCAAATCTCGCACCCGAGAAAGCGATCTGTTTTCCGTCGGGGCTAAATACCGGGCTAGCTTCGTAAGCTTCATGGATTGTAAGCCTGGTAGCATTACCGCCGGCGGAAGGAACCGTCCAGATATCTCCCTGGAAACAAAAGGCAATGAGTGAACCATCATTATTAATAGATGGTTGGCGAAGCAGTAGAGGTTGCTGATTGAATGCAGGTAAAGCCAAAAAAGCCATAAAAGAAAATAGTAATAATTTCCACATAAGTTGATTATTTTTTTAGTTTGATAAGTAAACCAGGATGGAAGCTATGCCATGCCACCTGAGTAATCTGAAATATAATTAAAAAACAATTCCTGTCCTGTTTTTTTGATGAGTGGTTCAACAGGTTTTTGATATAGTTCACCGGGAAAGTTTATCCCTGACAAATCGATGTTAACAAGGCACCGGTGTCAAAGTCACCTGTAAAATGCACAATGCACTCATCTTTTATTAATTTTTTTGAACACCCCATACACCAATCCCAAACCAACCATTACCAATATCAATTTTCCCTGCCATCCAAATTTGGTAACCTCGTAAACAGCATATGCTTCCATAAAAAGCGCGGGCAATTTCCCCAGCGAACTGGCCACCAAAAACAAGAAAAAGGGTGCTTTTCCAACGGCAGCCGCAAGTGTGACCAGGCCCGATGGCACAAAGGGAATCAGTCTTAAAGAAAAGACCAGGGTAAAAGCTTCTTTATTGTTTGCCTCCGTTAGTTTTTTTAATTTGGGATAGTTTTGAAGCCCTTTTCCCACCCTTTTTTTAAAACCTTTCCGGTATAATAAAAAGGCGATGGCGGCGCCCATTGATTCCCCCAGGAAAGAAATGAATGTTCCGTTCCAGAATCCAAAAAATAAAATGTTTGCCGCAGTAAGAAATACACTGGGGAGCACCCCAATCACAGCAATTAAGATGCCCGCAACAAGGCTTATGATAACAGCGAATTGCGGGTAGTCTTTAAAAAGTTGAAGCAGGCTGTGTTGCAACGGGATTAGGCTATTAGGATGAGATGGGAATTAGGAATTTAGAATTTAGAATTAAGAATTAAGAATGACCAGTATCGTCTTAACTATCACTTATTTTTGCTGCAAATGACTTTTCCAGTTGATTGACCATTCACCATTGACCCCCTCCCCGGGTCGTTATTTCTTTTGTCCCCTGCTGATAGGTTTGCCATATTTTTTCATCATCCTGTCCTTCTTCTTTACAATAAAATTTACCTTGCTGTTTTTGGCTGATTTTTCGTGAAAAGCGGGACCCACATCTTCTTTTTTAGGCGCTTTTAGCTGGATGATCTTCATGAATACTTTTGGCTTTTCCTCTTCAGTTAATACATCAGAGATAACCAGGTTAGCGGGTAATGGCAATATGGTAACCTGGTATTTCATCAAAGTTTCAACAGCAGTTTGGAGCGGCTTTTCTTTTTCAGTAATAAAGGTGATAGCAATGCCTTTTTTATCGGCCCGGCCGGTCCTGCCTATCCGATGAATATAATTCTCCGGAACTTCCGGCATATCAAAATTGATCACATGGGTTACTTCGGCGATATCAATTCCGCGTGCAACAATATCAGTGGCAATAATAAAACGGTAATTGCCTTCCTGGAATTGCTTTACTGTATTAAACCGGTGGTTCTGCTCCTTATTGGAATGTATTACACCGGCTGTACCCGGAAATTTTGTTTCGAGTTGGCCATATAACTGGTCTGCTAATTGTTTGGTAGCCGCAAATACCAATACTTTGGTCATGGTTTCATCTTCTGTTAATAATAATTCCAGCAGGTTAACTTTTGTATAAAAATTCGGTACTTCATATCCTGTTTGTACAATATTCTCCAGCGGGGTTCCGGTGGGTGCGGCTTCTACTCTTACGGGGTCATTAAAATAAGTATCCATGAGGGCTTCCACTTCATCCGTCATGGTTGCAGAAAACAGCAGGTTCTGCCTCCTTGCAGGTAAAAGATCCAGTATGTTTTTTAACTGTGTGCGAAATCCCAGGTTGAGCATTTCGTCTACTTCATCAATCACTAATTTTTTGATCATTTTTGTTCTGAATGCCCCGTTCATGGCCAGGTCGTATAACCTGCCCGGTGTAGCTACCAATATGTCTACTCCCTTTTCAACTTCTGCCTTCTGTGTATTGATATTTACCCCGCCATAAACACCCGTTACCACTACACTCATGTATGGTGTTAAGGCTTTTACAGCTTCTACTACCTGTGCAACCAGTTCCCTTGTAGGAACAAGAATCAGCACCTGTGGCGCTTTATCTTTAGTGAATTTCCATTGCCTCAGGCAGGGGAGCAGGTAAGCAAAGGTTTTACCGGTGCCAGTTTGCGCTATTCCGCAAACATCTTTTCCGGACATTACAATTGAATAAACTTTTTGCTGGATGGTGGTAGGATTGGTATATCCAAGTTCATCCAATGCTGTTAGTAGAGGGGTGTTTAAATTTAAATCATCGAATGTCATACCTGTTAAAAATGAAACACAAAGGTAGTTTTTAATTACCAGCCCAGAGGTTACCCGTCAGTATTAGCTAACCCTGTTTTTTGTAACCTGCTTAACAGTTGATTCTTTTTGTACCGGAAAAAATTTCTTAAGTGCCATGGATGCCTGAGAAATTGTGAATAGTCTTTTAAAGCATCAATATAAGAGTAATTATGTTTTAATAATTCTTCCGCTGCTATCACAATAAGCGATAAGGACACACCTGGTGAAAAATAATCTTCCCAATATTTCCTGGCAAGCTTGCCCATTTCTACAGCTTCATTTTTTCTTTCGCGCAAAATTTCGGGTATCCGGTGAATTTGGGCCTCCGGAATGGTTATCGTGAATTGGTCCCAATCAATACCTGGTATTTTTACCCAGGCGTCTGATATAATAACGGGTACACGGCCGAGTTGCATCGACTCAAATAAGCGGTAGGAGCAGGGGCCAATGCCCCGTGGACTCAGAACAAAGGAACTTTGGTGTATAATATCCAAATATTCCCGTTCGTAAATAATTTTATCAGCATCATCTAAATCCCATGCGTTATGGCCCGTGGTGTCTTTTATAAATGTATCTGCCGGGTGTTTACTTTTGAATATTTTATTCCTTACTTCATGTGTTTTGGAGCCCATAAAGCTGTATAAATAATCGCGGTTAACAGTATAGGTTAGCGGTGACTGATCAACGGTTTGATTTTCGGTATGCCTTGAAATATAATGAAAAGTCCTTTTATGTCTGGGGTCGTATTGCCATGATTCTATGGAGGGTGAAAGGGTGGGTAGGGGAGTGATAGATAAATCCGCATCATGGTACAATACACATTTGCGCGGGTATTTTTTGAAAAGCGCATGATTGAATACCTTTCTGAAGTATGGATCATCACCCGGATGTGATTCAACAAAAATAATTATATCAGCAAGGTCAGGATCGTCTGTGCATATAGATACCTGCGCTTCACTTTTTGATTTCAGCCAACCCGGGGGATCAAAATTATATTCTTCATAATATGGAATTGAGGAAGTAAGGAAAACTTTCATAATATTTTATAAAAACCATTTTGTATTAAAAAAAACCGATAAAAACAGGCTTATTTGCAAAATATGATATTGCACAGATAATATACTGTTTTATAACTATAGGAATGCTGCCGATAGCCGTGTAAATTTAGGTGTAAAGATTAGAATATGATTCCAACGGCTCAATTTTCTATTTGTTGAAAGACCGGTAAGGATTAATATAAATCGCATAAATGTTTTGTGTTTATTACCAATAAAATATTATTATTTTAGGGGTAAATTTCCCATATGAATACATTATTCTTTATCTCCCTGATAACAACGGTTAGCCTGGTTTGCGATAAAAGCCCTTCTGCCAATTCTTCTGTAAGCCTTTTCAACGGCAGTGACCTCGCCGGGTGGCATTCCGATGTGCCCGACATGGATAATAATCTGGATGTGAAAAGCCCTTTTATCGCCAGGAACGGCTTATTGGTGAGCCTGGGAAAGCCCGGGGGGCATCTCATCACCGATGCTGTGTACCGCGATTACCGCCTCAATATAGAATACCGGTTTGCTTCAAAGCCCGGTAACTGTGGTGTACTGGTGCATAGTTCTGCACCCAGGGCCCTTTACAAAATGTTTCCCAGGTCTTTAGAAGTGCAGATGGAGCATGGAAACGCAGGCGACTTCTGGTGCATCATAGAAGATATAACCGTTCCTGATATGGAAACAAGGCGGGGTCCTAAAGCAGAATGGGGCGGCACTGAAGGCAAAAAACGAAATATTAAAAATCTTACCGACGGGTCGGAAAAACCGGTTGGCGAATGGAATAGCATGATCATAGAATGTTTGCACGACTCGATCAAAGTTTGGGTAAATGGCCGGTTGGTGAATTTTGGATATAATTGTACGGTTGATAAGGGACAGATCGCGTTACAGGCTGAAGGCGCTGAAGTGGAATTTAAAAAACTGGAATTAACCCCCATCACCCAATTGAGCAACGATGAGATCAAATCAATCCGGTAAACTATTTAGGAACGCTATCCTGGTTTTTGTACATGGTATCCGTGGCGGTTTTTGCCGGATCGTAGGTACTGCCGGTTTTTTGTTCCCCGGCAGGATTAAATTTATTTTCGCTTGAATCGCCGGAAACCGTTTTAGAACTTTCCGGGTTAGTACAGGAAATAAAAACCGAAGCAATTACTGCTGATAAAAAAAGAGACCTGGTATTATATGTCATTTCATTTGTTTAAAACTGGTGGTTAGATATCGATGTAAAGTTAGGTTCAGTACAATTATTCGACTTACAGAATCGCATTTATGATTTGTATATTTCACAGGTTTTTATATAAATGATGCGCTTTGCCGCGAATATATAGGATATGCAAAAAAAAGTGCATATTTTGCAATCTGTATCAGCATAAAACAGGGCATCCAATAATAACAGGTTCTGGGGTACGATTGCGGGAACCCGAAATATTACGCTAAAATTTTCGCCGGTATTTTCCATTTAAAGATAAAATTTCGGTACTTATTATTTGCAGGGTGAGCAATGGTTGGGGGCTGCAGTTTTGCATGGGTCAATTTTCGAAAGCGTAAATTCATCAATTGATTGATCCTTTGCCAATGCCCATTTGATGATAACCTGCAAGCGGAAGGTCAACCAAACGGTGATAGCTTTCGGGCGATATTGTAGAAAAATTTAGTAACCAATTTAAATGCTACTATATGATTTCAACTTCAGAACTTTTCAGAAAATATGGAACTCCATCAGAAAGTGGCTCCCCTTATTTAACAAAAATCGATTTACCTTATCCAATGGTTCTTTCATGGGACAGGGGAACTAAAATTTCCTCGCTAAGGTGCCATAAGTTAGTTGCAGGGAAATTTAAATTAGTATTTGAAGACATTTTAAAAGAGTATGGATTGTTACCCATTCAGCAACTCGGAATAGACATTTATGGGGGTTGCTTTAATTTTAGAAAAATGCGCGGTGGCAGCGATTGGAGCCGGCATTCCTGGGGAGTTGCAATCGATTTAGATCCCGAAAGAAATCAATTAAAAGAAACCAGTTTAACTGCCCGGTTTGCGACAAATGAATACAAGCCGATGATCGATATATTTTATAAACATGGTTTTCTTTCTCTCGGCAAGGAAAAAAATTATGACTGGATGCATTTTGAAATTGGAAGTTAATCCGGTGTGGTCAAATCATAAATCAGAAAAATAACGATTCCAATGTCCTGCCCCGTATTTTGCCAATGCATTATTGTAAGCTGTACTTATTTATCATGAGAATATAAGGCTCGTCTTTATTTTATTCAGCATATTGATATCGGTTAATACTGATGCCATTGCCATATTGTGGGCAAAACTTAACTTACTCCCGTAACTTAATATCTGCTATTACAGCATTGACTTAAAATGCATAAACAGCAGATGACCAGCCACCACTATATGTTTGATATAAGCTCCAAGACTGCACAGGATCATGGCAATTAAAACCCTGCCCATGAAAAATTTCATTTTCACTTTGTGATAGTAGGAATGTTATATATGTATGTTAAAAAATCCTGAATAAATATCCCCTTATTTCCAATAATGCTTTTCAATCATTTCACCAATTTCCTGGGCAGTTTCGGAATGTTCCTTGTCTTCAAATCTCCAGTTGCCTCCATGTTTATACAGGTTGCCTATTAAACCGTTTTTCATATCAAAGCGGTAAAGGCTAACGTCAACAGAAGAATATGCGCATCTCGATATTTCTACGGTATTACCAAAATAATCCATTTCAAATCTATCTTTAAGTATGTTCATAGAGTGGAATTTATAAGTAAAATTAAGTAGAAAATGCATCCTGCAAGCAAGGAAAACACCTGGTTTTAGCAAGGAAAACAACAGGTATTTGTAAGAAAAACAACAGGTTGAAAGGAAGAGCTTTAATTTCAAATGTGAAATGAGAAAATTTGAAAATGGTTTAATGCAGAGCCTGGCACTGCATTAAAAAACTGAGCAATTGTTGTCAGTTTTTTTCGCCCTGGCGCCTGATAAACAAATGTTTTGCTATGGCACTAAAAGAACGGAAATGAGTGTGTGGCGGAAAGCCCATGAAGAAATGGAAGTAATAATATCCGAAACAACAGCAATTCAACAGCGATAATATTTTGACCCAAAAACTAATACCCTGCCTTAACGCCAACAAGCATTTTACAATATTTTAGCTAAATAGTAGCACCTACAACGGGCAAAAAAAATACCTTTTAATGAATAGGATTTAATGAACCAGTTGTAAAAACTACTCTATTATTAGTTTTAAACTTTCACTTATAGCCTGACCGTTGATATGTAAAATATATAGTCCCGGTGACAGTTTGCGGTTTACATCTATCTTATAATACCCATTACCGCCGGTTGTGCTTACAACTTGCGGGTGTACTGATTTGCCTTGCATATCGGTTATGTTCACTGTTATGTTTTTGCCTTCATAATTATTAAGGAGGATGCCCAAACCTGCTTTTGAAGGATTTGGATAAACTTTTACTGATGGCGCTACATTCAGGTTAAAACTTACTGTTTTAACACCATATACGGTGGATTTGCCGTCAACATTATACTGGATTAACCGGTAATAATTAATACCGCGGGAAGGGCTATTGTCGTAAACAGCATAATTGTGCGGACTGTTGGTGGTCCCATTTCCCCTCACCATTGCGAGTTTGTAAAAATGGATCCCATCTGAAGATCTTTCAATTTCAAAATAGTCATTGTTTTGCTCAGATTCCGTAACCCAGTCGATCCTTGTTTTATTGCCTTCCACCCTTGCAGTAAACTTTGTAAGGGTTACCGGCAATACCACCAATGCATAATTTTCGAGCGTAATTACTTTTGGACTGGCATATACATCAATAATATGCTGGTTAGAATTCTGAGACGCCACCAGATCATTCCAGGACATAAAATACGACCATGTGGCGTCTGAATCAAAACATCTCTGGATATCAGGGATGGGCCCGTTTTCGGACATGGCAATTATTTTTTGCCCTGCAGTGATGGTATATAAATTATCAAATACATTCTTTTGTGTAGTATAATTAAAGTTGCCGGGGTAGGAATCATAACCGATCATATCCACTTTAGTATTGCCGGGATACCAATCCTGCTCGGGACTTGACCATTCCCATATCAGGTTATGCAACCCGTGGAAATTGGTAAGCCTGTCATACATAATAGTCCACAATGCCTTGCAGGCAGTGCTTCCCTTTGCACCCCACCAGAACCAGGCCCCGCCTGCTTCGTGTAAAGGCCGCCAGAGTACCGGCACACCTGCGTCCCTTAGTTTCTTTAAGGG
The DNA here is from genome assembly GCA_014379625.1 of Ferruginibacter sp. Classification (GTDB taxonomy): domain Bacteria; phylum Bacteroidota; class Bacteroidia; order Chitinophagales; family Chitinophagaceae; genus Ferruginibacter. The sequence goes on along the minus strand of JACMLJ010000002.1, from coordinate 19,690 downwards.
TACAGCTATTGCGTCAATATCCCTTAATATATCTGTGTTTTCCTGTGTACCGGCTGTGACCCCTCTTGACACGTCAAATACGGTGTATTGGGTATAAAAAGTATTTAAGCCCGCTGTGCCCCCGGAAGGTGAATGCCAATGCCAGTGAAAATTGACAATGCCTTTATTGCCTGTGCTGTTATACCAGGCGATCGCTTTTTCCGCATCCTGGTTGTCTACTGCGCCAAAGGCATGAGCGCCATTTGCCCAGTTGTAGGCATACCGGGGAGAATAACTGGCCATATCCCAGGCACGGAGCAGGGGCGATTTTCCAGCAATTAATTTAAGCTGGTCGTAGTAACCATCTGTTTGCCCGGTAATGATCCGCTTTCCAAACTGCGACAACATAAAGGCATATAAATTTTTGGTGGCCGTGGTTGCCTGTGGGTCAATTAAAGTGTTGGTTATGTTAAAGACATTTGGAGGTACGGAATATATAATGAATTTATCCACATCCATATATCCCCAGTTTTTTTGCACGGTAAGGGTGTTTATTCCCGCGTTTAAAAAAACGGAACCCGCCGCCAATTCAACAAAATTGGTGGTTTGCGGAAAGTTTACATTCGCTACAAATACACCATTGGCATACAGGTCCTGCACCTTCGCCCCATAAATGCCCCGGTAAATAATTCCGGCTTTATAAATTCCCGCTGCGGGAACTGTTATATTCACCGTCACTTTATCGCCGTCCATATCAAAACCGGTTACAAAAGGGCCGCTCGAATTGCTGGTTTGCGCCATTATGTTCACACCTGTTAACACACCGGTTTCGGCTTCCACGCTGGTAATTAAGGTCTGTGCCGACAAACATGCGTTAATGAGAAGGCAGGATAAAGCAAAAAGTAATTTTTTTTTCATATAGTTTATGTTATAAAGATATTATCGTTGGTGGTGTAAAAGACCGCCCATAAAATTACATATATAACTTTATTTCGTTGAGAAACACAGCCCTTTGTTTGTTGAAAATTGTAATTCAGTGCAGATAACGAATGTAAAAAGATAAAAAAATACCAATGCTGTGGTAGCCTGGACGGAGAAGGCAGTACAGGATTGAGTATAGCTTCCATGAGCCATGTGTACTAAATTCAAAATAATCATTTTCTTCTTTTATCCAAATTTGCAAGGCTAATGATTTTTGCAGAAGGGAATAGTTTTATAGATGGCAAACATATTGCTCCCAACATACCGTAACATTCCGGGACAAAACAGCAGTAAAAATTGTAGATGACGGGCATGTGCGGGCAGTGCCATTTAATAACTCCAAACCAATGATTTTAATATAGATTTGCAATTTTAAAAAGCCTGAAACCCTTTTTTATTTATATACATGAAAAATAACCATTATTAATGAGCGGTTTAGCAACAGGGAGTGAAATATTTGATGAGTTCCGCGTTTGTGTTATTATCCCTACTTATAATAATGCCGCCACGCTTGCCACGGTAATAGAAGGGGTGGCATCTTACACCAATAATATAATTGTGGCGAATGACGGGTCTACCGATGAAACCCTTGCGATCGTTGAAAAATTTCCCTTTGTACAATTATTAAGCTACCCTGAAAATGTAGGGAAAGGCTGGGCGCTCCGCAAGGCATTTGCTTTGGCTACAGGACTTAATTATAAGTTTGCCATTACCATCGATTCAGACGGGCAGCATTTCGCCAAAGACCTGCCGGCATTTGTTGATAAACTACAGTTGGTGCAGGATGCCATTATCGTGGGTTCAAGAAATATGGCACAGGCATCAGTTCCGGGCAAAAGCAGCTTTGGTCATAAATTCTCCAACTTTTGGTTTAAGGTAGAAACGGGCATAGACTGTCCTGATACCCAATCGGGGTATCGCCTGTACCCCATCTGGTTATTAAAAGACATTCGTTTTATTACCCGTAAATATGAATTTGAAATAGAAGTGATGGTAAGGGCCGCCTGGAAAGGGGTGAAGATAACATCAATACCGGTTGCTGTTTACTATCCACCCAAGGAAGAGCGTGTTTCTCATTTCAGGCCCTTTAAAGATTTTACGAGGATCAGTATCCTGAATACCATTTTGGTACTGATCACTTTTTTTTATATAAAGCCGCGGGATTTTTTCAGAACCATCTTTGAAAAAAAAAAGTTGAAGGCATTCATTAACGACCAGTTATTTAATCCCCTTCATACCGACGAATATAAGGCGCTGTCAATAGCTTTTGGCATATTCATGGGCATAATTCCCATCTGGGGTTTCCAGTTGGTGGCTGCTATTTTCCTGGCCGTATTGTTCAGGTTAAATAAAATACTGGTGATTGTGGCCGCTAATATCAGCATACCTCCAATGATCCCGCTGATCATTTTTTTAAGTTATCAAACAGGCGCATACTGGATGGGCGACAATGCGACCCACCTCGAGTTTAACCGCTTACTCACACTGGAATCGATTCAAAAAAACCTGCAACAATATATCTATGGAAGTGTTACACTGGCAGTTTTAGCTGGTATAACGGCTGGTTTATTTACTTTTATTTTATTGAAATTATTTAAACGAAAATCAATACTTACCCGGTAACCGCGATCCTGCATGGCAAAAGTCTTTACAAGTATTTACTGGTATTTCAAAAAACACCCGCTGGTATTTTTTGTCATGTTCTTGCTAAGCTTTGTGCTGGCAGGGTATTTTGCATTGCAGGTAAAATTTGAAGAAGATATTTCCAAAATATTACCAAAAGATAAGAAGACCGATCAATTGAACCGGGTTTTTACCAATTCCAAATTTATTGATAAACTGGTGGTAATGGTATCATTAAAAGATTCCAATGCCCCTGCGCAGCCTGATAGTTTGGTTGCCTTTGCCGGTGAGCTTGTTATTAATATACAAACACAAGTAGGAGCATATATCACTAAAATTAACCACAAGGCAGATGATAGCCTTGCTTTGGAGCTATTCGGTACCATTACGGAGCATCTGCCCATTTATTTAAACGAACAGGATTACGATGCTATTGACAGCCTGGTTACCCCGGCAAAACTAAGGGAAACGCTGGAACAAAACTTCAGGACGCTGACTTCCCCCGCAGGGTTTGCACTTAAAAACATGATCAGCAATGATCCCGTGGGCATCAGCTTTTTAGGGTTAAAAAAATTACAGCAATTACAATACGATGAAAATTTTGAATTATATGATAGTTATGTTGTAACAAAAGATCATCGTCATCTCCTAATGTTCATCCAGCCTGCCTATCCACCCAATAATACAGGGCAGAACGCTTTGCTTTTAGAAGGACTGGATAAAATAATTGACAGCCTGGGCGTCACCCGCTTTAAAAGTACAACGGCTGCTTATTTTGGCGCTTCCGCCGTTTCTGTGGGCAATGCTTTGCAATTAAGAAAGGATTCACTATTAACACAAGGAATAACCGTTGTTTTTATCATTGTATTTTTAGGATTGTACTTCCGGAAAAAACTTGCACCGTTTATTATTTTGATCCCTGTTTTGTTTGGCGCCTTATTTTCATTGGCCGCTGTCTATTTTATAAAAGGCAGCATTTCGGTGATTGCACTGGGCACGGGCTCCGTGATATTGGGTATTGCGGTCAATTATTCACTCCACCTCTTTAACCATTACCGGCATACCAAAAATATGGAGCAGGTGATCGCCGACCTGGCCTTTCCCCTGACCATCGGCAGCCTTACCACTATTGGAGGCTTTCTCTGCCTTGAGTTTGTAGAATCGGAAATGCTGAAAGACCTGGGGCTTTTTGCGGCATTCAGCCTGATGGGCGCATCGCTCAGTTCACTGATCTTTCTGCCACAGTTGATCGCTTCAAAAAAGGAACAACAGTTACATGTGGCCAGGCAATTATCATGGATCGATAAAATAGCCGCCTACCGCCCGGAGTATAACCGGTATATCGTATTGGTGATACTTGTATTCACCGTAATTTTCGCTTATACAGCCCGCAAGGTAAATTTTGAATCAGACCTGGAACGGATGAATTTTATGCCGGGTAAATTAAAGAAGGCGGAGCACGAGTTGAATACTATAAACGAATACGCGTTAAAGTCAGTTTACCTTGTTACCGAAGGAAAGACCCTCGATGAAGCGCTTCTGCGCAATGAGAAAATCATTGCCCAGGTTGAACAACTGAGGGAACAGGGCATTGTAAAAAAATATTCCGGTGTTTCTTCCCTGATCATTTCGGGTAGTTTGCAGCAACAAAGAATTAATCGCTGGAATAATTACTGGACCATTGAAAAGAAAGAACAACTGTTCCGCCTACTCGAAAAAGAAGGGATGGCGCTTGGTTTCAAAGCATCGGCTTTTGATAATTTTAAAACTTTGTTGAGTAAAAAATTCCAGGTAGTGGATGCCGGTCAAATGACGGCTATCCGCAAAAATTTCTTAGATGACTATATTACTGAAAAACCCGGAGAGTCAACTGTTGTAACATTGGTAAAATGTGCGGCCGAATCCAGGCCCTTAGTGTACGGGGCTTTTGAAAACCACCCTGCGGTAACCGTAGTTGACAAGCAGTACCTCACCGCCAAATTTGTAAGCATTATCAATTCCGATTTTGCCCGCATCGCTTTAATGACATCAGTCCTGGTGTTTTTGGTCTTGCTGATTACCTATGGCCGCATCGAGCTCACCTTCGTTTCATTCATCCCCATGCTCATCTCATGGGTATGGATATTGGGTATCATGGGCATGTTTGGAATATCCTTCAACATCATTAACATTATTGTATCGGCCCTTATCTTCGGCCTGGGCGATGATTACAGCCTTTTTATCATGGATGGCCTTTTGCGGGAGTATAAAACCGGGCGAAAAAATCTTTCATCCTATAAATCCTCTATTTTCCTTTCTGCCATTACCACCATTGCCGGCCTTGGGGTTTTAATTTTCGCCCAGCATCCTGCCCTGCGGTCCATCGCTTTAATTTCAATTATAGGCATTGTCTCTGTTGTATTGATGTCGCAAATATTAATTCCTTTTTTGTTTACCCTGCTCATAAAAAACCGGGTGCAAAAAAAGCTTTTTCCGTGGACGCTTACCGGTTTGCTCCGGTCTACATTCGCTTTTTGCTATTTTGTTCTTGGGGCCTTGTTACTAACCATTTTGGGATTGCTCATGGCAAAGCTCAATCCTTTTAATAAAGAAAAAGGGAAATTATTTTTTCATGTCATTTTATCAAAAGTTTGCTGGTCGCTCATGTATATCATGGCCAATGTAAAAAAGGAGATCATTAACCCGCAAAAGGAAAATTTCTCCCAACCGGCCGTTATTATTTGTAACCACCAGTCATTCCTTGATATTTTATCGATGGTGATGCTCCATCCCAAACTGATCCTATTCACCAATAACTGGGTATGGAATTCACCTGTTTTTGGGGCCGTAGTAAGGATGGCAGATTATTTCCCGGTGGAGCAGGGTGTAGAGAGCAGTATTGACCTGGTGGCAGGCAGAATAAAGCAGGGTTACTCCGTAGTAATATTTCCGGAAGGCACCCGGTCGGCGGATGGCAATATCAAACGCTTTCATAAGGGCGCTTTTTATTTGGCTGAAAAATTAAACCTCGATATTTTACCCATCCTCATCCATGGTAGCGGCTATACGATGACCAAGGGTGATTTTTTATTGAAAAACGGAAAGATAACCGTAGAGTTTTTACCCAGGATAAAACCCCGGGATGAACAGTTTGGAACCGGGTATTCAGCAAGGGCCAAAGGCATCGGCAGGTATTACCGGGAGGAATATAAAAAAGCTGTCAGCCGGATAGAACAACCCGCTTATTTCAGGGGAAGGCTTATCTACAATTATTTGTATAAGGGACCCGAGCTGGAGTGGTACATGAAAGTGAAACTATCACTCGAAAAAAATTACCAGCTATACCATGAACTGTTGCCAAAAGAAGGAAAACTTTTAGACATTGGTTGCGGTTATGGCTTTATGTCGTACCTCTTATATTTTGCGGCCAATAAAAGAGTAATAACAGGTATTGACTATGATGAAGAAAAAATAAAAACGGCCGGCCATTGTTTTGATAAAACCGAAAATACCGATTTCCATTTCGCGGATGCCCTGCAATATCCTTTTGAACAATATGATGGCATCATTCTGTCTGATATGCTCCATTATTTACAACCTGCAGAGCAAATTCAACTATTGGAAAAATGCATCCGCCACCTCCAGCCCAATGGAACTATCCTCATCAGGGAAGCCAATGCTGATATGGAAAAAAGGCATACCGGAACAAAGGTTACCGAATTTTTCTCCACCCGGTTTTTTGGCTTTAATAAAACAAGCGGCAAGGGTTTGTCCTTCCTGCCCGGCAACCTGGTCAGGGAAACAGCATCCAGGTTTAATATCGGGTACAGCGAAATTGATCAGTCAAAATTTACCTCAAACATCCTATATTTATTAAAAAAGGATTCCGGAATTTGCTAACGAACCATTATGATATCGTAATTATTGGAAGCGGAATGGGCGGCCTGGTATGCGGCGATGTACTTAGCCGCGAGGGATACAGTGTGTGTATCCTTGAGAAAAATAAACAGATCGGTGGTTGTTTGCAAACCTATGTGAGGGAGAAAGTGATCTTTGATTCGGGCGTACATTATTTGGGCGGGCTTGGTAAAGGGCAAAACCTTTACCAGGTATTTCAGTACCTCGGTATCATGGATAAACTGAAGCTGGAAAGGATGGAGGAAGACGTATTTGATAAGATCATTACGGAGCACGACGAAAAAGAATATGTATTTGCCCAGGGCTACGAAAATTTCATCGGTAAATTATTGGTTGATTTTCCGAATGAAGAAAAAGCGCTCAGGCTTTATTGTGATAAGATAAAGGAAGTCTGCAACAGGTTCCCTTTATATAACCTGAGATCAGGCGGTGGCTTTGCCGATAAGGCGGAAGTGATGGAAATTGATACCAGGGCTTTTATTGAATCCATCACCGATGATACAAAATTACAGTCCGTGCTGGTGGGTAATAATATGCTATATGCCGGCCAGCCTGGAAAAACCCCCTTTTATGTACACGCCATGATACTGAACAGTTATATTGAAAGTTCGTGGAAATGTATCAACGGCGGATCACAGATCGGCAAATGGATGGCGAAGAATATCCATGATCGGGGCGGCATCATCAAACGGAATTGTGAAGTAAAAAAAATCGAAGTGGAAAATGGGAAAGTGAGCCATGTAACCATTGATGGGGACCGAAAGATCTACGGAAAGTATTTTATCTCCAATATCCACCCGGTAAAAACCCTTGAAATGACGGATACCGATATAATAAAGAATGTATACAGGAACAGGTTGAAAAGCTTAGAGAACTCAATTTCAAATTTTACGGTGAATATCATCTTTGAACACAATGCTTTTAAATATTTTCAGCACAATTATTATTATTTTAAAGAAGGACAGGTATGGTCGATGGCGGATTATACCGATGATAACTGGCCCTTAGGATATGTGATCTTTGCAGGTGGAGGTAAAACGAGCAAATATGCAGAATCAATGACGATACTGGCGTATATGAAATATGATGAAGTAAAGCAATGGGATACCACTTTCAACACGGTATCCGAAACTGAAGACAGGGGCCCGGAATATGAAGCCTTCAAAAAGGATAAAGCGGAAAAGCTGATTGATTGCGTGGAAGAAAAATTTCCGGGGATCAGGGATTGTATAAAATCATATTATACGGCTACGCCACTTTCTTACCGGGATTATATTGGCAATGGCGACGGGTCGATGTATGGAATTGTTAAAGATTATAGAGATCCGATAAAAACCTTAATTTCCCCACGCACAAAATTGCCCAATCTTTATTTTACCGGGCAAAACCTTAATTTACATGGCGTTTTGGGTGCGGCCATGAGCGGGTTGGTTACCTGTATTGATTTGATGGGAAATGAAAGTATTATTGAAAAAATAAAGAATGCTTAGACGAAAAAAAATCTGGAGAAGGATCCTGTATATTTTTGGGGGATTTTTATTGTTACTGATCGCGGCCATTATTTATGTGGTAGCCGTATCAGGCGTCAATTCACCGGAATTGAAAGAAGAAGACAGTTTACACCTTCAGCGAACAGAAGTTAGCAAGGGCTTTTATACTTTAGAAAACAATTGGTTTAGAAAAAGCAGGAACGGCTTATACGAATTGTATGTAGAGGGAAACCCATCAGAACGCGGTGTATTTAACGGCAAACTGACCAAAGAACTGGTGGTACGGCAGGAAGATCATTTTAGTGAGCAGATCAGCAAGATGGTACCCTCCAATGCTTACCGCGGTTTTCTGAAATATTTTATCGGCTGGTTCAACCGCGATCTAGATAAAAATGTAACGGAAGAATATAAGCAGGAGATCTATGGTATTTCGCAGTCAGCTTCCGATAAATATCAATATCTCGGTTCTAATTACCAGCGTATTTTGAATTACCATGCAGCTCATGATATTGGCCATGCTTTACAAAACCTGGCATTGGTGGGTTGCACCTCTTTTGGAACCTGGGGTGCCAGGTCAAAAGACAGTACCCTGATTATCGGAAGGAATTTTGATTTTTATGTGGGAGATAAATTTGCTGAGGATAAAATCGTCGAATTCCAAAATCCTTCAATGGGTTATAAATTTATGACCATAACCTGGGGAGGGTTTATAGGCGCTGTTTCCGGAATGAATGAAAAAGGCCTGGCTGTAACGATCAATGCCGCTAAAACAAAAATGCCATCGGGTTCCGCAACACCGGTTTCATTGGTAACAAGAGAAATATTACAATACGCCAAAAATATAGCAGAAGCCGTAGCAATCGCAAAAAAAAGAAAGATGTTTGTATCGGAATCCTTCCTGGTGGCTTCTGCAGAGGACAATAAAGCGGTACTGATCGAAAAGACGCCAACTGACCTCGATGTATATGATCCGCACAACAATTATATTGTTTGCACCAATCATTTTCAAAGCAGGGGCCTGGTAAATTCAAAAGAAAATATTCAGCAACTCAATGAAAGCGCTTCTGCGTACCGGTATGAAAGGTTAATGGAATTACTAAAAGCGAACGGCGAAAATACGGTTCAAAAAACCATTAGTATCTTAAGGGATCAAAAGGGTTTAAAAAATACCGATATCGGTATGGGTAATGAAAAAGCCATCAACCAGTTGATAGCCCATCATTCGGTAGTATTTGAACCAAAAAAATTACTGGTGTGGGTGTCTACTGCTCCCTGGCAACTGGGCGAATATGTGGCATACGATCTTAAAAAAGTATTTGCTTTAGGTGGCATGAAACAGGACCAGGAAATTTCAGAAGCCAGTCTTACTATTGCCGCTGATCCATTTTTGGCAAGTGCAGGGTATAAAAACTTTGAAATATTCCGGGCTTTTAAACAACGTATAGCCGATGGCGGGCAAGTGAGTACCGATAGTCTTTTGGCCAGTAATCCCGAATATTATAACAGCTATATTTTAGCAGGCGATTATTTATTTAAAAAGAATCAATTGTTAAAAGCGGTTGCTGTTTACAAGGCCGGACTTACCAAAGAAATTGCCACCCGCAAGGAAGCGCAGCATATTACGGATCAGATTAAAATTTGCATTAGAAAATTAGCTAAATAATATGATAGCAGGGCTGGGGATAGATATGATAGAGGTGGAACGCCTGGCTGCTAAAATTGGCAGGGAATCCGGCTTCAGGGAACTGGTGTTTTCAAAAAATGAAATCAATTATTGCGAATCAAAGGCGAATAAGTTTGAACATTATGCCGCCCGCTTTGCTGCGAAGGAAGCTTTTTTTAAAGCCCTGGGAACCGGTTGGCTGAATGGGACCGCCTTTAATGAAATTGAAATAACCAATGATGAAAAAGGGAAACCAACAGTAGCTGTATTGGGCGAAACTGCAGTGTTGGTGGCCAAAATGAACTTTACCAATATTTCCGTTTCCCTTACTCATTTAAAAACCATTGCATCGGCGGTTGTAATTATTGAGCAGTGATCAAGGCATAACTTTACATCAAGAAATTAATATGTATTCAACCCAAACAGCCTATCAGACAAAAGATTTCATAAGGCAGGTGCAGGTGGAAAAACTACAGGAGTTGTTAGTGTACCTCAATCAGTATTCTCCATTTTACAAAGAATTATTTTCAACCCATCAAATCAATATTTGGGATATTAAAAGCCTGGAGGATCTTTCCCGTATCCCTACTACAGGGAAGGAAAGTTTGCAGTTACGCAATGATGATTTCTTGTGCGTGGCCCGCAATAAGATCATTGAATACAGTTCCACTTCGGGTACGCTGGGCAGCCCGGTTACAATTGCGTTAACGGAAAACGACTTAAACCGGCTGGCTTATAATGAGTATGCTTCTTTTTTATGTGCGGGCGGATCTCCCGAAGATGTATATCAATTGATGCTGACGCTTGACCGCCAGTTTATGGCAGGCATGGCCTATTATGCGGGCATCCGCAAACTGGGCGCGGGTATCATACGCCTCGGGCCGGGTGTGCCCTCCCTGCAATGGGAAACCATCTTGCGGCTTAAACCCACCGCCATCGTCGCGGTACCATCCTTTATCGTAAAATTGGTACAGTTTGCGACGGAGCACCACATTGATATCAATCAATCTTCCATAAAAAAAGCCCTGTGCATTGGTGAAAATATCCGCAACACTGATTTTTCGCTGAATATGCTGGGGAAAAAAATTACCGAAGCATGGGATATCCAATTGTATTCAACCTATGCCTCCACTGAAATGCAAACCGCGTTTACGGAATGCAGCGAAGGCAGGGGGGGGCATCACCAGCCGGAATTACTGATCCTTGAATTACTGGATGAAAACAACCGGCAGGTTGGCCCTGGCGAACCGGGCGAAGTAACCATCACTACGCTTGGAGTAGAAGGCATGCCCCTGCTGCGTTACAAAACCGGTGATATCTGCCATTATTTTGATGAGCCCTGTGCCTGCGGCAGAACAACAGTGCGTTTATCCCCCGTGGTTGGACGAAAAAAACAGATGATCAAATATAAAGGGACGACCCTGTACCCACCGGCTTTATTCGATTTGCTCAATGATATGGAAGACGTAAAGGATTATGTTGCCGAGGTATATTTAAACGAGATAGGGTTAGACGAAGTGCTGTTGCATGTGATCCCGGCTAACCATACAGAAGAAACCGACCGGAAAATAAGGGCCTATCTCCAGGCCAAACTAAGGGTGAGCCCGCATATTCAATATGTGACTGCCGAAGCAATGCAAAAAATGCAGTTTCCCGAATCGGGGAGGAAGGCCGTGCGGTTTATTGACCGGCGGGGATAGAGAGAAACTTTCACCCGGAAAATTCATCGCAGACAAGTCAATGTTGAAAAGACAGGGGGGACAATCAGCGTAAGTTCCGGTGGCCGTTCGTTGGTCATGAAGCAGTCAGGACGGAACAAAATGGATACTCAAGCCAAGATGATAGAGGGCTGCTGTGAATGATCAAGTAAAATATATATTTTATTATTGAATAATAATTTAACATAAATGAATAGTGACTATATTTGGAACAGGGTTGCAAGCCCGAAAAAGTCAGCACAAACTATCAATGAGTAATTTTTTAGACGGCTGTATTTCCCCGCTTCGAACAGGCGGGTTATTTATTATTACGAGAATCAAATATATTGACGATTTTCAAAAATTACGATAAGGCAAGCCATAGTAATCCGGCTGATCAATCCGGGAAATGCGATTTTTGAGGTTGGTCTGCGCTACTTTACGCGGATTATCCGGCCCGGTTGAGAACAATAAAAATTCGGTGCTGAAGTAAGTGAACATTACCGCGGCATTTTAGGAAACTGTCAACATTAACAAATGCAGGGCGCTGCCCTCAATAAACTTGCAGAAATTCGCAAATAAAAATGCTGATATAGTCAAATTGCAAATCTTAATGTGGTACAAAAAGAAATTACTGCGTATATTTGGGCAACCAATAATTGGTTTACCAATTTTAGTGTGGAAACAATGCGTGTTTATTTATTACAAACAATGCCTGTCTTTTATATGAACAAAATTCTCCAATTGCCTGCTCCATCGTTTTCAATAATTCCCACCAGTACATCAAAAATAATTGCACGTGTCTGCGATTGCGTTTTATATTTCCTGACTGCATTTTTATTGCACATCCCATCCCCGGTTTTTGCACAGGCAAAACAAGTTTACCTGGATGAAACCTTATCCACCGAACAGCGGGTAAATGACCTGGTAAGCAAATTATCCCTATTGCAGAAAATAAAATTATTACAATACAGGGGTACGGCTATAAAAACAAATGACCTGGATATACCGGCTTATAACTGGTGGAACGAATGTTTGCATGGTGTGGCAAGAGCGGGCAAGGCAACGGTATTTCCGCAGGCGATTGGTTTGGCGGCAACCTGGGATACGGCCCTGATAAAACAAGTGGCCGATGCGATTGCTGATGAAGCCAGGGCAAAGTACTACCGGTTTTCAAAAAATGATAAAAGAGGGATTTACCAGGGGCTTAGTTTCTGGACACCCAATATCAATATCTTTCGCGATCCGCGTTGGGGAAGAGGGATGGAAACCTATGGGGAAGACCCCTACTTAACCGGAAAAATTGCTGCTTCATTTATCCGTGGTTTACAGGGTGATAATCCCAAATACTTTAAAACTATCGCCACAATAAAACACTTTGCAGTACATAGCGGACCGGAAGAATCAAGGCACCGGTTTAATGCGGAAGTGAGCGATCGTGATTTATTTGAAACATATACGCCGGCATTTAAAAGATCGGTACAGGAAGCGGATGTATATTCTTTGATGTGCGCCTATAATAGTTTCAGGGGAAAGCCCTGTTGTGGCAGCGACTTTTTATTAACCCAACTCTTACGTAACCAGTGGGGTTTTAAAGGATATATTGTAACAGACTGCGGCGCCGTAGATGATATCTATAAAAAGGGTACGCACGAAGTGGTGACTACTCCTGAAGAAGCCTCGGCGCTGGCTATTAAAGCCGGTGTTGACCTGGAATGCGGGGATGTGTTTAATGCCCTGGATAAAGCGATCGAAAAGAAGCTGGTTACGGAAGCAGAGCTGGATGTGGCCATCAGGCGTTTATTTACCGCACGTTTTAAACTTGGTTTTTTTGATAACGCAGCAAGCGTTTCTTATACAAAAATCCCGTACAGCGTGGTGGAAAGTGAAGCGCATAAAATATTAGCATTGCAGGCAGCAAGAAAATCAATCGTGTTACTAAAAAACGAAAACAATACACTGCCGATCCGGAAATCCATTAAAACACTCGCGGTAATAGGGCCCAACGCAAATGATGAAGAAGTGATGCTGGCCAATTATCATGGTTATCCGTCTCATGTGGTAACCCCTTTGGAAGCCATCAAAAAAAAGCTGCCCGGCACAAAATTGCTGTATGCCAGGGGATCCGCACTTGCAGAAGGTTTACCAGCCGTGGATTTAATTCCTGCTAACTATTTATTTACCGATGCAACTGCCACAAAGCAGGGTTTAAAAGCCGTCTATTTCAACAATAGTAATTTTAAAGGCAGCAGTGTAATCAGTCGTGTTGATAAACAAATCAATTTTAACTGGATAGGGAAAGCTCCTGCCGCCACAATGGATGAAGGCAATTTTAGTGTTACCTGGACCGGCTATTTAAAAGCGCCCGCAGCAGGTAGTTTTGTATTGGATATTTATGGCAGTAACCAATTTGAATTATCGGTAGATGACAGGCAGGTATTGAATTTCAGGAGTGAGCACCATGCCGAACACAAATATGCTCCGGTGATATTTGCGAAAAACAAATTGTATAAAATATCAATCAAATATGCCAGCTATGGCAGCAGTCCGATAATTAGCTTTAACTGGGAGCTACCCAATATTTCGTATAAAAAGGAGGCACTGCGCATAGCGAGGCAGGCAGATGTTATTGTAATGTGTATGGGACTTTCGCCCCGCATAGAAGGGGAGGAAATGAAAATAAAAATTGACGGCTTTAGCGGCGGCGACCGTACAAAACTGCAACTACCGGAGGTGCAGGAATCATTGATAAAAGAAATAACTGCCCTGGGTAAACCTGTAATACTGGTGATGGTAAACGGAAGCGCCGTTGCCATTAACTGGGAACAGGAGAACCTGCCGGCAATTATTGAATCCTGGTATGGCGGACAGGAGGCCGGTACCGCCATTGCCGATGTGTTATTTGGAGATTATAATCCCGGCGGCAAACTGCCGGTAACTTTTTACAGATCGGAAAACGATATTCCGGCGTTTGAAAATTACGACATGAAGGGGAGGACCTATCGGTTTTTTGAAGGAAACGCCTTGTATGGTTTTGGGTATGGATTGAGTTATACTACGTTTGCATATGCTAATTTGATATTAAAAGAAGTGCATAGCACAGGTGAAACTTTTTCATTGTCGGTGGATGTAACAAATACCGGCAAAACAGATGGCGAAGAAGTAGTTCAGTTGTATGTAAAAAACAACAAGGCTTCTGTTGCGGTGCCGCTTCATACTTTAAAAGGATTTAAAAGGATTGCACTGAAAAAAGGGGAAAAGAAAACAGTCCATTTCGCATTAATGCCGGAAGATTTTTCAGTGATCGATAATAACGGGCAGGAAGTGGTGGAAGCCAGCCAGTTTGAGATTAGCATCGGCGGAGGACAGCCTGGAAAGCATACGGTCAAAAAAATAATTGAACTGACGGGAAATAAAGTGACGGTAAAATAAAGCAGGGAAACAAAGAATACAAATTACACATGTTCATTTATGCGGGCATCTTAAAAATAAAAAACTATAAAAATTTGATCAATGAAAAACAGTAAAATAATCAGTCTCATTATTGGCATAAGTTTTATTATGCTTAATGTAAATGTACAGGCCCAGGACAATCAACTTTCTAAAAAAGAAAAAAAAGAAGGCTGGCAGCTTTTGTTTGACGGTAAAACAACCACTGGCTGGAAGGGTGCTTTTAAAGATAAATTTCCTGAAAAAGGCTGGAAGATCGAAGAAGGGCTGTTGATGGTGGAGCCATCAGACGGGGCCGAATCTACCAATGGCGGCGATATTGTAACACTCAAAGAATATGCTGATTTTGAATTATCGGTTGATTTTAAGTTAACCGAAGGAGCCAATAGCGGCATTAAATATTTTGTGGCGGCGCAGCAGGCTACACCGGCAAGCCCGCGTTCTGCCTTTGGTTTGGAGTTCCAGGCATTGGACGATGCAAGGCATCCCGATGCTAAACTGGGTAAAAATGGGAACCGTACGCTGGCCTCTTTGTACGATCTGATCCCTGCCATCAGCAGCAAACCCGCAAAACCAATCGGCGAATGGAACACGGCCAGGATCGTTTCAAATGGCAACCATGTAGAGCATTGGCTGAACGGAATAAAAGTAGTACAATACGAAAGGGGAAGTGAAGCGTTTAAACAATTAATAGCAGGCAGTAAATATAAAGACATCCCCAATTTCGGTTTAATTGAAAAGGGCAGGATATTATTACAGGACCATGGCAATAAAGTATTTTTTAAAAATATTAAAATAAGAACAGCTCCGGTCATGAATACCACCATCTCCCCCAATACATTGAATGGCAAAATCGGCGTGGTTTCTTACACTTTTAGAAATAGTTTTTCAAAAAACCTTTCTGCCACTCTCGACACCGTTAAAGCAATGGGCCTGACTAATATTGAATTTTCGAACCTGTTTGGTAAAAAAGCAACTGAAATAAAACAAATGCTGGATGCAAGGGGAATGAACTGCACTTCTTTTGGAACCGGTTATCCCGACCTTGTAAATAAAACAAAGGAAGTAGCTGAAAATGCAAAAGCATTGGGTGCATCTTTTGTAAGGGTGGCCTGGATACCTCATGATAAAGGCCATTTCACAATAGAAACCGCAAAAAAAGCTGTAGAGGATTTTAACAGGGCGGGTAAAATACTAAAAGAAGAATACGGCTTAACCTTTTGTTACCACAATCATGGGTACGAGTTTCAACCTCATGAAGATGGAACTTATTTTGACTACATCATAGCTAACACTAAACCTGAATACGTGAGTTTTGAGATGGATATTTTATGGGTGGCGCACCCCGGTAAAGACCCCGTTGAGTTATTGAAAAAATATGGCAGCCGATTTAAACTGATGCACGTAAAAGATCTGCGTAAAGGGATTGTGGGTGATTTTTCCGGTGGCACACCCATTGAAAATGATGTAGCCCTTGGTTCCGGCCAGATAAACATCCCGGCGGTTATTAAGGCTGCTCAAAAATCAGCCATTCAGTATTATTATATTGAAGATGAAAGCAATGATGTGCATTTACAGGTGCCAATAAGTTTGTCCTTTTTAAAACAATTATAATTAATGAGCTGTAAACATCCAAAATACTTTCTGCAGTTTTTTTTATTCGTTTTAATTTTTCCAACAGTTACCCGGGGGCAATTGTCACAGTGCAAAGCTGTGCTGGTAAACGATACCCTTACACTTGAAAACAGCAAAATAAAAAGATGTTTTCTTTGGAATGGTGGCGAATTGCAGAGCCTGAGTATTCTTAATAAAATAAATAAGCAGACAATAAGCGGGGCGGCCGAAACCGGCAAGCCCGATGTTGCCATCCCGGGACTAAAAGGGAAAGCGGAAAAGGCTTTCTTCCGGGTTTACGAGGTTGCCTCCAACAGCAGCAGTTATGCGTACCTGGCAGCAGAGGTAATTATACACACCGGCGGTATTGAATTAAAAAGAATATTCAAAATATATGCTGATTGCCCGGCCATTGCCTGTGATTATTATATGCGCGGAAAAGCGGGGGACTGGGGCAATGTTTTCTCAACCGCCGACAACCTGAAGAATATTGAAGACGAAAACTCAAAATCGGCTGTTGAAGGAAGAACAATGATCACTGACAAAATAACGGTCAGTGGCAATCACTGGCAGGTAAGATCGGTTGAGTTTTTTGACGCAACTGATTACAACAATAACCTGGTGCAGGAAAATCCAAGACTGATCTACCGCCAGGATAACCGGATGCGGGGCAACCTGCTTTTAGCCGGCGATAAACTCACTAATGCCGGTTTTTTTATTTTAAAAGAAGCGCCCACTTCCAACATACAATTGTACTACCAGGGATTTGATTTTACTGTGAAATGGGGAGCCGTAAAAGTAGCCGGACTGGGTATTTCCCCGGGGGATTTATCAGATAGCATTTGGGCAAAAGGCTATAGCGTGGTAGTTGGTGTTAATGAAAGTAAGGGTGATATGGGATTGCTTGCATCCCTGCGAAATTACCAGCGCCTCCAGCGGGTTTATAAAGAAGACAGGGATGCGATGATTGTCGCCAATACCTGGGGCGACAGGAACAGGGACAGCCGGATCAAAGAAGAATTTATATTGCAGGAAATTGATGCGGCGGCTAAGCTGGGCATCACCCACCTGCAAATAGATGATGGCTGGCAGGTTGGCATAAGCAGTAACTCTGCGTTGGGTGGCAGCCTCACCAATATCTGGCGAAATCCCCGTTACTGGCAGGTGGATAGTTTGAAGTTTCCGGGTGGGCTGGAGAAAATATTAGCGGCTGCAAAAAAGAAGGGCATTCAAATTACGTTGTGGTTCAATCCCAGCACCGACAGCAGTTTTGCAAATTGGGAAAAAGATGCGGATGTATTGATTGCGCAATATAAAAGATACGGGGTAAGCATGTGGAAAATTGACGGGGTGCAGGTAACCGATAAAAAGGGGGAAATAAATTTCAGGCAATTCCTGGATAAAGTAATGATGGCTACACACAACGAAGCCGTATTCAATTTAGACGTTACGGCAGGCAGGCGTTTTGGCTATCATTTTATGCATACTTACGGTAATCTTTTTTTAGAAAACCGCTACACCGACTGGGGCAATTATTATCCCCACTATACCTTGCGCAATTTGTGGCAGTTGTCGAAATACATACCCGCTCAACGGTTGCAGATAGAATTTTTGAACAAATGGAGAAATGCTGCAAAATACCCTGCCGGTGATATATTGTCACCTGTCAATTATTCTTTCGATTATCTCTTTGCCATAACAATGGTAGCACAGCCCCTGGCCTGGTTTGAAGTGTCGGGCTTACCGGCTGAAGCAATCAGCACAACAAAACTAATCGGCAAATACAAAACAATACGCTCACAACTGCACGAGGGAGAAATATTTCCAGTAGGTGATGAACCCAATGGTTTTAACTGGACCGGTTTTCAATCCATCCGCAACGATAAGGGTTACCTGCTAATATTCAGGGAAAATAATGCAAACCAAAAAAAATTAGTCAAAACCAATTTGCCCCACAACAAAAAAATCAAACTCAGATTAATCGCCGGGGAAGGAAAGAGTTTTAATACTATTACTGATCAGGAAGGCAGTATACAATTGGAGATAACCAAGCAAAAAGCATTCGCTTTATATGAGTACACGATACTTTGATTAAAACAACACTTAAAAAATCATCGCTCTCAAACGTTTAAAGGAAAGCCCTGAAAGGGCGAAATACAATAGCCCATCGTACAAGAAAGGACGAAATACAACTGATATGCGCAAACCCCATCCTACCATAAAAAACAAATTAAAATAATGAATAACCTCGTGATAGGAGTTGATATAGGTGGCACACGCACTAAATCAGGCCTGGTAAATATAGCAACCGGCGAGGTAATTCACAGCATCGTACAACCCACAGAAAAAAAATACGCAACCGTTTTTATTCAGCAAATAGGTGTTGTCATTGACCAGTTCCGTGAACTGGCCGCAGAAAAAGGAAATAGTATAGCAGGTATTGGAATGGGTATTCCCGGGTTTACCGGCGAAGATGGTGAAGTAATCACCACCTATGGTTTTCTTGAATTCATGGAAAACTACCCGGTAAAAAGGATCATTGAAAAAGAATTTTCTTTGCCCTGTTTTATTGATAATGATGCCAGGGTGGTAGGCCTGGGCGAAGCTTTGTATGGAAAAGGAAAAGGTTATAAAAGAGTATTGACATTAACATTGGGCACGGGCGTAGGATTTGGTTTTGTAGTGAATGGCTGTTTTACAGAACCATTGCCATTGCAGCACATGGGCGGGCATATCAAAATAACGGATACCGGTGAACGCTGCTATTGCGGAAAGACCGGCTGCCTCGAAGCGCTCGTGTCATCTGCAGGTATTTTAAATATCGCCCGAAATACAGACAATTTACAAGAACTGCTTTCCGCCGAAGCGGTTTTTGAAGCAGCTTCAAAAGGTAATTATGATGCCCGTAATGCAGTGGCGCAAATTATAGAATACCTTCATACCGCCATTCATAATTA
Organism: Ferruginibacter sp.; assembly: GCA_014379625.1. Taxonomy (GTDB): domain Bacteria; phylum Bacteroidota; class Bacteroidia; order Chitinophagales; family Chitinophagaceae; genus Ferruginibacter. The sequence continues at coordinate 339 of JACMLJ010000002.1, read as the reverse complement.
TATTAACCTGTTTGCGCCGGATATGGTTGTGTTGGGGGGTGGCATCGCAAAGGGGTTGGCGCCTTATATTGAAAGAATTAAAGGAGATGCCTACCTGTCGCCCTATCCAAACTATAGCTTTCAGTTAGCGGTTTCGGAATTGGAAGAACTTGCGGGAATGCTTGGCAGTGCTGCATTATTTCAATTATCACAGGATATAACAATAGACAACGAATGAATTTAAAAAATAACCTTTGGTTTGTATATGCCGTTACAGCCGGTCTTTTCTGGGGTATCTGGGGTGTAGTAGCCAAACTGATTTCAGAAGATGTTAATCCTTTTATGAATCATTTGTTATTC
>JACMLJ010000092.1 GCA_014379625.1 Ferruginibacter sp. | reverse complement strand
GATTTTAAATCCAACCGGCCGAATAAAGAATTAAGGGGAAACATATAATTATAAGACATCACCCAGGTAGCGAATTGCATGGCAACATTTTCAGCGATGCCAAGCCACCTGTTATCTTTTGTTGTTTCATAAAGTAACATATATGATTCTAACAATGCATAGCAGGATTCGCTATCGGGATTTTGCATCGCATCACCTGGGCCACCACAGGTAATGCCCTTTTTTACAAAATTTTCGTTGTAATAATCTCCGGCCTTTATTGCAATATCCAGGTAGCTCTCCTCCCCAAAATATTTGTACGAAAGACATAGCGCACCTGGCACAATACCCCCGCTTGCTGACCCTCCAACAATTATTTCACCGGATTTACTATTTATAAAATTCCCAAACTGTCCATTTTTTTTCCAAAGGTTTACAAATGCATCAACAACAATAGTAGTGCCCTTTCTCCAGCTATCCTTAACCGGGTATCCCAACTTTTGCATTATCATCAATTGCCTGATTACATAATACAGCCCATCACCGCTTTTTCGAACAAGGTGCCAGTCTGCCGTATGGGGTTTCCTGATATCTCCACCATACCATCTGTTGCCCCCTTCTCCCGAATCCCAAAAAAAACCAGATGGGGAGATACCAGCAGGAAACAACCAATCAAAGTTTTTTATAACATTGTTTTTTGTAGGAACCGATCCCGCTACCAATAAAGGGTAGGTAGAGATCATACCTCCCGTCCATCCGATTTGCCAATCCTGCAAAAAATTTTCACGCGCACCTACAGCATAGTATCCGTATTCAGAAACAAAGTTCAACTCATTAAATTTTTTCTCCTGCACTTTGAATGCCGAAGAAAATGGAAGAATTGTTGAAAGGGTATCCGGCAAAGAAAGGTCTTTTCTTATGGTAGCAAATTGATTAAAAAGACCTTGCAGATTACCTGATTTAAATTCATATATTCTAAACTTAATAGTTACAGCGTCGCCTTGTTTAAAGTTGATGGTTTTATCATCTGATGGATAACGCATATCCGTTAAATGATATTTATATACTTCTCTAACCACCGGCGCAGTAATGGAGATTGTTGCCTGTTGCCTGTCATTAGTTTCTTCTATACTTATGCCATAATCGCCCAATTCGGTCCCCTGTTCGGTAAGTATCCAGCATACGCTATGTAATTTATCGCTATAAAATCCTACCCCGGGAGTGGACATGCTTCCTGAACGCTCCTGTATCTTTGACGGGCCATCCTGAAAATTCAATTTTGGTATATCACTTATTATTTGTTGCTTCCCTGGACCGATATCCCGTGGATCGAGCAATTTAGGCGAGTATGCAATACGCCTCCAATCAAACCTGTTGCCCTTATAAACAGCCCCGGGGAAAAGAACATAGTTAGCAGCCGACCAATCACTAAAAGTTAAATTTACAGATACACTTGCATTGGGAAAATTACCCCGATTACAATTAAATGCAACAGCAACATCAAATACACCAGTACGCTTTTCTACCCGCTCAACTGAAGTGTGTATTTCCCAGGTTCCTTCGGGGCAATTGATATTTTGCGAAGCGCTTTTAATAGTTGCCACATATCTATTAGAAAGATAGTTGTAGTGCTTTGTATCATACATGTTTATTTGAGCAGATAAGTCCGGGGAATTAACAAAGCTGATTGGTTTTAAAATATTCTGACAGAAAACCCCATTGCTCAAGATAAAAGTGAGCAATACACTTAAAATAGATCTCCTGGTTATAGGCGATTTACATAGCATTCGCATATATTCTTACTATTGTTTTCTTTAAATAACCTGTTTGTCTTAATAACTTACCCTGCGTAATAATTTTCCCAAAAGCAGTTGCTGCCAGGGCAACTGAATTTGTATTTCCAAAAATCAACTGCCTTAAACCTTTATTTCAGGGCAATCCCATTTATTTTTTTCTTTTGGTCGTCCTTTACACTACCGGGAATTCCGACGCCGATACCACCATCAATCCTGAATGACTGGCCGGTAATAAATCCCGCTTTCGGGGAGCAGAGATAAACCACCAGATCGGCAATTTCGGAAGGTTGTGCTACCCTTTTTACAAGATGCATATTGATACTCTCCTGCTCTATCAGCAAAGGATCGGAAGCCAGCGCCCAGGAGTCAAGCACCATCGGCGTATATACGGTACCCGGACATACAGCTATACATCTTACTGCCGGAGCAAAGTCAACTGCAACAGATCGGGTAAAACCCAGCAGCGCAGTTTTAGCGGTTACATAATGGACCGCGTTGGCCGTAGCAACAAATGACTGAACCGAGGCGACATTTACAATACAGCCGCCACCACTGGCCTGTATATGCGGCAGGCAATATTTAGTGCATAGAAAGTATGATTTCAAATTTACGTTCATCACCAGGTCCCATTCTTCTTCTGTACAGTTTAGGGCATTTGAATAACGCTGTATACCCGCATTGTTTATCAGGTAATCAATCCTGCCAAAATGCTCTATGCATTTGTTAACGGCCCATTGCACTTCATCCGTTTTTGAAACATCTGCATAAATGAATAATAATTTATTCCCAAAGGCTGCCTGTATTTTTTCACCTTCGTTTTCATCAATATCCACGATACAAACCCGGATACCTTCGCTGATAAAGGCTTTGGCGGTAGCCAATCCTATTCCTTTGGCACCACCGGTAATAAATGCTGTTTTTATTATTTGTTTATTCATAACGCTGATATTTAAATAAATAATTGCTTCCAATTTGCTGAATGAATACTAACCCGTGCATTATCATCAACCTGTAATACCAGGCCATAAACCCGGCTCATTTCATCAAAGGTTGCCGTTATCTTAAACGCAAAAAAACGCGGCAACTTCCAACACTGCAACGGCTGAATGCCTGGGTATTAATCCTTCGTTTCTTTTACCAATTGCACAGCATCTGCGGTTACAATACCCTGGCTGCCAGCAGCGATGATTGCAACAGTTACCTGCTCACCGGCTTCTAAATCAAACATACCGAGCGGTAGCCATTCACCGGAAGTTTGTCCTTCTACCACCACCGCCTTATGTACAATGGATGTATTGGTGGTACCCTGTTTTGTTTTAATAGCGATACTTGTTTCAGGTGCAGCCGCTGCGTTAATGTTATAGTACGAATACAAGCGGTACTTCCCTGCTACTGGCACTGTTAGTAAAAATTCAACCCTGGCATTGTTGGCAGGTTGAGATATGGTAAATGCATTGGCGCCATAACATTTGCTGGTGATTACCTGCCACTGACCGGAAATATGAATGGCACTTGTATCTGCATTGTCGCAAAGTATATCACCTACCCGGTTGTCTGAAGTTGGGTTGCTTTTTAACAATCCCTGCAGTTGCCCTACATCAATATCCTGAATATTTTTTTGCTGATCAATCGCCATGGATGCTGCTACCGCAGCGGAATGCCCAAGTACCATAAAAACAGGTTCCATACGGATGGACCCATAAGCAATATGAGTGGCCGATAAGCATACTGGTACCAGCAAATTACCGCATTCATTACTCTTTGGTACAATCGCCCGATAAGCAACCGGGTAGGGCCCGAAGCCACCTACCTGCACATCGCCTTCGTTTTTTACCATACCATTTACTACCAGCCGCTGGCAATTGTGCGAATCCATTGTATAGGCGGCCATGCCAATTCCATCCATTACAACTACCTTACCCTGGCAATTGGCTTGGGTCATAACGTAGGCCCCATTCAACCGCCGTGCTTCCCTTACATACATTTGCGGGCTCCAGTTGCCATTGCCGGTATATTCATCTTTTGGATAGCCCCATTGCAGCATCAGATTTCGGAGGTGGGCCGGCATGCGTGAATCGTGGCCAATAAAATACAGAAAGCCCTTTACATACTCCTCATGCGATTGTTGTATCGCTTTCCGTTGGGAATACCCTGCTTCCGGGTAATCATAATTCATTCCAATCATATCTGTTGAAAAGGGACCATTGTTGTTGATGTCAGTTTTATGATTGGGCATGAGATCAAACTTTAAAAAAGTCCACAAATCTTTAGCAGGCTTTTTTTCGAGATAGCGCAACAACAATTCATAGCGATCAGCTTCATAGTTGTTGGGCTTTGTAATGGCGATGCGGTTGGCGGGTTGATTGGTAAGACAAATTCTAAAATTATAAGCCTGTATCTTTTTGTCTCCTACACCCCGGGGTTGCAACGTTAGGTTACTTACTCCCCATAGCAATCCACTGGATGAATCGCCCGGCTTTTTGTATGGGTCAATGCCATCAGGAAATTGGTGCTTATCCATCAATTGCACCCCGTTGTAGGTTTCATTGAACAAACGGTTATCTTCTCTTCCTGTAAAATAGGATACACCTGCTTTTGCCATCAGATCGCCTTCGTAACTGCAATCGATAAACATCTTTGCAATAACTTTCCTGTTTCGCAACCCCTTTTTGCTCCCAGTAAATTCCAGTTCCACCGATTGGATGCGGCCATTATTTTTGGTTGCACTGATGATCCGGTATTGATACCAAATTGTAATAAGACGGTGCTTGGCATAGGTATTGAAAATCTTTTCTGCTACATGTGGTTCAAATGTCCATTGTTCAAGCTTACCATAATGCTTCCCCACATTTCGGTAAAAATCTTTCGCAAGGCCCGTAATGGCATATTTATTACCTATATCTGTATACCCCAATCCTCCGGACGACAAGCCGCCTAAATGATTGCCCGCATCTATCAACAGCACCGTTTTACCCATGGATGCAGCAGCGTAAGCAGCCATTACCCCACCTGAAGTGCCGCCATATACGCAAATATCAAATTGGGCCTTAGGCTTAAACGGCAGGAGAAAAAAGAGACAATAAACAAAGTAATTTTTCATATTCGGTTTGTTTGAATAGTTACGCGGCCCGGCTGTTTTTTATGAACCGAAAACTCGTCTGCTGCTACGATAGCGCCACCTTTGATCAAAGGATACCGCAGGCTGTAATCCCCGTAAAAGCCCCGGAACCGCACCAGCCCATCGCCATTGGATGAAAGGCTTAATTTGGTTGCCCACTGTTCGTGAATTAGTTTTTTAACCCGGTGATAAACAGGCTTCAATTCATAAGCCGGTGAGTCGTTCGTTTTCCATTCAACCGCCATGCTCATAAAGCCCCAGAAAATAAATGCATCTACAGCAGCGTGGCCAAATGCACCCGTAAGGTATTGTTCTACAAAATCGGCCTGCATTATGTCAATCTGTTCCTGGGAATACAGCGGTGCCGTATTGTTCAGAAATTGCTCGGTAGCAAAATCGCCGTTATTGGCAGCTAATTTTACCCCTGTTTTTTTTAGATGGTCTGTATGCGCCCAAAACTCTGTAACATGCAGCGGTAAGCCCGCTTTTGCCATCTCACTGTAAAACGCCATTTGATCAGCGGGCTGCTGCCAACCATCATGGCATTGTAAACCCAGTGCATTGGGCTGGTGGCCGGTTGACCGCAAGCGCTGAATCAATTCGATATACCGCCTGCGTTGTAATTGCGGGGTTACATCAGCGCCTGAGTTCGACTTCAAAGGTTTAGGCCAGGGCAATTCCAGTCCGTAATCATTGATGGTGTAAACAGCATCCGGGTCTTCGCTTCGGACAACCTCCATCACAAAAGAAATGTACTCTGCCATATTCTCCACAGTTTCAAAATGAGGCCATTGCCGTTGCAATAAATTTTTCAGGGCAGGTTCCCACAACATTTCATTTACGGCATCCCACATTTTCACCCGGCCTTTAAACCTCCCCGTTAGTTGCCTTAACCTTACTTCCAGAAACTTCAGTTGCGTTGGATAATCATATTTCTTCAACCAACCAGGTATTGCTTTATCAACCGGCCAGAACAAGGGATGCCCTTTTACTATTAGCCCGTTAGCATTACCCCAATCGACTGTATCGGCAAATCCATCGTAAAAAACTTCGCCGGGGTACTCTTCTGTTTTAGCCATGTTGTTTCGGGGGCGCTCTGTCCAGTAACAGGTAGCATTCACCGTATTCAATACATCCGCAAACAACTTCCGGTAATGCTTCAGTTTTTCACTGCCTGCACCTTCCTGGCGAAACAATTTATCCATGTCAGGATTGCAATCTCCAAAATTGAAATGGTGCTTCAGTTGTACCACTTCCACCGATGTATGGGTCAGTGGCTTTCCATTGGCATTTATTAATAGTATCTCCACATCCGACATACGGATGAGTTTAATATCTTCTTTGGCTTTGGTAAGCACATCGGCATTGTCCAGGCTTTTTTCTTTTAACCAGTCCCGTTGGAAATGCGATAGCCCTTTATGGTTTGCAAGTAACCATTGGGGTAACAGCGTTGTTGCAAAACCGGTGGCGGAATGCCTGATAAATTGCCTGCGATTGTTCATCATCTGTATTTATTTAAGATCGGGAAAATAAAATGCATATATCTTACCAGCGAGCTTTGATCCGTTATATATTCCATTGTATGTACCTGCCCATTTCTCTCCATTTCTAAGCAGTTGGATTGTATAGACGCCCTTTCCAGCGGCTGTATTTCCGCTACGGCCAGGTGCTTCTTCAAAATCAATCGCCAGTTTCATTTCAAGCTGATTACCCCTGAACGAAAATTTTTCAAAGCTGCCTTTCATTTTCCATCCGAATGCATGTGGCAATGGTTTAGATTGTGAAATTTCTATCCTTAAAGGTTGATCCCAACCGGGGCGCAATGAATCAAAAAATAAATTCATTTCACCGTTCACCAAGGCAACTGATTTCCACTTACCGTCATTTGCACGCTTACGCAAACTGTCAAGTGTTGGCAACAAAATTTTATGGGCATCTTTATGCACATCAGGTTCGTCATTATAATTTACCACACCGTCAAAAAAGCGATCAGCCACAGAGACACCCTGCACCCAGCGGTACCAGGTGATCCCAACAATACCATCATGCATCGCCGCACGCTGCAAAGTGGCACTACCCGCCCGAAACATTCGTTCCTTTACAGACAATGGCTGTTGAACTTCGCTGGCAAAAGGGATGTGTTTGAACAAATCTGTATTCCAGCTTATTTCACCAACCAGCAAGGGCAGTTGCGCATATTTGTAAAGGGTGTCATAACGATCGTATAAGGTAGGCCGATAGTTATTGACAGAAATCACATCTGTCCACGGCTTCATCGCATCCAGTACATACAATGGTGGTGGGGCCCCAAACCGGCAGCCCAGTATTAAATGATTGGGATCGTATCTGCTGATGAGTTGACTGGTGACCGAAAAATAATGTTCCGCATAAAATTTAGAAAAAGCTTCCGCATCCGCATCATAACTTTTACTGTTGATTACTGCTTTGTTATCATTCAGTTTTCTTATGTCCAAAACAGTTGCTATACTAACACCCCATGCACCGGATAATTTTTCAAATGACTGGCCATAGCTGTTCAACAGAAAGCTCCATGCCGACTTAAATGCGGCTTTTGACGAATCCATTCCAAGCACGGTCCGCAGCAGTGTAAAATCAAACTGGCCGGCTTCAAAACCAAGGTCAAGACCGGTATCATCTGTCTTACCAAATCCGATTTCATTGTCTGTAAAATAACCAACCAACTCTTTAGCATTACGTAAAGGAGAACACAAGGCCCTTGCTTTTTTATCTGCAGCGATCATCCATGACGGATCAAAAATATCCGGCAATCCTTCCCGTTTTGAAACAGACGGCAGGAAAGGGGGTTCTTTAAAAAATTCGATGATTTCTGTAAAAGGCATTCCTTTATTGAAAAATTCTTCTGTGGCCCATGCACCCAGCGCATTAAAACCTAAGGCGCGCAATTTGCTAAGCGAAGCATGTACAAATAAATCCGGGTTTTGCTGATAGTTATACTTCCTGTCAATTGTTTCGGCATAAATTCCCGGTATTGCCCTTCTTCCGCCTGCCGTTCCTGCACGGTTTACGGCACATACGCCTTTGTAATAAAACGGGGTGCTATCAGGCATAAGAAACCACCACTGCCCCTGCTGCGTTTTTGCCACCCTGAAAAACCCATCTTTGCCTTTTGCAGTTTTCCAGTCAACATTTATGGATTGTGATTGTACCAAATCGCTGCTGAGCAATAACAACAAAAAACCAGGTGAATAATTTAGCAATTTTTTCATCATACAAGTCATCCTTATTTTTTATTAGTCTAATACGTTACATCCTATCGGTTATTCTTTTCAAAATATATACCTTATCCATTCGTATGATTACAAATGACTGGATATAATGTATTTCCCTTCGGGCCAGGTTTGCCTGACGCTGTTGTACTCTTACCTTTCCAATCGGGATCCATTTTATATACCGTATGTTTAAGAGAAGCATTCATTTTTCCATCCTTATTCATTGCATCATTATTGTATAAAAAATTATCCCTACCCGGTGGGCGATGTAACCTGGGATCACCCCGCTGTATAGCACTCCAGCTATGCCACCGAGGTATACGTACAAAATTTCCCTGCACAAGGCAGTTGCCATTGTCTCCGTCATGAAAATTTATATCTACTTCCAGGTAATTATTTATAGCGACAATATATTGGCTGCCGATATGGATAGCAAAATGCCGGATGCGACGTATGTGCTCGTTACAAATAAGGATATACTGTGAACCTATGATGTTATAATACCCCATACCGCCATCATTTTTATTATAACTGCGGTCAATATAATTATTCCGGCAGGTAATATGCTCTGACCGGGTGATGTGCATCGGATCGCAACCGGCTTTTACCAGGTTACAATTTTGTACCCAGCAATTTTTAGAACTGTCTATCCAGATATGATCTACAAATAAACTGGTATCCCTTTTCTCCCGCTGGTGATACACCGCAATATCCCAGGCGGCCTGCATAGAATCTTTATCATAGGGTTCAAATGCGGCGCCTTTGTATTCAATGGTAAGGTTTTCTATCCCCACATTTGTTTGCTTACCAATATGCAATGCAGCGGTACGTTTGCCCCCATAGCGTAAAAAGGTACCGTGTACGTATACATGCAATTGCACCTGTGCTTTATCCTCACCACGAAGAATTGTATTGCTTAATAAATGAATAGTATGATAAACCGGGTAGATTCCTTTTCGTAATAATACAACGCCCCCACCCTTCTTTGCCGCCTGCTCAACTGCGGTTTGTATATCATCCCCCGGGCTTAATCTTCTTTTTATTCGCCAGGTAGCTGCTGGTTTTATTCCACCTTCCACACCAGCCTTCGCCCATTCACGCATGGCAGGATAATTTTCATCCAGCAAATTTGTATCAATGGAGCAACCGGAGGAACCATAAATTATTTGAGCAATCAACCAACCGGGCGCAACCAGCAACACTGCAACAACCAAACAAAGCTTTAATAAATTCAGAAGGGTAGATGTCATTTTTTGTCGGTTTTATTCCATTTTATATTGATGATTTCCTTATTATTCATTTGAACGGTGTAGTACGGGAAAAGCGTATCTGCGATTGCCTTGGTAACTGGTTGAATGGATGAGGATGATTGTATTGAGAAACCAACCGGCAACTGAATGGTTATTGTTCCATTACCGCCCGCTTTAATGATCAATTGTTGCTGACCTGGCAATAGCTGTACGTCATCAAGCCAGGCGGTAGCTGCTGTTATGCTGATGCCCGTTCCCAGGTTGGGCAATACAAAGGCTTCCCTGGTATCATCCGGACGATTGAACTGAAATGGTAAATACAAAGAATCGCTGCTTAGCCTGTAAGCATGATTCAACACGGCGAGGCAATTACCCGTGTTTAAATTTACCTGCACCGGAAATGATCCAGCAGTTCCGCTAAAGGCTATGACCTGGCCGGCAGCTTTTTCTTTGTTCATTTGTACATACACTTCCGGCGCAGCCCCAATTACTCCTTCTACTTCGCCTTGTAAATTTGCTATATACGGCAATACTTTTTTTGATTTTGCTACCATCGCACCCACCCTTTGCCTTTGCTCCCCATTCATCAGTTGCAAATTTCCCCAAAAACCATGACCACCAATCAGCGTAGTATTTACATTGTACCGTTGTGCAAAAAACGGGTACGGGTTGTGTGGGTAAACCGCTTGTGTAAATAATTCCGTTGGGATAATACTGGCATATTTATTAATTACCATGCGCATAGATTTGGTACGGTAAGTGCTGTAATCATTGTATCCTGAAGCACCATTGTTCATCCAGAAGAATTTACCTTCCTGTAATATTATCAATCCAACCATGCAGCGTTCTTTTTCCGTAACATCAATCTCCACCACTACATCCGGGTTGTACTCCCGCAATGCGCGCATCGCTGCGGTTACAT
>JACMLJ010000091.1 GCA_014379625.1 Ferruginibacter sp. | reverse complement strand
ACCATCCAATGTGATAGCCCCTGCGGAAGCAGCAGGAAGGTCTGCCAACGAATATACATACACCAGGTTGGAGATGGGTGCCGATAATGCAACCGGCCTCCACGAGTTGATCCTGTACACATCAATAGTACTGGTGGTGATGTTATAAATTTGAAGACCATTGGGAGGAGAGGCTATTGCATCACGTTGGGTGGTGGTCATTCTCGGCATTAAAAAACCTCTGTTGGTGGATGCTACATCCAACATGGCTTTATCATCAGGCAAAGCCCCAGTTTCGTTGATTCCCATATTTTGTGCCCAACTATTTTTTGCGGGAAAAATGGAAACACATACAAATAGTAGCACCGTGATTAATGGCTGATTTTTCATACACAATCGTTTTTAAATATATCGGTAGGGTTTAAAGTGTTTAAAATTATACACAATGAATGTATGAATATATGATTGGTATCACCGGCCTTAATGATTTGAATCATTATCAAGTTCCTCATAAAAAATTATCTTACCGCAATGGAAATTTTGAAAACATAATCAAATACTTTATCATTAATAAAGTCAGAATTATTTTATCTGTAAAAATAATTCTACAAAATAATAGTTGTTTATACTATGTCGTCTGGTTGACTAAATCTTTACTTTGTGGTATGATTGTTCTATAAATATAAATTCCCTTTTTATGAATAACCCTATACCTTTTATAATAAGGTACTTCTATAAACCTGGTTATAAGTTTTCTTTTGTTCCCGCTTTCTCCACTTTCATAAAATTATCTTTTATCTTAAATCCCCTGGTGCTAACCGCACAAAAAATCATTATTAACTCCGGTTGCAATGTTATAATTCAGGGGAACCTTTATGTACTGGCAAATAATACCGCTTTCGAAAACAATGGTGTCTTTACCGCTGGCACCGGTGCGGTAAAGTTTACAGGTAATGCAGATACTGCCATTGCCTATGTTGCGGGAAATAGCAACACTGCTTTTTACAATTTAAGTATCGACAAAACTGCTTATGGCATTGCTTTAAAAAGTACAGTAAGCGTACAAAATATATTAAAGGTATCCTCAGGCAATTTATATACGGATAGTAACCTTACATTGTTGTCGGTGGCGGCGCTTACTGCCAGGGTAGATACGGTTCCTTCAGGTGCCAACATACTTGGTAAGGTAATGGTTGAACGATATATACCTGCCCGTCGTGCCTGGAGGCTTATGACCGCACCGGTTACAGAGGCATCTACAATATATAATACCTGGCAAAACAGGGGAGTATACGCTGTGGGTAAGGGTATGCTGATAAGTGGCCCTCCGGGTGGTAACGGATTAGATAGGGCAGGTAGCAGTTCTTTAAAGAAATTCAACACTGCTACCGGGGCCCTGGCAGATGTTATCAATACCAACACACCCATTTCCGCTACCAACACAGGCAATGCTGATAATACCGGGTATTTTGTATTTATTAGGGGCGACAGAAATACCAATAATTTTATTGTGCCCAATACCAATACTACCACCATTGCAGCAATTGGCAGGCTACAAACCGGTACACAAAACTTTTCTGCATCTTCCGTATACGGTGGCTTTACATTAATCGGCAATCCTTTTGCATCGCCGGTTGATTTTGGATTGATCGGCAGAACCAATTTATTAAAAAGATTTTATGCCTGGGATCCATCTTTAAATACCGTAGGTGGATATATAATGCTGGATGACCTGGATGAAAATGGGATCTACAGTAAATCTGTAGTAGGCAGCCAGCAAAACCAACACATTCAGTCCGCACAGGCTTTCTATGTGGAGACGGATTTAAATGCCACTGCTATTTTATCCGTTAGTGAAAATGCCAAATCATCCTCAAATAATAATTTGGTATTCAGGCCGCAAATACCTGCCGGAAATGAGCAGGTAACCGAGACGATCAGTACCAGTCTTTACCTGCTAAATCCTGACGGCTCACTGGTGTTGGCAGATGGTGTGTTTTCTGATTATAACAATGCATACCATGCTGCGGTAACGAGGGAAGACGCCAGTAAATTTACGAATGTGAATGAAAACCTCGCCATTGTCCGGAACACTGCTTTACTGGCTTTAGAGCGAAGGCCCATCGTTGTGCTGGATGACACGGTTTTTCTTAAACTATGGAAAACAACCCAGCGTAGTTACCAGTTGGAGTTTGTTGCCGCTATGTCGTCCAATATTGGGTTAACTGCTTTTTTAATTGATAGTTATCTCCATACTTCCACACCATTAAATACCAGCGGGACCACCAATATCAATTTTGTAATTAATTCGGATACAGCTTCAACCAACGTCAACCGGTTTATGGTGGTGTTTAATCCACTCAACACATTGCCCGTTAACTTTACCAGTGTTACCGCCATCAGAAAGGGTGAACAAATTGTTGTTGAATGGAATGTGCAAAATGAAATAAACGTAGCGAAATATGAGGTGGAGAAATCAATGAACGGTACCGACTTCTATTTGGTAAATACATCCAAACTGAATGGCTTAAATAATAGTGCCGGCAATTACCGGTGGATCGATCAGTTACCAATTACCGGAAATAATTTTTATCGCATAAAAATGATTGGCGTCGACGGGCATTTTCAGTATAGTGCAACAGTAAAAGTGACGATAGCAAATAACCTGCAACAGATTACTGTATCCACTACCCAACCTGCAACCGGCAATATTAATCTCACATTTAATAATATGCCCGCCGGTATTTACCAGGCAAAGCTTTTGAATATGCAAGGTCAGTTAATGCACATTCAAAAGATTCAACATCCGGAAGGAACGGTAATAGAAAAGATTGAATCGGGGAGAGCAAAGGCAGGAGCAATGTATATGTTAGAAATTATCGGGCCTGATAAAAATAAAGTTTCATATAAAATCTTGTTGCATTAGTGTTACGTAGAATTGCTGTTATTCCGGTGCAACCCTGCACAATAAATATTATCGAAGCCAACCAGTTGGTAACGTCGGATGGCAGGCTGCCACGAATCTGAAGAAAGCTGAAAAGAAAAGAGCAGAAAGGAGGTGCCTGAATCCTGGGAAAAAGATGACAATCTGTTGGAATGGTTGAAGGGCCTAAAAAAACAGCTCAACTATTATGTAAAGCGATTGTGTTAAACCATGTCCCAAATACAATTGTTTTGAGTGTTGTATACGATGTTACTTTACATAATCTCTTACTTTCCATAAATAGCAATACAAATATGCTGTGCATTGATAGCATTCAGCGATGTAACCACCTTGCTACGTATTCATTTGGCGGGCTATATCAGTATCAAAGAATTATTGGCACAACATAACCAAAAAAGGAAAAGAGGAGAAAAACTAGTTAGGCAACATGATCTTTTTGGGTCAATATAGTACTCCCTGCTTAGGAAAATCAAAATATCAGTAAGGTAAAATCAATACTTTTATCGAATTTTAAAATGATCCTATTATTTTTTGGGATAGTAGTAATAGTGATTATTATCATTATTGTCCTGTAAAAGCAGCCGGATTTGCTAAAAGCTTTTACCATTAAGGGTCTAACCCCTGAATCCTGAGCTTGTCGAAGGGGAGAGGGGTTGGGGTGAGGTTATACCCGCCGCACCAGGGTATCAGGCATTTAGTTGGACAACAATAATTATTTATCCTTATTTTCCTCAGTTTTTCTACCCACATTTGCATAAGTTTTGCGAAAAAAAAGTAACCGAAATAAGTATGAAAAATTTAATTGAAGAATTGAGATGGAGGGGATTGCTGCAGGATATTATGCCCGGAACCGAAGAACAGCTGAATAAAGAGATGACCAGTGGTTATATTGGCTTTGACCCTACCGCCGATAGCCTGCATATTGGTAACCTGGTACCTATTATCCTGTTGATCCATTTGCAAAAATGTGGTCATAAACCCATCGTATTAGTGGGCGGGGCCACGGGTATGGTAGGCGACCCAAGTGGTAAAAGTGAGGAAAGGAACCTGTTAAGTGAAGACATCCTTAACCATAATATTTCCAGGGTAAAAGCCCAGTTGGAAAAATATTTGAATTTTGATACATCTGTTCAGAATGCTGCCGAACTGGTGAATAATTATGACTGGTTCAGGCATATTGGTTTTTTGGATTTCATCAGGGATACCGGCAAACATATTACCGTGAATTATATGATGAGCAAAGACAGTGTGCGCAAAAGGCTGGAAGGCGACAGCGGCATGAGCTTTACCGAGTTTACCTACCAGTTGGTGCAGGGCTATGATTTTTACTGGCTGCACAAAAACATGAACTGCAGGTTACAAATGGGTGGCAGCGATCAATGGGGTAATATCGTAACCGGCACCGAACTGATCCGAAGGAAAAGCGGCGGTGAGGCGTTTGCATTAACCTGTCCGCTGATTACCAAAGCAGATGGCGGGAAATTTGGTAAATCAGAAAAAGGAAATGTTTGGCTGGACGCGGCAAAAACCTCTCCATACCAGTTCTACCAGTTTTGGCTAAACGCAGCGGATGCAGATGCGGTTAAGTATATTAAAATATTCACGTTTTTAACCAAATCAGTAATTGATGATTTGATAGCACAGCATACCGGCAACGAGCACCAGCGTTTGTTGCAAAAAACACTGGCGGAGGAACTAACCTGTTTTGTGCATAGCCGTTCGGATTATGAATTTGCGGTTAAAGCCTCCGGGATATTGTTTAACAATGATACCGCGGAAATATTGCTGCAACTCAATGAAGAACAATTATTACAGGTAATGGAAGGGGTGCCTGCGGTTGAATTTTCTAAAACCAATTTACACAGCGGGTTAGATGTGGTGAGCTTTCTGGCAGATACTAAAATTTTCCCGAGCAAGGGTGAAGCGCGTAAAATGGTACAGGGTGGGGGTGTGAGTATCAATAAAATAAAGGTGGATGCCATTGATTATATGGTAAAGCAAGATGCATTATTAAATGGCAGGTATTTATTAATTCAAAAAGGCAAAAAGAATTATAATTTGGTAAAACTGGTATAAAAATCCCTGTCTTTTCAACTATTTCAGCAGGCAAATGAAAAAACTAATAAATGAAAGCAAACCCGGCATCAAAAAACCAGGTATCGGGCATTAAAGCTCTATTCCAATTTTCTTCATCAGGATAGAAGCATTGATTGAACTGCAGATACCTTCTTTTAACTGGTAGTCAAAAAATAATTCATCCCTGCTTACCTGCGCGTCAAAATGATAATTGAGGATATTACCCGGAAAATCTTCCTTCAATTTTGCCAGCTCAATATCATGCGTGGCAATTATTCCGGCGGCTTTGTGTTTGATCAGTTGTCTGGTCAATGCTACTGATCCGGTGTGCCTGTCCAGGGAATTGGTGCCGCGTAAAATTTCATCTAATAATATAAATACCTTTTCATTGTTATTTATTTTTTCAATCACTGTTTTTAGTTTTTTTAATTCCGCGTAAAAAGTGGAGGTATTTTCTTCTAAATTATCCGAGATCCGCATGCTGGTGATCAACTGCACCGGCGAAAGACTAAAGCTTTTGGCACAAACCGCCGAACCCATCATCGTTAATACCACATTGATTCCTATGCTGCGCAGGTAGGTGCTTTTGCCAGCCATATTGCTGCCGGTGATCAACATCAGTTCACCGCTTTCGGCGATATTGATGGGGTTATTCACCCTTTTATTTTTATTGATCAGGGGATGGCCGATTTCGTTGCCCTGTATGGAAAAATGCTCGTTTTTTAATACAGGTATACACCAGTCGGGGTGATTAAAATGCAGGGTTGCCAGGCTGCTGATGGCTTCTAATTTTCCAAGAGAATCGAACCACTCCGTAATATTTTGCTGGTTTCTTTTTTTCCATTTTTCCAGCGCCATAACCTGCTGCAGGTCCCATTGTACCAGTATGGCCAACGGGATATATATTACCGGGTTGAGGCGGTAATCAAGTCTTCCCAAAATATTTTTAAGCTGTTTTAATTCCCCCGAAGCAGCTCCTTTTTCGATAATATAAGTGGAATGCAGTTGTTGTAATAAGGGGGATTGGAAACTTGCTTTTTCTACCAGTTGGATACTGTTGGAAAGTACGGATAATTCTTCCGCCATTTTTGAAACCTGGTAATGTATGGGTATTACTTTTTTGCTGATAAAATACGCGATGACGGCGGATGCCAGTAAAAAATAGTTCCTTACCGGGTTGCTGAGTAAATCAAAAATATTCAGTGCGATTACAGTCAGCATAATTGTGGGGAGCAGGTATTGCAGCAGTTTCCAGGCGGTATGATGCAGAACGCTTTTCTCCTGTATCCAGTATTGTAAACGTTCTTTTGTGTTTATACCTATTTTCTTTTCTTTGCCATAGGCCTGTAATTGCTGTCTCCAGCCTGTTTTACCTGATAGCTCCTTTACAGCCTGCTGTCTTTGCAGAATGGCAGCTTCACCGGCAGGATTCAGAAGCCATGCGGCCAATGCGGCTCCACCCATTTCAGATGTAGTTCTGTTGATGTATTGAAACACGGAAGCCCTGCCAAAAAGATCAAGATCATTAGCATAAACGTGATCGTGAGGAGCATGTACAGTCCCGTCTTCAAAATGCTGGTAATTGCCAGTTAATGCGGTCAGTTCATCATCATTAATTTGCAGTAAATACATGGAATGACCGATGCTGTTCTTATTGTCAATATCGGCATATACCAATCGTACAAAAATGATGGTTAAAATCAGTGTCGCAATCAGGTATCCGAGCGCCGCATTCAGCAAAAGGTAAACGCTGGCGAATATGCCCGCCATTACAAAAAAACGGCCCCATCCCAGTTTCGATTTTTTCAGTAATAGCAAACGAATTTGAACAGAAAGGTCTTCTTTTCTTTTTAAATAAAATATTTCAGGGGGCATAAATCATTTTTATTAAATGAAGGTATTAAAAAATGAATGCACCGCAGTTTTAATGGGGAAATTGAATAGTTTTCGTAAATTTGCCACCAGTTTAAAGTAAATGGTGTTTTTAAATACTTCCAACTGAAAACCAATACGGGGCTGACCGGTTTTGACAGCATAGATCTTTGTAAGTGCAAGCATGTAGTGCGTTGGATAATTAGCACTTAAATCTGAATATTCAAAACTTCAAATGGCAATACTCAGTATGCCATGGCTGCTTAGTCGATAGACTAGTAACCATTAGGGCCGTTGAACAGGTTGGCCTGTTACCAGGTT
>JACMLJ010000015.1 GCA_014379625.1 Ferruginibacter sp. | reverse complement strand
TTTGGTGCTGGTTTTACACAACAGTTTCAAAACCTGAAGCATGAAAACAAAACTGCTTTAAATAATAAAACATCAAACAGGTTATATCCGCTTCAATCTGGTTTTATGACAGCGCAGGCTAATCTGTTTATGGATCTTCAATTGGCTGATGGTATCCATTTGAACCTTACTACTTATTTATCTTCCCGTCACCACAATGAAACATGGGTAAAAGGTGGATATATTCAATTTGACAAGCTTCCTTTTAAAGGTGAATTCTGGACCAAACTGATGGAAGTAGCAACCATCAAAGTAGGCCATATGGAGATCAACTATGGCGATGCCCATTTACGTCGTTCTGATGGTGGGCAATCACTGTATAACCCGTTTATGGACAACTTGATTGTGGATGATTTTGCTACAGAGATCGGTGGTGAAGTAATATTGCAGAAAAATGGCTTCTTTGGGGTATTAGGTCTTACCAATGGTATGATCAAAGGAAATGTTGACTCTACTTATAAAACATACGCTACAGATGGCAGCGTAATAGATGACAATATAAAGAGGTCCCCTTCTATTTATTTGAAAGGTGGAATAGATAAACAAGTTACTGACAACGTCAGGGTCCGCGTATCAGGAAGCTATTACCATAATGGTAGTAATGCTGGAAGCGGCCTAACTTTATTTAGTGGTGACCGTACCGGTTCAAACTATCAGAATGTAATGGAAAAATATCCTTTAGGTGCAACTAAACCTGCGGGTGATGCGATCGCTTTTTCTGGCCGGCTTAACCAGGCTAATTTTAAGGGGAAAGTAGATGCCATCATGTTAAACGGATTTTTGAAAGTAAAAGGTTTAGAATTATTTGGCACGTATGAAACTGCAAAGGGCAGAACAAAAGCCGAACTTGTAAGCAGGGACTTTACCCAATTAGCAGGCGAAGCAGTCTACAGGTTTGGTAAAGCAGAAAACCTTTTTGTAGGTGCACGGTACAATACCGTTAAGGGACAGATAGCAGTTGCAACAACTGATGTAAAAGTTGACCGTACAGCATTAGCCGCAGGCTGGTTCGTTACCAAAAATGTTTTAATGAAAGGTGAATATGTAATTCAGAATTATAAAGACTTTTTAACTTCTGATTATCGTAGCGGTGGCAAGTTTAAAGGATTTGTAATTGAAGCAGTAGTAGGTTTCTAATCATCCATCCTGTGAATTTCTTTGTAATACCAATGTAGTACAAAATAGATCCAATACTTTTATTCAAAAGTCCCGATAGCAAAAAGCTATCGGGATTTTTATTTTTTATTGGAGGATTTTAATTGCCCCGCCCTTTAGGACGGGGATAAAGATTGGCTATAAAAAATATGGCTATAGCCAAAATGGAAAATAACAATTCCCTTTCACCGCCTTTAACGGTGCAATTGAATTGCCAGAAATGACATTGGGTGTCTCACGCACAGGGAGGGGATTCTGATGAATTAACTCCGTGCATTACTTACCAGTATGCAACCGGCCCGCACACAGGTCCTCAAATAACTCCCTCTAAAGGATGCGGGTATACATGACAACAATCAGTTTGCAATTCATCCTGCATCATAATAAACCGTGCCTAACTACAATAGCTTTGATAATCGTTATTTTAAACGGTATTATACCGAACATCCATATACAATTAATTTACCGGTTATGCTTAATTCCATTTCATATTTATTGTGGTTGCTAATTTTGCCAATACTTGGTTTTACGGCTCAATTCCCAGATCGCGGGGACGATCCACCCAAAAAAAAATTGATTAAGTGGGCCATTCAAAAAACCAGCACCATCCGGATACAGGGATCCACCAACATAAATAGCTTTGGCTGTGATATAGCCGGATATTACCAGCGGGATACGATCTATTGCTCAGAAGAAAATGGGGTAAACAAATTAGTTACGCTAAATGGCGATTTAAAGGTTGATATTGCAAAATTTGACTGTCACAATAAAATGCTTACCGGCGACCTTCGCAAAACGCTTAAAGCGGATGAATATCCTAAACTGGTGATTCGTTTTATTTCACTGGAACGCACACCGGTAATTCGCAGCAACAAAGATTTTTTAAGGGGATGGGTAGAAATAGAACTCGCAGGCATTCACCGGAGATTTGAAGTATGCTATACTTTTGTAAAAACCGGATCTTCATTGATTCAACTAAATGGCAACCGGAATTTTAGCTTTGCAGATTTTAAATTAGTACCTCCCAAAAAATTCGCAGGATTAATAAAGGTGAAAGACAATTTTAATGTTGACTTTAACCTGTTGCTGGATCCGGTCGAATAAAAAGCCTCCCTAAACCCCGCTAACGCAGGGGTCTTAAAGACTTCAAATGACAAAGCAACTATCTAAATTCCAAAGCACCTGAGAACCCGAATAGGGAGCAGGGGCCGTTAAAGTATTCAAATGATAAAAGCAGGTACACATAATGTAAATATTTCAGGGAACCCGCTTTGGGAGGGCGGCCAGGCTTTACATTTAACACACAAACAAGCCTCCATTTATGCTTTGATAGCCTTTGTTATCACGCTTGCTTTTTCTTATGCAATGCACGACTATCCCGTTACTTTAGCCGGGTTGCTGGTAGTCATCTTTTTATCCGTTTTTGTAGAAAATTCAAAGTCAACCTTAATAGCCGCCGCGGTAAGTATCCTCATTACGCTGTTATTTTACTGGCTTAGCGGAATACATTTTACACAGCATTTGTTTATCATTTTCCTGGTATTGCTTACCTCAGCGATCGTGCTGTATATGCAGCGCCTGAACAATCAACTGAATTTCGAAAAGTCGCATATGACGGCTTTGTTTGAAAATGCAACAGAAGGTATTGTGCTTACCGACCAGGGTGGTAAGATTATTTTAGCCAACGCCGCCGCGGAAAAAATGTTTGGTTACCCGGAAAGAGATATGATCAGCCAACCGATTGATATCCTCCTGCCACCGGGCGTAAGAAGCAAACACGTAATGATACGCAATGAGTTTTATGAGAATCTTCAAAACCGGTCAATGGGATCGGGAAGAGACCTTTACGCACAAAAAAAATCAGGAGATAATTTTCCGGTTGAAGTAAGCCTGAGTTACTATTATAAAGGCGACCACCGGTATGTGATTGCTTTTATTGTTGATATCACGCAGCGCAAGCAAATAGAGGAAAGCTTGCACCAGCAACAGCAACAATTAGAACAGGTAAGCAATGAAATAAAGGACCTGAATGCCGAACTTGAAATGAAGGTGGAAGAAAGAACGTTAATATTAAAAGCGGCACTGGAAAAGTTAGAACAATCGCAGCAGGAATTGAGCGAAGCCCTGGATAAGGAACGACAGCTTAGTGAAATAAAAAGCCGCTTTGTTTCAATGGCATCACATGAATTCAGAACCCCTTTAAGTACCGTACTTTCCTCTGCATCACTGTTGTCGAAGTATGTAAAGGAAGATGACCAGGATAAGCGTAATAAACATATTGAACGTATTAAAGGAACGGTGAAACACCTGAATGACATACTGGAAGATTTTTTATCATTGGGTAAACTGGATGAAGGGAAAGTAAGCACGCTGAATTCGCCGTTTGAGCTTAATTTTTTTATTGAGGAAACAACGGAAGATATAAAAGGATTGCTGAAAGATGGTCAAAGGATACTTCATAATCACCAGGGAGAATTTATCATTAATTCCGATAAGAAACTTTTAAAAAATGTGTTGCTTAATTTAATATCCAACGCTATAAAATTTTCTGAACCGGATACCAGTATAATAATAGAGAGCAATGAAGCTGATGGGATAGTTACAATAAAAATAACAGACCAGGGCTTAGGTATTTCCGCGGCAGACCAGGAACATTTATTTTCAAGCTTCTTTCGCGGCTCCAATGTTATCAACATACAGGGTAGCGGCTTAGGCCTTCATATAGTTAAACGTTATTTAGTATTAATGGGAGGTTCAATTGCTCTAAAAAGCAGGCTGAATGAAGGAACTACCTTTACCATCTCCATTCCCACAAATTCAGAGCAACATGAGCAAGACAATACTGGTAATTGAAGATAATAATGACATACGTGAAAACACCGCCGAAATTCTGGAACTGGCAGGGTTTAGAGCGCTTACTGCAAAAAATGGCAGAAAGGGAGTTGATGCTGCGTTAAAGGAGAAACCTGATCTAATTATCTGCGATATAATGATGCCAGAACTGGATGGTTATGGTGTGCTCCACCTGATCAGAAAGAATCCGGATACAGCCGCTGTCCCATTTATTTTTCTTACTGCTAAATCGGAAAGAAGTGATTTTAGAAAAGGGATGGAAATGGGCGCCGACGATTATATTACAAAGCCTTTTGATGACAGTGAGTTATTAAGCGCAGTGGAAACGCGGTTAAAGAAAGCGGAAGTGCTTGAACACAAATACCCTTCAACTGTTACAGGGCTCGCACAATTTATAAAAGATGTAAACGGATTAGATAAGGTAGAAAAACTAACTGAAGAATATGAGTTAAACAGCTACGAAAAAAGAACGGTTCTTTTCCAGGAAGGCAAGCGCCCACGCTTTTTATATTACCTGGTAAAAGGCAAAGTAAAGTGTTTTAAAAACCATGAAGATGGAAAAGAGTATATCACCAACTTATACAGCGATGGCGATTTTATTGGCTATACCGCTTTAATTGAAGATGGAAATTATGAAGAGCGGGCAATTATAATGGAGCATTCGGAATTAGTACAAATACCAAAAGATGATTTTATAAAAATGATCCATAGCGACATCATCATAGCCGCTAAGTTCATCCACATCATTGCAAAAAATATAAAAGAAAAAGAAGAACGCTTATTAAACCTTGCCTATAGCTCATTAAGAAAAAGGGTAGCAAAAGCCCTTGTTGAAATAGTGGATAAATTCCAGGCAACCGACCCAACAAAACCTTTAGAGATTTCAAGGGAAGAAATCGCCCAGTATATTGGAACGGCAACGGAATCACTAAACAGGACGATTGGCGACTTTAAGATGGAAGGGTTGATAGATATCAGCAAAGGAAAGATTCTACCCGTTAATATGGACCAGATGAGGATACTACCTTACTAATATTCCGCCTTGCGCCAGAACAGTGAGATAAGCATTTTCGGACATTCCATAGTCATGAATTAAATCTTTTTTGCCATCGAAAGCAATTGTATTCAATGGTTTGTAATAAACACAGCGGTCTCCGCAAAGTTTGAATGATCAGTTACTTCGCAGAGACCCTTTATGTTAATTTGATATCAATCTGTACAACATACAAACGGAACTTCCGTAAGCGGAGACGTGCGTAAAATCCGATGGAAACCCAGCTGCGTGTTCAGTGGATCAGTTGGCGGTTTAACAGGAAACTGCGTATCTAATTTTTTATAAGTTTCCTGGCGCATGCCTTCAGCCAGGAACTGATCGTAATTTATGGCAATACTTTCTATCAGTTCTTCTTTCTTTTGGTGTATATCGTTGATGTGTTCAGCAATATTGGTAATTTGCCCAAATACTTCCACGCACAATACACTCAACGGCGAATCGCCGGGCAGGCCATAGAGGTACAACAGTTCCGCCACTTCCTTATTTTCCCATCCGCCATAAGCCTGCCAGGTTGCTTCATTTTCCCAGGTAATGGTTTGAACCATCTCCTGCTTTAACTGTAAGATCAGCGCCTGGTCATTTCCGGCTTTGGCAATTTTTTCGGCAAATATTTTACGGTGACGGGTGGGTGATTTCTGGGTCAGCCTTCTTTCATCCAGCAATATGTTGCGGTAGTCTAATCCATCGGCCTGTTTTACCTGGGCATACAACAGGCACCAGATATTGGTACGGGGCGGCGTGCTGGTTACATTTTTACCATTGAAAAGCGCTTTCGCAAATGGAGCAGACACCAGAATTTTTACTTCATCCCGGTTCACCAACGGCAACAGGTTGGGTGCAGGATGTTGTAATCCCGCCATCCGCAAGGGACGGCCAAAGCGGCCCTGGGCGGTACTCCAGAGCCGGTCGCTATGTCCAAAACGAAATTCATACGTGAAGAAGCCAAATAGTTCGGGGCTTTCGTGGTGCAGGCCGGGCGGCAAGGGCAGCAGGTAATAATGCCTGAGTTCTTCAGTTGATTTTTCCATTTTCTGCATGGCGTTCAGGCCCAGGTGTTCGCGGCCACTGGCTGGTGTAATTACCCTGATGTATTCCGGGTCAAGGGTGAGGGGGCTTTCTTCCGGCACTTCCAATAGTGAAGGATCATTGTTACTGATGAGCTGATCCGGGGCATAAGCCAGCACCCGTGCAAACAGATCGTCATTGTCATCGTTGGGTTTACGGTCAAACTCCAGCCACAGGTAGCGTGTTCGGGCTTCGGTGCTGCTGTACTGTTTGTTGCGCAGGTATGGACTTAATGCTATTCCCGCACCTACCAGTTGAGGCATTTGCGTTGGGTTTGCCGTAGCCGGAATGGTAAGCACCGGTGTTTCTTCCGGCAAACCGGCATCGGGGTTTTGATCTTTTTTAAATTGGGGGGTGATCCGGTATTTAACCTGGCTGGTATCAGGCAACTGGCCAACAGGCGGTTTACCATCCACCACATCTATCAAAATTATTTTAGTGTATTCACGGTGTATCTTACCATCTTTTCCCTTCTGAATAGCCTGGAAACTGGCGATACGCTGCAGATCGAGGCTGCCTAGGGTTTGCCAGGCTTTATCCGCAATATCCCCTGCTTCCCTGCCCTGTTTACGCTGGCGGTCCAGTACAAAGCTCAAACTATCCAAACTGTCCCATGTCCAGTCCCGGTTTATAAAAATGGTAGTGCATACCAGCCAGTGGCCGCTGAGTTCGTTTGATCCGCTAAAAGTAATGCTGCTGCTATCTGGTGCCATGGTATGGCGGACCAGGTTGCTGCACCAGAAAACAATCCTTTCACCCAACGGAGCAGTTAAAGTAAGTTCTTTGCCTTCCACATCCAGTTGCTTTGAAAGCCGCTGTACAATATCGGGTATCAATTCAGCGGTGGTATTGCCGTTGAGTGTTTTAAAGAAAAGGGGATTTAGTTTGGGTCGCAGGGGATCAGGTTGCAGGTAAATTCCCTGTATAAATTGCGGGTCTTCGGTGCCGGTAAACAGGCCGGTTTCCACCTCAGATTCTTTACGAAGCGACAGCACATTTATTTTCCCCAGGCGGGCGTCAAGAGCAGGATCGGTATCGCTGAAATTACCCCAGTAATCGGCGGTGCCTTCGCAGGCAGCACGCAGGGTAATGCGTATATCCCTTGCCGTTGGCAGCAAAATGGTACCGGCTGTTTGCGCGATCGTGTCGTTGTCGGTTACATTATCGAAGGGTTCGGTGGTATCGCCCAAATTCAGTATGGGCATATCTTTCCAGGTAATGGGTATTTCCAGCAGTTCATCGGGGTTATTGCTGTCAAAAACCCGGTAGGTAGTATAGAGCGTTATAAAATGTTCACGGCCGTCATCGCTGGCCAGGTTGTCCATCTTAAGGGTTTCCACTTCTACTTTCACCTGTACTTTTACTACATCCATGTCTGCAATGCCGAAACCATCAATGGGTAAATTAGCCGCCTGCCTGGCAAAGTTATCATCCCTGTTTTGTTGCAGGCGGGTAAGGGCATCTGCCTCACTGTAACGGCCTGTGTACAACACCGCGGGGTAACCAAGCAAGGGGCGCTGGATCTTAAGGGTGTTTACCGTAAAGTTGGCATCATCGGTGTTGGGTTTCAGTTCGTCATTACCATGCCGCAGCAGCAATGCATGGGGAGCGACATATCTTTTAAAATGTGTTTTGGATATAAGCCCGGGTATTGCTTTTTCGGGTTCCGTATTAGAAGCCGGACCGCCACCGCTCATATCACGCATGCGTATGCGAAATTCGTATTGGTTGCCATACTTTAGTTTAGTAGCATAGGCGGGCGCCAGGTAGGCGTCGCTCAAACTTGCGGGGAGATTTTTTTCGCCGCTGTTGGCATAAATATCAGCGGCTCTTTTATCCGGCAATACCATGCACTGATCGTTCCAGTTGGCAAAATACATGGGGAGCCAGTAATTGCCGGCCAGTTTGGTTGGGTAAACCTGGTAAGGTAATTCGCCTGTGTAGCTGCCCGTGTTAATATCTTCGAGCATCATTTCTCCATTACTGGTAACCCCGGTAAGACTTTCCCAGGCAGGTTCGCCAAACGGCCGCACATCAATATTGTAGCCGGTTACGCCCAATGGTGCATCCAGGCGTTTGGTACCCAGGGTATCATCCACAGCCATTTGCCGCAGGTACCATACCAGTAGTTGCTCATCGTCCCAACCCAGGCGTATACCCATTTCTTTTTGTGGGTGGAAGCCGTCCGCATTTTCATTTAACAGGTTGTGACTTTTAGGCTGAAAGCTGTGAACCAGCCCGGCAAACCCATCGGAATAACGGGCCGCTTCAATGAACAGCTCATCGAAAATCCCCTCGGGATTCTGCCCGGTTTTCATTACCGGGAACATTACTGCACCAAATAACGTGCGTGGCTCACCAGCTTTTAACGGGGGAATTTTGGCGGCATATTTTTTTATAAAAGCATCATTGCCCAATGGTTCGGAAGCGGCTTGCTCAGCACTGTAATCTCCAGCTAAAATATCGGCATATATCCAGCCACCCTGCTCCAGGTCGCCCGGATCTAATTGTACTGCCGTACTATAAATAAGTCCGGCTGCCTTTGCCAGTTGGGGCTGACGCATCAGGTGGGCGTATACTTTACCCCAGCTTACTTTGCCATCGCTGGCCTTAAATGCAGGATCCGGCTTTTCGTCCCTTACCGCGCAATGGTAACTGTCGTCTGTAACGGCATTGGGTATACGCGGGGCGGTAAAATTAAACGAATGCCTGTAGCTCAACGGCAGGTATTTTCTAAGCGCCAGTTTTTTGGGCATTGCATTCGCGGCGGTATGGGTGAGTCCGCTTGGCCGGTCGGCGCTGCGGCTTTCGTCAATGTCGAAATATTTGGGTGTAATGCCATCTTCCTGCTTTGCATCTTTCAGTTTTTTGTATATCTCCGCGATCTGCAGGCTATACACAAACGGATCCATGGGTCGGGCAACTTCATTGGGCACTGCAGGTATTTTACCCGGAAATTCGTTGGGATTATTTACTACCTTAATGGTAAACTGTGGCTGAACACCGGCAAAGGCGGGGGCCGTGCCGCCGCCGCCAAGCAGCACATCATCTAAGGGGCTGATGTTGCGGGGAAGGAATACCAGGTTAACAGATAGCTTACCTGCAGCATCTACACTTTGCGGAAAGGCGAGTAAAGTAAAACGGGATTTATCGAGTGCCATGGTTATTTGGTTGTTGTTGATTGGTTGTTGATGGTTGATGGTTGATCGTTGATCGTTGATGGTTGATGGTTGTTTGTTGTTTGTTGATCGTTGTTTGTTGATCGTTGGTTGTTGGTTGTTGGTCGTTGGTTGTTGATCGTTGTTGGTTGGTCGTTGTTACTTCGTTCTCAAAAAGTTCCACAATGGTATGCAGTACAAAGGAGTGACACAACAATGCTGACCATTGGCATAATGCCGGTCAACAATAAAATCTTAACCAGCCATTTTTAATTTTTAATTCTTAATTTTTAATTCTTAATTTTTAATTCTTAATTCTTAATTCTTAATTTTTAATTCTTAATTCTTAATTTTTAATTCTTAATTCTTAATTCACTACCTAAGCTATCTGCCTCGACTCTTCCCAGCTTTCGCTAAAGTTTAAGTTAATGACTAAGAAGATGCTGATGTCAATTGCGAAAGTTACCTGGGCTTTGCAAGTGCAGGGAGCGCCATCACCGGGCTTTTCAATGCTTCCCCGGGCCTCGATGGTGATAGTGATGGATACAAGGCCGGCCAATAATTCTGCATGGCCGCGGAAGAGCATGAAGGCGGTTACAATCACCGTGCTGCTGCTATCCACATATATTTCCACCCCTACCATAAACAGTACACTTACGTTTCCTACAACCGCCAGGCCAACTGTGATCTGCGCGCCAAAACCAAACTTCATGGTGAGCGAAATCAGCGGACTGGTATCAGCACGCAGGGTGAGATCTGCGCTGCCTACCGCGTATACTGTACCGGCAGCAAGGCTTACACACATTACCTGCAGTCCGCCATGAAATTTAAAAAAGGCGCCGGCAGTAGGTAACAACTGGCTAGGGTCGGTGGTTACTTTAAGCGCTGCGTTGAAGAACACGCCCAGGCTCATACTCGCTTCCAGTTTTAGCGGTGTAGTGGGCGCTTCATATAAATTTGCTTCGGGCGGAAAACGCACCATTGCAATTTCCTTGGTGGCTTCAAACTTGTACTCCCAGATATTGGCACTGTTGCTCATGGCGATCTTCAGCCCTTTTTTTAACGCCTCTCCATATTTTCCGGTACTAAGCGCCTGCAATATTTCCAGTATTTTGATGACCGCTTCCACCGCGTCGCTGAATTCAATTTCGGGTGTGGGTAGGTTTAACCCGCTGGCATCGCCATCAGGCTTGCTGCCAAAATCGGTTTCCTTTCCTTTTTGCGAATTGAAATTTCCCTTGATGGTCATGAGCCTTTTCAACGGACCTAAATCCACCACCATTGCCAGGTTATTCATGCGCCCCTTCCAGGTATCGGCCATATCGCCGGCAAAGGAATCCACATCAAAATCGAATTTGCCTACATAATCTTTCGGCGCTTTTTTGGGATTGCTTTTTGCCTTGTATTCAACATAAATTTTTAGTACATCTTCCAGGTTAACCAGCGGGTATTCAAAAGTGGGCAAATCAAATTTTAAAGCCTTGTCCAGTAATTCGTTGCCTTTGGCTTTCATGAGTTTGTAACCCTGGTCGAGCAGTTTGCCTGCTTCTTCTTTGGCTTTCAGTTCCAGCACTTCATACAATTGGTTACCGAGATTATCGGCAATGCCCGGTTTAGAAAAAGCTTCCACCGCATTACCGGCCCCATCAATTCCCTTTAATAATTGAATCGCCGTACCAAAGGTGTTTTCACCATTGCCTACATTGGGAAATATTCCATTGGTGTTCATCAAACGATAAGAATCTGCCAGCAACGGAGGTGTTTTACTCATGAGGGATTGTACCCCGTTTTTAAATGCCGGTGTTAAAAAAAGTACTTTCTGCGTGTTCATATTTTGCAGAAAACCAAAGTTGATGGTGGTATTATCCGTGGCTTTCAGCAAATCGTTTGGAAATGCAATACGCTGCAGCGTATTGGCAATATTGGGAAAGCTGTTACTGTTTAGATTGATCAATCCTTCGCAAATCAGTGGCACACTCAGTTTATCAGGCATGGGCGTAATTTCACCACTGCCCCGGCTGTGCTGCACCATTGTCCAGCTACCATCTTTCGGTAATACTACCGCTCCGCGGACAGCTCCTGCAAATGCCGGTTTACCACCTGCGTCTACCGAAGTATTTACATCAAAGCGATCGAGGCGCATGCGCTGGTTGGTGCCGGCGATTTTTATGGTGCAATTTACAGGCCCCCCGATTGTATTTTTTTCGTAGCCCATCAGGCCTTTAAATGCGGTGGCATCCAATGGCGCGGCAGGTGGCGCCAATTGTACATAACCTGTTACGCCTTTACTTGAAACTAGATTATCGTTTCCACCTTCTACCACATTAACCATTTCCACATCGCAATCAAAACTGATGCCTTGTAAAATGGCAATTTTGGTTTTCTCCGGTTCATCGGCCAGTGGAAAGCCACCCACGCCTTCTTTCCACAAATACACCAGTTTGGTAGTGGTGGAATATGCCTTGGTTACTTCCCGGATATTTCGGATGTTACGAAGACCCCGGATCAGCCCAGGGTGAAAATTGAAGGGATTTGGATGAAGTTTGGTTACCTTCTTTTTGGTAAGATGATCGGTTACGGGGTAGCGAAAATCGAACAGGCCATCACTTTGGGCCTGCCAGCCACTATCTACCCTGGCTACATAGCCATTGCCCATACGAAACAAAGTGATGGTACGCACCACCCGTATTCCCCAGGGATACACCATGCTTTTTACCTGTATCACTTCGCGGCTTGTTCTGCCAACCGCCACGTTAAAAAATGCCTGGCTGGTTTGGGCAAATAGTGCATCTTTATTTTCCCAGTTACTGAAGGCACTGGCGCCATAACCACTGATATCAATACGTTCCAACGGAACTGCGGGTCGGCCTGGCGGCATATTCAAAGTGTCGGAAAACTCACCGCCGAAAATAATATCAGGACTGTGGGCAAGGGTGCTGTATTGTGCACCAACACCGGCTGCATCATTGATATTATGCAATTGAAAAGTAAAGCCTTCAAACAGGCGGCCATCACCCGGATTGACACTGAGGCCTCCTGTCAGTTCCAACTGCAACCCGCCCAGCACCTCAGCCTCAAACACGGGCATGATATCGTCAATATTTTCTTTTTCGGCATCGCCTTTATTACTGCTTAAAAAGCTAATGGCCAGCATGCCAAATGGCAGGTTGAACATGGCGTAGGTTTTTCCATCTTCCTTTTTGCGGTAGGCATGCACAAGGTATTTCGCCATTGGTATGGGTGCCAAAGCAACTTCTTTTTTACCCAGGTTCCCAATGCGTGTCGGTAAGCCGTCGTTCTGGTAATAGTTCCATCCAATGGGAGGATCAAATGGTGGGCTGGCGGGAATAGTTTTGTCGGGATTAGCGGGATCGGGTATCATAGCGCCCGGTAGACATTGTGGTGCAGTGGTATTCAACACAGGTTCCCAGCTTATTTGCGGTACAGTAAAAGCCTGTGCATTTTTGCCCGGTGTAACAACATCCAGCCCCCTCATTTGTATGGGAAAAACCACTACTTCAACTTCGTCTTTTATATTGATATCATATTTTTGTGCTACTGCTTTTTGAAGCAAATTGTTAGTGTAAGAAAAAGCAATCCCCATCTGGTTGGCTTTACTGCTCACATCGAGCAGTGCAAAATCATCCATGCGAAGCCTTTCCCAGCTAACCCTGCTGGTTGCAAACGAAGGCAGGTTGCCAAAGTTTAAATCACTGGTTCCCACCTGGGTTTTTGCTGCATCCGCAATAGCGGGCAAAAAGGCGTTATCGCCCTGAACGATGCCAAATGGATTATTGGGGCTGGTATTGTCTTTTTCGATTTGTAAGGGTGTTTGCAGTGGTGCAAAGTGAAAACTTACTTCTACCTTTTCCTCGTCTCCTGCGCCAGGTTCCCACTGTACCAGTCCAATGAGCCATGCTGAAACCTTGCTATCCCGTTTACCTGCTATAACTTTTCCGGTAGCATCAAATTTACGGGTACCAATGAACTGGCTTTCAAGTACACCCAGGTTGGCTGCATAGGGATCAGGAAGGGTGGGCAGGTAGCTAAAAAGTGCAAAATGCAAATACATTTTACCCGACTTAAGCGCTTTAAAATCGTCGTTTATTTCAGCAAATATTATCAGGCCATTGGGTGGCGTTACCGTAAACAAAGCGTTGTGCATAGCAAGGGCATAAGGCCTCACTTTGGGTATTTTATCGGCGGGTAATTTATTGTCCCACAGCATGTTTTCATCCACCAGGTGCAGTGATTTTTTTAGCTTATTTACCGTCATCAGCACAAGGCTGCTTTTGGATTTTACTGCAACTGCATTGCCATCCACTTTTACCGGCCGGTCTGTTTGCACATCGGCGTTGCACATACCTGCAATCATTTCATCCCCCTTGGCTAATGTGTTAAAAAGAAAAATCATGGCGCTGCCAAAGCTTAATTGCATGGCGCTGCCATAGGGGTTTAGTTCATCCCGCCACAAATTAAAATCCTGCTGAGCCCCGCTTGCATTGCCTTTCAATTCGGTAATGGCGATACGGCCGGGCTCACCAAGGATAACCGGACTGGGCAGGGCGAGGCGGTTATTTTGCAGGTTTACCCAATTGGCAAAAAGGCCCGCTCCGCAAAAGGCCACCCATGCACCGTTGCCATCGGCTTCTGTAGGAGCAGCGATATTTATTTTGGCCACGGGTATGCCCCACCAGCTTTGATCAATCCTGGCTTTTCCGCTGATGGTGCAAAATTTTGACTGGCAGTCGCTCACTTCAAATGCCGGGTCTTCACAGATCATTGGTATGGCTAAGCGGGCAATCAACGGATTGTACACACAAACCTGGTTTCCACCATATTTAAAATTATTTTTTTGTCCATACACCTGCCAGTTGCCCGCGCCAATCTCTAATATTTTTTTGCTGGTATTCTGAAAGGTGAACAGGAAATTTTGGGGCAATTGATAGAGAGCATTGCGTGCATCAATGCCATAAGGCGATGTTGGGTCAGTGGCAAATGCATTGTTCTGTTCTAGTGTTAAACTACAGGTAGCCGTAGTGGTTGTGCTGATAGTAAGTTTATCTCCGATCAACTGGGGGTCGGCATTTAAGGTAAGGGTGCCGCTTTTTACGCGAAGCCCCGCATAATACCCGGCCGGTGCAGCAGGGTCGAACAAGCGAGCCAGTATCCACACCGTATCTGGGATGATGGTAAAGTTGCGGGTAACTTGAGGTTTAGGTGCTTTGAAAATTTTTATACGGGGTACATTGAATGAGGCATTGAAGAGGATGCATGGCTCTGCCTGTCCCTGCACAAACAACGGTATCAACTCTTTTATTTTTATAAAATCGAACCATTTGGGCCTGCCCGTAATGCTATCGATGAATGGGCCCAGGGTGGTAACGCGGCTACCTGCAGCAGCGGCGGTTACACTGCCCGAAATCTGCGTAGTGCGGATAGGAACTGTGCGCTCAAATACCTGCATCAATTGCCTGTCTTCATCATTTACAGCAGTTTGGGCATCTGCTACAATTTTTTCAATCTTTTCGAGCCTTGTTCCCAGGTTAGCCGCAGCGAACAGGTCACTTTTTTCAAACAAAAATTGCTGGTTGCTCACGCCGGAAAGATCCTGGCTGATCAGCGCCGCGGCGATATCGGTTTGTAAACTTTCGAGTGCCCGTTCTTCATCCTCGTTGTTGGTAATTAACTGACCGGTAAGGCTGGCCAGCATTCTGGTAATAGTATTGGCAGGCATGTTATTTTTTTGGGAGTGAATTATTTTTTGAAAGGGTAAACTACAACCCTAAAAGAAAGTATGCAAGCTTTTTCACCAAAATTTAGCGAAAGGTTAATATCGGGTAGCAAGTGGCGGTTATACTGTGCAAATGGGATAGTGCTTTCCTTTTGTATAAAATATCCTGCACACTCACTGTAATGGTTGGGGGCTAATTACAATATTCAATAAATGATTACCTCCGACAACGGAACCCGAATAAATTAATTAAACTCAAGCCTGTTTTTAATTTTTTTGCATTATGATATTAATAAAATTCCGGGTGTTGGTACCCTTACCGGTGTAATGTGCATCCGGCACAAGGATATTAAATCATTTGCGATAAATGCCGGAGCTTTTTTTTGCAAATACTTAACAGCATATTGGTACACTTATTCGTTTTGTACATCAATAGCACTGGCTGTTGGCATTATTTTAGTTTCCCCCTGATTCAATTAATTTTCAAAAAAAATCATCATGAAAAAGACCCTTTTATTCGTAAGTATTATTACTGTTTTTTCATTCTCTTTAAAAGCACAGGAATATAAAACAGCAGTTGGTATCAGGCTGGGACCAAACTCCCCGGCGATTTCGCCCGGGTTTACTATAAAACATTTCCTGGATGAGAAACATGCTGTTGAAGGGATTGTGGGTGTAAACAATGGTATAGGTTTTTGCGCATTGTACGAGTGGCATCACCCGGTTACATCCGTTGAACACCTGCAATGGTTTGCTGGGGCAGGTGCCTATGCTGCCTATAGAAACAGCACCGCCTATATTGGAGCCGCAGGCATTGTTGGAGTTGATTACAAATTCCCTGAGATACCACTTAATATTTCAATTGACTGGAAACCGGAGCTCAATATTATTGAAAGTGTAGGATTTGAAGCAAGCGGGGTTGGATTTTCAGCAAGGTTTACTTTTTAATATTACGGGAGAAATTGAAATAAGGATTGTGAAATCAACTTTTGGCAACCGGTATTAAACCATAGTTAATTTCAGTAGCATGCCAACTTTCCAATATCATCGTTTGATGCTATTGCTGACTGCTCATTAAATTGCACCCCATCAGCTTTCAACTATTAACAATGACCGGCAAATTGCTTTTGTAATATTTCAGCATGGTTTATATGGCCTTTGTTGTAAATTTAAAGCATGAAAATATTTTCTGCCGCACAGGTAAGGCAATGGGATGCGTATACCATTGCACATGAACCGGTCAGTTCTATTAATTTGATGGAAAGAGCTGCGACAGCGTGTTTCACCTGGATCACCAATAAATATAAAAATAAGAATACCTATATTATCTTTTGCGGAACAGGCAATAATGGAGGTGATGGGTTGGCATTAGGGAGGATGCTGATACAGGCAGGCGATACTGTAAGTGTTTATATCCTCGAAGGCGAAAAAAGAAGTGTGGATTTTAGCATAAACCTTAGTAGAATTGAGCCACTGGTAACGCATGTCTTGTTTATTAATAATAATGATTTCCCCGTAATCCCGTCAGGTGCGATTGCAATTGATGCCCTGGTAGGTTCAGGCTTAAGCAGGCCGCTACAGGGGTTACCGGCCAAATTGGTTGGTTATATCAACCAGTCATGTAAAACAATTATCAGCATCGATATACCCACCGGCTTATTTGCAGATTCCATTTCTGAAGGGAATGCTGTCATCCGGGCAAGTATTACACTCAGCTTTCAGCTAAATAAATTGTCTTTTTTAATAGCTGAAAATAATAAATATACCGGCAAACTGTATTTACTTGATATAATGCTTCACCCGCTTTTTTACGATGAAACACCTACCCTCTTCCATACGATCGACCTTGAAGAAATCGGGCCGGTATATAAACCGAGGGACCAGTTTTCACACAAATATAATTTCGGGCATGCGTTACTGTATGCGGGCAGCAAGAACATGATGGGAGCCGCCATACTTTGTTCAAAAGCCTGTTTGCGGAGTGGCGCCGGCCTGGTTACCGTGTTTACGGAAGATACCACACAATCCATTTTACAAACCGCATTACCGGAAGCAATCACCAGCACCGACTATGATTTTGAAAGAATATCCCAAAAAAAATCAGCAGTAGGTATTGGCCCCGGGTTAGAGTTATCCGGGGTCAATAAAGAGCTTTTGTACCATATCATTTCAGGGTACGCGGGACCATTGGTAATCGATGCCACCGCTTTACAAATGCTTTCATCCGATACCGGTATACTTAAACAACGCTTAGTAAACCCGGCAATACTGACCCCGCATACAGGTGAGTTTGAAAAGTTATTTGGGAAATGTGACAGCGATTTTGAAAGAATGAAAATAGCCCTGCAACAATCCATTGACCTGGGATGCTATATCGTTCTCAAGGGGCATCATACTTTAATTGCATGCCCTGACGGTAATGCATTTTTTAATACCTCCGGCAACGCGGGTATGGCAACCGCAGGCAGTGGTGATGTACTAACAGGTATACTTACCGGCTTACAGGCACAGGGCTATGGTCAAAAAGATGCTTGTTTACTGGGAGTTTACCTGCATGGAATGGCAGGTGATATCGCGGCCGAAAAAATGTCGCAGGAAGCAATGATGGCAGGAGATATTATTGACTGTATGGGTGAAGCTTATAAAGAAATTAAAAGTCATCAAAACGTCTAGCCTCCTGCGCTAGCTATTCAATAAGTTTTATATTAAATAAAAAACTTTAAGGCGCCAGGGCAGAAGATACTGCAAACGAGTTGTCACTTATTTTGTTGAGGATTACTAGTGGAGTCGGGGCATTTTTACATTAGCACATTAGCAGATTAGCACATTTGAAATGCAAGCTCTTTCTTTAGTTTTAGGAACTTTATTTACCTTGTTCACCCTTCCCTTTTATTTCCCACCAAACACTTTTTTCAATATGCCGGTAACCTGGGCAGCGGGGTCTTTACGTATCTTTTGTTCCTCTAAACTAATATTGTAAAACAGACCGGCCAATGCTTTTTCTGTTACATAAGCCGTAAGGTCGGTATTTACCTTGTCTTTTGAAAACCTGTTGTAACTGGAAAATACATCGTTCCAATATTTGGTAGCATCTGTTTTTGTAAGCGACCCTTCAATAACGGGTTTAAATTTTTGAGTTAATTCAACCGTGGTCATTTTCTTCAAATAATCAGTGGCTGCAAAATCACCACCCCGTAAAATCTGTACCGCGTCACTGATGCTCATTTGCTTTATTGAATTCCAGAATATATTACCCACACCGTTTGCTGCATCCTCCGCGGCACGGTTCATTGAAAGGATCGCTTTGTCTACCAGTTTACCCATGCCCACATTACGGAGTGTTTTCTCAACTTTCTGCGCTTCGGCGGGCATCAAGATCTTTATAGCCGCGTCGCCAAAAAAACCATCCAGCTTACTGAGTTTTTTGCTGCTGCTGTCGGTCCCAACCCTTAGCGCTTCTTTTAAGCCACTAATAATATCATCATTGCTTAAATTATTACCGGTACCGGTAGACGAAGAATTTTTAAGTATTTTGCCAGCCGTGCTTTTGCCACTGGAATCTTTGCTGGTAACTTTTTTCATGAAATCACCAAAGCCCTGCGCACCTGCATTGGTATAAAAAATAGCGGTAATGGCTATCAGTAATGAAAATCTTCTCATTGTGTTTTTCTTGCTCATAGACAAAAATAGCACCATCAATATTAAAAAGGGTAGAATAGTTTTTTACGCAGACAGAATTAACAATTCAGTTTGCCCGAAGATTTGCAAGCAGGGGAAAGTAAAAGTTTTTATGGTCAGTAATTGATGATTGCCAGGGGCTTATTTCCTGAAAGATGAATATTTTATTGTTTAATGATCCTGGTGGTAAATTTATCCTTGCCATCGCCGATATGAACAATATAAATACCCCTGGTTAAATTAGTAAGATCAATCCTTGTTTTTTCCTGGTTTAACCGGGCAGTAAAGACTTTCATTCCCAGGCTATTAAAAATGCTCAAAGTTTTTATGGTAAGCGCAGTGGCACCCTTACATTCGATTGTAGTTACCGTATTAACAGGACTGGGATATATTTTTATGGCAGCAGCCACAGGTACCGCAGGTTGTACTACGTCATGTGTTACCGTTGTTGGTAAAGGTCCGCCTACGGCCAATGTGCTATCACATGCAAAAGATGCCAGAAATGAATTACGGATATTATTTTGAGCAAAGAGTGCACGCATTCTCTTTACCTGTCCTCTGGTAAACAGGTTCATGCAGGCATCGTCTGAAAAATCCATAAAGTTCATGAACATATCACCATTACTGTCAGGTGAACAGTTACTCAGTTTAGGGAAATTTTGGCAACCGAAATTGTACGATTGTTGTTTTGGGGTATCGTCCACATGGTCATCACCACAATTGGTATCTCCCCACATATGAATTAACCCTAACCAATGACCAACTTCGTGGGTTGCAGTACGGCCTTTATTAAATGGCGCCCGAAGGTTACCTGTTGTACCAAATACATCGTAAGCAATCACCACCCCATCTTTATCCGCAGCCGCCCCGGGAGGTGTAGCATAGCCTAAACTTCTGCTGCTTAGCCTGCAAACCCATATATTCAAATAATGTTTACTGTTCCAGGATGCTGCACCACCCTTATCCGCCATTTTCATTTCATCATTGGTTGTAAACAAATCCTGAGAGGTATATTTCCTGTCAATGCCGGTGGTTTTGTGTCCCTGCGGATCTACCCGGGCCAGACAAAACTGTATCCTTGCATTTCCTGCCAGCGATTTAAATGCCGATGGTGTGTTCGCCTGGTCGCTGTTTAACATGCTGAAATCCGCATTCAAAACATCCAGCTGCGATTTAATTTGAGCATCGCTGATATTTTCAGCAGCTTTTTTATATAGTAAATGAATTACAACGGGTATATAGATAATTTCATTGGCAGTAGTATCACGCATGGCAAAATTGCCATTTGTTTTATTATTTTCGGCTGCAATTTGTTCTTCAATATTCCTGAACACTTCTATTAAAGAGGGATCAGATTTAACCATCTGTTGCTTGTACGCCGTTGTGCCACATATACTTTGTGCACCAGCATTAACAACTAAAGAAAAAAGGAAGATTACTGCGGGTAAAAATGACTTCATAAAAAAAACCTATAACTTATCCTGGTGGCAAATGCTTCATTTTGAAACATCTATTTCTGCAGAGGGATTGGAAGTAATGAGAAGGATAGGAGGATTCAGCCGCAAATGATGATAAGTCACTTAAAGATTTCTACAGAGGGATTGGAAGAAGGTAAGAGAAAATAAAAAAAAAGGAATGCACTATGCTTCTTATACAAACGAATAAGTTACCCGATTTGGGAAAATTGAGGAAATAGACGGTTCAGAAGCAAGGCAAATGTATAATAAATTTTCAATCAACCAATTTTTTTTTTCTTTAACCAAAAAATAGAACAGTAAATAACCTGCCTTTACTACTTTTGACAACTAAATTGAAAACATAAGCAATGAGATTTTCTTCTGCAATAACCGGTTTAGTTTTTTTGGCAGCCTGTAACAATACCACTACCGACCCCGACCCTTCCACCGGAACCATCAAACCCCTGACGGGAATTGCCGCTCCTAAAAATATAAACATTAATATCATCGGCATATACTCACATGACACCAGCGCTTATACACAGGGGCTTGAAATTTATAAAGGAAAATTGTATGAAAGTACCGGGGATTTTATTAATTCTTCGCTCCGGATCACGGATATAAAGACCGGTGCTGTGCAACAAAAACACATGATGGGCTCAACAGAAATTTTTGGGGAAGGGATCACGATTTTTAAAGATAAGATTTACCAGCTTACCTGGAAGAACCACCTGGTTTATGTATATGATATTAATAACATTGCAAAGCCCATTAAAACCTTTACATGGCCTTATGATGGATGGGGCATTACGCATAACCAAACCGATTTAATTATCAGTGACGGGTCGTCCAACCTGTTCTTTGTGAATCCCGATGATTTTAAAGTTAAGGCTACCAAACAGGTAACCGATAATATAGGCCCGGTTAATGAAATTAATGAACTGGAGTATTTTGATGGTTATGTATTCGCAAATGTTTATGGAAATGATTATATCATTAAGATTGATCCCTCCAACGGGCATGTAGTGGGCACAATCAATTTACCGGGGATCATTAAGGAATATGGTAAAGGATTTGTACCGGATGGTAATGAAGTATTAAATGGAATTGCCTGGGATAGCGCCAACAAAAAATTGTATATCACCGGAAAGCACTGGCCCAGGTTGTTTGAACTTACTATAAATTAATTTGCTAATTTTCTAATTCGATAATTTGCTAGTGAAGAATGCAGAATATAAAAATAGCTTTCAGCATTATAAAATTAGCCCATCATCTCACGTTACCAAACCCATTAAATCCATGTTGATAAAAATAAAATAATAATGCCCCAATGCCTATTGCCGCTAGTAGAATTGCCCATATCCGCCACTGGTCTTTTAAAGGCTGCTTTTCCATAAAATAGTTACTCATTTCCATATTGGTGGTTTGCTGATCGCCCACTAAAATCGGGTGCGATGCATCCTGCCTGACCACCCTTTCGGCCGCAACAACCGGGGTAAAGATTGAATCAATGGGAGTAGGGACGAATTGTATTTTGCCGGTATGATCCTTTGTAAAAGCCCCGATACCCTTTAATAAAAAACTACCTTTTTCATCGAGGTTCTTCTGTAATAGTTCGCTCATTGCAGAAAACTCGTTAAACCCTCGTTCCGCATTTACTTCTGCTATAAAATCAATCGTTTCAGCAGGGGGTTTAATCAGGGCGTTTACAAAATCTGTTTCCGCCGAATGGGCAACCATTGTCAATGTGCCAATGCCCGGCAACCTGCATATTTTATTTTGGAAAAGTGTGGATGCTATTATTTGGTACATGCTATATATTCAGACCTTAAAGATAAGTCTTACCGATAAAATTACGAACCGCTTTATAAAAAAGTTCGATTTGTGTGTGGTTGACAGTTGGTGACTAAAACTTATATATAACACCCCCTAACACATTGAGGCCATAAACCTGGTAATTGTGCCAGCGTTCATATTTATTATTAAAGATATTATTTACGTCTACCCATGCGCTAAAATTTTTATTGATCGCAAATTCAAGACCTGCACTCAGGTCTGCCGCGCCACTCAATGTTTTATTGACATTGCTTTTTAATAAGTAAGGCCCCCCGGTAAATGCCCTGAAATCACTTTTCAACATCACCTGCTTAAATGCCCACCACCGCATAGACGCTGTGATCTCCAATGGAATTGTCCCCCAGGCCTTGTCATTATCCTTCATCCCGGTATATCCGTTGAAGGTAAGCCCACCGGTTATGGTAAACTTATCCTGGCTGATAAAGCTCATATCTGCATGGATACGCAGGTCGGTTACTTTACTTTCATTGCTGACCAAAAATGATTTATTATCCGTTGCAGTATCATTAATGTAAAAAGGCAGGTTATTATAACTGATAAACCCTGCTTTAGCGCTAAAATTAAAATGTTTGCCTACAGATGCCTTGATGCCCCCATACAATTCTGTTTCCTTTGTATTTTGCTGAACTGAAACTGTTGCCAGGTAAGGATTGATGGCTGATAAATTCCGGTAGCTGTTTTTAATGAATCGCCCAACGAACCCAGCCTGTACGAGGAATGATTTATCTTTTATTTGAGCTTCGCCATAAATGTTAGGGAACACGCTTAATTTTCCATTGTCCCATGCCGGGCTGACACCGCCATGAATGGTGATGAATTCTTTAGCATAAATCAATTCGGGTGACAACTGGAAAATATTATTATTCAGTTTAACGTTCGCAGCTAAATTTTTGGAGGTATAGGAAGTAATATCAGCTTTTGCCGACACCCTGATAGAAAATACATCTCCAAATGTTTTTTCAACGGGCGCTTCCACCACTAATGAACTTTCCGTTAATTTATCCTGGTTGCTGAAAATGCTTACCTGTACATTAGGATTATAATTGATACCCGTTTCATTTTTGTCCTTATTGCGAATACCGCCTTTGATACTAATATCCTGGAAACGCTGTAACACCTGCGACTTGTTGTAATTATGCTGAAAATGATCGTAACCGTATAAATGATAATCCTGCTGGTTCAATCCCACACTACCATACACTTCATTTCTATCCGTAAAATAACTGCCGCTCCCCTTAATATTCAATTGCGAGTAATCCTGGTTTTTAATGTTCCCTTTTGAAGAAATATAATCGGCGTATAAATTTACTAAAGCTGTTTTACCATCGCCAAAACTAAATCCCGCACTTGCATAAGGAGTTGAAAAATTACCAAAACCCACTTTAAGGTAGTTCCTGGTCCCGGTTTCCAGTGCGCTATCCTGTGCAAGTGCCAGTGGCTTTAACGAAACGGGCTGATAGGTATAAAATAAATTTTGGGGTGGTATGGTGTACGGCCCTACAATTTTAGCGGTGTCCGAAGGCAGGTTGCTGGCTGAAAAATTCACTTTCACCGCATTTCTTAATACTGGTTTATAACTGGATGTAATATCAATGGTTTGCTTTTTTGTACTATCCCTTTGTGCGAAAACTGAAAAACCGGTTAAGCAACAAAACAAGGTTGCGATTATACTTTTCGTATTCATATTAAATATTAAATAGTAAATTAAAAAGCGCTACAAAATTTCTCACCTTTATGTGAGATAATTTATAAAGACTATTAATTAATTTTTGAATTTATTTTTTCCTCAGCAATGGCCTTTTCTGATTTTTGTTGCGCCTCCGTTTTTAGTTCGGGGATCACGGAATTTTGAGCTACGCTCTGGTAGGTTGCTTTGGCATTGAAATAATCCTTTCCCTGCATAAAAATGTCCCCTATCAAAATATAGGAACTGGTAACCCAAAAATCGTAACTGCCAGTTTCTTTTACTGTAGCCAATGCTGCTTTTTCAGCCGCAGCGTAATTACCAGTAATAAAATGGCAGTGTGCAATTTCATACCTGGCCTCTGCACCCCAGGCTGATTTGTTGATTGCCGCACAGGACCTGAAAGAAGCGATGGCGCCATTGCAATCATTATTCGCCTGCTGCGATTTGCCGAGTACTAAAAAAGCGACCGACCTGTCATCGGTACTAATCCCTTTCCTGGTCAGTAATTCCCTGGCAGCCTCGTTAGCCCGGGCATAATCTTTTAACTGGTAATTACAACGAACCAGTCCCCTCAAGGCTTCGAGTTGGTTATCCTGGTTTACCGCCCCGGCTTGTAAAGAAGTGAAATATTTTTTTGCGTTCAGATAATTTTTCAACTCAAAATAATGGATCCTCGCTGCCGATAATGTAGCGCTTTCAAAATATTTATTGTACCCTTTTGCGTTTACATAATCAAAACCCGTTAAAGCGTTTGGCCAGTCTTTATCCTTAAAATAACATTCGCCTTTGAAATAATTCGCCTCCAGGGCATAAGCGCCGTTAGGAAACCGGGTAAGGTAATTATTGAAACCTGCGATCGCCGCATTGCAGTCATTGGCATTGTATTTTATTTCGGCAGATGAATAAGTAAGCGAATCAGCCTCTGTTACAGAAATATTTTTCCCGTTCTTACGCATAAAATCCACATATTCATTGGGCCTGCCATCCTCCACGTAAATATTTTTGATAGTCGCTACTGCATCATCCGCTTCCGTGGATTGCGGGTATTGCTGGATCAATTGCTGGTAATTAGCCAGTGCCTGGCTATTATTATTTAAATTATAATAGATCAGCCCCAGTTTTACATAGGCCGCTGGTTTTAATCCCCCGCCATTGGGCGCATTTAATACATTATTAAGGTACGGAATGGCATCACGGAATTTTTCATCTGCTATATATGTTAATGCGATCTCCATGTTGGCATCCGGAATCAGACTGCTTTGTGTATAAATTCTGCTTAAACTATTCAGGATAACAATTTTACCGGCCGAACTTTTAATACCTGCAATCAATGCTTTTTGAAACAGGGCATAATCGCTTTGTGGCAATGCATTATTGATCACGGTTTCATACATTGTGCTGGCCCGGGCAAAATCCCTTGACATAAAATAACAATCAGCACTCCGCAAATAAGCATCCTGCTCCAGGTTGCCGGCTGTGGTAGCCGGTTTTGCGATCGGTTCAAAATAAGTTAAAGCCTGCTGATAATTTTCTTTCTTCATCCAGCTATACCCGATATCGTATTTAGCGGTGGCCGGATTGGCTTCTCCCTGTGCAATGGCGCCACTTTGCAGGTAAATACTCAAATAACGGATTGCCTCGTCATACCGGCCCGACCGGTAAGCGATTTCGCCTTTCCAAAAGTTTACATAAGGTGTGATGGCAGTAGCTGGCAGCTTTAAAATTTTTGTCAGCAGTTCATCGGCTCTTACTAATTGCTGGTCATTAATATACTCTACCGCCCTGCCATACAAAATACGGGGATAGGCCTTTTGCATATTGGGCGTAGGCCTGGCAAATGACTCATACAAGGTTAATGCGTCATTAAAATTATTGGTATTGGCAAGCAGGTTTACCAGTATCTCTTTCGCCTCTGTACTATATGGGGAAGATGGATAATTATTTATAAAATTCCGCATTTCATCGAGGGCCACATCCTGGTAACCTAATTCGTAAGAGAGCTTCGCATAATTGAACAACGAAATTTCCTGTTGTTTTTTATTGCTGCTATTGAATGCGCAAAACTGAAAGGCATTGCGGGCATTGGCTTTTTGATTGGTACGTAAATAACAATCCCCCAACAAATACATACTGTTCTGTCCCATGGAATCACTTTCATTGCTTAACTGTTTAAACCCTTCTATGGCCTTATTCAATTGTTTGGCCTCATAATAACAATAACTTAATTCATACAGGTTTTCCTTACTCACTTTATCACTGTTGTTTACATAAAATTCCAGCAGCGGCAACGCTTTCGCAAAATTCTTTTTTTCAAAATAAATCTGCCCCATCAGTTGTTTCATCTCTTTATCATAATACAGTCCGCCCTTGGTTAAGGCGGCTTCGCCAGTTCGGAGCGATTCATCTTTTTTATGCTGGAAATACAATATCTCTGAAATATAATAAGGTACTATGCCTTTGTATTCTTCCCGGGTTTCAACTAATTTAAATGATTTAAGGGCCTCATTATAATTGCGGTCAGAATAACTGATAAATCCGTAATAGTAATTGGCGGGCAGGTAATATTTGTTATCCGGCAACTGGTGTATTTCATTGAATAAAGGCTTGGCTTCATTAAAACGTTTAAGGTTAAAATAACAATACGCCATTTCAAATTTGGCATCCGCGATCTCTTCATTACTTAAATTATCCAAGCCTGCCCTTTCATAATTTTCAATGGCTTTGATAAAATCATCTTTAATAAAGTAATATTTGCCCAGGTGATAACTCATTAATTCTTTACGGGGCTCATTATTTACCCAGTCAATATAGTGGTTAGCTTCCTCTTCGGCTATGGGTAACTGTAACTTCAACCGGGTGGCGGTATAATAATAATTTACATCGTCATTCAAATACGCATTGTTGCTTTTTTGATTATCGGGGTATTGCAGCTTTACTTCCTCCAGCAACGGGTAAGCCAGTGCATACTGCTGTTTTACAAATAATTCCTTGGCCGCTTTAAACTTTTTTTCGGGGTCGGTAAATACATGGGTGGGTTGGGAGAAAGCTGCTACTGAAAATACTACTGCAAAAAGCAGCAACGGAA
The DNA here is from genome assembly GCA_014379625.1 of Ferruginibacter sp. Classification (GTDB taxonomy): domain Bacteria; phylum Bacteroidota; class Bacteroidia; order Chitinophagales; family Chitinophagaceae; genus Ferruginibacter. Next base: position 25,532 of record JACMLJ010000015.1, on the reverse strand, counting down.
ATTGTTTTTTCATTATTTGCTTGTATAGGTTATAATTATCATTTTATAATGATGGTGCAAAATTAACTAAATTGCCATTTGTGCAAACACCGTTCCAAACCGATTGTTAATAAGTGGATAACTGCTGCAAACAAAACGAAATGTACATTTGCAATGCTGTTAACGAAATGGTAAAATAAAATCAATTAACACCACCGGGATCAAATCAAAAAAACAATAATAAAAATGAAAAAACTATTATCAACAAAATATTCTGCCGGTGCATTTAGTGGTGCCATGCTGGTTTTGAGATTGGGTACCGGTCTCTTAATGATGAACCATGGTTATGATAAACTCCTGCACTTTGGCGCCATGCAAAATGACTTTATGAATTTTATGGGAATAGGAAAACCGTTCTCGCTCGCACTGTTGATTTTCGCTGAATTTTTTTGCTCTCTTTTTATAGTGCTCGGCCTGTTTACAAGACTCGCAACCATTCCATTGATCGTTGCGATGGGTGTGGCATTGTTCATGGGACACAATGGAGAAATTTTTGGTAAAGGGGAACTTGCCGGTTTGTATTTAGCCTGCTATATTGTTTTATTATTGGTTGGCCCGGGAAGGGTAAGTGTGGATAGTATGGTAGGGAAATAATTGAGAATTAATAATTTTTCATATTGTGATACTTTACGATTAAAAATTATGATTGTCGATAATTTAATTTTCAATTAGTTAAAGTATACCGTAAAGTGAAATGAAAATGAAATGAAGAAATTATATATTATCCATTTTTTCATTGCAAATTAAAAAATGTTTATTACCGAAACCCAAATAAGGATACACTACGCCCTCACCGATCAGATGGGTATGGTGTACCATGGTCATTATGCAGAATTTTATGAAATTGGCAGAGGTGAAGCAATAAGAGAAATTGGTTATACCTACAAAGACATTGAAGCGATGGGCATCATTATGCCTGTGGTGGATATTCACAGCCGCTTTTTAAGACCGGCGAGGTACGATGACCTGATAACGGTAAAAACCACCTTGAAAGAATTACCGGTTCACCACAAAATTGTTTTTCATTCAGAAATATATAACGAAGAAGGTGCCCTTTTAAATACCGGTGATGTAACGCTCTATTTTATGGAAGCAAAAGGTATGAAACGTTGTCAAATGCCGGCAGAGCTTAGGGCAAAGTTGGAAAAATATTTTGATTGATAATTGAAAAGGGGTAATTATCCATTTAATATTTAATGTTGTTTAGCTAAGATATTTTTTTCTTGCTTGACATCACCTTATTCCTCTCCTGGAAGAGGAAATGACTTAACTAAACCACCTTGATTTAATATTTATCAATTATCCATTACCGCAAGCACCTTCCACATTTTTTCCCTAACCGTACCTGCATTGCCGTCAAAATTATTTACAATAAATGCGAAAGTATATTCAATGCCATTCTTACCCTTCAAATAACCTGTATAGCTTCTAACACCCCCAATATAACCATCCTTCATTTTGATGCCATTCATTTCGGGTAATGCGTTGTAAAAAGCAGCAAACCAGGATCGGCCTAATGCATATTGCATAACCGTTACCAATGAATGGGTAGTTACCCTGTTCGCGGGGGACAGGCCGCTTCCATCTATCATTTTAAGTGCGGATTTTTCAATTCCACGTTTACCCCAAAAATCTCTTATAATGGCAATACCGCTATCAGTGGAACCAATATTCGACCGTTGAAATGCAATAGTTTTTACAAACGCTTCACCGAATAAATTCACGCTTTTTTTAAGAAACCAGTAATTAATGGAATCCAACCGGGGCGAAAGGATCGAATCCACATGCACCACCGGAACCCCGGTAGTTTGATTATTTACCTGGCGCCCCGAGTTACTCCATGCGCCGCCTGCTACCGTTATACCATTTTCTTTGAGATACCCGTTCAGCCTTTTTATAAAGATGCCGGGCGGGTCTGGCATTGATCCTGAAATGGCAAACCCCTTTTCTGAGATCGGCACTGTACCCCTGGCAATAATATTTTTATGGAATGGTGAAGAAAAAAGATAAGCATTGTCACCTGATCCCTTGCTGCCCGTTCTTACAAAATTCGCAAAAGTATAATCCATGAGTAAAGATGGCGGCATTGTTGAAATTATTTCAGTAATATCATTTATAATTTTACCGGTTTTGAAGGTAACATCAAACTTATTTTCCTGCCAGTTAAATCCCCAGGCACCGGTGCCATAATAATTCCCCATGTCTTCCCATACCCAACCGTTTGGCAAAGGCTCGTTTGTAAATTGGGTATCATTGCAAACCAGGTCGCCGGCAACTGCTTGTATTTTATTTTTTTGGAGGATGTTCAATATCTTTTTTAGTACAACCGCTTCTGATGTGCTGTTCCACCGGTCACTGCCAAAAGTTGGGTCGCCCCTTCCCGTTAAAAAAAGTTTGCCTTTTAAATTGGTTTTATCGATCTTACCATCATAACCAATATAGGTTTTATATTGAAACCCATTTCCTAATAGTTCAAAAGCGGTAACACTGGTGACAACTTTCTGGCAACTTGCCGGTGACAAACCAAGCTGGCCGTTCTTATCAAAAATTACCTTACCGGTGTTGCTGTTTATTACATACAAACTGATAATGGCGTGCTTAAACTGTGGATCTGACGATAATTTTTGTATCGCAATATCCAATTGGCCGGTTATGTCCTGGCAAAAACCATTGAATACTGATAAAACAAATGAAATCATTAATACAACAATCCTATGGTACATTTTTATTAAATTTGAAAATTGAAATTAGCGATTATGGCAACACCAGTTTTAAATTACATCAGTGAACAGGATTACCTGGAAGGGGAAAGAAAGGCTTTTGAAAAGCACGAGTACTATAAGGGCGAAGTTTTTGCGATGAGCGGGGCGTTACTACCCCATAATGAAATCTTTTCGAATTTATTCGGCGAATTAGCAACCAGGTTGAGGGGTAAAAATTTCAAACCCTATGGAAGCGATTTAAGGGTTCATATTCCTGCCAATACCTTGTATACCTATCCTGACATTAGCATTATTTGTGGAAAAGTAGAAACAATCGATGATCAGTTTGATACAGCAGTAAACCCTGCCGTTATTATCGAAATATTGTCTAAATCTACCAGGGATTACGACAAGGGATCTAAATTTACTCTGTACCGGGCTATCAAAACACTCAAAGAATATATCCTTGTTGATTCTAACAATATTGCTGTTGAAAAATTTATTCGCCACACTGATAACAGTTGGCAGCTAACGGAATTTAAATTATTGACCGATGTTTTTTCAATCAACACCGTAGATATCGATATCAAACTCGCCGATATTTACGAGCGTGTAAAATTCAGTTAAGTCTTGCGCCTTTCACATTTCCCCATTTCATTTTAAAATCAACATGACAGAAGCAACTATCATCACCATTGGTGATGAATTATTAATAGGACAGGTAATTGACACCAACAGCGCCTGGATGGCCCAGCAATTGAACAAAGCAGGTATCCGTGTGGCACGGCGTGTAGCCGTGGGCGATGTATGGGAAGAGATATGGAATACGCTGGATGAAGAAAGCAAACATGCGGATATTATCCTGATAACCGGCGGCCTCGGTCCAACCGCGGATGATATTACCAAACCATTGCTTTGTAAATATTTTAACGGTACAATGATCGTGGATGAAGGAGCACTTGAAAATGTAGTCAACATTTTTACAAATATCCTCAAGCGGCCGATGATAGCGCGCAACTTAAAACAAGCCGAAGTTCCGGATACCTGCCAGGTGATCTTAAATAAAAGAGGTACCGCACCGGGTATGTGGTTTCAAAAAGAGGGAAAGGTATTTGTAAGTATGCCGGGTGTTCCGCATGAAATGAAGGGCATGATGACGGATGATGTGATACCGGGATTGGGCAAACACTTTAAATTCCCGCATATAGCCCATCGTACCTTGCTGACAGCGGGCGTTGGTGAAAGTTTTCTTGCCGACCTGGTGGCTAATTTTGAAACTGCACTTCCCGCCCATATTAAACTGGCTTACCTGCCCAACTACGGCATGGTTCGTTTGCGTTTATCAAGTTCAGGGGTTGAAAAAGATGCGATAGAAATGGAAGTCCAGCAATTTTTTGATACGCTGCAAATATCGGTTAAAGATTATTTAGTTACCAATGAAGATGAGCCGATGCAAATGGTGGTGGCAAAACTTTTATTGGCAAAAAATAACACCGTTTCCACTGCTGAAAGCTGTACCGGTGGGTATATTGCGCATTTATTAACTGAAAAAGCCGGCGCTTCGGCATATTACAGTGGCAGCGTGGTAAGTTATTCTTACAAGGCCAAAGAAGATCTTTTACAGGTAGATAAATACACATTAGAAACAAAAGGCGCCGTAAGTGAGGAGGTGGTGGTTCAAATGGCTACGGGCGCTTTAAAAAATATAAAAACAAATTACACCATTGCAGTATCGGGTATAATGGGTCCGGGCGGGGGAATACCCGGTAAACCGGTTGGTACGGTATGGGTAGCAGTGGGCGATAATAAAAATATTGTATCGGAAAAATTTAATTTCCGGTTCGACCGGCAGCGGAACATAGAGCTAACAGCTACTTACGCTTTAAATATGCTCCGTAAATTTATACTGGCCGGGGAAAAATAAAAGATTGGACCAGGAGTGCAAACCACCTTGTCAAAAAGGGGATTGAAGGCATTAAAGGCTATTAAAAGCTAGCAACTCCAACTACCATTTCGGATGCAAACCCATCCTTCAGGCAATCGGCAAAGGATTAGAAGGAAATAATTATCTTTATGATGATTGTTATTGAGTAAATTGCCTGCGTTGATTAAATTGCCATTTATTTTATTCAAACTTCAAATTATTATATGTCTTTAGTTGAACTGGTAATGCCAAAACTGGGGGAAAGTATCACGGAAGCTACTATTCTGAAGTGGCATAAAAAACCGGGTGACCCGATCCAGGAGGATGAAACAGTACTGGATATAGCTACAGATAAAGTGGATAGTGAAGTACCCTCCACTGCGCAGGGAGTTATTGAAGAAATTTTATTTAATGAAAACGATGTGGTTCCGATAGGCACGGTAATCGCCAAAATAAGAATTGGGGCAACCATTACGCAAACACAACCTTCGGTTCAAACGGGCAGACCTGTATATGAAGAAGCGAAAATGGTAGAAGAAATACCTTACCAGCCTGCTGCCCCCCAGGTTTCAACTCATCCGTTACCTGGCAATAACGCTATTCGTTTTTATTCCCCGCTGGTAATCAATATTGCCCAGCAGGAAGGAATTGGTATGGTTGAATTGGAAAATATACAAGGCACGGGCCAGGACGGAAGAGTAAGTAAAAAAGACATTTTAGCCTATATAGCAGGCAGGGCAGGTGATAACCGGCAACAAACTGCCATTGGCCATCATCCCATGACCATAAGCCCCCATGAAGTTCAAACTACTACTAAAGCCGAAAATAATAACCAGGTGGCCCTTGCCAACAGCTACCCCGGCAATGTAGAAATCATTGAAATGGACAGGATGCGGAAACTGATCTCCAAACATATGGTGGATAGTAAACATACCAGCGCCCATGTAACCAGTTTTGCAGAATGTGATGTTACCAATATTGTTTTATGGAGAGAAAGGATTAAAAAAGATTTTGAAAAAAGAGAAGGTGAAAAAATAACCTATACCCCCCTGTTCATTGAAGCCATTGTGAAGTGTATCAAAAAATACCCGATGCTCAGCAGTTCGGTTGAAGGAGACAGGATAATCATCAAGAAAAATTTACATATTGGGATGGCAACCGCTTTGCCCAATGGAAATTTGATAGTACCGGTTATAAAAAATGCGGATCAGTTAAACCTCGCCGGATTAACAAAACAGGTAAACGGACTGGCCAATGCAGCCAGGACGGGCCAATTGAAACCCGACGATACTACCGGCGGTACATTCACTTTAACCAATGTAGGTACTTTTGGAAGTATTATGGGTACGCCGATTATTAACCAACCCCAGGTAGCGATCATGGCCGTAGGGGTAATTAAAAAAAGACCGGTGGTGATAGAAACCCCCCAGGGTGACAGCATTGCTATCCGTCATATGATGTATATTTCGCTTAGCTATGATCACCGCGTTATTGACGGCGCTTTAGGGAGCACTTTTTTAAATGCGGTATCGAAAGAACTGGAAAATTTTGACGGGCAAAGAAGTATTTAATACCCGTTTGCCAACTTGTATAAATATCATGCTGAAACCGGTCCAATAAAAAGTGTAAAGTAAAAAAGGGAATTTTCACATTTTTTCATTTGCACATTTGATTTATGGATTAAACCTATGATCACATCTCATGTTATATACTTCACCAATTTTGAATACAGACAAGTATAAACATATTGACGACCAACAGCTATTACAAAATTTTTATGCAGATAAAAATAATGAATGGCTCGGTATATTGTTGCAGCGTTATACGTTACTGTTATTAGGTGTATGCATGAAATACCTGAAAAATGAAGAAGAAGCTAAGGATGGTGTGCAGCAGGTTTTTTTAAAAGCCATTACCGAATTACACAAATATAAAGTTGATTATTTTAAAAGCTGGCTTTACATGGTGGCAAAAAATCATTGCCTGATGAAGCTGAGGAACAAGGGAAAATGGCCGGTAGAAATTAATGAACAACTATTGTCAGCACCGGATGAAACGGAAGACACAAAAAAGTTTTTAGAAAAAGATACTGCCTTAACCAATATGGAAAAGGCATTGCAGTTACTCAACGAAGAACAACTGCAATGCGTAACTTTGTTTTATCTTGAAAAAAAGAGTTACCAGGATATTACCGAACAAACAGGTTATTCTTTATTAAAAGTAAAAAGCCATATTCAAAACGGGAAAAGAAATTTAAAAATAATGATGGAGCGATTACAGCACAATGAACAATGATCTGAAAGACATATTAGCGAATAGCAATAAAGATATTGATAACCAACAGCTCATGGATTACCTGAGTAATCAGTTGTCTGAAAAAGACAGTCACGCGATAGAAAAGAACATGGCGGAAGATGAATTTATGAATGATGCCGTAGAAGGCCTGCAAAAAATTGAAAGCAAAAAAAACATGCAGGCTTATGTGGAACAATTAAACAATGACCTGCATAGACAAATAGCCAAAACTAAGGGAAGGAAAGATAAGCGCAGGTTAAAAGACCAGCCCTATTTGTTTATTACCATTATTGTAATTTTAATATTATTGACTATAAGTTTTATAGTTTTAAAAAAATATTTGGATGCAAATCAATCTAACCCACCTGTTACCTTCCTTTATACTACGCACCAAAAGATAAAGTTTTGAATGGATAAAAAAATCCCCCGGTAAACCAGGGGAAATATTATAAGCCTTAAAGGTTAACTATAAGAATTATTTTTTCATTTTCATTGTATCCATAGCCTTCATTGAAGAGTCCATCTTAGGTAATGTACTGTCCATCATTGGCTTCATAGTTGAATCAGCTAAAGCATTAATGGCGGCAAGGGAATCGGCTGTAGCAGCAGCTCTTGCTGAATCGAGATCAGCAGCAGATTTTGTTTCAACGTCATTACAAGATACCATAATAGCTGTAACAGCGAGCATTGCGAATAATTTTTTCATTTTTATTTTTTTGGGGTTAAAAATCCGGGCAAAATTACTGTCTTTTTTTAACAAAACAATAATTTTAGATTTTTAAAACGATTATTTAAATAATTTATTGCTCAATCCTAAACCAGTTTATTTTTTCCTGAAAAACACCCTTACAGGAACACCGGTAAGCTTGAACTTCAGTCTTAACTGGTTTTCAAGATAGTTTTTGTACGGGGTTTTTACATCGTCCGGGTAATTGCAAAAAAATGCGAAGGAAGGTACCACAACGGGTAATTGGGTAACATATTTAATTTTTACCTGGTTACCGCGTACTACAGGGGGGTGATACGCTTCCACAGCCTTTAACATGATATCATTTAATTTTGAGGTGGGAATTTTCTGCCGACGGTTTTCATATACTTCTAACGCAACTTCCATGGCTTTAAAGATCCTCGTTTTTTCCGTGGCGGAAATAAATAAGATAGGAAGATCTGTGAACGGGGCGAATCGCTTTTTCAGTTCGGCTTCATAATCCCGCGCAGTATTCGTTTCTTTTGGCATAAGATCCCACTTGTTTACCAATACTACAATGCCCTTCCCCTTTTTTACCGCCATGGCAAAAATTGAAAGGTCCTGCGCAGCTATACCTTTCTCCGCATCCAACAATACCATGCAAACATCAGCTTCGTCCACGGCTTTGATAGCCCTGATTACGGAGTAAAATTCCAGGTCTTCATTTACTTTTGCCTTGCGCCTGATGCCGGCAGTGTCTATCAAAACAAATTCCTTATTGAAGAGATTGTAATGGGTGTGTATAGTATCCCTGGTTGTGCCGGCTATATTACTAACAATCGTACGCTCCTGCCCGGTTAAAGCATTGAGCAGTGATGATTTTCCCACATTGGGCTGGCCAATAATAGCAAACTTAGGTAATTGCTTTTCTTCCACATCTTCCGTCTTCTCAATAATTAATTCGGTAATATCATCCAACAAATCCCCTGTGCCTGTTCCGCTTATAGATGACAAAAAATGTATTTTCTCGAAACCAAGACTATAAAATTCTGATGCTTCCAGCAACCTGTCATGGTTATCTACCTTATTTACCACTAAAAAAACCGGTTTGGAAGTTTTGCGTAAAAGCTGGGTCATTGATTCATCCAGGTCTGTAATACCTGTTGCCACATCTACCATAAAAACAATCGCATCTGCTTCTTCCAAAGCGATCAGCACCTGTTTGCGGATCTCCCTTTCAAATATGTCTTCGCTTTTAGGTACAAAGCCGCCGGTATCCACCACGTTAAAAGATTTGCCATTCCATTCCGCCACCCCATACTGACGGTCACGGGTAACGCCGCTCACGTCATCCACGATGGCTTTTCTTTGCTCTAACATCCTGTTAAAGAAAGTGCTTTTACCAACATTTGGCCTGCCTACTATTGCTACTGTAAAACTCATTTTCTTAATTGATAATTGAATAATGGATTGTTTAATTGATAATTGATAATTAATCAGATTACCCGCTGTTATTTATTGCCTCATTTTCACTTTGAGCCATTTTCACATTTTCACATTCCCCCATTAGTACATTAACAAATTAGCTAATTAGCTAATTGCTAATACCCGTATTCCTTCAACTGCATTTCATTGTCCCTCCATTTAGGCCTTACTTTTACAAACAATTCTAAAAAAACCTTACTTCCCAAAAACTCTTCAATATCCTTTCTTGCCAGGGTACCCAGTTGTTTTATCATTTTACCACCTTCCCCCAAAATGATACCTTTTTGTGTTTCCCGCTGAACAATAATTTCGGCGCCTATTTTTATCAACGTCGATTTTTCTTTAAATTCCTGTACCAATACTGTTGTATGATAGGGAATCTCCTCGCCATACAATAAAAATATTTTCTCCCTGATAAGTTCCCCTACAAAAAATTTGGTAGGTAAATCGCTAATATCATCTCCTTCATAAAAAGCCGGACCATCCGGCAATAAGGCAAGAATAGCGGCTAATAATTCTTCGATCCCTTTTTTCTTAAGTGCTGAAATCACCAGTACTTCTTTACAATAAGACTGGGTTTTAAAAAAAGTCGTTATTTTTTTTATATCATCTTCACTCACTGCATCTATCTTATTCAATACAACAAGGGCTGGCGCTTTTAAGTTAAGAAAGCTAAAAATAGCATGGCTTTCTTCAGGGTTCTCCCTCGCATCGGTTATTAAAAGTGCAACATCAGCGTCTTCCAAACTACCTTTTACAGCCTGCATCATTTTTTCGTGCAGTTTGTATTTGGGTTCAATGATACCGGGGGTATCCGAAAAAACAATCTGATAGCCGGGATTGGTGAGGATAGCTTTAATACGGTGCCGTGTAGTTTGTACTTTATGAGATACAATTGCAAGCTTTTCTCCCATCAGGGCATTCAGCAATGTGCTTTTACCTGCGTTGGGCTTTCCAAATATGTTGACAAAACCAGATTTCATGTATTTTATTTTGTATAAGCGTTGTCCGGGGCACGACTTCGACTACCGCATACAAATTGACAGGATGGAGGAGGTAATCAAATTCATTAGCCAAAAAAGGCTAAGAATAAAAAAGGCTCCAAATTGAGCCTTAAATTAGTTGCGAAGAGAGGGATCGAACCTCTGACCTTCGGGTTATGAGCCCGACGAGCTACCGCTGCTCTACTTCGCGGTGCAAAAGTAACGGATTACAGCATTGCCGCCAAATAATATATATTCGTTTTACAAATTAACCTTTATGAAGCAGTCTTTTAAACTTGTTTATTTCGTCCTACTGGCGGGTACTATTACATTTGGTTGTAAAAGCAATATTAAACAACAGGATGATAAAATATACAGCCGCCACCTGCAAAGGCATGTGCTGTTAACCATCATCAGTACGCGGGTGCATGGTGATAAAAGCAGTTTGAATTTATTACTGTTAAATGATGGGCAGGAGACCGGTCAATCCGGAGTAAAAGATGGGATAAAGGATGCGGTGGATGACACGAAAGATTTAATTGAAATTATAAAAACTAAAATATTCGCCCATCCACAGCTATTGTATATACAGAATCAGCCAATGGCAAACATGAATATACCTCCTGGAGAGCCGCGTTACAGGGATTTCTGACCTGGGCTTTTAAACCTTAGCCAGGTAAGTGTTGAATACTTGTCTATTCACCTATTAATTTTTATTAACCACAGAACTCGCCCCGCTGCTATGCATACCATTAACAACGGCATTTCCCTTGTAGAATATATCGCTGGCCCCGCTTGCATGGGCATTTAATTCCTTATTAACAGTAATATTGATGTCGGAAGCCCCTGAAGCTTTTGCATTGCAAACATCCGCAACCAGTTCATAGCCTTTTACATCACTTGCTCCACTTGATTGTATGGAGACCACAGCCGCAGCGCCGCTTATCCTTGCATCGGATGCGCCGCTTAATTCCATCGTAAGGGCGTTTACTTTAACGGCCCCCTTAAAATCACTTGCACCATTCATCACTATAGTCAATGTGGGTACCTGTATTATACCTGTCACCTGCACATTGGATGCCCCTGATGCCTGTAACTTTTCGATAGTTTTGAAGGAAACATAGGCTTTCATCTTTTTATTTCCCGTGTTCCATTGCCTGCCACCTTCATAATAAATTTTTAAGGTGTTGTTCTCCACTACTGTTTTAATATTTTGTTTAAACTCATCTGAGGAGGCGCTCACGGCAACAGATTCATTGTCGTATTGGGAAAGATACAGGTCAATACCGCCTGAAATGATAATGCTGTTAAAACTGCCGGTTAACTTTCTAACTTCTGCATTGCCATCATTTACAAATGTTTTTTGTGCAGTGGCGCCGGTGAAAAACAGCATTGCGATGAATGATATAAAATACTTTTTCATAATGACATTTGCTAATAAAAATTAATTTACCCCTTTTTTACGATACCGCCGCTATTTACATTCATATCTTTTACCACACCATTTCCCTTGTAATGGATACCCCCGCCACTGTTGGCTTTTACGCTTAATTCCTTGTTCACATTAATGCGAACACTGCCTCCACTGCTTGCTTTGGCCTCGCAAAAATCAGTTGCCAGTTCATATCCTTTAAATACAGCGCCGCTGCTTACATCTACAACCAGTTTCGCAGCCTTTCCGCTTATTTCAATTGAGGCTCCACTGTTTTGAGCTATATCGAGGTGATTGATATTTACTGCCCCTGTAAACCCTGAACCGCTGGTAAATGTATATTCCATTTTATCAGCAGCAAGAACACTTTTCATGATCACATGTGCTCCCCCCGATCCGTTTAACTTCTCCAAACTTTTAAATGAAACATAGGCTTTTAAATTTCTTTTTTCATTCCCGGTCCAGTTGATCCCTTTATTGTCGTAGTAAATTTTTAGTACTCCATTATTTACTTCTGTTTTGTACCGCTCCAGGTATTTAGGGTCGGAAGCGCTGATGGCAATCGATTCAGCATTGCCCTGTGTTAAATACAAATCAACACCGTCAGTAACCGAAATAGTTGAAAAACTTTCTTTCAGGATGCGTTTTTGTGCATTGGGATCGTTGATCACAGCATCATTTTGTGCGAATGAAACCAGGCTTGCCACAGCGAATAAAAATATTAATATACTTTTCATGGTAATAATTTTCAGGTAGTACGGCTATCAAAAATGATTTGTTACATAAAATTGAAAAATTAATTCCGACTACCCTACCTTTGTATAACACACTGTTCTTATTCATTGTCTGAATTTCCGGGGTGTTCCGACTTAGGTCGGGACTGAGATAACACCCGTATAACCTGATCAGGATAATGCCTGCGAAGGGAGAAATGCATAGCCTCCCCCCATTCTTTCGGGGGGCATAAACTGGCAAGATCGTTCTCAGCCCCGGATTTCAGTTTAAATTATTTTTGAAATGAAACTGTTCATCTGCGCTTTATTTTGCGCCAACACATTGGTATGCGTTGGACAAGGGGTAAAAAAATTTAATGACACCACTTACCTTCAGCCCATTGAAGTAACCGCCATCAGGGCAAATGAAAAAGCGCCTTTTGCAAAAACCGATCTTAGCAAAAAGGAGATCGCAAAAAACAACCTGGGGCAGGATCTGCCCTTCCTGCTTAACCAAACCCCATCGGCAGTGATCAACGCTGATGCCGGTAATGGAGTTGGTTATACCGGGATACGCATCCGGGGCACAGACGCCACCCGGATCAATGTTACCCTGAATGGCATTCCCTATAATGATGCGGAAAGCCAGGGTGCCTTCTTTGTTGATCTTCCCGACATTTCTTCTTCCGCCAATAGTATACAAATTCAGCGTGGCGTTGGAACAAGCAGTAATGGGGCAGGCGCATTTGGAGCTACCATTAACCTTGCTACCAATGAAATTGATGATTCAATGTATACTGAATTCAATAACAGTTACGGCTCCTATAACACCATAAAAAATACTATTCGTTTTGGCAGCGGTATTATTGGTAAACATTTTACTATAGAAGGAAGGCTCAGCAGAATTAACAGTAATGGCTATATCGACCGGGCGGCATCCAGGCTCCAATCATTCTATTTCAGCACGGCATGGCTGAATAAAAAGACCTCCCTCAGATTAAATATATTTTCGGGCAAAGAAAAAACCTACCAGGCATGGAATGGTATACCGGAAGCAAAACTGAAAGGGGATGACGCGGGTTTGCTGGCGCATTACCAAAACAACCTGGGATCTGTGTATATTACACGAGCAGATTCAGTAAACCTGTTTACTGCCGGTAACAGGACCTACAACCTTGCGCTTTATAATAATGAAACCGACAATTATACGCAAACCCACTACCAGCTTTTTTACAATCACCAGTTTAGTGCCTACTGGAAAGCAAATGCAGCAGTGTTTTTAACCAAGGGCGCCGGTTATTATGAACAATACAAAACAGGTGAAAATTTATCCGCTTACGGCCTGCCGGATTATAATGATGGCGGCAATATCATTACCCAAACAGACCTTGTAAGACAATTATGGCTGGATAATAATTTTTACGGAACAATATTTTCTATTCAACACAAAAAGAAAAATACTGAGTTAATCATTGGAGGTGGCTGGAATAAATATGACGGTAAACATTTCGGGGAGATCACCCGGGCAAAAATACAACCGGCCATACCATTGAATTTTCGCTGGTACAACCTAAATGCCAGTAAACAGGATATTTCAATTTACTCAAAATGGACGGAACAGTTAGGCAATCACTGGCAAAGCTTTATTGACGTGCAGTTTAGAAATGTGCAATATCATATCAATGGGTTCGCAGACAATCCTACCCTGAAAATTGATAAGCGCTATTCGTTTTTAAACCCTAAGATCGGCCTTACCTACACTACTAAAAACTGGCAGGCATACGGGTCTTATGCATTGGCGGCCAAGGAGCCAAACAGGGGAGATTTTGAGGCCGGGCAAACATCGCAGCCGAAAACAGAAAAACTCAATGATTTTGAATTAGGGATTGAAAGAAAGTCAAACAATTATTCGCTGGGCGCCAACATTTATTTTATGAAATATAATAACCAGTTGGTATTGGTAGGCAATATAAATGACGTAGGCGCTTACACAAGAACCAATATCCCTAAAAGTTACCGGCTGGGAATAGAGTTACAGGGAAAAACAAAGATTGCAAAATGGATAAATTGGGCTGCCAATATATCTTTAAGCGAAAACAGGATTAAAAATTACACCGACCTAGTAGATGATTTCGACAATGGTGGTACCAAAGCATTCTATTACAAAAAAACAGCTATCGCTTTCTCCCCTTCTCTTGTAGCGGGTTCAGCCCTCAACTTTATACCGGTAAAAAATGTTGAAATCAGTTTCTTAAGCAAATATGTTGGCAGGCAATACCTGGATAATACCGCGCAAAAAAGCAGGAGCCTGAAGGCTTATTTTGTACAGGATATAAGACTGGCTTACGCCTTAGAATGCAAATTTATCAAAGAGACCAGCCTGGTTGTTCAGCTCAACAATGTATTCAATAAAAAGTATGAAGCAAACGGCTATACCTATAGTTATATTTACGGGAAATTGATTACGGAAAATTTTTATTTCCCGATGGCCACATTTAATTGCATGATTGGCTTGAATGTGAGATTGTAATGAATTGGGGGATGCTGGAGGCTGGATACCGGATACTGGATGCTGGATGCTGGATACTCGATCCTGTATACTGTGGCGGATTTATTTATAAAAAAGTTACCTGATCTTATTTCCTAATTTTATTTGTTATATCTCAATACTTCAACTGATCGTTGCTAATTTATAAAACAATTTGTTGTTTAAGCAATCCTGCCGGGTATTTTATTGCCCCTCCGCTTTTCCGCCTTTATTCTCATCATACGTCATAATCCTGTACCCTGATTTCGGAAAATCAAATTTAGTCGCAGGCAACGGGCTAAAATCAATGTCGGAAATCCGGTACCGGAAGATGATCTTTTCTGTTTCAAATTCATATTCCATGGGGAACCCGGGCAAATTTTTAAAAGCCTGGCTGTACTCTTTATTCATTGCAATTAAATCCGGTGTGTAATACACTGCAATGGATGAACCATCTTTCAATTGCGCAAATGCCCGCTTACAATTATACCCTTCAATTATTTTTGTTTCAGCAGCGTTTGTGAAGACAATTCCATCAAATTTTTTATTCATCGCCTCCCAATTTTCCTTGGTCAACGTGATCATCAACTTTTGTCCGCTATATTCTTTTAAAATAGCTGCATTCCCGGTTTTAACATTGTAAATAGTTGTTTCGGTGCCTAATGTACTGGTCATCTCTGTTCTGCTAAGACCGCCCTTTAAGTAGACAGTAGTTTTGGCTCCATTTAACCCGTTGCCCGCTTTTGAGTTATTATTTTTGGATTGTATCCCGATTTCGTATGTAATGGTACCTTCTGAAATGGTTTTTTGTGCATAGGTAAACAAACTGATCATTGGCAAACATCCCAGGGCTATCAACCGTAATTTTTTCATTTTTTTTTTATTTCATTAAAGATAATAAAATCCCGTGCCAAATTAAGGTTGAGCCTGATTAATGAAAGCCCACAACGATTTAAACCCCTACAGGGTACCATTCGTTTTAACAGGAAATTCTAATTATGCTTTTTTGTCTTAGTTTTTAAATCCTGTACTTTTTTGTTGGTATCCTGCATTGCCTGTATCCTTTCCTGGAGTTTACTTTGCTTTACAGGTTTTTTCCGGTTTATTTCTATCTGGGCCAATATTTTATCATGGTCAATAATATATTTCTGGATTACTATTTGCAAAATAAGCGTAATGATATTTGAAACGGTGTAATACCAGGTAAGGGCGGCGGGTAGCCGGTTAAATACGCCCAGCAATAAAACAGGGAAAATATAAGGCATATATTTCATTACAGGATTAGAATTATCCTGCATACTGCTCATGCTGTAAATTGAAATGAGTAAGCTGGTAAGCGTAGCCGTTATGGTAAACAAACTGATGTGATCGCCATAAAAAGGAATTGTAAAAGGCAGGTTGTAGATAGAATCATACGCGGCAAGATCCTTCGCCCAAAGAAAATTTTCGCCACGCAATGAAATATTACTTTGAAAGAAATAGTACAATGACATGAAAATCGGAATTTGTAACAGTGCGGGTAAGCAACCGCCCAGCGGGCTTACACCTGCTGATTTCCAAAGCTTCATCTGGTCCATACTGAATGCCTGTTTATCTTCTCCGTGTTTTTCTTTGAGCTTGTCAATTTCAGGTTTTAAAGCCTTCATTTTAGCTCCACTAACATAACTTTTATAGAGTATGGGTGAAGTAAGGAGCCGGATGAACAGCGTCAGCAAAAAAATTACGATACCCATACTTGCAACATTCTTCCGGAGAAGATCAAAGACCGGCAACAGGCAATATCGATTGATATATTTCACAAAAGCAAAAACCCCACTACCATAAGGCACGATATTTTCCATCTGGTTATGATAAGTTTTCAGTATATTATAATCACTTGGGCCGTAGTATAACTGGAGGGGAATTTGCGGAGACCTTCCGGCAGGCACATTCACCCTAAAACTTGTGGTAGTTTGTGCAATAATATGCAGGGAAGTATCGGCAGGCACGGTCCATTTCACTTCTGCGGAGGCGAATTTATTTTTATTAATCAAAGTAGTTATAAAAAACTGTTGCTTCAATGCAATCCAATCTACAGGCTTGTCAAATTTTTTAACATCGCCGGAGCCTAACATTTCAAAATCATAACTCCCTTCTTTTACCTGGGCAATATGCGTTTGCTCTTTTTCGTAAGTGATATCTTTTTCAATTTGCCGGGTTTGGGTTTGCCATAACAGGTTAATAGAGTTTTGTGTCACTAAGTTTTCTGCTCCTTCCAAAATAATTGAAAAATCAAGCATGTATTCGTTTTCACGCAAGACATACTGGTGTATGACTTCTTTGCCTGCAGAATCTTTTATGTTAAAACTAACCGTCTGGCTTTTATCTGCATTTACAATTGTAGGGGAAACCGTAAAACTAAGGTCGCCGGTTTCTACCTTTTGCTGATAGCCTGAAATAATGGGATAAGAAATTTTATTGAATACACCATTTTGCAATACAACGGTTTTGCCATCAAAAGTTTTATATTTTTTTAATTCTACAATTTTAGGCTGGGCGCCCCGATTTGTAAAAGTTACCTTAATCACATCATTTTCTACTACAGTGAGTTGTTCGGGCTGATGAAGAAATTGCTGAAAATCACCGGCAGATTGTTTTTTCCGTATCGTATCCGCATTTAATATATCCCTGTTTAATGCAACTGAATCAATTTTAGGCTTTGTTTTAGCAATGGAGTCTTCAGTTTTTTTCTGTTCAGCCAGGTAAGCCTGGTTTCCCCTGCTGTTAAAATAAAACATCCCGATTAAGAGCATACCAATCAGCACAAATCCAATCACCGTATTTCTATCCATTCCCATAATGATAATTTAAGGGTGCAAAGGTAATTAAAGTTTGTAGTTAATGGTTTGTAGTTTGGGTTAAATAAAAATGCCCCGTAATCCGGGGCATTTACTATACAAAAACGCTTTATTTATTTTTTCGCAGCAGGCGTAGCGGCCTTAGCAGCCGGAGCAGCGGCTTTAGCAGCCGCAGGCGCAGCTTTGGGTGCAGCAGCTTTTGGCGCCGAAGCTTCTTCCTGTTTCAACTGGCGGGTCATAGTTATTGAGGCAATTGGAATACGTGGAGAGTTCATTATCTCCATATTGTCTGCCTTCACATCCTGTACCCTGATATTTTCGTTTAATTCCAAATTAGTAATATCTATTTCAATATTTTCACGGAGATACTTAGGCAGCAGCTTAACTTTTAAGCTTTTCATTTTTGTAACCAATTTACCTCCGGCTTTAACACCTGCGGGCGCGCCGCTAAATTTAAGCGGTAAAGTAACCGTTACCTTTTTGTCTTCAACCAGTTCTAAAAAGTCAACATGAATGAGTTTATCACTTACTTTATCAAACTGAAGATCTTTCAAAACGCACCTGTAAAGCTTTCCATCAATTTTAGCTTCTACCACCATAAAATCGGGTGTATACACTATGTTTTTAAAAGCAGTTGCAGGAGCAGCAAAATTGATCTCCTGAGCACCTCCGTAAATTACAGCTGGCACTTTTTCCTCAGAGCGAAGTTGGCGGGTGGCTGACTTGCCAAATTCGGTCCTGATTTGTCCTTCGATTGTAACCGTTTTCATTTAATTATTTTTTAATGAGGCGCAAAGGTAAGGGAATAATAGGCAATTACTTAATTTCTCAATCACACAATTTCTCAATAGCTTAATATATCAACTGTTCTTGTTAGCCATACGGCTCCTCAAAAACAATCCGTTAATGCTCTTATTTTCCAATGCATTCCGGATAGCGATGGCAAAGAGTTCCGCCGTAGAAACCACCCTTATCTTTCCGTCGTGTTGTTTTACCGGGATAGTATCACAAACCACCAGTTCTTCCAGGGCACTGTTTTCTATATTTTCGTATGCATTGCCGCTCAAAACCGGATGGGTGCAAAATGCCCTTATGCTCCTGGCCCCTTTTTCCTTCAGCAAACCGGCACTCTTAGCAAGGGTACCACCCGTATCGCATATATCATCTATTATTACAATATCCCTGTCCACAACATCACCTATTACTACCATGCTGGCTATTTCATTGGCCCTTTTTCTGTGTTTATCACAGATAACCATTTCGCTTTCGAAGTAAGAGGCTATTTCGCGGATCCGGTTTGCACTGCCTACATCAGGAGCAGCAAAAGTGAGGTTTTCCAGATTCAAACTTTCTATATACGGAATGAAGATGGCTGAGGAATCAAGGTGATCAACCGGGATATCAAAATAGCCCTGAATCTGAGGTGCATGCAAATCCATGGTAACCACGCGGTCTGCCCCGGCGGCAGTTAACATGTTTGCCACCAGTTTTGAACCTATTGCTACCCTTGGCCTGTCTTTCCTGTCCTGCCTGGCATACCCGTAATACGGCATTACGGCTATTACTTTATAAGCGGACGCTCTTTTGGCAGCATCAATCATCAGTAGCAGTTCCATCAAATTATCCGTAGGCGCATACGTACTTTGAATTAAAAATACAAACTGGCCGCGGATACTTTCTTGGAATTCAACGCCAATCTCGCCGTCACTAAAGCGCTGTATATTTACTTTGCCCAGGGGCTCACCAAATTTTTGGGCAATTGCTTCAGACAGGTATTGAGACCCTGTGCCCGAAAAAAGCTTTGCATTGTATGACATATTTTTTATATTGGAAGATGAAGTAAGATATGAAGCTGCAAAACTATCATTTAATAGTCGTTGTTTAAATTTATACAATGGAAAATATCAACAATCCTTTCACCTCTATAAAAAACTGGGCCATGGATGACAGGCCAAGAGAAAAATTATCCAATAAAGGCCCCGGGGCATTGAGTGATTCAGAATTGCTCGCCATCCTTATCAATAATGGGCATAAAGAAAAATCCGCGATTGATCTTGCCAAGGCAATTTTGCAGATGGGCAATAATAACCTGAACGAATTAGGGAAACTCACGTTAAAAGAATTTCAAAAAGTAAAAGGCATAGGCGAAGCCAAAGCAATAACAGTTGCCGCTGCACTGGAATTGGGAAGAAGAAGGCATGCCGCAGCGTATTTAGAAAAAACGGTTGTCAGAAAAAGCAGGGATATCGCAGAATATCTCAGGGCCAATATTAAAGATTACAGTTACGAAGTATTCGGGGTACTGTTTTTAAACAAAGGCAATAAAATCAATCGTTTTGAAATCATTAGCCGCGGCGGCATTACCGGCACAGTTGCAGATCCCCGGGTTATTTTAAAAAAAGCATTGGAAGAAGATGCCACTTCTTTGGTTTTATGCCATAACCATCCCTCCGGCAATTTAAAACCAAGCAGGGCTGATGAGGAGCTAACACACAAAATAAAAGAAGCTGCCAAATACTTTGACATAGTCGTCATGGATCATATTATAGTAAGTGAAGAGGGGTTTTATAGTTTTGCGGATGAGGGGATTTTGTAAGGACGAACAGATTAAAAGGGGGGAAAATAGAAATTTGTTGGGGCCGATCATTAAAACTATTGTTGGTACCCCTCTTCCGAGCAAATCTCTCCGCGAGCTGAAACCTAAGCCGGGGACGCGGCGAATTAGGGCTTTACCCTATATCTTAATGGGTAGTTCTAAACCCTGCTACATTCCATTAGTCAAGTCCATCCTACAATCCGAACCACTTATTTTATTTAGGTTAAATTCTAAGAATACGTCATTTGAGGTATTGTAGCTGAAAAAAAAAATATTTAATTTCAGCCAATAAAAAATTTCATGAAAACATTTTTACGCTTACTATTGGCTATCTATTTAGTGCCCGGAACTGGTGTGCTGATGGCGCAGCCTGGTTTTCAAAATATGACGGCACGCGCCGATAAAGAAAGAGGCGGAGATGCCGCACCCGCCTTTACTTTAACCATAAATCCGAAAAACCCATTTTTGGCCACCATGTTAATCAACAAAGACGTAAATATCCCGCAAAGCGGCGCCCAGCAATGGATTACCGATCAGTTGAATTTACGTTCCGGTATAGATCAGCTTACGACTGTTAAAGATTTTGATGAAACCAGCGATCTGAATGTGTTAAAGCTGGCCCAGTATTTTAAAAAAATCCATTTAGAACATGGCATAATAAACCTGGGTGCGATTAATGGAAGGCTGGCGCTCGTCAATATGGAGTTTTATCCGATCGATCCTAATTTTTCTATCACCCCCACCATTTCAGAAGCCGATGCTTTAAATAAAGCCATGAACTATATCAATGCACAGAAATATGCCTGGCAAGGGTATACCGGCAACGATTCGATATTGCAAAAGCCGCGGGGCGAACTAGTGATTATTAAAGATTACCTTTCTGCAAAAGATACCGTTTGCCTTGCCTACAAATTTGTCATCTTAGCAGAAAGCCCATTTAGCAGCAGCACCATTTATGTAAATGCAATGAGTGGCGCTGTGCCATTAAAAAACAGTAATTTGAGCGATTTGCATGCTTCCGCCCCCACCCCACCTGCTGAAAAAATACTCTGCGATGTTGAGACCGGTAAGTCGGTCCTCTTAGAAACGCCTTCACCCTTAACATCTACGAATAATGAAACACCGGCTCCTACGAGGTATAGCGGTACGCAAAAGATTTACACCAACCAGCTATCTTCACCCACCCGGTATGAATTATTACAAACCTGGAACGGCAATGATATTGAAATTAAAAATTATGGTAACAGGGACCCTACTTTTACAAACAATGCCTTAGCCACCGCCATCAGCAGTCCAAATAATCAGTGGGTAGGAAACGACACAACAGCAGTGGAAGTAAGTTTTAATATGAAAATTGTAAGTGACTATTGGAAAACCACGCACAACATCGTTGGCTGGGACCTTGCTAACAGCCCTATAGTATGCTTTGTACATGCCGGGGTAAAATATGACAACGCCTTCTGGGATAAAAATAACCACAATATATATTTTGGCGATGGCCTTACAAACTCCGTGACCTCTCTCGATGTTTGCGGGCATGAGTTTGGGCATGCGATCAATGAAAAAATAATTACGGGCACCGGATTCATCAACTCCAGGGAACCGGGCGCATTAGACGAAGGATTTGCGGATATCTGGGGCGCCTGCATTGAAAACTTTGTCAATACACAATTTAACTCCCTACATAAGGATATTTGGAAAAATGGTGAAGAAATATATCCTATCGATGCCAATTATCAATTAACCGGTACTTCAAAATTAAAGGATTTTATCAACCCAAAAATAATCAACTGGCCTGATACCTATTATGGTACCAACTGGATTAAATCAAATAAAGACGATTGTCCGACGCCCGACGACACGCCTGGTACGGGCAACGATAACTGCGGCACACATTACAATGCAGCAGTGTTGACAAAATGGTTTTCGCTGATAGGTATCGGGGGATCCGGTACCAACGACCATAATTACAATTACACCGTTGCACCAATCGGTATCGGGGTTGCCGATGCCATTGCATTTAATACATTGATGTTACTTACTCCTTCCTCCGATTTTACAACTGCAATGAATGTATCCATTAACTATGTAAATTCAAATTATGCGGCTGACCCTAATGTGCTAACCCAAGTGGTGGCAGCATGGAGGGCAGTTGGGTTGTTAGATACCATGTTGTATACCTATCCGCAAATTTCTGATTTTCCTACAAGCAACAGCTTTACCTGTGTGGCGGTAGGTAAGGGTGGCCAGGTGTGGGCCGGAACCAGCAGGGTGGGATTGTACAAGTACAATGGCAGCAAATGGGAAAAAGCCAGCGGTCCAAACGCGGTTACTATCAACAGGCTCTCCTACCGGGATATCAAAGCTGATAAAAAAGGGGGTATCTGGATTGCACAGGCCGGTGGCAATACGGTCACTGGCGTATCGAACGATAATGGCGGTGTTGATTATTTTGATGATTCCACCTTTACCAGCCGGAGGCACTACATTTCAGCTTTTTTGGGCTCGTCAACAACTACAGTTCCACTTACGAGAAACGCTACCGGTATTTTTGTCGACACGATGAGCATAAACTGGGATGCTTTTATTATTTACGGCAAAAACCTTCCGAAAATATGGACTGCCTCGCTCGGTATGACCACCACCACTAGTGGCATGTTTGGTGCAGCGATCAATACCAGCGGCGGCCTTGGGCTGGGGCTTTATGATTCAACAAGTATTGGAAATGTAGACAGCAACTTTATCAAAATAGCTGAATCCTATAGTGCCACTGCCGATAAATACGCGACCTCGCGGGGCGCTCAAACGGTGGCCGGAAATGATACGGAAGTGTGGAGCTTCTCCGATGCCAACTTCGAAACCAGTCTTTCGTCCTGGGGTATTAACTACAACGGCGCACCTTCACAGATAACGGTGTATAGATCTGCAAACTCAAAATATTACGGCTATTCTCCCGTACCCGATGAGCATGCCAATGGAGATTCGTTGACGGTTTTGAACAATTCCAGACTGCCTGCCATGTTTGATGCCAGCTTTATTGCAAAGGCCATTTACTTTGATAAATTTGATAACCGGTGGGTAGGGTTACAGCAAAAAGGTGTGCGGGTGCAGGATAAAAACCACACAACGCCAACGACCAACTGGCATAATCTAAATGCCCTGCCCGGGTTCACCGATATTTTTCCTGCAAATACCATTGTAAGCAATAATGCCATTTCCGGCGACAAGAATGGCGTGGTATATATTGGTACCAACAATGGTTTGGTGGTTTACACGGGAACGTCACCGGCAGATTTGGAAAATCCGAAATTTTATGCGCGCTATACTACCCGGGATGGATTGCCAAATAATGCGGTAAGGGGTGTGGGTGTTGATCATGTAAGAAAAGGCGTATGGCTCGCTACCGATAACGGGCTTATCTTATGGAGACAACGAGGTGCGGAACGATCCATCGGCATCACGGAAATTAAAACAAGCTGTGTGGGAAATACTATCAAATATGCGCTGGAAGTAAAAGGAAAATATGCTGCAGCAAATAATATCATCATTGAGTTAAGTGATGCAAACGGAAATTTCGCGGCGCCTACCATCGTAGCCACAAAAACACTTAACAGCGACTACAACGATTACGAATTTTATACCTACCCGCTGTCTTTGCCCAATGGAACCGGATATAAAATGAGGGGCCGAAGCACCAACCCCGTAATTATTGGCGGGCCAAGCAGGCCGATAAAAATTCAGCGGGATATCAAAACGCTTCCATCGCAAGGTGCAGTGACACTTATTGCCAATAGGGAATGTCTGGATGCCCTAGGCTGGACAAATTATTATTACGACAATCACACCATTACCGAGGATGATGACCAAATTTTATTAAGTATTTTCAAAGCTGGCAATACGATCGGCACCATCGGCGATGGCAGTTTTGTAGTAAAAGTAGCCTCCACCACCCTTGCCGGCCAAAATACCGCCCGGTTGATTACTACCGTGAACAGTGTTGCCATATTGCACCCATTTATAAGTATTAACCGGTATTGGCAGGTAATACCCACCACACAACCATCCGCAGCAAACCCAGTTTACGTAAGGTTTTACTACAATACACAGGACCTGAACGATGTAAACGGCAACAGTTTTTATACCGCTATTCCGCACGATAAACTGGTTTTCTTTAAGACTTCCACCGGCAACCCCGACCCCGATACTTATTTTGCCGGCGCCACCGATTTTACCAGCTATACAAACGGTGCCGCACCAGGCCTGACAACCTGGAAATATACACAGATAGACGCCAACGTACACCGGGCAGAATTTATGGTAGACCATTTTAGTGGAGGCGGGGCAGGAAGTACACAGGATGGAACCGCCGTTGTAATATTACCCGTAGAATTGCTTTCTTTCGATGCCCGTTTGAATGGGAATAAAACATTGCTCAACTGGTCAACCGCTATTGAAATAAATACCGATTATTTTGAAGTGCAACGCAGTGCAGACGGAATCCAGTTTACGGGCTTTGCAAAAGTGCCGGCAGCCGGCAATAGTAGTACGCAAAAAAAATACAGCGCCACTGACGGTCACCCATCAGGCGGCAACAATTATTACCGGTTAAAGATTGTTGACAAAGATGGTAAAATTAAGTACAGCAGTACGCGATTGATTGTATTTGATAAAAACTACGCCAGGGTGAATATCTACCCCAGCCCTGCAAAATCCATTATTAATATCGAAGGCAATTTTAAGTCAAGGGTAGTCAACGTTCACATTTTCGATGCTACGGGCAAACTGCTCTTAAAACAAAACAAAACCAACGCCGCCATCATTGAGGTTAATATTAATGGACTGGCCGCTGGTACTTATATTGTAAAAACCGATGATGGGCACGAAACCACCAACAGCAGGTTTATCAAAGAATAAATATTGGTGGGTTTGATATTATTATTATTCCAGGCAATGTCTCTCCGTGAGCTGGAGGCTAAGCCGAGTAGGTTGCAGCGAATAAAGGAGGCGTTCAAATTAGCGTATCACCCTCAGACAAGCACCTGTAGGCTGCGAGACATAGCCCCGAAGCTGGCCAGTTCCATCTTATTAATGCAAAGTATCAATATAATAGCAACGAAGTAATTGGCCGGTTTTTATTCCAGTTTACACAAGTGTATTATTCTGTTGATCGCGACGCATCCTCAGCCGGTATCAGTAACTTTTTTAACAATCCACCGTCATGCAGCGATCCCAGTTTAGGGGGCTTTAGCCCTTGCTATGTAAGTTCTGTAAAATATGGACGAAAAGTTTACCTGATGATTGAAAGCAAAAG
>JACMLJ010000014.1 GCA_014379625.1 Ferruginibacter sp. | reverse complement strand
CCTGAAACATTTCAGATTGATAATATTAACCAGTTGGTCCATCAACAATACGATGATCAGTTTGTGGAAAATTTTAACGGCGCATGTGTAGTAGAAAAGGAGGTACTGTTACAACTTAAAGGATATGATGAATTTTATTTGGTTTGGGGTGCCGAAGATGATGACTTGATGAGGCGGTTAGAAGATGCCGGGGCGTTACGTAAGCACATATCTACCTGCGAAATAAATATATACCATCAATGGCATCCTTCCGGAGCGCCCTCCAAACCAACCCTATGGTATTTAATAATGGTGAATCACCTGTTTGCTGAAAAACAATATAAGGACGTTGATATGCTTTGGGGCGTAACTTATACATTGAAAGATCGCCCGGTTTTAAAATTTATTGATGACGGGGGTTATAAGCAGGGTGCCAGGCTTGAATTTGAAAATCATCGCTCCCTGTTTTTCTTTAATCCTTTTATACAAGGGTTCCATCAATTGAAAACACGCGAAATCGCTTATCTCGACTATACCTGCATTACTCCGAAGGTAGACAATACCAGGTCTTTTTCTTTTATTAAAAAGCCAAAACTCAAAAGCAGTGAAACCGAAAGAATTTCAAGAAAAGATATTGCGCAATTCTTTCAATATTTTATTGGTTGCAATAGGGCGTTGATGCAGGATTATTACTATGAAGAATCCGGGAATAAATTTTTATTTGTGTGTATTAAAAAATGAATGGTGGCTGTTAACATTCGTAACGGCTGTTATAAGATTGAATAGAACCAGGCCTAAGAGGTTTAAAAAACCAGTCAGGTGTTCGAAAATACAAACAACGTGATTGTAAAACAACTCAAAAATATCTTCGTACTGCTCTTTAAGATTTTTTTTTTTAATTTAAGGGCCAGGGGCGTTAAAAGGAAAGATCACATTGTTTTTGTCGCTGAATTTGATACAGAAGGAGGGGCTTTTACTTATTTTAAATACATGCTGGAATATTTTGCAGCTAAAAAAATAAGCTACCTGCTTGTTTTATCTGGAAAGCATAAACAGTTTGTGGAGGAAAATATAAAAATCCCTTATTGTCTTGGAATTATTGAAGGCCCCGAAGTTTGGAGACCATATTTTACAAAGAAAAACGCCCTTACCCATAACCTCCACCTTTTCATTAACCAGTTACAGGAGTTATTGTTTTTTTCAAAACTGAATGTAAAACACAGACCAGCGTATTTTTATTTTTCCGTTACCAATCCCGAACATTACTTATTTGAGTTTTGTGTAATAGCAAAATTATTTTATGTGTGCCATACTTTAACGAATGATCCAATAGATAGGGTAAAAGGCAGCCTTTTAAATTTATTCCTGGGGAAAAATAAGAATATTATCCTGGTATCCCATTTCGCCAGAGAATTATTAATTGAAACGTGGAGAGTAAAAGGCAGTAGCAAAAGGTTCATCCATGTTGTTCATAATTATTACCACAAAATAAATAATGGCGGTCATAAAAAGAAAAAAGTCACCGCGTTCACTGTATTGACCATTGGAAGTGTAGAATGGTATAAAGACCCCTCTAAATGGTGTGAAGTAGCCAAAATGTTGACAGATATGTATGGAAAAGACAGCATTGATTTTTTTTGGCTGGGAAGCGGCTCTTTAAAAGATGAATGTCAGCAATCTGTTTCAAGGTATCATAACATAAGTTTTGTAGGGTATTGCAGGGATGTGGAAATGTATTACAATATAGCTGATGTATATATGCAGCCCAGTATATCTGAGAGCTTTGGTATTTCAGTTGTTGGGGCAATGGCGCATAAAATACCTTGTGTTGTAAGTGCCGCGGGCGGTTTAAAAGAAGTTGTTTGCGACAATGAAACCGGGTTTATTATAAATGGGAACAGCAATGAAATGTATGTGGATAAACTCCGACATTTATTAAATAACCCTCGGGAAAGAACGAAACTGGGTGAAGGCGGATACATTAAATTTATGCGAGAATTTACAAAACAACACTGGGATGCAAAGATGGGTCAACTGTTAGCAGACAATCATATTGAGTGATGAAAACTACGATATCCTGCTAAATAAAACAGTCCGGGTTAAAAGAGACCCTCCCATGAACCTGGAAAGAAAAGATGTGGGTCTTTTCCAGCATGAATTTGAAATTATTATTGATGTGCCCCAATTTAAGATTTTTAAAAATATAATAATAAATAGTAAAGGGTTTTGTTATAAATATTTCTCAAAGCACCCAATAAATAAATCATTCGACGAAAATAGAATAGGCGAAAGGAACACTATTGAGATACTTAAAGATTTGCTGAATATTGTTTTAAATAGAAATAAAATTTCATTAAGCAAAATATGTTGGGTAACGGATGCCTGGAGTGCTAATTATTTTCACTGGCTTACAGATGTAATCCCAAAACTGATTTACGTAGAAAAAATGTTGCCCGGTTATACGGTGGTATTACCCCGGGATTTATTAAGTGCATCCTTTGTTAAAAGGTCACTGAATTATTTCAAATTAAATTATTTGGCAATAAGCCATTACCAAAAGGTTACCGCAAATTTTTTTTTAGGGTTACCCAATTTTGCCAATACCGGTAATTTTTTGCCAGGGTTTATTTTGGATACACGAAAAATATTTCTTCCGGTTCAGTATTTAACTTCAAAAAGAATATTTGTAAAAAGAAAATCACCTTATAAAAGGCGT
This sequence comes from Ferruginibacter sp., assembly GCA_014379625.1. GTDB lineage: Bacteria > Bacteroidota > Bacteroidia > Chitinophagales > Chitinophagaceae > Ferruginibacter. The sequence goes on along the minus strand of JACMLJ010000014.1, from coordinate 30,430 downwards.
GTTTTAAATGAAGAAGAAATTTCGATTATTTTAAAGAAATACTCCTTTGATATAATCGACACAGCGGAAATGGGATTGCCTGAACAAATTGCTTTATTTTCACAAGTCAATATTTTAATTGCGGTACATGGAGCTGCTCTAACTAATATGCTCTTTATGCCGAAGAAAGGTAAGGTGCTTGAATTGAGAAAAGAAGGCGATAGTATCAATAACTGTTATTTTTCCCTGGCATCTGCAGTAGATCTGGCATATTATTACCAGCTCTGTAAAGTAGACAATCCGGGTATAGAAACGCAAAGCAATAATTTTTATGTTGACGCCGGGCTTTTGGAAAAGAACATACAACTTATGTTACAGGATGCATGAAGCATTTACATTTACAGCATACCCGGTATAAGCCTTTAATAAAAGCCATTGATCGGAAGCGCTACAATAAAATGAAAGGATTTAGCATTGTTATCTGCTGTTATAATTCCCAAAATAAAATAATAGAAACCCTTGAGCATATTGCCTTGCTGGAGGCTGAAAATATTCTATTGGAGGTTTTAGTGATTGATAACGGAAGTAATGATCTTACAAAAATAAAGGCGGATGAATTTTTAAAAAACACGGTTATTAATTATACGATACTGGAAGAACCCAAAATAGGAAAGGCGAACGCACTGATGCTGGGTTGTGATTCAGCAAGGTATGATAAAATGATAGTTTGTGACGATGACGTATTATTAAACAGTGATTACCTGGTCGTTGCCGACAAAATATACAGTGATCATCCCGGTATTGGTATTTTAGGTGGAAGAGGGAAATTGAAGACAGGTATACAAACACCGGATTGGTTTGATATCTATGGACCTGCATTTGCAATAGGACGCCAATGGGGATGTTCAGGAGATATCACCAGCCAAAAAGGATATATATGGGGAGCAGGCTCAATTATAAATAAAAAGGCATGGGCTGATATCAAGAACAATGGGTTCACCATTTTTTATACCGGATTGAAAGCCGGTAACAGGGCAATGGCTGGCGAAGATGCTGAATTAGGTGTGTGGGTAGTTGATGCCGGATATCAGCTATATTACCTGGAGGAATTAGTTTACATACATAATATTAGCATAGACAGGATAAATTGGTCCTACCTGCTTCAGTTGCAAATAGGGTTCTCCCGTTCGCAGGTCTATTTAAATTTCCTTAAAGCGATATTGGATTGCAGAAGGAACAAGCGGGATTTTAATTTCAATAAATATATTTCGGATAATATTAAATTAAATTTTCAATCCATTACCTATGGATTTTTTTCTGTTAATTATTTTAAGTCATGGTGGATTTCATATATGATGCACAGAGTGGGGTATGTAAAGACTATCCAACAGAATGATGGATATTATAAGATCAAAGAATATTTACTTAACAGGAAGACGCTAAAATTTATTTATAATTCAATAAAGTTGTCGTGACAATAAAATCAGTTCTAAAAAATTTTATAAAGTTAACCGGCTATGAAATAGTAAATAAAAAGGCCGGACTTGTACTAACCACCCAAGATAGTTTTTCACAAAAAACAATGGGTCGTTCATTGATGCACTTAAGATCTTTGAACTATGCGGCAGATGTAATTGTAGATGTGGGTGCGGGCTCCGGTACTGAACCATTGCTGACAGCTTTTCCACAGGCCGAATTTATATTAGTAGAACCGTTGATCGAATTCTTGCCAGGACTCGAACAGCTAAAGGAAAAATTTAATATCCGTAAGATAATAATTGCAGCCGCAGGTACCATAGCCATGGATATTACTTTAAATGTTCACCCTGATCTTTACGGAAGCAGTTTACTGAATGAAAATGAAGGGCCATACGCGGATGGGACACCAAGAATAATCAGCATGATGAAACTTAAAGATGAGATAATTCATCTTAATCCTGCAAAGCATAATATTTTAAAAGTGGATGTACAGGGTTCAGAACTGGACGTTTTGCAAAGTGCGGAAGACTTGTTAAACGTATTTGATGTTATCATATTAGAAGTTAGTTTTTTTAATTTCCTAAAAAATGCCCCGGATTTTGCCAGCGTCATAAAATATATGGATGATAAAAATTATGTTGTTTACGATATGTTTGATTTCCACACAAGACCATTGGACAATGCTTTGGCACAGGCTGATATTTTATTTGTAAAACGGGATGGCCAATTCAGAACAACGCATAATTATGCGGATGCGGAAACAAGGAAAAAATTGAATTTGCTGTAATTTTTTTTGTTTCTGCGATACTTTTCGCGGGTCATCCTTCAACCAGGTGCTGTTAAAAATATACAACGTCAAATTTTCATTGCCACCAACTCAACACCGGCAAACATTCATCAAAAGTATTTTCCAATCCAATTTCCCATTATACAATGGCTTCCAATTTTATTTCAAATGTTTTTAGTGAGTATGGACAAGTCAAACTGAGGCTAAAGAACTTCAGCGGGAACAAAATTTTAACTGTAGCCAGGTTTTATTATTATAAGCTGAAGGGTAAACATTTGCTTGTTCATCCATCCACGATCATTGCGGGTTTAAACAATATTTCCACGATGGATATGTTATTGATTGGTATTGATTATTTTGGTTTTGTATCCAATCGGGATTTTACTTATTTGAACATACGCGGAAATTTAATAGTACAAGGCGCCTTTTCAATTGGCCGGGGCTGCCGTTTTGATATAGGCCCCGGCGCAACATGCATACTAAAAAAAAACACTTATATAAGTCCCTTTACGAATTTTATAATTATGCATAGTATCAGTATTGGAGAAAATTGTATCATCTCATGGAATTGCCAGTTCCTGGATGAAGACTTCCATTCTGTTGAGTATGAGAATAAAAAATACGGTGAAGATAAAAAAATTGTTATCGATGATAATGTTTGGATCGGGTGCAGTGTAAATGTTTTTAAAGGAACTACGATTGCCAAAGGTTGCGTAGTAGCGGCCAACTCAGTAGTGAGGGGTGTTTTTGCAGAGGAAAATTGTTTAATTGCAGGCAATCCTGCTAAAGTAATAAAGCGAAATGTGAATTGGAAATAAAACAAGTCTCTTTAAACTCCTTTAGGCCGGACTCCCGCCCGGTGCCCGATCATTACTACTGCTTTGAAATTAAAGCAACATCAATGATCAAAGCATATTGGCGCCGATAGAACGCATCCGGCGCAGGACTCCGTCCTGTGTCTATATTGTTACTAAAATTTGTAATGTTAGAAGCCAGCCAAAACAAAAAAGTAAAACAACTTTTTTGTTGTCAAAATATTCCGAAGTTCTACTGTGTATCGAATTAATATTAGTAGTACAAATCCTATAGTTTAAAAATGCAGGAAGATAGCGTTTAATCGTTGAATTCAGCTTGTGATTATTTGTAGGGATATATTTAATTTGCGATAGTAGTAACAAGGATGACACAGGACGGAGTCCTGCGCCTGATGAAGTAACAAGGATGACACAGGACGGAGTCCTGCGCCTGATGAGGGCAGCGACCCGCGCCTAAACGCAAATGAAAAATAGAGCGCTTTGAACTATCCTAGAATATCCATCGTAACCCCATCATTCAACCAGGGCCAATACATAGAGCAAACCATACTTTCCATCATCAATCAAAACTATCCCAACCTCGAGTACATTATTATTGATGGGGGCAGTACGGACAATACCGTAGAGATTATAAAAAAATACAAAGACCGCATTAGCTATTGGGTAAGCGAACCGGATAAAGGGCAAAGCGATGCAATTAATAAAGGCATCGCCAAATGCACGGGTGATATTTTTAACTGGATAAACAGCGATGATTACCTGGAACCCGGTGCACTAAAAGAAGTAGCGGAAACATTTATAAATGCTGGCGCAGATATTGTATGCGGGTTAACCGAAATTTTTAATGAAGAACACCCGGCTGATATTTCACTGCATAGAACAGAGCTGTTTGGTAGTACAGAAGCTACATTGGTGCAACAACGTATCAATCAGCAGGCAATGTTTTATAGGCTTTCCGCCGTCAGAAAATCAGGGGGCGTTAATAACAGTTTGCAATATATAATGGACCTCGAGCTTTGGTTCAGGTACCTCTGCCGGGAAGGCCAGGATAAAATAGCATTAACCGACAAACTGCTTGCACATTTCAGGATACATGCCACCTCAAAAACTGCCGCCCACGAACAAAGGTTCAGGATAGAGGAAAAAGCAACCTGGCAATATATGCTAACGGCAATGGGTATACACGAAGCATGGTGCAGTTTTTTTAAAACAGGGCAATTATACCTGCCGGTAAAATCCTGGACTTTTGAAGCTGTTGATCCCGGCAGGTTGACCGCCGAATTAGCTCAGCGGTATTTATACCCGGTATTTCGATCCGGTAATAAAAAATTGAGCAGGAGAGCATACTATAGCTTATTAAAATCGGGCAGACTTTCCTTCAATCTTCAGCATATAGCCATGTTTGTGAAAATATTTATCGGCGATATTCCATTCAGAAAGTTTTTTAAAAGCCATGCCTAAGGTCTCCATCATTATCCCCTGCTACAACCAGGGCGCTTTTCTTGAAGAAGCCATCGATTCCGTACTTGCGCAAACCTATCGTGATTTTGAAATTATTGTAGTAAACGATGGCTCTGGTGATGAACATACCTTAGCAGTTTTAAATGCTTTGCAAAAACCAAATACTGTCATTTTGCATACGGTCAACAGGGGGGTATCTGCCGCAAGAAATTATGGTATTGCTCACAGTTCAGGTGAATTTATTTTACCCTTAGACGCGGATGACCGGATTGATACCCGTTTTCTTTCATTGGCCGTACCCCTGCTTGACCAGGATCAACAACTTGAAATTATTGGGACGGGGGTGGAATATTTTGGCAGTGTCAATGGTACCGAAATACTCCCGGTTTACCATCCGGCACAACATCTCTTGCGAAATCTTTTTTTCAATACCAGTCTTTTCCGGAAAACCGGTTTTGAAAAGATCAACGGGTATGATGAAGCTTTCCGGGAAGGGTGGGAAGATTGGGATATGTTTCTAAGACTAATAGACCGCCCGGAACAGACATTTGTCATACAAGATTTTTTGTTACACTACCGGATAAAAAAATCAAGCCGCAATGCCGACCTGTTCCTGGAAAAAAAGCACAGGGTAGAGCAGCAGTTTTATTGTAAGCATATTAAAAAGTATATGGAACATTTTCCCGAGCCCATCCAGGTATTGCGCGACAATGCATATTTGAAGGAACAGGTTGAAAATTTTGAGCGGTATAAGGCTGAACTGTCTAATTCGTTAAGCTACAGGCTGGGTAATTTTATATTAGGGCCTTTAAAATGGATTAAATCCATAGATAGAAAAAAATAATCGGGGTTTCATGCAGGCCCTTTTATAATCTGTAGCTTACCCTGTGAAAACCCCGCCGGGACGAGAGGGGGTTGCCAACCTTGGTAAGGGTCTTTAAATGATTACAGAATTTTGAAGGTTAGCAACCATTGCCCAAAAGAAATCCAGGAAAAATGGGATGCCAATAGGCACATCAATTGCCTCCAGCTTTAGCTGGAGAAATAAATGTGAACTAATTCATGTTGGCTTTAGCCAAATCAATCAAGGAATTCAATTCAGCTTAAGCCATGTTCATGTATAACAATTTTCATCGGGGAGTGAGGTAGAGAAATGCGGATTAAAGAATAGTATTTCACATTTGAGAAATTAAAGTATGCCACAAATATTGACTCCGGATAAAATGCCCAAAGTTTCCGTAATCATTCCCAATTATAACCACGGCCGTTACCTGCCACAACGTATAGGATCTGTACTGCGGCAAAGCTTCACCGATTTTGAATGTATTATTTTAGACGATGCCAGTACGGATAACAGCAGGGAGGTTATCGAATCCTATGCGGCCAAAGACGAAAGGATCAGTTTTTATCCTTCTGCAAATAACACCGGATCCACTTTTATTCAATGGAACAAAGGCGTACACCTTGCAAAAAATGAATTGATCTGGATAGCTGAATCAGACGACAGTTGTACACCCGGACTGCTCCGGTCATTGGTAAATTGTCACCTGCAAAACAATGATATCGGGCTGGCATATTGTCAAAGCATGGGCATCAATGAAGCAGGCAATGTAACCGGCTCATGGAAGGAATTTACTGAAGGGATGGATGATGATTTGTTTAATGAAAATTTTGTAATGGAAGGAATGGAATTTATACGGCGGTTCCTGGTGCATAAAAATGTAATTCCAAATGCGAGTGCTGTGGTCTTTAAAAAAAACGTTTTCATGCAGGCAGGCGCTGCGGTAGAATCCCTGCCTACCAATAGCGATTGGCTCACCTGGCTAAAAATTCTGGTGAATAAAAAACTAGCATTTGTAGCAGGCCCGCATAATATGTTCAGGCAGCATCCGGAAAGTGTAATTGCCAAACATAGCAGCGCTCATACAACCTTCTATAAAGAACAATATGACCATACCATGCGCCTGCTTTTTGAAGCCTGGTGTAAGCAAAATAAAGTCCGTTTGAAGAAGGAAATATTATCCGTTAATCATCAATACATTTCTTACGATACCGGTAACCGGGGTTTGTATTCATTTCACAACGGCAAATGGCTGCAGGGGTTGATGGATATAGCCAGGGCATCCGTATCTCCTCATTTTACGCTGGGTTATATCCGAAAAATGTTCAGGGAGGCCAGGCCATGATCTCCATACTGGTTTGTTCTGTCAACCCCGCTTTGCTCGCAAAGCTAAGGTTGAATGTGGGGGCAACTGTTAAAACTCCTTTTGAAATCCTGGCTTTTGATAACCGCAAAGAAAAAAAAGGATTGGCCCGGGTGTATAATCAACTCGCAGCAGAAGCCAGGTTTGATATCCTTTGCTTTGTACATGAAGATGTGATTATACATACCACTGGCTGGGGTGAGTCGCTGGAAAAATTATTAGCCAACAAAGAGATTGGACTGGTGGGTATTTCCGGCGCGGTGTACAAATCCAAATACCCGGCCCCATGGTCGGCATGCGACCAGTCGCTTTACCGTACCCATTCCATACAGCATTTCAGTGGTCGGCCGCAACCGGTAACCATCAATATAAATCCTGCAAGTACCCAATGGGCGGAAGTAGCTGTAATTGACGGAGTATTGATGGCTACCAGGAAATCGGTGTTGAAAGAGTATGCATTTGATGAAAAACTACTCACAGGTTTTCATGGCTATGATATGGATTATTGTTTACAGGTAGGCCAGCGGTATAAACTGGTGGTGACTTATGAATTGTTGCTGGAGCATTTATCATCCGGAAATTTTAATGAGAACTGGATAACTGCGAGTTTCAAAATTCACCGCAAATGGCGGCATGCATTACCTAAAAATATATTTAACAAAAATGAGCGCCTGCGCTTACCCGATTATACTGCCTGTGCTTCTGTACTCAACCAGCTTTTAGCGATTAAGGGTCATGAGTTCACCGTTATAAAATACTACGTGTTGCTGGTGTTTTTATTCTTTAAGGAAAATAAATTACGGTATACAAAAACAGTGCTGCGGTATTTTTTTGGAATCAAAGACCTCACAGGTTTTTTAAACCTGTGAGGTCTGCCAGCAAAACTATGGGAGCTAATTCAAATGTGGCGCAGGTTATTATCAACAACCTGGGCGGTATAACATCGCTGGTACAGCAACTCATCCTTTATAAAGGCGCACAAGCTTTACCACAGGAATTATGGATATTAAATATCAAAACCAATATTAATACACCTGCTATTATCGATCCGGATCTGCATGGAACAGTGAACCAGTTTTGCATTGATCCGGCTGATAACTGGTATTATACTTATGGTAAACTTGCCAATGCATTAAGTAAAAAGGAGGGTATCCTTGTGTCCAATGACCAGTACGATTTGATAATGTTGCAGGCATTTAATATTCCGCGTAAAGTGGTGCAGTTGGTGCATGATCCGTATAATGTAACGTTAGCGCTTAAGTTCCATGAATGTATCGACATATTTATTGCGCATAGCCACTACATTTATGATTCGCTGTTACAGCAACTTCCGGCGCGGGAAGGGGATATATTTCATTTGCCTTATGGTATCCCCATTTCAGCTTCTTTTCAAAAAAAACATAACCAGTACCAGCCTTTGCAACTTTTATTTATTGGCCGTCACGATAAGGCCAAGGGTGTATATGATTTGTTTGAAATAAACCGCTTATTGAAAGAAAAAGCTATCCCGGTACAATGGACCATACTGGGTAAAGGCCCTGAAACGGAAAATTTAAAGGCCCAATGGATCAATGAACCGAATGTAAAATTTGAAACACCCATCAATACAGAGGGGGTGCTGCAAGCGGCTTTACACAACGATGTACTGGTCTTCCCCACTAAATTTGAAGGCTTTCCCGTGGCCTTACTAGAAGCGATGAGTATGGGCTGCGTGCCGGTGGTGACTGATTTACCTGGTGGAATAAGAGAGCTGGTGGAAGATGGGATTACAGGTTATAAATGCGGCATGGATGACAACATTGCGTTTGCCGCAACGATCCAAAGCCTGCATTTTAACAGGGAATTTTTATACCAGTTGCAGTTGGAGGTAACAGACCTGGTTAGCAATAATTTTGATGTGAAAAAACAGGCCCCGCTCTACCAGGAATTATTTAAAAGGACTGCCGCCAATCCTGCTGCTCCCTTGCATCACCAGGTGCATAAAAAAATTGGTTCAAGATTAGACCAGGCATGGCTGCCAAATTTCATCACTCAGTCAATCCGGAAGTTTACATGATGGAATCGCTGCCGGTAAGTGTTTTAATAATACCTGCTATCATAAAAAATAATTTTAAAAAGAACAGGTATGCTTAATGTGCTGGAGGCGATATTTGAAAGCGGAACAATGGAAATTAACAGCGCCGGGGAAAGAATTCCATTACATTCAAATACCTCCAAAGAGCAGGGTATTTTTCTTCAAAAAATATTTGACAGGGTGAAGCCCGCAAACTCGCTGGAAGTAGGTTTTGCATACGGAATCTCTGCGATGTTTATTTTAGAAAAGCATCGGGAAGCAGGTTCCGAAGATGGCGCTCATCTTGTTATTGAGCCTGATAGTTATTGGGGAACTGTCGCAATACATAATATTGAAAAAGAAGGGTTGACAAAATACCTGCAAATACGCAGGGACTATTCAGATAAAATACTCACTCAGTTATATCATCAAAATCATAGGATACAGTATGCGTATATCGATACTACTAAACAGTTTGATACTGTTTTGCAGGACTTTTATTTCATCAATAAAATATTAGATGTTGGCGGGGTGGTCATTTTAGATGATTGCGGTGGCGGGTGGCCCGGTGTGCAAAGAGTGGCAAGATTTATAAGCTCGTTACCGCATTATAAAATACTGGAAGGGTACAATAAAATAGAAATTAGTTTGAAGAGACAACTGGCGCAAAGCATATTATCATTCACAATGGGTATGTTACCTTTTAAAAAAAAATGCTACCCAACAATCAATTTTAAAACCGATGCGGAACTTGGCCTGGATTATACCTGCATTGCATTCCAAAAAGAAGCGGGGGACAGCCGGAGCTGGGACTGGGATAAAACATTCTGATAATTGAATTATGGCAAATAGCTACCCGCTGGTAAGTATTTTGATGACGGCCTATAACCGGGAGCAATATATTGCCGAAGCAATAGAAAGTGTATTGGCATCCGCTTATACTAATTTTGAATTGATCATTGTAGATGATGCATCTTCGGATAAAACCGTTGCAATAGCCGGCAACTTCGCAGCCCGGGATGAGAGAATACATTTATATGTGAATGAACACAACCTGGGTGATTATCCCAATCGCAACAAAGCCGCTTCTTATGCAAAAGGCGAATATTTGAAATACCTGGATTCTGATGATAAAATATATCCATATACTTTAAATATAATGGTGGATGCCATGGAAAATAATCCTGAAGCAGTGCTGGGGCTTTGCTATTTCAGGATACAGGATGATACAAAAGCCTTTCCCATTATGTTTTCACCGCAGGAAGCTTACAATCATCATTTCTTTAAAGGCGGACTATTGTTCACAGGTCCCAGTGGCGCTATTATACACAGGGAATATTTTATGACAACAGGAGGATTCAGCGGAAAAAGGTATGTAAGTGATTATGAGCTTTGGTTAAAGATAGTACAGCAAACCCCTGTATTAATATTTCAACCGGCATTGATATGGTGGAGAAGACATGCGGGCCAGGAATTTAATCTGGGTCACCTGAATGAAGAATATGTAATGCTGAATTATGAACTGAATAAAGCATATTTAGAAACTCCAGATTGTCCTTTAAAAGAAAAAGACCGCCGGGTTGCTATAAGGAATTACAGGAACCTTTTTGCAAGAAAGATCATCAAAAAAATGGCCTATGCACATTTTAAAGATGCCCTAATAATGAAGAAATACTCAGGCATGGGCATAAGCGATATTCTGAAGGGTTTTATCCCAATCAATAAAATCAAAAAGCTGTTCACCTGATGGAATATCTTTCAAGTTTTATTACAGCTTTATAACCAACATTTATATGAATTTTATTAGTTCTGTCCGCCAGTCCGTGTATGATATTTTCCGGTTAACTTATTTTTTTAAAGTATTTTATATTCGCACCCGCAACGAACTGCCGGTTATATTAAACAGAAGAGGTTTAACCGGGGAAGGCGTGGAAGTTGGGGTGTGGAGGGGAGGCTTCAGTGATTTTCTTTTAAAAGTTTGGAAGGGAAGGAAATTATATTCCGTGGATCCCTGGAAAAACTTTTCATCCGGTGTGTATGTTGATGATATGAACATTAGCCAGAAAGAATTTGATGAAATCTATTTGGATGTCCGGGAGATGCTTTCCCGGTTCAGGGAGCGGTCACAAATTATCAGGGATTTATCCGTAAATGCGTCTCTTAAATTTAAAGACGAATCACTTGATTTTGTATATTTAGATGCAAGGCATAGCTATGAAGGAGTGAAAGAGGATATCCAGGCATGGTACAATAAGATAAAACCCGGAGGGCTTATTTGTGGACATGATTATTTAGATAAGACAATTGGAAACACCCTGTTTGGGGTAAAAACTGCTGTAGATGAGTTTGCGAAAGCCAGGAATCTAAAACCTTTAATAACGAACAAAGATATCTATCCCTCCTGGTTTATACTAAAACCTGACAACTAAATCAAACTGGTTTTTTTCATTGATATGATGTTGGCCCGCATACCATTCAATATAGGATAAAATGAAAATCGTTTTCTGCCTTCATCATTTTCTGCCTCAATTTGTTGCCGGCACAGAAATTTATACGCTTCGGCTGGCACAGCAATTAAGGTATAGGGAGATGGAAATAGCTGTATTGATTCCGCATTTTGATTGTTCGTTCACAGATGAATATGAATGGGAGGGCATCCGCGTTATCCGGTATGCTGAAAACAGTATTGACGGACGTAAGATGATAATGGGTAAAGAAAAACCCGGGGGGCTGACAGCGTTTGAGGATGTTTTAATGGTGGAGAAGCCCGATATTATACATTTTCATGAACTGGCCCCGGGGAGGGGCTTCAATATTTATCATGTACAAAAAGCCCATGAACTGGCAATTTCAATTGTGCTTACTTTTCATCTGCCTGGTTATTCTTGTGCCAGGGGTTCATTGATATATAAAAATGTAACACAATGTGATGGCATTATCCGAATAAAGCGATGCACTGAATGTGTCTACCAGTCAAAAAATCTTACTGGCATCAAAGCAAAAATACTCAGTGCTGCGGCGCGCATACTTTTTAATGCAGGCTTAAATGCTACAACATTAAATAGTACAGTTGGAACAGCCTTGGGTTTTCCTTTTATTATCAATAAAATTAAAAAAGACCTTTTAAAACTGTCTGAACTTGCTGAAAGAATTGTGGTATTGGGGGAATGGTACAAGGGTATTTTGGAAAAAAATGGAGTCCCTTTAGCAAAACTTATTTTAATAAAACAAGGATTGTCAAGTGACATACAGGAGTTTTCGAATCGTAGCAAATTTAGTTTTCCTTTACAAATTGTTTTCATTGGCCGTATAAGCGTGTTAAAAGGATTGCATTTGCTGATAGATGCTGTTTGTCGGTTACCGGAAGAAAAGATTGCTTTACATATTTACGGTCCGGAAACTGAAGACGGGTACGCTACCCGTTGTAAAGAAAAATCTAAACAAAAAAAAAATATTTGGTGGGGCGGAACAATTTCCTCAGAAAATGTAATTGCAACATTATCAAAATATCACGTGCTCTGTTTGCCTTCTACTTTTTCGGAAATGAGCCCACTCGTTATCCTGGAAGCATTTGCGGCCGGTATACCTGTAATAGCCTCCGACGTATATGGCAACGCAGAGCAAATCACCCATGGAAAAAACGGATGGTTGTTTCAGTTGAATGACAGCAATGACCTTAAAAATAAATTACAGCAATTAATTAATGACCCCGGTATGATCGAGAGAAGCAGGGAATGCATTAAGCCTGTAAAAACATTTGCATCAGTGGCGGAGGAATACGAAGAATTGTACACTGAAATCAGCGAAAATAAATAATTAAGGCATTGAATTCTTTACGCTTTTTATACCAGGCTCCTTATAATAAAAAATTCCCGGTGTTTGCATTGTATCGTTTTGTTTATTGGAAACTGATCCGGGTTTTCAAATTGAAAGATGTGAAGTACCGGCTATGGGATAACCGTGCAATTTTTCTTAATTATGATTCGTTTCAAAGTATGTGGATCATGTATAACTACTATGTTGATTGGGAAGAATTTAACCTGATAAGTAAATATATTCAGCCCGGGGATGAAGTCTTTGACATTGGAGCCAATATGGGATTTTATACCATCTGGATGTCCAGGTTTATTTCTACCGGTACGATTCATTCATTTGAGCCTGATCCCCTCAATTTTAAAAGGCTTCAAAAAAATATCGCTTTAAATAATTTGCAAAACAGGGTGATTGCCAATAATAAAGCGGCCGGTGATTTGGATGGCGAACTTGGGTTTACCCATGGCCTTGACGGCGAAAATCATATTGTTGACCAGGGCGAACAAAATGCAGTGACTATTCTCTCACAGAAAATTGAAAGTTACGTTGAGCAACATAATATCCTTGCTATCGCTTACATGAAAATAGATGTGGAGGGATTTGAGTATGCTGTTTTAAAAGGGACTGGTACATTTTTATCAAATAAAAAAATTGACATTATACAGTTGGAAATAAATAAATCAATTGGTTATTCCGGTATAAAGATCAGCGATTTGCTGGATCTTTTAAACGATAACCAATACAGTTTATGCAGCTACGGGGTATCCGAAAACCAATTAATAGTGACCGGGTTTTCAAATGAAAGGGAAAATTATTTTGCCGTACACAACCTTCAAAAAATTAATCTTAAATTAAAGTCTGTTGCACGAAAATAAACTTTGCAGAAAAAAATTAACGGCTACTTGAAGATTCTAATTATTATGGATCCCGGCATCATGATCCCGTTAAAAGGTTATGGAGGGCACGAACGTTTGGTAGAAATGTTCGCAAAAGAATATCATAAAATGGGGCACCAGGTTCACCTCCTGGTAACCACCGGTTCCAGAGTGGCCGGCTGCATTGTGCATGATTTTGGTAAAGAAGGATTCCCCCCCAAAAAAAGCGATGCACGAATGGCAATACCGGTAGCATGGAAATTTTTGTGGGCGCACCGGGATGAATTTGACCTGGTACACAATTTTGGGAGGCTTGTCTATCTCTTAGCAATTCTGAATCATCCGATAAAAAAAATCATGACTTATGGCCGTGAGATCAGTCCCAGGAATATACGGTACATCAATAAACTGCCCAATAAAAATATAGTATTTACCGGGTGCAGTAATAATCTTATTTCGCGAGGTGCGGTTTCAGGAAAATGGCAGGTGGTTTACAATGCAATTAATTTTTCCAACTATACGGTAACCGAAAACCTTCCGGATGACGCCCCCCTGATTTTTTTGGGCAGGATTGAAAAAGTGAAAGGCTGCCATACCGCTATTGCAATAGCAAAAGCGACTAATAACAATTTGATCATTGCGGGTAATATTTCTCCGTTGCCGGATGAAGCGGAATATTTTAAAAACGAAGTGGAACCCTTAATTGATGGGGTACAAATAAAATATATAGGTCAGGTAAATGATGAACAAAAAAATGAATGGCTGGGAAAATCTAAAGCCCTGCTGTTCCCGATAGAATGGAATGAACCCTTTGGCATTGTAATGATAGAGGCCATGGCCTGCGGCACACCTGTGATTGCATTTAAAAAGGGCTCGGTTGATGAAGTGATAGAAGAAGGCGTTACCGGCTTTAAAACAAATAATAGCGAAGAGATGCGGATGGCTGTTAACAATATTGCCAGTATAAACAGAACAGCCTGCAGAATGGCCGCATCTAAACGATTTGATGTAACGGTGATTGCCGCTCAATATCTTGGTTTATAGGGGATGTGTTTTTCTATTGCTATGACCGGGGAGTTAGCTTCGGGCTTCACCCGGAGCTAACATATAACGCCCTTTCAGGGCTAAGAAATCAACCGTCAAAGCCCTGAAAAGGCGCAATACAATAGCGATGGGTGCAGCCCATCGTAAAAATGAGTGATGGTTGATGATTGATAAATAATAAACAACAGATAGTTAAAAAATTAAAATTAAAATGAAAAATAAAAATGCCAAATAAAAAAATAATTGTAAATTAAGGCCTGTATTGTTAATCCGTAACAATTCCCAAATGAGTCAGTCTCTCGCAAACAATTATATCCATATTGTTTTCAGCACAAAGCACCGGGCGCCATTCATACAAATACCTTATGAGGAGGAATTGCATAGTTATCTTGGGGGTGCCTGCAAAAACATGGATTGCTATCCAATAAAAATTGGAGGATACACCGATCACGTGCATATTTTATGTAAGTTGTCAAAGAAAATAGCGTTAATGAAATTGTTGGAAGAAATAAAATCACATTCATCCAAATGGATGAAAACAAAGGATGAATCGCTAAACAATTTTTACTGGCAGAATGGTTATGGCGCATTTTCTGTAAGTCCATTGGATGTTGATAAAGTAATAAAATATATCAGTAACCAACATGCACATCATGCAAACATAACTTTCCAGGATGAGTACCGGGTCATTTTAAAAAAATACAAGGTAGGATATGATGAACGTTATGTGTGGGATTAATTTCTTTTAGCAAGACTTCACCCTATGCATGGGGTTTCGCCCTTTCAGGGCTTGCAATGGTGGTGTGGATATTATCTCCGGGCTTCACCCGCAGCTAACATATAACGCCCTTTCAGGGCTAAGAAATCAACCATCAAAGCCCTGAAAAGGCGTATAGAGTGGCGATGGGTGTAGCCCATCGCAAATAAACAGTTGAAAAAAATCGTACTAATTACCACCGGCCAGCCCTCTCTAAACCCCCGGATTGTAAAGGAAGCGGATGCCCTGCACAAAGCAGGTTATAGCGTTACGCTGTTGTATTGTTACTGGATTTCCTGGGCAACCGAAACAGATAAAAGAATATTGCAGGAGGCCGGTTGGAACCATCAATTGGTAGGTGGGCGACCTGCAGACGGCAAAACTATCTACAACTTTACCCGGTTAAGATTAAAAATCAACAGGCATGTAAACAAGCTGTTGGGCAACGGCTTTTTAATAGCCGAACGGGCACAGGCAAGATGCTATGATGAACTGTTGGCTGCCGCTAAAAAAATAAAGGCCGACTGGTATATCGGGCATAACCTCGGAGCCTTGCCGGTAGCTGTAAATGCCGCCCGGTTTCATCATGCAAAGGCCGGTTTTGATTTTGAAGACTACCATCGGGGAGAAACGGGGCCCGGCGAAAAAGCAATCCTGCAAAGGATCATTTTCCTGGAAAATAAATACCTGTCCTCACTCCATTATTTCAGTGGGGCAAGCGCGATGATCACCGCCGCCACAAAAAAAAATCATCGGGGTTTTAAAGGGGTTGCAATTACGCTACTCAATTGTTTTCCTTTAAACCAGCAACCGCCTTTTAACGAAAAGAAAGAGAACGATACCAGTTTGCAGCTTTTCTGGTTCAGCCAAACCATTGGTATCAACCGCGGACTGGAAGCGCTGATCAACGCTTTGCGTATTTTAAATGATGGGGACATCCATCTTACACTGGCCGGCAGGTGCGACGAAGCGATGCTAAACTATATTACCACTTATGCCGGTAAAATACTTTCCAACATTCATTTTGCGGGCATCATCCAGCCCGAAGAATTACCCGCCTTCGCAGCACAGTTTGATGTGGGTATGGCGATAGAATTAACTGTTCCTCCAAACAGGGATATCTGTCTCACTAATAAAATTTTTACTTACCTGCTGGCGGGCAATGCCATCATCCTTTCCGAAACATCCATGCAACTGGCTTTTAATGAAGCATATAAAATAGGGGAATCATTTGCGGTGAATGACGGAAAAGCATTGGCGGAAAAAATAAAAGGGTATCAAAACCCGGAAAAGCTGAATGTACAGAAGCGTCATAACTATGAGTTAGCAAATAAACAATTGAACTGGGAAAAAGAATCTGAAAAACTATTGATGCTGCTTCGGTGAAAGTTCACTGTTTTGTCTCTTAAGCACTGTATAAGCTTCTAAAAAGTCAAGCAAAATAGAATACTGTCCGAAGGCCTCCCCTTTAGGGGCCGGGGGCACAGAAGGCTGTAGCAATTTATTGTCCGGTTTCATTCGCTAGCATTAATTGGGTACGAATTCAGGCCAGGTATTTCAAAGATTAAATGCGGGTAGGAAGGTTGTTCGCTGCTGTATAATGAAGAAGATGAGGAATACGAATACACTGTTTTTGCCTCCGGCCCCTAAAGGGGAGGTCTTTGGCCAGCCTGCTTTACAGCTGGATCAAAATAATGTATGCTGGGTAATTTTGATCTTTTATAAACTTTAATCAATTTTCGTTTTATAAGGTTTAAGATGGTATAAGTTTCCATCACTGGCGATACTCCTGCATTAGGAAAACGACCACTACACCGGAAATATGATTTATAATTATCCAAATCATATCACCACAGGCGAATAGCCGCAACATCATTCCATAGTAATTTCAACCAAATAATCGTAGCATCAAAAAAATCCTTATCATCTCCCCCCATTTTCCACCTTCTAATCTTGCGGCTGTTCATCGCAGCAGGTTATTTGCCCAACACCTGCCATCCTTTGGCTGGCAGCCCATCATCCTAACGGTGCATGAAAAATACTACGAAGAAACCCTTGATTACAATTTAGAAAAATTATTACCACCATCGTTAAGGATTGAAAAAGTAAAAGCCTTCCGGGTAACCAAACACAGGTTAATCGGTGATATCGGCTTACGTGCTTTTTTCCAGTTGTACAAAAGGGCGAAACAGATAATCCAATCCGAAAAGATTGATTTTTTATACGTCCCCATTCCCTCTTTTTATTGCGCGCTGCTGGGTCGTTGGCTGCACCGGTCAACCGGCATACAATATGGAATTGATTATATTGATCCATGGGTGCACGAGTTCCCCGGAAGCGACAAGATTTTATCGCGCCATTGGTTCAGTACTCAAATCGCGAGGTTGCTGGAACCCATCGCAGTAAAAAAAACATTGCTCATCACGGGGGTTGCAGAAGCTTACTACATCGCGGTTTTAGCGCGCAACCCTCATCTAAAGCAACAGGCTGTTTGCGGGGCCATGCCTTATGGAGGTGAGCAGGTGGATCATGATCAGTTACAACAATTAGACATAAAGCCTTACCTGTTTGAAAAAAAGCCTGGCAAAATTCAACTGGTCTATGCCGGCGCCATGTTACCAAAGGCTTACGAGCCATTGGAAGCCATCTTTAAAAGTTTAAAACTTCAGCCGCAAACAACTAAGCAGGTAGAATTTCATTTTATTGGAACTGGTAAAACCGCCAATGACCCCGCCGGATTTACAATAAAGCCATTGGCTGAAAAATACGGGCTCTGGCAATCCGTTATTTTTGAATACCCGAAGCGGGTGCCCTACCTGGATGTGTTGATTCATTTGCAATATGCAGATGGAGTTTTTATATTGGGGAGCACAGAGCCACATTATACCCCTTCCAAATCATACCAGGGGGTACTCTCGGGCAAACCCA
Organism: Ferruginibacter sp.; assembly: GCA_014379625.1. Classification (GTDB taxonomy): domain Bacteria; phylum Bacteroidota; class Bacteroidia; order Chitinophagales; family Chitinophagaceae; genus Ferruginibacter. The sequence goes on along the minus strand of JACMLJ010000014.1, from coordinate 12,235 downwards.
TACTGGCCGTTCTGCATACAGCAAGTACCGCCGTAAATGTGTTGAGGGGATCGGGAGCTGGAATGGTGCTGGATTTTGAAGGGGTAGCCGGTTTGCCGGCAATTGAAAACGGCTTTGCTGAAACATTGGAAAGTTATTGTAAGTTTTTAAAACAGTTTAATCCCGGTCAGATCAATCAACAATTATTTGAAACCTATTCGGCTAAATCTGTCACCGGGCAACTGGCAAAACTTTTAAATGAAGCCACGGTTAAAAACAAGCAAAAATGAAACAAAGGTTGTTGCAATGCTATCGTCAGCTTCCCTGGTTCAAGGGTAAGTTAAGGATTGGGAAATTCTTTTTTAAAAAATATATCAACCAGTCGGCCCCTCTTTCATTTTATGCTCATTACAATATCGGGTATAAGATACCCAATACGCTCGAAAATATTGGCGTAGAATTATTAATAAACGGGATCTATGAAAAAGAAATAATAGATTTTTTGAACACGCATGTAGAGTCGGGCGATATTTATTTTGATATAGGGGCAAATATTGGAGCGGTTGGTTTACCGGTAGTAAAAGCCCGGCAAAATATCCGGTATTATGGATTTGAAGCTTCCCCCACGGTATTTGAATACTTACAATGCAATTTCATTGAAAATAAAATTGATACATATGAATTGCACAATTACCTGGTGCATAAAGATGATAACCAATCCATGAAATTTTACCAGTCGGCATTATATGGCAAGAGTTCATTGTCACCAACCTATTCAGATGAATATGTAGCGGTAAATTCCCTATCGCTTGATAGATTTTGCGAGGACCGCGATATTAGCGGAATTGACTGGATGAAAGTGGATGTACAGGGTTATGAGTTATTTGTATTTGAAGGTATGCATAACCTGTTGCGAAATAAAATGGTTTCAAATATTCTGTTCGAATTTGAGCCCTGGGCGGAAGAACAGGCCGGGCTGAGGATCGGTATTGCTAAAGATTACATCCACAGCATGGGGTACAGTTTGTTTACACTGGATGGGCAAAACTGGGAAGAACATAAAAAGGAAAAGGATACCATGATCTGGGCAAAACCCAACAGCGGAAAATGACCATTAAAAAATTAAAAAAACTGGCCATTGTATCCACGCATCCTATTCAATATAATGCGCCTTTATTCAGGATGTTATCCTTGCGGGGCATAATTTTGCCAAAGGTATTCTATACCTGGGGCCAGTTGGAAACGGGCGAAAAGTATGATCCGGGTTTCGGTAAAAAAGTGGAATGGGATATACCTTTGCTGGAGGGTTATGCATATACATTTGTACAAAATATTTCCCCTCAGCCTGGCTCTCACCATTTTGCGGGAATTGATAACCCGTCTCTTGTAACTGAGCTGGAAAGATGGGAACCCGATGCCATTTTAATTTTTGGATGGTGTTTTAAAAGCCATTTAAAAGCGCTGAGGCATTTTAAAGGAAAGAAGCAAATCCTGTTCAGGGGCGACTCTAATTTACTCGATGAAACAGGAGGGCCATCCTTAAAAAAAGCGGCAAGGAGAATATTCTTAACCTGGGTGTACAGGCATATTGACAAGGCTTTGTATGTTGGTACGGCCAATAAGGAATATTACCTTACACACGGTTTAAAAAACACACAACTTGTTTTTGCCCCGCACGCGATCGATAATGACCGTTTTATGGCGCAAGGAGTTGGCGGTAAAGTAGAAGAACCGGGCATTTCCCCGGGTACGGTTGTATTTATTTTTGCCGGTAAATTTGAAACAAAGAAAGATCCCCGCTTATTGTTGAATACATTCCTGCTTTTGCCCGGAAGCAATGCACATCTTTTAATGGTGGGAAATGGAGAACTGGAACCTGCATTGAAAGAAATAGCCGGCAGGCAACCCGCCGAAATTAGCAGCAGGATTCATTTTCTCCCTTTTCAAAACCAATTTAAGATGCCTGAAATTTACAGGATGGGGCATGTGTTGGTGTTACCGTCCCAGGGGCCCGGCGAAACATGGGGACTGTCCGTAAACGAAGCAATGGCCTGTTCACTTGCTTTGCTGGTGAGTGATAAATGCGGGTGTGCAGTTGACCTGGTAGAACCAGGAATGAACGGGTATGTTTTCAGGAGCAGGGATGGCAATGACCTGCTGAAAAAAATGGAAAAGCTGTTATCAGATCAGGCTGGATTAACAGTAATGGGTAAACGATCTTTGCAGATCATCCGGTCATGGAGTTTCGAAAATATCTGCATGGCGGTTGAACAATCTATAAGATAACATTAGTCTGCCAGTATTTTTTTTTAGTCGGCCAGTCGCGACTGAGCATTGCAAGCTCCACCTCCCAAAAAGCGATTAGCATTTTCAGGGTAGGGCTGCCCGCTCCCCGTAGAGAGGGGTTGGGGGTGAGGTCCGGCAGGCGCTCACCTGTTTCAAAAGCGACCAGCATCATCAGGGTAGGACTTCCCGAAATCCTGAGCTTGTGTAACGGTGAGGTGCTGCTGGGGAGTTAAAAATAAAAACTTGAAAACACTCTTTAATACAAATTTTAACTGGCCGGTTTTCCTGGGAATCTCGATTGTGATCAGGGTAATATTTATCGGGATGAGCTGGATATCTTATTTCAGTATCCTTTTAGCCTTGCACCAGTTTATATTATTGTTTAATGCAATCGGGTTTGTAATACCAGTTCGTTATTTATTCGGGGCGTTTATGTGCGTACAATTTTTTGTAGGTCCCAGTCTGGCCTATAACGGACTGGATCAGTACCAGTATTTTCATTACAAAATGAAGATACCTGAGCATGAATATTTCGCCTATGCCATACCGGCGGTTATGTCATTTATTCTGGGACTGCATTCTTTTGCCGGTAAACTAAACGGCGAAATTATTGATGAAAAACAAATTATATTATTTGTAAACCGGAACCGGCAATTACCTTATTGGTTTATTGGGATTGGGTTTGTTACCAGTGTGGTGGCGGGTTTCTTCGGATCTGAACTTGCATTTGTATTCTTCCTGTTGGGTAGCTTTAAATTTATTGGATTATTCCTCTTAGTGATCGGAACCCGGAACCTGAAAATTTTGCCCCTGGTGCTGGTGATCAGTTCTATCGTGGGCTCATCGCTGGTGAACGGTATGTTTCATGACCTGCTCACCTGGACTATCTTTATAGGTTCTGTTTTTGCTATTAAGTACAAATTTGGGCTCAATATAAAATTAATCGGATGCGCAGCTTTTATCTTTTTGGTGCTTACCATACAGCTCTTAAAAGCGAGTTACCGGGATGCTACCGGTAGTGGCCGGGAAGAAGCAGGTGTTGAAACCTTTTCAAAATTATATGCGGAGAAAAACAGGGATAAAAGTATTTTTAGTTTTGATAACCTTGCGCCATCCAATGTAAGGATCAACCAGGGATATATTATTACCAATATCATGTACAATGTTCCGGCCCTGGTACCTTTTTCAAACGGGAAGGAAATGTACCAGGTTTTTGAAGCAGCCATCATGCCCCGTATGTTTGCGCCCAATAAATTGAATGCGGGAGACCGGACGATTTTTATGAAATATTCGGGTTTAAGGATACGGCAGGGAACTTCTATGGGTTTAAGTTCCCTGGGCGATGCTTACGTTAATTTCGGGATAGCCGGTGGTTGTGTTTTTATGTTTTTGCTTGGATTATTATATTCCGGGATACTGAATATATTTTATAAAAAAAGCCGTGACTACCCGGCGCTTATTTTGTTTACCGCGCTTGTTTTTTATTACCCGATCCGCCCGGATTGTGAGCTGCAGACCATTTTAGGACATGTGGTTAAATCCTGTTTTTTGATAACGGTAATGATCCTGTTATTTAAAAGTTCTTTTCGGGTAGAAAAGGCACCTACCCAATGACCACAGTTTTTATCTGCATAGACTGGTTTTCTCCCGCTTATAAAGCTGGTGGACCCGTTCAGTCTATTGCCAACCTGGTAACACAATTCAGGCGACCGGATACCTGTTTTAAAATACTTTGTTCCAATACCGACCTCGGCGGCGATTTGTTACAGGAACCGCCTTTTGATACATGGGTTAACTTTAATGCGTACACGCAGGTATGGTACGCTTCCAAAGCAACCCAAAAGATAAGGGTTTTAAAAAATGAAATAGAACGCTCCGCACCAGACATACTATTTATAAACGGTATTTTTAGCTGGTACTTCAATATCGTGCCTTTATTATTTTGTAAAATCCCCCGTAAGATCGTTTCAGCAAGGGGTATGCTGCACCCCGCTGCACTGGCACAAAAACCATTCAAGAAGAAAATATATTTATGGTGCTGGAAAATCCTTGGCCTTCAGCACCGGTGCCGGTTTCATGCTTCCAACGAAGATGAAAAATTATTCATTCAAAACATATTTGGTAAGCAAACAACGGTTTTTGTAGCGGCTAATTTCCCGCGTGTTTTTTCTATGCAGGCCACTCCAAGCAAAAAGCCCGGAACGCTGCAATTGGTCTCTGTTGGCCTCATCAGCCCGATGAAGAATTATTTACGGGTATTGCAGGAATTAACACATTGTACCCAAAACATCAGCTATGATATCTATGGCCCGGTAAAAGATCATGGTTACTGGCAGGCCTGTTTACTCCAGGTTAATCAGTTGCCACTTAATATCCGGGTAAACTATCATGGAGATATTGAGCCTGCACAAATAGCAACCGCATTATTAAATGCGCATGTTTTTATTTTGCCAAGTAAGAGTGAGAATTTTGGACATGCTATTTACGAAGCCTTATCTGCCGGTAAGCCGGTGATTACCAGTAACGGAACACCCTGGATGGGCTTATACAACCAAAAAGCAGGGATGAATATCGCTATTGAAAAAGACGGTGAACTGGGGGATGCCATTCGTTTTTTTGCCGAAATGCCGGACGAAGAAATGGACGATTGGCATAAAGGAGCGAGGGAATACGCGCTCAACTCGATTGATTTTGATGCAATTAAAAAACAGTACGAAACCATGTTTGGCCAGCCGGGGGGTATTGCGGTTGTGTGAACATACCCAATTTTTAAACCTTGATATCCCGGTTTGAAATGTAGTGAACAAGGTTCAAATGAATAAAGTATTGGCAGGGCGAACAGCATTTTTAACCCATCTCTCCAAACCTGTAATTACATTTACAAAATAAATAAATGGTAAACAACCGTATTAAGCCGGTAGATGGTTTACGGGCCTTTGCCGCGTTTGGCGTAATCTGGATTCATATCTGGACTTTTTTTCACAATCCCCCGTTGAAATTATTTTCCGTTGACCTTTATCAATCCATTGCAATAGTTGGAAACGGGGTGGATTTCTTTTTTGTGATCAGTGGTTTCTGTATGTACCTGGTGGAGGGTAATAAACAATTCGGGGTAACCACCTCGCTCCGCTTTCTGTACAAGCGATTCCTGAGGATTGCACCCGCTTTTTATCTCAGCGTATTGGTGTATGCATTCATTGTAAAATCTTACCATCCCGCTTTTGACCTTTGGTACAATGTATTTTTTCATTTCCTTTTTTTAAATAATGTGGTCACGGGAAATACCATTTCAGGTCCATTCTGGTCCATAGGTACCGAATGGCATTTTTATATGATTTTGCCTTTATTTATTTACCTGTCGGGAAAATTATCAGTCTTAAAAGCGGCATTATTATTTTCGGGTTGTTCTATTATACTTTTTTGTTACGTCAATGCCGGATATTTATCATACAACTGGTGGGAAACGCAGGTACTTATCCGGTTTCCTGAATTCGCAGTGGGTATCATCGCCGCTTACTATTTTATTAAAGAAAAAAAATTACCTGCGTTCCTTTACGGTATTAAAGGACTGGCTATAGCAATGTTTATAATGTATGCCGGCAGGCTTATGAAATTCACTCCTGTTTTGGAGTATGCAGGCGGTGCGGCTTTTTTACTCAGGTCTTTTGCAGACACGGTAATGACCGGGGGATTTGGTATCCTGCTGTTTCATTTGATCACCAGGGAAACCTTTTTATCAAAATTGCTTTCGGGTAAATGTGTAACTTACCTCGGGCGGATTTCTTATAGTATGTATCTATGGCACTCCCTGTCTATTTACCTGCTTTCTGCATTGCTTAATAAGATGCCGTTTAAGCATTTTAATCCCGTTACCGGTTTTATTGGCGTGGGTTTACTTACGATTGTCATCAGTCATTTTTCTTATCAATACCTGGAAGCCTTTTATTTTAACGGGAATACCAAAAAGCCAGCTGGTTCAATGAAAAAAGCTATATAAACAAACGCAGCGATATCACCCTAACACTGGATAATTTACAAAACTTTTAATTGAATGTTGACCATAAAAAATTCCTATCTTCTGTATTTCATCAAATTCGTTGGGGCTTTCTGCATCCTCTATTTTGGAACCAAAGCTATTATTGGACTTACCGTACCAGGCGGCTACTACAGCCCGTTTATAGCCCGGTACTTGGATTACCCATCGCAGTTGCGTTTCTCTTTGCTCAATGGTTCGCGTATGCTGGTTGCGATCTTTGGTTTTGATACTTATCTCCGCGATGCATACCATGTTAATATAGTGAATGGCAGGGGAGTACATCTCGTGTATGCGTGCCTGGGATACGGGCTCTTAAGTTTCTGGATTGCATTTATTTTCGCCAATAACGGGCGCCTTTCTAAAAAAGTATATTGGATGTTGGGGGGATGTGTTGTTATCTGGCTGATCAATGTGAGCAGGATAAGTATAGTACTGGTAGCGGCTAACAAAAACTGGGATCTGCCCTTAACCCTGGAACACCATACACTGTTCAATATAATCGTGTATGCATTCATTTTTTTAATGATAGGGATGTTTAACCGTTCTGAAAAGAAGGGAACGGTTCTACAATGAAAGCCAGGCTAAAAAATACTCCGGTCATGTTTGTGCTTAACATAACGCTCGTTTAAGCTTTATCAACTTCACCCGGTCCTGTCTTTGGCCGGTTCATGCCTCTAACCTTAATTCTCCAACCGTCTTCGTATCTTCACTAACAGTAACCTTCACCTCTAAAAACCGAAACAGGTATATTATATAAAAATACACACCAGGGCGGATGACCCGGTAAATTATAAATAATCAAATGATCATAATTGGTATCAACGCTTATCACGCAGATGCATCAGCAGCCATTTTTATTAACGGCAGCCTCGTCGCGGCAATTGAAGAAGAGCGGTTCACAAGGATAAAACACTGGGCGGGGTTTCCAAAATTGTCCCTCGAATTTTGTTTGCAGGAGGCTGGAATTGGATATGGCGATGTGGATTTTTTTGCTATCGGCAGGGATCCAAAAGCGAAATTGCTGAAAAAAATAGTACTCCTCGCAAAAAACCCGGCAGGCAGTATTGCGGTAATCAGGGAACGACTTTTGAATAGTCGCAAAGTATCGTCTATTGAAAAAGAATTATCCGGTATTTCCGGTTTACCGGAATCCGCTTTTGAGGGAAAGATAAAACAGGTAGAACATCACCGCAGCCATATTGCTTCTGCATTCTTTGCATCTCCGTTTGAAAAAGCCGCCTGCCTGTCTATTGACGGGTCTGGTGATTTTTCCACAACCATGCTTGGTTTGGGCAACAACAACCAGGTGGAAATATTGGATTCTGTTGATTTTCCTCATTCCATTGGTATATTTTATACCGCTTTTACGCAGTTGCTGGGCTTCCCGAACTATGGTGATGAATATAAAGTGATGGGTATGGCGCCTTATGGAAAACCTGTTTATACAGAACAACTGTCAAAAGTAATCCGGCTTACCGCCAATGGTTTATTTAAACTGGAACTTGCTTATTTCCGGCCGGCCACAGAAGGTATAATCAGCTATGGCAATGATCACGTGCCGGTTGTTGCGCCAATGTACAGTGAACGGATGGTAAAGGAATTTGGCGCACCCCGCGGAAAAGAGGAGCCCTTATCCCAATACCATAAAGATCTTGCGGCATCTGTACAAAACATAACGGAAAAAATAATCTTCCATATATTGAAAAACCTGCACAAAAGAACAGGGTCCGCCAATCTTTGCCTGGCAGGTGGAATTGCGCAGAACAGCGTGGCCAATGGGAAGATAACAAGCAATACGGAATTTAAAAATGTGTACATACCTTCGGCGGGCCACGACGCAGGCATATCGATGGGTGCGGCTTTATACGTTCAGCACCAGTTGCTGAAAAAAGAAAGGCAGCCTGCTATCATGAGCGCCTGTACTGGGACTCATTTTAACAATGAAAGCATAAAAAAAATGCTTACAGAAAAGGGAATTGTTTTTTCTGAATACGAAGATGATATCCTTTTTGATAAAGTAACGGATTGCATAGTGAATGGTGGTGTGGTAGGTTGGTTCACCGGTCGTGCCGAATTTGGTCCGCGTGCACTGGGAGGGCGCTCCATACTTGCGGATCCCCGCAGAACGGATGCCAAAGAAATATTGAATATAAAAATCAAACACCGGGAGAGTTTCCGCCCGTTTGCTCCCTCCATTTTAAAAGAATATGTAAAAGATTTTTTTGAACTGGATGAGGAAGTGCCATTTATGGAAAAAGTTTTGCCGGTTAAAAAAGAAAAACAAAAACTTATACCTGCAGTAACCCATATCGATGGAACGGGCAGGTTACAAACTGTTTGCAAAAATATTTCTCCCCGCTATTATGCACTGATTGAAACTTTTCGGAAAAAAACCGGGATACCGATACTGCTGAATACCTCATTTAACGAGAATGAACCAATCGTGAACATGCCTGTTGAAGCGATCAGTTGCTATTTACGAACCAATATGGATATGCTGGTAATGGAAAATATACTGGTATCAAGGGTGGCTACGGGATAAATTACCGCTTTCGATGATATTCAACAGGCCCTGGTATTTAACTGGGGCCTACTTATGGTATGCCAGGTATGTGTTGTAGCTTAAGGCGAAAGTCCCTGATACGCTTTGCAGTAGGAAGTATTAGTCAATGGCAAGGGTGTCGTGGGCGACCACGAATCTGAAGAAAGTCGGAGACAAACATTCGAGCCTGCGAACAGAAACTGCATATAAGGCGGGATGACAAGGGTAATGTTGCACAAGAAACAGAAGCCCAATACTGTACAGATTGTCATTACGTAAATGCAGATGCTACATAAATGGAAAGCGTTACACTTACCCTTGCAGGTCTGCCAACGATTCATCGGTTTGGAGCAGAAGTCAGCAGAGGTCATAGTAGGTCAGAACCCGTATTATAGCAATCATATACCTTGCTGAATTTCTTTGCGCGAGCTGTCATTGGCTGAATCGGCAAAATAAATAATAGTTACAATGCTTACACGAAAAAACTTTAGATTCGTATAATCTATTCTCACCTGGTGCAATACGCATAAAACTTATCCCGGATTAATGAAAATCAGCCGGTTCCGGAAGAGAATAGATACATTTACGCTTGCGGCAGTTAGCAGCAAACCAGCAATGCGATAACATCAGCATTCCCTTTAAAAATATTCAATATACTAAACCGCATTAACGGATTCACAGAATAAGATTTTAAGAGCAGAAGATGAAATGATTGTTGCAGAAAGGATTTCTATGCAGTTAACAAACCTTGTTTAAAGATCCGGAAAGCATTAACGGTGGTTACCCCTTTTAGCATAATGGCAGTAATAAGTTTGAGCCATACAGCCGGGCTGATACTACCTGTTTATTTAGCCCGCAGGCTAACTGTTCTGTAAAATTTGTTGACGCAAAAATTAAGAAGAACAAGTCAAAAGAATTTGGGAAGTGAAGAAGCCAAAATTTGACCATCCTGCTTCAGCTTCGCCATCAAAAAAAACTATAACCTTACAAATTTTTAACTTCAAATATCAAAAAACATGATAAAGTTTTCTTCAGTAGTTACTGTTTTATTTTTTAGTTTTTTGCTTGCAGGTTGCAGCAGTGACGGAGGTACCAAAGCAACTACTACAGACGCAGCTACTAAACCGGCTCCAATAGAAATACCTGAGTATTTCAATCTCCGCCCCGAAACCGAAAAAGCCTATGGCTATTCTCATGCAGTAAAAATCGGCAACGATATTAAAGTTTCCGGCGCCGTAAGTATGGATGATGCAGGGGTTCCTACTGCAAAGGGAGATTTACTACAGCAAATGAAAAATTGTTATTCAGATTTAGACAAAGTGCTTAAACACTATGGTTGCAGTTTTGATGATGTGGTGGTAGAAAATATTTTGACCACCAATATGCCTGAATTCCTAAAGCAGTCCGCTTACCGTAATGAAATTTATAAAAAACAATTTCCCACAGGCTCATGGTTGGGCGTTAAAGAACTGGCTTTGCCCGAGTTTATGATTGAGATAGAACTGGAAGTGCATAAAGCGAGATGATCATAGCATTTAGCGAAATTTATTTTCCGCGATACAAAAACAGGTGCGATGACTTTTTTGAAGATGCTCTTTTTTGACCGTCTTCAAAAAGACCAGCTAAGTTTGTAGCGGTATGCTTTCAGTAGAACCCTTAATGGTAAAAGCTTTTAGCGAATCCGGCTGCTTTTTACCGGACAATAATGTAAAAAAAAGTAAAGAAAATTGTTTTGAAAAACCCGATAAAATCAGAAGAAATATTTCAGTTCAATTAACAATTAAAAAAATAAAATGTATACTTTACAGTATAAAATAACTAACCATTACGATTACATGAATGTAATCGATGGTACAAAAAACACTCACGATGAGGAATAAAATTGAAGGCCATGCTGTAAAGCATGGCTGTGTCATTTTTTGCCACCACGTTATATTTTTCCCTTAAGTTGACGGCTATGGTGAAGACAGCAGTCGGCGACAATTTGGGATACATCCTATTAAAAATTCACTTTATTACTTTATGAAAATTATCCTTTCAATTTCCCTGCTCTTCTTCGTCACGTTTTTTTCGCATGCCCAGCAGCAGGCCTTGCAGGGATGGCACCTGAAAGACCAAAAAACTACCGGTTACTATGGCATTAGCCTTGATAAGGCCTACCATTTTCTGGCTGAAAAAAAGTTAAAAAGCACTCCCGTTATTGTCGCCATATTAGATGATGGTATCGATACCAGTCACGAAGACCTGCAAAAGGTATTGTGGGTTAACCCAAAAGAAATACCGGGCAATGGACTTGATGATGACGGAAATGGATATGCAGATGATGTGCATGGCTGGAATTTCCTTGGCAACCCGGATGGCAGAAATGTACAGTCAAACAGTAGCGAATGGATAAGGGTATACTGGCGGTTTAAGGCAAAATATGAGGGTATTTCGATTGATACCGGGCTACTTAGCCGGGAGCAGAAATATGAGTACGCTTTATGGCAAAAAGCCCGTAGCGGGGTAGTGGGAAAGGGTATGAACGAAACTGAATTAAATAACCTGCGAACTTACCTGGCGAATGCGTTTTTTTGCGACAGCACGCTCAAGTCAAATTTTGCAGGTAGTGAATTTACCGCAAAGCAGCTTGCTGCCTATAAACCTGCCGATAAAATGGAAAAGGACCTGAAGGAATTTTTTCTCGAGGTATTTAAGCAGTTTTCAACACCCGGTATAACCAATACATTTGTAATAGATGAATTGCAGCAATACGTGACGGGCGAAGTGCGCAGGGCCAGTGGGGATAAGTTTCCACCTGAAGATAACCGCAGGGAAATAACGGGTGATGATGAGAAATTGGAAGCGAACAGGTGGTATGGCAATGCCAATATATCGAATGGCGCCTTAATGCATGGGTCGCACCTGGCGGGAATTGTGGGGGCAAACCGCAGTAATGGAATTGGTATGGAGGGTATCGCTGATAATGTGCAGATCATGATGGTACGCACTTCGGCGGAAGGAGACGAATACGACAAGGATATTGCTTCGGGTATCCGCTATGCGGTTGATAACGGGGCCAAAGTGATCAATATGAGTTTTGGGAAAAGCCTTAGCCCGGATAAAAAAATGATTGATGATGCCATAAAATACGCAGTTGCTAAAGATGTGCTGCTGGTGCAGGCGGCAGGCAACAGCAAAAGAAATATTGATGCTTTTGATAACTTCCCCAATCCTAAATATCTGCTTACGGATACCATGGCCACTAACTGGATTACGGTAGGTGCAAGCGATGCTGGTGGCTTGGCGGCTTCATTTAGTAATTATGGAGCAAAACTGGTGAACCTCTTTGCACCGGGTGTGGCCATTTATTCTACTATCCCGGGTGGTAACAAATATATGTCGTGGGACGG
>JACMLJ010000090.1 GCA_014379625.1 Ferruginibacter sp. | reverse complement strand
TAACCATAAATTCTACAAAATGTCAAACATGTTAACAGCTTATTGCATGAAAACGAAAGAAAAAAACGTTCCCATGCAGGATGCGGTGATAACCAAAACAGCCCGTGGCGGATATATGGCCCAGGGGCATGATGGCAAGGGAAATAAAATGACCACGATGCTTGGTGAAGCACGGGCTTTGGAAGCCGTTAAAGATGGCGTAGCTAAAAAAAGCTGGTAATTTTATAGCTGGTAAATTAATTAAGGCCATTCGCTTCAGCGGATGGCCTTTTTGCATTATGTTGGGCTATGTTTTATACAAAGTTAAAACAATACAAATTCCGCAATAGGTTGCGCTATAATTAAGATAGATGCGGGGATACTTTTAAGTGTTTGAAATATTTAAATATGGATTACAGGAGTACAATATTAACTGAAAGGCTACGCAAATTTAGAAAATAGATCCGGGTTAGTTTCCTTCTTTTTCTTCAAAATATTTTTATTGGCAAAATAGCCGAGGCACAGGATAAATAGTCCGGCTAGTGCTAACCCTTTCCATAGGAAGCTGGTATTATTTTTAATGCTATCAACCTTACCTGTTAAAATAGATCCGGCCCAGAAATAAGGTAGTTTTTTTTCCTTGGAGGAACTGGTAGTTATAAACTCGAGTTTTGCTTTTTGCAAAGCAATATCGGTTGGCAATCCCTGCGCTAAGTATTTGTAAAAAAGTTCTGTAATGCGATAGGTGGATTGATTATCTACCGACCATAAATTGCTTACTGCCGCAGGGATACCCAGGGCCGCAAATCCGCGGTTAAAACTAAAGATACCCTCACCCTGGTAAAGTTTACCATTCGCAGTTTCACAGGCGGAAAGAATAACCAACTGGGTGACTGGTTTTCGGTCGGGGATCAGGTCGGATAAATACAAAGCTGAATCCGCGAAATAAATTACGGGGTCATTGTTAGCGCTGGTATCTGCTGCATGGGTGTATAACTGAACGACCGCATATTCAGGGAAATAGTGCAAAAAATTATTTTTCGTGGCTTTTTCTTTAACAAAAATAGTGGCATCTGAAAATTCGTTTTTTATTCGCTGTAATGAAATATCGCTTCCTGGTAATTCGGCCAAACCGAAGCTGCTTTTATAAATCACCGGGGCCATTCCAAACACGCTGTTGCGATTGCCTCTATTTACTGCATATTCATTCATTAAGTATCCTGCTGAATAAGTATAGCTTGTAGCATAATGGTTGAGTAAATAATCCGGTTGCCGGTAATCTGCATTTAATATTAAGGATTCAAAAGGAAAGCCTTTTCCGTCAGGTGAAATAATAAGGCTTCCGCCTGGTTTTAATTGAAGGTTTTGAAAAATAAGCTTGTAGAGATTTTGCGATATGTTTACAAAACCCGCAAAATCTTTATTCAGTCTTTCGGGGCGGCCAATAAAAGAAATATATGCAGTACTGAGACTATCATACAAATACCTGTTGCGCTTTATAAGAGAAGTGTTTCCAGACGTAATAGCTAAAATATAAACGGCGCTGTCGCCGGTAAATATTTCAAGTAAAGATTTTTCGCCTTTCAAAATGTTTCTTCTAATAATTTCCAGGTTTAAGGAACTGGAATCAAAATAATTTTGAGCGTGGGAAGGATGCAGGTCGTTGATGTTCTTGCGCAATATTTCCTGTTCCTGCTTGCTGGTAATGAGCTGTTGCTGAAGGGTAAGGTTGTCTTTGGATGATGCAGGGTTATTTTGTAAATGCCTTTCAATTTCGAGTATGTTTTTTTTTAACTGCGCCTGTTTTGCAAGATCCCTGTCATTCATCCAACGCTGCTCCATGATTTGGTCGTTCAGCAATACACTGCGGCTTTTTTCAAAAAAATAAAAGGCTTTGTCTTTATTTTGGATCGTATAACAAGCTTCAATCGAATTTTCGTATAGTCGGCGGTTGTTGGTTTTCCAGAAAAGTTTGGATTGTATTTCGGATTGGGATTCTTTTATCTTGTCAAAATAACGGTCCGTTAACTCGTAAATACGTATGGCTTCTTTTAATGCTTCTTTATTCCCGCTTACCTTATATTTATTAAACCATGCACCAGCCTTGTCGAGCACCATTCCTGTAATGTATTCGGTTATTTTACCCGGTAGTGCCGATTGGTTGTTCTTTAAAAGATCTGCTTCCGTAAAGCCGGGGCCCAACTGGTCGAAAGCTTTTCGAAAGAAAAAAAATGCGGAATCATAATTACCTGACTGCACATATATGTTTGCAATATTATCCAATATATTTAAAGATTCATTCGCATCTGCAAATTGGAGTGCTCTGAAATAATATGGCATTGCCATTTTATTTTCGTGCAGGCGGGTTGAAAAGGTAAAACCAATATTATTCAATGCCTGTGCACAACCGGCCTGGTAGCCAATTTGCTGGTTGTAGGTGAAGGATTTTTTATAATAACCAATTGCTTCCCTGGCTTTCCCTTCTTCCTTTAATACGGTGGCATACAGGCCATAGTAAGTGGCCAATAGATCGGGTTTCCTGTGGGTTTCTGCAAAGCGGATTCTATCATACAACAATCTTCGTGCTTCATTGGTTTGTTTTGAAAATATAAGTGCGTTAATCTTCCAGGAAAAGGATTCAAGATTTGCTTGTTCTTTTTCCAACGGGGATGTATTGAGTTTATTAATAAATGTTTCACCCAACTTAGCATATTGTATACAACGAAAATAGTCACCAATACCAAAAAGCCGTTCAATGTTTAGCCTTGTTGCATCAAGCGCAAAATTATACCCGGTACCAAAGCGCAGGGCATGTGAAATACAACTATCAATAGCGGCTGTTTTTTTGGATTCCATTTTTAAAGAATCATACATCATATATAAATTCCGGTAGCTTTTTATAGACATCGCCGGGTTGACAGAAGGGTTGCCTTTAAATTGATTTACAAGGGATATTGATTTTCCGGTATATTGGATACCGGAATAATAATCTTTTTGTTTGGCATATAGAATACCGATTCTTTGTAATAAAAGCGCATGCGTTGAATCGTTCCGGTATTTACATTGATTTATTTTTTTGTGGTAACCTAATAATTCCTCCAGTTGTTTGCCGGACGGAACGGTGGAGGAATCACGAAGGAAAATAATTCTGTGCCATAAGAAACTCCTGTCTGGGCATTGAGCCGGAAGGGACAAATTAAATAATACCAATAAAAGTATAACAGCTGCTGTTTTCAATCTTTAATTACGGGTTTGATGAATACATGATATACTTTCCGTCTATAGAAACTTTTTTAAGAGGATCAATACGTATTAAACTATTCCAGTTTGATGGTTGAAGAAGCGTGCCCATTCTAAGGCCGCTTGCCACCGGTGTTGCAAATGATGAGCCTTCATAGTAGTTTGAAATTCTTTGAAAATCAACCTTGATTGCACAACAATTGCTGGTGTCAAGTACGCCCAGTTTTATATATTCATTCGAATAATTTTGATAATAACAACCCGTTTTGGGGTTACTCATTTGGGTTACACTTGTAACGTTGTCATAATCTTTACTAAAGCATGCCGGGTAAAATAACCTGGCACTGTTTAATTGATTACTGGTATTTGGAAGGCAAAAATTACTGCTAATATGAGGTGCAGGCATATTGCCTGCGGCGACGAAAAGTTCAATTGCGGGTGTAACTGATGCACACCTGCCAATGTAATGGTGAAGAATAGAATCTTCGCTGCCCTCGTATCCCAAACTTAAATTTATTATTGTTGCCTTTTTTTGAATGGCATAACTAAGGGCGCAACTAACGGAAAATACACTTCCCTGGTTTTTTTCGTTCAATGCTTTTAATATCATTAACCTGGGATACACGGCATTATTTTCCATGGTCTTCATCGTTACTGAAGCTACGGCACTGCCATGTTTTCCGTCCGTTGCATCCATTACATTTGTTTGAACCTGGAATGGCAGAAAATTATAAATGGTGGAGGCAGGGACAACATCTTTCCAGATAAGACCATCCAGGGAAGGTGTAAAGAGACCGGGATCTATGCCGGAATCAATAATGGCAAGAATTTTTGATGTATCTATTCTTTTATTAAATAAGGGAATTGAATCTATAACATATTGGTTATCGGTTTTCCGGGTTACCGGTTTTTGCGGCTCGGTAATGGGGATATTGTTGGATATAAGCGCATTCCCGTTGGCCTCTGTTGTTTGAGAACTTTGAGCAGTAGTAACAGAAGGGCCAGCGCCGAAAATTGACAAAAAATCATAATTATAAAGCAAGGTATCGCAGGGGCAGGTTGCAACATGATCCTGTGGTGTAAAGCTGGTGCCGTTTATTGCGTTATAATCATCGTAAAAATCCTGTACATATTGTTTAATATTTTTAATTACTTTTTCCCTGGTATCCTTGGTAGTACCTTCTTTAAACAATATGTTCCAACTGATATTTCCACCCTGCTGAGGGACCGACGATTGTTTTTTACAACGATTACAATAAAATAAAAAAACAAAGAGTATTAATATAATAATAAAAAAAGCGATCAATACTAAAAGATAGCCGCGATTAATACTTTTCATAAAAGTGTTGTTTAGTATTTTTAATTTATTGAAAGTTTAGTTTGTTAGTCCAGTTTCTTCAACCATTTAATAGCTTCTTCTTTTCCCTCCTGCTCATTTTCCACAACTTCCTGTAATTTCTTTTTCGCTTCTTCAACATCGCCTGTTTTATTTCTCTTCAATAAAGTGACCGCTTCATAAAACTTACCATGGTTACTGTAAAGTGATGTGTCGGAAGCTAACATTGAAAAATAAGTTAGCGCCTTGTCGTACTGGTTAAGCCGGAGGGAAACGATACCGGCATATTTTGTTGCATTTTTATTGGAGGGATCGATTTGCGCCAGGGTTTCTAACCTTGTCAACGCTTCAGAAAGTTTTCCGGAATTCACTAAATTTAAAATGTATTGCAGACTGTCCTTGCTACCCATGGTTACACTTAGCGTTTGAAAGTTTTGCTGAATATACCTGTCGGCCAGTTGCTGTGGCGAGGTATTTTCACCCAGCAAAAACCATGTTGAAAGAACAACAGCAGCGATCACACTTGCCGCAACCATATACCTCCATATTTTCTTAACCGGCTGTTTTGTAATGGGTACTACTTTATGCTGCTCATAAATTTCGCGGAACCGTTGCTTTTTATCCATCAGCAGTTGTTCTTTAACCACCCTATTGGCTGATATATAAAAAGCCACTTCTTCCGCAAATACATTATCATTGATGATCCGGCGCTCAAACTGTTGTTTTTGCAAATCAGTGGGTGATCCTTTAAAATAGTCATCAATATATTCCATGTTTTCCATTTCAGTCTTTTTTATTAATATATAATTGACGCAATTTATCGAGGCACCGCAAACGGCTGGTTTTTACAACCTCCGGAGTTTTATATTCCATAGTTATTGCGATTTCCTTGTCATTGTATCCATCGGCAAACATTGCTAATAATTGCCGGCAACTTTCTGATAACTCATGCATTTTATTTTTTAGTATATCCAGGTCGGTTTTTTCAACTAATTGCTGAATAACCGTTTTGGCCGAATCAGCTATCATTAAAAGCATATCCGAAATAGATGAGGTTTGGTGAACGCTACCCTTAATGGTCGTTTTTTTTCTTATGAGGTCAACACATTTGTTACTAAAAATCCTGAAAAGATAGGTTTTGAGCGAAGATCTCTTTTCAAAAAGTCCCCGGGTTATATTGTCGATTGACTGGAGGATCGTATCCGAGTAAGCATCAAAGGCTTCTTCCTGTGGCAACGAATATTTACTCATCCCTTCTTTTATAAAATAAGCATGGCGGTTAAACAGTTCCTCTTCCGCCTTTCTTTTAAACGCATTATTTTGTTGAAGGCTCCTGATCAATTCTTCATCAGCGGAAATTATGGTGGGATTATCAAAAGTCATAGTATAAAAAAATGTATTTCAGAAAGATAGTAAAAAAAAGATAAGAAAACCGGATTTTTTGTTTCCCAAATTCTTTATGCAGCGACAAATCATTTCAACAATAATTGGTACCAAGATTTAATCCATCAACAAACAATTACCTCAACAATCAAAATTTAAAAAAATGAAAAATTTTCTTTTTGCCTTAGTGGCCGGATACATTTTCGCCCTGGCAGTAAGCAATGGAGCCTATGCTCAAAAATCGGTTAATACAGAGGTACTGGAACCTCAGAAAAATATAACTGCCGTTGAAAAAACAGTAACACCGGTTAATGCTCGTATGGATGATATAGCCGCCGTTAGTCCGAAAGCGTTAAAAGATTTTACCAGGACCTATAAAAATGTAAGTAGTGAACGCTGGGCTAAAATAAAGGATGGCTTTACCGCGAGATTTAGTTTAAATGGTATAAATACCCTGGTATATTATGATACAAAAGGAAGATGGGCAGGCAGTTTAAAAGGTTATGAAGAAGCTAATCTGGCCCGTGAAATACGGCATATTGTAAAACGTGTATTTTATGATTATTCCATCACTTATGTGCAGGAAGTTGAAACAATTGACTCGGGTGGCAAACCAACTTATATTATCCATCTGGAAGATAATGAGCATATCAGGCAGGTAAGGATATTTGAAGGGCAAATGGAAGAATGGAAGGAATATGACAAGCAAATATTGTAATTCCGGTTGTCGACCCGGTTTGACAAAAAAGGTACGGGGATCCCGTAAAAACAAAATATCAGGAGTATCAGCCTGTACCCTGCCAAACAGTTTGCATCTCCGATAATCACAAAACCACTTCAAAAAACCAGTCATTATTCATTGCCTTTGTAACCGGCTGTACCTGTTAATTAAGCAGCAGTGCAGTGTAAAACTATTAGTTGGTGTAGGTGGCCTCCCTTTGAAACGATTGGCATACCTGCACCAGCTTTTTATTTGAGTGCAGTTGTTATTGATTATTAAAATCGCTTAACCTTGCAATACCAATGATTTTAATGACCCGTTCATCCTGTTCAGAAAATTATACAGTGTTTTGATGGTCTTCACTTCTTCCACTACCAGTATTCCGTTTTTACCAACCTGTTTTAATTTTGCTTTATTGGTTCCTTTCTGTAAAAATTGAAGAATCCCATTGAAGGTTTCACTTTGAAAATAAGGTGAATCCGGATTACTGACAAAGAAACATTTCAGTGTTTCATGTTTTAGCATCATTTTTTCGAAACCCAGTTCCACGGCAATTCTCCTGCAGCGAACGATGGTAAAGAGGTCCTCGGCCTGAGGTGGCACTGGGCCAAAACGGTCAATCATCTCGGCATGAAAATCTGCCAGGTCTTTTTCTGTTTCACTGTTATCGAGCCTGCTATACAAACTTAATCTTTCGGTTATACTTTCTACGTAAGAATCAGGTATTAAAATTTCGAGATCGGTATCAATACTGCAGTCATTTACAAAATCATCCTGCTGCCGGATCTCTTCTTTAAAGAGTTCTTTAAATTCGGAACGTTTTAATTCTTTAATGGCTTCATCCAGGATTTTCTGGTACATTTCAAATCCTATCTCCGCGATAAACCCGCTTTGCTCACCGCCCAGCATATTACCCGCGCCGCGTATATCAAGATCCCTCATCGCAATCTGGAAGCCGCTACCCAATTCGCTGTATTGCTCCAGTGTATTCAGGCGCTTGCGGCTATCCGTTGGCAGTGTGCTCATGGGCGGGGCCAGCAGATAGCAAAATGCTTTCCGGTTGCTGCGGCCAACCCGGCCACGCAACTGGTGCAGGTCGCTAAGGCCAAACTGGTGTGCATTGTTTACAATGATGGTATTTACATTCGGGATATCTACTCCACTCTCTATGATATTGGTGCAAACCAGCACATCGTATTTTTTATCCATAAAATCCAGGATCGTATCTTCCAGTTGATCGCCCTCCATTTGTCCGTGCGCATAAGCGATACTGATATCGGGGCAAAGCCCCTGTATCAATCCTTTCATTTCGGCCAGGCCCTTAACGCGGTTGTGAATAAAGAAAACCTGTCCGCCCCTTTCGGTTTCATAATAAATAATATCACGGATAGCATCTTCATTAAATACCATTACCTCTGTTTGTATGGGCTGGCGGTTGGGGGGCGGTGTATTGATGATGCTAAGGTCTCTTGCCCCCATTAAACTAAACTGCAATGTTCTTGGGATTGGCGTTGCCGTTAGTGTAAGCGAATCCACGGTTGTCCTTAATTTTTTTAATTTTTCTTTTGCCGTCACGCCAAACTTTTGTTCTTCATCAATTACCATCAGGCCCAGGTCTTTAAACTGAACATCCTTGCTCAGGAGTGCATGTGTACCGATGATGATATCAATTTTTCCCTCCGCCACTTTTTGCAGGGTTTCTTTCTTTTCTTTGGCCGTTTTAAAACGGTTAATAAAATCTACCGTTACCGGAAAATCTTTTAATCGGTCGCCGAAAGTTTTATAATGCTGGTAGGCCAGGATAGTAGTAGGAACCAGTATGGCGGCCTGCTTACCATCACAGCAGGTTTTAAACGCCGCCCTGATAGCAACTTCAGTTTTGCCAAAACCCACATCTCCACATACCAGCCTGTCCATGGGTGACGGTTTTTCCATATCCCTTTTTACATCCTCCGTAGCCTTACCCTGGTCCGGTGTATCTTCATAAATAAAGGATGCCTCCAGTTCTGTTTGCATATAATTATCCGGACTGTGAGAAAAGCCGGGCTGGCTCTTCCTTTGCGCGTACAATTTTATAAGGTCGGTTGCAATATCTTTTACCTGTTTTTTAGTCTTCTCTTTTAATTTGTTCCAGACATCGCTGCCCAGCTTATTCATTTTGGGAACGCTGCCTTCCTTTCCGCTATACTTTCCTATTTTATGTAAAGAAGAAATATTTACATACAACAGGTCACCATCTTTATATTGGATCCTTACGGCTTCCTGCATCCTTCCATTGGCTTCAATTTTTTGCAGGCCGCTGTAAACGCCTACCCCATGATCAATATGTGTTACATAATCCCCGGGTTGTAATTCGCGTAATGTTTTTAGGGTGAGGGCTTTATTTTTACTGAAAGCCTGCTTTACTTTATACTTATGATAACGTTGGAATATTTCGTGATCCGTATAGCAAACCACCTGAAGATCATCATCAATAAAGCCTTCATGAATTGAAGTGGGAACCGGTGTAACCTGAATCTCGGCTTTTAGATCGGTAAAAATAATATGCAGCCTTTCTAATTGTTTTGGATTTTCGGCAAAAATATAGATGTTATATTTTTTAGTTTCATATTCTTTCAGATTTTTTATGAGCAGGTCGAATTGCCGGTTAAAAGCTGGTTGGGATTTAATTGAAAACCGGATGACGGATAAAGAATAATTTTGCTGAAGCGAAGCGAAATAACTTTTCGATCCAAATTCTATAATGTGGCGTAATTTAACCTGCTCCTCAATAACCGATGCTTTTACAAAATCATTTTCACTGGTATCGGTCTTTTCATTTATTTCGCTGTCATCATCCCTTTGTAACTGCTGGTTGCCGGCAGTTGTTTTTACCAGCTCCAGATACAATTTGAGATCCTCCTCCTGCTGTTCAATCTTCTCTTTGATGAATTGCCAGTCTTCTGTCCATATTACAGTATGCTCCGGTAAAAATTCTAATAAAGAAACCTTATCTCCGGTTTCAAACATGGTTTCTACATTAGGGATGATGTTTACCTGTAATAATCTGCGCTCACTCAACTGCGATTCCGGGTCAAAGATCCGGATACTGTCTACCTCGTTGCCAAATAATTCTATGCGATAGGGTTTTTCGTTGCCAAAAGAATAAATATCGAGTATGCCCCCCCGAATGGCAAACTGGCCGGGTTCGTATACAAAATCGGTTCTTTCAAATCCGTACTCAACAAATTTTTCCAGTACCATATTTACATCCAGCGTTTCACCCTGTTTAATGGAAATAATATTTCCGGATAATGTTTTGGGTAATACTACCTTTTCAAATAGTGCTTCAGGGTGGGTGATCAGTACTTTTTTATTGGTTCCGGTTGCTATTTTGCTTAATGCTTCGGTACGCAACATCAGGTGGCTGCTATTGAGGAGGCGGTAATTTTTCTTGTTTTTAAAGGAAGAAGGGAAATAGAAAATATCTAACGCGTGGGTAATATTCTCGAATGTATTATGAAAATAAGCTGCTTCTTCAGCATCTCTTAAAATGACAAGGTGATTGAGCTGACTGGTGGCTTTTTGATTAAAAACCGCCGCCAGTATAAAGCCGGCTGCACTACCATGAAGCCCGGTAAGATGAGTTTGGGTAGGTGTGGACAAAGTAATCCGGTCCGCAATTTTAAAACAGCGGGGATCATTTGTATATTCTTTCATCAACATCTCCAGGTTCATCCGTTTGCAAAGATAAGGGTGAATGGCCGATGTGTGAATTTCAAATGTGAAAATGAGAAAATTTGAGAATTACTCAATGCCAGGGCGGTACACTATATCCAAAAAGTGGAAATTTGTTTGCAGTTTTTTTGGCCCTGCCCGTCAACAAATAAATTACGATAATTTGCAATACGGTATTCAATCAAATAATGCAAGCAACTATAACGTTAACAGTATTGTCTTAATAACTTTAATTATCTTTAAATTGGTGGGAATCTCCATAGACAGTAAGTGTTATAAATATGTATTTCATTAAACGAGGCGGCAGTATTTTCTTAAGTATTTTTCTTTTCTTTCAGTCATCAATACTTTTTGCCCAGCAACCGCAACCGGCGATAATTTTTTCAAATGGCCCCTTTATAGCGGGGAATATTACCAATCAACCAATTTTCAGTAAACAACAGTTTCAATCCTCCGTTTTTGGAAAGCAATACTTTGTACTGCTGCAATTTGCTGAATTGCCCTCTCAGGCGGTGCAGCAAAACCTCAAGAAAGCCGGGGTGGAACTACATACCTATTTGCCTGGTAAAGCTTACCTGGCAACTATTAAAAATGATTTTAATTTTGGGCTTACACGCGTGTTCAATATTTCCTCTATAAATTCGGTACCTTCTTTTTATAAGATCGATCCGGAACTGGTAAATTATACACCGGCTGACAATAAAGAAAATCAAAAAAAAATTGCTGTTAGTTTCTATCCTACGCTTGACAGGATGATCGTACTGAAGCAATTGCAGGATGCGGGTGCCACCCTAACACCTACAAAATATGACAATGACCATATTATTTTTATTCAGGCCGGTAAATCAGTCATTGACGCCATTGCGGCCATGCCATTTATAAGCGGCATTCATTTACAATCCCTGACAGATAAACCGCTGAATTATAATAATATTGCTGCTCAGGGTATCAGTGGCCTCAATGCGTTGAACGGGAAAAACTTGAATGGCAAAGGCGTAACGATAGGGATTGGGGATAATGCTGATATTTCGACCCATATTGATTTTGCGGGAAGATTGATCAACCGTAATCCATGGAGACCAGCGGATCATGGAACCCATGTAGCCGGCACTGCAGCAGGTGCGGGTATCATCAATATAAAAAATCATGGAATGGCGCCCAGGGCCACTTTGATCAACCAGTTTTTCAGCGATATTATCACCAATACTCCTGCATATATTACCGACAATAATATGGTACTCACCAATAATTCTTATTATTCGGTAGAAAGCGGTTGCCCCGGCGAAGGAGAGTATGATGTGCTGAGTAATTATATTGATAACCAGTTGAGTGAGTATACACGGTTATTGCATGTGGTTGCGGCGGGTAATGATGGCGCCAACACCTGTTCACCCTACCCTGGCAGTTATGCCACGGTAAAATCGGGCTGGCAAAGCGCTAAAAATGTACTTACGGTTGGTGCAATTAATACAGAAGATTACAGCATTGCTTCATTTAGTAGTCGGGGGCCGGTTAAAGATGGCCGGATTAAACCCGAAATTACCGCCGGGGGATGGGCGATCAACTCTACAACCACCAATAATGCTTATGGATTAAACTGGGGCACCAGTATGTCTACCCCGGCCGTGACAGGGGCATTGGCATTGATGTATGAACGCTTCAGGCAAATACATGGAGGGGCCAATCCCCCGGGTTCACT
>JACMLJ010000089.1 GCA_014379625.1 Ferruginibacter sp. | reverse complement strand
TGGCCTCTATGCTACCACCGGAAATGATATTCAACCTTAAAAAATACAATCCTGCGAGGCAGGAGTTTTCAGTTGTGCCTGGGATGATTATCATGATGGCTCGTACCCATTGAATGGCGAACCAGGTGGAGATACCAGGCGAAGTGTATGCCTCGAATACCTTTATTTTAACCAGGATGGCACTATCAGGCCAATCAGTCTTACAACGGAAGGAATAAGTGTACCGCCTAAAAAATAAAGTATCAAAGAAATTAATTTAACTACACAGAAAATTATAATGAAAAGAATACAATTTAAACAATGGCTTTTACTGCTTTGCATATTCATTGCAGGTAAGCTAAATGCGCAGAACCCCATCATACAAACTATTTATACGGCCGACCCTGCGCCAATGGTTTATAACGATACCGTGTACCTGTACACGGGCCACGATGAAGACAAATCAACCTGGTTTACTATGAAAGACTGGAGATGTTACACCACCACTGATATGGTAAATTGGACAGACCATGGTTCTCCACTATCTCTTAAAAATTTTAGTTGGGCAAAAAAAGATGCCTGGGCCGGCCAATGTATTTATCGCAAAGGAAAATTCTACTGGTATGTGCCAATGAATCACCAAACGATGGGTATGTCTATTGGTGTGGCTATATCCACCAGTCCTTATGGCCCTTTTGAAGATGCACTCGGAAAGCCATTGCTGCATAGCGGTAATGGTGATATTGATCCAACTGTATTTATTGACGATAATGGGCAGGCATATTTATACTGGGGAAATCCATATTTGAAATACGTGAAACTGAATGAAGATATGATATCCTATTCCGGGGATATAATAACGGTGCCATTGAACGCCGAAGGGTTTAGCAAGCGTATAAAAGATGCAGATAAACGTCCCAGTGAGTATGAAGAAGGCCCCTGGTTGTATAAAAGAAAGGGTCAGTATTACCTGGCATATCCTGCAGGTGGTGTTCCAGAACACCTGGCTTATTCCACCGGGCCAACGCCTACAGGTCCGTGGAAGTACAGGGATACGATAATGCCGGTTATAAAAAAAGGTGGGGCTTTTACCAATCACCCGGGCATCATCGATTACAAAGGGAGATCTTATTTATTTTATCATAACGGTGCATTGCCCGGCGGTGGTGGTTTTACCCGTTCTGTTTGCGTGGAAGAATTTACCTACAATGCCGATGGAAGCATACCGCGTATTGCCGCCACATCCGGCATCTTAAATAGCCATCAAAATTTAAATCCCTTTAAACGTGTGGAAGCCGAAACCATTGCCTGGCAAGAAGGCATAGAAACGGCGGGGGATAACGAATCAGGCATCTACGCAACAGCTATTGATAACAACGATTATATTAAAGTTCGAAGTGTGGATTTTGGAAAAGGTGCAAAGAACTTTGAAGCAAATCTTGCAGCACTCACCGATGGTGGTACAATTGAAATTCACCTGGATAGTCTTGAAGGCAGCCTTGTTGGTTCACTCCATGTAAAAGCTACCGGTAGTCTTATCAACTGGCAACTGCAAACCTGCCAGGTCAAAAATATCAAAGGGAAGCATGATGTATTTTTTGTTTTTCACGGAACTGAAAGCAATTTGTTCAATTTCAACTCCTGGCAGTTTGGTAAGAAATAATATCTCAATACAATAAAAGATTAGCTAATGACGCTCAATAGTTCCTTTATAAATAACCGGGCAATTTTAAATCCGCTTGCAAAAAATATCATGAAACCGGCATTGCTATTAAAGCTCTTTTTAGCAAGTATGTGGATGCCTGCAGTGATAAATGCCCAAAATCCTATTATACAGACAAAGTTTACTGCCGACCCGGCACCATTGGTGTACCATGACACCGTGTTTCTTTTTACGGGCCATGATGAAGATGATGCATTCGGTTTTAAAATGCAGGACTGGTTATTATACACATCAACTGATATGGTAAACTGGACAGACCATGGCGCAGTAGCATCTTTAAAAAACTTTAAATGGGTAAACACCGACAATGGTGCATGGGCGGCACAATGCATCAGGCGCAATGGCAAATTTTATCTGTATTGCCCTGTGCCAAATGGGCTGGGCATTGGAGTGCTTGTTGGAGACACTCCTTACGGTCCTTTCAAAGACCCTATAGGCAAACCCCTCATTAAAAACAGCGGAGAAGATATTGACCCAACCGTATTTATAGATGACGATGGGCAGGCTTATATGTATTGGGGCAATCCCAATTTATATTACGTAAAACTGAATGAGGATATGATTTCTTATTCGGGCAATATCATAAAAGATACTTCCATTGCTAAAATAAAAGGTCAGCCAGACCCTTTTCATTACCAGGAAGGTCCCTGGGCTTATAAACGAGATGGCCATTATTATATGGCGTATGCATCTACCTGCTGCCCCGAAGGCATAGGCTATGCAATGAGCAATTCGCCAACGGGCCCATGGGTTTATAAGGGGAGTATTATGGATGGCGATAAAAGATCCAGCGGCAATCACCCGGGCATTATTGATTACAAAGGCAATTCGTATGCATTTGGTTTTAATTATGCCATCATGCAGCAAACCATGGCCAAACATTACGAAAGGCGTTCCATTTGCGTAGAAAAAATAACTTATAATCCGGATGGCACTATTCCAAAGTTGCCATTTTGGTCTAAAACAGGCGTTAAGCAACTTGGTACGCTCAATCCGTACAATAAAGTTGAAGCAGAAACCATTGCTTTTAGTGAAGGGGTTAAAACAGCCGCTGCCACCGAATGGGAAAGGAATATTTCCTGGAACAAAGGGAAAAAAATAGCAGACAGGTTATTTGTCACATCTATTAACAACGGTGATTATATTAAAGTGCAGGGTGCCGATTTTTCAAAGGGCGCTTCATTAGTAGAAATAAGTACTGCCGCTTTGTACGGTGGAAAAATTGAAGTTCATGCAGATGCCCTTGACGGCCCCTTAATAGCAATGGTAAATATAACAGCATCTGCCGAAGGGGATGTTTGGAAAACCGTTTCTGCACCAGTAAAAAACGTCAAAGGTATTCATGATATATTCTTTGTATTTAAAGGAGAGAAAGAACTTTTCTATTTTGATTGGTGGCAATTTAAATAAAAAAGCAAAAGGCAACACCGAAAAAAAATTAGAAATAGTTAGTGGCAATCGTATTGCCCTTACACCAGCTATGGGGTGGAATAGCTGGAACTGTTTTGCTTCGGAGGTTTCGGCAGATAAGGTAAAAAGGGCTGCGGATGCAATGGTTGTAAGCGGTCTTGTTAATCACGGCTGGTCTTACATTAATGTTGGGTGCTGTATAAGTTCACTGCATCCAAACTTAAAAATTAAATAATTCTTTAAAAATAAAAAATTAAATGAAAAGAGTCTTTTTCGTTGCCTTGCTTTTTGCTGCTGCAGATGGCAAAGCCCAATCTTTCCAAAAAACCACTGCTGGTATTTCTGCCACTATTGGTACAAATAAAGTTGAGTTACAGTTTTATACACCTTCAATTGTACATGTACTGAAATCGCCCATTGACAGGCCTTTTACTAAAAAAAGCCTGTGTGTAATTGCAGCCCCACAAAAAGTTGCACTGGTAATCGTCCAAAAAGAGGATGTCGTTCATCTAAAAAGCGGCAAAATCAACGTTAGCATAAACTTAAAATCGGGCGAAGTTTTATATGCCACCAACAAGGGTGAACAACTATTGCAGGAACAACCAAATGGTGTAACTTTTACGCCATTTGATGATGCGGGCAGCAATACATTTAAAGTATCTCAGTCATTTACGCTTGATAAAGATGAGGCCATTTACGGGTTAGGTCAGCAGCAGCGGGGTAAATTGTCTTTACGCAACGCAAAGATTAATATGGTACAGGGCAATACAGATGATTATGTTCCTTTCCTTGTATCTACAAAGGGTTACGGCTTGTTTTGGGACAATTATTCACCAACGGTTTTTGAAGATAAACCCGAAAGCACTTCATTTAAATCTGATGTTGGCGATTGCATTGATTACTACTTTATGCTTGGTGGAAATATAGATGGATCAATTGCCCGCATGCGGGAGCTTACCGGGCAGGTCCCTTTATTTCCGTTGTGGACTTTCGGTTACTGGCAAAGTAAGGAACGCTACAAAAGCCAGAACGAACTGGTGGGTGTAGTTAAAAGATACCGTGACCTGGGTGTGCCGCTTGATGGAATTATCCAGGACTGGCAATACTGGGGTAACAATTACCTGTGGAATGCCATGGACTTTCTTAACCCCGAATTTTCTAACCCTAAAAAAATGGTGGATGATATTCATAACCAGAACGCACACCTGATCATTTCCATCTGGAATTCTTTTGGCCCGCAAACAAAGCAATTTCGCGAAATGCAGCCGAAGGGGATGCTGCTCAACTTTGGTACGTGGCCACAATCAGGATTGGAAACCTGGCCACCCAATCGTGAATATCCATCAGGTGTACAACCTTATGATCCGTACAACCCTGAAGCACGGGATATATACTGGAAGCATCTTCAAAAGGGACTCTTTTCATTGGGAATTGACGGCTGGTGGATGGATTCATCAGAACCTGATCACTTAGATTTCAAACCTGCAGATTTTAACCTGAAAACTTACCTTGGCTCATTCCGTAAAGTCCGTAATGCCTTTCCATTGATGGCGGTGGGCGGTGTGTCAGATCATCAACGTGCGGCAAGTTCTGATAAACGTATATTCATCCTTACCCGTTCAGCATTTGCCGGGCAACAGCGTTATGGTGCCAATACATGGTCGGGCGATGTCAATTCTTCCTGGCAATCATTGCGCAACCAAATACCTGCCGGGCTCAACTTTTCAATGAGTGCCATACCTTATTGGAATACTGATATCGGGGGCTTTTTTGCAAGCGCCTATAATAGGGGTTGGAGTGAAGGTGCTAAAAATCCGTCGTTCCAGGAATTGTATGTCCGCTGGCTGCAATTCGGGGCATTTACACCGATGATGCGTTCACACGGTACAGATATACCCCGCGAAATATACAACTTCGGGAAAAAAGGCGAGCCAATCTTCGATGCGATCGCAAAGACAATTAATTTACGTTATTCCCTGCTACCTTACATTTACGCTACAGCCTGGGCGGTAACCAATGGTCAATCTACTTTTATGCGTGCTTTGGTGATGGACTTTAAGGATAAGAAGGTGGAAGATATGAATAACGAATACCTGTTTGGTAAGTCCATATTGGTAGCACCGGTAGTTCAGGCACAATATACTTCGGAAGCGATTTTAAAATCAGATGCCGAAACAGGTTGGGACAAAAAAGACGGCAATACCGACAGCAAGGGTTCATCTGTAAACTTTACAGCGGCTAAATCTACAAAAGTATATCTTCCCGGAGGAACTGCCTGGTATGACTTCTGGACGAACGAAAAAATCAATGGCGGCCAGGAAATTGACAAAGCAACAACCATCGATCAGATTCCACTTTACATTAGATCGGGAAGTATTATTCCTTTTGGCCCCCAGGTACAATATGCTACCGAAAAGAAGTGGGATGATTTAGAAATCCGCATTTACCCCGGCGCAAATGGAAATTTTGTTCTTTATGAAGATGAGAATGATAATTACAATTACGAGAAAGGACTTTTTTCCACCATTGAATTCAGCTGGGAGGATTCAAAAAAACGTTTAACCATCAACGATAGAAACGGTGATTTCCCCGGATTGCTTCAAAAAAGAACATTCAATATTGCGGTAGTTGGTAATGGCTCAAATAACATAGACAATAAAGCAGTAACAGCAGGCAGGCTGGTCAGCTACATTGGAAAAAAACTGGTAGTGAAAATGTAAAATCGGTGAAGGATCGCAGTGATGGGGAAGGCAAAACAGCAGGTAAGCTGAAAATGGGCACTTATGATGCGAAACAAATCCTGAAAATATAAAAGTCGATCTTGTTATCAGTCTTCGATTGACATTATGTTGGTTGTATCTCCATCCTGAACTGAATTTTACCAAAACGCAAAAATAGTAGTGGATGGGAAATAAGTAAAATATGGTTTAATATCACAAACAAATAGTTAGTGATTGTTACCGGTAAATATGTTTAAAGTGACAGACTCGCCATCGCTTAATATATTTCCTGTTGATCCTGTATATATTTCAAATATCTGTCCCATCACTTAACTTAGGGTGGAAGCAATAGTATTAATCCATATTATTATGAAAATAATGTCAAGGCATGCATTTCTGCATAAAAAAGCGATGCCGGTTAATTTCAAGCTAAGATATTGTCTATTAAAGCCTGTAGCCGGTCATGCGCCTTAGTTGCAACGCAAAAATCATTTTAGATCCGGTTAAAATGCTTTCCGCCCATTCCTGGCAACAATGCTCATGCATTTGTATTCACAGTTGTATATTAACTTTACCCGCCAGATCAACACATTAATAAAATCGGATTGCCTGCTAAAAATGATGCATTGGTATCATTCAATCAATTATGAAAGAGTTTTTATACAAAAGTGTTTTCTTTTTTTTTACGCTGCTTTGTAACCTGGGAGCAGATTGTCAGCCGAACGATATTAGTTTTACCAACTATTCAACGAAAGATGGGCTCTCTTCCGCAACCGTCTACGATATCATAAAAGATAAATTTGGTTTTATCTGGCTGGCTACAGAAGATGGCCTCAGCCGCTTTGACGGCACTAATTTCAAGGGCTATCGTCATGATCCCGGTAATCTTGATGGCCTTAAGGTGAACCACATCACCTCCCTTCATGAGAGTTTGGATGGGACTATATGGATTGGCACAAATGGTGGCGGTCTGTGTTACCTGGACAGGAAAAAAGATTCGATCTATAATTACAAAGCTACAGATCCAACCCAGATTGGGCCTGCAATTACCGCAATCAGGGGCGATAAGGAGGGGAATGTCTGGATAACCAGTTTTGGTGGTCTTTATATTATCAACCCTGTAAGAAAAGAACTGGTGACTGGCAAGTTTGGTTTATTAAGAAAGGCGGTGGCCGGCAAGGTAGTAACTTATTTTTTACAAGACAAACGGGACCGTCTCTGGATTGGTACCGACAACGGTATTTACTTGTATGAACCTTTAAAAAACACCGTTGCCATTTTGCAACACCACGAAAATTATGATAGCACTCTTCCGGGCAATGCGATAAACAAAATTGTAGAAGACAGAAATGGAAATATTTGGGTAGCAACCAATAATGGGTTGGCAAAGCTATTGCCGGATGGGCGAAGTTTCAGTACTCATTCCGCAACAACGGGGTCTCCCCGTTTAAGCAGCAGTCCGGTCACTACAATGGGTGTAGACTCCCGTAACAGGTTATGGATAGGTACAAATGAAGGACTTGATATTTTTGACCTTTCTACCAACAAAATTTCATCCTGTCTTCCAGACAAAAGAAATACCGCCAGCATTAGCAGCCGTTCCATACTTTCCATCCTTATTGACAAGGGTATTTACTGGGTGGGAACATTTAGAGGCGGCGTTAACAAGTATGATGAAAACTTCAATTATTTTAATTTGAAGGAATACAATGTTTTTGATCCTTTTGGACTTCGTACCTCTATCGTTACTTCTTTCGCAGCATACCAATATGGGGTATTTGTAGGCACAGACGGGGGAGGGCTGCAGTTATATGACCGCAATACCGGTCTCTTAACACATGTAAATCTACCCTCTAAGGAAAAAAGCGATAAGCATGATCTTACTGTTCTTACACTTGAAATGGCAAAGGATGAACAACTTTGGATCGGAACCTTTTCGAACGGGTTGTTTCGTTACAATCCCGCTAGCGGCGCTTTTGTAAACTACGCTGCCGGACCCCTAGTATCTCAGTTGAACAACAATGATGTATTTTGTCTTAAAGAAGATTCCAAAGGCAATATCTGGGTTGGAACCAATGGCGGCGGAATCAACCTGATCAGCCCACCAGGCGGGCCAATAGTGAAATACGTGGCTGACCCATCCAGGCCCAATGATCCGGCCCGCCCCAACAGCAATTTTATCCGCTCATTTGAAGAGGATAGCGCCGGGCATATCTGGATAGGTTCCTTCGGTTCCGGTATTGCAGTTTTCGACCCCGGCAGTAAACAATTTTGGTTTTATACAAAACAAAACAGTGGCTTGCCAAGCGATTATGTGATGGCTATCAAACAGGATAGAAAAGGAAATATGTGGGTAGGAACCAGCGGTAACGGAATTGGCCTGCTGAAAAGGGGAGGCACCCGGTTTGAATCACTTACTGAAAAAGATGGATTGGCCAATGGCAGTATACATAAGATCATTGAAGATGCTATCGGAAATATTTGGGTAAGTACCAATAAAGGTCTTAGCTGTTATGACCCGGTTGCCAAAAAGTTTAAAAATTACACAAGCCACAATGGGCTGCAATCCGGCGCATTTGTCCCCCGGGCCGGGACAAAGGCACCGGACGGGGAGTTGTACTTTGGAGGTCAGAATGGCTTTAACCATTTTAATCCTGCAGATTTTAAAACCAACCGGAATATTCCCCCCGTGGTTTTTACAAGCCTGGAAATTGATAATCAAACAGTGCAACCCTCCGGGGATGGCCCTATCAATCAGTCTATTTTGCTGGCGGAATCAATTAACATTAATTACAAACAGGCTTTTTCCATTGGGTTTGAAGCACTGGATTTTACCGTACCTGGAGCAAACCAGTATGAGTACCAACTAAAAGGGTTTGATAAAACCTGGGTTTCTGCCGGAAAGGAACACAGTGCCTATTATGCCAACATTCCTCCGGGAGAATATGTATTCCAGGTACGTGCAAGCAACAATGATGGAATATGGAACAAAGAGGGCAGGTCTATCCGTTTGGTAGTGTCCCCCCCGTTTTGGCGTACCATCTACGCATTTGCGGCTTACCTTCTGTTAGTTGCCGGGATTCTATTTTATATACGCCACCTGGGTATTAAAAAAATACAAACACGGTTTGCGCTCGAACAGGAGCGACAAAGAACCAGCCAATTGATTGAACGGGAACGAAAGGAAGCGGAGTATATGCATAAACTGGACCAGGCAAAAATTAAATTTTTAACCAATCTCAGCCATGAGTTCAGAACGCCCATTTCTCTTATAATGGGTCCTGTGGACAACCTGATTGGCAATATTAAAGAAGAGGCATTATTAAACCAGCTCAACCTGATCAAGCGCAATTCACGCAGATTGCTAAACCTCGTAAACCAGTTACTCGATTTCAGAAAAATGGAGGAAAAGGAGCTTAAGCTTCAATATAGCGAAGGCAATATCGTTTCGTTCATGAAGGATGTTTGCGACTCATTCAATGACCTGGCCAAGCGCAAAAAAATAGAATTCAGTTTTTACGCCGGAGTCAAGGGAATAACTGTACTATTCGATCATGATAAGGTGGAGCGTATTTTATTCAATATTTTATCCAACGCCTTCAAATTTACTCCGGAAAATGGCAATATTGCTGTGGTTCTATCCGGGTCGGACCTTGAACCAATACCCGGATCGACATCCATTACAGTTTCTATCCACGATTCGGGCATTGGCATACCGGTTGAATATCAGCCTTATATTTTTGAAAGCTTTTTCCAGCACGAAACCAGTACTCAAACCTTGAACCATGGTACCGGCATAGGCTTGTCTATCACCCGTGAATTTGTTCAGCTGCATGGCGGCAAAGTATCGGTAGAGAGTGAACCTGGCAAAGGAAGTACTTTTAAATTTAATCTGATCCTGAAAAATACAGAGGAAAACAGGGAGGTCATTCAGTCACTAGCAGAAAGTGAACCGCTAGAAACTATAAAAAAACTACCCGCATCTTCCCATCCGGCGCAACCTTCCATATTAATTGTAGAGGACGATGACGATTTCCGTTATTATATTAAAGAAAATCTAATGGCTTCCTACCAGATTTTTGAAGCCCCCAATGGAAAAGAAGGTTGGCAACGTAGCCTTTTCCATCATCCTGATATCATTATTTGTGATGTACAAATGCCGGTAATGAACGGGTTGGAGCTGGTACAAAAATTGAAATCAGACAAACGTACCAGGCACATTCCACTTATCTTGCTTACAGCGGCTGACACTCCCCACGGTGCACTGGATGGCCTGGAGTCTGGTGCAATCGATTATATGACCAAACCATTTGACTTTGCCGTATTACAGGCTAAGTTGCATAACATTTTGGTGCTAAACGATTTCTTTAAGGAGAACTATTCGAGGAAAGTAACTGTTGCGTTACCTGAAACTGAGACTGTATCTGCAAAAGAAAAATTTCTTCAAAAAGCGCTCTCCTATATTTATGAAAATATTGCGAATCCACAACTGTCTGTTGAATTGCTCAGTACTCATTTATGCATTAGTAGGGCATCGCTTTACAATCGGTTGCTTGAGTACACGGGTGTAAGTCCCGTAGATTTTATACGGTCTGTAAAACTGGAAAAGGCTAAAGACCTGCTTCAAAAAAGCGATTTGAATATTGCCGCGATTGCTTATGAAACCGGATTTGCGAACCCCAATTATTTCACCAAGGTTTTTAAGGCACAATACAAGGTTACCCCTTCGGAATTTGTAACAGAAAACCGGAAAAGTTAGTCTTTGGAGGGTTGTATCATTTTAAACAATTTTGTACGGCCTGTTTTCTATGTTCCTATCACCGCCCTGCTAACAGGCACATTTTATCCGTCCGGCTCCGCTGAACCGGTAATAACTGGTTTATCAAATAAATGATCTTTATTTTGAAATTTCGGTTTATTAACAATAGTACCTGCCTTTTTGCAATAGCAGTCGAGTGGTTTTTAGACATTTTTCTTGGTTTTATTGTGATTACTATAGTATAAATTCTTAGGGTATTAATATTTTTGAGAAGTTAAAACTGCAAAATTTTTTAAACCTCAATTGGTTTAGGAATAGATTCACAAAACAATTGCAATTACAAACAAAACGATGCTTATGAAATTTAAACGACTCTCCCAGGTTCAACTATTGTCATTTTTACACTTGTTGAAAAGAGAATGACTAATCTCCAGTTTTACAAAGTGATGCAAAGGAAAATTTAAGCTGATTAAAATTTACCTGATGCTTCATACGGACCTCATTTTGGGGATCGAGTGTAATTCTATTGCCCTTCCAAAATATTCAAAACCAAAAAAGCTTAAAATGATTCTAACATTACGATTGTGGAAACGGCTTTTGATAGCTGCGCTGGTGCTAGTACCTGCTGTTACTTGCCTGCCAGTTTTTGCGCAAAATTCCCGGACAATAAGCGGGGTAGTACTTGATGCACAGAAAGTTTCGATAACTGGTGCATCAGTTCAGGTAAAAGCTACCAATATCAGTACGAGTACCGATCAAAATGGAAAGTTTTCCATTTCTGTTCCAGCCGGCAAAAATTTCCTGCTTGTTAGCCATATTGGAAAGGTTACACAAGAGGTTGATATCCGTAATAAGCAAACGATCGTTGTTACGTTTACAGACAACAATGCCGTACTGGATGATGTGATCGTGGTAGGCTACGGTAAGCAGAAAAAAGCAAGCGTTGTCGGTGCAATTTCCCAGGTATCCGGAAAAGTACTGGAACGTACAGGTGGTGTTAGCAATCTTGGCATGACCCTTACCGGTAATCTGCCTGGGTTAGTTACTTCCAGTTCTACAGGTATTCCTGGTGGGGAAGATCCACAAATACTTATACGTGCTCAAACCAGCTGGGGTAGCAGTAGTCCGCTGATTCTAGTGGATGGTGTAGAGCGTCCGGGTTCATTGGGTACATTAGATATTACCTCTATAGACGGAATTTCTATATTAAAAGACGCTTCTGCTACGGCTGTGTACGGTGTTAGGGGAGCTAATGGGGTAATACTGATTACTACCAAAAGAGGGGTAATTGGCAGGCCTACGATTCGTGTAAGATCTAATATGACGATAAAAACGGCTTCCAAGCTGCCCGAGAAGTATGACTCATACGATGGACTTTCACTTAAAAATGAAGTAATTGAACGAGAACTCTTGGCCACTACCGCCGGGTGGACTTCTTACAAACCTGAAGGCATTCTTATTAAATATCGAAACCCTGCTAATGCCGCGGAGTGGGATAGATACCCTAATGTTGATTGGGAAAAGGAGTTATTTAAGAGTAATGCCAAATCTTACAATACAAGTGTGAACGTTTCCGGTGGTTCTAATTTTGTAACCTATTTCGCTGCGGTTGATTTTGTTTCTGAAGGGGATTTGTTTAAATCTTTCCCCAATGGCAGAGGTTACACATCAAATTATAACTACAACCGCACCAATGTGCGCAGTAATCTTGATTTTAACCTCACCAAAACTACCAGGCTTACGACCCGTTTATTTGGTTCAAATGGGGTTCGCCAGGGTCCCTGGGGAAGCTTAGATGGTGATGCGGGTTATTGGGCATCAGCCTACAGGAGTTCTCCGGATGCTGTGCGCCCTATTTATTCAGATGGCACATGGGGTTGGTTTGCTCCCCGTAATGCCGATGTGCCTAACTCAGTCTATAACCTGGCTGTATCAGGCATTGATAAAAGAACAGCTACGCAAATTACCACAGATTTTGTGCTACAGCAGGGACTGGGTATGTTTGTAAAGGGGTTGGATTTTAGAGCCAGTTTCTCACTTGACAACAATTTCAGGGAAGATAGCCGCGGTATAGACGATCGGTTTAATGGCCCTCAACGCAAGTGGATCGATCCGGAAACGGGGGTTGTGGCGCTCGAAACAGCACTAAATACGGGTACTCAGCTCGATTACTTTGATCCGGTTCGTTGGATAACTCAGGCAGGTTCCGTAAATACAGGGCAAACTTACCGCCGTTCCAACTACCAGATTGGATTAAACTATGCCAATAAAGTCGGCAAACACGATCTAACGGGTCTTGCCATGTTGCAACGCGAAAAATATGCTACAGGAAGCGAATTTCCATGGTATCGTGAAGGTTGGATTTTTCGCGCAACTTATAATTATGACACCAGATTTCCTGTTGAGGTTAATGGTGCTTATAACGGTTCAGCTAAGTTTGGCCCTGACTACCGGTTCGCTTTCTTCCCTTCATTCTCTGCAGGATGGGTGCTTACGAATGAGAAGTTCATGGATAAATTAAATTTCATTGATTTATTAAAAATAAGAGGTTCGTGGGGTAAAGTTGGTGATGATAATTCGGGTAGTCGCAACGCTTATTCTGACCAGTTGAGTTTTGGCGGTAATGCAATAATGGGTAGTCAGCCGCCATCCAATACCCCCTACACATTCTATCGAGTAACACAATTGGGTAATCCTAACCTTTCCTGGGAAACAGTGAAAAAAAGTAATATAGGTGTTGAATACTCTTTTTTTAAGGGAAAGATTGCAGGTAGTGTAGATGTATATAATGACGACAGGACCGACATTATAATTAATGGTAATGAGCGTGCTATTCCTACCTATTTTGGAGTTAATGCGCCACAAGCCAATCTTGGCAGGGTAAAAGGCAAGGGCTATGAGATAGAAATTCGCCTAAGTCAAACTTTTGGAAAAAGCCTGCGTGTTTATGCAAATACCAATATGACGCATGCTGAAAATAAAACTATCTTCCGCGATGATCCCGAACTACTACCAGCCAATCAAAAAAGGGCCGGCTATATGATAGGTCAATACCGGTCTTACTTAGATTATGGGTTCCTGCAAACTTGGGATGATATGTATGGGACAGCCCAACGAGCTACCAACGATCAAAACAAGCTGTCAGGCGATTACAAAATCATCGATATCAACGGTGACGGCGTTATTGACCAGTATGACCAGGATGCGTACGGATACAATGGCACACCTCAGAACACATACAATGCTACCATCGGATTAGACTGGAAAGGCTGGAGTTGCTTTGTGCAGTTTTATGGTGTTAATAACGTAACCCGCCAGGTTAGATTTCCATCTTTTAATACGTATCCTAATTCAAATGTGGCTTATGTGGAAGGAACATTCTGGACAAAGGAAAGCGGAGGCGAAATGCCGTTGCCAAGGTGGAGTACACTCTATCCTAATGGTGGTGAGGCAACCAGGTATGCGTATGATGGTTCCTATGTACGTCTGAAAAATGCAGAAATTGCTTATACCTTAAGTGGAAGAATCCTTAACCATATAGGTTTGAAGTCGGTTCGGATTTATGCAAATGGAAACAACCTGATATTATGGACTAAAATGCCGGATGACCGGGAATCGAATTTCTCTGGTGCAGGTGACGGTGGTAACGGCGCATATCCTACTCTAAAGCGTTTCAATGTAGGTTTAGACATTAATCTTTAAATTTTTAAATAATGAAAAGGTATATAACATCAGTATTACTCTTAACGATCGGCTTTAGCGCTATTTTAACCCTAAACTCTTGCAAAAAATATTTGGATAAGTCGCCCCTTACAAATATAGAACCGACAGAACCGTATAAGGATTTTAGAAATTTTCAAGGTTGGACGGAGGAGTTATATAATGCCATCCCAATTTTTTCTTCACAACACGAAAATGGCCATAATTGCTGGAACTGGGGAGAGGATGAATATTGGGAACCTGCTGAAACCCGTTTATGGGTTAACAGCCTTGATCAGGGAAATTATCCTGTCTGGAACACCGTATTTTATGGATCATGGATCAAACCGGGCGGCAGTCCTTCCAGCCAAAATAGTTGGGATAAGGGAGCTCTTTGGGGCCTTGCATGGTATTCAATTCGAAAAGCCAATCTTGGGATAGCTAATCTTGAGTTACTAAAAGAAGCAACGGCAGAAGAAAAAAATCTTATAGCCGGTCAGTTGTACTTTTTCAGGGCATGGTATCATTTTATGCTGATGCAGTACTGGGGTCATATTCCTTATATTGATGTGGCTTTACCTGCGGATGAAACGCCTAAATTGCCACAGTTAAGTTACCGGGCAGCAGCAGATAAGGTAGCTGCGGATTTTCAGAAGGCAGCCGACCTGCTTCCTGTAAATTGGGATGCAACAGTAGTAGGCGAACAAACAAAGGGAAATAACAATTACCGCATCAATAAAATCATGGCAATGGCCTTCTTAGGCAAGAACCTGCTTTATGCAGCAAGTCCCTTAATGAATAGAGAAACTACCGGAAGTAGCGGCTACGATGTAGAATACTCCAAGAAAGCTGCAGATGTTTTAGGGCAAACATTAAAACTGATCGAAGAGACAGGTCGTTACAAATTAGCGGATTTTTCCCAATACACTCAAATCTTCTACACGTTTAATCAAAATGGAAAAATACCCGGGCTTGAAGAAACCATATTCATGGAAAACTTAGCGAATGCTGCCAACCGCTTCCGCAGAAACCAGGTGAATGATTATCGTCCTCCAACCATCAATAACTCTGGTATTAAGGGGTATCCCACCGCTAACTATGTTGATTATTACGGGATGGCCAATGGCATGCCTATCCCTGATCCTGAAAGGGCAGATGCTGAGTCTGGCTATGACCCACTATACCCCTGGAAAAACAGGGATCCCCGTTTCTACCACGATATAATGATTGATGGGGATAAAACAGTTAATAACATTGCCAATGTGGGAAACGATCAGTTCAGACAGTATGCCAGCCTTTATACCGGCGGTTTATACAGAACAGCTAATTCTAACAAAGCTGTATTTACGGGGTACATGTTATGCAAATATGTACAAAGGCTGATGAATGACTTTGATGGCTATAATGAAAATAATACAGTCGTATTAAGCTTCCTTCGTTTGGCAGATCTGTACCTTTTGTATGCTGAAGCAGCATCTGAAGCATATAATTCGCCAACTGGTAAGGCTCCCGGTTATAGTAAAACAGCCGTAGACGCGGTTAATTTTGTAAGAAGCAGGCCAGGATTAAATGTAGGCAATGTTGCTTCAAAATTCCTCACTTCCCAGGACGGTTTTAGAGGCGAATACAGAAGGGAGCGTGCAGTGGAACTTTCATTTGAAGGGCATCGGTTTGTTGACCTCAGACGCTGGCTATTGTTAACCCAACAACCCTACACATTAAAAAAAGCCATCGAATTTGACCGTGATACTCCTAATAATACAATTTATGCTGACCCAAGAAACGCAAAAGTGAAAAACTTCAGGGAGCGGGTGTTATTTCAAAGACAGTTAGGTGAACGCCACTATTGGATGCCCTTCCTTGTTAATGATGTAAATTTCTATTCGGATTTTAAGCAAAACCCAGGCTGGTAACTAATAAAAAATAGAACTAAATGAAGAAAATAAATATTAAGATTGGCGGTGTTCTGATTGCAACCTTTATGTTAATTGCGGTTAGCGCACTAGCGCAAAATGTACCGGAGGTACAAAAACAGTCAAACACCGATAGTGTTGTAAATGTAGCTTTTGGAACAATCGCTACAAAAGATTTGCTTGGCGGAGTATCTGTAATTAATGTATCTGAATTGCTTAAGAAAAATTATAGTACCAACAGTCTTGATAATCTTCTGAGTTTTGTAGGCGGCTATACAGGCAATGCTAATTTATGGGGCCAGGGAGCACTGATATTGGT
The DNA here is from genome assembly GCA_014379625.1 of Ferruginibacter sp. Taxonomy (GTDB): domain Bacteria; phylum Bacteroidota; class Bacteroidia; order Chitinophagales; family Chitinophagaceae; genus Ferruginibacter. The sequence goes on along the minus strand of JACMLJ010000089.1, from coordinate 88,265 downwards.
AGACGGGGTACCCCGCCCGGCCGTTGATGTGCGTCCGGTCGAAATAGAATCTATTACCGTATTAAAAGCTGCCAGCGCTGTAGTGTTGTACGGTAGCAATGCTTCAAAGGGTGTAATTCTTATTACTACCAAGAGAGGAAGCGTTAAACCTTTAACTATTGATGTGCGGGCCAACACGGGTCTCTTTTTTCCAAAAAGTTATCCCAAATATTTAAATGCTGCCGATTATATGACATTCTATAATGAAGCCAGCCGTAATGATGGTATTGCTGAGCGGTATACTGCAGCGGTGATTGATAGCACAAGGTCTGGTTTAAATCCTTACAAATATCCAGATATTGATTTTTTCAATGCTGATTATATTAAAAAAGCTTATAATAGGTCAGATGTAACCACCGAAATTTCTGGAGGAAACGAGCTGGCCAGGTATTATACTAACCTTGGACTAACAAGTAATAACAGCATCATGAATTACGGAGACCAGAAAAACAATAAAGATTTCGGGTTTAATGTAAGGGGAAATGTGGATATGAATGTTAGCAAATGGCTGAGTGCTTCAGCAGATGCAATTGTCAACATGTCTGATAATTACACAGGCAGAGGTGATTTTTGGGGGTCTTCCTCGACTTTGCGCCCAAATTTGTTTTCGTCATTGATTCCTATTAGTATGTTAGATACTGCTAACAATATACCAAATAGAACCACTGTAGAGAACAGTAATAATGTGATTGACGGAAAGTATCTTTTAGGAGGGTTAAGTACCAATCAGACTAATGCATTTGCTGATATGTTAGCCGCGGGTTACATCAAAAGAAAAAGCCGTACTTTTTTATATAATGTGGGGGCAAACGCTGATTTAGGTTCACTCCTGAAAGGATTGTCATTTAAAGCTGCTTACAGTATGGATTACCGGTCTTTTTATTCTGAGGCTTATCAGGTGGGTTATGCAACTTATGAACCAAAATGGTCCAGAATAAATGGCCAGGATGTGATTACTTCTTTGACAAAATACGGTACCGATGGCAACACTACCAATGAGTCGATTGGACAAACAACTTACTCTCAAACAAATTCATTCCGTTCGCAATTTAACTATAATAATACATTTGCCGGTGATCACCATGTGACTGCGGCTTTTTTGGGATGGTGGTATTTGACACAAAACTCTAGCGACCCTAATAACGGTACTAACGGTAACAGTGGCGGAAGCGATTATCATCCTATCAGAAATACAAATCTTGGTCTCCAGGCGGGTTACAACTATCGTCAGAAGTATTATGTAGATTTTTCCGGTGCGTTGGTACATTCTGCAAAACTTCCGGAAAATAATCAGAATGCTTTATCTCCAACTGTTACGCTTGGTTGGAGGATCAGTGATGAAGGATTTTTTAAGAACGCTATTTCCTTTGTTGATAACCTGAAAATTACAGGCTCTTACGCATCGTTAAAACAGGATTTAGACATAACCGGTACAAGGCCTAATAGCACCATCCCTACAGATTATTATTTGTATGCAGGTACTTATGGTCAGGACGGTAATTTAGGTGGCTTTTACACGTGGCGTGATGGTGTTGCCGGTGGGTTTACAACAATGTCAGGCCGTGGAAGTAATCCATATCTCACATTTATTCAAAGAAAGGAGGTGCGAGCAGGTTTAGAGGCATCATTTTTTAAGAACCTGATTACATTAGATGTCAATTACTTTTCACAAAACATTAAAGGTCTGCTTACAAGAGGTGCTACCTTATTTCCTTCCTACTTTACCGGATCTGGTGATTTCCGCCCATATCTGAACTATAATAATGATAAGCGTTCAGGCGTTGACTTTACAGCTAATGTAAATAACCAGATTGGGCAGTTGAAATACTCCCTGGGTGTTTCCGGTATGCTCTATTCTTCTAAAGCTGTTCAAAGAGATGAAGTTTTTCAGGATGCCTACCAATACCGGGCGGGCAAGGCCCTTGATGCCTCCTTTGGGTATATTAGTGAGGGATTGTTCCAAAGTCAGGCCGAGATTAATAGCCATGCCACCCAAACCTTTGGTGGAACCGTTAGGCCGGGGGATATTAAATACAAAGATGTTAATAACGATCGTATAATTGACAATAGGGATCAGGTTGATCTAGGACATAATGGCTTTGCAGCTGCTCCATTTACCTACGGTGTAAATCTTACCTTAAAATGGAAGAATTTAACCTTATTCGCTCTCGGCAGCGGACAAAATGGTGCAATCGGTTATAAAAACAGTTCCTATTTTTGGGCAAGAAGTGACAGTAAATATTCTGAAGTAGTATTGAATCGCTGGACAGATGCAACAAAAAATACTGCTACTTACCCGCGCCTGACTACCACTGCCGGTAACAACAATTACCAGAATTCCACCTTCTGGATGTATAAAACCAACCGATTTAACTTGACCAGGGTGCAGTTTACCTACGATTTCAATGAAAATATTTTTAAGAACTCCTTTGTTCACGGCTTATGCCTGTATGTACTGGGGGATAATCTGCTTGTGGTATCTAAAGAGCGCAAACTAATGGAAACCAATATAGGATCAGCTCCTCAATACCGTTTTTATAACCTGGGCGTGAAGGCTGCTTTTTAATAAACAAAATAAAGAGAAAACTATATGAAAATAAAAGTGATACTTATCGGGATGACTGTTCTGCTTTTTACAAATTGTAAAAAAATATTGGACGCAAACCCAGAGAATTTGAAGGGCATTGACGAGATGTACGCAGATGGCAACTATGCACAGGGGTTTCTTATAAATGCTTACAGAACAATCCCCGGTTATTATAACAACAGCGAGTATGCTACCGATGATGCAGTGACTAATCAGCGTGGTAATAACTTCTTGCTAGTAGCCACAGGATCGTGGTCCGCTACGAACAATCCCCTTTCTGTATGGGATGGGTCGTATGGTGCTTTGCAGTATGTAAATCTTTTTCTTGCAAATGCAGATAGTGTAAGATGGGCTGTAGATCCTGAAGCAAATAAGCTTTTTAAGATGAGAATGAAGGGTGAAGCATATGGCTTGCGCGCACTTCACATGTTTTTCCTGCTACGTACACACGGGGGCGTTACAGAAGATGGTCAGCTTATGGGAGTACCCATCATTACAGAACTAAAAACTATTGAATCTGATGTTAATTTGCCACGTGCCACATTTGAGGCCTGTGTAAAACAAATTTATAAAGACCTGGATAGTGCGGAGGCGAATTTGCCGCTGGAATATAATGATATTACTGCTGCCAGCCAGATCCCTGACCGTTTCAAAGTGGCAACGCTAAAGCCAGAAATATATAACCGGGTAATGGGTCAATATTCCCGCCAATTAGTCAACGGCTTAATAGCCAAATCATTCAGGGCCAGAACTGCTTTATTGGCTGCCAGCCCTGCGTTTCAACATTCATCTAATACCGGCACCTGGGCTAATGCTGCAGACTATGCAGGTGCTGTAATTGATTACAAAGGGGGTGTTAATGCACTACCCGCCACTGGTGGCACATATTATACCAACACCAGTGAGATTGACGCTATTAGTGGTGGCACTAACCCTCCTGAATTCATTTGGAGGGAAAATGTTCTTACCAATGAGGGTAGCCAGGAAACTGCAAACTTTCCGCCAACTTTATTTGGTAACGGCAATATGAATCCCACGCAGAACCTGGTAGATGCCTTTCCTATGGCCAACGGATTCCCTATCGGTCATACCAACGCCAATTATAATTCCGCAAACCCGTATGCTGCAAGAGATCCACGTTTTGCCAGGTATATCATTTATAACGGAAGTACGGCAGGTGTGAGCAACGTGGTGATTCTTACTGGTAGTCAGTCTGGTACTGATAACGGTATCAACAGAAGGGAAACTTCCACCCGTACAGGTTATTATATGAAAAAAAGACTTCGTATGGACGTAAACCGTAATCCCGCATCAATAAGTGGTAAAAACCATCTTATACCCCGTATTCGCTATACTGAAATGTATCTTGCCTATGCTGAAGCTGCCAACGAGGCCTTTGGACCAACAACAGGAACCGCAACCCGTACATATTCTGCTTATGATGTAATAAAAAGGATCCGTAACAGGGCAGGGGTAGGTACAACAAATGGCGATGCCTATTTAGAGGAATGTAAAGCCGACAAAAATAAAATGCGTGACTTGATCCGTAACGAGCGCCGGTTGGAACTATGCTTCGAAAGTTTCCGGTTTTGGGATCTGCGCCGCTGGAAAATAAACTTAAACGAAACGACAAGAGGCTGGGATGTTAATGGAACTGTATACAGTCCTTTTGATGTTGAGAACCGGTCTTATGCCGATTATATGTATTACGGCCCGTTGCCTAATTCTGAGGTACTAAAGTTCAGTAATTTATCACAAAACAAAGGCTGGAAGTAATAGCAGGTTTAACTTAAAATAGCAAGAAATGAAAATGAATAAAATTTTTTTAGGGTTAGCGATTACTTCGGTTTGCGCGTTAACCGGATGTTTGAAAAATAAAGAAATCAGCCATCCTGATGCTGTTTACCAGACAGTTTATTTTGGCTCTCAGTTTCCTATCAGGACCATTGAGTTGGGCGAGGATTTATTTGTAGATAACAGCCTGGATAATCAACGAAAGGTTTTGCTCAACGCTGCTACCGGTGGTGTGCGTGAAAATAATAAAGATATCCTGGTTAACTTTTCTGTTGATACATCGCTTTGTACAAAGTTATTTTTTCCATCGGACAAAGGTGGTAGCAAGATCCTTCCTTTGCCTTCTAATTATTACCAGTTAGCTTCCAACCAGATCACTATCCCTAAAGGAAGCTTTCTTGGGGGGGTAGAGTTGCAACTAACAGATGCTTTTTTTCAGGATCCATTGGCGCTAACTAATAACTATGCCATCCCGTTGGTAATGAACGGCGTTAAAGGTGTTGACTCCATTCTCAGAGGCACTCCAAATACTGCTAATCCCAACCGTAATATTGATGCAAACTGGCTGGTAAAACCTCATGATTTTGTTATTTATGCGCTTAAGTATGTAAATACCTGGCACGGAAACTACCTGCGCCGTGGCGCCGATGTAATTACCGGAAGCGTAAATCAAACAGTGGTAAGGCATAAGCAATATGTCGAAAGCGATGAAGTTAATAAGCTGTCAACCGTTTCACTGAGTAAACTTAATTTTCCTGTTGTATTTAAAAACGCCACGGGAACCAACGTAAACTGCACTTTGCAACTTAGTTTTGATGCCTCCGGTAACTGCACCATTACATCAATAACCACTGGTGTTACAGCTTCTGGTTCAGGTAAATTTATAACAAAAGGTGAAAAAAACAGTTGGGGTAGCAAAGATCGTGATGCACTTTACTTAAATTATAATGTGAATCTGATTAGTAACAATATGATGATAGCATCTACCGATACATTGGTAATGCGAGACCGTGCGGTAACTTATGAAACTTTTACACCTGTGTTTAAGTAAAAGATCAACTGGCCGGATTTCTTATTTCGCGTATAAACATATTTCGTAGCCCAACAATTTGTTTTGTCACAAGGTACAAAAGACAGGCAATAGCAGTGTGAAAAACCTATAGTTCACACTATAGCAAAGTAGACAGGCTGGAGAGCTTTTTGGCTAAGAAGACTTAAAGGCATTCGATGAATTTAAAAGTGGCAGTTAGCGTTTGGACAGCGTTAAATACGCCTTAAAGGCATATACCGGGGCACTTAAAGAAGTATTTGAAGCCATGATTGGTTGGAGCGAAAACCACAGGAAAAAGATTGCAGGACAGTAAACCGAGCGCTTTAGCGACAATGGAACATGTCTATTACTTCAGGAACCAGCCAGGTAGCGGCTACGGGTACTGGTAAGTTTGTAAAGGCGGGTGAAAAAACAGTTGGGGAGCTAAAGACAGAGATGCTATTTACCTGGATTATTTAGTTAGCATACCAAATCAGAACCTTTAGGTGAAAGCCATGGATATGCTTGTTTTGCGTGACCGGGCTGTAACGTTTGAGAGATTTAGTCCGGTTGTAAGATAGCGTGAATTTGAACTGCAGTATATAACACTTTAGTTTTGCAGCATCCTCTGTAGTTATTTCGATAGGGAGTAACCGTTTGTTGGAAGCCTTGTATTGCTATTGTTTCCGGGTGATTTGAATGCATTTAGTCAAGATGATTAGGACCATATTTTCTTAGTTCTTACTATAAATATATTTAAGTCATTACCCCTAAAGATGTTCTAAAGCTATTGCATGTGAGCGTATAGCTTAATAAATCCTAATAACAATTAAAAGTAGCACACACTAAAATGAGTTCCTATAAAAAACGCCTCCTCACATCCTGCCTATTAATATTTTCAGTAAATTTTTTAATGGCGCAGGTATCAACTGCGGTTGCAAAAGGGAAAATCAAATCTACAGTGGATATTCAAAACGCTAATTCGCGGGATTTGGCTTATGCAGATTCATTGTCGTTTCACCAAACTGTCAGAACTTACGTCAATCCCGTATTACCCGGCGATCACCCAGACCCAACATTATTAAAGGTAGAAAATGATTTTTACCATTGTGGCTCCAGCTTTCATTTCACACCCTATCTGCCAGTCTACCATTCTACGGATTTGGTTCACTGGGAAATTATCAGCAGGGTAGTGGCCCCGTCGAAAGCTGCTTTCGTAACAGACAGGCCGTCAGCAGGAATCTGGCAGGGAGCGATTACCCGCTTTTATGGTTCTTACTGGATTTTTTTCTCCGCCAATGGCCAATGGTTTTCAAAAGCTGCTTCGCCCAAGGGGCCCTGGTCAGATCCGGTTCAGGTAAAAGGTAATCCTAAAACTGGTCCGCTTGGTTACGACAATTCAATTTTTGTGGATGATGACGGCAAACCCTATATGCTTATCAAAAATCTTCAAAAAATAAACCGGATCCAGGCGCTCGACCGGGATGGGCAGCTGACCGATACTGTCATCAATCTTGACTGGATAAATGCCCGGCAACAATACAGTTGGGCAGAAGGCCCTGTGATGAGCAAGCGCAATGGTATTTACTATTATTTCCCGGCGGGCGATGTTTCGGGCGGACAATACGTACTGAAGGGGAGTGCTTTAACCGCAGACTCTACCAAATGGGAAAGGCTGGGTGAATTTTTTAAACCAGTCACCGACCCGGAGACAGGCTTCCGTCGCCCAAATCACATCGCTGCACCTGTTCAACTTGATGACGGAACCTGGTGGACGATCGGTCAGAGCTACGAAAAAGTAAGAGCGGATGACTGGTATGGTACAGGACGTCAGACAGGCTTGTACAAGGTGCTCTGGGAAGGCGATCGCCCCTGGGGAGTTGCACCAACAACAGCACCGTTGGAAAGGCCAAAGCTCCCTCGATCGGGTATCCTCTGGCGCAGTGTTCAATCCGATTATTTCGATCATGATACGCTAAATCCAGCCTGGCATTTTTTAAATCAAAAGGCCGCCACTAAATATTCTTTATCTGCGAGGAAAGGCTGGATGCGTCTGCTGCCTGATACGGCCAGGGCCCATGTATTGCAAAAAGAAACCGACCACTATTACACAACGGTTACAAAGGTTGATTACAATGCAACCGATACCGCGGATAAAGCCGGTCTTTATCTTACAAACGGGAATCAAAAAGTTACCGTGCAGCTTTATAGCGGATACAACAACGGCAAAAAGATTATTTTCAAGATGGATACAGCCATACGCAGCATTCCAAATACATTTGGCAATATCGTTTGGCTAAAGATTGAAAGAAAAGAACACAGCTTAACCGGATGGTGCAGTGGTGATGGAAAAAAATGGATTGCAATTGGCGATCCCGTCAGTGCAGTTGGTATGGATAAGGTACAACCTGATTACAACTCCTGGGTTGGAACCAGCGTTGGGCTATTCGCTGATAGTAAGCTTGCTGATTTTGAATTCTTTAAATGCAAAGACGGTTTCTCGGCTCTTGCTGCTGTAGGTTACAGCAATTACTTTGGTGTTGAAAAAGTAAAGCAGGAATCAGGAAAAGGCGTGACCACTACTTCCTCAAAAGGCGGATGGCTGATGATATCGGGGGTAGATTTAGGCGAAAATAAAGGTAAGTCCGGCGAGGTAGAAATTATTGCTTCTGCAATTAAAGGGGGCAAGCTCGAAATTTGGTTAGATGATTTAGAAAGTGGCGGACCTGTAGCATCAATACCTTTAACTGAAACCGGTGGAGAAAATAACCCAAAAGCGTTTTACAAAACATTAAAGAATGTATCCGGGCGCCACGATGTATTTATAAAATTCCCTGCAGAAAGTAACCGGGAGTTATTTATCAGGAGTATTCGTTTTATAAAAGCAAAATGATAGGAATGCAGGACTTTAGGTGCCTGCGACTATTTCATGAAACGCTTTAAACGAAACAATATGAAAAATCAGTCACTGCTTTAATCTTGTCTTTAATTGTATTGCTGCAAGTTTTATAAGCGCTTTTTGAAATTGCAAAACTCCTACAAAACTACACAGGTGCTATGATGGCATGCTGATATCCCGGGCCTCCTACATTGCTGCGGCAATTTTAAAATATATCCCTGGTAATGGAATTTTTAAAGGACATAAAAAGGATATAATCGGTTAATCAGAAATATTATGGTAAAAGAAAGAATACGGGATATTGAAAAGCTAAAGGAAATCGCTTCGCAGGTTCGCCGCGATATTTTGCGGCAGGTATATAGTAGCCAGAGCGGGCATCCCGGAGGTTCTTTGGGATGTGCAGACCTGCTGGTGGCACTGTTTTTTAATGCAATGCGGCACAATACCAGTTTTAATAGAAAAGGTGAAGGGGAAGACCTGTTTTTCCTGTCCAATGGCCATATCTCGCCATTACTATACAGTGTATTGGCAAGGTCAGGTTATTTTGACGTAAAGGAATTATCGACTTTCAGAAAACTGGGTTCCCGCCTTCAGGGCCATCCAACTACACATGAGCACCTGCCGGGGATTCGTATGTCCGCAGGTTCCCTGGGCCAGGGGCTTTCAGTAGGGATTGGTGCAGCATTATCCAAAAAGTTGAAAATGGAAGATAATTATGTTTTTGTACTGATGGGAGATGGCGAACAAAATGAAGGACAGGTATGGGAAGCAGTGCAATTTGCCCCGCATTATAAAGTAGATAACCTGGTTGCCATCATCGATGTAAACGGGCAGCAAATTGACGGCCCTACTGAACAAGTAATGTCGAACAGGGACCTGGCCAATAAGTATGCAGCTTTTGGCTGGAAAGTTCTGCACATGGACGGTAATAATATGGTCGATGCTGTTAAAACATTGGCAGCTGCAAAAAATGCCTGCGGTAATGGAATACCCATAGCAATAATGATGAAAACTGAAATGGGAGCGGGCGTTGATTTTATGATGGGAAGTCATAAATGGCATGGTGTGGCGCCAAATGATGAGCAGTTAGCGAATGCATTGAGCCAGCTTCCGGAAACTTTAGGAGATTACTAAATTCAAATTGGACATATCAAATGAAAAAATTTACATACACCGAAAAAAAAGATACCCGTTCTGGTTTTGGTGCGGGGATGACTGAACTGGGCAGGAAGAATCCAAATGTAGTAGTGTTATGTGCAGACCTGGTGGGCTCCTTAAAAATTGATACATTCATTAAAGAAAATCCGGAAAGATTTATTCAATGCGGTATTGCAGAAGCCAACATGATTGGTATTGCAGCAGGATTGACTATTGCCGGGCATATCCCCTATGCCACTACTTTTGCCAATTTTGGCTCAAGCCGGGTATACGATCAGATCAGGCAATCTGTTGCTTACAGCAATAAAAATGTAAAAATTGCAGTGTCACATGCCGGGTTAACCCTGGGAGAAGATGGCGCAACACACCAGGTATTGGAAGATATCGGGATGATGAAAATGTTACCCGGTATGACTGTTATCAACCCCTGCGATTATAACCAGACCAAGGCGGCTACCGAAGCGATAGCAGATTATGAAGGGCCAGTTTATCTAAGGTTTGGAAGACCGGTTGTTCCCGTATTTACAGACGCGGACCAGAAATTCGAGATAGGTAAAGCATGGATGGTGAGTGAAGGAACGGATGTATCTATTATTGCAACCGGGCACTTAGTGTGGGAAGCGATACAGGGTGCAGAAAAACTGGAAGAAGAAGGAATCATTGCAGAGGTAATAAATATACATACCATCAAGCCACTGGATGAGGCGGCTATCTTAAAATCCGTGGCTAAAACACGTTGCGTAGTGAGTGCAGAAGAACATAACCGAATTGGTGGATTGGGCGACAGCATTGCGCAATTGTTGATCAGGAATGACCTCGTGCCACAGGAATATGTAGCAGTAGATGACAGCTTTGGTGAAAGCGGAAAGCCAGATGAGCTGATGAAGAAATATGGACTGGATGCCGAATCAATCATTAAAGCCGCAAAAAAAGTAATCCGTCGCAAACAGTGAACAGGAAATTTCCCCGCAAAATGATAAAAGTCTACTTTTCAATTGCATTTGTATAACCTCAACAAACAATAGCAATTTATGCCAATGCTTTCTGGCCTAAAGTAAATGTAACCGGATGATAACAGTGGTGCAGGCTTAAAACAATTTGTGACGCGAATGCCGGGCTCAGCCGGATTAGGTTAGTTCGATTAAATCTTTTAATACCATAACAAATTACTTTGACGAGAATGCGCTACCAGTGCAACCAACAACAAAACAGACAGAATTTAATCGGTGGAAATTGACAACAGCTACCAGATTTCCCAATGGGGCTGGATGCAATAAGTCACCGGTTATTTGTAAGCTGCAGAATCCGGCAAAATTTCTGGTACCTGACCAAAACACTAAGCTGCAAAAAACATTTACCCTATTTATTTTCAGAAAAAGATTACCCTGCCATTTTCCACATCATAAAGCGCGCCTATTATTTTGATTGCACCCTGTTGTTCAAGTTCGGCAATAATCGGGCTCTCCCTTTTAATTCTGTCTATTGTTAAAAACACATTTAGTTCAGTAACGTTTTTTACAAATGCCTCATTTGAGCCGTTTCTATTTTCGGCAGTTGTTTTTCTCATTATAAATAGCTGGTTGAATTTTATTGGGTAAAGTGGTAAGGTTGCCCATTTCTACTTGGTTACAGGCGCCGGCTATAGCACCGCATTTAGTATGGCCCAATACAACAATAATTTTTGCTCCAACCACTTTAGTGGCAAATTCCATACAGCCTAAAATATCTTCATTTAAGATATTGCCAGCAATGCGAATGCTGAAAATATCGCCAAGCCCCTGGTCGAAAATAAGCTCTGCCGAAGTACGGCTGTCGATGCAGCTTAGAATAGTTGGGAATGGAAACTGTCCTTTTGAAGTTTCATTCACCTGCTGCAATGTGGGTTAAACCATTTTTGAATGCGACAATTTGGGATGCACCCGGTCCAGTCCTATTTCTATATAAAGAAAACGCCAGGTTCATCCTGGCTTTTTTATGTAATTGATTTTTGAATTACATCTGTTACAAAAACAAAATAATATGAAAAAATTCCTTTCTCTTTTAACAACTATGTATTGCTTCGCAATTGCATCAGCAGCGGATGGGGGCAACAGCACCATTAAAGCCGGTCTAACCACTGTAACGGTTTTTAGAATTGGCGCCGAAATGAACCAACTGGCAACGGGAGATTTATTAAAAGGTAACAACGAACTCATCATTGAGAACATCAGTAATTCGCTTGATGCAAACAGCATCCAGGTAAATTGTAATGGAGTGGTAACGGTAATGGGCATTGAGTTTAATACTGATCATCTCCGGAATGAAATTAAAACTCCCATCATCAAAATGCTGGAAGATTCTGTTGAAAATATGAATGCCAGCCTGGATAAAATTAAAACCAATATCAGTATTTTGAATGAGTTACTGGCTGTCTTAAAAGCCAATAAAGAAATTAAAGGCACACAAACCGGGCTCAGTGTGGCAGAACTGGTGAAACTGATGGAGTATTATAAAACCAAGTCCTTTGAGTTGCAGAATGAATTGGCAAGCTTGCACCAGAAGGAGAAGAAATTGACTTTACTGGCCGTGAAATTAAGCTCGCAAATTGAGGAAGAGCAAAAGAAAAATACCCGCTCTTCCGGAAAATTAATTTTGCAGTTAAATTGTGCCCTGGCCGGAAAATATGATTTTAATATCTCCTACGTTACACCAAATGCTTACTGGACACCGTTTTACGACTTGCGTGCAGAAAGCATTGCTACATCATTAAAATTAATTTACAGGGCTAAAATATTTCAAACAACGGGTATCGACTGGAAGCAGGTAAAGTTAAGTTTATCTACTTCTGCCCCCAGCCAAACCGGCAATGCACCGGTTTTTAATGCGTGGTTTTTGAGCTATATTAATCCCGTAAATTATTTGAACAAGTCATTGGTTCTACAAAATCGTGAGTTGCAGGGCAGGGTGGCAGGCGCAGATGCGATGAAAAAAGAGGTATTTCGGGATGCGGAAACTTCTATACAAATCAGGGGTTACGGCAGCCTCAAACAAAATGATGACTTACCACTTTATATCGTAAACGGCGCAGTTATGAATCCTGAAGAATTTAATAAGATCAATCCTGCTGCCATTAAAAATATTGAAGTGTTGAAAGATGCTGCTGCTACAGCGATATATGGTGCAAGGGCGGGTAAGGGCGCTGTGCGGGTAACCTTAAAAGATGGCCTGGATGACTATATTAGCGTATCTGATAATGAATTAGACGTAACCTTTGATATTGACCTGCCCTATGACGTACCAACTAACGGTAAAGCACAAACTGCCGTTTTAAAACAACACGAAGTTTCAGCAAATTATACCTTTTATGCTGTACCAAAGCTTGACAAAGACGTTTTCCTGCTTGCCGAAATCGCAGACTGGGAAAAGTTGAACCTCTTGCCCGGCGAAGCAAATATTATCTTTGAAGGCACTTATATTGGCAAATCGTTTATAGACCCATCTTCAACCCGTGATACTCTGAATCTTACCATGGGAAGAGATAAAAGAGTGGTAGTGAAAAAAGAAAAACTCATTGACTTTAGCAGTGTTAAATTTTTAGGAGCCAATAAAAAACAAATCTTTACCTACGAGATTACAGTAAAGAATAACAAGAAAGATGCGATTGATATTATGGTAAAGGACCAGTATCCTATTTCGCAGGATAAAGAAGTGGATGTTGAACTGCTGGAGAGTAGTGCAGCCCTCGACAATGAAGAAACCGGCATACTCACCTGGAAGCTAAAGCTTGCGCCCGGTGAAATAAAAAAACTTAGGATCGGCTACAGTGTTAAGTATCCAAAAGATAAAGTGCTGAACCTGAATTAATTTCCGGATGTTTATTACTGTAACGCACCCCGATGGCCGGGGTGCTTTTTTATATACATTTGTAATAAAAAACTACCGATGGGAGCTTACGAAAAGAAAATTGATATCCGTTGGAGCGACCTTGACCCCAACTTTCATCTCCGGCATTCTGTTTATTATGATTATGGGGCTTACAGCCGTATATCTTTTCTAAATGAACATGGTATTACACCTGCGCTAATGTTGCAACACAATATCGGTCCTATTCTTTTCAGGGAAGAGTGCGCGTTTAAAAGAGAAATAACATTCGGAGATGAATTAATGATCAATTTAAGACTGGGCAAATCAACTTCAAATATTTCAAGATGGACGATGATACATGAGTTGTGGAAAAAAGGAGATACATTGGCAGCCATCATCACTGTTGATGGAGCCTGGATCGATACCAGTCTTCGTAAACTTGCCAAACCTCCCGAAATTTTTAAGACAGCGTTTGAACAACTTCCCAGGACAGAAAACTTTGAGTATATCTAAAGAAAATAATCACCTGGATCATAAATCGTTCAACAAAAATGACGAAGAATCAGGAATATAACTAAAATGATTGGGTTTTTTACCTGTACCCTGATAAGGTCTTTTCACCTAAAATGAATTTGTATTATTACTTGTTTGCCAGTCCTGAATCAGGTAACCATGGTATTTGTTCTCGTGCAAGCCTGGAATACCCTTAATACCAGAATACATAACTTTGCGTTTTTCACCTAATAAAGTGCATATCTTGATCAGGCAATGTGTTGTAATTTTTGGATGTTTGGCCCTGGGGGAATTAACAGTACACCTAACCGGGATTAAACTTCCATCCAGTGTTATCGGCTTGTTGTTACTTACCCTGTTCCTGAAATTAGGTTGGGTAAAGCTGAGGTGGGTGAAGGGGATATCGGATTTTTTAGTAAGTAATCTTCCCCTTTTCTTTGTTCCGCCGGGCGTTGCAATGATGTTGTATTTCGACATCATTAGGGAAGAGTTTTGGCCTATTATTGTTTCAGCATTGGTCAGTACCGTGATTGTGCTTGCCCTTACCGGCTGGGTTCATCAATTTATGAGAAAAATACAATGAAAACTTTTTTTCAAACGGAAATATTCGCAATTACTTTTACTTTCTTAGTCTACTTTCTTGCGCAAAAACTTCAGCAAAAAATAAAACTGATTATCCTCAATCCCATACTGGTATCTATTACATTTATAATAGCGTTCCTTTCGGTATTTAAGATCGATTATAGTTATTATCATGAAGGGGGCAAATTGATCCAGTTCTTTTTAAAACCGGCGGTAGTGGCACTTGGTGTTCCATTATACCTTCAACTGGAAAGGATAAAGAAACAGGCATTCCAGATTGTGGTATCCCAGTTAATAGGATGTGTTGTGGGCGTGGTTGCTGTTGTATTGATTGCAAAATGGATGGGGGCATCCAAACAGGTCATCTTTTCACTGGCGCCTAAATCTGTTACCACCCCAATCGCTATGGAAGTAGCGCATACTATCGGTGGTATTCCTTCTTTAACCGCGGCGGTGGTAGTGGTGGTAGGAATATTTGGCGCTATATTCGGATACGCTTTATTAAAATGGCTTCATATCAATAATCCTGTTTCCCAGGGATTATCGATGGGTGCTGCCGCACATGCGGTAGGCACTTCGCGGTCAATGGAAATAAGTCCCACTTTTGGCGCCTATGCCAGCCTGGGATTGATTGCGAATGGAATATTCACTGCCATACTCACTCCCTACATTTTGCAATTGTTAGGTTACTGGATTGATTTTTAAAAATAAGATTGGGTAAGGGATGCTTATTTTGAAATGCCTGTTCTATTTATGTAAGAAGGCCTAAAACAAAAAAGCGCTGTTTTTTTTGAACAGCGCTTAAATAAGTATTTAATAATTATTAAAGCGTTTTTACAATAATGGTGGTGGTTACTTTGGTAGTACCCGGAATAGTTTGTCCCATTACTTCCGTATTACTCGTACCTTCCAAAAGGGTAGTTTTCTTTTTTATTAAACCTGTACTCATGTCAACGGTTTCTTCCCCGGATATTTTTCCATCCATGCTTATGTTGATTTCCATGCCTTGCTGTTCTACCTTCATTTTGGTAACCTGTTTGCCGGTAAAAGTTATGGTAGCATTATTTGCATCCAGTTCTTTGAAGGTGTAATTGGTGTATGTTTTTATTGATTCCGTAATCACTGAATCAGACCAGCTATCCCCGACTTTCTTTCCGGCAGGTATTACTTCAAAAGCAGTTGCACCAGTGCTTCCATCACCGTTGCCATCTGTAAACTGTTTCATCATTTCCATAAAAGGGCCGCCTCCGCCTGAAACTTTAGTATCTTTTTTAACTGAGTTAATGACTTTAGCGCTTTCATTAAATTCGGCCTCTTTACTTACATTCAGTTGATCTTTCAGCGCTTTTCCGGTTTCGCTTTCCATGTCTTCCTTGTTGTCAGAATCGAATTTCATTTCCTGACCCATGGCACTTCCGTTAGTTGTTAACCTGGTAAGTGTGAAAGATACCAGGTATGAATCAGGTTTTTTATCTTTCACTTCCGCCAGGTAGATCATATGGGCATCCGAGGTGATTTCCATCGCCTGTCCCATCATTTCCTGGTTAATTACCGATTTGATATTGTTATCGATCTCTATTTTCTGACCCTTGGTCAGCAATAATTTTCCCGGTGAAGTTTGTGCGGCAGCAGTGATAGCAAATAACCAAACAACGGCAAATAGTAATGAGAACTGCTTTGTAAATTTCATTTTTATATATTTTTAAATTTCATGGCAAATGTAAAACCATTAGGTTGAAAACCACTTTATATTTCGGTCACTTTAACAAAAAGAAAGACTCATTTTTAAGATAGCCAAGGGAAAATATCGATCACTATTCTTTTGGGGTGAAGAATCGGGTGCTGTGCCCCTGCCTTTTTAAATTATTCGGGCCACAATGAAATGACCTGGTTCCAGGAAGGCTTTGGAGGTAAGATTAAAAAAAGGGCTGCTAAATAGTTAGCAGCCCAATACCTTTTATTAAAAAAGATCAATAATATATTAGATCAGTTTAACGTTAACGGCATTCATACCTTTTTTACCTTCCTGCAGGTCAAATTCTACACGGTCTCCTTCCTTAATGTCGCTTATTAATCCGCTTACATGTACGAAAGTTTCTTTGTTAGAATCATCATGCTTGATAAATCCGAATCCTTTTTCAGAATTGAAAAACTTAACGGTGCCTAGTGTTTTGTCCATTTTAAAATTGTGTTGTATTAAATTAAGTCGCAAATATAAGCATTTCTTTTAAAAATGGTACAAATACCCAATATTAGCTGATTCTTATTTTATGAAGCCGGCAAAGGTATCTTGAAGCCTCACCCTGTTCCTAAAACCAGGGGCTGTAATAATTTAAAGCGTAAAAGAATGAATAGTGGTAGTTCAAATATTAAAAAGGAGTTCCAATTATCAGGGTCTGAGAACCCTCCCCTGGGGCAGGGACGCTTTTTTTAACGCGCATAAAACAGGGTACCACAAAATGAAGCAAGTCGGTGGAGGACGCTTTTTCTTTAATGTAAATACTTAAATGTAAGTTGCAGCCTGTAAAATTCAATCCAATTGCTACATTTTCTATTTAAAACATATCTCCGTATTGCCGGATGGAAGGCTGTGAATGCTATTCCGACGGAACTTAAGAAATTTGTAATGGTGGTGGGGCCACATACCAGCAGCTGGGATATATTTATGGGGTTTGCTTTCCGGAGTGTTCTAAGGCTGGAGTATATAAAGTTTATTGCTAAAAAGGAATTATTTAAACCGCCTGTTGGTTTTATTTTCCGGAAACTGGGTGGGGTACCGGTTGACCGTTTTAGCAGCAACAATTTTGTTGACCAGGTGGTAGAAATGTTTAACAGCAATGAATCATTCGCCATTGCATTGTCACCTGAGGGTACCAGAAAAAAAGTTGACCGGTTGCGGACGGGGTTTTATCATATTGCCCAACAAGCCAATGTACCGATTATAATGCTGGCCTTCGATTTTGAGCACAAGGAATTCCGTTTTGCACCTCCATTTTATACTACTCAAAATGAACCGGAAGATATTAAGAAGATACTCCATTTTTTTACCGGCGTTAAAGGAAAAAATCCGCCATTAGGGCTTGATCATTTATCCGCGCCAATGAAATGAAATCAACGGGGAAAGCGTTTTATGAGCTTACCTGGTGAAAAAATTCAACAAATACGGCTTAAAAAGCATATATTTGCAAAAAAAATACATGATAAACGAAGTTATTGCCAAATTTATCGAAGGTGGGCACCTTGCGAAGAATGCTGTTAAAATTGAGTTTAAAAAGAGAAATACCATCCTGGGTATTTTTGTTCAATCCCCTGATTACGAGGATCTAAAGTCCAAAAATTTCTGGCGTATTGTATCGGAAACCAATATTACTGAATGGAAGCAATCTCAGGATAATAAATTGGCGAAAATATTCAGCGGGGCAGAATTTAACCGCATTTCTTTACCTAAGCAAGCTCCTGTACAGGTTTAATTATCAAAAATAGGGGTAGGGTATAGCGTCAAAAAAATGAGATGATTTGTTCTGTATTTACCTAGTTTCAATTAATAATAAAAAGAACCCCGGCTTAATAAGCCGGGGTTCTTTTTGTACCGGGAATTTCAAGTACCAGGTCTTCCCCATAGAACGCCGCCGGGGTTTGATAACCAGTTTTTATATTACCAGCTAATATTTTCTGAACGATCAGTAAACTACTGTGAGCTGTTAAGGTATAGCCATCCTTTACCCGCATTGCAGCCTGTACTGTTTTTCCTCCTGCGTTGATTACCTTCCCCCAAACCAAACTACTGCTTTTTGCCCTGGTTTCATCAGCAGGACCGGCCGGCCCTTTATTTATTTTTTTTATGGCATAATTGCGTACCAGGGTGGTTTTTAAAAGCCAGTTGAAAGCCCTTTGAAATTTTAAGAACAGGTATATTTTAGGTGAAATGCCTGTATAAGTTTCAATATTTGGAATACCGGTAGTAAAATGCGCGGTAGAAATATCGCCCCAGGGGATTGTCATTGTAAATACTTTTTTTTGTTTGCCGGATACTTTAGAAAGATCGATCCACATACCCTTATGGCCCAGGGGCTTCCTTACTATTTCGCCATTTTCTCTTACGGCGCCGCCCTCTCCCAAACCCATTACCATTGTTGTAGCAGTTCCATGCGATAGGCTACCACCCGCCGAAGCAAATGCAAGCTGAAGTTGGGTGGCGTCCGGCAATATATTTTTAAGAAACAATGCCATGCAATCGGTGGGTACTACATCAAAGCCAACACCGGGCATCAGCATGATACCGGATTCAACAGCTTTGTCATTATAACGTTTAGCCATTTCAAATACGGGTATCTCCCCGGTGATATCAATATAGTGGGTATGCGTTGCAATACAGGCATCAATCATAGGCTTCGCAGTTATTTGAAATGGTCCCGCTGCATGCAGTACGAGTTTTACGCCGGCCAAACTGCTTTGCAATTGTTTGGTATCATGTAAATCAATAATCAAATAGGGTAATTGTAGCTCTTCCGCCAATTGCCGGATTATTTTTTCATTACGACCGGCAAGTACCGGGCGGAGGCTATAGGTGGCTGAAAGTTTTGCGATCAACTGCCCGGTGTAACCATTGGCTCCGTATAAAAGAAATTCGTTGGATTGCATGATGATTTATTTACAAAAAGTACTCCCTGCCCTCAAATAATGGGTTATGGGTGTCTGTTTCTTTGATCCCCTTTCAATTTTGAAAACCTCCCTGCCCATTCAAAAGAAGTATGTTAATGGATCGGGTCGTAGTAACCGAAACCGCCCCATCATAAAACCCGGGAAAAGCTGTAGATGCCGAATAATAATAGTTTAGCCCTTCTTAAAAACCCAACTACTCTTTATATCTAAGTCAAAGCCGCTTCCAGATAACTTTCTGTGGGTTCACAGGTGCATACCAGGTTACGGTCACCGTAAGTATTATTAACCCTGCTTACCGCCGGCCAGAATTTATTTTCCTGAACATAAGGCAAAGGGAATGCCGCCTGTTGCCTGGTATAAGATTTTGACCAGCTATCGGTGCAAATCACCTGCAGGGTATGCGGGGCGTTTTTAAGAACATTCTCTGCCTTATCGGCAGTACCAGCTTCGATTGCTTTTATTTCATGATAAATGCTTATCAATGCATCACAAAAACGGTCCAGCTCGGCTTTATCCTCACTTTCTGTTGGCTCTATCATTAATGTGCCCGACACCGGGAAAGAAAGTGTTGGGGCATGAAAACCGTAATCCATCAATCTTTTGGCCACATCTTCCGCCTCTACGCCTGCGCTTGTTTTAAATGGCCGCAGGTCAACAATAAATTCATGCGCTGCGGTACCATTTTTGCCTGTGTAAAGTATCTTGTAATATTTTTCCAATTTTACTTTCATGTAGTTGGCGTTTAGTATCGCATACTCCGTTGCATTTCTTATCCCTTTCGACCCGAGCATTTTTATATACCCATAACTGATGAGTAAGATACTGGCGCTGCCAAAAGGTGCGGCGCTCACCGCATGTGTGCTCGTTATTTTATTGTGCAACTTTACATGGCCGGGTAAAAACGGAACCAGTTGTCTGGCTACGCAAATAGGTCCCACCCCGGGGCCACCTCCACCATGTGGTATGGCAAAGGTTTTGTGTAAATTCAAATGGCATACATCAGCGCCGATCATCCCGGGGCTCGTTAAGCCTACCTGGGCATTCATATTGGCCCCATCCATATATACCTGTCCGCCATGCTGATGAATCGTATCGCAAATTTCTTTGATGCTCTCTTCAAAAACACCATGCGTGGATGGATAAGTTACCATCAATGCTGCCAGGTCATTGGTATGTTCTGCTGCCTTTTTCTTAAGATCGGTTAAATCAATATTGCCGGCCTCATCGCATTTGGTAACTACCACTTTCATACCTGCCATCACTCCGCTTGCAGGATTGGTGCCGTGGGCGGATATAGGTATCAGCACCACATTTCGATGGCCTTCACCCCTTGAAGCATGATAAGCCCGTATGGTTAATAGTCCCGCATATTCGCCCTGGGCGCCACTGTTGGGTTGTAAAGAAGTAGCGGCAAAACCGGTTATACTACTTAAATAATTTTCCAGTTCAGTGATCACCTGCTGGTATCCTGCGGTTTGGTTTGCCGGTGCAAATGGATGCAGTCTGCTAAATTCGGGCCAGCTAACCGGAATTAATTCGGAGGCTGCATTCAGTTTCATGGTGCAACTGCCTAAACTGATCATTGATGTATTGAGGCTAAGGTCCTTATTCTCTAAAAATTTGATATAACGCATCATCTGGCTCTCGCTGTGATGTGTATTAAAAACAGGATGTAATAAAAAGGGACTGGTTCTTTTTAATTCAGCGGGTAATTTATATGACCCTGGTTCTATGGGCTTACTTTGGGTAACCGTCTTACCAGTAGCTTCAGCAAACACCTTAACTATTTGGTGTACATCGTATTGAGTGGTCGTTTCATCTAAACTTATCCCGATGGTTTCATCAGGCAAATAATTGAAATTCATTTCATGTAATTCGGCCACCGCTTTTAATTGTGCAGCATCCGCAATTTTTACTTTTAAAGTGTCAAACCAACAGGCATTCAATTGCTCAATACCTAAGCGGGTAAGTTCACTTTCTAACTGCATGCTCAGCAGGTGTACCCTTTTTCCGATATTTTTTAGTCCGGGCGCTCCGTGAAATATCACATACATCGCGGCCATATTACTCAGCAATGCCTGGGCGGTACATATATTACTGGTAGCTTTTTCACGCCGGATATGTTGCTCCCTGGTTTGTAAGGCCATTCGAAGGCAGCGGTTGCCCTGTGCATCCACGCTTACACCAATGATACGACCGGGAAGATTACGTTTAAAATCATCTTTTGTAGCAAAGAAAGCGGCATGCGGGCCGCCAAAACCCATGGGAACCCCTAGTCTTTGTGATGAACCGATAGCAACATCAGCCCCTAGTTCACCCGGCGGTGTTAATAAAGTAAGGGCCAGCAGATCGGTGGCCATTACAACCATTGCATTTACAGTATGGGCATTTACAATGAAATTACGGTAATCTGTCACCGCACCATCGCTATCCGGGTACTGCACAATGGCGCCAAAAAATAATTCATCCATTGTTACCCGGGTAAAATCACCAAATATCAATTCTACTCCAATAGGTGCCGCCCTTGTAATCAACACATCTTTTGTTTGCGGAAATATTTTATCATCCACAAAAAACTTTGGTGATGTAATATGGTCGTGATTTTTATTTTTATGGTTGAATAACATCGTCATTGCCTCCGCAGCGGCAGTGCCCTCATCCAAAAGACTTGCATTTGCTATCGGCAATGCCGTGAGGTCGCTTACCATCGTTTGATAATTCAGCAGGCTTTCTAAACGGCCCTGGGCAATTTCAGCCTGGTAAGGGGTGTAGGCGGTGTACCAACCCGGGTTTTCAAAAACGTTTCTAAGTATAACACTGGGTGTAATAGTGTCGTAATAACCCTGTCCAATATAACTTTTAAAGACTTTGTTTTTAGCCGCCACTTTTTTTAATTCATTCAAATATTCAAATTCACTTACTGCCGGAGGTATATCCAGGTCGCTTTTTATCCGGATACCATCGGGTATGGTTTTATTAATAAGTTCCTCCAATGAGTTTACGCCGATCTCGCTTAGCATTGCTGTTGTTTCAGTTGTATTTGGCCCAATATGCCGACCTGAAAATTCATTCTGTTGTTTTTCGAAAAGATTCATATTACTTATAATATTTTGAAATGTGATGGTACAAATTGAATCACCCTAATCAATATCCTGCGGACTTGCTGTTGCCTGGCAGGGTTTTGATGATCTCTTAGGCATTTTCCTGCTACTATGATCTCCCTGCAGAACAATTGATCAGATGTGATAAACTTAAATGGATAAAATCACAGCAATTCAAAAAATGTTTTGGACGCCGTTCATGAAAATTTTACCGCTGCAAAATTACGTGAACACAACAAGATTTGGTGTTAATATGTTCGTTACTTTGCAGGTTTGCAGGTTTGCAGGATGTGGAACAAATTATTCATTTTGGCGTTACATTAGCCGGAAATTATACCAGTCATGAGCGAAGAACTTTTAAGGGCCTGGGAAAAGAAATCAGGAGAAAGACAAAAATTATACAGGAATTACCTTCACCGGGCGGATAAAAACACTGTTTTAAAGGCCCTGCCCGAACTTCATGAAGAAGCTTTCGCTAAAATCGATTGCCTGAAATGCGGTAATTGCTGCAAAGGATATTCACCCAGGTTTAAAACACCCGATATCAAACGCATAGCCAAACATCTGAAGATGAAGGATGGTGACCTGATCAATAATTACCTGAGAGTAGACGAAGAGGGTGACTATGTGATGCGGGCAGCACCTTGTTCATTTTTGGGTGAGGATAACTATTGCTCAATCTACGATGTCCGCCCCTCCGACTGTGAAAGATTCCCTTATACGGATGAAGATTTTTTACTGAAGCGCCAGCCGATGGCATTAAAAAACTCCACTTTTTGTCCTATTACTTATTACGTAATTGAAAAGTTAATGGCGATGGGGAAGTAAGGGGGCAATAGTCAGCAGGCAATAGACAGTAGGCAGCAGGCTTTAGGTAACAGGCAAAAGTGAATGTTGAACGCGCATTGGGCAATGTATTATCTTAAGAATGATTCTACTCATTAACTTTTGACCATTGACCATTCAGCATTATTTGCCTGTCAACTCATCATATGCCGCCCCCAATGGCCGATCTATCCCATCGCCCTTCCATTCCGGTGCCCCGGGTATGACGGTTGTTTTTACAATTTCTGCTTTTGTTTTACCAGCTTTTATTGCTTCTTCTGTAAATCGGAGCAGTTTGCCCAGGTAGTCGCCAAATAATTTCACCTCATCTTTGGTGGCAATGATATCATAGCCCCCAGCAGCATGCCCACATACAAATTTTGTTTTATTATTGAAAGTGTTGCCTGCTTTATCAAGTACTTTTATCCAACTGGCGATATTGGCGCCTGAAGATCTGTCAACAAACGGATGCCGCCTGTTAAAAACCAGGTCGCCAACATGAACTATATTGGCTTTTTTAAAATGGACAAAGCTATCACCATTGGTATGCCCCGGGCCAAAATAATGCAGGCAAACTTCTTCTTTGCCGATCTTTTCGCACCAAGTAGTGCCATAAGTCTGATCGGGATATAATTGTTTGTCTTCGTTCTTTTTTTCTTTTGCAACCCTTTCCTGGTTAATTTTGGAATTTTCATGAGCGAGGACATGTGGCACCAAACCTTTAAAAGCGATATTACCGCCGGAATGGTCGCCATGATGATGTGTGTTGATCAGTAACCGGAACGGTTGCTCCGATTGTTTTTTTAATTCATCTACCAGGTGTTGCGATTGCTCCGGGAACTGCGAATCCACAACAACAATACCATCCTTACCCAGCATAAATAAAATAGTACCGCCTTTCTCGGTAAATACTCCGATTTCTTTCGTCAGCATGGTTATCTTCCAGGCAGGATCGGTTAATAACTGCGCAATTGTTTTATTGCTTAAAAAAGCCAGGCTGGCTAAACTGAGGCCGGTATTGCGGATGAAAGCTCTGCGTTGCATGTTGGTAAAATTGTTATTTGAAAAGGAAGTTACAGAGAATTTAATGAATACCCCACAGCGATGCTAAACAGGATAGTAAAGATGCGGCTCTACATCGGCATTAATATAATAAAGCATTATTGTCCGGTAAAAAGGCAGCCGGATTTGCTAAAAGCTTTTACCATTAAGGGTTCTAGCCCTTGAATCCTGAGCTTGTCGAAGGTGGAGAGGGGTTGGGTGAGGTCATATAGGCCGGACAAGGGTATCAGGCATTTAGTCGGACAACAATAATAATAAAGATAATGTCTCCAATTTAACTTTCATCGGCTCGGTAGGGACAGGGGCCTTCAATACTCCAGTTTTTTTAACGAAGGTGCCTTAAACCAGGTAGCCACCACCACAAATATCGTCATACATCCGCCAAACACCACCGATGGGATGACGCCCATCAGTTTGGCCGCTACCCCGCTTTCAAACTGCCCTATTTCGTTGGAAGAATTGATGAACATCGAGTTTACACTCATTACTCTGCCACGCAATTCATCAGGTGTTTTCAACTGGATGATATTACTGCGAACCACTACGCTTACTCCATCCAGCACCCCGCTTACCAATAAAGCGGTAAAAGATAACCAATACCATTTTGATACCCCAAAAACAATGATACACGCGCCAAAACCCGCTACTGCAAGCATGAGTTTTATTCCTTGTCTTCGTTTCATGGGTGAAAGGGTAAGTCCCATTACCATGCTAATAGAACCAATATCTGCCGCTGCATTGAGCCATCCAAAACCAATCGGACCAACATGGAGTATATCTTTTGCATACACCGGCACCATTGCAACCGCCCCACCAAATAATACAGCAAACAGGTCAAGTGTGAGGGCGGCAAGCACTTCTTTTGTTTTAAAAACATATTTCAAGCCTTCACTTACCGCCTCCAGTGTTTTTTTCTCGGACGAAATACCCGGCGGTTTTTCCTTCAGTTTTAAAAGAAAGGATAACCCGGTAAAAATTAAAATGATAATCACCACAAAAGTACCCGATACATGCAGCCAGGCAATTAAAAATCCCGCCATGGCATGACCGGTTATACTGGCTATTAAAAAACTGGTAGAACTGAGCTGGGATGCAGTTATCAATAATTCCCTGGGCACCAGCGAAGCGATGATGGCACCAAAACTTGGACCTGAAAAAGCCCGTATGGCACCAGTAAAAAATATAACACCGTAAATAAAAATAACGACCAGTTTATCGCCCATTGCCTCCTGGAACCAACTGGTGGAAACGCCTAATAAAATGAGGGTGCAAACACCAAACAACAAAACGGTAGTTAACAATAGTTTCCTTTTTTCACTTTTGTCAATCACATAACCTGCGTATAGCGCAAGTGTTATTGCGGGTATAGCTTCCGCAAGGCCGATCATACCAATATAAAATGCATCGCCGGTTAATTCATACATCCACCAGGCTACAAGGGTGCCCATCATGCGCAACCCCATAATGAAAACAAAACGGCCCAGAATAAAATTTCTGAATTCAGTTATTTTTAAAACGCTTAAAGGAGAATTGTTCAACAGTAAATCAATTAGTCTGAAGGTAAAGTTAAAAAACTAATCACCAGGTAAACGAAATTTTTGGATACGTTCCAAATCATTTTTAAATTAATCATTGTTTAGGGTAATGTTAAGTAATGCTGCCCGTTTTCATATTCTTTATCCAATGCGTTAATGATAATATTTAAATGCGCTTCGTTACCCAGGAAATCGGCATTGGAAGTATCTACAAAAAGTGTCTTAATATTGTGCTGCTTAATATAACGGGTGTAGGTTTCCTGCAACGAAAAAAGGTAGTCGTTGCCAATGTTTTGTTCATATTGCCGGTTGCGCTTTTTGATGTTCTCCTGTAACCTGTTTACGGGCGTATGCAGATAGATTAAAATATCCGGCTGTACAATTTGAGGGTTCATAATATCGAACAGTTTCTGGTACAACCTGAATTCCTCTTCGGGGAGATTTACTTTGGCAAATAAAAGGCATTTTGTGAAGAGGTAGTCGGAAATAGTGATATGCTGAAACATATCCTTTGTCTGGAGCAATTCCTTTAGTTGCTTGTACCGCTCTGCCATAAAAAACAATTCTAACGGGAAAGCATACTGTTGCTGGTTCTCATAAAATTTCGGCAGAAAAGGGTTATCCGCAAATTGTTCTAAAATCAGCCTGGCGTTAAAATGTTTGCTGAGTAAATGAGCAAGGGTGGTTTTACCAGCACCAATATTTCCCTCTATCGTAACAAAACTATACTTCATAAGTTGCGGTACGCAAAATAAGCGAAATAATGATTGCAGGCTTAAAACTTTTTTACATTCAATTGATCGGTGCAAACTGCCAGTAGCTGGTGAATATTTTTGTTGAGTACAGGATGTTTGAACCGGGGCGATAGTTCATTCAATGGAACCAGCACAAATTGCCGGTTTTGAATTTCGGGGTGTGGAATAATTAAATCCTTTAGTTGAATAATTTGTTTGTTAAAAAACAGTATATCAATGTCAATGATCCGGGGAGCATTTTTTACGGTCCTGATCCTTCCCATTTTTTTTTCAATCGCAAGTATATGTTGCAATGTTTCAGGGGCGGTAAGTATTGTTTCAATTACAATAACCTGGTTTAAAAAATCCGGTTGGTTGGTATTGCCCCAGGCTGCAGTTGTATAAATTGCCGATTTGCGGATTACTTTGCCGATCTTTTTTTCAAGATGTTTTATGGAAGTTTGCAGTTGCTGCCAACTCTTCCCCATATTGCTGCCCAGGAGGAGATAGGTTTTATTCATCTTTTAAAAAAAGTCTTTTGTCGAACAGGAATTTTTTAACAGCTATAATTTTTACTTTTTTAAAATCGCTGTGTTCAGGATTTATAAGATAATTATTTTCCTCATCTATCACGGCCGAAGGTACTTTTAATAACATAAGCTGATTTAATTTGAAAAATTCATCACCCATCCATTGGGTATATTCAAGATCATCTTTCCAATCTTTTTTTAATTGGCCGGTTGTGATGGACAGTGGATGTATAGATTCGGGAATTTCTATTTTAAGAAGGTGATAGGTCAAAGGGATTAATTGCATATCTGTTCTTACCAATATTTCCAAAACGGATAATGAAATATTTTTGGTAGTGTAAAGAACAGGCAACCCGACAGAATTCCATCTGCCCCCATTTAATTTGGCGCCATTACCCGACAGGTCATTTTTATATATTTCAATGGCAAGCCTGTATGTGATCATGCGAGTATACCGTGTTGAATTCTGCCCAATTGTGTTAGCACTTTTACAATTCCATCGTAAGAAGTTAGTGATTCAAAAGACAGGGTTCCTTCCAGCATAACAGGATTTTGTTTTATCCAATGATAGAACATCTCTGTTTTACCAAAAGTTTTTTTGCCTTCATTGATAACAGAAGCAATTTGCAAAGCTCTTTCGGCATTCATGTGGGCAAAACTGCCGTTATTTTTTGCATACCGTTGCAAAGTGCGTTCGCTTACATGAAGCATTGCTGCCCATTCTGCCTGTGTAAAAGGGGTTTTTTCGGCCATTTTCTTAAATTCACTGTAGGTGAAATCTTTTAAAGATGGAATTACCTTTATACTCCTGCTAAAAACAACATCCGGCTCTTCGGCTTTACTAATTATGCTATCCTGCTGATAAAAAGCGCTTTTTTTTGATTTAATTTTCTTTTTCATGATGCCGTCATTTGTCAATCAAATGTACGACACATGTCATATATTTCAAATTTTTTTTACATTTTTTTTACCAATAGCTTTACGGCTAAATTTACATTTGTAATGCAGCAATACAGCCAGGTAAAAGCCATGTTGGCGATTTCAAAAGCCAGCCTGATGGCCCAGTTCAGAAGCCCTTCGGCGGTTTTGTTTAGTTTTGCGTTTCCCTTTATTTTTATTCTCGTATTTGGGTTTATTGGTAACAATGGAGGGGTACCGGTTTATAAAATAGCGCTAGATAAAAACTGTGATACCGCAAATGCTTTATACGATTCGATAAAAGTCAGTAACAGGATTAAAATAGTACGGTTTGAAACAGAAGGGGAATTGCGCAGTAACCTGGTTAGGGGCAAGATCACAGGCATATTTAATATTAAGAAGAATGCGACTGAATTACCGGCATATACCTATACCATTTCAACTACCAGCGCCAGCAGCGATAAATGGCCACAATTTATGCCGATAGTGAATAGTATCGTAAACAAGATCAGTAATGAAAAGTATGTGGGCAGACCTACTTATGCAATACCAGATTTTAATTATGTAAGGGATATTGAAATAATAAGGCAATATAAAACCATTGATTTTATATTGCCGGGTCAATTAGGGTTTTCCCTTTTAAGTTCAGGGGTATTTGGTGTGGCTTTTATGTTTTTTAATTTGAGGAACACATTGGTATTAAAACGTTTTTTTGCAACGCCTATCAGTCGAACGTATATTATTTTGGGTGAAGGTTTGGCAAGGGTAATATTTCAAATGATTACGGCAATCGTAATTATTGTGGCGGGCAGGTTTCTTTTTGGGTTTACACTCATCAATGGCATTCAAACATTATTGGAAATGCTGGTATTAAGCTTTCTCGGTTTAATTGTATTTATGGGCTTAGGCTTTATTGTAAGCGGTCTTGCAACCAGTGACAGCAGTATTCCCCCATTTGCTAATTTGCTTACATTACCCCAGTTTCTGATAGGTGGAACATTTTTTTCTGTAGAAGCGTTTCCAAAATGGCTACAGCCAATATCAAAAGCATTACCGCTAACGCATCTAAATACAGCCATGCGGGCGGTAGCATTTGAAGGGCAGAATTTATGGGAGGTGAGAGATGAAATTGGTATTTTATTATTGTGGGGTGTTGTCATTTATGCGGTAGCGGTAAAAGTTTTTAGATGGGAGTAAATTTATTGTATGCGGTTAATTAAAGCATTTCTTGTTGGGTTTAGCGGCCTGGTTATTATCATTACTTTATTTTCTTTGCTGATACCTTCTAAAGTAATGGTGTCAAGAGGAGTGTTGATCAATAACACCAGTTCTGCGGAGGTATACAGGCAGGTTGCTAATTTTGAGAACTGGAAACAGTGGCACCCGATTTTCGCCATCGATTCTGCAGATTTATATCGGCATCCTCCTGCAATTGCGGGTAATGGTTCCAGCTTCCATATTATCCACCACCACCAGGATATAGCCATTGATTTAGTATCGGCTGATACAAGTTCCGTTAAATTTCTATTACTGGCAAAAGGAGAAAATAATATTGAAAACGATATTGTGATTACGCAGCTATCCGCACAACAATCTGTGCAGGTGGAATGGAGGGCTATTACCCGGTTGCATTGGTATCCCTGGGAAAAATTTTATGGAATATTTATTGATAAATTAACCGGTCCGGGTTATGAAGCAGCGTTAAACGGGCTGAAAGAATATATAGAAAAAAGCCCCCTGTCCCCGTAGAAGAAACCTGATGGAAGTTTTGATAAATGGATATAGCTTTTAAATCAACGGCACGCTACCCTGGATAGCCTGGTAAAATTACGTAACACACTTAGTTTTCATTAAAAAAATCCATTTCAAATTGTAGGGTCCAAAATCTCTCCCGTGGATTAGGTACTTTCATGCAACCATTTTTATAAATTGGTTGTCAATCAACCATACCGCAAATAATGGATCATACTTTACTGGTAAAAGACTGCCTTAAAAAGAAACCGGCTGCCCAACAGCAGTTGTATGAACAATTTGCCCCTGCAATGCTGGGGCTTTGTTACCGGTATACAAAGTCTGTTCATGACGCGGAGGATGTATTGCAGGAAGGGTTTGTAAAAGTGTATCTCCATTTAAACAAATATAGATCTGCCGGCGAGCTCGGCGCATGGATCAGGCGGATCATGGTAAATACTGCACTCAACTACCTGAAGAAAAATAAACGGTATAGGGAAGAGTTGGTATTTGCCGAAATGCCCCTGCACCCTGTATCCGATGATAATCCAGTTATACAAATGGATGCAAAGGAACTTTCAGAACTGATCCGGCAATTGCCAACGGGTTTTCAAACAATTTTTAATTTATACGCTATTGAAGGGTATACCCATGTAGAAATAGGAGAGATGCTGGGAATAAGTGATGGCACTTCTAAATCGCAATATGCAAGGGCCAGGTATTTATTAATCGAATGGATCGAAAAGTATTCATCATTTCCAAAACAGGAGCAGTATGCAGGAAAATAATTTTGAAAAACAGGTACAGCAAAAAATAGAAGAGCTGAAATTAAAGCCTTCCGATGAAGTATGGCAAAAACTGGCTGTTACTATTACAAAAAGAAAAGGAAACCGACGGATACTGGTAATTGTTTTCTTGTTCCTTGTATTAATTATTTCAGCTACTTTTATTATTTTGGACCAAAGCTCCGAAAGGAAAATCAATGGAATTGTTGCTGAAAAAGCAAATCAGGTCCAACAGCATACTATTACGCAAAGTACAAATGATAGTGATAATATACAGGTAGCCGGTGACGCAACTAAGCCCGAAGCGTTTGGGAAAAACCTTGCCGTTGATAAAATACGGGTTATGAAAAATAGTACAGGTATAAACCAAACGCGCACTCATCAAGCACCTTCACCCCTGCCTGTAAAACCGGCTGCTTCAGTTACAGTTGACGACCTGGCTAACAACACTAAAATTACGGTTGATCCCAAAGACAGGAAGGATGATATCAATAACGCTAATAAGTTGAACTACAAAACAGAAGGAAAAGAAAGGATGGTTATCAGCAATGTTAATCCGGTTGATATGGAGGGGGAGACAAATGATTCCATTAATGCAGCTTTATCAATACCCGGGACAATGATTGTGGTTCAAAATCATATTTTGCTAAAAGGGCAGGTAACAGAATCTGTTGGTAATGATAGAACTTCAGTAAAAGAGCTGGTACAGGATACTGTCGCAATAAAATTACCAATTGGTAATAAAAAAGAAAATGCTTTAAAAAGATCACTTCAATTAAAACAAAAAAACAAATGGAAGATCGGCTTTAATTTTTCTTTCGGGGCAGCGGCCACCCGAAACGGTTTTTTAGGAATTGTCGGTTCGGGCAATGGCGATGAACAGAAAGTATATGCTTCGCCGATTCAATCAACTGGTACTGCCAGCCCGGTAACATACATTCCTGGTCCTTCAAAAATGAATGCAGGCACCGGTATTGTTTTGGGCGCTTTTGTCCAAAGGACCATTTCGCCCAAAGCCAGTTTCCTCATAGGATTAAATTATAGAACATATAATTCAGCTATGATGATTGGCGGGAGGGTGGATACTATTATTAATTCTACTTTTAGCCGGAATACTTATTTTTATAGAAGCGGTGATAACAACCGCTATAAAAATCATTTTCATTTTATTGAACTTCCCCTTGCGCTCCGGTTTAAATTGGGAAAGCAAAATAAGTTACCTGTTTATTTAAACACGGGTATTTCCATCGCTCAACTGGTTGGTTCAAACGCCCTTCAGTTTGATACGCTAACCGGCGCTTATTATCGTAACAATATCCTGTTTAATAAAACGCAGGTTAAGCTTACGGCGGGTTTATTATTTTCCATATCCAGGCATACAAAAGAACTTTTACTGGTTGGCCCCGATGTAAATTTCAGCCTCGGCAAAATAGCCAATTCGGGCCTCTACAAAAACCGGCATTACAGTTACCTGGGGATAATGGTGCAAAAAACTATTGGCAAAAGATAATAGCAGAATAAAATTTTTCTTCGCGTGCAACCCCCGGGGAATATAAATTGTCACTTAAAAAAATCTATCATCATAAAAATAATTTTATGAAAAAATTTTCACTCTACTTATGCTTAATTGTGGCAGTATGTTTTATCACCCAAAGCTGTGTAAAAGATACTTTGCAAACCACTTATACGTATTATTTGCCGGTGTATAAAAGCAAGACCGAAGTATTGCAAAGTATCAAAAGTGCCCCGCCGCAGCAGTTGAAGAAAACAGGGAAACTGTTTTTATTTGGACAATACATTTTTATAAATGAGATCAATAAAGGTGTTCATATCATTGACAATACCAATCCGCTTGCACCTAAAAATATTTCTTTTATTGCTATTCCGGGCAACCTGGATATCGCCGTTAAAAATACCACGCTTTATGCAGACCTGTTTACTGATATGGTTACTATCGACATTGCAGACCCTGCGAATATTGTATTAAAAAAGGTAAACAGCGGAGTTTTTCCCGAAAGAGTGTATGATAATGGTTTTGTTCCTGATAGTAACCAATATATTATTGATTGGGTTAAGCACGAAACGACTGATAAAACAGAATTTGAAGTGAATAAATCACTGGGGCAGCCCCTTGTGTGGTTCTCTTCAACAATTCAAACCCGTAATACTACAGCGGGCGCTGCTGTGGTGGGGGTTGGCGGTTCCATGGCGCGTTTTACAGTTGTAAATAATTATTTATACACCGTAGGCCGGTTCAATCTAACCGCCTTTAATATCATTTCACCAACCAATCCGGTTATGGAAAATGTAAGATCACTGGGATGGAATATTGAAACCATTTATCCTTTGAAAGACAAATTATTTATCGGCTCTCAAACCGGCATGTTCATTTACAGTATTGCTGTCCCTTCCAACCCTTCATTCCTGGGAAGTTTTTCGCATGCATGTTTCAGAGACCCTGTTATAGCAGATGACAAATATGCTTATGTGACGTTACGTGCAACCACCGATGAATCACCTTGCTGGGGTGCGGTTGCAGCCCAACGCAATGAATTGGATATTGTAAATATTTCAAACATACTCCAGCCGTCCCTGGTTAAAATCTATGATATGTCAGAGCCGCAGGGGCTTAGTAAAGACGGGGATCATCTTTTTATATGTGACGGGAAAGGCGGATTAAAAATATACAACGCTGCGAATGTCCAGGATCTTAAATTGCTGAAGGTCATCAGCAACATCAATCCTTTTGATGTAATTTGCCAGGCAGGTATTGCAATAGTGGTGGCAGGTGAAGGTATTTTTCAATATGATTATACGAATATCAATAATATTAAACTCATCAGTAAAATAACCATTGATAAATAATAATACGTATGAAAAGGCTTGTCATACTGATTTGTGTTATTGCAATTGCGACCTGTAAAATACAGGCACAGGTTAATGCTGTTAAACTGTCGCCAGGCTTTAAAGATAATTTTCATTCATTCAATACCGTTCAGATTTTAAATGGAAGCACTACAACTTCATTTGCTGTAAATACCGTAAACGGTTTTCAGTTTGGAAAGTTATTTTGTGGATTTGGCGCAGGCTTCGATTATTATTATCATGTATCCGTACCCTTGTTTATTGAAGCAAGGATTGACCTCCTGGAGAGAAAAGGGAAATTGCAATTGTTTGGAAATGGAGGGCTAAACTTTCCCTTTTCTTCCCAAAACAAAAAATTGGAATTTAAAACAGGTGAGTATAAAACAGGTGGTTTATATGGCGGCGGACTTGACTACCTGGTGCCTGTTAAGAAAGAAGCGGTCATTATCGGCCTGGCTTTCAGCAATAAACAGGTCATTCAAATGGTGGATAATAGTGTTTGGAACCCGATATTGAATAAGGTTGAGAATATTCCGATAAAAGATAAGTATGCTTTCAATCGTATTGCCATCAGGATAGGCTGGATGTTTTGACTATGGTTTAATAAAATGCAGGTTGCGTTTTATGCCCTCAAACTTAGTTCTCTTCAGCGGGGAATTTTTGAAAATCAGTTTAAAATTTTCTTCAGTTAATTCTTCCCAGTCATTGTTCGAAAAATTCAAAATAGCGGGAATGGGTGTAAAATTCATTTCGTTGCTAACCCTGCTAAAACGGTTCCATGGGCATACATCCTGGCAAACATCGCAACCAAACATCCAGTTATCAAATTTGCTTTTCATAGCCGTTGGTATCAGGGCTTCTTTTAATTCTATTGTAAAATAAGAGATGCACCTGCTCCCATCCACTACTTTATCCGGCAATATCGCATCTGTCGGGCATTGGTCAATGCATTTGGTGCAGGTGCCGCAATAGTCTTTGCCATAAGGATCGTCATATATCAATTCCAGGTCAACAATCAGGGTAGCAATAAAAAAGAAACTACCGTTTTGTTTATTGATCAGGTTACCATTTTTACCAATCCATCCCAACCCTGTTTTTTGTGCCCAGCTTCTTTCCAGCACCGGCGCGCTGTCCACAAATCCACGGCCATTCACCTCACCAACAGACAATTTTATTTCCGCCAGAAAACTTTTCAGTTTTTCTCTTATCACTTCATGATAATCTTTACCATAAGCGTATTTGGCAATTTTTGGGGCAGCTTCTGCCTGTTGCTGTTTAGGAAAATAATTTAATAATAAGGTGATAACCGATTTTGCACCTGGCACTAACCTGGCGGGATCGATCCGCATGTCAAAATGGTTTTCCATATAATGCATAGTGCCATGCATGCCCTTATTTAGCCAGCTTTCCAGTCTTTTTGCATCTTCATTCAACAACACAGCTTTTGCGATGCCGCAATGATCAAAACCCAACCGGCCGGCGATTTGTTTTATTATCTGGGAATATTTGTTTTGCTTAGTGTTCAATAATATTGTGATTTATTTTACCATAATGGGTATATTCGCGAATTATTTTATCCGTATCAACCTTACAACCATGCCTACCCTAAAAATCTCCTTTTTTTTACTTGTACTATTATTCATGCAACGCAGTCTATATGCGCAGGACAAATTAAATATTAAATTCGGGAAAGTAAAGCCCGAAGATTTTGAAGTTAAATCCCAGCTTATAGATTCAGGCACAAATGCGGTGGTGGTGGCACATCTGGGTAAAACAACATTTGTTGCCAATACAAACGAACTTACTTTTTCTTTAGTATATGTAGAAAAAAAGAGGATAAAAGTTATCAATAAAAACGGTTTTGATGCAGCTACCATAACCATACCCTTGTACGTTAGCGACAATAAATCAGAAAAACTGGAGGATCTGGATGCTTATACCTATAATATCGAAAATGGTAAAGTGGTTGAAACAAAGGTCGAAAAGTCTTCTGTGTTCACAGAGAAACACAGCAAAAACTGGACGTACAAAAAGTTTACATTCCCTGCCCTTAAGGAAGGAAGTATAATTGAATATTCTTACGAGGTAAAATCAGATTTCTTTTTTAACCTGCAGCCCTGGACCTTCCAGGGTGAATACCCTGTGCTTTGGAGCCAGTACGAAGCAGCCATCCCCGAATTTTATAAGTATGTAACGCTTTCACAAGGCCACCAGCCTTTTTTTATTAACAAAGTTTATACGACACAGACCAGCTTTTCATTTGTAGAGCACGTGGAGAGGGAAATTACTGCACGAAATCAGGTAGGCTCAGCGTTAAATAAATTTAGTATAGAAGGTGCTATAGACTACCATACCTGGGTAATGAAGGATGTTCCTGCTTTAAAAGAAGAGGCCTTCACAACTACCTTGCGCAATGCCGTTGCTAAAACAGAGTTTCAGTTGAACCAAATTGTATTCCCGAGATCAATGCCACAAAATTATATGGACTCATGGGAAAAAGTAGCAAAAGATTTGATGCTTGATGAAAAATTTGGCCTTCAAATTGACAGGGCCAATAACTGGCTGGACAATGAGGTGAACGACATTGTAAAGACTGTAACCATCCCGAAGGAAAAGGCTCAAAAGATATTTGAATATGTGAGGGATAATTTTACCCACAATAATATTAATGGAATCTATATCACCACAACGCTTAAGGATGTATTTAAAAATAAAAATGGTTCAGTGGCAGATATAAATATGCTGCTGATCGCTATGTTGAAAAATCAAAAAATTGACGCAAACCCGGTTATTCTCAGCACCAGGGACCATGGGTTTACACACGAAATTTATCCGCTCATAGGAAGGTATAATTATGTAGTTGCAAAAATAGCAATAGACAATAAAGATTTATACATGGATGCTACTGCCCGTAAGTTATCATTTGGCAGGCTTCCGTCGAAAGTATATAATGGGCAGGCAAGGGAAATATCCAAAAATCAGGCAGTACCGTTATATTTTATGTCAGATTCACTGAAGGAGTCAGGCATGACCACGGTTATAATTTCAAATTTGGAGAAAGGCGGGGTAGAAGGAATCCTGACTCATAATTTTGGCGTTTATGAATCACTGAACCTTAGAAATAAGATGACAAAAACATTACCCGATGATTTTAAAAAATCATTGCAGCAACAATATCCGGAAGAAATTGCAATAGACCATATACAAATTGATTCTTTAAAATTATTGAACGAACCGGTAGGGTTAAAGTTTGATTTAAAATTTAAATCTTTTGTGGATGATGATATTGTTTATTTTAACCCTATGTTGGGCGAGGCAATAAAAAAGAACCCTTTTACGGCCGCCGAACGATTTTATCCGGTAGAGATGCCTTATACGATTGATGATATGTATATCCTGTCGATGGAAATACCCAAGGGGTACAAAGTAGATGAACTGCCAAAGTCAGTTCGGTTAAACCTTAATGAAGATGAAGGGATGTTTGAATATTTGGTTTCTTCGGATAAAAATCATCTGCAGATGAGGTGCAGGTTGCAATTGACGAGGGCGACTTATTTGAATGAGGATTATCAAAACCTGCGGGATTTCTACACTTTTGTAATAAAAAAAGAAGCGGAGCATATTGTGTTCAAAAAGATAAAATAGCTATGAAACTGATTTTTTTTATTTTTTCTATTTGTATTTCCGGCCTCACAAAAGCACAGGAATACAATGCACTCTTTATACCTGATTCGTTGCGTAAGGGTGCTGACGTTGTAAAAAGGAGTGAAGAATATATCCTGACAATAAAAACATCTTCTAAGTACACCGTGTATGAAAAGCATGTTTATACTATTTTAAATGCCGCTGCAAGTCATTATGCAGATTATATAACCCATTATGATAAATTCTGCAGCATCAATTCAGTTTCGGGGAAACTGTTTAATATGATGGGTAAGGAAATAAAACATTCAAAGAAAAGTGACTGGAAGGATTATAGTGCTTATGATGGGTTCAGTTTATTGTCTGACGCAAGGTATAAAGAAAATGAGTTTTACTCCGCTCAGTATCCTTATACTGTTGAATACGAAGAAGAAGATGATCATAATGGCACACAATCATTTCCCGCATGGGTCCCTCAGGGCAGCCCGGCCATGTCTGTTCAGTACAGTAGGTTCACCATCATTGCACCTGCCAGTTATAAAATAAGATATAGGCAGTTAAACTTTAAAACAGCCCCTGTAATTACCCAAAAAGGCGATGTAAAAACCTATATATGGGAAATCAAAAATATTCCGGCCCGAAAGAGTGAATTGTCCGCCCCTTCTTTCATTGAAATTACCCCTGCTGTATTTTTCGCTCCTTCCAAATTTGAAGTTCAGGGTTATGCGGGAGATATGTCAACATGGGAGGAGTATGGGAAATTCATATACCAGTTGATCAAAGGCAGGGATGTTTTACCAGATGAAGTAAAAAGAAAAGTGCATGAACTTACCGGCCACATTACGGGCGACAGGGAAAAAGTATTTTTGCTATATGATTTTCTTCAGAAAAATACAAGATATATAAGTATTCAACTTGGCATTGGAGGATGGCAACCTTTTGAAGCAGCTTATGTTGCGGAAAAGAAGTATGGTGATTGCAAAGCACTTTCAAATTATATGATTGCCTTGCTGAAAGAAGCAGGTATTAAAGGAAAATATGTTGAGATTTATGCCGGAAAATCACCGCCTCCATTTGTAGACGATTTTTCTTTCTCACAATTTAATCATGTAATTTCCTGTGTGCCGCTTGATAAAGATACCCTATGGCTTGAGTGTACCAGCCAAACAGTTTCCCCTGGCTACATGGGCAGTTTTACGGGTAATAGAAAGGCCCTCCTTATTGATGAAACCGGGGGGCATCTGGTGCATACACCGGTATATAAAGTTTCTGATAATCTGCAGGTGAGGAGAGTAAAAGGAGTTGCTGATGACCAGGGAAATCTTAGTGCGGAGATCACCAACACTTATACCAGCCTTCAACAGGATTTCCCTCACTCATTAATGTATGATGCATCTAAAGAAGAAAGAGATAAATATTTAAATCAGATGTTTTATTTGCCTACCTACCAGGTAATAAAAAATAATTATAAAGAGCATAGGGGCATAATTCCATCAGTGGATGAACACCTTCAAATACTAATAAACAATTATGCAACCATTACAGGTAAACGATTATTTATCGCTGCTAATTTATTTGGTGGTGGAGCCGATAAGCCATTGCCTGATACAGCCAGGCAGTATGATTACATTATAAAAGACCCTTACCGGGATATCGATTCAGTTGAAATAAAAATTCCCCTCGGATACAAACCTGAAAGTCTACCGAAAGATATTTTTTTGGAGACCAAATTTGGTAAATATGCTTCCAAAGTAAAAGTATTAGATGACAGGATTATTTATTACAGGTTAATGGAGCAAAACAGCGGCCGTTTTCCTCCGAAAGAGTATAATGAACTGGTTAATTTTTACCAACAGGTTTACAAAGCAGACAGATCAAGGGTGGTGTTGGTAAAGGCTGAATAAGGTTTGTTTATCTCTCTATCGGGTACGTCAATCATATGGTATACCAATTGTATTAATGAAAAAATAAGTGGAGCGACTATTAAAATAGCAATGGTATTTATAAAAATGCATTTAATCTTCCTCGTTGGTTTGTCTCCTGGATAGCGTACAATTATCATTTACAACCTGAGGGTATTTGGTTGTCAATTAGTTTTTTCAATTCCATGTAAAAGTTTTTTTTGGGTTCGCCGGGCAAACTTTTAATAAAAAATACGCAGGCATAATTCCTGCATTTATCAATGTAGGGCCAGGTGCCATACAGTGCGGGGCTGGAAACAACGGTATCGTTTCCTGTTTTATCGGTCGCTTCTATCCATTCACCCAGTCCATATTCATAACCTTCAGTACCTTTCGGTGTGTATTTTTTAGTGATGTTACCGGTTTGGACGGTTTGCATTTGTGTGATGGCCGCCTCAGTCAAAATCCGTTTTCCCATAAACATACCTTTGCCTGATATCATCGTCAGGAAATTCATATAATCACCGGCTGTAGACACAGCCCCGCCTGAAGGATCCACACCATTAT
Organism: Ferruginibacter sp.; assembly: GCA_014379625.1. Classification (GTDB taxonomy): domain Bacteria; phylum Bacteroidota; class Bacteroidia; order Chitinophagales; family Chitinophagaceae; genus Ferruginibacter. The sequence goes on along the minus strand of JACMLJ010000089.1, from coordinate 48,962 downwards.
CTTCAGGCGTAAAACTGCTGCTCTTCATGTTAAGCGGGGTAAAGATCCTTTGTTTGATCAGCAGGTCAAACCTTTTTTTGGAAATTACCTCCAACACCCTGCCGGCTATATTTAATCCCATATTACTATAAAAAAATGTAGTACCCGGATTGGCCGCAATCTCTCTTTTGGCAAATGAATTTACTTCTTCTTCTAAGGATTCATATTTACGACGTTCCAGAATTTTAGGTGCCGCAATACCGGTTTGATGGGATAAACATTGCCGAATGGTAATATAGGATTTCCCATAAGTTTCAAATATGGGCAAAAAGCTACTCACTTTATCATCCAGTGAGATTTTTCCTTCATCAACAAAAGTCATTATTAATGCGGCGGTAAGCCATTTACTGCAGCCTGCGATCGAAGCCCTGCTTTTTATTTTAAAATCTCCCATTTCTTTCTGGTACACTATTTTGCCATCCTTATAAATCAGGGTTACAAGATCGTTGCCCATAACTTTTTGGTTGGCTGATAGCAAATTATCCAGTTCCTGAAAATTGTATTGACCCCGGCTAAACAGACATAGTAGCATACAACTTAATACCAGGGTGAACTTAAGGCAGTAAGGATTGTTTTTTTGTGACATAATTTCCTGCATTTTATTTTGGATAAGGATTTGAGCCAGAGAGAAATAAAAAATAAAGTTATCTGAAATTTCTTAAACCAGCATAGGCAATCTGTGCCTGGTAATGCGCTTGATTTGACAGATAATAAATCTAAAAAAAACTGTATGAACTTAAATAATTTCACAATAAAAGCACAGGAAGCTATTTCGCATGCCCAGCAATTGGCATTTAATAATCAAAACCCTAATATCGAAACAGAGCATCTATTAAAATCTCTGCTGAGTAATGAAGATTCGCCCATCGAGTTTTTATTAAAGAAGAATAATGTGAATATTGCGTTTGTTGAAAGTAAAATTGATGAAAGCATAAAAAAACTGCCCAAAGTAAAAAGCGGTGAACCCGCACAGGCTGTGAGCAGGGATATGAATAGTGTGATATTAAGGGCAACTTCGGCATTGAAGACTTTTGGTGATGAGTTTGTAAGCGTAGAGTACCTGGTGCTTGCCATTTTGCAAGGCAATGATAACAGCGCCAAGTTATTAAAAGATGCAGGCCTTACGGATAAAGGTTTGATAGCGGCCATCAAAGATCTGCGGAAAGGATCAACCATTTCTTCTCAAACTGAGGAAACCCAATTCAATGCACTTAATAAATACGCAAAGAATCTTAATGAGATGGCAAGAAGCGGTAAGCTGGATCCGGTAATTGGAAGGGATGAGGAAATACGAAGGACCCTGCATATTTTATCCAGGAGGAGTAAAAACAATCCAATTTTAGTAGGAGAACCGGGGGTGGGTAAAACCGCCATAGCAGAGGGTTTGGCTATGCGGATTGTAAATGGGGATGTGCCGGAAAATCTAAAATCAAAAATCATTTTTGGCCTCGATATGGGGCAGTTGATAGCCGGTGCAAAATACAAAGGTGAGTTTGAAGAGCGCTTGAAATCAGTTATAAAAGAGGTATCAACCAGTGATGGTGAGATCATTTTATTTATTGATGAAATACATACCCTTGTTGGTGCAGGTGGCGGCGATGGGGCAATGGATGCAGCTAATATTTTAAAACCTGCACTGGCAAGAGGTGATTTACGGGCAATTGGGGCCACCACTTTAAGCGAATACCAGAAATTTTTTGAAAAGGATAAGGCATTAGAAAGGCGGTTTCAAAAAGTGATGATCAACGAACCCAGCGTGGAAGATGCCGTTTCCATTCTCCGGGGATTAAAAGACCGTTATGAAACCTATCACCATGTACGCATTAAGGATGAGGCGATTATAGCCGCAGTAGAGTTATCTCACCGGTATATTACTGACCGGTTTTTACCTGACAAAGCCATTGATTTGATTGATGAGAGCGCGGCAAAACTTCGGCTGGAGATGAATTCAATGCCTGAGGAATTAGATAAGCTGGAAAGACAGATACGGCAGTTGGAAATTGAAAGAGAAGCTATCAAGAGAGAAAATGATGAAGTAAAGTTGAGAGAATTAAATACTGAAATCTCCAATTTATCTGTACAAAGAGATACGTTTAAGGCCAAATGGCAACAGGAGAAAGAAGTGGTGGAAAAAATACAGAGTGCTAAAGCGGAGATAGAAAATTTAAAAGGGGCTGCCGAAAAAGCGGAGCGGTTGGGTGATTATGGAAGAGTCGCAGAAATACGATATGGTAAAGTGCAGGAGCAGGAAAAAATTATCGAGGATCAAACCAGGTTGCTGGACGAGATTAGTGAAAAACGATTGCTGAAAGAAGAGGTGGATGCGGAAGATATTGCGGCTAATGTAGCCAAAGCCACCGGGATACCAATAATGAAAATGTTGCAAAGTGAAAAAGAAAAGCTGTTAAACCTGGAAGACGAATTGCATAAAAGAGTAGTAGGGCAGGATGAAGCAATAGAAGCGGTAAGTGATGCCATCCGGAGAAGCAGGGCGGGATTGCAGGATCCTAAAAAACCCATCGGTTCCTTCATCTTTTTAGGTACTACCGGCGTGGGTAAAACAGAACTTGCCAAGGCTTTGGCTGAATATTTGTTTGATGATGATGGAATGATGACAAGGATCGACATGAGTGAATACCAGGAAAAACATTCAGTAAGCAGGTTAGTGGGAGCGCCACCCGGATATGTGGGTTACGATGAAGGAGGGCAATTAACGGAGGCGGTAAGACGTAAGCCTTATAGCGTGGTTTTATTGGATGAAATTGAAAAAGCCCATCCGGATGTATTTAATATATTGTTGCAGGTATTGGATGACGGTAGATTAACGGATAACAAGGGAAGGGTGGTGAATTTCAAAAATACAATTGTGATTATGACTAGTAATATGGGAAGCCATATTATCCAGGAAAATTTTGAAAAAGTGACGGAGAAAAATAAGGAGGAGGTAGTGGAAGCAACAAAAGCTGAGGTAATGGCCCTGTTGCGCAATGCAATACGCCCCGAGTTTTTGAACAGGATAGATGAAGTGATCATGTTCCAGCCATTGATGAAAAAAGAGATAAAGGGAATTATTGATATACAATTGCAGGGATTGAAAAAATTAGTGCTTCAAAGCGGAATACAATTGCAATTTAGTGAGTATGTATTGGAATTTCTTTCAGAAAACGGGTATGACCCTCAATTGGGAGCAAGACCGTTAAAAAGGCTTATTCAGAAAGAGATTGTGAACCAGTTAAGTAAGAGGATATTGGCTGGGGATATTGACAAATCCGTACCGGTGTTGGTGGATGTATTTGATGGGAATGTGGTATTTAGAAATGAAACGCCCAGCGGAAAAAGGATGGAAAAAATAGCTGGGTAATCGTTAATACAAACTTAAATAGCGTTTCTAAATTTAGGTTAACTCGTTGATAATCATATATGTGAATAAGATGTCAGTGAAAAACTTAGCTTGGGTCATGGAAAAAACGTCAGAAAATAGTACCTTCCAGCCTTTCGCAACTTTTTTGCAGCCGCTTTGGTATTATTAATTATTTACAACCATTGCTTCTCAAAATGGTTATTAAAATAGAAGTTTGGTAATAATGCCTTACTTCAAAGCACACACATTAAAAAACAATTAAAATTATGGCATTTAAGAAAGAGGTCGTAGAGATTATTGAACCCAGGGATGTATTTGTGGGGAATATCGATGCGCCCGTAACATTAGAAGAATTTGGAGAATATGAAAGCGAGGTTTGCGCAAAAGCTAACGAAGTAGTAAAACAGATTTTGGAAGAATTTGAAGGAAAAGTTAGATTTAATTTTCGCCATTTTCCCATGACCAATGTACACCAGCGCAGCTTAAAAGCTGGCGAAGCGGCAGTAGCAACTGCACAGGATGGTAAGTTTTGGGAAATGCACAATATTTTATTTGCCAACCGTCGAAATCTGGGCACTACCAGTTTGAAGTTGCATAGCAGGGAAGCAGGTGTGCAAAATAAGCGTTTTTTAGATGAACTGGTGAATGCCACTTATGGCTGGCAGGTACAGGGTGACATGAGAGAGGGCATTAACAGGGGTGTTAAGGATGTACCCACTTTTTTCGTAAATGGTGAGCGTTTTACCGGTAAAGTAACCTATGATGAATTGAGCAAGGCAATTGAGTCTGCTTTAAGAAAAGTAAAGAAAAAAGCGCCTGCAAAACAAAGAGCATAAAAAAAGCCCCGGTTTTAACCGGGGCTTTTTTTATGCTCTTTTGAATTTGGTGTAATAATTTTACCAGGCTGTACAAAGATTAGCCGACAGTTTTGGCTGGCATATGTCTTCCCGGATCTCGCTTTCTCATTATTGATATCGTTATCCGGCAAAGCGCAAGTTAATGCTGGTCATTTAAAGGATTGGTTCCCATTACCAAATGCTCCAGGTTTTGTTCTTTAAAATAAGTTTTACACACAGTTCCGGCTTTATCCAGCAATTGCTGTAAACCAGATTGCTCTTTACCGAGTATTTGATATGTTTTTTTATAGGCATCTTCATCAGTAACATTAGTAGTTTGCTCCAATGCTTCTTTTACGGCAATAATGTGCAAGCCGTTATCCTTTAACTTTCCCAGTTCCGCAATCATCCAGCTCAATGCGTAAAAATATTTTTGTTCCAATAGCAGGAAGTATCTAGCCTCCGCCCTATCAGGCATTTTATTAAAAGGGGAATTGGTAATTTCTTTGGTGCAGTACTTTGACAAATGCTTTGGAGGGACTTTTGTTTTCCCTAACTGAATGGCGCCCCGAACCGCCTGCGGGTAAATACTAAGCCAGCGCAGCTTGCGGCGTAACTCATGAACCTCTGCCTCCATATTGGCAAACTGGTAATTTGCACCTTCTGTAAATTCTACGATACCATAGATCGATTCGCCATAAAATTCAGCCATCAGTTTTACTTCATCGGATTCATCCAGCCAATTGACTTCACTCAGTTTTTTTTGAATTTTCCTGATGCGGTTGTCTGTCGGCGCCAGCCAGTCATTATCTACCAGGATTTCATTAAGACTTTGCAATTTTTCCCTGCTTTGGGCTTGCAAGTAAGTTATAACACGTGCAGGAATCTTTTTATTGTTTACCAGGTCCCTGGCAACCATATCATAATAGTCGATGGCTCCCAGGCTATCTTCCAATAATTTAAAATGTGCTTTTATTTTACTGAATTTTTTCCTGTTGTGTAAACCTGCATACATTTTTGCCAATGCTTCCAGCATAAACAAAGGTGTACGGGCATTATTACGGTATAGCCATAAAGCGGGATTTTTTTGTTTGGAGGCAGTAGTTAATATAGGTTGCAGTTGATCGAAGAAGTAATTAAATCTGGATAATCCCGGTTTCATGGTAAAAAGTTATGAATAATGATTAATGCGTAACGCGTAATGAGTACTGAATGGCAAAGCACTAATTATTGTCTTTTCACCATTCACAATTGACCTTGTTACTTTTCAAAAAACGCAACCGTTCCGCCCACCCACAATTTATCCTTATTGTATCGGGTGCCAATCATTTTCCCTTTGCTTAATCTTGATAAATTGTGTACCGCTTTTGGCCTGGCCCAACCTTCTTTCCAAAAATAAAACAAACGAACTTCTGCTTTGGCAGGCTGATCCGGGGTTTCAATTACATCGGCGTATTTCACTTTTCTTTGCAATATCCAGTTTTGCGGTTCTTTTACATTGTCGATATCCGCCCGGGTTACATCAATTACCACTCCCATACCGGCAAATGAAAACAGCGGTTTAAGTACATAATTATGAAGATCCGGCGGTATAGTTTTAATTTCATCAAGGTAAAATGTAGGCGGTACAAAGGGACTGCGAATCAATGGCAATGTATATTTACTGATCCGGTAAAACCAGTTTGGATGCGACACCCACTCCACTTCCCAGGGATGATTGAAATCAATGGTTTTGCCAAGGTCTTTCTGTTGATGAAGATCATCAAATATCAACCGGTTATAGATTCTTTTGATCTCCGTTTTTTTGCCATTTGTTTCATAGAATAATTTATTTCCTTCCCCAATGAGTTTGGTCAGGCAAACCGTTTTTATACCCAGCAGTTCTTCTGTGCAATAAAAATCTATCCTTGTTTTTTGTTGTTCAGGATATATCTCCAGCAATATCACATTTGCAGTATCGAGGTCTCCCATAACAATATCTTTTAATAATTGCACATAAGTGGAAGTTGTATATCCATTCAGGTAAGCGCTATGTGATCCGGGAACTTCAGCATATACTTCCGTGATAGCAGTATGAAATGCCTGGAAAGCAAAGATGGTGGGAAATCCCTGCATTTCTATTAATTGTGGTTCCAGTTCGCCTTTTTCATTTTCACAAACGCCAAAATCAAAAGCTATAAAATCAGAATATTCTTTTTCGTTGGGTATCGTCACCCCTTTTGGAATAGCTCTTTCCGTAAGTGATTTAAAACCGGGGTCAACAATTACATCAATAATTTGCTCACAGGCGTCCAGCATTTTTTGGGTAAAATCTTTTGGAACAAAAACAGGTGTTTCCGCATTTCTAAAGTCCAGCGCGCCGGGGTGCAGGTTTTCCAGTTGCGCCAGGTAAGCCTGGTATTTTTCTTCTGTAAAATTATTATTGAACCGTTCTCTTAATTCTTTTTGCATGGCCGATAGTATGACGTGTATATGGACTTACATTATGGAAGATAAAGATAAAAATAATCATAATAATCATACGTCAACGCGGGGGTATCTAACCGGGTGCATTTAAAATTGTCGCAGGCGATCAAAGGGTGGCCAACCTTCACCAGGGGATTTATCGCTGAAATGAACTTTTAAAAGGTGGGCAACTCTTGCGACAATTGTAAAAACACCCATCCAGCCTTTAATTGGTTAGATAGCTATGTGTTGACACATAGCGCCTTAATTAAATATCCACCGGTTGCAACTGGCCAATTGCGATTGAAAGAAAGTTGGGTAGTATATGCGAATAGGTAAACATGATTTTATCCGGATCATTCAAATGTTTGATCATGCTGTCCCATTTTTCCACACCGTAATTTTCAATAACTGTTTTCTTTTTTTCTTCTGTTTGCAGGTGAAGGCTCATACCGATCGCATCTGCTTCGGGGTGAAACTGGGTACCGATCATAAAATCATCAAAACGTACTGCCATGACAGCCCTCTCCAGCAAAATATGCGGCCTTTCCTTTTCAATAGCTAAAATGCGGGGCCCCACCGAATGCAGCAGGTTTTTATTGGGTTCAATTACCTGGTAATCCCTGCTGTCTACCGCATAAAAAGGGTCTCTCATATCTTTAAAAACCAGCTCATTTTTGCCATCCCTTAATGTATGAATGGGAAATACTCCAAATGCGGTGCTCCTTCTTTTACAAAGCCTGCCCACCTGGTAATGCCTGCATGCTAACTGAAAAGAATGACATATAAAAAAAACATATTTTTTTTGAACATGCGCTTCATTGTTATTCCATTTCTCTATTTGGTGAAGCCAGTTGAAGTACAGTTTTTCCCAATCGCTTCCTTCACTTTCCAAAGGGCTTCCCGGGCCACCGCTGGATATGAAAATATCATAAGATAAATCGGGTACTTCCTTCTTTTGCCGAACGTCAAATTCATCCCAGATAATGTCCAGGTTATTTTGGTCGCTATATTGATTTAAAATTTCCCTGATACAACGCATACCCTGGTTGGATACCCCATCATATAAATCTAAAATAGCAATACGCGTGCTTTGCGTTTCAATTCCGTTCATGCTGCAAATTTAATATTTTTTTATTCACGCAAACACAGTGCATCAATAGATATGGGATTGCTTTGTATTCAATACAATTTTGTACAATAAATTACTGCAGGCTTTTCCTGGGTCCCCAAAACATTACCGGGTTAGTGAAAAGAAGGAAAGTTAGAATCAGTTAATGGTACACATCTCCATATTTAAACAGGGAATAGTACAATGGTAACCGGAATTAATATTAACAATTCATCACTAAAGCTTAGGGCTATACTAATTTCAGGAATATGGCCCAGGCCTTTCAGCACCCATTGGTGATTACAAACCGGATAAAAAATTGCCATGGATATAATCAACAACATCGCTGAGGCTGGTGGTGTCTTCATGTACTTTTAATTGCCTGTCGGCACCAGTGCCATGTTCCAGGATCTTGTGTACGTAATTGATGGCATGGCGGCTTCCTAAATGCGGTACCACATCATCAACAAAATCTAATAATTCATAGATCAGTACCCTTGTGTTTACCTCCGTTTCCTTACCAAAATCAATCATACTTCCATCAATGCCATACCTGCTGGCGCGCCACTTATTTTCGTTTAACAATGCGCGACTATACATCATGAAGTTTAAATTCTGGCTCCTTAGTTTATACAGCTTGGCGCAAATTGCCTGGAAAAGCGCGGCGATCGCTATGGTTTCATGCACCGTCATCGGGATATCGCAAATGCGGAATTCTACTGTATTGAAAAATGGGTGCACGCGTAGGTCCCACCATATTTTTTTTGCATTGTCAATACAATTGGTTTTCACCAGTAGCTTTACGTAGTTTTCATAGGCTTCGATGCTCTCAAAGTAATCCGGTATACCTGTCCTGGGAAACTTGTCAAATACCTTGGTCCTGTAAGATTTGTATCCCGTCAGTCTCCCTTCCCAGAAAGGTGAATTGGTACTTAAAGCGTATACATGAGGTAAAAAATACCGGGCCGAGTTAGCAATATGAATTGCCATCTCCCTGTTTTCCATACCTACATGAACATGCAGACCAAAAATAAGGTTGCTGCGGGCGGCTTCCTGTAATTCGTTGACTATTTCATTGTAGCGTGCATGGTCGGTGATGAGCTGGCTTTCCCAATGACTAAAAGGATGGGTACCTGCCGCACCAACTTTTAAGCCTAAACTTTCTGCAATACCGCTGATGGTTTTACGAAGGGTAGATACATCCATAAAAGCTTCATCCACATCCTGGCAAATGTCCGTGCCTACTTCCACTACCGCCTGGTGCATCTCCGCTTTTACTTTGTCTTTGATGATTTTCTGTCCCTCCTGTACAATTTTCTGTTCATGGCTTTTTAATTCCCTGGTTACGGGATCAATTACCATATACTCTTCCTCTACGCCTATCGTAAAATTTTTAAATGAAATGTTAGCCATGATTAATTGATAATATTATATTTGATGAAGTTTTAATTTCATGGATAATTCCGCAATTCAAATGTTTTAGCATTTCCGGGAGCAAACTATCCATATGATGTTGATTTAAATAATTACATCTTAAAAATTTGGTCCGTTAAAACGCTGAAGCCCTGCAGTACTACTGAAGAAATTTCTTCACTTGTCTCATAAATAACCGGCTTGCCATACTCGTCATTTTCGTTTAAGAGATAGACATAAATTTGTTTGTATTCCGGGTAAACCACCCAATATTCCAAAACACCATTTTCTTCATACAGATCAAATTTGTATTTGATCTCAGTTTTTGTATTACCCGGGCTTAATATTTCTACCACCAGCTCGGGCGCGCCATCCACGCTTCGGTCGTCCTCAAGTTTTTCTATGTCACATACCACAATTATATCAGGCTGCACCACTGTTGTAATTTCATCGTCCCTTAATTTTTTCTTTTTAAAAGGTTTGCCTTTTAATTTTACATCAACAGGCGCCGGAAAACATTTACATGGATTTTCATTTAAAAAAATTGAAAACTTTGTTGCGATATTGAGCAAAATTGCCTGGTGGGTAAATGTCGGGGCGGGGCACATTTTAAATATTTTGCCCCTTATCAATTCTATTCTTTCTTTAAAATTCCAGGTCAGGTAGTCAGCGTAGGTAAAGCCGAAAGAGCTTTCCGGCTCTGATACATTTACTTCGCTAAAATCTTCTTTTTGTACGGTTAAATAATTTTTTATTATTTTTTCCATTTTATAAAATTTATTTAATGGATAATGAGGTTGTGGGTAAATTTTTCATTCAAAGATTATCACGCGTTCCACCTTCTCATTTTTGGTACTATTTCATCAGAAATCAATATCTAAAGTTTAAAAATTTCATCCATGGGTATGCTTAAGCCTTTTAAAACTGTAGAAAGAATTTCTTCATTGGCTTCATAGATAACGGGTTTGCCATATTCTTCATTTTCATTTAGCAGGTACACATAAATTTGTTGGTACTCCGGGTAAACCACCCAATATTCCAAAACGCCATTTTCTTCATACAGATCAAACTTGTATTTGGTTTCCGTTTTTGTATTGCCTGGACTTAATATTTCCACCACCATGTCGGGCGCGCCATCCACACTGCGGTTATCCTTTAGTTTATCTGCATCACAAACAACGATAATATCGGGTTGCACTACTGTTGTAATTTCATCATCCCTTAATTTTCTCTTTCTGAAAGGTTTGCCTTTTAATCTTACATCTACGGGAGCATTATAACATTTACAAAGCCTGCCATCCAGGAAATTGAAAAATTTCCTTTCGATATTGGCCGAAATTTGTTGGTGGACTAAAGTAGGGGTGGGGCACATCTTAAATATTTTCCCCCTTATCAACTCTATTCTTTCTTTAAAATTCCAGGTTAAATAATCAGCATAGGTAAAGCCGAGCGGGCTTTCAGGTTCCGCTACTTTTATTTCGCTGAAATCTTCCCGTTGAATGGTTAAATAATTTTTTGAAGTATTTGCCATTTTCTAAAGGGTTGAATGATAAAATTTTTATCGATAATTTTATAATGGATAGCTGATGATTTTCTTAAGCCATTATTTTATTCTTAATTTTCAGCTAATAAAGCGATTCTTTATTTACACTTCTCTTAATGTATTCGCCCCAGGTAAGATTATCCTGGTTATCCTCCTGGGCCAATGCCTTTTCAATGGCATAATTTGCTGCGGTTTCCACCACCCACTCAAAATTTTCATCACCCACACTGGTTCTCTCCGCATCGGGCGCAGGATTACAAAAGTCAATCGCAAAGGGAACGCCATCTCTTAATGCCAATTCAACGGTATTAAAATCGTAGCCTAAATAATGATTGATGCGCAATACAAGGTCTGTCATCATTTGCAGTTTTTCCCCGGATGGTTTAAAGTCGGCCACATAACGCAGGTGATGCGGGTTGCGTGGTTCATAACTCATTATCCGCACATATTTTCCGCCAATACAGTAGCAACGATAATACTCTTCAAAAACAATTTCTTCCTGCAGCATCATTACCAGTTCGCCGGTATCTCTATGGTTTTCAAAAAAATCATCTTTGTCGGTTACTTTGTACACACTCTTCCAGCCGCCGCCGGCAAAAGGTTTCATATAAGCGGGAAATCCGATATAGTTAAAGATACCCGCCCAGTCAAGGGGATACGAGAGGTTGCTGAAAGATTCATCCGTGGTATCTGCAGGCAATTGCCAGGAGGGTAAAATTACCGTTTTGGGAACTGGTACATTTATTTTTGTGGACAAGCAGTTATTAAAAAATTTTTCATCCGCACTCCACCAAAAAGGATTATTGATAACAGCAGTTCCACATAAAGCTGCATTTTTTAAGAACGCCCGGTAAAAAGGAACATCCTGTGATATACGATCAATGATCACTGCATATCCACTGCTTTCTCCCTGCATTACTTTTTCAATCTTTACCGGCTCTGCCAGGATGCCGTCTATATTTTTACTGTTTATACGGGCTATAAAAGCTTCCGGAAAGCTTCTTTCTTTACCATGTAAAATTCCGATTTTTTTCATAAAAGTCTTTTATAATGAAATAATTGATTGTAGTTGTAAAGTGCATAGAATACTATTCAAATATACTTTTTTACATCGTTATTAACCAAATAATACTTAGCAGGTTTTGAGTTGGGGTTGCTTGCGAAAGGCGTTATGTAGGCAGCAGGGACAGGATACCTGTTTGATTTTTTGGCCATTTATTTTAAATGACCTGGTTTACCCGGTTTGCCTCTTTTAACTGCAGGCTTTCAACTTCAAACTTTATTATATCCCTGATGAACCCCATAAACGCCAAACCATCCCCGATAAACCATAAAGCCTGATCCTTCAGGCTTTTTTCCTAATTTTGAGGATATGCTAACAGGGAAGAAATCCAATGTTGTGGTTGAAAATTATATTATTCACTCAGAATTTTTAAAGAGAGATGTTATCATAGACTTTTATTTACCCTTTGGTGTACATAGAAGAGAACCCATCAGTTTATTATTAATTAACGACGGGCAGGATTTAGTTGCGATGAAATTTGAAGAGATTTTACAAAACCTGTATGATCAAAATGAAATAATGCCTTTGTTGTGTGTGGGTCTTCATTGCTCTGCCGACAGGAAGAATGAATATGGCACGGCAAAAATACCAGACTATAAAGGACGTGGCGCAAAGGCAGCTTTATATAATCGTTTTGTGCTGGAAGAAGTATTGCCATTTGCCCGGAAAACTTATCATATAAAATCATTTAAAGAAAAATCTTATGCAGGTTTTTCCCTGGGGGGATTAAGTGCAATGGATATAGTTTGGAACAATCACCGCGAGTTTAGCAAGTTAGGGGTTTTTAGCGGTTCGTTCTGGTGGAGGGATAAATGCCAGGATGATGCAGATTTTGATGAAGCGGTTAACAGGATCATGCACCGGCAGGTAAGAGAGGGTCATTATTATCCCTGGTTAACTTTCTTTTTTGAAGTAGGCACACAGGATGAAACCGCTGACCGGAATAACAATGGCATTATAGATGCGATTGATGATACGATCAGTTTGATCGCCGAATTAAAAGATAAAGGATATAAAGATGAAGCGATCAAATACCTTGAATTACAGGATGGCCGCCATGATGTGCCTACCTGGGCAAGGGCGTTCCCGGATTTTTTAAAATGGGGGTGGGGAAAAACTATTTAATTACTCAATGACCCAATTGCTCAATGATTCAATTGAAAGCCCGTAGAATGCTTCATTGCGTAACTGAGTTATTTTTAAATTTGCTAATCAATGGAATGCTTTAATTGAGCAATTGAGCCATTTTCAAATTTTCAAATTAATACCAACTGTTCTTTCTTTTATTAAAAACTTCAATAGCGATTTTAAACTGGATGGGGTTGCTGAATTTATTGGCTACGCTGGTTACCACATACCCGCCAAGTTTATACCGATCCCGCCAGAAACGGATTATTTTTTCCACACCAAAAAACAATTCTCCATATTGCAGGTTCCGTTCGGGCACATATAAAATCCCCCCGCCTGCCACTTCCAATAAATTCAATTTTTTCAGTAAGGGGATTTTATTAAGGATAGCTCCGTGAAACTGGTGCAGGTAATGCCCTTCGTAAAAGCGCCGGTATGCTGGAAAGGTAGAATCCAGTGATTGGAAACTAAGTGTGGGGTTTGAAAAAAGAAGGGGGTCGCCGCGGCGCATGAATTTAAAATCTACCAGCCTGAGATCCTTCCTGCTTAAAAAACTACCACTGATAAAAGTGTACCTCGATTCGCCGGCAAGGCCAAGTTGCAGCTTTTGGGTGATACCAAATTCGAGGTAATCAAAATTGATCTTACTTCCCAGCAACCGCGGTATGCCCTTTCTCCAGGATACGCCGATGGTAGGCCATTTGCTGCCCAGGATAACCTTTTCTTTTGGCTCGCGGATATATTTTTGGCCGGGCGTATATTGCAGCCCGATGGTATTGTAGAATGCAGTGTATGGATCAAAGCGGATCGCCTGGTTATTGCGCAGCCCCCTGCCAATAGAAGAAGAATCCAATTTGTCATTTGTTTTGTAGTCCGCTACACTCCTGCGTCCGGTGTATTCAAATTTATTTTCGAGTACCAACCCATTTAACAGTTCAACACTGTGGCCAAATTCAATACCTTCCTTTAAATAAATATTACTACGTTTTATCTGATTGATCCATGCATCTCCTTCGAATACCTGTCCGAATTCCCTTCCCACATTGATGAAATAATATCCCCTGCTAAATGGGTTGTATAACTTTGAAAAACCAATGGCACCCTGGATGTCTTTATTCCGGATACCATAATTCATCCTGGTATTGAGCGAAATATTTTTTTTGTTTTTATACTTTTTATGGAGGTAAAAATTATAGCCTATTCGGCCGCCCCCTAATTGCAAGGGAAGGTAAAGATCTGGTATAGAAGCGAAAATCATCAACCGCTCTTTTCTCCAGTTATGATTATCAATACCATCGATGAATATTTTTTTCAGCGTGATCTTATTATTGTACCTGTCCACGGAATCAAGAAATGCAACAGTGGTATGGGCCCTTTTTATACTGTCACGATAATTTATGAATTTCACTTCTTTTTCTGTGAGTGGCTCTTTGCGGATGGTTTCCCAAAAACTGCTGTCTTTTTCATAAGCTTCCCGGGTCGTGCTGCTTATTTCAGCGGTAAAATGCCTTTTTGAAAAACTGGTGTCAATATTATAGTCACTAAATACAGCTATCGTCCTGCCGCTGAGGGATTTTTTTCCTGCCTTTGTGAGGTAAGTAAAATCCTGCCGCAGGGGCATCCACGCTTTATTATTCACCCATTCATATTGCTGGTCTACGGAAAAGTAATCATATTCAGTTAGATGGAATTTGGGCAATTCAAAATGGGTACTGAGTAAAACCCAGGCACTGTCTATGATTTCCATTTCGCCGGTTACCAATGCATTTCCTAATTTAGTGGGGGTAACTTTGATGGTATAGATTGTACGGCTTTTTTCTTTGCGGATGCGAAGCGTTTTGTATTTATAAGCAACAAGTCCGCTGGTACTGATGGGTGAAAGCATGGGCATTGCGGAGAGTGCCGGTAATTGTACCAGGTTTTTATAGAAATTAAAATCACCATCTGTGGTGGTCAGGTAAAACAGGCTTTCACTGTTACCCCTTATTTTTACAGCCGTTCTTTCTTCTTTTATTTTATTGGGAAAATCATGGTCCACTTTAAGGTATACTTCGGCCATGTTCATCGCATCCATTTCCTTTTGTAGTTTGGTAGTGGTATCAGCGGCTTTCTTTTTAAGCTTAGGGGGGCGGCTGTTTTGATCAGTTGCCCTGATATAAATATTGCAGCTATAAGTGCCTGCATTTTGAAGATTCGTTTCTTTATTGCGGATAACATTTCGCACAATTTCTTCTGCATGGTCCTTCCTGGTTCCTATTACCTGCACTTCTCCCAGCAGGGTAGTTTTCTCTTCTTCCAGTATCACATTTAATGTGTAATCTTTAGTAATAGTGAGGGTAAGCACCTGGGTTTTAAACCCCAGCATTGTAATCACCACATCATATTTGCCAGCCTCGAGTTGAATTTTAAAATTGCCTTTACTATCTGTAGCGGTGCCGTTTTTCAATTCCTTAATATAAACGGATGTGTAAGCAAGCGCCTCCATCCGGGAGTTGGTGATTTTTCCGGAGAGTATATATTCCTGCGCCCGTGCCGGTAGCACAACAACTGCGGTAAAACTGTAAAATAACAGGAGTAGCTTTAAAATCAAATGGATTGCTTTTTTTAAACTGCCACAATGTATTACAGTTGTCTTAAAATAAACAAGGGGAGGTAGTCTCAGCTTCAGAAGAATTTGTTAATTCAACTGCCATTATCTTAAAAATAAGATGACGGATGGATTTGTGAATGGCGAATGGTCAATGGTGAAATATTGACTATTCACCATTGCAATTCAATGCCCCATATCCAAAAGAAAAATGTCATGGTTTTAGCCATGACATTTTTATTAATGTTAGAAATTATATTAGTTAAAAATATACCGCACCCCCATCTGCACCTGGAACCTTGAACCCTGTCCGGTACTGTTCTGGAAAGAACTGGTTAAAGGTATTTGGTTTGTAGCATCGAGGTATGGGAAACTATATACTGGTTTGCCCGCATTTACGCCGGTTGTTTCCACCCTTACAAAATTCAGCAGGGCAGTGCGGTTGGTTGTTTTAAAAGTGCCCCAGTTTTTGTTTAGTAAATTACCAAAGTTTAAGATATCCATGGTAAAGCGGATGGTATTGCGTTTGCCTTTAACCGCAACAAAAAGATCCTGTGTAAAATTAAGATCCATTTTTTTGTAGAATGGCAATAACAATCCGTTTCTTTCGGCATACTTGCCCCTGCGGGTGCTTAAATATGGATCCTGGTTGATATACGCATTTAACTGGTTCCACAAAATTAGGGGTGTACGCAGGTCCTGCGCATTGGCTGCCTGCAGAATAATATCAGCCTGGGTAGCGGGAACATAAATAAGGTCGTTCGTTGTTAGCGCATCATTGTTCACATCACCATTGTAAGCATAACTGGCAGTGCCACCATTTGCGGCTTCAAAGGTAAAGCCGATAGAAGTGGCGAAATATTTTGCATATTCAACCCGGTAAGCAGCGGCAGCTATTACCCGGTGGGGCTGATAAAAGCTGGAATAGGAAGTTACATCTGAATTGGGGTCGCCATTTACAAAACGATCTCTCCAGATGGATTGTGCGATGGAGCCACCGTCATTTACCGAACGACTGTTGCCGTAGCTGTAGGCCACCATTGTGTACAGGTTTTTTACATTGCGTTGCAATTGCAGGGTAAGGTTATAGCTATATCCCTTGGATGTATTGGTCATCAGGATTGCATCTGTAATATCGGGGTTAGATGCCGTTGCACCACCCGCCCCACTGTATATTTTTGTAGAGGAATAGCGGATACGATTATCCGGGCCCAGTAATGCAGTACCCGTTGTTGGCAGGTTGATATTCTGGTGGTAAACTCCATTGATATCCTTATTAAAAATTCCTTCCAGCGTTCCTGTTATATCAAAAGGAAGCTTATGGTCCACTGCCAGGTTCGCCCTGAATACCTGTGGAAATTTGAAATCTTTTTCTGTGATGGCAAGATTATACTGTGTGTTCGCAGCCCCGTTCTCGGGCCTGTTGGCATTCACATTCGCGCTGAAAACAGGTGTTCCGGTTGTCTTTACAAAGGACCCGAAGTCCACCCCATTGTTACTTGCCTGGTTACTGATCCATACAAATGGCGGAGCGCCGGCAAAAATGCCAAGTCCACCGCGAAGTTGCGTAGTTTTGGTTCCTTTTACATCCCAGTTAAAACCGATCCTTGGGCTTAATAACACGGAGGTAGAAGGGGCTTTACCTGTTTCTATTTTTTTACCATCCCGGTAGGTTAAAGCATCCGCATTTGTATTAGCGATAAAGTTTTGTTCAAAGATGGGGATATCTGCTCTCAAGCCGGCTGTTACGGTAAAATTATTATTCACATTCCATTTATCCTGCGCAAAAAAACCTAATTGTACATTGGAAATATTTGCAAAGGGGAATTCACCCCCTTTACGGGCAGAATACCTTAATTCGTACCTGCTTGCATTTGCCCTTCCCAGGTTAACACTATTATAAAATGAGTCAAGGTTGGCGAAACGGTAAGCGCCATAATAACTAGGTGCGAAACCATTTTTAAATTTATTATAGGTATTCTGGGTACCAAAGGTAAGGGTGTGATTTCCTTTATACAGCGTAACGATATCATTCAACTGCCAGGTATCCGTACTTAACTCATTAAATGCGGTAAAAGGTTCATAACCAAAGGATGTTAATGAAAGCAATGCATTGTTTTCTATATCAACAAGCGGAAATACACCACCGGGGCTTGATCTGTAATCTCTTAATTGATTATAACCTACCTGTAACTTATTTGAAAGCTTATTGCTGATCCGTGTATTTAATTCCGCAATTACAATATTGAAATTATTGTTGATCACATAGGAAGATGAAATGAAAGGCATTGCAGTTATGCTCGGCTGCCTGCTGCCGCCGGGTGCACCACTATTGCTGGGCGCTACATTGCGGTAAGATTTGAGGTAGTAATAATTGACGTTCAGCGTGTTCCTGCTGTTGATGTTGAAATCCAACCTTGCGGTTACTTTATCACTGTATGTTTCAAATGGATAATTTTCATAGGCGCCGGCATCGTAACCGAATTTGTCCAATAAAAACTTTTTAAGGATGTCCAGGTCTTCTGCACGTGCCTGTGAAATATTGTTACCTGTTGAGCCGTTCCTGCTCGCTGTACGGGTGGTTGCCGGCACGCTTTCACGTTGCTGCTCCCCGCTTACAAAAAAGAACAATTTGTTTTTAATGATCGGGCCGCCAATGCTTACACCACGGTTCTTGTATTCAAACTCCTGGCGGGGCACTTTTGTGGGTCCTACTTTTAAACCGGTTAGGTCGGGGTTTTTCCAATAATTATAGATACTGCCCTTAAATTCATTGGTGCCGCTTTTAGTTACCGCGTTGATACCGGCGCCGGTAAAATTGCCCAATGTTACATCATAAGGCGCGATGTTTACCTGTATCTGTTCCAGTGCGTCAATGCTGAATGGCTGCGAAGCTGTTTGTCCGCCCAATGAGCCCGATAACCCAAAAGTATTGTTGAAACTGGCGCCATTTACCGTAAGGTTATTGTAAGCGTTGCTCCTGCCGCCAAAACTGCTGCCATTAGCGGTAGGTGTTAACCGGGTATAATCCTGGATGCTCCTGTTGGTAGTGGGTAAGCGGTCTATCTGCTGGCGGGTAATGATTTCAGCGGAACCAGTGCGGCTCTTGCTGAAAAGTTTGTCCGACCTGCGGGCTAAAACCACTACTTCGTTAAGGCTAGCCGTGCTGGCCTGTAATTTAAAATCAGCTTTAAAAGCTGTACCGAGGCTTAGAAAAATATCTTCCTGTTTTTCTTCCCTAAAACCCACAAAAGTTGTTGTAACCAAATACGGTCCACCAACACGGATATTTGATAGATTAAACTGGCCATTCTTACGCGAGGTTGTTCCATATTTTGTACCGGTAGGTAAATGAACTGCCACAATGGTGGCGCCCATAAGTGGTGACTGCCCATTGTCAGTTATAATTCCCTGGATTTCCGAAGTTGTTTCCTGGGCATTGGCCAGGGAGATCAGCAATAGAAAGATTGCTGTTAACAGGTTAAGTTTCCGTCTCATAATGTTTGGTTTTAATTTTTTGCAAAGTTGTCGGTATAATTGTAATTAGAGACCTGGTCTATATCAACAAATCGTTAAGAACTTTTGTCGAATTATAAATAGATTTTGTGTTGAGTAAAGCACCTGTTTTTCCAATAAAAATTCAAACAGTTTGCAATAAAAAAAACGCCATGATATTATTCATGGCGTTTTTTGCAATCAAAATTATAAATGCTAAAAAGCTGTATTCGAAAAATAAAATCTTTACTGCTAATTAAAAGTATACCGGACACCTACCTGTCCCTGCCATCTTGAACCAAAGTTCATACTCCAGGGAAGCTGTGTATTATTAAAATTGAATCCCTTACCGATAAATGCACCAGTTGTTCTGTTAATTGTAGAAAGTACTGAATATGCCTGGTTGGTAACAAAGTATTGACGACCCCAATCGTTGTTCAACAAATTGGTTATATTGAAGACATCAAAAGTAAACTGGAAGTCATGTTTTTTGCCAGCCAATGTAAGGAAAAAATCTTGTGCAAAACGGGCATCAACCACATGCTCCCATGGGGTACTCCTTCCGTTTCTTTCGGAGTAGTTGCCCCTTCTTTTGGAAAGGTATGGATCATTGGCAATAAAGGCCTCAAAGTCTGTAGCTTGTTGTGCCGCCGTTGCAAGTACCGCAGTTCCCGCAGTGTTTAAACGATCAACAAATTTAATTTCAGATGGGTTATTCGGTACATATATTAAATCGTTACCAAACCTTGAATCACTATTAAGATCACCATTCACCAGGTAAGTAAAGGGTTGGCCGGAATTGCCATTATAGAAGAAAGAAAGGGAAGTTCTTAAATGTTTGAAATATTCATAATTCACTGAAAAAACCCCCGTAAACCTATGTTGTAACTGGTAGTTGGAAATGGCGGATTTGGGTGAATTAGGATCGCCCACCACCTGCACAAACTCAAAGTTTGATAAAGCAGTAGAACTTGCACCACTGTTAACATCCGTTGCGGAGTTAAAATTATAAGTAAACTGGGTAAAGAAATGTTTCCAGGTTTTATTGACGGTTGCCCCAAGGTTTAATGTATATCCCTCATTGGTATTGCGCATTAAAATTGCATAGTTGAAAATTTGATTTATCCTTCTTAAAGCGTTAGAACTACCATAGGCAATCCTTTTATCGAAACCATTGTTATAAGCCGGGTCAACAACACCTGTAGCCGGCTTTAGGTTTACATCCTGGTACAATACGTTGTTAAGGGTTTTGGAAACAATTGCTTCAAGCGTTAGGTTTACCTCTCCTGGGAGTTTCACATCCGCCGCCGCGTTGATCCTTAAAACCTGTGGCAATTTAAATTTCTTATCAATTAAAGTAACATCATAACTGGCACCCGCCGGAGAGGTGCCAATGCTGCTTTGCTGAGAGACATTAGGATTAAAACCGTTTCCGCCATTTACATCAAATGGAGCGGCGTTAGGGGTATTGTCTGTTTGACTGGTGGCTTTTAACAATAAGCCGGTATTACCAAACTGGTTAGATATCCAAACAAAAGGAACCCTTCCGGTAAATATACCTACACCACCTCTTATAATCAAGCTTTTATCTCCTTCTAGGTCATAATTAAAACCAATCCTCGGAGCAAGCAGCAATTGTTTATTTGGGATGTTTTGAGTATTGTAAAGGCCACCAAATGTAGAGTCAACGGCTTTATTGTAACCGGGCCTGGAGTTGATAATCGGCATATCCACCCTTAATCCGAGGGTAAGGCGGAACTTAGGATTGAACTGAATTTCATCCTGTGCGTAAAAACCTAGTTGTGCGGCTTTAAAATCTGAAGCAGGTTTTTCATTCACAGTTTTATTGGCGGAAAAAGTTACGTCAAACTGGCGTGGCTGGTTAGCGTAAAAATCCTGTAGACTGGCAAATCTCCAACGGCCATTCAGGTTACTGATAAATAAATTCCTGAATTTAAAAAACTCGTTGTGTGTACCAACAGTAAAAGTATTTTTACCAGAGAATATTTTTACATTATCTGTAATTTCAAATATGTCCTGATCCAATTCGTTGGCTGTAGAACTTCTTTCAGATCCAAGTTGAATGGTACCTGAACCTTTGGAAATTTCTATAGAAGGGAAAAGCTGGCCAAGTGTACTACGGAAATCCCTGATCTCATGCCTGCCTATAATTAAATTGTTAGAAACAGATTTGCTGATACGGCTGCGCAATTCGGCCACAGTAATATGTTGCGTATTGTTAAAGCGGTAGGTATTGTTTCCGTAACGGAATAATGAGTTGGACCGGGAAATATTATCATCGAAAGCTTTAATGTAATTGTGGCGGACTGTTAACCTGTGTTGGGCAGAGATATTCCAATCAATCCTTCCAAATATTTTATCACTTTGAGTTTGAGCGTCATAAGTATTGAAAGTGCCCGCATCATAATTATATTTTATCCTTAAAGTATCAGTCAATTGCTGGGCTTCCGGGGTAGTAAGTAACGAACCCGTTTCACCTGCATTGAACAAGGTAGGCTGCGTTCTTCTTGCCAGTTCACCATTTACAAAAAAGAATAATTTGTTTTTGATAATGGGGCCGCCAAATCTTAATCCGTATTGCTTATCGCTAAATGTAGTTGATTTGATACGGGTAACCGGATCTTTTCCTATGGTATTTTGATTGCGTAAAAAATAGTAAACAGATCCTTCCAGGTTGTTTGTACCAGAGCGGGTTACTGCATTGACGCCGGCGCCTGTAAAGTTGCCGTAAGAAACGTCATAAGGTGCGAGTACAACCTGTATTTCCTGGATAGCATCGAGGGATATAGCAGTTGTGTTGGCCTGGCCGCCCGGTGTACCTGAACCGGATAACCCAAACACATCATTGTTAACTGCGCCATCAATTGTAATATTATTAAAACGGTTGCTTGCACCTCCAAAAGAGTTGCCATTAGCCTGGGGGGTTAGCCTTGTATAATCCTGTATACTCCTGCTCAATGTAGGTAACGCGGCAATTTGCTCTTTACTGATACTGGTAGAAGCGCCTGTTTTCTTCCTGGCATTAAAACCACCGGTTTGCCTTCCGGAAATCACCACCTCATTTAATGTGGTGCTGGAAGTACTTAGTACAACATCTATTCTTGTATTTTCCCCTAATGGTAATGTATAACTGGATTCTGAAAATTTAGTATAACCAACATAGGAGATTTCAACAGCATAAGGCCCTCCGGGTATTAAGTTAACTACATCGAACTTGCCATTTTTATTACTGGATGTTTTGTACACAGTACCTGTAGGAGTATGCGTTATTACTACGGAACTTGCAGGCAATACTTCGCCGGATACGTTTTTAACAACACCCGTAATACTACTCGTAGTAACCTGCCCCGTCATCATAAATGGGGCTGAAAAAAGGAACAAAAGAAGTGGAAATAATTTTTTTAATAGCATAATTGATTTTTTAAAGCGCAAAGAAAGTAAATAATTAGTTATAAATGTTAATACTTATTAACAATCCGAAAAGGCAATAACAGGCCGCTGAACGCTGCTTTGGTAATATTTTTTTAATATAGCAGGTATTTCCTATTTCGTATATATCATCTTACCGGTAAAGGATAAACCTTGTTAACTTTGCAAAAATAAAATGATACCTGATGTTAGATAGTATAGAAAGTGCCATTGAAGATATTAAAAATGGCAGGTTGGTAATTGTGGTAGATGACGAAGACAGGGAAAATGAAGGAGATTTTATTACGGCGGCACAAAATGTTACCCCGGAAATAATCAACTTTATGAGCACATTCGGCCGCGGCCTTATTTGTGCACCTTTATCGGAAGAAAGATGTGATGAGCTAAATCTTCCGGCAATGGTTATTGACAATACTTCTCTTCATGCAACCCCGTTTACAGTGAGTATTGACCTGCTGGGGCATGGATGCACCACGGGTATTTCTGCTCATGACCGGGCTAAAACAGTACAGGCACTGATAGACCCGGCAACAAAGGCAGAAGATCTTGGTCGCCCCGGCCATATTTTTCCGCTCAGGGCGAAAAAAGGCGGAGTGTTAAGAAGGACGGGTCATACAGAAGCTACCATCGACCTGGCAAGCCTTGCAGGATTTGCGCCTGCGGGCGTACTGGTAGAAATTATGAACGAAGACGGTAGTATGGCAAGGCTGCCGCAGTTATTGGAGATAGCCAAAAGATTTGACCTGAAATTAATCAGTATTAAAGACCTGATCGCATACCGCCTGTCCAAAGAAAGCCTGATCAAAGAAGAAGTGAGGGTAAAAATGCCCACCAAATATGGCGATTTTGAGTTAATTGCCTTTCAGCAAATTAATACAGGGGAGATACACCTGGCAATAAAAAAAGGCGACTGGCAAAAGGATGAACCTGTATTGGTAAGAGTACATAGCAGTTGTATGACCGGGGATATACTCGGTTCACTACGTTGCGATTGTGGCGACCAGTTGCATAAGGCCCTGAAAATGGTGGAGACGGCGGGCAAGGGGCTTGTTTTATATATGAACCAGGAAGGCAGGGGTATTGGATTACTGAATAAACTAAAAGCTTATAAACTACAGGAGCAGGGTATGGATACGGTAGAAGCTAACATAGAACTCGGTTTTAGCATGGATGAAAGGGATTATGGCGTAGGGGCGCAAATCCTGCGTCACCTGGGTATCAGCAAAATGAAACTGATGAGCAATAACCCGAAGAAAAGGGCGGGCCTGCTCGGCTATGGATTGCAGGTTGTGGAAACGGTACCGATTGAAATTAAGCCAAATGAACACAATGAAAAATACCTGACCACCAAAAGGGATAAAATGGGACATGATATTTTGAGTGAGCACTAAATTGCTGTGTGCTGGGGTTTGGGGGTGAATTGGGTGTGATGGGCTGCACCCATCACTATTATATGCCGCCCTTTCAGGGCTATGATTTTCGGGGTTTCTTTGCACTGAGGAATACCTGGTTAGCCCTGAAAGGGCGTGATATGATAACACAGGGTGAAGCCCTGTGAAAATAGTGACGCACCCATTACTAAAATATGCCTCCCTTTCAGGGCTTTGTTTGCGGATGTTCTTTGCACTGAGGAATACCTGGTTAGCCCTGAAAGGGCGTGATATTATAACACAGGGTGAAGCCCTGTGAAATAGTAACGCACCCATTACTATTATATGCCGCCCTTTCCAGGGCTTTGCTTTACGGGGTTTCTTTGCACTTGGGAATACCTGGTTAGCCCTGAGAGGACGGGATATTATAACACATAGTAGAGTCTTGTGATTTGTGATGGGCTGCACCCATCACTAAAATATGCCTCCCTTTCAGGGCTATGTTTTACGGGGTTTCTTTGCACTTGGGAATACCTGGTTAGCCCTGAAAGGGCGGGATATTATAAGACAGGGTGAAGCCCTGTGAAATAGTGACGCACCCATTACTAAAATATGCCTCCCTTTCAGGGCTTTGCTTTGCGGGTTTTCATTGCATTGAGGAATACCGGAATACCTGGTTAGCCCTGAAAGGGCGTGATATTATAACACATGGGAGAGCCCTGTGAATTGTGATGGAATATACCAATCACCATTACTGCGCCGGGTTCGCCTTATTCAGTTCCCTGATCCTTTTCTTCTCTTCGTCTGCAATAAATAACTGCGACAGTTTGTCAAAATCTTTCCGGTAAGACAAACTGATGCCTGTCCTGGTGCGCTGGCTTACCAGGTCGTAATTGGTGCGGTTAAACCCAACCAGCCTTATCCTTCCGTCTTTTGATAAGATCCATTCCGCGGTAATATCGGGTGTTACCAGCAGGTTATTATTTCTGCCCGTATTGATCACGTAGGGATTATTATAGTCGAGGTTTACGCCTGCAGTAATGATCAGCCTGCCGTTTAATAAGGTGAACACCAGGCCACTTTTTGCGGCAGCCTGTAATTTGGATACATTACTTTCTAATTCAAGGCCGCTGTTCAGGTCGAGGTACAGGGAGGTGTTTTTAATATATTTTTGTAAAAATTTATTAAAATAGCCGGATAATGCATTAGATACTACACCACCGATGGTGCTGGATAAAACGCTGTAGCCACTGCTGGCTGTAATGAATCCCTGGGTACTGCTGGTGAACGAATTGAACAATAGCAAAGAAGTAACCTGTTTGTTCAATTCATTTTTATCATCTTTAAACTGCTGCAATCTTTTGGTGACCACAAAATCGCTTTTTAACGGGCTTGAAGCCGGTAATTCAAATTCAAAATCTATTGCGGGTTTTAACAGGGTTTCCGTTAAATGCGCCACTACAATTACGTCTTCTTTTTGATTGATTTGCGTGGTTGCAGTAGAGATGGGTTTAAAATCAACTTTACTTGCCAGGTATTCAGCCAGGATATCAATTCTTGCATTCAGCGGATCGCCGTTCCACACAATACTGCCGCTGTTTACCGTGAAATACTTTTTAAGAAAGGTTTGAAAATTAAATGTGTATTCTCCCCTGGTAATATTGTAGTTGCCATTAATGGTTAGCGGCTCCTTATTACCTACCCTTATTTTGAGCAGTCCGTTGCCTTCGCCTTTTATGATATCACCGGTTGCCTCATCCAGTATCACATCAATTTTGCAGGCAGGGTTAGCCGTTAGTACCATGTTTACCAGGATATTACTGGATAATTTGCCCTTGTATTCATCTTCCATCTTGCTGCCATACTGTATAAAATCAATATAATCCACTACGCTGCTTTCTACGCTGCTACCGCTTAATAAATAGATATGGCTGGTATCCGACCGCGAGGGTTCACCGCTTATATTCATCACCATATCCTCTACCGGGCCATTCAGCGTCATTTGGGCCTTGCCGATCACTTTCCCGTAAAACTGCGAATTGTCTTTTTTAGTGGTGTTTAAAACCAACAGTTTACCCGACTCAAACTTAACATTGTCAAAGAAAAAATTCTGGAAAAAACGGTGGTACATCTTACCGCTCAGGGTAGCTGTATTATTAAGGGTATCTTTTAAAACAATATTGCCAAAATCTATTTCATCGGGGTTAAAGATGATCGTTTCATTGGTAAACTTATACCTGCACTGGGTATAATTTACTATCAGCGAACCATCATTAATATTGGCGGTACCGGTTAGGGAAAGGTGTTTTGAATTTCCTTTCACTTTAAGATCGGCAGTGTTGGCAATCCCCCTGATATCATGAAAGATAGACCCCAGGTAATTATTTAAAATAGCCAGGTTGAGCCTTTCAGATACCAGCGCAATATCAACCTGGTTTTCAGTGCTGTCCTTTGTGTTAAAACTGCCCTCTATTTTGAAGCGGTTTTTAATGTTTTCCGCATCTAATTTAAACCGGGCGATGCCAGATGCCACTGAATAGGTGCCTGAGCCTTTAACAACCCCAATAGAATCTCCGTCTAACCTGAATTCACTGATTTTGGTATCATATTCTATATACGGTTTTCCAAACGGATCCAGGATGCGGATAGTGCCTGTCAGTTGTCCTTCGAGGCCTGGATTTTTGAGCACAAAGGGAACAAAGTCATTGATGTTAAATTCCTTTAAACTAACCACTACATCATGTGAATTACCTGTTTCCGAAGGTTCCGTGGAAATGATCACTTCCTGGTTCCCCTGTACAAATTTTACTACACTGGCGCTGACTTCCGATTTACTTAAGGTTAACTCTCCATCCTTTTCCAGCTGCCATTTTTTTTCATTGATAATAAATGAAGAAGGAAAGAAATGAATTTTAACGCCGTCTTTCAGGGTTTGCACCCTGGCATTCACCATTGCATCGCCAAATGTTTTGCTGGCCCTGGTCTTAATACTGATATCAGAAATATCGTTGTGCGAAGTGAATACGAGTTTGGATGCCGGAAGGCGCATGCTATCGTTGATTCTTATTTCATCCACATCGATATTTGCCAGCAATGAATCTAAGTTTCCCCTGCTGGCCAGCCTTATATTATTAAAAATGGTGCCGTCGTAACTAAACAACGGGATATCCGCATTTACATTCAATTCGTTTGCTTTTAAATTGAGGTTACCGGATATGGTAGCGTTATTAAAACCCGACAATCTTTTATCTAATAACTGGATATAAGCATCGGCCTCCTTTGTTTTTACAGTGAACGAGAAATTCTGATCACTGACCCCATAAGAAGGCTTTTTAATGTAGGCTGGATAATACCGGCTGAGGAATACCTTAAAAGCATCTGGTAATTCCAAAATTTTAAAATTACCGGTAAGATCAGCATCCAGTTCATTGGTACGTACGGTTAAGTATTTTAGATTATTGACGATGGATGATTTCAATACCAGCGAATCGAAAGAGAGCGGTGTGTTATTGTGGGTTAAACTCGCATTGTAGATTTTGGCGGTACCCAAAAAGTTAT
Organism: Ferruginibacter sp.; assembly: GCA_014379625.1. Classification (GTDB taxonomy): domain Bacteria; phylum Bacteroidota; class Bacteroidia; order Chitinophagales; family Chitinophagaceae; genus Ferruginibacter. The sequence continues at coordinate 21,563 of JACMLJ010000089.1, read as the reverse complement.
CAATATTGCTTCCCGTAAAGTTTAAGTCAAACCGGCCGTTCAAAACAAAATCATCCAATGTGTACTTTAATTTTTTGAGATCGGCTTTTGCAAGGGTGGCATTGAATGCGAATTGCGGAGCCGGGCCACCCATGTTAATCGTTCCTTTTAAGCTGTCTACTTTTAAATTAGGGTCATCAATGCTGACCAGGCCGGTGAATATTTTTTTTCCAAAATCGCCCTTTATATTTATGTTTTGATATTCGTATCCTGCAAACCCCACCGTTTTTACATAACCGTCAAAATTCGCTTTGATGTCTTTTTCCGTAAACCCGCTCCCATTTACTTTTCCGTTAAAAGTAATGGCGCCTAACTGGTTGTTGTTAAAGAACTCACCCAATTTGAAACCCACGGTAGAAATTTTGCCGAGGTAAACCGGTGCTCTGTCATCAGGCAATTTCATGTTGATATCCCCTGTTACGATTCCAAGCCTGGTGCTGATGGAACCAAAAGCTACAAAATCATTCACAAACCCGGTAAAGTTTCCCTTATACCGGATACTGCCCAGTTTACTGAGCTGTGGCTTTGTGATATTTTTTAATGAAGGCACAATATTGGTGATATCCGCATAGGTTGTCTGGATGTCATTGGCCCTGAAATCGATGAAAGTTTTATTAATATCCGGTAATCCCCTTAATGAAATATCTCCGTCTACAAAAGAGTTACCACTTTTAATCAGCATGCCTTTTGCGCTTAAATTGTCAATCGTACCCTTCGCGACACCTTTAATTGAAAAAACCCGATTCCAGGATTTTAATTCCGGTGCAAAAAAAGCAAGGTCATCACTGTTTAATTCACTATCTGTAAAAATCCCTTCCAGGGTTACATCATGAATAAAATTACCCATGTCTTTTCCGAAATTATTGTATTTCATCACATAATAATTTCCCAGCCTGCTTTTGTTGGTGATTAGCTCCAACTGGTTAAATTCCATTTTGTCGGGTGTAAATTTCATTTGAGCCTGCAGTTTTTTTATTTCAAAACCGCTTCTTTCTTTGGTACCCAGCAACAGTTCAGCAGACAGGGTATCTTTTTGAAATCTTACTTTATTTAATACACCAGTAATATTGCTGAAGCGAAGGTGCTGCCCGTCAAAACGGCCCGGGTATGCAGGCCTTTCGGTCTCTACTTCATTATTGAAAATGCCATTGGTAACATGTATGCTATTTACATTCAGCACCCATCCCTCGGTATTCCACCGGTAGAGCGGTGGCCGCAAATTTATTTTTTTCGCCTTTTTAATTTTGAGCGAATCAGGTCTTTTACCTTTATAGTCTTCCATTGAATAAACAGGTTCATCAAGGGTGAGCGTATTAAGGCTGATCTGTTTTTTGGTAAAATTTACATCTTCAGCAAAAAGGTCTAATTTTTTAACGGCTATCCTCATATTCTTTCCAACCCATTTATCAACCTGGTTGAACTGGATATTGGTAAACTCGAATATTTTTATGTCAAATTCAATACCTCCCTTTTTCTTAGCCGAAGAATCTTTAGAACCCCCAAAATAATCAACTAAAAACTGGTAATTCCAAACCGAATCTGTACGTTCCATATTTACTACCGCATCATCTAATGCAACATATTTAAGGGTAGCTTTATTTTTCATAAAAAACCAGTCGGTGATATTTACCCTTGCGTTGCCTGCAAATAATAAAGTGTCTTTTTTCCGGTCTTCCACCAATAACCCTTTCATTGCCATTTTATCAAAAAAATGATAGTTGATATGTTGCACACTTACTTTGGCATGCAGCTTATCAGATAAGGTGGCCGCTACCTTACCTATTAGATAATTTTGTATAAAACTTATCTGCAAAACGCCCCAGGTACAGGCAACGAACAGTATCATTGAAAATAAAAACCAGAACTTTTGTATCCATTTTTTGAAGACAAATACCCAGGCCACAAACCAGCCGGCTATTAAAATAAGAAAAACCCATTTATCGTAACCGGGTAAAATATAGATGAGCAAAATAGCCAGGGTCAACCAAAATAGCAGTGTAAGGGAAACCCATTTTAATATGTTGAGGCTTTTGCGCAGGGTGTTATTAATTGTTGTAAAAATAATGTTCGCCAGTCCAGGGCAAATTCAATACCAAATATCAGGTGAAATATTGTAAGCTTTTATCCTGCGTTTATAATTTAGTCATTTAATTAACAGTTTTCAGGGAAAACATCCGGGCACAACACAATGGTCAATAGTACCCGCGAAAAAATATCAACAGTATAACCCCGGCTATTTAAGATAATAACCAAACTGTAAACTTACCATCCGGTTGCGGATATTGCGTTTGTCTGTTTCAACATTGTTATTAATATTGGCAAGTCCCAACTGAAACCCGGTCTCGATAAAAACCCGCTTCAGGTGGTAGCCAATACTTCCGGTGAAACCCAGGTCGAACAAGCCATAATTTTTACTGGTGCTGAATTTCATTTTTGAAGTGTTGCTTGCAGTTCCCACGCTGGTTTTTTCGGTACCTGCAATTGCCATACTTGCATGAGGTCCGGCGGATATCACCAGGGAATTTTGCCCCAAAGAAAAATCCACACTCAGCGAAGGAACAATGTCGATGTAATGTATGGTGTTTTTGTATTGGGTGATATTACCCTCTTTTGGAAGGTACGTGTAACCCCTCCTGTTATACGAGAGCGACGGTGAAAAGTGCAGGAGACCTTCAAAAGGTGCTTTAAATAAAATACCTGCACCGTAGCCGGGATTGAATTTACTGTCTAATTTTTGTCCATCCTGGTATATCCTTGCAGTAGCCATATTAGCCCCGGCTTTGATTGCAATTTTTGTTTGAGCTGTAGCGGCATCTGATACGAAAAGGGGTAAAAAGAAGTAAATTAATTGCTTCATGTATCTCCGGTTATTTTTAAATAGCATCAAAAATAGGTATTAAAATATTAATGGCTGGGCAGGCGAATTTTAAAATTTGAAAATGTGAAGATGCAGAGATGTTAATGTGAAACGGAATACCTGGTTTTGATATTACCAGGTCACCAGCTTTACCTTAATAAAATTTGAAAAGATACCATCAACCGTCAATTATTTTTAATACCCTTCAGCTCCGTCATTACCCCGTTTGTCTGCAATAGCTGTGATGGGTTTTGCCTTGCCGGCCTTTATTTCAATTAATTCAGTTCTGCCTATTTCGCCCCGTATGGTAATTTTGTATCCCATTTCCTGTAATCGCCGGGCGGTGGCGGCGTCAAAGTCTTTTTCTGTAAAAATTTCATCCGGCAGCCATTGGTGATGAAATTTAGGTTTGTTCACGGCGTCTTCTGGTTTCATGTTGTAATCGATCATATTTACCAACGATTGAATAACACTGGTAGGGATAGTAGTACCGCCCGGCGTGCCCACCACCAAATAAGGATGATTATTTTTCAGAACAATGGTAGGCGTCATGCTGCTCAGCATCCTTTTCCCGGGAGCAATGGCGTTGGCGCCCGAGCCAACTGCGCCATACATATTAGGCACACCAGGCTTTACGCTAAAATCGTCCATCTCGTTATTCAAAATAAAACCTGCCCCGCTTACCACCGTTCTGCTTCCGTAAGATCCGTTGAGCGTGGTGGTAATTGCAACCGCATTGCCTTCCGCATCAATGATACTTATATGCGTGGTTTCTTCACTTTCTTTTACAATGCCCTCTTTTATTGTCTCGCTGTTGCCTGCACGGCCCGCAGTATAATCTTTCATTCTTGCTTCCAGGTAAGCATCACTCACCAAAACCTTTACAGGCACTTTAACAAAATCTGCATCCCCTAAATATTTCGCCCTGTCGGCATAGGCCCTCCGTTCTGCTTCGGTTAACAATTGTACACTTTCAGCAGATTGGAATTTCATCGCCCCGATATTTCTTTTTTCGATCATCTTTAATACCTGTTGCAATATAATTCCACCACTGCTTGGCAGTGGCATGGATATTATGTGAAAAGATTTATAATCAAATTCAATCGCTTTTCGCTCAACCGGTTTATAGTTTTTCAGGTCCTGGTAACTGATAATGCCTTTTCCTTTTGTCATTTCAGCAACAATTAAATTCGCTGTTCTTCCTTCATAAAAACCTTTTGCCCCCAAATCCCTGATTCTTTTTAATGTGTTGGCAAGGTCTTTTTGTATCAGCGTGTCACCTGCCTTCCAGGGCGTTTTCTTTACAAAAGCAGGGGGTGAAGTATTCAATTGAATAAATTCGTTCTTTAGTTCATTCAGGTCATCTGCCTGGCTGGCTGTAATGGCAAAACCTTTTTCGGCCAGTTCAATAGCTGGTTGAATTAATTTTTTAAAGGGAAGCTTTGCATATTTCATAGAAGCAAATAAACCTGCCACTGTACCCGGTACACCGCAGGCCAAATGGCCATCCTGTGACAGGTTTAGTTGTGGATTGCCATTTTTGTCGAGGTACATATCCCTGCCTGCTTTTGCAGGGGCAGTTTCCCTGTAATCAATCGTGATGTTTCTGCCATTTTTTAAATGAGCAACCATAAAACCGCCCCCGCCAATATTACCCGCCCCCGGATAAACCACCGCCAATGCAAGCTGTGTGACGATTGCCGCATCTATTGCGTTGCCACCCTGTTTTAAAATCCTTACCCCGGCATTACTCGCCAAAGGATGTGCTGAAACCACGGCCCCTTTATTTACCGTTACTTTCTTTTGTCCGAGGTAATTAAATGGGTCGGTTATTTGAGCGCCTGATAACAGTGTACTGAACAGTAATAATTTCATCAGTAATCCACATATTACTTTGTATTTCATGTAACTAATTTAAGTCTAAATTACTCTTTTGAAACAATTTATCGTTAAATTTGAAAGAACCAACCAACTAAAAACATACTTATGCGAAAGATCATCATGCTGTTTAGCATAATAATGCCATTGATGGCATTATGCCAGAAAACTATCACGGGTAAAATATTTGACGTCGCAAATGACCATCCCCTGGCGGCGGCCTCCATAACTGGCAAGGGTAGTTCAGTCGGGATAACTTCTGGTAGTGACGGAAGTTTTACACTTAAAATAGATAATAATGTAAAAACAATTATTGTATCCTATGCAGGTTACGAAATCCGTGCGGTAAGGGTAGACGGTCCGGAGACCGATTTTTCAATTGGTTTACAGCCTTCGGTCAATGAAATTTCTGTGACAGTGATAGGTTCAAGAAGTCCAAGAAGGGTTTCCACCGAAACCGCAGTGCCCGTTGATGTATTGAGCATGGCGGAACTAAAATCGGCACCCCAGGTTAATTTAAACCAGCTATTAAATTATGTAGCACCATCCTTTACGTCAAATACCACCACAGTGGCTGATGGAACAGATCATATTGATCCGGCACAACTTCGTGGTTTAGGGCCCGACCAGGTGTTAGTATTGCTGAATGGTAAAAGAAGGCATTCCTCCTCATTGGTAAACGTGAATGGTTCACCCGGAAGAGGTTCGGTGGGTACCGATCTGAATGCCATTCCTGCGTTTGCAATAGACAGGATTGAGGTTTTAAGAGATGGTGCTGCAGCGCAGTATGGATCTGATGCTATTGCCGGTGTTATTAATGTAGTAATGAAAAAAAATACAAACAATTTCACCGCCTCAGTTTATGGAGCCGCCAACCAGTCTTCGGGTGCCCATGATTTCAGGGGTGGTATTGATGGGCAGCAGTATCAACTGGATTTAAACTATGGTAAGGGTTTAGGTAAAAAGGGTGGCTTTATTAACCTTACTGCAAGTGGACTAACAAGGGAGGGTACCAGGCGTGCAACAGATTTTAATGGTGCAATTTTTACTGCCTATAATGCGGTGGAAGCCCGGGCATTAAAGGGCGGCGTTAATTTATCCTCCTTGTTTAGTAATATAGCTAACACTCCCAATACTGCACAAATTATCAGTACTATAAAACAGTATGCACCTTCGGTAGCCTATTTAACAGCAACTCAGCAAACTAATATACAGGCAGCTTCAACAATCAGCACATTGCAGGGAATTTTAAATGCCGATGTAACAAATAATGAATTAGCCTACAGAGGTTTGGAAAGAAGAAACTTTAATATGCGGATTGGGCAATCTGAATTGGCTGGCGGACAACTATTTGTAAATATGGAGTTGCCTATTACGGATAAACATAGCTTTTATACTTTTGGCGGCTATGGTGTCAGGCATGGTAATGCCGCGGGTTTTTACAGAAGGCCAAATCAAAACAGGACCTCTACAGAAATATATCCGAACGGGTTTTTACCTGAAATCACATCAGATATTACAGATGCCTCGCTTGCCGCGGGTATCCGTGGGGAAGTGATGAATGGATGGAACTACGATTTTAGCAATACATTTGGGGCCAACCAATTTAAATATACTGTTGATAATACGGCAAATGCTACGCAAGGCATTAAATCAGCTACATCATTCAATGCCGGAAAACTCGGCTTCTCTCAAAATACTGTAAACCTGGATCTGTCGCATGGGTACGACGTATTGGCCGGGCTCAACCTCGCTTTTGGAGGGGAGTTTAGAGCGGAGAATTATAAAATTACCGCAGGCGACCAAAACTCTTATGAAAGATTTGACATTAATGGTAATGCAGCCACCCCAACTACTGCTTCTAACCTGTTGCCTACTGATTTTTTTGGATCCGCAAGGCCGGGGGGTGCACAGGTATTTCCGGGGTTCAGGCCCGAAAATGCACTTAGCAAAGGAAGAACAAGTGGGGCAGGTTATTTGGACGTTGAACTTAATCCATCGAAAGCCATGCTACTGAATGCAGCGCTCCGCTTCGAAAATTATTCTGATTTCGGCAGCACTTTTAATTACAAGTTTGCCACCCGGTTAAAAGTTGCACAGGGACTTAATTTACGAGCGGCAATAGCTACTGGTTTCAGGGCGCCTTCCCTTCAGCAAAAATATTTCAATTCCACCGCAACCCAATTTTTAAATGGCATTGGTTATGAAGTAGGAACCTTTACCAATGAATCTAAGGCTGCAAAATTGTTTGGTATTCCCAATTTAAAGCAGGAAGACTCTCATAGTTATAGCGCCGGCTTTACCTACAAAGTACCTAATTCTACTTTAACTTTTACTGTGGATGGATATTTTGTAAAAATAAAAAACCGCATTGTCCTTACCGGGCAGTTCGCACGCCCAACAGGCACACCAACCGGAGATTTATTAACCCTTCAGCAATTGTTTGACCAGGCCAACGCCACTTCTGCCACCTTTTTTACAAATGCCATTAATACCGAATCCAAAGGGATTGATTTTATTGTATCCAACCGTTTCCGGTTCACCAACTTTGTATTAAAAACTGATCTTGCCGGTACTGTTTCAAAAACGAATAAGGTTGGAGGTATTGCTGCATCGGACATATTAAAAAACACGGGGAATTTGAATAATTATTTTAACGAAGCCAGCCGGATCTACCTTGAATCTGCAGTTCCCGTATCCAAGTTAGCATTAATTAATACTTTAAATAGCGGCAAATGGGAAGTGTTTTTGCGCCAGACTTTTTTTGGGAGTGTAACCGATCCTAATACAACGGATATAAATGGAGATGGAATTGTAGAAGGAAGTTTTATTAATAACCAGTTTATTGCCACCGAACATCCCAAATACGATGGAAGAACGATTACAGATATTTCTGTTGGCTACGAAATTAATAAAAAATGGAGAATAACTGTGGGGGCAAACAATATCTTTGATTTATACCCTGATAAGAATTTTAAAACACAGACGGCAGCCAACCCGTTGATTGGAGGTGGTTATGGCACACCCGGAACAATCGATTTGAGCAATAATAACCAGTTTGAATTTTCGAGGAATGTATCCCAGTTTGGATTTAATGGCAGGCTTATTTTTGCAAGACTGAATTTAACACTTAGTAAATAAATAACACGCCATTTATATTTTATGAGCGGGTGATGAAAGTCATCCGCTTTATTTATTTTGCAGTGTACAGACCTGGGCCGTTTTTAAAACGCGGGAGGTCTAAAGGCTTGAAAATTAATTCCTATCTTCCCACTTTATTTATTGCACAACTTTATTTATGAAGCATATTTCGGTGTCGATCTCTCTTTTCTTTATTTCAATTATTTCTATTTTTGCTCAGCAACTTAAAAGCCCGGACGAATTTCTCGGTTATCAATTGGGGGATAAATATACTCCACACCACAAAATAGTAAGTTATTTTGAGCAGGCTGCCGCGGCCAAACCCCAGGTGATGAAATTAGAACAGTATGGAAAAACCAGCGAGGGCCGGCCATTGTTACTTGCGGTTATCGCTTCCGAAACAAACTTTACAAGGCTGGAGGAGATCAGGAAAAATAACCTGCGGTTAACCGGGATGCTAAATGATAAACCTGCTGACCTGAACGCACCCGCCATTGTATGGCTCAGTTATAATGTGCATGGCAACGAAACCAGCAGCAGTGAAGTGTCTATGAAAACGTTGTACGAATTGCTGAATCCCGGTAACGCACAAACGAAGGAATACCTTAAAAATGTAGTGGTGATCATTGATCCATGCATCAACCCGGATGGCCGTGACCGTTATGTAAACTGGTTTGTACAAATGGAGGGGGAAAATGCCAATCCTGATCCAAATGCAAGAGAACACACCGAACCCTGGCCGGGGGGCAGGTACAATCATTACAATTTTGATCTGAACAGGGATTGGGCCTGGCAAACACAGGTAGAAACAAAACAGCGGATGATTCAATACAACCGCTGGATGCCGCAGGTACACAGCGACTACCACGAGCAGGGTTACAACAGTCCTTATTATTTTGCACCTGCAGCGGAACCATATCATGAAGTGATCACTCCCTGGCAAAGGGATTTCCAGGTAGCCATCGGGAAAAATAACGCAAAATATTTTGATGCCAACGGATGGTTGTATTTCACCAAAGAAATTTTTGATTTATTCTACCCTTCTTATGGAGATACCTACCCAACTTACAATGGCAGTGTAGGCATGACTTTTGAACAGGGTGGCGGCGGTAGGGCAGGTGCAGCCGTAGTGATCGGCAACGGTGATACGCTTACATTGAATGACAGGATAGCGCATCATTTCACCACCAGTATGAGTACATTGGAAGTGGTTGCCAAAAATGTGGCAAGGGTAGTAAAAGAGTTTAAACAATTTTTTGATGACAGTAAAAATAATGGCGTAGGGGAATATAAATCTTTTGTAGTAACGGATGTAAACACCAATAAGATTAATGCACTGAAACACCTGTTAAATGCAAATGGTATCCTGTATGGCACAACTGCCGCTGGCAATTTAAAAGGGTATAATTATTTCACAGGGAAAGAAGAGTTTTTTGCGGCTGCCAACAGCCTGGTAGTTAGTACTTACCAGCCAAAAGGAGTGCTGGCAAAGGTTTTATTTGAACCACGCTCCAAATTAATAGATTCAGCTACCTATGATATTACTGCCTGGTCGCTGCCCTATGTATACGGCTTGCAGGCTTACGCGGTGAAGGAAAAAATCGCTATGAACAATTATGTGGAGAAGCAAAAAAATAATGTAATCCGGGAAACATCTTATGGCTACTTGGTGAGTTATGTTTCTTTTGAAGATGCCAAATTTTTGGCAGCTATCCTGAAAGCGGGTATTCGTGTTCGTTATGCAGAAAAAGATTTTAGTAGTAATGGCAGCAGTTTTAAACGGGGCACAATGATCGTGCTTAAAAAAGGTAATGAGGGAAAGATGGAAGCCTTTACCCTGGCTGCCCAAAAATACGATGCAAATGTAACAGCCATTTCTTCTGGCTTTATGGAAACGGGCGCTGATTTTGGAAGTGAAAAAGTTCATTTTATCAGTAAGCCAAAGGTTGCGATGCTAACCGGCAAAGGGGTAGACCCCAGTGCTGCCGGGGAAGTTTGGTATTTGTTTGACCAGCAGTTAAATTATCCCCTTACATTAATCAATGCGGAAGATTTAGGAAACATAAACTGGAAAAGGATTGACGTACTCATTTTGCCCAACGGGCGATACCAGTTTTTGAGCGATAAGGATGGCGACAAGGAGTTAAAGACCTGGATACGGCAGGGAGGAAAACTGATCGCCATGGAAAATGCCGTAGCCCAAATGGCCGCCGGTGACTGGAATATCAAATCAAAAAAGAATGAGGAGGAAAAGAAAGATAAAGATAAAGAGGATAAACCTTTGACATACGCCGAAATAAAAAAGTTTGAAGAAAGCGAACACAATGGTATCATGAGCAATATTGCGGGTGCGATCTATAAAATAGAACTGGACAATTCTCATCCATTGGCGCTCGGGTTCCCCAATTTTTTCTACAACCTCAAACAGGATGCGAATATGTATGAATTTTTAAAAGATGGCTGGAACGTAGGTATAATCAAAAAAGACAGCTATACAGCAGGTTTTGTTGGCAATACACTTAAAGACAAGATCAAAGAAGGTGTTTCAATGGGTGTGCAGGACTATGGAAGGGGAAGCGTGGTTTACCTGGCAGATAATCCAATCTTTCGTTGCTTCTGGGAAAACGGGAAAATGTTATTTAGCAATGCTGTTTTTTTAGTAGGGCAATAGGTTGGTTTGTGAATGGTCAATGGTGAAAAAGCCGTTCACTCTTGCTGATTGCCCATTCACCATTGCCCATTCACATTTTTACTTTTGCAAATCAATAAAAATTACATGCACAAATTTATACTTGTTTTTATTGTCGGTTTTAATCTCCTGCCCGCCATTGCACAAACGCCTAAAACTTATACTTCATCCGAAATACTATTGCAGATAAAAAAACTGAATGTACTGGGTTCGGTTTTGTATATAGCAGCGCACCCTGATGATGAGAATACAAGATTACTGGCATGGCTGGCCAATGAAAAATTATACCGGACCGGTTATTTAAGCTTAACGCGGGGTGATGGCGGCCAGAATTTAATTGGTGATGAACAGGGGATAGACCTGGGATTAATTCGTACACAGGAATTACTGTCGGCCCGCAGAATTGATGGTGCGGAACAGTTTTTCAGCCGGGCCTATGATTTTGGTTTTTGCAAAAGTTCAGAAGAAGCGTTGGCAACCTGGGGGCATGATAAAATATTAAGTGATGTGGTTTGGGTAATCAGGAAATTTAAACCCGATGTAATTATTTCCCGCTTTCCGGAAGACAGCAGGGCGGGGCACGGCCACCATGCCGCTTCGGGTATCCTTGCCCGGGAGGCTTTTGATGCCGCGGCTGACTCCACAAAATTCCGGGAGCAGTTATCAAATGGTGTTACGGTATGGCAGGCCAAACGTTTACTATGGAACACATTTAATTTTGGCAATACCAATACACAAAGTGAGCTCCAGTTTAAAGTAGAAGTGGGTATGTACAATCCTTTACTCGGTAAAGGATATGGAGAAATTGCGGCGCTTAGCCGGAGCCAGCACAAAAGCCAGGGCTTTGGGGTACCCGCGCAGCGGGGAAGTGTTATTGAATATTTTACCACCGTGAAGGGCGATAAACCGGTAGATGATTTAATGGATGGTGTGGAAACTGGCTGGGCAAGAATTAATAAAAAGGAACTGACCGATTCTGTCAATAATATCATCCGTAATTACGACGTACAGCATCCTGCAAATTCCATTGGTTCATTAATTGCACTCAAACAACATCCGCTGAATGAAAATTATAATTACTGGGTTGTATCCAAAAACGCTGATATTGATAAATTAATAGAAAGTACAGGCGGCCTGTTTATGGAAGCCACTGCATTTAACCAGCTAAATGTTATTGGTGACAGTATTAAAATAAACCTTGCTTTTAATAACCGGGGGGGTATTGCTATCGACAGGGTGATGGTATCCGTTTTTGGCAGTCATTATACTTTTGAAAATTTTAAAACCAATGAAACTAAAATCCAAACGGTAACTGTTCGGGTAAGTGAAATTGAACAGGCTTCGCAACCTTATTGGCTGGAGAGGGGATTGGAAAAAGGAAACGGAAGCTTTGATGTTAGGAACCAGTCGGTAATCGGGAATGCAGAAAATTATAATTACAGGGCAAATTTCCAGGTAACCATCGGAAATGTTGTTTATCATTTTTTCAAACCGGTTTTATTTAAATACACCGACCCGGTTAAGGGTGAACTTTACCAGCCTGTTCAAATTGTTAATCCTGTTTTTATAAACAGCAAACAGCATTTGATGATCTTTAAAAATACGGATAAAAATGTAAAACGAACGGTAGGGTTTACCTTGCATTTTAACACCCAGGTAGCAGATACCGCAAAATTCAGGTATAACCGTAATGGCTATTCCCGTGTTGTTTTTGATTCAATGTTACATGTTTCAAAAACAGACTTAAGAAATATAAATGTTATAGTAAACAGTGATTCTGTAAAAAAGGATACCAGGGAATATATGGGCGGACAGTTTTCATCGAAGGCCTTCAGGGACGACCAGTTTTTATCACTCCTTAAAATTAAGTACGACCATATTCCTGATATTTATTACAATTACTATGACAGGGTCACTATTTTGAAGATGGATCTCAAAACCGCGGGTAAGCGGGTAGGCTATATCCCTGGGGCAGGTGATAAAGTGGCGGAGGCATTAGAGCAAATGGGTTACCAAGTAACGATCCTGAAGCAAAGCGACCTAAACCCCGGCAATTTAAAACAGTTTGATGCAGTGGTTACAGGTGTACGGGCATACAATACCAACGAGTGGTTGAATAATGTGTATGATGCGTTGATGGAATATGTGAAGGAAGGCGGTATATTACTAACGCAGTACAACACCAGTAACCAGATTGGGCCGGTAAAAGCTAAAATAGCGCCCTATCCGTTTACGATTAGCCGTAACCGTGTAACCGATGAAACCGCAGGCGTTCATTTTTTAATACCCGAACATCCTGCATTAAACTATCCTAATAAAATTACGCAAAAAGATTTTGAAGGATGGGTACAGGAGCGCAGCATTTACAATGCCGAAAAAGCTGATCCCGCTTACCAGCATATCTTGAGCATGAAAGATCCGGGTGAAGGGGAACAGGATGGGAGTTTGATCATCGCCAATTATGGTAGAGGAAGGTTCATATATACAGGCCTTGTTTTTTTCAGGGAGCTACCCGCAGGCGTTCCGGGCGCCTACCGCTTGCTGGCGAATTTGATTGCAGTGCCGGTAGCAGCAAAAAAGGTAAAGCAGGGGAAATAGGGCTAACCAGCCCTGAAAGAGCGAAATATTTCAACGATAGGTGCAGCCCATCGAAAAAAATATATCATCGAAAAAAAATATATCATCAACAAAAATATGCAAAACGAAAAATCATATTGGAATAATTGGTACATCGGGGTTCTCCTGTTTCTATTGATACAGGTAGCCTTGTATTATTTTATTACCATCCATTATAAATGAAAATATGCTGATGATATTTAAAAACCTGCCGATATTATTGCTAAATGAAAACGATATTCCTGAACTTCCAAAAGCCTTTCCCGGTTTTTGTCAAAATGACCGGCACTTATGAGTACAATTGACTGGGTCATATTGATTACAACACTATGCAGTATCATTGTGTATGGTATTTATAAAAGTCGTACCACAAAAAACCTGGATGGGTATTTCTTAAGTAACCGGAGCATGCCCTGGTACCTCGTACTATTGAGTATAATGGGCACGCAGGCTAGCGCGGTCACTTTTTTAAGTGCACCCGGGCAGGCCTATACCGATGGGATGCGTTTTGTGCAATACTATTTTGGTTTGCCCCTGGCGATGATCGTTATCTGTATTTTCTTTGTTCCTGTTTTCAGGAAATTAAAAGTTTATACGGCTTACGAGTTTTTGGAAAACCGGTTCGACCTGAAAACACGTTCACTCACTTCCGGTTTGTTTTTGATCTCCCGCGGATTGTCTACAGGCATCAGTATTTATGCCCCTTCCATTATTTTAAGTTCACTGTTGGGATGGAATATTTACTATACCAATCTGGTAATGGGAGGGTTGCTTATCATCTACACTATGAGCGGCGGGGCCAAAGCGGTAGCTTATACGCAGCAATTACAGCTCATCATTATTATCGCGGGTATGTTTTTAGCTGGGTACATGGTGGTTGCTTTGTTGCCCGAAGGGATGGGTTTTGCATCCGCTATAAAGATCGCGGGAAACCAGGGAAAAATGAATATCATCACTTCAGGGGTTACCAATAATCATTTTGACTGGAAAGATAAATACAATATCTGGAGCGGGGTGATTGGCGGTTTCTTCCTTGCGCTCAGTTATTTTGGGGCCGACCAGAGCCAGGTAGGGAGATACCTTACGGCAAGGACAGACAAGGAAAGTAAACTTGGATTATTGACCAATGGATTGGTGAAGGTTCCAATGCAGTTTCTTATTTTATTGGTGGGCATCCTGGTTTTTTCCTTTTATCAATATCGTAAAGCGCCGGTTTATTTTGATGAAGCAAAAGTAATGGTTGCAAAAAAAACAATTTATAAGGATTCATTGGTTGGTATTGAAAATCAGTATAGCAAAGCAATTGCAGAAAATGACCCCGCGCGCTCGGCCGCTTTGCGAATACAATTTAAATCGGTATTAAAAAAAGCTTTACCTGGCGATGATGCCAATGATACCAATTTTATATTCCTGCGTTTTGTGATCGATCATTTACCAAAAGGACTGGTTGGCTTACTGATCGCCGTCATATTTTTGGCGGCGTGGGGAAGCATTGCTGCTGCACTCAATTCACTGGCATCCTGCACGGTGGTGGATTTTCATAAAAAGTTTATCAATAAAAACTGTACAGAATCAATGGACTACAGCATTTCAAAATGGTACACATTTGGCTGGGGCCTGTTTTCTATTGTGGTAGCGATGTTTGCGCACAATATCGGTAACAGCCTCATTGAGGCAGTTAATATACTGGGTTCATTATTTTACGGCGTTATCCTGGGTATTTTCCTGGTGGCGTTCTGGATAAAACATGTGAAAGCCAATGCGGTTTTTATAGCTGCGGTCATTTCCGAATTATTAATTATACTCATCTATAAGCTGGATATTGTTTCTTTTTTATGGCTGAATGTCATAGGCGCTTTATTGGTTATTATATTGGGTTTATTGTTGCAGGCAATATTGCCCCCCGCTCATGCCCAGGCTGAAGGTCTTCGCAGCGTATAAATAAAATGATTTTTTACCGGCTATTGTTTTATTTAACTCCAGCGTTTACGGTTCAACCAACTATACTATATCAACCCGAATTGCCTGATACCAATGGAAAAAAGGGATACATGTATGAATTGAGGTAAGGCTAAATAGGTTGATCTGATCCTTTGTGTAAGATTTTTTATTGTAAACCCAATAAATAATCTAAAAAACCGTTTGGATAGCGGAATGCGTTATTTGGATTAAATCCCGCATTACATTAATCGTATCTTATGCAAACACTTAAAGCCATAACGGCTGCCATCTCCTTCTGCTTCGTTTTATCGATACCGTTATTTGCACAAAAACAGGATACGGCGAAAGAAAGCCAAAAGAATACTATTGTAAAAATCAACCTGTCGGCATTGGTTTTTAAAAATATCTCGGTGCAATACGAAAGAAAAATTGCCAGAAATATTTCCATTGCAGCCAATGTTCGTTATATCCCCTTTGGAAAATTGCCTTTTCTTAGTTCAATTGAAAAAGCAGTCGACGATCCCAGTGTACCTGTTAAAAAAGCTAAATTAGGCGCTTTTGGAGTTACCCCTGAAATTCGGTTTTATGTTGGTAAGAAAGGTGCTATGCGTGGTTTTTATGTGGCGCCTTTTGGTAATTATACCCGCTACAAAACCAACCTCCCCATCGATTACAGTGGTAAAACAGGTATTTTTAATGGAAATATTTCTACTATTACCGGCGGCTTGTTATTTGGCGCGCAATTTAAACTGGGCAAATCTGTGTATTTGGATTGGTGGATACTAGGTCCAAATTACGGTGGCGCAAAAGGCGACTTAATTTTGACCACCCCTTTATCAGCAAGCGAACAGGCAGAACTTGCGGATCAGATCGAAGAATTAAAAGCTGATGCACCCTTTAATAAAATTATAGATTCGTATACAGTTGGCAGTACAGGTGCATTGATAAAAGCCAGGGGGCCCTGGGCCGGGTTAAGGGGATTAGGTTTTAACCTGGGTATCAGGTTTTAACCATTACACTTATCATTAATACATTACCTCATTCCTGGATAAAATATTGCGTAAAGATGGACAGGGATATCCTGGCTATTTTTAAAGTACATACCATAAGCAGGCGGCTAATTTCGTTTCAACTCCTTTTGCAGTTTTTCATTCATTCTTATATAATCATCATTTTTAGCTTCTTTTGACAAAGTCATTGATAATTTTGAACTTTCCAGTGCGCCTGTATTATCCCCCATCTCCTTTTGAATTTTTGCTTTGTATAAATACATCCAGTATGATTTAGGATTTGATTCAGTTGCTTTATTCACATTGTCCAGTGCCCTGGAAAAATTGTGATCATATTCATAGTAAAACTGAGCCGCCTGCCAGTAGGGTTTTTTATCAGTAAGCATGGCCGCATTTATCTGGGCGCGTATTTTTTCTTTTACGTTGGTGGTAATGGGGATCACGACTAATTTCTTTTCCCACAGTAAATGCAAGGCACAGCTTTCAGGTTTTATATCTGCAAATTGAATGGTAAAACATTCCGTCTTCAATTTTGTTTTAAGGGGTTCTACCTTAAAACGAACAACATCCTCCGATTCCCGATACCCCTCTGTTCCGGTATTTTTAAATCCCTTGTTGATGATCACTTCCCAACTCTCTTCGCCAGGTATGGTAAATAGAGCATAAGTACCCGGGTCTACTTTTCTTCCGCTAATTTCTACTGGTTCCGAAAAAACTATTTTAGTGGTGGCATTTGCTCCGGTACGCCATAACCGGTCATAAGGCACCAGGTCGCCAAATACCCTGCGCTCATTTGCTCCGGGTCTTGAGTAAGTAACTTCAATATTTCCCAGGCCGAATTCCTGTTTAATGGTTTGCACCGGTGCAGGAGAGGGGAATTTTATCTGTGCTTCCGCAATTTGTACAAAAAGAAAAGCAATTGCTATGCAAACAAGGAATAGTCTTTTCATATAGGTTATTTTATACAAATATAAAGGATAGCCCTTTACAGGAGCTTAAAGGGCTGGCAGTACTGCAAAGGGATTATTTGATATTATAGTGTGTAGGGTAAAAAGTAATTAGTCCTGGTTTCACTTCACAAACCCCTCATTTCGAAAAATGCAAACAGACCTTAAGAACCGGAAGGGGGAAGTTAAAATTTTACTTTTACCCTGGCCATCGCTTTTTCACCTTTTTTAACTTTCCAGCGGGGGCCATCTTTAATTACCCGCAGTGCAGCTTCATCGCAATCATTGCAAAGAGATTTATCTATTTTCATATTGGAGATAGCCCCGTCGCTTTTCACTTCAAAAGAGACTTCCACTTCGCCATGGATCTTATTTTGAAGGATTTCATTTGACAGGGATAAATTATTGGTAAGGTAGGTATCATAATTATTCCATCCATCGGCAGGTTCTACGTTTATTAAAGTATCGGGAACTAGTGCCGCCCTTCGTTTTTGCCCCAAACCTGTTAGTTTTCCCGTAACCAGGGTTTTATCCTTTAAAGCAAGTTCATCTTCTGCAAGTACAATTTTAGTTTGAGGGTTATCGCTTCTTAAAGTAACATTGCGGGAAATATACCCGGCGGATTTTATTTCAATATTTAACAGTGAATCGGAAGATACTAGCCTAAAATTTCCCCTTGCATCAGCATAGGTTCCAAGATTTTCATTGGCAATGCTGATATTGGCAAAGGGAAGAGAAGCGTTGTCAGGGCCTACTACCTGGGCCATAAATTTTCTTAAAACAGGGAGTTCTTTTTGCTTCGATTCTTCAGCATCCCTCATTGACTGGCTGGCAACTTTATTGCTTTGTATTTCGGTTTTTCCCGGGATACTTTGTTGTACAGATGGCGCGGGATAGGTTGTTGTATAGTCAGTAATTCCTTTGGGTTTATCATCGGTATAAACGATTGCTGTATCAGGCTTTACAGTTCGGTTGCCAATATTTTCGGACTGGTAAACTAATACGCTGGCTCCCTGCGGTTTTTGATCTGCCTTTGCGATAAGTTTTTGTTTGGACATATCTGTGCCGGTGTTTGCCGTAACGGGAGGAATTGTTTTGGCATTACTGTCAACACTGCGGGCTTCGGGGGCTGTATTTACTGAATCCTGTATTGGATGGATAGTAGCAATGGCTTTGTTTTGAGTTGGTTCATTTGTCGTAAGGATATAGGTGATGGCCGCCCCGCTGCAAATAATAAGAACAGCAGCGGCAACTTTCCACATAGTATAATTTGTTGATGGTTTCAGTGCAACAACTTTTGCAGTTTGTGCTTTTACAAAATCGTTCTTTAATAAAGTTAACTGGCTGGCCCAATCCTTTTCCTGCATACCTGCATATCCCTCCATCGCTTCCGCTAAAAAAGCATCATCCAACGCGGATTTTTCCATAGCATGCATTGCGGCAGGCGTAAGCTTACCTGAAAGATATTCCCGGATATCTTCCGCAGTGTAAATGATATGTTCATTTTCTGGATCCATAAAAAAAGCGGTTAGCTATTAGCGACCGGCTGTTATTGTATATCAAATATATTCGTTATTCCCACTTCCCATTTATCAACTTTGCTTTCCATCCAGGCAAATCTTTAAATTGCGTTTCCCGTTTTGTATATAACTTCTCACCTTATTCCATTCATAACCGGTTATTTCCACTATTTCGTTGTAACATTTTTTTTGCACAAAAAACAAATGGATACTTTGTTTCTGGTCTTCAGGGAGTAGTTCCAGGCATTGGGCCAGGTGCTTAAAAGTTTTTTCTTTTTCCAACACTTCGTTTGTCAGATGTGTTGCCTCACCTGATTGCATAAAATCAGCATTAAATTCAGTTGTCTTCATATTCTTCGGGCTTCTCAATTGCATCAGGCAGTAATTTCGTGCCAATACGTGTAGCCAGCCCTTAAAATGGTCCACTTCGTGTTGTTTTAATTTCCTGTTCAATTCTTCAAAAATGTCCATCACCGCATCCTTACTTCTTTCAGCATCTTTAAAATATTTAAGGCATACGCCAAACACAAGGTCCATATATCGCTGATACAATATACTCAAATGGTTGATGTCGCCGCTTTCTTTAAAGGCAGTCACCAGTTCCTTATCTGTTTGCCGGTCAGCCGATATGTTTTTTAAAAATGTCAAATCTCAGTATTTTCAGCTTCCAATGCATGCCTGCAAAAATGACAGGGTAACTTTTTTTCCTGCTGCAGGCGGTTTATGCTTTTAAGGGTTGCTTCTTCAGGGGTGGGTGTTATTCGAAATATACTTTCACCGTTTGATAAAAAAGCCGGTTAATCAGATATTGGTGTTGCGCCTGGTTCTGTTTTTCTGAAAAACCCTGCAAGCCAAAAAGTCCTGCGGCATTTCCTTTGTTGATTGCAATTTCAAGATAAGCTGCTGAATTAAACAGCGCTAATTTTTCTCCTTCCTCAACATCGGCATACGTGTCACTTATTTTTTCTATCACTTCATCTCTTTTAAAAATAATTTTAAAACTCCGGCCCTTGCGTTGTTCTTCAAATTCTTCGCGGGTAATATTTACAATTACATTTTCAAAATTATCAATAAAAATAATCTGGCCTTCCATCCAGTTATTGCCAAGCAGCGCCCTTAATGGATTTTTTACCTGTATTGAAACGGCGCTGTCGCCCATTTGTTCAAGTGCTTTGCCGTTCGCTACCTCAGTAAAAGCTTTTGCAAAAACGGTGGTACAGTACAGGGTATTTTTCTGATGATTTTTATCCAAAGCCAGGGCGGTTACTTTCTGCGGCAGTTCTTCTAAAATCATGGTCAGTAAACCATTGTCTGCACAGCCAATAAAGTGGCCATTGTGTTCGGCAAGCAGCAAATGTTCAGGTTTTTCATCAAATAAATTTACGAGTACGAGGTGGCAGGTACCGGTTGGAAAATTTTTAATGGCATTCCTGCAAACATATGCTGCCTGCGGATAATTAAAGGGGGATAACTGGTGAGTAATATCAACAATGGTGAATAAGCTGTCTGCCTGTAGTAGCTGTCCTTTAACTGCGCCGACAAGAAAATCATGCTGGCCAATATCAGTAGTAAGGGTAAGTATCGGCATTGTTGTGATGGTTGATTTTTTAATTAATAAGATGCAGTGCTAATGTAACGGATATAATTACCTGTTATCAATTTATTCCTTATTAACTATTTAACCAGTTCCCCATTTTTATAAAAGAATTTTTTTACAAGTTTATCGGTTAACGAAGGGAAAAATCTATTCATAAAAACGGTTTGCTTGCCGCTGAATGAAAGCACCAGTGTCCGCTTTCTTTTTTCGATCGCTTTTATGATGTGGTTGGCACAATCCTGCGAACTCATCAGGTCCCTTTCATTCAGCGGGCTTTCCTCCTGCGCATGGCCCTTGCTGTTGAGTGCAGCATGACGGATATTACTCCGCGTAAAACCGGGGCATACCCACATTACGTTCACACCAGTGTCCAGCAATTCTGTCCGAACCGCCTCCAGCCATCCGTTTATCGCGAACTTAGAAGCTGAATAACCGCTTCGTCCCGGTAATCCCCGGTAACCCGCAATGGATGATACGCCTACAATGGTACCCTTTCTTTCAATAATTGAATTGAGGGCCAGCTTGGTACAATATACCGTGCCAAAAAAATTAATGTCCATTACTTTTTTTATGACATCCACTTCCGCATCTTTCAATAAAGCCCTCATGCTGATGCCCGCATTGTTTATCAAAATGTCAATTCCCCCATAAGTTTCGATGGTGGAGTTGATAAAATTCTTGCAATCATCATAGCGGCTAACATCGGCAACAATGGTGTGAAGGAGGTGGTTGGAATATTGTACCTGCAGGTTGTATAATTTATCCTGGTTGCGCCCGCAGGTTGCGATTTTAGCCCCTAATGGTATCAAAGCATCAACCAATGCTTTTCCGATGCCTTCGCTGCCACCTGTAATGGCAACCACTTTATCTTTAAAAAAGTCGCTCATATAATAAATTATAGGCAAAAATAAGAGAGTTCATCGGCTGTTTATAAACAATCTTAATATAATTAGGAGGATATAGGAAAAACTTTTCTAAAAAACTTTGGCACTAAATGTTTTTGCCCTATTTTTGCAATCCGCAAATAAAAGCGGTTAGTAGAATTGGTAGCTCAGTTGGTAGAGCAATACACTTTTAATGTATGGGTCCTGGGTTCGAGTCCCAGCCAGTTCACAAACACAACAGCAAAAAGCAGCAAAAGCCCGCAAACACTACGTTTGCGGGCTTTTGCATCCGGGAGTTATCCCGTAAGGTTTTCCAGAGATGTATTCTACGGCCATTGCTACGGAAACAGATTGGTAACTTCAGTGATCCGGATGTTGCTGTTTACTCCTTTGCATCCCGCTAAAGAACTAAAAGGCCCTCTAACTCAATACAAAGAATATATT
>JACMLJ010000088.1 GCA_014379625.1 Ferruginibacter sp. | reverse complement strand
TGACTGTGCTGACTTTTGTAACTTATACCTGGTATAATCAGATTTATCTTTCATAACAATATCCCTTCATCATGTATGCTTTCATAAATATTGGTTACGGAATAGTCGGTTTCCCACAAAGTTGCATTTTTAATTACCAGGGATATAGCAACATCATATTTTAATTCTACTTCTTTGCGGACTGCTTTTCTCAATTCATCCGCCAATGAATCGGTATCGGTATGCCGCGTAAGAATTAAGAAATCCCAATCACTGTCATTCGCGGCATCGCCCCGCGCACGACTGCCGAATAATATTACAGATGCAGTGCCATCAACCAGTAATAGTTGATTCTTTACCAATGTTGCAATTGTTCTGCTTTCTGTCGGAATCGTATGGGAACTGAATGCCTGCATTTATTCACTTTTACAAATCTACTAATTATCCGTTCAACCGCTACAACTAATGGGTGCGTTTAAAATTGTCGCAAGGATTAATAGGTTGCGAGCCTTCATAAAGGGATTTACAATTTGAACTAAACTTTCAAAAGGTTGGCAACCATTACGACAATTTTATATGAATAGAATTAAATGAAGAGTAGAAATTTTAAGTCGCATTACCGGGATAGCTTATTCAATATCATTTCAATTTAGTGGTTGCTGCGGGTATCAATATTTTATTTTACCAAATCCGTCACTACCAGGCAATTTTCACATTTTCACATTTTCAAATTATTTTATCTCTTCGCCGTTATTCAGCATCTCTTCCATATTCCTGTCATCGGCAATAATTCCCTTTGCTTCCAGCATACGCATATCTTTGGCATCCTGCAAAAATTTGGATGCGAAAATGAAGGCGTTGAGCCGTTCGTTTTTTGAAAAGATGATTTCTTCGTTGTTGCCGGTCCATTCTTTTTTCCCCTCGAACATGTATAAAATATTTTCCCCTATCTCCATAACGCTGTTCATATCATGCGTATTGATCACGGTGGTCATATTAAACTCCTTGGTGATATCATAAATGAGTTTATCGATTACCATACTGGTTTGGGGATCGAGGCCGGAGTTGGGCTCATCGCAAAATAAATATTTTGGATTGAGTACAATGGCCCTTGCAATGCCCACTCTCTTCTTCATACCACCGCTTATTTCGGCCGGGAATTTTTTATTGGCATCCTCCAGGTTTACCCTTGCCAGCACTTCGTTTACCCGTTTCTGTTTCTCTTTATGATTCATATGCGAAAACATATCCAATGGAAACATCACATTTTGTTCCACCGTCATACTGTCAAATAACGCGGAGCCCTGGAATAACATACCTATTTGCTGACGCAGTTCTTTCCTGTTTTCTTCTGTCATATCCGTGAAGCTCGTGCCATCGTAAATGATGGCACCACTATCCGGTTCAAACAAACCTACCAGGCATTTTTGGAGCACTGTTTTACCACTGCCGCTTGTGCCAATGATAAGGTTGCAGCTGCCGGTCTGCATCACATGGCTTACATCCGTGAGCACTACATTTTCACCAAAGCTTTTATGTATATTTTTGAATTCGATCATGTTAGGTGGCAGCGGGTGTTAAGAGTAATTGTGTTAAAATATAATCGGCGAATAATAATAAGATACAACTTACCACCACGCTCTTGGTACTACTCCTGCCAATTTCAAGTGCGCCACCTTTTACATGATACCCATAATATGCTGGTACGCTGCTGATGATAAAAGCGAAGGTGTAAGATTTAATCAGGGCGAAGAATACATTATACGGTATGAAATTCTGTAACAAGCCCCGATCGAAAGTATCGCTGGAAAGAATACCGGATGCCGTGCCTGCAAGGCGCCCTCCAATGATGCCCAAAACCATCGAAATAACTACCAGTAAAGGGATGGTCAGCAAAGCAGCGGCTATTTTCGGCATTATTAAATACGATTTGGTATTGATGCCCATTATTTCCAGCGCATCTATCTGTTCACTCACCCTCATATTGCCCAGTTCACTCGCTATTTTACTGCCGATAACGCCGGCCAGAACGATACAAACCAGGGTGGGCGCAAATTCCAGGATTACAGTATCCCGCACGATTTGCGCAATAGTAGTTTTGGGGATAATGGGACTTACCAACTGGTAAGCGGTTTGAACAGCGCTAACGGCGCCAATAAAAACCGAAATAATGGAAACAATGCCCAATGAACGAATGCCTATGTCATTACACTGGTGCATAAATTCTTTCCAATACATCTTATGATTTTCCGGTTTTGTAAACATGCCCTTTAACATGATGAGGTACCGGCCAAAGTGTGTAAAAAACTCCATGGGGCAAATTTATTGAAAAAAGATAGTAAATGAGATCGATTGTTTGAGCGCAATACTAAAAAGTTTACACCTTTTTTAAAACGCTTTGCCCGTTTTAGGATTTTCTGTTTGAAATTAACAGCTCTTTCAGGTGCTGGTACATTAATTGGGGCATCGTATTACATTTTAAAAAAACCGGGTTATTATTATAGTGCAGGGATAGTTCCTCCCTTAGTTGTTTTATTTTGGGTTCAGTAGAAAGGAGGTCATCGCCGGCAGCTACCCTCAGGTCCCTCAGCCGCTGCCGTTCCGATTTAATTCGACGGATAATCTGGGCCCTTTCCTCCTGCTGGTATTGCCTGATCACTTCTATATTGAGGAGCTTTTTTACCAGTTCCACAAACACAAGGTTCTCTTTAAAAAACTGCGGCAGGTAATTATTTTTACTTCCTTCGTAAGATTGCTGGTCAAAATCGATGGACCGTATCTTAAATTGTACATCATCAAAATCCTGTGTGATGTCAAAAATAAAATTGTAACTGCGCATATCGCCCAGCAATCGGATAAAACACCTTTCATTAAACTTCACAAACTCTTTCGCGATCCGCTTAGGATTAAATTCCGGTCTTTGCAGGTAATGCGTTATAAACATATCACCGGGTACGCCCGAAATATGTTCTTCCACGAGGGTGTTGCCGTCAATTAAAAAGGTCATGAAATTGGGAGACAGCAGGTGCTCCAGTTCCATACCAAAAATGCGGGATGCGTCTGCCACTTTAATGTAAAAATAGTCGTACACTTCATTGTAAATGTTGACTATTTTAATCCGGAAGGGTTTTGAATTGCCAAAAAGGCAATAGTCTATCCGTTCTATGTATAAATGTTCTTCGGCCTGGGTATGCCCGCTTGATTTTAAAATGGAATACATTCTTTTCAGCGAAGCATGTATTTCATCGGTTAAGGAAGGATTAAAAAAAACAGATTCCCATAAAGTATTCTTACCATGACTATCCAATACGGGTATACTAAAATTAAAATTTTTTAGTGTATCATAAGAAACCGGCAACGACATTTCCCTTCCGTATCTCTTCAGGTATTTTCTGAAAGTTTTGCCTACGGTAAATGAAATTTTTTTCGCTACATGATGATCTTTGTTCTCCATATACCACGGTAGTTAAGCATAAAATGATTAAAAATGAATATAAGAATTTAATGCACGGATTACACGAACAAAAGTCTTTTAATACCCCTTTCTATTGTAACACTGCCCTCCTACATTTCGTGGGATGTTCTCTTAAATTGCTTCCACCATTTGCTTTTGCCGATTGCAGCCTGCGTGTCTGTCGCGCATTTCATTTGAGCGTCTACCACGGCTATCAGCACCATATTAAAAATAGACCGGATAGAGCTGCCTAACTGCAGCACATGCACGGGTTTTTTTAATCCCAGTAATATGGGTCCGATAGAATCGGCGCCGCCCACTTCCTGCAATAAATTATAGGCGATATTGCCTGCAGCGAGATTCGGAAAGATGAGGGTATTCACTTCTCCGTCCAATAGTTCAGTAAAAGGGTAATTGTCTTTTAGTATTTCTTTATTAAATGCCAGGATGCCCTGTACTTCGCCATCACAGATCAAGGAGGGCTCTTTCGTCTTCACTATTTCTCTTGCCTTACGAACAAGATTAGCTTCCGGAGAATCGCTGCTACCAAAATTAGAGTAGGAAAGCATTGCGATACGCGGCACAATATTAAATTGTTTTACTTCTTTGGCGGTGAGTAAGGTTATTTCCGCCAGCTCTTCAGCCGTGGGATTAAAATTAATAGTGGTATCCGCCAAAAACAAGGGCCCCCGCTTGGTGAGCAAAATATACATCCCGGCAATTTTTTTCACCCCCTCTTCGGTGCCGATAGCCTGTAAAGCAGGTTTGATGGTATCCGGATAACTTCTTGTTAAACCACTGATCATACAATCTGCTTCCCCACTTTCTACCAGCATACAACCAAAATAATTCCGGTCCTTCATTATTTTATTTGCCTCATGCCGGTTGGTACCCTTGCGTTGCCGCCGTGCATAAAACATATCCGCAAATTGTTTTCTTATTTCTTCCGTATCATCCGCCTTGGGATCCATGATGGGCATATCGTCCACATCTATACTGTTTTCAGCCGCTAATTTCAATATCCTTTTTGTATCGCCCAGTAAAATCGGGTAACCCACGCCTTCCTCCACAATTAATTGCGCCACTTTTAACACCTTAATGTTTTCCGCATCTGCAAATACCACCCGCTTTGGATCTTTCCTGGCTTTGTTGCCAATTACGCGGCTCAACTGGTTGTCTAAGCCCAGGCGTTTATTTAATTCCAGCTTGTATGCTTCCCAGTCTGTAATGGGGTATTTTGCCACACCACTTTCCATTGCTGCTTTGGCAACTGCCGGGGCCACCGTGGCAAGTAAGCGCGGATCCAGGGCCTTTGGAATAATGTAGTCGGCACCAAAAGAAATTGTTTTTGCATTGTATGCCAGGTTCACAATATCGGGCACCGGTTCCCTTGTTAAGGCTGCCAGCGCTTTTACGGCTGCCAGTTTCATTGATTCATTGATGGTGGTTGCCCTAACGTCTAAAGCCCCGCGAAATATATAGGGGAATCCCAGCACATTATTCACCTGGTTAGGATAGTCACTTCGGCCCGTCGCCATAATCAGGTCCTTTCGTGCTGCAATAGCAACGTCGTAGGTGATCTCCGGATCGGGGTTTGCCAGTGCAAATACGATCGGGTTTTTTGCCATGCTTTTCACCATTTCGGCGCTCACCACATTTCCTGAGCTAAGACCAATAAATACATCCGCATCCTGGAAAGCTTTTTCGAGGTCGTAATCTTTATATTTTTCGTGTACACAAAAATCTTTTTTCATTTCATCTACGCCGGCCCTGCCTTCATATATTATACCCTTTCTGTCAAATACCATAAAGTTGTTGCGGTTGGCACCCAATGATATATATAATTTCATACAAGCCATTGCGGCGGCGCCGGCGCCACTCACCACTATCCGCACTTTATCAATTTTCTTTTTCTGCAATTCCAGTGCATTCAGCAAAGCGGCCGCCGATATAATCGCCGTACCATGCTGGTCATCGTGCATTACCGGAATATTCAGCCGCTCTTTTAGTTGTTGTTCTATATAAAAACATTCGGGCGCTTTTATATCCTCCAGGTTGATACCGCCAAAAGTGGGTTCCAGAGCTTTTACGATCTGTACAAATTTTTCCGGGTCCTTTTCATTGATCTCTATATCAAATACATCGATGTCGGCAAAAATTTTGAATAATACCGCTTTCCCTTCCATCACCGGTTTCCCTGCTTCGGGCCCGATATTTCCCAGGCCCAGTACGGCTGTACCATTGCTGATTACGCCCACCAGGTTTCCCTTGGCAGTGTATTTATATACATCTTCGGGGTTTGCAGCAATTTCCAGGCAGGGTACGGCCACGCCGGGTGAATATGCTAAGGAAAGGTCTCTTTGTGTTTTGGATTCTTTGGTAGGGATTACTTCAATTTTTCCCGGTCTGCCTTTGGCGTGGTATTCCAGGGCCTGTTGCCTGCTTAATTCTTTTGACATAATGTTAATTTAATCTGCCCGGAAGTCATGGCAACGGCCGATGTATTACAACTAAATCCCGAAAATTCCGGGTTGTCGCTGTATTTTTTAACCAGCGAAAGTTCTTTGGTCAACATCGTTGTGTCACTCACTTCAACGTCAGTGCTGCTATTAAGCCATTTAAGCGCGTAATAGTGGTTTGTTTATTAAGATAATGATATTTTAGGTACAGGTACCCGCTGCAGGAAAGTAGTTTACTCTCCTGTAAACACCTGTTTAAAAAGTTTGTGCAAGGTACTGAAATAATCGGGAGGATTGCATTAAAGGTGAAGGGGGCGGGTTTCAGAATGCCGCATTTTGTAAGGATTTGCCGACCCTGGCAGATCTTTTTTGAGGGGAGACACCACCAGGTAAATTAACCTGTTAGTTGCAATTTCACAGAGATTCCAGCCGAAAGGATAATCGCAACTTTTTTTGCCAAATGACAAATTCTCCCTAAACGACATTTTGTAATTTTGAGACTATGGAAGCACTTATAGATTATTTATTACAATTTGGACATCTCAATCAACAGCAAATTGATTTGGTAAAAAGTAAAGCTGTTTTTCGGGAGATAAAAAAAGATGAACATTATCAGGAAGCAGGTAAAATTCCCCGTGAAGTTATTTTTTTAACAGAAGGCATTTTTAGAATTTGCTATTATAACAATAAAGGGGTCGATATTACCAAGTATTTCATAGATGAAGGTAATTTTGTGGTAGATATTAATAGCTACAACCAAAACATTCCTTCTTCGGAATATGCACAAGCCATTACAGACTGCAAATTCATCGTTTTGTCAAAGGAAGCAATGAAACAACTTTCTATGACTATCATTGGGTGGGATGACATTATCGCTAAAATAACATCAAAAGGATTATCAGAAAAAGTGAATAAAATCAGCACTATGATGTCAGAAGATGCAACAGAACGTTACCTTAACTTCTTTGAGAGATTTCCCAAACTTGCAAACCGCATACCATTGTCATATTTAGCATCCTACCTTGGTATTACACAATCGTCATTAAGCAGAATCAGAAAAAATATTAGTGGCTAAATTGATTTTTGCCAAATGGCAAATGATTTCTTTTTTTTATTGGGGAGCTTTGCATCATAACTAAAAAGATAAAAAATGAAATCCATAATTATTACTGGAGCAACTGGCGGAATCGGTTTTGAATGTGCAATGCAAATCGCCAAAATCGCACCAAACGAACAAATCGTAATTGCTTGTAGAAATCAGAAATCAGGCAATGAAGCAATTCAAAATATTAAACAAAAAACACGGCATAAAAATATTATTAGCATGCCTTTGGATTTGGAATCATTACAATCTGTGCGGGAATTTATAAAGCAGTTTTCAACGCAGCCTCACAACAAAATAATTGCACTAATAAACAATGCAGGCATTCAAAATGTTGCAGAGAAGAAATTGACAAAAGAAGGTTTTGAAAGTACTTTTGGAATAAACCATGTTGCGCCGTTTTATCTTACTTTATTGCTTTTGCCATTGATGGACAGCAACGCCAGTATAACTTTTACCGCAAGTGGCACACACGATCCAAAACAAAAGACAGGAATGCCGGCACCTATATTTAAAAGTGCAAAGGAATTAGCGTATCCAACCCCAACGGCTGAAAAACTGTTAACGGCAGGACAACGCAGATATACTACTTCTAAATTAAACAATATTCTGACGGTGTACGAATTGCAAAGAAAATTATCCAATACAGATATTAGAGTAAACGCCTTTGACCCGGGGCTTGTACCAGGGACGGGGCTTGCAAGAACGTATTCTCCATTCTTGCGTTTCGTATCGAACAACGTATTCCCATTGCTTCGATTCTTCATACCTAATGTTAACACAGCAAAAAATTCAGGTAAGCGTTTAGCTAATCTTGCTTATTCTGACTCATACAAAAATGCCAAAGGGAAATATTTTGAAGGAATAAAGGAGATAAAATCTTCAACCGATTCGTACAATGTAGAATATCAGGATACGCTATGGACATCAACCATTGACTTGCTCGACATAAAACAAAATGAAACTTCAGTTTCTTTGGTCTGAACGAACTAATCGGGGTAAATAGCGGGAGTTCACAAAAAAACTGTAACTAACACTGCGTTAGCAAAATACGGGGCGGACATTGAAACGACGAATATTTTATAGCTCACTATCATTTGTTCGGTAAGACATCTTTCTATTAAAGATTCTCTTAAATTAATGATCTTCGTTCTTTTTAGCATTTCCACCGGGCAGGACAAACATCGAATTCGCCGTACTTCGCCAATGCAAAACGATAGGGGTAATATATTATTCAGCATTGGTAGCGCCTAATAAAGCCATCATCCCAATACCAATTTCAATAGCATCCTCATCCACGTCAAAAGTGGGTGTATGCCCCCCAATGGTAATGCCTTTTGCAACATTCCAGGTACCCAGTCTGAAAAAACAACCTGGTATTTTATGAGAATAAAAGGCAAAATCTTCAGCGCCCATTCTTAATTCGGTTTCTTCCACCTGCTCTTTTCCTAGAAATGATTCTGCTTTTGACCTGGCGGCCGCACTCAGTCGCTCATTGTTGAGCACAAATGGATAACCTACATCAATCCTGATATCAATTTCGGCCCCCATGCTCTGCACTAATTCTGTGGATAGTTTCTTAATCATGTCATGGGCCTTAAACCGCCACTCTTCATTCATGGCCCTGAATGTGCCCATGAGCTTTACTTCTGAAGGTATTACGTTGGTAGTATTACCACCCTGGAAAGAGGTTATACTGAGAACGGATGGATTAAAAGGGTTGTTATTCCTGCTGATGATTTGTTGCAGGCTTACAATTAAATGCGAGGCGATCAATATGGTATCGGCAGTAAACTGGGGCGCTGCCGCGTGCCCGCCTTTTCCTTTGATCGTAATATAAATTTCATCGGCACTGGCCATTACCATGCCGCCCCTGAAACTGAGTTTGCCTGTTTCCAATATCGTA
Organism: Ferruginibacter sp.; assembly: GCA_014379625.1. Classification (GTDB taxonomy): domain Bacteria; phylum Bacteroidota; class Bacteroidia; order Chitinophagales; family Chitinophagaceae; genus Ferruginibacter. Next base: position 16,670 of record JACMLJ010000088.1, on the reverse strand, counting down.
TGCACGTGCATCCCGAAAATACTCTGAGGGGCCGGGTTTTCCAGGACGCCTTCCCGGATCAGGATGCTTGCGCCGCCAGGGTTTTTTTCTTCCCCTGGCTGAAAGATCAATTTAACCGTACCCTCCCATTCTTCTTTTAATTCGCTTAATATCTTTGCAGCGCCCAGTAAACAACTGGTGTGTACATCATGGCCGCAGGCATGCATTATGCCTGGCCTGGTTGATTTATAAGGAACATCATTTTCTTCCGTAATGGGAAGCGCGTCCATATCTGCCCTTAATGCGACTACCCTTTTGCCCGGGTTTTTTCCGTGCAACAAACCAATTACGCCGGTGCCTGCTTTTATTTCAAACAGTATATTGAATTCCCTTAATTTTTGCTGTACAAATTTGGAGGTTTCAAACTCCTGGTAACTCAATTCGGGATGGGCGTGCAGGTATCGGCGAATGGAAATGAATTCGCCGGCATAATTTTTCGCAAGTTTTTTTATTTGCTGTTCTAATGATTCACTCACGGGGATAGTTTAGAAGTTATTAGGTGAATGGGCAAAGGTACATGCCAAATATTTCACCATTCACCATTCTCCATTCACCATTCACAAATTAAAGCCTCAGTTTATAATATCTCCTTCTCCTTGTTCTTATCGGGTTTTATTTCAATGATTTCGGGCACTAAATAAATATTGGTAGTAACTAATTTATTGGTGGTGATTTCTTTTTTATACTGGTCGGCTTCCGCCTTTTCCAAAAAATTGCCAAACTTCAGTTTAATATAGGGTGGTTGGAAACTCATGTACACTTTCTGTTCCGGGAAGCGTTGCAATAGCCTGGCCCTGAGGTTCATTGCTTTTGCACGGTCATTGGTACTCAATACCATCAGGCGGTAACCTTTTGCTGATTTTGGCCCCAGTGCGAGCGCCTCGTTAAATTCTGCCTCTTTTTTAGCTAAAATATCCAGACGGCTATCTTTAAAAACGGTAACTTTTCCAGTGGGTTCGGAAGAGTCTTTTAGAGCAATCTCCTGTGATTTACCTGTACCTGCTGATAAAAAAAGAACCGAAATACACATTATTTTTTTCATGGTGATTTTTTGGCAAAAACTGTTCCATTTAAGTTTGTTGTTCTCCCTCATTTACAATTGCGATACTGCTGCTGCAACCTATCCTGTCGGCCCCTGCGTCAATTAATTGTTTGGCAAATGTATAGGTTTTTATGCCCCCGCTTGCCTTGATATGGATATTATCCGCCAGGTGTTTGCGCATAAGTTGCACCGCTTCTATGGTTGCGCCTTTTTCCGCGTAGCCGGTAGATGTTTTCATAAAATCAACACCTGCAGCGCCATACAGGTCGCAACATTTGATGATCTCTTCATCTGTAAGGATGCCTGATTCAATGATGATTTTAATAAGCCTGTTCTTGTTTTTTATAATAGGTAAAATGGCGTTGATCTCATTGGCCAGAAACTGCCAGTCATTATTTTTAATAGCGCTTATATTAATCACCACATCCAGTTCATCAGCGCCGTCAATGATCGCTAATACTACTTCAGCTACTTTCGCTTCCACGGCTGAGTAGCCAAACGGGAAACCAATAACGGTAGCAACATGCACAGGTGAACCGGTGACCATTTCCTTCGCTTTTTTTACAAATAAAGGGGGTACGCACACTGCCGCAAATTGGTAGTGGATCGCTTCTGCGCAAAGTTTTTCTACATCCGCGATGGTTGTGGTGGGTTTCAAAACCGTATGGTCAATATAACCTGCAATATTCATGGTCATTTTTTTATGCCGCAAAATTACAGTTTAGTTACCGCATAATGAAAGCAGTTATTTGAAACCACTCTCACGCGGCAAAAAAATCTTGCTTTGCTGAAAGCTTTTACCATTATGGGTTATAGCCCTCTCTTTGTTTCCTAAAATATCTTCTACTTCCAGACAACCTCTCCTTCCGGGCTATCTGGGGGAGCCAGGGTTGCGTAAAATAAAAGTTTACCCAACAACTTCAACAGCCTGCTCACAACGCCAGTAAACGCAGGTTCCCCAGAACAAAATCCTTCCTGTTAAGATGTTGACGATACCGGGTAATGAATGCTCACTCATTTTCAATCTTTTCATTTTGAACGGGTGAGTAATCAGCCTTTAGTTTTCCGTTTACTTTTATTTTATCGAAATAGCATTTCACACCCGTTGCAATATTCATATCTTCTGCGTTTTGAATGTGAAAATGTAAATGCGCTTCTGATGAATTACCCGAATTGCCACAAAGTCCTAAAAACTGTCCTGCGGTAATTTTTTGTCCTTCGGTTACTTTAATAGAATGTTGCTTAAAATGCGCAAATAATAAATATTCGTTATTCGCCGTCTTTAAAATAACCGTATTGCCCGGAACATAGATGGGGTTTAGTTCTCCGGGCATATTGTCTTTTACACCGTCAACAACTAACACTACTTCCCCATCGCAAGGAGCAATTAATTCTTTACCAAAAGCATAATAATCTTCATTTGTTTTGCCGGCTGTTTTAAAGGAATTTCCTTTTGCATCCTTGATAACAATATCAAAAGCATTTTTCTGCGCCCGGTGTTCAACATGATAATTTAATTCTTTGGTATCACCGCCCCAAACAACCGTCCACTCGCCTTTAAAGGGCAATTGTAATTTGGTGGTATTCCTTTCAATGCCGGGCAAACTGTCATTGGTAAAGGCATTTATAAACAGGCCATTAATTTTATCATCTTTATCGATGGAAATATTTACGGAAAATAAAGCCCGTTCAAAATTTGTTTTATACAAAGCATAGGTTTGCTTATACTTTACAAATCGTCTTTTTTTAATCTGCCCTGCCTGCGATTTTAAACCGGACAGGAAATCTATTGTTTTTTCCAAAGGCAATGCTTTTTGCATTTCCGGGGAGAACAGCGCAAAAATACTATCGTAGTGATTGCTGTTGTAGTTGGCTTCAAATTGATCTGCCGCAATTTTATAAGTAGCTTTTTCGGTTTGCCCGAAGATGGTGCCCATGACAGATGCCAGGGTAAGGGTTAAAATTATGTTTCGCATATCGGAAATAATTTCTGCTAACTTACACATTTTAGGCGCAGGTGGAATAATTATTAATAAGACCTGCCCAGTTTTAAAAGCGGTGTTGTCCCCGGAGCAATGTGGAAAAATATCCTTAATGACAGATGGTACAAGTACCCGTCCGACTGCAACGCCGGTACCAAAAAATTGTCAATAAAAAAAGGCTAACTTATTTAAAAAGTCAGCCTCCTGTTTTATCAGAATTACTTATGCATCTTTTCCATGGCAATTCTTGTACTTCTTGCCGCTGCCACAGGGGCAGAGGTCATTTCTGCCAATCTTTGGCTGCACACGGATCGGCTCCTGTTTTATTGCCGGTGAGGGGTCATTGTAATCATTTTCATTGCTGATATATTCCGGGCCGCCAGTGCCGGATGCAGCGCCTGCGAATTCTTCCTTACGCTGGCGCAATTTACTCATGTCTGTTTTTTGTTCGCGGCCCTCCCTGATCCGATGGCTATCGGATTTTCCTGCATTAGTTTCTTCCATTGGTATGGAGCAATGGCAAAGGAAGCTTACAATATCCTTATTCACCTGGTCATCCATTTGTTTAAAGGCGCCAAAGGCTTCGATCTTATAAATTACCAGTGGGTCCTTTTGTTCATAGCCGGCAGTTTGAACACTGTGCCTCAGATCATCCATCGCCCTTAAATGTTCTTTCCATGCATCATCAATCAGGGCTAAGGTAATGCTGCGTTCCAAAGCGTTGGGCAATTCTGCACCTTCGCTGGCAAGCGTTTTATCAAGGTTGGCCAGGGCCTGTATTGCTTTTCGGCCATCCGTAAACGGTACTGCCACATTTTCAATATGGTCACCCTGCTCTTTACGGATATTTTTAATGATCGGGTAAGTTTGTTCCGCAATGGCGATTACCTTCCTGTTGTAATTTGATTTGCCTTCTTCATACAATTTTTCAGCTACAACATTTACCACTCCTTTTTCAAGCTCTTCAGGTGCGATGGCAGTATCGATGCCATAGTTCATAATCACCGCCAGTTTAAAGCCTTCGTGATCGTTACTTTCTTTAAATGAATTTACCAGCCCTTCGGCAACGGAATAAAATGCATTATCCAGGTCAAGTGCCAACCTTTCGCCAAACAAAGCGTGGTTACGTTTGCTGTACACCACGTTCCGTTGCTTGTTCATCACATCATCATATTCCAGCAGGCGCTTACGTATGCCAAAATTATTTTCTTCCACTTTTTTCTGGGCCCGTTCAATTGATTTGGAGATCATACTATGCTGTATCACTTCTCCTTCCTTGTAACCCATTCTATCCATCAGCGATGCGATCCGTTCGCTGCCGAACATTCTCATCAGGTCATCTTCGAGGCTTACAAAAAACTGTGTGCTACCCGGGTCCCCCTGGCGCCCGGCACGACCACGCAACTGCCTGTCTACCCGGCGGCTTTCATGCCTTTCGGTGCCTACAATGGCCAAACCTCCTGCTTCCTTTACACCAGGTCCAAGTTTTATATCCGTACCACGTCCAGCCATATTGGTGGCGATGGTAATAGCCCCGGCAAAGCCAGCTTCCGCCACTACCTGTGCTTCTTTGGCGTGTTGCTTGGCATTCAAAACATTGTGGGGAATATTTTTTTGCTTCAGCATCCTGCTCAGCAATTCACTGATCTCCACCGAAGTGGTACCCACCAATGAAGGCCTGCCGGCAAGGCGCAAACGCTCAATTTCATCAATAACTGCCTTGTACTTTTCACGCTTGGTCTTATAAACAAAATCCTGCTCATCTTTACGAATGGCGGGCAGGTTAGTAGGAATGGTTACCACGTCTAATTTATAAATATCCCATAATTCGGCAGCTTCCGTTTCGGCCGTACCAGTCATACCGCACAGTTTATGGTACATGCGAAAGTAGTTCTGTAAAGTAACGGTTGCGTAGGTCTGCGTACTGGCTTCGATCTTTACATTTTCTTTCGCCTCAATCGCCTGGTGCAAGCCATCGGAGTACCTCCTGCCATCCAGTATACGGCCGGTTTGTTCATCAACAATCTTTACCGACTCGTCCATCACCACGTATTCCGTATCCTTGTCAAATAAGGTATAGGCTTTCAATAATTGCTGTACGGTATGTATGCGGTCGGCCTTTAAGGAATATTCGTTTAAGAGGGCCTCTTTACTTTGAAGTTTTTCTTCAGCGGTTAAATTGCCTTTATCGATATCCGCCAGCTTGGTGGCAATGTCTGGAAGGATAAAAAATTCGGTGTCTTCACCAGCCCTGGTGATCAGGTTAATCCCCTTATCCGTAAGATCTACCTGGTTATTTTTTTCATCGATATGGAAAAATAATTCGGCATCTACTTTCGGCATTTCTTTTTGCTGATCGGCCAGGTAATAATTTTCTGTTTTTTGCAATTTTACCCTGATGCCCGGCTCACTTAAAAATTTAATGAGCGCGCTGTTCTTAGGTAAACCCCGGTGTGCTATCATCAATGCCATTCCGCCGTCTTTAGGATCATCATTACCCTCGGCTATTTTTTTCTTTGCCTCAATTAAATATTGATTGGTCGCTTTCTTCTGCGCCTCCACTAATTTTTCAATACGTGGCTTGAGGTCAAAAAACTGTTGCGTATTATCACTGTGGCCAACAGGGCCGCTGATGATCAGTGGTGTCCTGGCATCATCAATCAATACACTATCCACTTCATCCACCATGGCAAAATGATGCTTACGCTGTACCATTTCATCCGGACTGTGAACCATATTATCCCTCAGGTAATCAAAGCCAAACTCGTTGTTGGTGCCATAGGTAATATCGGCATTGTAGGCAGCCCTGCGGGCATCTCCATTGGGTTCGTGCTTATCAATACAATCTACCGTCAAACCCAGGAATTCGAACAGTGGGCCGTTCCATTCGCTATCCCTTCTTGCGAGGTAATCATTTACGGTAACGATATGAACCCCCTCGCCTGCCAATGCATTCAGGTAAGCAGGTAATGTACTCACCAGCGTTTTACCTTCACCGGTAGCCATCTCGGCAATTTTACCGGAATGCAGTACCGCGCCGCCAATCAACTGTACATCATAATGTAACATGTTCCACACAACTTCTCCGCCGGCGGCTTTCCATGCATTGGAAAAAATGGATTTGTCACCCTGTATGGTAATATGATCTTTCTTTACCGCCAGGGCCTTGTCTAATTCCGTTGCGGTGCATTCCAGGGTAGCGTTATCCTTAAACCTGCGGGCCGTTTCTTTCACCGCCGCGAAAGCCTCGGGCAAAATTTCCTGTAGTATTACTTCTATCTGTTTGTCCCTTTCTTTTTTCAGCAGATCAATTTCCTGGTAGATAACATCTTTTTCGTTGATGTTGGTAACCGGTAAGTTTTCGGCATGCTCCCTTTTAGCGTTGATCTGTTCATCAATCGCGCTAAGGTGCTGGGTAATACGATGCTTGAATTCGGTTGTCCTGGCCCTCAGTTCATCATTGCTGAACGATTGATATTGTGTAAAATAACCGTTGATCTTTGCAACCAGCGGGGTTATCTTTTTTACATCTTTTTCACTTTTATTGCCGCCAAATATTTTTGATAAAAAGCCTATCATAAAATTCCGAGTTATTAGGTATTGTATATTATTGATTAGTTCAGGACTTTTGTTTTGTCAAATTTGGTGCTTAAAATTAAGGGAGCCAAAATGACAGAGCGGCAAAGGTAGCAATAACTTGGGAGTTTAAAGCGGATGAGGTCCATTCACAAGCAGGTCGGGGTTGGTAGCCTTTTGGTTGCTGAAACGCCTGGACGGACTTTCGAATTTTAAAGAATTCATAGTACCCGGCAAAGTTTGAACTGTATCCGCCGGAGACTGGACAGATAATATTAACTCCATTTTTATTATTATGTTTTTTTTAACGAACCTTTAAAGGTTTTGAGAATAATAAAAAAAACATTTATTATGAAAGCTTACAATTTATTAACAACTGGATTTTTTTGCGTGCTGTTTGCCAATATTTCCTCATGTACCAGCAGTGAAATAGGTAACAGTAAAGATGTGGCCCCGGAAACCATTTACCAGCAATACCTTATCAGTTATAAGGAAGGGGAAGAAAATGCTACTTTTAATGCACAGTTTCGTTTTGCCGGCGAAAATGGCACTACCCTCGTCTTAACCAGGCCAAGCAGCATTGAGTTAGATGGGGTAATCATGGATGTTGACAGCAGCGATTTTGAAGGGGCATTCTATAAAAAATCCATTCCCTTTACTAATTTTTGCGATCATCATTTTACGTTTACTGATATTAATCACATGAAATATGATAATAAATTTTCTTTTAACCCCATTCAATTATCAACAATACCCGAAACTGCAAGTAATAATCATCCACTGCATATTCAATACTTACCTGGCAAATTGGGACCTGCAGATTATATCGAAATACAATCACTTGAAACGGATTCATCTTTTAATATTACTCATTCCGGTAAGGATACCGATCAATTCATTTCAATCAGTGCCGAAGAAATCAAACGGCAAAAGGGTGATCAATTAAAATTGGCGGTAACCTACCATAAAAAAATAGATTTGCAACAAAATACAAAAGAAGGCGGCGCACTTGAAATAGTGTATGTATTAAAACCGGTCACAATAAAGTTGCGTTAATAAACTTTTTGGCAGGAAAGATGTTACACCCTTCAAACCAATATATGCATAAAATATCATTACTGGTTGCACTTGCCATTGCCTGCCACGCAGGTTTTTGTCAAACCAATGATTTGCTGTCTTTTGAACGGCAACGGATCAATACTACTAAAAATGGTATGATGGCTTTAGGTGGCTGGTCTGCAGCTAATATTATTGTAGGGGTCATAGGTTCTAATACAGGCAATCGGGAAGTTCGGTATTTTCACCAGATGAATGTCATCTGGAGCGGCACCAATCTTTTGTTTGCCGGGTTAGGTTACTGGGGCGCTACCAAAGAAAATACAAATGACCTAACCCTTTCAAAAGTATTATTACACCAGAATAAAGTGGAAAAAACATTTTTATTTAATGCAGGTCTTGATGCAGCATATATTACAGCGGGATTGTATCTGACAGAAAGGAGCAAACGGAATCCAGATCCTTCAAAATTGAAGGGCTATGGTAATTCGGTGATGTTACAGGGCGGTTTTTTATTATTGTTTGATGCTGTAATGTATTTCCTCCACCAGCAACATGGTAAAAAGCTAACTAATTTTACTGATAAGGTTACCGTAATAGCAGGCCCTACCAGCTTTGCACTCAGCTACCGGCTTTAATCTACTATAATTATAGTATTCCATCTCTAAAAAAGATATAGAACAGGCAAAAGTTTGTTTTTTTTTATTTGCAACCGCTTATCACAATACATTCGCGTAAAATGATCAATCGGTTATTTTTACACGAAGTGGTTCGTATCTAAAAAAAGTACATGAAAAAAATTATATGTTTTCTTGCAATAATTATCGCAGGCAGTTCGATTCGGGCACAAATTAAGGGTACAGTTATTGACTCGGCAACTCAAAAACCAATTGACAGGGCAATTGTAGGATTGGTAGTAAAATCCGATGAAGCAGATACCACTTATACTTTCACCGATGAAAAAGGGCAGTTCACCATATCCCCTGTTCCTTCTGCCAGCTTCTCATTGATTTTTTCTACGGTTAACTATCAGCCTTTGGCTAAATTTATTCCCGTTACCCAACCGGTGAAAACGATTAATGCAGGCATTATTACCCTGGCTGAAAGAGCTAAATTACTGGATGAAGTAACGGTAATTTCGTCCCCCATTGTAATAAAAGAAGATACCATTGAATACAGGGCGGACGCATTTAAGGTAAAAGAAAATGCCATGACGGAGGACCTGCTGAAAAAATTACCAGGCATCACGGTTGATAAGGATGGTAATGTTAAAGCGCAGGGAAAGGATGTTACAAAGGTCAGGGTAAATGGAAAGGATTTTTTTGGCGGGGATGTAAAAACGGCTACCCGGGAGTTGCCCGCCAACATAATTGATAAGGTACAGGTAATTGACGACTACGGAGACCAGGCAACTGTTTCAGGAATAAAGGAAGGCGACCCTGAAAAAATAATCAACCTCCAGATCAAAAAAGATAAGAACAGGGGTTTTTTTGGAAGGGCTACCGTTGGTGCGGGTAAGGAGGATCGTTACCAGGCTTCCTTCAACGGCAACTATTTTAATAACCAGCAACAAATATCGCTTTTTGCCAACAGCAACAATACCAACCAATCCTTATTTAATTTTGGCAGCATGGGCGCCAACCGCGGAATGGGGAGCATGATGAAGATGGGTCAGAGTATGATGAATGATATGGGGGGAACAAGCGGCCTGATGAACGCTATGCAAAACGGCGATCAAAGTTTTATTGGTGGCAGTCAAAATAGCAATGCCGGAATTACTACTTCCAATTCGGTGGGAATTAATTTCAGAGACCAGTGGGGTAAAAAACTGGGTGTTTATGGAAGCTATTCTTTCTCCCACCGCAATAATGCCGCATTACAATATACATCGGCTCAAAATTTTTTCCAGGATGGTTCATTTATAAACAACCAGGAAAATAATTCGCTTACCCGTGGCGATAACCATCGTTTTTTCTTTAACCTGGAGTACCAGGCAGATTCATTGAATTACCTTAAAATCAGTCCTTCCGTAAGCTATGCAAGCAACAACAGCGACAGCAAAACGAAGTTTGATTATTTTGAGACCAATGGCATTAAAACAACGGACGGCCTGAATAATAATCTATCCCATTCAACCACACCCAATATCAGCGCCAATATATTATTCAACCATAAATTCAGGAAAAGAGGAAGGAATTTTTCTGCTAATCTAAACCTGGGCAATTCTGCCAGTAACAGCGACCAGGATACCAAAAATATTACCAATACTTATGTAAACCCGGCAACAATCATCAACCGGTTCCAGTTTATAGATCAGCAAAATGATAACCACAATTATGGCATCCGCTTAACTTTTTCTGAACCAATTTCCAGCATCCGTAGCCTGGATATTGCCGCATCCCATAGTTTAAATTACGCCCGCAATGATAAGAAAACCTATGATGTGGACCCCGTAACCGGCAACCAGTCTTTCCTTTCTTTTCTTTCCAATGATTATGAAAATAATTTTTATAATAACAGGGTAGGTATTTCATTAAGGACAACGCTTAAAAAATACAATTATACATTGGGTATCAGCATGCAGCCGGTCAGCCAGCAGGGAAATTCTATTACCAAAGACAGCGTGTACCGGCCGGTAAACCGGGTTAATATTTTTCCCATTGCAAGGTTTGCTTACAATTTTTCAAAGAGCAAAACTTTGAATATAAATTATAGCGGAAATGCCAGCCAGCCTTCTTTCAGCCAGTTGCAGGATGTATTGGATATCAGTAACCAGCAATCGGTAACCAAGGGCAACCCCAATTTAAAACCAGCCATCAACCATAATGTGAATGTGAGTTTCAACAACTTTAATTTTGTTACGGGCAAAGTAATATTCGCCAATATTACTTTAAGCACTATCCGCAACCAGATTGTAAATAACACCATCAACAGGGGAAATACAGGCGCGCAATTAAGCATACCCGAAAATGTAAATGGGTACTATAATGCAATGGGGTTTTACACCTACTCCCGGCCTTATAAAAACAGGAAATATATTCTTACTTTATCCGGAAATATAAATTTCAATCATAATGTTAACCTGGTAGACAGTATCCGCAATATCGGTCAGAATATTATTGCCAGCCAGGGGATCAATGTTGAGTATAACTATAAAACCTGGCTGCAGTTGGGCATGGGGGCTAGTTACCGGCTGAATGATGTGAAATATAAAAATCCGGCCGGTAAGCAGGTTTCACTCCTCCGGAATACCTCCAGTAATGCATGGACACTGAACAGTAATATTAGTATAGATATCCCCAAAAACTGGGTGCTGCTGTACGATTTTGATTATGTTATCAATAATGGCCTGAGTAACAGTGTTAGCCGCAATATCGCTATTTTAAATGCCTCAATCGAAAAGCAGTTGTTTAAAAAGAAAAATGGTATCGTTAAATTGTCCGCTTACGATATTTTTAACCAGAATACCAATATAAGCAGGACTGTAAACGCTAATGCGATTACGGATACAAGAACCAACAGGCTGGCCCGTTTCTTTATGCTTACATTCACTTACCGGATTCAAAAATTCAAAGGACAGCAGCCTCAACCACAGGGATTCAGGGCCATGGGTGTGCCGCCTAAGAATGCGGAGATCAAAGTTTTTTAATTGGCATAATAAAAGCGTTTGTCCATTGGTGTCATTAACACCGCTATGTTCAGTATTGTTTAAATAACAAATAAAATTTCACTTTTTATCTTAAACACTTATTTTTTTATAATTTGCATTTAATGTTGAATAATACACCTGCTGATACGAAGCGTTTTATTTATAAGCAAACGGACTACACAAACTGGTTAAAAGAATTTGCGACTGCAATTGGCTGCGAATCAACGGGCAATTCCGTAATTTTTTCGCCAGGTGCAGGGCAGGGTAGTTGTACAGCATTTTTTCTTGAAAAAGGTTTAACTGCATGTGTGAATAATTACCAGTTAAAAGAAGACTATCTTTTTACAAGACTACCGTCTGATAACCGGGGTGTTATCATTTACCTGTATCATCTGCAAACGGAGGCGCCGGTTGTATATCAATTAGACAAGGAATCCATTAGTCTTGACAACGGGAGTATCTTTACTTTACGAATCACCAGCGCACAAAGCTCACAACATTTAAAATTTGGTAGAACAACCGCAGTAAGGGGTATTAGTATTTATTTAAACAATGAGTGGATAGAGAATAATCTCCATCAACCGGTTCTTGAAATGGTCAATTACTTAGAGGAGTCAAATAATTTCAAACAATTCATTAATGCCAGGCAGCAAAGATTATTGAATGAAATATTAGATGTCCCTGCCAGTCATCCCTACCCGGGAGTATATATCCGGAGCCGGATTTTAAGGATACTGGACAGGCTACTCGAAAACTTTTTGCAGTATGATATTTCTGAATCACCTGAAAAAATAAATGATGGTGATTTTATCGCTTTGCAAAAAATAGAAACCATTTTAACCTTAAGTTATGATGAAGCTTTTCCGGGCATAGAAAAATTATCGCGGCTATCCCTGATGAGTGAAAGTAAATTAAAGAAATTATTTAAGCAGTCTTTTGGAATGGGCCTGTATGAATACTTCCAGAAAAACCGGATGCACAGGGCAAAGGACCACATTGTATCAGGCAACTATTCCATTTCGGAGGTAGGGACAAAATTAGGTTACCAGAACCTCAGCAATTTTTCCACGGCATTTCGTAAAGAATTCAATTGTCTTCCCAGCGAACTGGATAATAATTAATTAGCCATTTTGCTAATTAGCACATTATAGGTTTTTGCCCTACCTTTGCCCCCCAAAAAGTAACTATTAATTACTAATTAACCATAATATGTCAGGAGCGTTAAAAGAGGTTCGTACAAGAATTAAAAGTGTGCAAAGTACCCAGCAGATAACCAAAGCCATGAAAATGGTAAGCGCAGCCAAACTTCGCCGTGCACAGGACGCCATTACGCAAATGCGCCCGTATGCAAAAAAATTACAGGAACTGCTCAGCAATATTGTAAGCAACAGCGACGGGGATGCTAACCTGATTTTGGCCACCGAAAGAACAGTTGAAAAGGTACTGGTCATTGTTGTAACAAGCGACAGGGGCTTGTGTGGGGGATACAACAGTAACCTCATTAAATTAGCGCGCCAGGTGATCCAGGAAAAATACAGCGGTCAGTATACAAAAGGAAATGTACAGGTTTTGCCCATTGGCAAAAAAGGGTTTGAACATTTTACCAAAAGTGGATTTGGTGTTGTTGACCAATATTGGGATATTTTTACGGGGCTTAGTTTTGATAAAGTCCAAACCGCGGCAAAATATGCCATGGAGGCTTTTGCAAAAGGAGAAATAGATGCAGTTGAACTGGTTTACAGTGAGTTTAAAAATGCGGCCACCCAGCGTTTTGTAGCCGAGCAATTTTTACCTGTACCAAAACTTACCAAACAAACTGGTGAGAAAAAAGCTGATTTTATATTTGAACCAGCCGAAGATGTGTTGATACTCGAACTAATGCCTAAAATTTTAAACACCCAGTTATTTAAGGCCGTATTAGATGCGCATGCAAGTGAGCATGGCGCCCGTATGACCGCAATGGACAAGGCCACTGACAATGCTAGCGAATTATTGAAATCATTAAAAATAAGTTACAACAGGGCAAGGCAGGCTGCTATTACTACCGAACTTACAGAAATAGTAAGCGGGGCCGCGGCGTTGAACGGATAAAAACAATTTGCTAATGTGCTGATGTGCTAATGTCCTGATTGGGTACAATTCAATTATTGCTGTTCAATTTCGTTTAGTTAAGCCCTTTCCTCTCCTTTGGAGAGGACGAAGGTGAGGTCACACAAGCAAAAAATATCTTAGCTAAACGGCATTGTATTCCTGTGGTACCTTTCCGGGCTGACAAATTGGTGAAAAATCTACTGATGAGTTATCCTGTCAATTAAGTTATTATCAATCATTGAATGAATTAGCAAATTAGCAAATCAGTTAATTAGCACATTACCAACATGGAACTTTCTCAAATAATACCACATATAGAAGCCTTAATATTTGCAAGCGACAAACCTTTAACCAATCTTGACCTGGTGGAATTGCTGAATAATGCAATGGGCTTTATTGACGACAGGGCAACACTCGACCAGGTAGAATCGGCTGTGGAAGGCATACATGAAAAGTACGGCGCCGAATTTTATGCATTTGAATTAAAGCAGAGTGGCGGGGGATGGCAGTTTCTTACCAAAAAAGAATACCATACAACGGTAGCCCAGTTAAATGGAGATAAATTTTTAAAACGCCTTTCCAACGCAGCGCTGGAAACCCTGTCCATTATTGCCTACAAGCAGCCCGTCACCAAAAGCGAAATTGAATCGATCAGGGGAGTAAACTGCGACTATGCTGTACAGAAACTGCTGGAAAAAGACCTCGTGATCATTGCCGGTCGAAATGAGGACGCAGTGGGTAAACCCCTGATTTATTCCACTTCAAAATCCTTTATGGATTATTTTGGTATCAATAGTGCCGATGACCTTCCAAAAATCAATGAAGTGCTTATGGAAGAACTGGTACAGGCTACCCCGGTAAATAACAACGGGCAAAATAAAAATGAAACGGATGAATCAACTGGCAATGCTGTAGCGGCGGTACCGGAGTATGATGAAATTGTGGAAGATAATAATCCCGGATTAAACAACGACAACACAGATGAAACCCTGGCTGAAATTGTTCAGGAAATGCAGATCGCAGAAACTATGGAAGAATTAGAGGAAATAAACGAAGACAAGCTTGTACCGGAAGTTATTGAAGAAGAAATCGTGGAAGATCACCAGGAACTGAATGAGGATAAGCCCGAACAAAGTGCTGAGGATAAACAGCTAAAAGACGTGGAACAAAAATCGGAATCATAAACTTTGACTAAAAACTATTTTTAAGAAAGGTATGATGAAGTTGGTTTCTCATACCTTTTTTTATAAAGCAGCACTATTGGCGGGTAATATAATATGCTGTAAAATTTTGAAACCTGGCTTACAACACTTCAGAAAATACCTTGCGTTTACAGGGTCGGGCAAACTGAAGTCAAACCATTACAATCACTTCAATAACACAATATATATTTTAACATGTCAAAACAATTAACCTACCAGCAGTTAACAGAGATCGCCGATGAATTTGGTACACCCGTATATGTGTATCATGCAGAACGGATTGGGGAACAATTTAAAAAATTGCAAAAAGCCTTTGCGGGTTGCAACACCCGTTTTTTTTATGCCTGTAAAGCGCTCACTAATCTGAATGTATTAAAATATATCCAATCCATTGGCGCTTCATTGGATTGTGTAAGTATCAATGAAGTGAAGTTGGGCCTCATGGCGGGATTTGATAAGAAGGATATATTGTACACCCCTAACTGTGTTGATTTTTCAGAGATAGTCGAAGTAAAGGAGCTTGGTGTTAATATCAATATCGATAATATTTCTATTCTGGAACAGTTTGGGAATACATACGGCAACAGTTACCCGGTTTGTATCCGCCTGAACCCGCATATCATGGCAGGGGGTAATTTTAAAATCTCAACCGGTCATATCGATAGTAAGTTTGGCATCTCTATTCACCAGATGCGCCATATTGAAAGGATTGTAAAAAGCACTAATCTCAACGTTACCGGCATTCATATGCATACCGGCAGCGAGATCAAAGATATACGGGTGTTTTTAGAAGGTCTGGAAGTAATGTTTAATACCGCCAGCCATTTCCCCAACCTCCAATTTGTTGATCTGGGAAGCGGTTTTAAAGTGCCTTACCAGCCCGGTGATGCGGAAACAGATATTACCGACCTGGGAAAAAAAGTAGCCCTGGCTTTTATTGAATTTGAAAAGGAAACCGGGAAAAAACTGCAGGTATGGTTTGAACCGGGAAAATATATGGTAAGCCAGAGCGGCTATCTTGTGGTAAAGACAAATGTTATCAAACAAACCCCCGCCGCCGTATTTGCCGGTGTTAACAGTGGTTTCAACCACCTGATACGTCCCATGATGTACGACGCCTATCATCATATTGAAAACATTACCAACCCAAAAGGTGCCGAAAGAATTTACAATGTAGTGGGAAATATTTGTGAAACGGATACTTTTGCCTGGGACAGAAAATTGCATGAGGTAAGGGAAGGGGATTACCTGGTTTTCAATAATGCAGGGGCTTATGGATTTGAAATGTCTTCCAATTTCAATTCAAGATTGAAGCCGGCAGAAGTGATGGTAATGGATGGCAAGGCCAGGCTAATCCGCAAAAGGGATGTATTTGAAGACCTGTTAAGAAACCAGGTAATTTAATTGAACCAGGGTTTGGTTATATGCTCTGGTGGGATTTTCAAAGCAAACAAAACAAATTAAAAACTAATATCCGTGAATACCTAATTATCAATTATTAATGGGTACATTTAAAATTGTCGCAGTAGCCAGTGGTTTGTTTCCTCACAAACCACGGCCCAGCCTCGGTTAGCGTCCCCACCGACCGAAATCAGGAGCGACAATTTTAAATACACCCTTATTAGCTTTAACTTATTAATTATCTATTACCCTGTTATCCATTAATTCCCTACCTTTGCAGCCCCGTAAATAAATTTGTGCGGGTATTAATTAATTTTTTAAACTAAAAATCAGGGAAATGAACAACTACGAATTGATGGTGATTTTTACCCCTGTGCTGTCTGAAGAGGAATATAAAGCCGCTCAGATCAAATTTGCCGCTATCGTTAAGGAAAATGACGGTGAAGTATTGCACACCAATCCCTGGGGACTAAAATCACTGGCCTATCCCATCGCCAAAAAGACTACAGGTCTGTATTGGGTGATGGAGTATAAAGCGCCAACCAGCTTCAATGAAAAGTTGAAAACTCAACTTTTACGTGACGAATCAGTAATGCGTCACATGTATACTGTACTCGATAAATACGCCGTCG
>JACMLJ010000087.1 GCA_014379625.1 Ferruginibacter sp. | reverse complement strand
CATTTACGACTACGCAGTATTTCTACAAATGTTATTGAATGACGGAAAATATAATGGAAAGCAGTTGCTTGGCAGGAACAGTGTAAGGATGATGACGATGAACCAGATCGGTGAACTGAACCTGGGTGTTGATAAATTCGGGCTGGGCTTCCAAGTGGTAACAGAAAGAGGCAGCGCCCGCACACCTGCACAGGCAGGCACTTTTAGCTGGGGTGGCGCTTTCGCTACTTCCTATTGGGTAGACCCCAAAGAAAAAATGATACTGCTTTTTTACCGCCAGTTACAAGGTGGTAATCATGGTGATGTTGTAGAAAAATTTAGGTCACTTACTTACCAGGCTATTGCAGATTGATGAACCGGTTTGTATATTAGATTAAATATTGCCTTACTTGAAGCTTTAGAAGATAATTTTTTAACGCATGCCATAAAAATATCCGCGGGCTAACTTAAAAGGCTTTTCCGGGTAGCTTATAGTGCGTTCATACTTAAAAAAATCTTCACCATGCAAATAAAAGCTTTACAAAAAAATGTGCTTACCGCCTTACTATTATTATCCCTTTCAACATCTATCGCAACCGCACAATCCCTCGATGGATGGTACAAGGTATTTACTGGCCCCATCGGAAATTTTACAGCCACGCTTCACCTACATAAATCAGCAAAAAATTACAGCGGTTACATTTGGTTTCTTCAACACCAATGGCCCATGCAACTCTACTACAATACGCCCTCAATACAAACAGACAGTCTTGTTATAAGTGCAGGTAGCGGCCCGATGAGCATCGTACTTTCCGGCGTATTGAACAACGATAGTTTTAACGGGATCTGTGAAATCTCAAAAGATAATGGTACCGCAAAGCAGGCTTCATTTGAATTGCGGGCCAGTATTGATGATACCTATACACCGTTTAATTACTACTACACAGAGGGCTTTGCAAAGCTATCTCCGCAGTTTAATAATCACTCAGAATGCAGTTATATTGCTTCTTCCATATGGCCGGTAAACAACAACAAAACAGATGAGGTATATAAAAATGAAATCCGGCAAATGTTTGACATAAAAACCCCTGTTGCGGAAATTGGCGGATGGCTGATCGATGAAAAAAACAGGTATGTCAGTGTATGGAAAAAAGAAAATGGAAAGCTCTCCCCTAAAGAAGCGGCTGATTTAGGTTTATCATTAACCTTGCAGGAAGAGGTCCGGGTACTGGTGATGTATGAAAACGAAAAACATATCACGATCGCCCAATATAATGCGGGTTATACCGGCGGCGCCCATGGAAGTTTTGCTACTTCTCTCACTACATTTAACAAGCAAACCGGGAAGAAATTAAAATTGTCGGATGTGGTAAATGCAGCAGGTATACAATTATTACCGATGGTTTTGGACCAGGTTGCCAGGCAACAATACAATATAAAAAATAATAAACCGCTTGACCAAAATGGTTTTTTGGTCAGGAAAATTTCTCCCAATCAAAACTTTTACCTAACCGGTGATGGCATTGGTTTTATGTATGCGCCCTATGCAATCAAGTCCTTTGCCGATGGTGAAATAAATTTGCTGGTTCCTTTTGCCACGCTAAAAGCATACCTGCTACCGGGCATAGTTGCAAAATAATACCTGGTGGGTGTTTTATACTTTTTTAGTTTATTTAGTATTTGCAGGAAAACGCTGAAAGCCTTTGCGACAATAACTATTTTTTCAAAAAAAACGATTACTTCAAAAACTAATGTTCTAAAAACTGTACCTTACAAAATACTTTTTTCTTAGCCTTTATTAAAAAATTCCGTTCATACAATAATTGCCGCTGCTTTCTAAAAACTATTTTTATTGAAATGAGGTATACAGTACCCGTGTTCATTTTAAAAGTAAACCACGAAAAAAAAATTAACCAATGGATACAAACAGACTTTCCCAAACGCTCGCTTCTGCATTGAATGAGCAGATGACCAAAGAAGCGCATGCCGCTCAAATCTATTTATCTTATGCCGCATGGGCCGACAGCCAGGGATTTGGTGGCATTGCTAATTTTCTTTTCAGGCACGCCCATGAAGAACGGAACCATATGATGAAAATACTGGAGTATATTTTAAAGAGGGGGGCTATCGTAAAAGTGACGGCCATCCCCGCCCCGCCCAAGGATCCCGAAAACGTTCACCACTGTTTTGAAAAAGTATTTGAACATGAAGTAGATAACACGAAAGCGGTTTATAAATTGGTAAAAATGAGTCTTACCGAAGAAGATTGGGCCACCTGGAACTTTATGCAATGGTTTGTAAAAGAACAAACGGAAGAAGAAACCCTGGCTTTAAATTTATTGGATAAGATAAAAATTGCGGGCGGGGAGAAGATCAACAGTGATGCTCTGTATACGCTGGACAGGGATCTTGAAAAAACCCCGGATGATGCCAGGCTCGCGCAGGATGTAACCGCAGAAAATCCTTAAGGTTTAATATAATGGTGTCAGTAACAGCAGTCATTGCTACACACCTAAAGGCAGCCAACTCAACCGGGCGGAAGGCGATAAAATAATTACAACAAAGGCAACCCATGAAAGTTGCCTTTATTGTAATGCAGTTATTATTTTTAAAAGTTATGGCCTGGCTGCCCCGTTTTTTTTGAGGATACTGTAAAACTGGTTGCTGAACGCTACAAACTCTTTCTCCAATAAATCAATAGTACCTTCTTTGGTAGCTGATAAAGGTTCCAGCGCCGTGGCAACTTCCACATATACATCACTCAGCCGGCGGCGGTATTTAAACTCATCAAAGAAAATCGTTTTGCGGTTCAGTTCCAGTATTTCTTTTCGCATGCTGTCAAGGGCAGGCAGTGTTGACTGCCGGGCGGCTGATAGATTACCAGGCCTGGCCAGCGTAGCAATGGAATTGTCAAGCGTATCCACCAAAGCCGCCAGCTTTTCCTGCAGGGTGTACAGGCGCATCCCCTGCCGGTAAAGCTTATCAATATTTTTAACACTGAAGTTTTTAGCATCATTGGGCTTGACGTTGATTACCTGTTCATATTTTTTATCGCCTGCCAGCAGCACCACTTTGTATTTTCCAACCGGTACCCTCGGTGCAATAAATCCTGAAAATAATACCGTAGAACCCGCAACAAACCCGCCCTTCGCCACTTTAGGCGGGTTAATATTGAACGGCCAGTACACTTTATTTAGACCCTTCAGTGTGGTACCGTTGATGTCTTTAATTTTTTTATTGGCTGCATCATATATTTCTATTTTTATTACTGCATTGCTCCGCTCTTTCAGGTAATAGTTGATAGCAGGTAAGGCAACTTTACCTTCGGCCACAAAGCCAGAAACATTGTAGCCCGTAGCCGGTACCTGTGGACTGAAATCATAAACAAAATCATCAACCGGGTACAAGATCACATCCTGGTTTACGTCAGATTTTACCAGCTCCCGCAGCGGTTGTAAATTATCCACGATATAAATGCCCCTGCCATGTGATGCTATTACAAGATCACCGGTTTGCGGTTGTACCTGGATATCCCTTACTAAGTTGAACCAGGGCATATTCTGATATTTGCTTCTCATCCAGTTGGCACCGCCATCAATTGAAATAAAGAGGCCCATCTCCGTTCCGGCAAACAAAAGCTGTTTGTTGATGATATCTTCTCTTATGACATGTGCAAAACCTGAAAATTCAGGTGATGTAATCCTTTTCCAGGTATTACCTGCATCATTGCTCATGGCAATATAGGTGGCATGGTCACCATACATATGATTATCAAAAGTTACATACATTCTTTTAGGATCCAGTTTCGACAGTTCGATGCAGCTTATCCATGCATTTTTTGGTATGCCCGCCTGCCATGCGCCGGAAGCCTTGTTGGTCCATGTTTTGCCACCATCGTTGGTTACCTGCAGGTTACCATCATCCGTACCCACCCAGATCGTATTTTCATTGGTAGGGTGTTGTGTGAGGGTGTAGATGGTACAATGGTTTTCGGCGCTGGTGTTATCCCCTGTAATGCCCCCGCTCTCTTCCGTTTTTTGTTTGTTTTTATCATTTGTGGTAAGGTCCGGTGAAATGCGCTGCCAGTTTCTGCCATCATCATTTGATCTGTATAAATATTGATTGGCCATATACAAATTGTACAGCGGTTTTCCGGCCGGTGATTTTTTTGCGGAGGCACCGGTTACAATCGGCGTATTCCAATGAAAACGATGATCATCTTCACCCGCTAATTTTTGGGGTTTAATGGATGTTGAAAGGCCTACGCTAAAATCAACACGGTTGGCATTGCCACCCTGCGATTCCGCAAATACAATTTTAGAATTGAGGGGGCTTGGCTGCACCCAAAAACCATCACCTCCATTAATATCGTACCAGTCGGCGCTGCTCAAGCCTCCGGCAGAACTGTTAGGAGCCATCCAGCTTCCGTTATCCTGCAGACCGCCATAGACATTGTATATTTTTTCATGATCGGTACTTACATGATAAAACTGGCCAACAGGCAAATTATTAAGAAACTGCCAGGACACCCCTTTGTTCATACTAAGATAAACGCCCCCATCCGTGCCCAGGTACAACATATCGGTATTGGATGGGTTTATCCAGAGCGCATGATGGTCTGCATGAGGTTCCACACCACCAATCACAGTGTTGCTCCATGAATAACCGCCATCTTTGGAATACTGAAAATCGTAAGCCGGCCGGTATACTTTTTTAGCGTCTTTTGGATCAAATACCAGGGTGCTGAAATAAAACGGCCTTGCAGTGATGTTTTCAGTAGCAGCTAATTTTTCCCAGCTGCTGCCTTCATCTTTTGAAATATACAGGCCGGGTGTTTTGGCTTCCACTATTGCAAGTACTTCCTGCGGCTTAGAAGGATTGATCGTAATTACCATCCTGCCCACATCGCCTGTCGGGAGGCCCTGCGTTACTTTGTTCCAGGTTTCGCCACCGTCGGTACTTTTGTACAAAGCGCTGCCCGCACCACCTGATGAAAAGGAATAAGGCTTGCGCCGGAACTGCCAAAAGCTGGCCAGCATTATTTTAGGATTAGCGGGGTTAATGGCAATATCTGCACACCCCGTTTCATTGTTTAAAAATAATATCTTTTTCCAGGTTTTGCCGCCATCGCCTGTTTTGTATAACCCCCGGTGCGGACTACTGTGCCACAATGGGCCGGGCACTGCCACAAAAACTGTTTTAATATCATTGGGATCAAGTAAAATCTTACTGATATGCTCCGTACTGTCTAACCCGATCTTCTGCCAGTTGGCGCCACCATCGGTTGTTTTATAGATGCCATCACCAATTGACACCGTGTTTCTCATATTGCTTTCACCGCTGCCTGCATATACTACTTTTGCGTTGTTTTTTTCAATGGCCAGTGCGCCAATACTCTGGCAATATTTATCAAACACCGGGGTAAATGACATGCCGCCATTCTGGCTTTTCCAGATGCCACCGCCTGCTGTACCTACATACAGGGTGAGTTGTTCATTAACAGTGATTCCTTCAATTGCTGTAATGCGGCCGCTCATCACAGAAGGGCCTAATGCCCTGGCAGTAAGGGTTTGAAAATGAGACGAGTTAATAGATGTTTGCGATAACAAACTGCCGCTACTGATGCAGCATATCAACACAATGAAGATATTTTTTCTCATACAACTGTTTTACAAAGAATGAATAAGTAGTTTGGTTCTTATAGAATCCTTTTACCCGGCAGCAGGGTATGGGTAATATTTTTACCCCATTTATATCATAAATGAAATAGATGCCATCCCTTGTTGAAACTCAAAAATAAATACAATCTTTAAAAATTTGGCGATCCTGAATGACAACAGATGCGACCATTGCTACTTAATTAGCAATAAATAGTTTTTCGTCCACATCATTATTGGTAATAACTTTTTTGGTTACCATAATCATACCGCCCTGGTCAACTTTATACGGCATTTTTACACCAAAATCAGTATCCTGGTAGTCATAGTTTTTTACAGTCACTTTAATGTCCTGTCCCTGTTGCTTGGTGGTGGATTCCTTTTTGTAAATAAGGCTGGTTTTCAAATCAAAATAGTAGGTGGTCTCGTTTTGATTTTTTGTAGTAAGTTTTATCTTGAAATATTCGTTGCCGTCTTCTTCATCTTTACCCAATGATTCTACCGTGCTTCCCTTTTCTTTATAATCGATAAATGCATCCTGTATATCCAGGTCGTCTAATTTTTCTTTTAATTCATCGGCGCTCAAGGGTTGAAGGGTTGCCTTTCCTGCCAAAGGGTTTTGAGACCATCCCTGCGAAGGGGTTACGATTTCAATAATTTTATTACCCTGGAATTCTGCATCCACCCTTGTGCCCTTACCGTTTATTGCCTGTACGGTAAAGGGTATTTGCAAACCCTGTACTTCTATCTGGCCCTCTACTTTCATGGAATTAACTTTTTTCCATTTCTCTTTTCCGCCGATGGCAGTAATGTATTTGTCAATTACTTCATCTGCGGTTTGAGCCTGTACGGTAATATTACCTGCCGATAAGATGGTAATCAATAACAATGATTGTAAAAATACCTTTTTCATGTTGTTGGGTTTAAATTGTTTTTTTAGTTTGATTGTACAATAATACAATAATAAGTTGCATTATGTTTAGTTACATTACAGGTGTAAAAAAAATAATTATTAAATCATTTTTCTACATTTTAATCTTGTATGGAAATTAAAGAGTATGGCAGGCTATTGCACCATATTAATGGAAAAGTAGATAGCAGGAAAGCAGTCAATTTTAGAGCGCCGGTTTGAATTTACCTGGTAAAGTCAGGAATTTATTGCTTAATGCTAAGTAAATCTGCTAAATGTTCCGCTCATTGCTAAATTGTCGGGTTCAGCTGAATAAAGTATTGTCAATGCCCCTGTTATAAATTTTTCCCAAATGCGTATAAGCCTTTGCAGTGGCTTCTCTTCCCCGGGCGGTTCTTTGCAAAAAACCTTCCTGTATCAAAAAGGGTTCGTACACTTCTTCCAGGGTACCTGCTTCTTCACCCACCGCGGTAGCGATAGTGGTAATGCCCACCGGCCCGCCTTTAAACTTATCGATAATAGCATTCAGGATACGATTGTCCATCTCGTCGAGCCCATGCTCATCTACATTCAACGCTTTCAAAGAATGCTGGGTAATACCAATATCAATGGCGCCATCATTCAATACCTGAGCAAAATCCCTTACCCTTCTTAATAATGAATTGGCAATCCGGGGCGTACCGCGACTTCGGCGGGCTATTTCATCGGCAGCGTCCGTTGTGATTGAAGTGTTTAGTATCGCAGCCGAGCGAAGAATGATCTTCTGGAGTGTTGCCGCACTATAATACTCCAGCCTCGATTTAATACCAAACCTGGATAGCAGGGGTGCGGTCAATAAACCACTCCGGGTGGTAGCACCAATCAGGGTAAAAGGGTCGAGATTGATTTGCACACTTCTTGCATTTGGGCCGCTGTCAATCATTATATCAATCCGGTAATCTTCCATCGCCGCATACAGGTATTCCTCCACTACATTACTCAGCCGATGGATTTCATCAATAAATAAAACATCATTGGTTTCGAGGTTGGTGAGTAGACCGGCAAGGTCACCGGGCTTTTCAATAACGGGACCGCTTGTTTCCTTTATTTTGACCCCTAGTTCATTGGCAACAATCCTGCTTAAAGTGGTTTTACCCAACCCTGGCGGACCGTGAAATAAAATATGATCCAGCGCTTCACCCCTTATTTTAGCCGCTTTAATAAAAATTCGCAGATTTTCTATTGTTTGGGGCTGACCCGAAAAGTCGGCCATCTCGCTTGGCCGGATATTATTTTCAAATTCTTTTTCTGCCGGGCTCAATGATTCTCCATCCGTACTTAAATTAGGATTTGCCATATTGTAAAAATAACAAATTAAGCGTTGTAGCCGCCAGCAATTTTACAACCCAGCACATTAAAACCGGCTATTCTAAAAAAGAAAATGTTTTTATCCGGATGGGTTATGCAAGTATTAAAAAAATGAATAACTCCTGATTTTCGAAAACCCGAAGATCAATGCCATTGAGTGAGGATTTAAGGTGCCAGGGCGATAAAAACTTACAACAGGTTTTCACTTTTTTGATTAGTGTCTTACCTGGCCTGGCATTGAGTCATTTTCAAATTTGAAAATTTGAAATTCAGGCTCTCCCTTTAGTTTTAATCGCCCCGCCCTGGTTTGTAAAAAAATAAATTTACTTTTATTTGCATATACAAATAAAAAGCCCAACCTTTGGCTTTCGAATGAAGTCATCCAACAGCAGGTTTAATAAATGTCTTTATTTTTCAGCCAATGCCCTTGCCCGTAAAGTAGAAAAACTTGCCGCAGAAAGCTGGAAAAAAATTGGACTTACCCCCAGTCATGCCTATTTGTTGATGATGATACTGGAAGAACCAGGGGCGCAGCCGGGAGTCGTAGCAAAGGAAATGCAACTGAGTCCCAGCACCATCTCCCGTTTAATTGAAAAATTAGAGGAAAGAAAATTGCTTGTCCGGGTTACAGCGGGTAAAATTACCAATATTTACCCCACACCAAAAGCTAAGGAACTTCACCCGAAAATGAAGTTATGCCTGAACGATTTTTACCAAAACTATGTTCAGATACTGGGATCAGATGAAAGTATCAGGATGGTACAGGATATGAATCGGCTTACGGATAAATTGACGGTCTAAAAAAAATTTACCAACTTAATTGTATATACAAATATTAAAAACGCAAAAAAATCAACATTATGAAGTACGTAATCACGGGCGGGGCCGGACATATTTCCAGGCCATTAGCCGAAACAGTATTAACTGCGGGCCATGAAGTAACGGTTATAGGCCGTGCAGCAGAAAAACTGCAACCACTGGCAGATAAAGGCGCAAAATCAGCCATCGGATCTGTTGAAGACGGATCATTTTTGAATGCCGCATTTTCGGGTGCTGATGCGGTTTACCTTATGATACCCCCCAACTATTCCGTAGAAAACTGGCGGCACTACCAGAACACGGTAGCGAGGAATTATATCGCCGCCATTACTTCCAATAACATTAAGCATGTAGTGGCGCTTAGCAGCGTGGGGGCCCATATGGGTAATGGCGCAGGGCCCGTAGACGGACTGGCGGATTTTGAAGCATTGCTTTTCCAGCTTAAAGAAGTGAATGTAAAAATCCTACGCCCGTCATATTTCATGTACAACCTGTTTGGCATGATCCCTTTGATGAAGCAAATGAACATAATGGGTGCAAATTTTGGTGGAACAGGTGAAAAATTAGCCCTGGTGCATACGAATGATATTGCTGCCGTTGCAGCGGAAGAACTGCTTGCTTTAAATTTTACGGGGCATAGCAAAAGATATATTGCCGGAGATGAAAGGGCTACTGATGAAATTGCCCAAATATTAAGTGCCGCAGCTAATACAACAGCGGTTCCGTGGGTAGTATTTTCAGACGAAGAATCTTTGGAAGGAATGAAACAAACCGGCCTTGCAGAAACCTTTGCAGAAGGTTTCACCACCATGGGTAAAGCGATCCGGGAGGGAAAAATGCAGGAGGATTACTGGGTAAACCATCCGACATTAAGTTCAATTAAACTGGAAGAATTTGCAAAAGAATTTGCCATCGCGTTTAATTCATCTAACTGATCAAAATGGTGTCGTAAATAAAGGGTTGCCGGCATCGGCGGGTCTTTAAATTATTTCGGATAATCAAAGACGC
Source organism: Ferruginibacter sp. (assembly GCA_014379625.1). Classification (GTDB taxonomy): domain Bacteria; phylum Bacteroidota; class Bacteroidia; order Chitinophagales; family Chitinophagaceae; genus Ferruginibacter. Next base: position 107,628 of record JACMLJ010000087.1, on the reverse strand, counting down.
GCAACCCTTTGCAACAGGATCATTAAAAATAATTTATTAATCAAATAAATCCTTTTAGGGAAATTGGAGGACATAATATGAAAATAGGAATTATTGGCAGTGGTATAGTGGGCAGGGTACTTGCCACTGCATTTTTAAAAGAAGGCGATGAAGTGATGCTGGGCACACGCAATATTACCAAGCCAGAGGTAGTAGCCTGGCAAAATGAAAACCCCGGCGGCAAGGCAGGTAATTTTGAAAAGACTGTACTATTTGGTGAATTAATAGTGCTGGCAATTGGTGGTACATCGGTAGAAGAAGCGATTAATCTTGCAGGTAAACAGAATTTTAAATTAAAAACAGTGATTGATGCTACCAACCCAATAGCAGCTACACCACCGGTAAATGGTGTATTACAATTTTTTACTTCAACTAATGAATCCCTCATGGAAAAAATCCAGGCCATGCTGCCGGATGCCTATATTGTAAAAGCATTTAACAGCGTGGGTAACACCCAGATGTATAAACCGGAATACAATAAGATTTTACCCACCATGTTTATTTGTGGTAACAACGAAGACGCTAAAAAAACCGTTACCGGCATATTGACAAAGTTTGGTTGGGAAGCGGAAGATATGGGCCATGCGGAAGCTGCCAGGGCTATTGAACCTTTATCGATGCTTTGGTGCATTCCGGGACTGCTGCATAACCAATGGACGCATGCATTTAAACTTTTAAAGAAGTAATATAATGGTAATTGAAAAAATCTGCCTTACACAAAGGCAGATTTTTTCTTGAAATAAAGGTTGATGGTTAAATAACCTTCCAATTCTCCCGTGGCGGTTTTTTATAATTTGAATTTATCGGCCTTGAGATTGATACTGTATAATGCGCACACATAAAAGCCTTCTATCCTTTTCTTATTTTGACCCTGTCTGCCCTTTATAAGTAAACCAAGAACAGGTAAGAAACACGGTAACCTGTTGCCACCCATTATTTCACTGTAATATGCAGAATAAATTCACCGGTATATGGATCACCCGCCATTAAATTTTCGCCGATAACGAAAAGGATATTACCATTTGTTTCAATGGTATAGCTAAGGCTGTCATCAAAAGGGCTGGTAAATACCCCGCCCGGCTTCTGTACCTGGTTAATGCGAATATTACCATTTTTAGTTAATGGCTTTACGTAAGCGGTTACCGCTTGCCCCTTCCATACGGGAAGTGTGTATTTGGGCTGCTTTTTATTGGTATTAATATGTCCCTTTATGAACGCTTCGCCATCATTAAGCAGAATGACAGTATCCCTGTCACTTGCATATATCGTGTCAATTGCCTGTATAGCATTATTTTCCGGGGTGTAGTTAGCAGTTTCGTTGGTTTGGTTGCAACCCAAATGTAACAACACCAAAACAATGCCGGTAATGTAATTAATTTTCAGCGGTGGTGGAAACATATCAATCCGGAAGCAAAATAAATGCCACAGGTGAATACATGGCCATTTTAGGGAATTGCCAATTGAAAACTAATTAGCTATGATAAAAAAACGCAGAGCAGGGAATTTATACCCCAGTATGTTCAGAGGGAGAACAGTTGCCGACCAATTAAAAATACACATTGTGGCCTTATTTTTCTGTTTCTCTTTTATTTTTCCGACAAATTTTTCCCTCAGCTTTTACATGTCGTACCGGGCGTTATAGATGCTGAAATCTTTACAACCTTTCTTTTGCGCCTTTTCTTTCAAATCATTGCAACCAAACACTTTTGGGTATATCATCAATGACAATGGACTTTCCATCAGGGGCACAATGCGTGTATTGGTCGGTGCAATCCCTGCCATCTCGTCGTCTAATTTTCCAACCATGTCTTGAAAGTACTCCTGGCTTCTTTTTACGCTGTATAGCTATCTTCCCTTTTCCAAATTCATGCACTTCCCACAACAGGCCTGGTGTCCTTGAACAGAATATGGCGAAAATACCCTCATATGAAGCATCGTTCGGCAACAACTTTTCTGCATCCTCATGTTTGCGTTCACCTGTATTATAATGCACAAACGGAGTATTGTTCTTTTTACAGTATGCCTGCACCCGCCTGCTCATCGCACCTGCCCTATTCATCAAAGCCGTGGTATTTAAACCTGAATCATTGCCATGAAGCAGGCGCCACCAATCCCGAACCCCACCACTCAGCAGTTTGGGATAATAGGCATTCAGTACAATGCGGTCTATGCGGTTATACTGCCCTGATAAAAGATCCTCATAATGCTCACAAAATTTATTTTTGAATTTGACCCTATAAATTTAATCGATACGCTGGCAATTTCCCCAAAGGGCTTGTTTGTGGTTACAGAAATTACTGGCGTCTTAGAAGAATATTGGGATATTTATCCTTAGTAGCTTTGAATAAACCGGTACAAATTAAAGTCCCTGCCCGCCGCCTCAATCTTATTTTTTATTTCATCTTTATTTATATCCATCATCCTTTTTTGCTGGATAAGAAAGTATGTTTTTTCGGCCAGCAGCCAGGATCGCTTTTCGTTGAATCTATGATGATTGATATGGGCTATTATTCCATCGTATAATTCCCGGATGCCCTTTTTTTGCAGCGCGATGGTTTTTATAACGGGGATGGGTATATCCTTCTTATGAAAAGCCGGGGCGAGCATCAATCTTAAATTTTGCACAAACAAATCCGCACCAGGGCGATCTGCTTTGTTTACTACAAATATATCAGCAATTTCCATCAGGCCGGCTTTCATGGTTTGTACTTCATCCCCTGCTTCTGGTACTACTACGACTACGGTGGTATCAGCCAGTCCTGCAATTTCAATTTCGCTTTGACCCACGCCTACGGTTTCAATAATGATATAATCAAACGGTGCGGCCTTCAACAAGTCGCTGATTTCAATAATTTTCGGGTGCAATCCCCCCAGCGAACCCCTTGTGGCTAATGAACGGATAAATACATTCGGGTGATTGTACCAGTCGCTCATCCTTATCCTGTCTCCTAATAAAGCGCCTAAATTAAATGGCGAAGAAGGATCAATACAAAGGATACCTACTTTTTTATTTTCATTAACCAAAGTACCTATCAGTGCATCGGTGAGGGTACTTTTGCCTGCTCCCGGGGGACCGGTAATGCCTATAACAGGTTTGCCGGAATCAGGTAGTGATTGCAGCAATGCTTCATAACCGGATACTTCATTTTCTACCAATGAAATACAACGTGCCAGTGCTTTAATATTGCCTTGCTGAATTTGGTGCAGGTATTGTTGCCACATGGAACAAAATTGATTGTAAATAAATCAAATTCCAAAAAAATGCCCCCATCCCCTAAAGGCGTACCAAACCTTCTGCTATCGGCGCTTTGTTAAATACCGATATTTTTAAAACCAGCCCATTAGCCTGCCAGTGTTAAGTTCAGCGTGAATTGTCCATTATCACTATTCCATATTTCACCATTTGACCATTCACTTTTCACAAATCAAAGCGTCACTATTACGCTTAACATAACACTAATAATAAACCCCATCCACTGATAGCTATCCGGCTTTGAGTTTTCATTATTATCTTCGGTAAAATTTGCAGTTAAGCATAATGACCAATTTCATACCCATATTTCCATTAGGCATTGTTGTATATCCCGGTGAAGATTTAAACCTGCATATATTTGAACCCCGGTATAAACAATTGATCATGGATACCAAAGCGTCCAAAAAGCCTTTTGGCATACCCGCGGTTATCAACAACAAAGTAAGTGAAATGGGAACACTCATGGAACTGGTGGAAGTAACAGAAGTATATGATAATGGCGAAATGGATATTAAGACAAAGGGTATCCGGGTTTTTCGTATACTCGAATTAGTGAAGTCAATACCGGGCAAATCATATAACGGGGCCATTGTAAATTACCCTGAAAATTTTGCTAACGGAAACAGGCTTTTAATGGAAAAAGTAATAACTGGTATTCGCCAGTTACATAATATCTTAAAAGTAAATAAAGCGTTTAAGGAGGTGGATGATCACCTGTGGAGTTATGAAGTGGCCCACCATGCAGGGCTATCTTTAAATGAAGAGTATGAATTATTGCAGCTAATGCATGAATTGCAAAGACAAGAATATTTAAAACAACACTTGTTGAAAGTATTGCCCGTAGTAACGGAAATGGAAACATTAAAAGATAAGATACAATTGAACGGCCATTTCAAAAACCTGGGAGGTTTTGATCTGTAATTAAGGCGCATATTTGTTTTGTGATTTGGGCAATATTTTAATTACATAAGCTCTAAAGATTAGTATGCGCTAACCCGTATATATTTTTCATAACTTTAAATGATATAAAAAAATCTTATACCTGGAATTTATCGGCTAAGCATGTTCTTCATGACCATCAACCTTCAACTTTCAACCATCAACCTGTAATGACAAAAACCCTATGCCTCGATTTTGGAAATACCCGTTTAAAAGCTGCCATCTTTGAGAATGATGTTTTTAAAGAAGAACTGGCGTTAACTGATGACAGTAATGAATCGATCGAAAAACTACTTGCACAACAGCATCCACAGAAAACCATCCTGTCATCTGTGATCAATCATAATCCCGGGATCGAGCCTATTTTGTCCGGGAAAAGCAGCTTTCACAAATTATCGCATCTCACCAAAATAAATTTTACAACACCTGTCGGAAAACCCGAATCGATCGGCGCAGACAGGCTGGCATTAGTAGCCGCTGCCGTTCATTATTACCCGGGAAAAAATAATTTGGTAGTAGGTTTGGGTAGTTGCATCACCTACAACTTTATTAACCAATACCACCAATTCCTCGGGGGAAGTATTTCGCCCGGTATGGAAATGCGTTTTAAATCCATGCATGAGCATACCGCTTTATTGCCATTGGTGCAAAAAGAATGGAATTTTCCTGTAATTGGCTATGATACCAAAACAAATTTACAAAGTGGCGTAATTGCCGGAATTACCTATGAAATCGGGGGTTTCATCGATTATTATGCTGGAAAATACAGCAACTTTAACGTGGTTTTAACCGGGGGTGATTCGGCCTATTTTGCCGGTCAACTTAAATACAGGATATTTGCAGACTTAAATTTCTTATTCAAAGGACTGTATGCACTTAGCGAAACTAACAATCACTAAATTTTTACCCGTACTCATTATAGCTTGTGGCTTACAGCATGCGGTTTATTCCCAGGAAAACTCGCCTTATTCCAGGTATGGATTGGGAGATATAGTTCCCAAATCAAATATTGTATCCCGCGGAATGGGAGGAATCGCCGCAGGCTTTTCCGATTACCAAAGTATAAATTTTATTAACCCGGCCAGTTACGGTAACATAAAAGCTACCATTTTTGATATTGGCGTTGAAGCCGACAGGAGAACTTTGAAAAGTACCAGTCCTGCCGCAAGATTCTCCGCCACTAACGCTGTAATTTCGTACCTCCAGCTTGGCTTTCCCATAAAAATGAAAAAGGCCAATAAGAAAGATATTTTTTGGGGAATGAATATCGGACTCAGGCCGGTGTCCAAAGTGAACTACAAGATCACTCAGTTACAACGGTTGCAAGGCGTAGATAGTATTGGGACTATTTATGAAGGTAGTGGTGGAATAAGCCAGGCTTACCTGGGTACGGGCGTTAAAATAAAAAATTTTAGCCTGGGCGTTAACGGGGGTTATATGTTCGGTAACAAAGACTATAGTACCCGGAAAACTTTATTAAATGATACCGTTCTTTTTGCACAGTCCAATACAGAAAATAAAACAAGCTTTGGCGGTTTATTTATTAATGGCGGTATCCAGTATGAACAAAAAATAACCAACAAAAAGAATAAAAAAGTCAGCATACTTCGTTTTGGGGGATATGGCAGCTTAAAGCAAACAATGACGGCCAGCAGGGATAAAATTGTAGAAACAGTTCAGTATGACGCCTCCGGAAATAAATTCAGGGTAGACAGTGTTTTCGAAAATAATGTAAAAGGGGATATCGTGTATCCTGCCACCCTGGGTGTTGGTGTTACTTACCAAACATTAAACTGGTTGGTGGGAGCAGATTTTGAAACAACAAAATGGCAGGATTACCGCTCTTTTAACGAGGCGGATGCTGTGCAAAACAACTGGAAGATTCGGGTAGGTACGGAATATTTTCCCTTAAAGGAAAATACACCTTTTAAAAAGTACTTTAGTTTTGTAAGGTATCGTTTTGGTTTTTATTATGGTCCGGATTATGTAAGGGTAAAAAACAGCCTTCCGGAATATGGATTTTCTTTTGGTGCAGGATTTCCAATGAAATTGAGAAAGGGATATTATGAAACACAAAGCTCTATGTTAAATACAGCGATAGAAATTGGCAGCCGTGGCGATAAGAAATCAAATCTTCGAGAGAGTACCCTTCGGATAAGTGTTGGCTTATCTTTAAGTGACCTTTGGTTCGGCAGGGCCAAATATCAATAGACATCTCCTATCAAAATATGAACAGCTATTCAACAGACATAAAAAGAATTGCAGCCTTGATAACAGGCTGCTTTTTTTTATATAGCTGCGAAAATGATATCAATGAAATCATGGACTTTGATGCTAAAAGTACGGGCATTGAAATAGCCAAAAAAGTAACCGTTCATTACTCCATTAATGGTAAGCGGAAAGCGATACTAACAAGTCCGCTAATGTACAGGGTGCAGGATACTGTTCCCTATGTTGAATTCCCTAAAACCATACACGTTGACTTTTTTGGAGAAAAGGACAGTATAGACAGTAAACTCGATGCCAGATATGCAAAATACAAAGAAACCAGAAGCATAGTTTTTTTGAAAGATAGTGTACGGGTGATCAATGTTTTGGGGGATACTTTGTATTGTGATGAGTTGTATTGGGACCTGAAAAGAACGGGGGCCGAGTTTTATACAGATAAGCCGGTTCGAATCCGTACCCGGACACAAATTATTAACGGTATTGGAATGGAAGCAAGACAGGATTTTAAAGAATACCACATTGTACATCCAACAGGTATTGTATCAGTTCCGGCTTCACAATTTCCCAATTAAGAAAATTAATGAAATAACAATATGGGCTTTTATAGGTTGTCGTAACTTTAAAGTTTCCATCCGTTGAAAAAGTGCAAACTTTAGGGCCTCCCGCGGATGGAAAAACAGAGGTCATCAGCGAAACAAACCCGCTTTACCCGAATCTCGAAATGACTACAATTACTGTTTATGGAATTCCCAATTGCGATACCATCAGGAAAACATTAGACTGGTATAAGAAAAAAAATATCCGGGTGGATTTTTATGACTATAAAAAATATGGTATCAACAAAGAAAAGCTGGTGCAATGGTGTAAAAATGTAGGCTGGGAAATTTTATTGAATAAAAAAAGTACCACCTGGCGAAGCTTACCTTTGGAGGAACAACAACTGGTAATCAATGAAAAAATGGCCATCCAACTGATGATGGAATATCCGAGCATTATTAAAAGACCGGTGATAGAAATGAATAACAAACTGATGGTGGGTTTCAACGAAAAATATTTTACCAAACAATAAAAAACAAAACAATGAAACGTAATGCAACCGCCGTTTGGAACGGCACTGGTAAAGAAGGCACCGGTCATCTTACCACACAAAGTACTACATTGGATAAAACGCAGTATTCCTTTAACTCCCGTTTTGCAGAAGGAGTGGGCACCAACCCCGAAGAATTAGTGGCGGCTGCCCATGCGGGATGCTTTAGTATGAAACTGAGTTTTGTATTGAATGCAGCAGGTTTCACCGCTGATGAAATTAACACCCGGTGTGAAATTACTTTGGACCCTGCAGCAGGGGCCATTACCGGATCGCATTTAACCGTTAATGCAAAAATACCCGGCATTACAAGCGAACAATTTGCGACAGCAGTAGAAGACGCAAAAACCAATTGCCCCATTTCAAAATTATTAAATACCAATATTACCCACGAAGCAGTACTGGGTTAGTTTGTTTGCCTGCAAATAAAAACCGGAAAATGAGCAAAGGTTCAAAGTATTTTTAAAATTCTTTGAACCTTTGTTTTTTTTGAAATTTGTTACCGAAGCTTGCGAAAAATATTTTCAAATGATTGAATATGATCAACCTGCGCATCCTGTTTTAGTTTAGATTTGAATAAATAATTGCTATGTCATTTCAAAATAAAACGGTTGTAATTACGGGCGCATCCCGTGGTATTGGTAAAGCCATTGGTTTGCGCCTTGCTAAAGAAGGGGCCAATATCGTAATTGCTTCAAAAAGCATATCCGAAAACCCTAAACTGGGAGGTACCATATTTTCCGCAGCCTCAGCAATGGAAGCTGCAGGGGGTAAAGCGCTTGCGGTGCAATGTGATATACGTTTTGAAGATCAGGTTCAACAGGTAATCAGCCAGGCAGTGGAAAAATTTGGTGGCATAGATGTTTTGATCAATAATGCTTCGGCCATTTCCTTAACCAATACAGAACAAACGGAACCTAAGCGTTTCGACCTGATGTATGATATTAACGTACGCGGAACTTTTTTTGTTTGCCAGGCCTGTATCCCTTTCCTGAAGAAAGCCGCTAACCCACATATCATCAACTTATCCCCTCCCCTTAATATGGATATGAAATGGTTTGCTAACCATTTAGTCTACACAATGAGTAAATATAATATGACGATGATTGCGCTGGGCCTGGCAACCGAATTGAAAAAATACAATATTGCCGCAAATACCCTTTGGCCAAAAACAACCATTGCAACAGCAGCAGTTCAAAATTTATTAGGTGGCCAAATGCTGGTGAATATGAGCCGGACACCGGAAATTATGGCGGATGCGGCATATTATATTTTATCTAAACCATCTGCCCAATGTACCGGCAATACCTTTATAGATGAAAATGTACTGTCCCTGGAAGGAATTACAGACCTTGACAAATATGCAGTAATACCCGGTGCGCAATTGTACAATGACCTGTTCATATAAAACTTGCTGTTAACACTAACATAATAAGCGTTTGTTGTGATGAGTGGTAACATTTAGTACACCCACTGCATTTAATTTCGCGATAAGTTCCTGATACCAGGATGCTTTTATCCAGATTAAACTGTACAGCATGACACATAGATTGGGGGTATTATTGATCATACTCCTTACTTCATCACTCGCTTTCACGCAAATTCCCAAAAAAGAATTAACAGCTTTCAGAACCTCGGCGGCTGTTATTATTGATGGAAATCCTAATGAAGAAGCCTGGAAAAATGCGGCAGTGGCTGATCATTTTACAGAATTGAGGCCTACCCCATTCAAATCAGAAGATACTGCAAATGCCACCAGAATTTTCATCATGTACAATAATGAAGGCATTTATATCGGGGGCAATTTACATGAACGAACCAAAGACAGTATCGCATCAGAGTTAATTGGGCGGGATGGTTTTGGGAATAATGATTTTGTGGGAATCATATTTGACACTTATTATGATAAACTAAATGGATTTGAATATTTTGTTACCCCTCTTGGAGAACAAATGGATGCCAAGCAAGCTCCGAATATGAATGGCGATAGTGAAGATTTTAGCTGGAACGCTGTGTGGAAAAGCGCTGCAAAAATTCAAACCAATGGCTGGAGTTTTGAAATGTTTATACCTTATTCCGCTATTCGTTTCGGTCCCAAAAAAATTCAAAACTGGGGATTAAATATTGTACGTCGCAGGCAAAAAAGCGGGCAGCAATTGTTCTGGCAGCCGATTGACCCTAATACCAATGGTTTTTTAACCCAGGAAGGACTATTAAAAGATCTTGTAGACATTAAGCCCCCGCTGCGTTTGCAATTTTCTCCATATATGTCTGCTTATTTAATTAATGATGGCACTGCGGTGCAAAAAACAAAAAAAACATCCACCAGTATCAATGGTGGTATGGATGTGAAATATGGCATCAACCAGGCATTTACGCTGGATATGACATTGATACCCGACTTTGGCCAGGTGCAAAGTGATAACAGGGTTTTAAACCTGACGCCATTTGAACAACGCTTTACGGAGAACAGGACTTTTTTTACAGAAGGTACCGAACTGTTTAACAAAGGGAATTTATTTTACAGTCGCCGGATAGGTGGTGAACCCATCCATTATTGGGATGCAGGCAACCAGTTAAAACCAGGTGAATCCATTGCCAGCAACCCTGCGCAGGGCAAACTGATCAATGCAACTAAAATAAGCGGCAGAACGCAAAAAGGCCTCGGTATTGGTGTGCTCAATGCCATCACGAAACCACAATATGCCATCATAGAAAACGGCGCTGCTGAAAAGCGAAAATTTGAAACAGCGCCATTAACCAATTACAATGTGCTGGTATTGGATCAAACCATGAAGCACAACAGCAGTGTATCTTTTGTAAATACCAATACCATGAGAAGCGGTAAGGACTATGATGCCAATGTAAGCGCTTTATTATTTGACCTGAATGATAAAACCAATACCTGGAATATTGGTGGCAGTGCAGGGATGAGCGCTTTGCTTAATAAAAAAGGTAAAGATGTGCTGGGATATACGCATAGTGTATACCTGGGTAAAACCAGTGGCCAGTTTAGGTTTAGTGTATACCAGGATCTCAGCAACGCTACATATGACAAAAGCGATCTTGGTTATTTTACAAATAATAATACAATGGACCAGGGTGCCTGGTTGAGTTACCGGTGGACAAAACCCAAAAGCTGGTACAACCAGTTGCGTGTAAATTTAAACGGTTTTTATAGTCGTTTGGTATCGCCATTAGATGAGGTAAAAGGGAAAGAAAAGATGTATCAGAGGGCCTATGGGAATATGAATGCGAATGCCCAGTCAAAAAAACTCTGGTGGGTGGGGATGAATATTACTGTGAATGCAAACTACAATGATTTTTATGAACCAAGGGCCAGGGGAAGGGTTTTTTCAAATAAAGGTGGAGTTGGAATAAGTGCCTGGTGGGAAAGCAATTCAGCAAAAAAAATATCCTATGGGGGCCAGGTATTCATAGGACAGGGCGGTGTTTTTAAAAGAAAAAGCGCCGACATGGGTATATTTGGTAAGGTCAGATTCAATAGTAAATTCTCTGTCGATTTTAATATCAACACAGAAAATGCCAATAACCAGCCTGGCTGGGCAGATATGCTGTATGCGTCCAATCCATCTCAAAAAGACACGGTTATATTTTCGCGCCGTAATGTAAGATCTGTTGAAAATACCCTGAACATAAAATATAGTTTTACCAATCGAATGGGACTTACCATGCGAACAAGGCATTACTGGAGCAAGGTAAAACCGGTAGAATTTTATTTACTGGATCCATCTGGTGATTTGGTGAAACCGGGTTTTGACTATGCACAAAACAGGAACCAGAATTATAATTATTTTACCGTGGATATGGTATATACCTGGCAGTTTGCACAGGGTAGTTTTTTTAATATTGTATGGAAGGATATCGGTGAAGATTTTACCCGGACATTTGAGAAAAATTATTTTAAAAACGCCGGCAATACCCTATCAGGTCAACAGTTCAATAGTTTATCCCTGAGAGTAATCTACTTTTTAGACTACCTGACCATAAAAAACAGGAAACGAACAAATGTATAAGACGGCGGCTGTAAATTTTTAGGAAGCGCACTTCCGTATCCCCTTAACAACGATCAACAAACAAGAACCAACAATCAACGATCAACGATCAACAAACAACAGTCAACCACCAACAATCAACAAACAACGATCAACAAACAACAAACAACGACCAACAATCAACGACCAACGACCAACGATCAACACTCTTCCAACAATGAAAAAATATTTGCTTTATCCCAATCTTTTAATTTCCCCTCTGTAGCTTAGTGGCTTCTATTTCAACGTCATTTTATTAACCGGCTTTTCTAACAAATATTTATAAATGAATTTTGTTTTTAAATTTTGAAAATGCAATCCCTTATTTCCTCCCCAGCCATGCCTTCCCCCGGGATACACCATCATTTCAAAATCTTTTTTTACATCCTGTAATTTACCGATCAGTTGTAAACTGTTTTGCATATGCACATTTTCATCAATTTCACCATGAACGATCTGGATCATCCCTTTGTAGTTATCTGCATAATTTAACACATTGCCTGTTTTATATCCCAGCGGATTTTCAGCTGGCAGGTCCATAAAACGCTCTGTATAATGTGAATCGTAGAGCGTCCAATCCGTTACAGGGCCGCCAGCCATCCCATGGGTAAATACTTCCGCCCCCTTCGTTAAAGCAAGCGTGGTCAGATACCCTCCATAACTAAACCCTGTAATGCATATTTTAGCAGGGTCTGCATTCCTGTTTGCGACTAACCATTTTACCATGGTACTATAATCCACCAGTTCCCAATGACCCAGGTCGCGATACATATAGTTAACCCCTTCTTTTCCAAAATGGCCGCTTGCCCGGTGATCCATTATCACCTGTATCAGACCTTCTTTCGCATACCATTGCTGCTGCCCGCTTAAAACCCAGCTATCCCAGCAGGTACCCGCATCGGGCCCGCCATAAGTTGAAATGAGTACAGGGTATTTTTTTGATGGGTCCATATTTATTGGCCAGGTAACTTTCATGGGTAAATCATACAATCCATCATCACTTTTTATGCGGAGGATTTCTGTTTTGGCTAAGTTGAAATTATCAAATGCACTGTCTTTACTATCACCCAGTTCTTTAATAATCTTCCCTTTATTGCTGATCAATGTAGTTTTTAAAGGGGTGGAGGAATTGCTGTAGGTGGTAATAAAGTAAGATCCGTTCGGAGATGGATTGATAATAGAATGATTATACTCTCCAAACGTTAATCTTTTCAGGTTGCTGCCATTTAAACTTACACTATAATAATCTATCCTGGCAGTATTTTCCCTGCCCCTTGCGCAAAAATAAATAAGGTTATTTTTCTCATCTATATATTCCAGTTTGGTAACGGTAAATTTTCCGGTAGTCACTGGGTTGATGAGCTTTCCATTCATGTCATAATGATACAAATGTTTCCAGCCCGTTTTATCACTGCTTAAAATAAATCCCTTACCATTTTTAAAAAAAGAAATTCTTTCTTCTTCATCCAGGTTGATCCAGGTTTTTTGTTGTTCGGTATAGAAATCCTGCAATTCACCTGTAAGAGCATTTACGGCATAAATTTTCAATTGATCCTGACTGCGTGGTATCCATTGCACTAATAATGCGCTTCCATCCGGCTTCCAGTAGGGCAGCCCAAAATACTGGTCATCCCGCTCATTAATTTTTGCAAAAACTATATCACCCCCTTCAGGACTAACAATGCCAACTTTTACCGCGGGGTTAGCATCCCCCACTTTTGGATAATGCGTTTGCTCCACTTCGCCGTGCAATCCTTTGGCATTGGTGATGGTAAACACGGGAACTTTACTGTCATCACTCCTGAAAAAAGCTATCTTTTTGCTATCCGGGCTCCACCAAAACGCACGGTACTGGCCTGCCCTTCCCAAAATTTCTTCCATGTACAACCAGCTTGCATATCCATTTAAAATAAGATTGCTGCCATCAGAAGTTAACCGCTGCTCTTTTTTTGTATCAATATGTATGGTGTACAGGTCATTTAATTTTGTATAGGCCACATAATTACCGTCCGGGCTCATGGTAGGATTCGATTTTTTATATTTATCGCTGGTGAGCTGAACTTCATTACCGTTGCGTTCTATAAACAGATCGCCTCCTTTATTATAAACAATGGATTTAGCGGGCCCCCCTTCTTTTTTGTTGGTATCTGCTGTTTCAATTTCAGTTCCTGTCACGGCGTTTACAGTATAGCTCTTATTATTTTTAAGCAAGATAAAATGACTATCATCCACCCATTTGGTAACAACGGGCAGCGATTGAATAATGCCTTTAAAATTACTTTTAAAGTACTGTTCATCACTAAGCTCTTTTTTTTGAGCGTGGAGGGAAAAAGAAAAGTTAACGAAAATAAACACCAAAAACAGGGGCGACCTTTTGTCAGATAACAGCATATTGAACTTGTTTAAGATTTGCGCTCAAGATAGTTTTTTTGGGTGAAATGGAAAACTGCGGTTAACGGGTTGGCAACACTTTGATATTCCGGGAATAAATTCTTAGCGCATGATTTTTCAGTGTTAATTTTGATATATTCCAGACTAAATTAATTTTTTGAGAACCACCCCGCTAAGCTTTATTTTGGCAAATAGGTTAGATAGATTTTACGCATTTAAATCAGCAGCGTATCTCTTTCAAATAAATAGTATTTACCGGTTGTGACAATACTATTTAAAAAATAAAGAACTAATAAGCTTATTCAAAACTCTCGGGTCGCATCATCGGGAAAAACAAAACATCCTGTATAGAATGCTGGTTGGTTAACAGCATTGCGATTCTGTCTATTCCAAAACCAATTCCGCTGGTAGGCGGCATTCCATATTCCAAGGCCCTCAAAAAATCATGGTCAATAAACATCGCTTCATCATCACCCCGTTCCATTAATTGCGTCTGCTCTTCAAATCGTTCCCTTTGTTCTAATGGATCGTTTAACTCACTGTATGCATTGGCAATTTCTTTTCCATTGCAAATAAGTTCAAACCGCTCTACCAGTCCTGGTTTGCTGCGGTGCTTTTTGGTAAGGGGGCTCATTTCCACCGGGTAATCTGTAATAAAAGTAGGTTGTATATAGTTGCCCTCGCATTTGGAACCAAATATTTCATCTATCAGTTTCCCCTTGCCCCATTTGCTATCTGCGTGTATGCTTAATTGCTGGCATACATTCCTGATGGCTGCTTCATCCATTTCACTAATATCAAACCCGGTGAATTCTTTTATCGAATCGTACATGGTAATTCTTTTATATGGGGCTTTAAAGTCAACTTCCGTTTCGCCCACCATCACTTTCGCCATACCATTGGTTGCCAGCGCTGTTTTTTCCAGCAATTGTTCGGTGGTTTCCATCATCCATATATAATCTTTATAAGCCACATAAAATTCCAATACGGTAAATTCAGGATTGTGTGTCCTGTCCATACCCTCATTGCGAAAATTCCTGCTGAATTCGTATACCCATTCAAAGCCACCCACGATCAATCTTTTTAAATACAACTCATTCGCAATACGCATGTACATCGGCACATCCAGTGCGTTATGGTGGGTACTGAATGGTCTCGCGGCTGCACCACCGGGGATACTTTGCAATACAGGTGTATCCACTTCCAGGGCCCCCCGCTCATTTAAAAATTCACGGATGGCATTCATCATTTTTGTGCGCTTGATGAAAGTTTCCTTTACACCAGGGTTCACTACCAGGTCGGCGTAGCGCTGCCGGTAACGAAATTCAGGGTCGGTTACTTCATCAAAAGCCTCACCATCTTTTTCTTTTACAATCGGGAGCGGGCGCAGTGATTTGGTAAGCATGACAAATTCCTGCACATGTATAGAAGTCTCGCCGGTTTTGGTGGTAAACACATATCCTTTAATACCAATGATATCGCCTATATCAACTAATTTTTTCCAAACTGCCTGGTACATGCTCTTATCCTCCCCCGGGCAAATATCATCCTGCTTGATATACAACTGAATTTTACCTGCCCCATCCTGCAACACGGCAAAATTGGCCTTGCCCATATCGCGTACACTCATGATACGCCCTGCAATGCACACATCTGCAAACTGTTCCTTATTTTCTTCGCCTTTGAAATTTTCCTTTATATATGCTGAACTGGTATTTACCGGGTATAATGGTGCGGGATATGGGTCGATCCCCAATCTTTTAAGCTCTGCTAATTTTTGTCTGCGGATGATCTCCTGCTCAGATAAATGTTGTGTACTCATGCTACTGCTAAAAATTTTTGCGAAGATACCGTATGCAACTCATTCCTCAACAACCGGCAAACGGGGCAAAAAAAAATAAGTTTGGCAGGGTACTTGACAATGCACAGCAAAACACAAGAAAAATGAAAAAATTTTTAATTGCAGTAGGCTGTATTACAATATTCAATAGTTGTGATGTTTTACAACAGTTACCCCAAACTGGGGGATTGGGAGGAGTTACACAGGAAGAAGCCGCACAGGGAATCAAACAGGCATTAAGCCAGGGACTGGTAAAAGCGACGATGCAATTAAATAAACAAGACGGTTTTTTTGGTGATGCATTCTACAAAATACTATTGCCACCTGAAGCAAAAAAAATCGAAAATACACTTAGGAGCCTGGGCCTTGGAAAATCTGTTGATAAAGCCATTTTACAAATTAACAGGGGTGCTGAAGACGCTGTAGGTTTTGCCCAGCCAGTTTTTATAGACGCGATAAAGCAAATGACATTGACAGACGCGATTAATATTGTAAAGGGTGGCGATACAAGTGCTACCCATTATTTTAGAATAAAAACGATGGAAAAATTAACTTCCGCGTTTTTACCAGTGATAAAAACCTCGCTAAATAAAGTAGACGCAACCAAATATTATGGCGATATCGTTAATACCTACAATAATTTTCCTACTACATTCAAAAAGATAAATCCTGATCTGCCCGGCTTTGTGACAGACAGGGCCACCAATGCATTGTTTGACCTGGTAGCGAAGGAAGAAAAAAACATCAGGGAAAATCCTTTGGCAAGAACAACAGAAATTTTAAAGAAGGTTTTTGGTGCGATTTTGTAACAAACAAATTAGGAGTCTATAGCTGCACCGGGAAGAAAAATCGTACACCGGTGGCTTTAATTTTAATGGGGGAAGTGAAAAACCTCAAGGCGTGGAAAATAATATACTAAAACCGATTATTTTGAATTTAAGAAATCAGTCGCCGCCTGCACCCCATTATTGTAAAGCATTTCCTTTTCCGCAGGCTTCATTTTCCGCACCCTTGAACGAATGGATCCGTAACTCACGTAAATGGTTCTTTTTTTCTCGTTTTCAAGATTAGGATATTTCCGGTTAAGTGTTTCTATCACAAGGTTATTGAATGCATGAATATAATCGTTTAACGATCTTATCTCAAATGGGGGAATAATGCTGCTGTTTTTTTTGATGGAATCAATCTGTGCAGGACGTTCCAGTTTTATTCCCAGTGTGTACCGGTTGAACCTTAATTTATCACATTGCAATGGGTTACCATTATTATCGCAGGTATCAAAAATACTGATTGGATAATTAGCGATCATTCCACCATCTACATAATAATTTTTAAATGATAAGGTATCCGTTTTTTCGATTTTCCGGTACTGGTCATCCAGAATTATAGGTTCAAAGTACAAAGGCAATCCTCCGCTTATTCTAACCGCCAAAGCAATTGACAGGCCGGGGGTATGCTCGTAAGAAAAAATATCTAATTGCTGCCTGCTGAGGTTGGTAGCTGTGCAATAAAAATCTTTAAATAAATTATTTTGGAGGTGTAGCTGATGTAACTGTGCGAAGGTTAAATTGCCATCACCGGTTTTATACTTTATTAATTGCTGAACCCAAAGCTCAAATTTCTGGCCTTTATACAAACCAAACTTGTTTCTTACACGGCGGTATTTTCCAACAATGCCTCCCCTGCCATCATTAAATTCTTCCACAGGTAAAGAGCGCATAATGCTGTCAATTTCAGTAGCACTATACCCCACACAGATCATAATTCCCGCAATTGCCCCTGCCGAGGTACCAGCTACTTTTTCTAACTGTTGTAGAATCCCGTCTTTTTCCAGTTTACTAAAAGCACCTGCGTATGCCAGGCCCCGTACTCCGCCGCCTTCCAATACCAGGTTTTTATAATTATATTTAATTTGAGTAATTTGAGAAAAACAGAGGGTTGGAAATATTATTATTAGTATCACCAGTTTTTTCATTTGGTGAAAATAAATAATTGCCCCGTGAGTAAGCGTTAAATTCCCAACAATTTTAAATGCTGGTACCACCCTGGTATATGGTAAATTCAGGAAAGGACGTTATGCGATTTATTCCCAGATATTATTAAGCGTTACTTCAGCTGCGCAGCCCGGTTCTACAATAAATGTATAAGGTAACCCTGCTTCAATTTTTTCTAACTGGTACTTGCCATCTTCTTTAAGGTGGTAAATTTCTATTTCATTTTTATCAACATCTATGATGACGTAATAAGGAATTTTTTGTGATTGATAAATATAAAATTTGTTATTGCGGTCTTTCATAGCTGTGGATGGCGAGAGTACCTCAACAACAAGTGCAGCCGGAAAATCAAGGAAAGGCTTGGAAATATCTTTACAAACTACCACTGCATCAGGTTGCAATATGGTATCTTCTGAAACTTTAATATCTATAAAATCATACACCTTGCAATTTTTACACTTTGATTTTTTTATGGCAGTTTTTAATTCATACTTAATATTACTACTAACCCATTGATGCCTGGGTAAAGGGGCAGGACTCATTGCATAAGGAATACCTTCAATTAATTCCCACCGGCCTTCCCAAAGGCAATATTCTTCGTAGGTATAATGCGGTAATATTTTTACAGCCGATGACATAGGGTCAAATTTACAATAATTAATTTAAAGCCAATAACACCTGCCAGGCTTCTTTGACCTTACCAATATCCAGTAATTCTTTTGCATACAGGTGCAACTCTTTTTCCATTTCATCGGGATTGATGGAATAGTAATGAATGATATATTTTAGCTGCTCATCATAAAAAGCCGGATCTGCAAAGGGCATTTCATACACATTGCCTAAGCGCCCCAAATTATTGCCGGTTAAAATATTACTGTTGCGAATAGTGTCCGGTAATGCATCTACACCGATACCTAGTGTAACAGCAGGTTTTTCCACCTCAAAAATAGTAGAAGCATTCACCCTTGTATACCAGTTGCCACCCATCCTGGCTACCAGGTCAAGCTTTTTTTGATCGATCTTTCCCTGCTCATTCAAAACGGCTTCATTGATATGCATTAAAAGCACCTCGGCGATTACCAGGTTACCAGCCCCGCCTTCAGTTCCCAGTGGCTTTACTTCAAGTACTTTACATTCCAGTTGGATAGGACTTTCCTTTACACGGGGAGGTTTTATTGACGAGGAAGGTTCCTTAGTGAATCCAGCTTTTACAAATTCATCTGTACCTTTCGGAAATTCGCTACTGCTAAGGCTTACTTGTTGAACCATATCATAGGTTACAATATTAACCACCACTTCCGGCACTTCCGATATATTGTCTAAAGTATGCTTAGTTGTATTGTCCCTGCCTCGCCTGGAAGGAGAAAAAATAACAATCGGGGGATTTAGGGAAAAAAGATTAAAAAAGCTAAAAGGACTTAAATTTACATTCCCCTCATTATCAATAGTAGATGCAAAACAAATGGGCCTGGGAGCAATTGCGTGTTGCAGGTAATTTTGGACTTCTGCAGCGCTGATATCTTTCAGATCTATACTTTTCATTGCTTTTTTAATGCTAAAATTGAAAAATTACTTTCATCCTTTACAATTGTATTTGAAAGTTTTCCCAATCCATCAATCTCCATTTCAACAATATCACCCTCTTTTAACCATTGTTCTGCATAATTGGGATCATTTAATTTGCCGGTGCCATTCAGTTCCAAAAAACAACCCGTACCCACCGTTCCACTACCAATAATATCACCCGGATATAATTGAACGCCATAACTGCTGCGTTCTATGATCTCTGCGAAGGTCCAGTCCATATCGCCCAGGTTGCCTTCACTTACCGGTACGCCATTAACCTGGCATTTCATGCTTAAATTCCAGCTCTTCCCTGTATGGTTTTCTTTGCAGGGTATTTCATATTGTTCCAGTTCATCTAATGTAACCAGCATCGGACCTATTGCAGTGGCAAAATCTTTTCCTTTTGCAGGTCCGAGATTCAACAACATCTCCTCCATTTGCAGGCGTCTAGCGCTTATATCATTCATGATCATTAATCCTCCAATATATTCATCTGCCTCTCCGGCGGTTATGTTCCTGCCGTTTTTGCAAATAACGATGGCTGCTTCCAGTTCAAAATCCAGTTTTTCAAAATGATCGGGCATGCATACAATATCTCCCGGCCCTTGTATGCTGTTATGATTGGTGAGGTAAAAGATAGGGTATTGATCAAATTCCGGTATCATTTCCACTTTCCTGTTGCGCCTTGCAGCGGCTACGTGTTGCCTGAAAGCATACCCGTCCCTGCAACTGCTTGGGTGTGGCACCGGCGCCAGGAGGCTAACTCCAGCATAGGGTATCGCTAAAACGCTTCTTACCAATCCCGCCCTGATCTTTTGTTCAGCAGCTTTTGCCAGTGGAAATACATCTTCCCAGTAATTTAAAAACATAGCCATGCTGATAGGCAGATCGGGATGCAAAGTATCGGTATCAAATAAATTATCGTCTACGCATAACGCTAATTGATCCTGCCCGTTTTTTAAATAGGTAACTAATTTCATAAATTTATTAATTGACGCTAAAATTAGTGATAAAATATGGATGAAATGTTTACGCAAAAACTATCATATTCAAAAGTTTTATTATTTTCACACTTTAATTTTTACTACTATGCAGTTCGAAAAAATTCATAATAAAGGTCAGGCACGGTTATTTAACAACCGGTACCTTGAATACCTTACAAAAACCCATCCCCTGGTAATTTGGGCGGTGTATATGCCTATGATAATCTTTATGATTTATTATAACATTGCCAGGCTGGAAACGGGTGCCGTCAAAATCAGTTTGCTTTTTTTTAGTGGTATGTTTTTTTGGTCTTTTTTTGAATATATCATACACCGTTACGCCTTTCATTTTATGGCGGAAAGCGAAAGAGCTGTTAAGATTGTTTACCTGATACATGGCAACCATCATGAATATCCAAGAGATAAGCAACGTCTTTTTATGCCCCCCGTACCGAGTGTAATACTTGCTGCCGTGGTATTTTTCGTTATGTATTTTTTGGGTAGTTTAATAGGGTCAGCCGAAGGTGTTTTTGCTTTTTTTCCCGGCTTCATGCTGGGATATTTAATGTATGGTACGATGCACTATGCTATTCATGCCCTCAACCCGCCTTTTAAATGGATGAAGCCTTTATGGCGCAATCATCATTTGCATCATTATAAAGAACAGGAAAAGGGCTTTGGGGTGAGTTCAACCTTGTGGGACCACGTATTTGGGACCATGTTTGATTTAAAGAAAGAAAAAGAAGATAGGGAGAAAGTAAGGGATATCATGTTTATATCACGTCATTCAAAAGAGAACGTCAATTAGCTACCACTTTTCCTCGTCTGTAAAACTATCCGGCTGCCGGCCAAACTGCTGACGGGTTTTTATTTTTTCTAACTGCCGTTCAATCACCAAGGCAGCTATCATTTTACCTGCGTCTTCATCCGGGTATTGATGCAATAACTGCTTAAGTTTGGTTTCGCTTACATCTATGCGATAAAGGAGCATAATTAATTGCTGAAAATCAGTTTGTATCAGTTGATTGATATAGCTAGCCAGGTAAACTTGCAATTCATCCAAAGAGGTCCCATCCGGCAAAACAATCGCTATGCTTTTGCTGATCTCTTTTACAAGCTCATTGTTTACCATGTTACATAAAATTAATTGTGATGGGTAAGCTAATAATGTTCCATTACCCCAAGTCCAAATAAAGCGAAATCGTATTTTACAGGGTCATCTTTGTCAAACTTGCGTAAATACGCGGTAAGTTCTTTTGCAGATTGCCAGTCGGTTTGATTACGTGTTAGCAGGTTCAATTTTTTAGCTACCCTTGATACATGTACATCTATCGGGCAGATCAATTGCGAACTGGAAACATTTTTCCATAAACCAAAATCCACTCCTTTTTTATCATCTCTCACCATCCACCTCAAAAACATATTCAATCGTTTACAGGCGGATTTTTTTGAGGGGCTGGCAATATGTTTTCGGCAATGCCTTTCTTCTTTTGCGTCTTCATCAAAACCAAATACATACTCATGAAACCCAATCAAAGCATTTTCAACTGTTTCATCGCCCGGAAGCATCCATTTTGTAAAAGCAGTTTCAAGGCTTTGCTCACCTTTTACAAAATAATGGTACTTTAAAAAATTAAGCAGGTGCCACAGATCCCTTTCATTAAAAGTGCGGTGAACGAATTTCCCAAAAGCTAAAAAGATGCGGGGTTCATTATTCCAGTCAGCAGTCATAATAAAATCGTAGGGCGAATTATCCATCAGGATCAATAATCTATCACAGGAGTTGACAATACTTTTTCGGTTGCCCCAGGCCAGGATGGCTGCAAAAAAACCAGCGATCTCTATATCCTGTTTTTTAGTAAACCGATGAGGTATACCCAGCGGATCGTCTTCAATAAAAGACGGCTGGTTGTATCGTTCCACCTTTAAGTTTAGCAAATCTTTTAAACTATTTTCATCCATGAACATTCATCCAATTGCATGTTTCAAATCATCCATTAAATCATCGGCATCTTCAATACCCACACTCAAACGGATCAATCCATCCGTCAACCCGTTTTTAATCCTTTCTTCCCGGGGAATACTTGCATGGGTCATGCTTGCGGGATGATTGATCAGCGATTCTACCCCACCAAGACTTTCAGCTAACGCAAAAATCCGGGTAGATGATAAAACTTTATTTGCTGCTGCTATGCTGTTATCTTTTAAAGTAAAACTTATCATTCCTCCAAAATCACGCATTTGCTTTTTTGCGGTGTCATAGCCCGCATTGTCTTCAAATCCCGGCCAGTAAACCCTTTCAACCTTTGGGTGGCTACGCAGGTAGTGGGCAATTATAGCGCCGTTCTCACAATGCCTTTGCATACGTACGTGCAGGGTTTTGATACCCCTTAATACTAAAAAGCAATCCATTGGCCCCGGTACCGCGCCGCAACTTTTTTGTATAAAATACAATTGCTCCCTTAAAGATTTGTCATTCATCACCAGTGCACCCTGTATTACATCACTGTGCCCGCCCAGGTATTTGGTGGCGGAATGCATAACAATATCAGCGCCTAAGTTCAAAGGGTTTTGAAGGTATGGAGAAGCAAAAGTGTTATCAACACATAGCATTGCTCCAGCCTTTTTTGAAATAGCAGCAGTTGCCGCAATATCGGTAATGTTCATTAACGGATTGGTAGGGGTTTCTATCCAGACCAGTTTTGTATTAGTGGTAACCGCCTGCTCTACATTGGCCGCATTGGTAGTATCAACGTAAATAAATTTTATTCCAAATTTTTCAAACACTTTGGTAAAAAGGCGGTAGGTACCCCCATACATATCATTGGCGGCAATAACCTCATCTCCGGGCGATAATAATTTGATGACCGCATCTGTTGCAGCTACCCCACTGGCAAAAGCCAATCCGTATTGTCCGTTTTCAATGATTGCAAGCGCATCTTCCAGTGCCTTACGCGTAGGGTTTTGACTTCGCGCATATTCGTAGCCTTTATGTTGCCCCGGCGCAGTTTGTACATAAGTTGAAGTTTGATAAATTGGCGTCATGATGGCTCCTGTAGCAGGGTCCGGTTCTGCACCCGCATGAATAATTTTAGTAGCTGGTTTAAGCGGATTTCCTGCGGCGGTTGAAGTTGGCTTTTCTGTATTCATGAAATTATTTTTGCATTTATGATACCCTACCGCAAAGTAAGGCCATTTTTTAATGATTTTTCCGGCAAAACTATTGAATCCCTGAAAGGTTGGATAGCCTTATCGGAAAGAAAGGTTTGGAATGGTCATATTATCTGTGCGGCACACAAATACCTCCAGTCAAAATTATCTTTCTGATATGCGGTTAGTGGCAATACTTTTTTATCAAGTACCGTTTTTTTTAGTATCCGGTTATTAACTAATTTCCTTTTGGATTCATGGATAAAATCCTTCAATGTTTCATTTTGCATCCACTGGTGCTGTGGAGGCTCATAACCAACTTTATCATTGCGCCACACAATTTCATTGGGTAATTTTTTATTCATGGAAGACCGGAGCAGCCATTTTGTACAACCATCGTGTATTTTAAAATGCGCCGGCAGCGAGAAGATAAACTCCACCAATTCGTGGTTCAAAAATGGCAGGCGAACCTCCCTGCCATGTGCCATGCTGTTTCTGTCAGCAAACCGGAGCAACTCTTCAAGGCCCATCGTATAAGTATTGAAATACAGGATATCATTTAATTTGGTGATAATGGGTTTATGTATACCCTCCCATTCCCTTCCCCGCAATGAACGCACAAAATCTGGATTGATAGCCGGATGGCGAATGGCATTGTTGTATTCAATTCTTTCTAACTGGATGGATGCATGTGATGGAAAAAAAGCAGCCAGGTAATTTTTGGCACCCCATTTAAAGGGTATTTTCTTTTTCTGAAATAGCTTTTTTTCATGTTGAAATGTACGAATCTTATTTCTGCTCAATAGTTGTTGCAGGTACCAATGAATATAATTATTATATCCAGCCTGGGTTTCATCTGCCCCCTGCCCGTCTAATAAAACCTTTACCTGGTGTTGTTTTGCCAATTCAAAAACTTTGAATTGGGCGTAAATGCTTGACGAACCAAAAGGTTCCTCCTGGTGATAACAGAGCGTTTGAAAATCTTTTATCAGGCCTTCTGCGGTAGGAATCGTCTGGAAATTTTGTAGCCTAAATTTTTTTACTACTGTTTGAATGTAAGCAGATTCATCCTTTTCAAATCCGGGAAAAACAGCCGAAAAGCTTTGTAATTTGGGATGACCTTTTTGCAACTGATGAATGGTTGCTGCAATTGCCGAGCTATCTAATCCGCCACTAAGGCTGGTGCCAATGCTAACATCACTTCTTAATCTTCTGGTCACCGACTTTTTAAACAGGTCTGCGAATTTCTCCATGGCGCCGTTAGCAGTGATTTTAACGGTATTTTCTTTATCTATATCCCAATAAGTATGAATCCGGGCCCTGAAGTTGGAAAAATTAATTTGTAAATAATGAGCAGGTGGAAGAGCGTATATATTAACAAAAAAAGTTTGTTCTTTATCATTGGCATTTTGAACATGTCCAAGTGTAATATAATTCAGCAGCATTTTTTCATCTGTTTTTTTCTCTACCCCTGCCGCCCACAGCGCTTTCATTTCGCTGCCAAAAACAAATTGTTCTTTATCCTCATAATAATAAAAAGGCTTTTCCCCAAAGCGGTCACGGGCCGCAAAAAGGGTCTTTTCCCTATTATCCCATATGGCAAATGAAAACATACCGTCGAAATGATAGAGGCACTCTTCTTTCCAGTAATCATAGGCGGCTAAAATAATTTCCGTATCAGATTGTGTTTGGAAGCGATATCCTTTTTTAGATAACGCTTCTTTTACCTCAATGTAATTGTAAATTTCGCCGTTGTAGGTAATGGTGTACCTTTCCTCCTTACCATCACAAGAAGGGGAAACCCCCGGTTGCAATTGCATGGGCTGAGCTGCCGCCTTCGTCAAGTCAATAATAGCTAATCTGCGGTGGCCAAATCCTACAGTTCCTTCGTTATTTATCCAATAGCCTTCACCATCGGGTCCCCGGTAAGCTATTGAATCTGTCATTTTTGTGATCCGACCTTTGCTAACCAACAAATTGTTCAACGAAATTATTCCCGCGATTCCACACATATTGAAATTATCTAAAACAAATCCCGGCAAGTTGCCGGGATTTATGAATAACTATCATTGTTTAAAAGACAATGGGCAGTACCACTTTAAAATTATCCCATGCGATGGTTAAACCCGCACCTGTTGGAGTTTTATCAAATGACATGACAAAAGCGTCCAAAACATCCGTTTGTTTTTGAACAGCAACATCTATTCTTACCAGGTCTTTGCTATCATCATACTTAAAAGACCCCCAGGTATCTGTTTCTTTATTGATAATGAGTGTCCATTTCTCAACAAGGGGGATGCAATACATCGTGTACCTGCCCTTCCTTATCCTTGTATCGCCAATTTTTACATTTTGAAAAAATTCAATCTCCGTAGCTTCGTTCGCACCTAATCGCCAAACCTTTCCATATTCGAGTAATTCACCAAAAATGGTGCGCCCGTTCTTTTGTGGCCTGCTATAAATTACTCTCGCCACTAAAGGTTCACTTATTTTATCCTGTATCTTTAAAACGGGATAGCCATTTGGATAATAACTCATATCCATGGGTGATTTATCTACCGGCGGCAATTTTACCTGGGCCTGCATTGCCATACAACAATATATGACCAGGGTAACTGCTATTGAAAATTTCTTCATGAATATTATTTTATTTGGCAAATATAAAACGAATCAGCTATGATTAAGTTCGTTCAATTGTTTAAAGGCAAAATTTTTAAGTAAAGGGAAAAATATTTGGTAACATTCCCCCAGTTCATAGTAGTGTTCATTAAAAATTTTATACGCAATGGATGATTCCGATAAATAAGCAGCCCGTCTTACCAAACCTTCAAAACCTTTTTCGATACCGCTTTTAAACCTATAATGATACAGCCAGTTTTGCTGCTGCATATACGGAAGCATTTGTAAGAACTTAACTGGTAATCCATCGGTGTCATTTTGCAAAGTCATATAGGTTTCCCTGCAAAATGATTCCAGTTTTGTTTCATCAGCAAATTCCTTTTCATCATTGGCCAAAAAATGGTCATACACTACATCTACAAAAGCGCCGGAATAGAGCCGATACTCTTTTTTGAAATACGCTTTGGCCTTTTGAGTAACCGGGTGAAAATCAGTGAACTCGTCAATTGCCCTATGTAGTGCGATTCCCTTTTGAATGACAGGGGCGAAATCAAATTTCTGTTTGCCCTTAACAAAGTCACTGATCATATTACCCGTTAATATTCCGGGTTGATAAAAAGAAAGGTAAGCATGGGCTAAATAGTTCATATTTTATTACGGGTAATTAAATTTTGCGAGGTAAGCATTAAAAAAAACAATCCATTTATAAATTACTATAAAGGTAGGATTATTAAAATGGCATAGGTTGGCCTTCTCCAAAACTCCGCATTTCAAATCCGATCTTACAAAAGGCTGATTACCTAACGACAATCTGGAATACACCTGCCAAACCGCTTTTACTTTTTAACAATACGAATACAATCTTTATGATTTTTTTATGAAAAAACCCCAAAGCCTTAACAGCTTTGTTTTTTAGAGCAAAAATCAGCGCCATTGACAAATAAAAGTTTACCGCTTATATCAGTGATATTCACTAAATATCTAAATGGTCAAATAGTGGTTGCAGGCAGATACACCCCATATATCTTTGCTCCCTAAACCACCGCCAGTCATGAGGCGGTTATCAATTAACCAAAAAAAGTATAGTTATGAAAAAATTAGTAACCATTTTAACCGTAGCAGTAATGCTATTTTCAGTTTTCACCTTCGCCACTGATAGCGACAAGGTAAATGCCCGTGTAAAAGCATCATTTTTAACTGATTTTTCCGCGGCTTCTGACGTGAGCTGGGAAAAAACAAGCGATTTTTATTTCGCAACATTTATCATGAACAAGGTTGAGGTAAATGCAGCTTACAATGAAGAAGGACAGCTCGTTGGTACTTCCAGGACCATGGAATCATCTCAATTGCCAATTAGTATTTCATTGGCAGTGGCCAAAAAATATGCAGGATACGAGGTTTCCAAAAAAGCGCTTGAATTAACCTATGAAGGTGAAACCCGCTACTACCTTACCGTCGCAAATGACAACCAGGTATTAAAATTAAAGAGTTCGGCAAATGGTAATTTGGAAGTAGAACGTAAAATAAAGAAAAAGTAAAATACCATATCAGTAGCTCGACCATTAATAGCCCATCTTTTATGAGACGGGCTATTTTTTTGTACCCTTCAAAAATTGAAATTTTCCTTTTTGCGCGGGTGATGTGTTTACCTTAACTAATCGCGGTAGCCAGTGTTCTCCTTAAGTTCAATACAAAATTCAATAAATGAAATTTAAACAGTTATCTGTAACTATTTACCTGTAGCACAAAACAAATAAACTTCCCTGATCAGTAAAAAGAAGCTGATATCTTCCACCCTTCTTTCTACCGGTCAAAAACCTGATCATAACGGCTTTATTAATATCGGCAGTTTTATTTTTTTTAATAAAATCTACCGGCCCACTGCCGGTACAACAGCGAGGCTTTCATTACCGGCTTCATTTAAAGATTGTACGGCAAAAAAATAATTATCTTTTGAATAGGGTAAACGCATTTCGGTTGCTGTTGTAAAAAATTTTTTCTGCCAGAAAGCGCTGCTTGTTTCTCTCATTAAAATATAATATCCTTTCGTTTTACCAAATTTAGGGTTCTTCCAATACAAATAAGTTGAATTGGTTAATTTCTTTACATCCATCTTCACTGAGTCGGGCATAGCTGGTGCGCTGGCCAGACTTGCAAGGCTGGCCAGGTTGATACAGGTGTTTTTTCGCAGGTATTCAAAATCTATGAATTCAGGCAGATCACCATACTGAATATTATTTTCAACCCTTACATCCTGGTGCTGACGGGTATAGTTTTCGTTCATCTCTGTAATACGCACTGCCGCAAATCCGCGCTGAACATAAGGCGTATGATCGCCGCCACGGAGAAAACGGTCATTCCGGTAGATCAGTACTACCTGCAGATTGTCAACGTACCGTTCCCCTGTCTCTTTTACATATCGGGCCAGTTGCCTTGATTTGCTGTCATTTTCCAAACCAAGACTCCTTATCAATGCAGCATTTTTTTCTGTTTCAAATGCAGGGAGCCCTTCACTAAATACACGGATCTTTGTGTTGTCTATTATGTTTGTTTCATTACTGTTATTGCTCCCCATGATGTCATTGTTCAGGACAGCCTCAATATTCCAGTTTTCTTTTTTTGCTTTTTCACTCATAAACGTTGCGCCCAATAATCCCTGTTCTTCACCACTCACGGCAACAAAAATTATTGTGGCCGAAAAACTTCGCTTACTCATCACCCTGGCACATTCCATTACGGCTGCCACACCGCTGCCATCATCATTTGCCCCGGGTGCATCACCAGTTCGATCCATTACACTGGTACGCATATTGTCCAAATGCCCGCTAATGATAAAAATGCGGTTGTCCGCAGGATCTGTGCCTTTAAGCGTTGCCAGTACATTCCCCAATAATAGTAACCTGTCCACTCTTTTACCATCCGGTTGTAAGGTAGTGGTATCTATCATAGCCGTTAACCTGCCTGAAGACTGTTTTGCCATCTCATTAAACCTGCTTAATACCCAATTTCGGGCAGCTCCGATGCCGCGTTTAAGCTCTGTTTGCGTACTTAAAGTATTGCGTGTGCCAAATCCCACCAATGTTTTAATATATGATTGCAATGAGTCGGGCGATACTTCATTTATCATGCTTTCTATTAAAGTATCCCGCCGGATGATGGTTTGGGAAAATAAATGCTGTAAAGAAAACAACAGGCAGATAAAAAATATTTGCTTCATGTGAAAAGGTTAGAATTTAGGCCCTCTGCCCTTAAAATCAGGGTTTCAGGAAGAAACTGTTAGTACAAAGCTATATTTTATTTAATGAAGAATTACCCGTATGGTTAAATAGAAAGACTGGTATCGCCCCAGGCTTAGGCTTATATATTTACTGTTGTGGATGCATAAAAAAAATTACTTTTGCACCCTTCAGCTAACTTTTGGGCGATGATTACAACCCGTAAAAAGATCGAAAAACATTTTTAGGATTAAAAATAAATAGTTATGAATAAAACACCCGTTTCTGATTTTATAGAACACCATTACCGTCATTTTAATGCAGCGGCTTTAATGGATGCAGCCAGGGGATATGTTGCCCACCTCAACGAAGGTGGTAAAATGATGATAACGCTTGCCGGAGCAATGAGTACAGCGGAGTTAGGACTGAGCCTGGCAGAGATGATTCGCCAGGATAAAGTTGCGATTATCAGTTGCACGGGCGCCAATCTTGAAGAAGACATCATGAACCTGGTGGCACACAGTCATTATAAACGGGTACCTAACTACAGGGATTTAAGTCCACAGGATGAATGGGACTTGCTGGAGAATCATTACAACCGTGTAACGGATACCTGCATTCCCGAAGAAGAAGCTTTCAGGAGATTACAGCAACATATTCATAAAATATGGAAGGACGCTGATGATAAAGGCGAGCGTTATTTTCCCCATGAATACATGTACAAAATGTTGTTGAGTGGAGTGCTTGAACAGTATTATGAAATTGATCCAAAAAACAGCTGGATGCTGGCTGCCGCGCAAAAAAACATACCTATCATTGTTCCGGGCTGGGAAGACAGTACGATGGGAAATATTTTTGCTTCTTATATAATCAAAAATCAATTGAAGGCAAGCACTATGAAAAGTGGTATTGAATACATGGTTTGGCTGGCTGATTGGTACAGGAAAAATTCAGAAGGCAAGGGAGTAGGTTTCTTCCAGATTGGAGGTGGTATTGCTGGTGATTTTCCAATATGCGTGGTGCCGATGATGTACCAGGATCTGGAATGGCATGATGTTCCTTTCTGGAGTTATTTCTGCCAGGTAAGCGATAGTACCACTTCGTACGGATCTTATTCGGGGGCGGTACCCAATGAAAAAATTACCTGGGGCAAGCTGGACATCAAAACACCCAAATTTATTGTGGAAAGTGATGCTACAATAGTTTGTCCGCTGATTTTTGCATGGGTGCTGGGTTGGTAAAAGGATGCAGTATTTTATTGTTTTATATTTTATCGCTAAAGATTTTCTCTATGGGTTTTTAGTTTTTTTGATGCCGGGGCAACCAAATTGCGGCCTGATGACCAATATCTGCCGATCAACTCATCCTCCCGGCAAACCGACAGGAATGAGACCGAAAAACAGTGTATATTTTGAAGCTAAGGATTTTTATGAAACTGAGTCTAAGTTTTTTCCTCTAACGCATTCTGCAAAGTTTTTCCATCCCTCAAAGCTTTGATAAGATTTATTAATATAATCGCCTTAACAATAAAACC
This sequence comes from Ferruginibacter sp., assembly GCA_014379625.1. Taxonomy (GTDB): domain Bacteria; phylum Bacteroidota; class Bacteroidia; order Chitinophagales; family Chitinophagaceae; genus Ferruginibacter. The sequence continues at coordinate 76,734 of JACMLJ010000087.1, read as the reverse complement.
GCTGAATATTGCTTTTAAAAATCCAACGCCACCGTCTGTGAACGTATTTGCTATCGCCGAAAAAAGTATGATACCTATAAATGCTATAGGCCCTGCAATGATTGCCGTGTATGGTCTTTTCCTGGTCCAGAATGCCAGGGTGACAAAAATACCCGCTTCAATTAGGGAAATGATGAGTATGTAGATATTAAATTCACCTCCTCCGTTAAACATGGCAATCATTTCACCCGCAAAAACAAGGCCTGCGGTCCAGTACAAAGCATTTCTTGCTTTTCTTACTAGCCAGTTCATATCCCTCCAATTCTTTACGTTGTATACCATTGTGGTAATCCGCAATACTGTTTAATTCCTCTTCCATTGATGCTTGCTGATTTCAATCCATGCATTATTTTTATGTCACTAAGAACTAATATATGCAGGGACTTGTCGCTTATCTTCCCTAACCAAAACTGAAACGAGTGTTCTGTAATAGCGGGTAATTATTTATCAATTGACTTTTCACACTAGCAGGCAATTTTATCTACCCTTTCTTTATGACGGCCACCTTCAAAAGCAGTGTTCATAAAAATATCAAGCATTTTTTCCGCATCACCATCGCGTACAAAACGAGCCGGGATACAAATAATATTGGCATCGTTATGTTTGCGTGCCAGTTCTGCCAGTTCTTCACCCCAGCAGATAGCAGCTCTTATCCCCTGGTGCTTGTTGGCGCTGATAGCTACTCCATTGGCGCTCCCGCATAGTAAAATGCCGAATGCTGCCTCTCCTTTCTCTACTGCATCTGCTACAGGATGTGCAAAGTCGGGGTAGTCAACAGAATCTTTTGTGTAGGTACCAAAGTCTTTAAACACCAGCCCTTCTCCTTCCAATAAAGAAATCAGGTCTTCTTTGCAATCAAATCCTGCGTGATCGCAACCAATGGCAATGGGCAATTGTAAGTTAAAGGATATCATGGTTGATAGTTGATAATTGATTAATGGCTAACGGGTAAAAAATAATTGGCTTGGTAAAATTAAATCTTACATAAGAATCAACACATAAAAAGTTATACATTATCAATTAATACTTATCATTTTCTTTAGTGCCATTCTTTCTCTTCTTCTTTTAGTTTTCTTTTTTCTACGCGGGTAGTTAAAAGAATACTTATCCAATACAATAATAAAAGGGGGATAGCAACCAAAAACTGGCTTGTCCAGTCCGGGGATGGGGTGATAATTGCTGCCACGACCAGGATAATCACAAATGCAAATTTGAAATATTTTCTCATGGTACTTCCTGTAATAAGCCCGATTTTGGCAAGTACATAGGATATTACAGGTAATTCAAAAGCAATACCGCATCCAAGCATTAAATTGGTAAGGCTATCAATGTAATCATTAACCGCGGGGCGGTATTGAATCATACCGGTTTTACCCAGGGTAAAACTTGCTAAAAAATTAAAAGTAAAAGGGGCCAGTAAATAATAACCAAAAGCAGCGCCAGTAAAGAAACACAGGGATACCCAAAATATGCTTCCTCTCCCATATTTTCTTTCTTTAGGCGATAATGCCGGCTTTATAAAAAGCCATAATTCCCAAAAAATATAAGGAAATGCGGCAATTATTCCTCCAATCATTGCGATGGTAATTGCTGAGGTAAAAGTGCCATTCACTGTGGTTACCTGGAAATCTATTTTAACAGGTGGCATACAAAAGCTATCACCAATGTGCAGCCAATGTCCCAGTTGGCACAAGGCCCCGTAAGTAACAAAATTTTCATTCGCAGGAGATAATATTACATTGTCATATATCCAGTCGATATAAACAAAAATAGTGATAGCTGCTACCAACCAGGCAATGATAGATCGCATGATATGCCAGCGCAATTCTTCTATGTGGTCAAAGAAGGTCATTTCCGACTCTTCCTCATTTTTATTTTTACCACTTATTTTCTTAAAGAAAGATTTTCTTTCGGATGCTGTTGTAGCCAAATCAATAAATTAAAATAAATTATAACTAAAGAGATTTATTTTTCTATTTAAAACAATTCAAAAGTAAAACTCTTTTATGACTATATTTTGCAAGGGCTAAAATAGTCTTTAGATATACACGCAATTTTTCGGTATGGCGAGTTTTCCAGTATCCTTCTTGTTTTAGCCCAGAATTAACTATATCAATAAAAATTTATTCCGGATAAATGGTATTTAGCTTATCGGCATATAAAGTCGGATAATTAGGCCAGGTTCCATCGAGTAAAAAGCATATCGTATTTAAGAGATGGCTTTTTGTAGTCAACAAAAAAGTAGCTGGTAGAAAAAACACCTAACATCGAAATTACTCTATTCGTCTATTTGCGCTTCCCGCGCGTTTACAGATACTGGTATGGAATATTTATACAGCATTATTTATATGGGTAAAAGACTACTCCACTTCGGTAATTACAAAAGGTATTTGTTTTGTTAACAAAAAGTAAAGCTACGCTGAAAGGGTAAAAAAGAAAGGCCCCTGTAGAAACAGGGGCCGTTTACCAAAACTAACTGCTTATGAGAAAAATTTGAATTTTTAATTTCGTTTGTCTAATACATAATACGCAAATGGGATGCCAACAGTTTCAATCCCTTGTTAAAAAATCTTTAATAGGCAAACCTGGTGTTTTCTTTTCTAACTCTTCATTTATGTTATTCCCTTTTGCCTTATTTAAAGGTAAAGTTAATTCATTAGTTGAAAAAAAATAGTAAACAGTTAAAAATTTTTGTCGCTTTAACAATTATTTAAAATAGCTTCTTAAGGACATTGTTTTATGCGTTTTAGGCTATTGCCACCAATTTTTGTCCCATATTTTTTATAGGGTTAATCCTGATTATTTTGCTGTAAGTTATTCATAATCAAAATTTTATTCAATTATGTCCCCTGAAGCTTGTCTTTATGAAATTGCCTCAATCTTTCAGTAATAAAGCCTTTCATCATATTTCTACTTACCGTGGAAGAGATTTTTTATAATACTCATCAAAATTTACTATGAGTATTAGAGAGTATATAACTTATATATTAAATACTTCTTTTGGCAATTTCATCGTGAGTTTTTAAATGTTGATTAAATTACTCATAGTGGGGTAGTACATTCTGCTTCTACTCCTTCACTTACCAAAAAGCTTCAAAATCCTCAGTATAATTTTGTCATGTCTGCCAATTCTTCATTTTTCAAATTAAGGCGTATTAATTCTGGGTCGCCATTTTCTCTGCGTTTTCGGCAAATTGCAGTGCCTCAATAAATTCCTGTACATCCCCGTTTAATACATTGTCCAGGTTATAAACAGTAAGACCTATACGGTGATCCGTAACGCGTCCCTGCGGAAAATTGTAGGTTCTTATTTTAGCACTCCTGTCACCGGTACTTACTAAACTTTTACGTTTATGGGCTATGGCTTCCTCTGCTTTACGCACTTCTTCATCATACAATTTAGTTCGTAACATATCCATTGCTTTTTCTTTATTGCCTAACTGGCTCCTTTCGGTCTGGCACATTACAACAAGTCCGGTTGGTTTGTGCGTTAAGAAAACTTTGGTTTCTACTTTGTTAACGTTTTGGCCGCCTGCCCCTCCACTTCGGGCAGTCTCCATTTTTACATCGCTTTCTTTCAGTTCAAAATCCACTTCTTCGGCTTCAGGCATCACCGCAACAGTAGCGGCGCTGGTATGAACCCGGCCACTGGCTTCTGTATCTGGTACCCGTTGTACACGGTGTACCCCACTTTCAAATTTCAATGTTCCATATACATCATCACCCACTACTTCTACCTGTACTTCTTTATAACCCCCTGCTGTGCCACCGCTTTCGCTCAATAATGCTGTTTTCCACCCCTTTTTCTCACAATATTTTAAATACATCCGTAACAGGTCACCTGCAAACAGCGATGCTTCGTCACCCCCGGTACCTGCTCTTATCTCAAGTATGGCATTCTTTTCATCATATGGATCCTTAGGAATCAGCAAATTGCGGAGTTCTTTCTCTAATGCTTCTTTATTTTCCTCTAAAACTGGTAATTCCTGTTTTGCCAAGTCTCTCATTTCTGCATCATCCCCATTCAATACTTCTTTGTTAAACTCAATATCATCCAGCAGTTTAACATATGCATCTCTTGCATATACGATTTTTTCTAAACTTCGGTATTCTTTACTAATGGAAGTAAATTTTTTGTTGTCACTGACGATTTCAGGATTGGTGAGCGCCACACCTAAATTGTCAAATCTTGCTTTAATTGCATCTAATTTATCTAACATAATGTAATTTAATTTGCCTAACCCCCCTTTAACAATAATGTTTTTTTGCAAGCAAACATAAAGAAGTGTATTGGTGATTTTATTTTGTTATTAAATTTATTGCCAAACTGCGGCTATTTATAAATAATCTGTTTATGCAACACTAAACGCTGTCTATTTTAAACAAAAACAATCAGGAAATTCAAAAGTTTTTATGCTACCAAAGAGCTCTGCGCCTGGTAGGAAAACTATTATGTAAAACCGGTATTGCCGCATTAAATTAATCCGATTTTTAAAAAAATACTTCAAATACCATCATCAAATACTTTCAATGGTAATTTAAAAAGATTAAAAGCGAAAAGTTATTCCATTTCTCCTTTTACAAACCCCATCAATGATTTTATCTGTTCGGAAGAAAAATCAAATTTTAAACCCGCATTTTCAAAAAGCTGTGGTAATGTTTTGGTGCCCCCAAAACTAAGTGCACTACAATAATTGTCGAGCGCCAGCTCCTTATTTGCTTTAAACTGCCTCCACATGCCAATAGCGCCTAATTGGGCAATGCCATATTCGATATAATAAAATGGCACTTCAAATAAATGCAATTGTTTTTGCCAAAGATTGCTTCGGTAATTTTCCAATCCGCTGTAATCAATTACGTCGTCACTAAATTCATTTAGGATATCGTTCCACTTAGCGGTCCTTTCTTCAATGGAATGTGCAGGATTTTCATATAACCAATGCTGAAATTTATCAATTATAGCTATCCAAGGAAAAATAGTGATCACCCTTTCCAACTGGTACTCCCTCGCTTTTTTTAATTGAGCGTCATCAGTAAAAAATACATGCCAAAATTCCATACTAAAAAGCTCCATGGCCATGCTGGCTACTTCAGCTATTTCCATGGGGTATTCTTTGAAGCCGGTTAACTGCAATGGATGAGCTAAAAAAGAATGGACGGCGTGACCACCCTCATGTAGCATTGTAATCAGGTCCTGCATCTGTCCGGCCGCATTCATAAAAATAAAAGGAGCGCCACTTTCTGCAAGGGGACAATTGTACCCACCCGGAGCTTTTCCCTTCCGGCTTTCCAGGTCAAGGTGTTTTAAAGCATTCATTTTTATAAGGCATTCACCAAAAAAAGGCCGAAGCATGGAAAAACATTCAATCGATTTTCTGATCAGTTCTTCACTTGTTGTAAAGGGTTGGAGCGATGGTGAATTTTCCGGAACTGCTTCAACATCCCATGGCCGTAATGTATCCAAACCTAATTTATCTTTCTTCTTCCGGTAAACCAGGTTTACTAATGGCAATATATGCTGCTTCACAGCTTCATGAAATGCAAAACAATCTTCCTTCGAATAATCAAATCTTCCTAATTCTTTGAACCGGTAATCCCTGTAATTGGAAAAACTGGCATTTAATGCTTCGGCATTACGTTTTTCTAATAAACAATTGAATAGTGTGTTGAGTTCATCTTTATCCTGCAGTCTTCTTCCCTGTATTTTTCTATAGGCTTGCTCCCTTAAATTCCGATCGTGACTTTCATAAAATTTTGCTGCCTGTTGTAATGTATACTCCTGATTATTAATTACAACAGTCATTTTACCGGAGATTAGCCCAAACTGTTGCTGCATCACTGCTAATTCCGATTGCAAAGGAATATTTTCTTCCCTGAATAATTCAATGTTTTTGCGTAGGGTGCGCAGGTAAGTAAAATATTTAACGGTATCCAATTCTAAAGCCAATGGGTGATTGACTAATTTTTTATTTAATGCATCAGCAAAAGGTTGAATCCTCGGTTGCAATTCGGTACAATAAAAATTAAATGCTTCTTCCAAAGCCTTATTTTCTGTATCGCAGGTCATTTTTATCTGCCGCCAGCAAGCATCCTCACTTACCACAGCTTCTATTTCACTTTGATCCAGCAGCCATTGTTCCAAATTATCCGTTATGTCGATATTTCTTTCGAGTAAATCTTTGAAGTAGGGTTCAAGGCTCTGCCAGTCCGTTACGATAAAATTTTCGGGGAGAAAATGACGGGAAGTTTTCTGAATATTTGCTGTGTACATAGAAAAGTATTTGTGCCCTAAATCCCTAAATGGACTTTGGAAAGGAGTTAAAGCAATCGGGTATTATAAAAAGAAAAGTTGGTCGGCTTTATACTTCGGACTTATTATTCCCGGTTCGGTCTAAGTGCCTCCTGTCCGAACCTGGTATCCAAGTCTAAACAACCCAAGGCTACCCGGTAGTTTGGAATTCTGTCGTTGCCAAGACCCTTTTCCTAAGCCATTTTCCTGGGTGAATTTATCTTTTTGGGCGGAGCAGTTTTAACACTTGCCTGTTTGGGTTCGGTAGTTTTTGCTTTTGGGGTAATTACATCATGTAATGTTCCATCCTGTTCATGATTCTCAGATAATTTAATTTCCACTTCGTTAACAGCTAATAGCGCAAACCATTTTACCATCTTTTTCATATCACTTCCATACACTCTCTCAAAATCCATATCGGGATAAACTTTTTCGAAGTATCCTTTAATAGCTTTTGAGTCCGCCTTTGCATCTGGTAAAACTTCCTCACTATTTTTCATTGCGTTAAAAACTTCCACCAGGTTCACATTATCCTTTGTAGTAAAGACTTCTATACTTTCCAAATGAGAAAAATTATGCAAACGGGTGCTTACAAATTTGGTGCTTTTATCTTCCAATGATTTCACAATGCCTCCATCTGCTTTTGAAGACATTAGTTCGTATAAACCGCCTAAGCCGGTTACTGAAACAAGTCTGTTATAATCCATACTATGAATATTTTTTTAGGGTTGCAAGTTAGATTTAAAAATGCAAAATCGGCTACAAATTTCGGAATCGATCTTATGTATCGATAATATCATTTTGTAAGAACGGACTTTATTCCCCTGTTGATATTGTGTTTATCTTACAAACCCAATATCAACAGGGGAAGCAATTTGAAGAAATTGCTTAAACTATTAATCAGCGTGGTTGGTTAATTTCCCCTCCTGTTTGGCAACCTGTTACTACTCCTTCACTGCTTTCCACCCTCGAAAAGGGATAAAGCCACTATTTTTGGAACGCCAAGAAATTATAAATAAACCTATGAAGTTATTCTATTATTTTTTACGGTTGATTTGTTCATACAACGCATGAACATCTTCCAACTTAAAAAGCTGGGTACCATCGTTCATTGTTGCTGCCGAACCACAGGCTACCCCAAAATTTATCACCTGCTGCAAGTGCTGCTTTTGTTGGAGCATGAAAGTAATACCGGCTACCATACTATCACCTGCACCCACAGTGCTTTTCTTTTTTACCGGGGGAGCACCGGCAAAATACCTTTTTTCATTAGTTACGAGCCAGGCTCCGTCGGGGCCCATTGATACAGCAATAAGTTCCGCAAAACCATCTCTTACAGCCTGCTGCGCTGCATCCGGCACTTCGTTATTTTCGAGTCGCGTTATACTCAGCATTTTACACAACTCACCAATATTTGGCTTTATTAAATAGGCGTGTTTCCCTTTTAATGCCTGAAGTGCGGCGCCTGAGGTATCAACTATACATTTTGCACCAACGGAGTTGGCTGTTTTTACTATCATGCCATAAAAATAATCGGGCAGGCCGGGAGGTAAACTACCGCTCGATACAACAAACTCAGGCCCAAAGGAAAGTATATCTTCAATCAGATCCTTTACAACCTGCTGGTCAATTGATCTTCCCGGGAAGGTAAACCGGAATTGGTTATTGGTTTCAGATTCCAATACAACCCAATTTTCCCTTGTTTCTACTGTAGAATTGATCGAGTGAAACTGTATACCTTCCTGTGTTAAAAGGCTTTTAAGCATTTCGCCATTATGGCCGCCGGCAGGAAAAAGTGCCACGGAAGAAGCCTTCAGTTTTTTTAAAGCTTTACTTACATTGATCCCACCACCACCAGGTTCATTAAAAACGTCCATGCACCTTTGCTTTGTTTCAGGTTGAATCAAATCAGTTGTAGTGCTTTTGTCAATGGCCGGATTTAAGGTGACAGTAAGGATGGTACTATTATCCATTTAGATTTAGATTTATCGTTATTGAATTTTTACGTCAGAAATTATACCTGGGGCTTTCCCTGGCGCAAAGTTCGCCAACTCATTTCAATAATATTTTTTTAAATAAAAAAGTCGCCTTTATTATAATGCAGATCGCATATTTTCCAAAATGACTAATAGATTATATAAAAAAATTATAACATCCTGTCATAACATTATTTACTACAAAATTTATCCTTTGCATTAATTATTTACTGCTTTTGCAGGTGAAAAAAATAAAATTTCGCCGGTTTTTACTACCTGCGGCGTCATATGTATTAGTTAAACTAAATTTTATGATAAGATTTCTAGGATTCTTTCTGACTTTCAACCTTTTTGTAATTGCTGCATTAGCACAGAATTCTACCATTAAGGGTATAGTCAGGGATGATAAAACACCTGTTCAGGGTGCTACAGTAGTGATTTATTTGCAAAGGGATTCATCACAAACCCAGAAAGCAAGTACAGTAACAGACAGGAAAGGTGCTTTTGATCTGGTTAATATTGATAATGATAGTTATTTTATTGAGATAAGCTCAATTGGCTATGAAATGATAAAAAAAGAACTTATAATTACCGGAGAGAACAAAGAATTAGGTACCATTCAACTTTTAAAAATGGGAAAAGACCTTGAAGGTGTAGTGGTAGTTTCGCAGGCGCCGGCAGTCATTCAAAAAGGTGATACATCGCAATTCAGTGCCAGCCAGTTTAAAGTAAACCCCGATGCTACTACCGAAGACCTGATCAAAAAAATGCCGGGAATTACAGTTGATAAAGATGGCACTGTAACCGCACAGGGCGAGCAGGTAAAAAAAGTAACCATCGACGGAAAGGATTTTTTTGGAGATGATGCTTCCGCTGCTTTGAAAAATTTACCTTCAGAAGTAGTTGATAAAATACAGGTGTTTGACAGGTTGAGCGACCAGGCCCAACTTACTGGTTTTGATGATGGTAACAGTGTTAAAGCGCTGAACATTGTTACAAAATCAGGCATTAAGAATGGGCAGTTTGGCAGGTTATATACGGGATATGGTACAGATGACCGATATAGTGCCGGGGGAAATATAAGTTTTTTTAAAGGTAACAGGCGTATTTCCCTGGTGGGTAATTTTAATAATATCAATCAGCAAAATTTTGGCTCCCAGGATTTGTTGGGCCTTACCAGCAGCGGAGGACGCGGCGGCGGTGGTGGGGGAAGAGGCGGTGGTGGCTGGGGCGGTGGTGGCGGTGGCGCAGATAATTTTTCAGTTGGTCAATCCAGTGGCATCAGCAAAACAAATGCATTTGGTATCAATTACAGCGATCAATGGGGGAAAAAACTCAATATAACCGGGAGCTATTTTTTTAATAACAGTACAAATAATAATAGTTCAGTGGTAAATACAGAAACCCTCGGTGATAAAAAACAATTTTCCTTGCAAAATTCAGTTAGTAATACGGAGAATAATAATCATCGCTTCAACATGAGGCTGGAATATAAAATAGATTCAAATAATTCTATTTTTATTATTCCCAGCATAAACTTTCAAAATAACAACTCCAGGACCCCGGTTTCTTCCTTACTCACCCTCAATGCCTTTAAAGATTCTGTCAACAGTTCAATTGCTAATTCAATGGCCGACAGAAGCGGGTACAATATCCGGAACAATATTATGTATCGTCACTCCTTTGCAAAAAAAGGCCGAACACTTTCACTTGGTTTTAATACCGCTTATACAAAAAATGATGGTGAATCGATCATTGACGCCCGTTACCGCTTTTATGACAGCCTGGGATTCTTTGCGAATGATTCGATGCAAAATCAGTTTACTGATAACGCAACCAATGGCTACACTTATGGTGCTAATATCGCATATACGGAACCTATTGGCAAAAAAGGCCAGCTACAATTTGATTATACCCCATCTGTTCAAAAAAATAAAGCAGATCAACAAACCTATTTGTTTGATGGAATTAAATATTCAAAATTTGATACGATTTTATCAAACCGGTTCGATAATACCATTACCACCAATAACGCTGGTATTAGTTACCGGCTGGGGCAAAGTCGTGATGAGCAGCTTTCATTCGGGGTTAACTTTCAAAATTCAAAATTAGAAAGCCAGCGGGTATTTCCGACTTCATCATCAGTAAACCAGTCTTTCACAAATATATTACCCAATGTTATGTGGCGGAAAAAACTCAATGCCTCAACTAATATCCGTTTGTTTTACAGGGCTTCTACCAATTTTCCTTCGGTGAATCAATTGCAGGATGTTGTAAACCTTACAAATCCATTAAGGGTGAGCAGTGGCAATCCCGATCTGAAACAATCTTACACTCATTTTCTTGCAGGCAGGTACATGTATACCAATTCAAAAACAAGCAGGAGCTTTTTTGCAAATCTATTTCTACAGACAGCCAGTGATTATATTTCCAATGCAACTTATATTGCTAACAAAGATTCGATTATACAGCAAAAACTGGTGCTAAAGGAGGGATCACAATTGACCAAACCAGTAAACCTGGACGGGTATAAGAGCCTGCGTACTTTTTTCACCTACAGCCTTCCCGTAAAAGTGATCAAAACAACCGTTAACCTAAACGCAGGTTTCAGCTATGCTAAATTGCCTGGTTTAGCAAATTACCGAAAAACTACCACTAATAATTACACCTATAATACGGGGATAGTTTTTGCAAGCAATATCAGCGAGTACGTTGATTTTAACCTGTCGTACAGCGCTAATTTTAGTAATGCCCAAACGATTTCCCTAAGGACTACTTCCAATAGTAAGTATGTTAACCAGGCAACAGGGCTTCAACTTAATTTATTGAGCAAAAAGGGATGGTTTGTACAAAATGATGTCTCGAACCAGATATACAGTGGTTTAACGGATGGATTTAACCAAAGTTATTGGTTGTGGAATGCAGCCATTGGTAAAAAATTCGGGAAGAAAAAAGCGGCTGAACTTAAATTATCAGTGTTTGACCTGTTGAAACAAAACCAAAGTATTGTTAGAACTGTAACCGGGGCATATATAGAAGATTCCCAAAGCGAGGTTTTGCAACAATATTTTATGCTTACATTTAGTTATAGCCTTAAAAACTTTGGTGTTGCTGCCCGACCTGCGAATGGCGGATTTAATCAAAACAGGGAAGGAATGATGCGGCCAGGAGGAATGAATCCATCCTTTTAACTACTTTTAGATTGGATTTTATAAATAAGCACGCGGTGAACCAATCTGAAGCGTTAATAAGTAAACTAAAGCAGGGAGATCAATCGGGATTTACCGCAGTTGTGGATTTGTATAAGGATATGGTATATAATACTGCCATCGGTATTGTTCAAAATGCAGAAGATGCAGATGATATAACACAGGAAGTTTTTGTGCAGGTTTACCTTTCGATCAATTCTTTTAAAGGCGAATCAAAGTTATCTACCTGGTTATACCGTATTACCATTTCAAAAGCTTTGGATCATGAAAAGAAAAAGAAAAGGAAAAAAAGATTCGGATTGGTACAAAGTCTGTTTGGGAGCCAGGACAATGAACAAAACCACCCGGCCGAATTCAACCATCCCGGAGTACAATTAGAAAAAAAAGAAAGGTCAGGCGAATTATTTAAAGCATTGAAACAATTACCAGATAAACAGCGGATTGCTTTTACGCTTCACAAATTAGAGGGGCAAAGCCACCAGGAAATTGCCGAAATAATGAACACCAGTTTGTATGCAGTAGAATCCTTAATGGGAAGAGCGAAATCGAATTTGAAAAAAGTATTATACAATTATTACCAGGGGAAACTTTTGGATCAATAAAAATATGTGTTATGAATAAGAAAGAAAAGATCAATGAATTGATTAACGAAGCGATAAATAGTGTAGACAATATACAAAGGGCCAATCCAATGCCTTTTCTTCTTACACGTGTTAATGCAAGGCTCAATAAAAAAGAAAAGAATGTGTGGGAAAAAGCGGGTTGGCTGATCGGCAGGCCTGCTTACGCCATTCCGGGTTTGGCAATGTTAATCTTAATAAATGTGATGGTGGTTGTGTCAAACAGAACAGATCCGTTTACAGCTACTACCGAGCAACCAACACAGTATCCGACTGATGAATTCTCCTACACCGTATCCACTATTTATGACATTGAAAACCCTGAACCACAATGATAAATAATCAAAATAAGAATAAGGTCTTCCTTGCAATCATTGCCATCTTACTTATAGCAAATATTGCCATACTTGCTTTTTTTTTACAGAAAAAAGGTTCACAGGATAAGCAGGGCGGCAGGACGGATAGAAAAACCTTCATTGCAAATTTTTTAAAAAATGAAATTGGTTTTAATCAGCAGCAGCTATCTCAGTATGATACATTGAGCAGCAGGCATCGTGAAAAAATCAGCAAATTGTTTGAAAATGCAAGGAACAATAAAAATGAACAATTTAAGCAACTACTAGCAGGTAATTTTAGCGACTCGGTAATAAGTGTAGTAGCAGAAAATTCCTCAGCCGCCCAAAAACTAATGGAGATCCGCATGTTTACTCATATTAAAAGTATACGGCAACTTTGTACACCAGAACAGTTACCAAAGTATGATTCTTTATTTATTAAAGTATTCAGCAGGAGGGGTGATTCAAGAAAAAAATCTGCCAAATAGAATTTACCGCCTGTTTCTTTTAGATCTGTCGTCCAATAGAAAACTATTTTAAATCTTAAACGAAAAATAAAATGAAAAAACAATTTGTTTTAATGGTATTTGCTGCGATATTCAGCTTTACTTCAGTAAATGCACAAGGTGGTGGCGGACAGCGTCAGACCCCGGAAGAAATGACCAAGACCACAATGGAAAAACTGGCTGTACTAAATTTGGATGCCGACGCAAAAACAAAAACGGAGACAGTCATTGCTGATTTTAACAAGGCACAAACTAAAGCAAGAGAAGAAATGCGGGCAGCCGGCACAATGGACAGGGAAGCCATGATGGCAAAACGCAAAGAACTTGCGGACGCAAGAGATGCTAAACTTAAAGTAATTTTTACACCCGAACAAATGAAAAAATGGATAGATGAGATTGAACCTTCTTTAAGGCCACAAAGAGGTAATGCACCGCGTCCCGCTAATAAATAAGAAGTTAGGTTTTGGTAAAGTTAGCCCCGCTTATGGCGGGGTTTCTTTTTTACCCTAAACAACTTTTTAAAGATACTTCCTATCATCTCAACTGGTTGAATTTATCTTCCCCCGGAGCATTTCCTTTTAAATTTGGAGCATATTATGCTAATTGCTTTTCATTTCACTATCACCTTTTGGCAATAATCTTTTGAAATGGAGTGCCGATAATTATTTTGAAAGGAAAATCAAAAATTCCGCTTTAATTTTTACTCCTTGTTGGTTCTGGCCTTCCCAGCCTAGAGAGCCGATAATAGGAATACCACTATTCTTAAATGCCGGAACCCGCATGCTTCGCAATCCAGGGTATATACAGGCATCATAATCCCACAACAATTCTTAATCAAAAGAAGCAAAGGAGAACAATCAAAATATTTTCAAGAAGCATTAAATTACCTTACTGCACCGCGATTTATATTGACCACATTTTTTTTGCTCCCTATAAGTTTTTTCAATTACGGGTGGTTTAACAACAGGTTTATTTTTATGAAGGCTGATGGGTATGCCCATTCTAAGGTTCCATCCTGAAGCATCAGATTTGAGGCTGCTATTTGCTGGCTTATTTCCTGATACCGTAGTGATATTTTTTGTATTAAGGTTAGCTCCCACCCCCTTTAAATAATTTAGGCTAACTATAAAGGTACTTTGACTTTTCCTGCCAAACTCAAAGCCAATTCCACTTATCAATGCTGTCTTCCAATTACCTGCATTATATTCGTATACGGTTTGGGTGGCCTGGGATTTTGTATTTATTTCTGAAGTTGGAGTAAAAGGAATGTATGCAATACCCAATGAGGGCTGAATGCGAACCCATGCTCCTCTATCTTTAGATTTTGCTGCAATTGCCTTACTTGATTTACTGCCGCAAGTATTTCTTGCTATTGAACTTCCGCAACTTCTTTTTACCGAACCATTCTGTCCGTGAATTGTCGGGGATATTCTGGCGGACCCTGATTTTTTGAAATAGATCGGTTTACTGCTTAGCTGGTATCCACCTTCCAGCCGAAATTGAGTAGTGCCCCTTGAAGCAGTATAAGTATTCATTGCAATTGCAGGATCTGAAAAATTAAATTTGACAACTGATCTGCTTGTAGCTATCCCAACAAAAGGGCCATGCATTTGTTTAAATTTGTAATCCAGGCGAATGCCAGCTTGCGGTGATAGTTTTGCGCCCACCGGAGAAAAGGAAGAAAGTTCGTTGAAGGCAATGGAGGTTTGGGAGTTTTCAAAACCAACCTGGGGGAGAATGGTAAATTGTGCGTTCGTTAAATATCCAAATAAAACGAACAGGCAGAGTAGAGTTGCTGATCTCATAATATTTAGTTTTTATAATTGTAAATTAAGGATTTTCAGGAAGATAAAAAATAATATTACAGGAGTGGTGAAGAATAAGATAATGATTATAAAACGATCATTTGTGCCACATGATTGTTCCCATATTTTTTTGTGGCAATTGCCACAGGACGATTTTTCAGCAATGGTTTAATAAGCCACCATATTATAATCGTTATAACTTAATCAAATAATTTTTTTTGTAACGGGATGCTTACATTTGTTCTGGTCTTTCATGCTGGTTTTTTTAGCCGTTAAGAAAGAAAAACTGCTTAGTAACTCCATAAAAAATATTTTGCAATATTAATGGGGTGCATCCCAAATTAATGAAGGAATTGACCTTTAAACCGGTATTCCCTGCTGTAGTTTTTATTCATTACCGCATTCTATCAACACTGTTTTCAACAGACTAAAAAATGTTTATGAAAAAGATCATCATCATTCCGCTACTGTTATTTTCTTGTTTTGCCCGGGCGCAATCCGTAGGAATTGGAACCACCTCACCAAACAGTTCGGCAATACTTGACCTGGGCCCCAGCGCAAAACCATTTGTATTGCCAAGGCTTAGTTTACCGCAGATGAATGGTGTTACCAATCCGGTACCGGGGATGCTTATTTATAATACAGATGAAAGCCAGTTATACAGCTATATGCGATACCAGACGATAACGGTTAATGATCCCGGTAATAATAAGTGGCAGCCGGTTTCCACTGGCCCCCGTATGATTGCATGGGGGGTAGTTGACAGTTTTGCTGTAATAAAAAATGGCAGCCCCGGCTTCTCTGTAACCTATGACCTTGCCACCCATTGGTACAGGCTTACCCTTAGCAACCCACTTGAATATTTGGAAGACAGCATGTTGCTAATGGTTACACCAGTTGGTAGCGGAGCCTGGGACCAGGCTGTTTCTACCAAGGAATTGATTGAATCTACTGACCATATAGCTACTATTAAGTTTTCGGATGTATCCAGGATCCTTGCGGGAAGTAATGCCCTGGATACCCGACGAAGGAGTGGTTTTCATTTTACATTATACGACCTGCGAAAAGTTCCTTATTAGACATTAAACGCGGGGAACATTTTGCTAACTACCCATCCAAAATTTAAAGGCAGCAACATTTTCCTGGCTGATAATGATTTCTTCTTTGATGGGCGGAGCAACTTCCAGCAGTAATTTATTGATGGGATGCAATTTAATTTTTTTTATGGCGCTAATGCTGATAAGGTATTTCCGGTTGGCCCGATAAAATTGAGCGGGGTCGAGTTCCTTTTCCAGGTCAGCCAGGGATTTATCAAGGATATATTTCTGGTTGTTATTATCTACCATACACACCAGTTTGTGCGTGGCATAAAAATATGCGATGTCTTCCATTTTGACGGCAATATAATCTGATCCGCGTTTTATCAAATAGCGTTTCCTGTATTTTTCATGATGGTTAGTTTGCTGCCAGTGAACCAACTGCTGAAGGTTGGCGGCAAAATACTGCCGGAGAGCATGGTATTTCTTTAAAGCGATCACTAATTTTTCCTGCTTAATTGGTTTTAATAAATAATCAATACTGTTGTACTCAAAGGCTTCCTGCCAGTATTCATCATAAGCGGTGGTAAAAATGATAGGGCAGGTTACCGTGCATTGATCAAATATTTTAAAAGATACTCCATCCGTTAATTCAATATCCATAAAAACCAATGCAGGCAATGGGTTAGTGCGTATCCAGGCCACAGAGGTTTCAACACTGCCCAGGATAGCCTGTACCTCTATCCCGGTGTCGAATCGGGCAATGGCTTTCTGCAGGTTTTCCGCAGCCGGCTTTTCATCTTCTATAATAATTATTTTCATACAAAGTACTTAGTCAATTTTTAGCAGGGGTAAATAAACAAGGAACTTGTTTTCCTCTTCTTTTACCGTAAGCAGTTTATCAGCAGTTAGTTTATACCTTTCGCTCAAATTACGCAGTCCGATTTTAGAAGATGGTTTACCCGCTGCCTTTTTTCTAACAATATTGGAAACAGCCAGTATATCATCTTCCAGACTTACCTCTATTTTCAAAGGGGCATTATCAGAAAATTCATTGTGCTTAACGGCATTTTCAACCAAAACCTGTAATGAGATCGGAGGGATCAAATACTGGTCATACAATTCAATGGGAATGTCCATGTTCATCATTACTGCTTCCTCAAACCGCATCTTTAATAAAGAAAAGTAATCCTGCAAAAAATATATTTCGTCTTTTAGTAATACCAGGTCACGGGCTTTATTTTGCAAAATATAGCGGTATACATCGGCCAGGTTATCATTAAACTGCTTTGCTTTTACAGGTTTGGTTTCAATTAGATAGCTTAATGTATTTAAAGAATTAAAAATAAAATGCGGGTCAACCTGATTTTTTAAGGCTTCCAGTTCTGCCTCGGCTTTTGCCCGTTCCAATTGTTCCCTGTTGATTTTATCAGCAGCCATGTCCCTCACCGCAAAAACCGTTTCGTATACATTTACCAAAAAAAACACCGCACCCGTAATTATAATACACGACAGTTTTATAACCTGCCAGTTTACGCTGCCGTGCAAAAAAATATGGTACCAGGTTACCAACAGCAAAATACTTACCGGCACGCAAAAAAACGGGATGGTAATAATGATGGCCATTAATTTTTTTGCAGGTTTATTCAGCCAGTCAAAATAATGGCGCAGTGTAAATAGTAAAAAACGGGAGCCTTCATAAATAACAAAAGCGATCATGATCGTATAGAGATAGCTGGTTTTGATCTGCCAGTTGGTAAAATTTGCATGAGGAACCATTTGTGTAAGTAATGGAATGGAGATACCGAACAATGGTACCAGCAACACCCTTACCCCGATATCGTTTAGCCGTTCGCGGTTGTTTACGAACTTCATCGGGTTATTATCCAGTTTTATCGGCATTATTATAGGCTTTATCCTGCAAGGGGTTGCAATTGTAAAGTTTGTACATTAGTTTGGAATTCAATAAATAATTTTAACATCAACAACTTTACTATGGACATGTCATCGATCAATTGGTTAGCGGTACTGGTAGCAGGTATATCCGCTTTTGTTTTGGGGGGCGTTTGGTATTCGCCCGCATTATTTGGCAATGCGTGGATGGCGGATAATAAACTTGACCTCGAAAAAATAAAAAAGGGCAATATGCTTAAGATCTATGGGATTGCCTTTATCCTTTCACTCATCATGGCGGCCAATTTAGCCATGTTCCTGGCCGATGGGCCTGCCACTTGTCCTGAAGGATGTATTCAAAAAACAGATATTACCTGGGGGGCAATCGCCGGGTTCCTTGCTGGCATATGGGTGTTTTGCGCTGTCGCAATGCATGGATTATTTGAGCATCGGAGCGGTAGGGTAATTTGCATCAATGGCGGTTATAGCCTGGTGGGATTGACCTTAATGGGCGCTATTATCGGCTTGTGGCGATAAGCCCCTCACGGCGGGTTAACAAACCCTGCTGCCCGGAAGCTTTTTGAAAAAGGTGTACAAAACTTCCTTTCGCGGGACGGGGACAAAAGTTTGAAAATAAAAAATAAATGATTATTTTAATTGCACGAAAAAAATCAGGCGGTTCATTTTAATGCGCATTGCCGCCTGTATGAACCCGGAACAAAAATCTCCATTTAGCAATGCGGTGTACCGGTAATTTTGATTTGTGGGTTGGGCTTAAAGAAACTACATTGAAATTTTAAAATGCTCCTAATGAAAAAAACAACTGCTGTTGGCGGCATCTTCTTTAGATGCAAAAATCCCGGCCTGCAAAGAGAATGGTATGAAAAACATTTGGGTTTGGTTACGGATACCTACGGAACCAGTTTTGAATGGCGCCATTCGGATGATAGCACAAAAAAAGGTTTTACAGCGTGGAGCCCGTTTGCGGATGACACTGCTTACTTTGGCGAAACATCCCGGCAATACATGATCAATTACCGCGTAGAAAATTTAGAACTACTTGTTGCTGCACTAATAAATGAGGGTGTAACGATAGTAGATGAAATTGAAAATTATGAATACGGGAAATTCGTACATATCCTGGATGGAGAAGGAAACCGGGTAGAACTTTGGGAACCCAATGATACCGAATATGAAAAAATGTTAACTGCTGTAACAAAATAAAATACAAACATTCCTCCTGATTATTTTATGGGGGCAAAAATTAAACTTATGGACAATGCAATTAGCTGGTTCGAAATTCCCGCAACAGATTTGGAGCGGGCACAAAAATTTTATGAATCCATTCTGGGTATCAGCATGATACCCATGGACATGCCGAATATAAAAATGCGGATGTTCCCAGTAGATGACCCCATGAAGGGTATTGGCGGCGCCGTTGTGGACAGCGGAGGCTTTCATAAGCCATCTTCAGCCGGCCCGCTGATATATTTAAATGGGAATCCCGATGTTCAGCAGGTATTGGATAAGGTAACAGCAGCAGGAGGAACGATCATGGTTCCTAAAACAGAAATATCTCCTGAATATGGATTTATGGCAGTGATTATGGATACAGAAGGTAACCGGATAGCGTTGCATTCAGTACCATTATGAACTTGCACCACTGAAATACGTTTGCGAATTATTAAAGACCCTGATATATGGAAGGGAAAAATTTTGATTTTCCGATCCTGTAAAATAGCAGTTCACGATGCATTATTCGATTTAAAAAACGAGATATTATGAGCGTGTATAATTCACCAAAATATAAATTTCTATATGCAATCAACAGCTATATCCACCGAGCAATATTTAATAGAATTACCTGCTGACCGGCAGGAGGCCATGAGTAAGCTAAGGAAAGAAATCCTGGAAAACTTACCAAAAGGCTTTAAGGAAGAAATGAACTATGGTATGATTGGTTATGTAGTGCCACATACATTGTATCCGCCGGGATACCATTGCGATCCAAAACTGCCCTTGCCTTTTATGAATATTGCTTCACAAAAAAAATTTATTGCTGTGTATCATATGGGAGTGTATGGTGATAAAAAATTGCTGGACTGGTTTTTAAAAGAATATGCAAAAAGTACCACAGTTAAATTAGATATGGGTAAAAGTTGTATCCGCTTTAAAAAAATGGACACTATACCCTATACATTAATAGGTGAACTGGCCGGTAAAATAACCGTAGCCGACTGGATCCGCATTTATGAAGAAAATGTAAAAAGATAATACCCTTTTTTATGGCATATAATGAAAAGCTGGCGGACAGGGTACGCGCATTTTTTTCGCTCAGTCAACAGGATGTCGAAGAGAAAAAAATGTTCAGCGGAATATGTTTTATGGTAAACGATAAAATGTGTGCAGGAGTTCAAAAAGATCGGCTGATGGTTCGGCTTAACCCGGATATATTTGAAAAAGTGCTGGAAAAGAAAGGGAGTGTACCCATGGATATCAGTGGTAAAGTAATGAAGGGGTACGTGTTTGTAGAAGAAACTGCATTAGCTACCGAAAAGAAACTGGAATATTGGCTGAAACTGGCGCTCGATTATAATCCAATTGCCAAAGCATCTAAAAAGAAGAACAAATGAAAAAAGGCCTTGCAGCAGTCATCTTTATTATTGCCCTTACTGCTTTTATAAATACGGAAAAACAAAACGATCCAATATTTGATCAATTACATGCATTGGAAGGTAAATGGATAATGAAAACAAAAAAGGGTGCTATTGGCGAAGAATGGAAAAAAATAAATAAGGATTATTTGCAAAACCGCGGTTTTATGATCAGGGGTAACGATACCATAACCACAGAAAAAGTGGCGCTGCGCTGTACAAAAGAGGGGATTTTTTATACTTCCACTGTTGAGGACCAGAACAACCGACAACCCACTGCGTTCAGGCTCACATCCGTCGCTAATAATATTTTTGTATTTGAAAACCCACAACATGATTATCCCAAAAGGATTTCATACAGTTTTATAACCAAAGATTCGCTCTATGCGTGGATCGATGACGGAAAAATAATAACGGAAAAAAAATCAACATTCAGGTATAGCAGGCAAAAATGAGTTGATCTTACATTATTGATCACCGCCGCCGGGTCTTTTAGTTAGGAAATTTATCCTTGAACCGTTTCTTTTAGTACTTCATCAATCCTGTCTTTCAATTCTTCGTAAGCGGTATAGCCGCGTGACAATAAATGAAATTTAGTTTCACTTAACTGCATCAATACTGCCGGGTAGCCCGTTACCTGTAATTGTTTGCAAAGCGCAAATTCATAATAAGCCCTGTCTTTATATTCTTCATTTTTCAATTTGGTATAAAAAGTTTCCTCCTGGATGGAATATTTCTCCAGCAAATGCCGGTAAGCTTCATCATCGCATAAATCCCTGCCTTCGAAATGCAGGGCATATTGCAGATCAGCAGCAAATTCAATTTGCCTTTCAGGATAGAATTCTTTGAAAATGCAAAGTGCAATGGCAGGTTTTTCTGAAGAGGGGTACCAGTCACTCCCGTCGGGATTGTTGATATGCCATAAATAATCTGCGCCAAATTTAATACCCGTGTGTTCTTCCACAACTTTATATGCCTGTTGAATATAGCCTGCTGTAACACTTATGTGCCTGGCTTTTTCACTTATGATCATTCCGCCACTTAATACCTCAAATTCAAGCTGGTCCTTGTAATCACCGGAAATTTTTTTTATCACCGGACTAAATGCATAACACCATCCGCAGTAAGCGTCGTAGCAATAAATCAGTATTGGTTTATCCATCCTGCAAAGTTGGGACAATTTTTCTTCCGGAGGTTTTATTTAAATTAGGCAGCTTCCGTAAGGAAGTAAATTAACCGGAGCGATTAAAACTAAAGGAAAGCGCTTGAATTTCAAATGTACAAATTTGCTAAAGTAAAAATGCCCCCATTTCATTAATGATCATCTACCAAAAAAGTGACAACTTGTTTGAAGTTTTTTTATCCTGGCGGCTGGAGTAAACCCCGCATGGGAAACGAAGCAGCGGCGAGTTAAAAATTATCCTTGGTTTACCACAAAATTTACCGTTTACTGTACCAAACATGCCGTTTACTAAATGCCCTTAAACGGTAGTTGTAAAAGTTAAAATCATACTATATCTTCGTTTCGGTTTTTCATAGGATATTGGATTTTAAAACGGGACTGGATTTCTATCCTGGTCCTTTTTTTATTTCGGTACCCGCCGGCAGCTTTTATTTATTCGTATTTATCTTAACTTTTTCCCCCTTCCTTTCAAATGTTAGCTTTGATAAAGCGTTGCCGTTAAATTTCTTTCTGTAACTTCCAATTCAATTTTTTTACCAAATAAACTTTTTGCAATATGCGATTTCTTTTGTTCAGCACACGGGTTTTACTTTTCTTTATTTCTACTTCAATTGTCGCACAAAATAAGAAAGCCCCAACCATAACAAAACAGGCAACCCCCGATACCTTGTCAGCTACTTTATTGAATGGATTGAAATTCCGTAGCATTGGCCCCGCTATTACTTCGGGCCGCATAGCTGACCTCGCTGTCAATCCCTCAAATATCTATGAATACTATGTAGCGGCCGCGTCTGGTGGTGTATGGAAAACTACCAATGCAGGCGTAACCTTTACCCCGGTATTTGACGGCGAAGGTTCTTACTCCATCGGTTGCATTACCATTGATCCCGGGAATCCCAATACAATTTGGGTAGGCAGCGGCGAAAATAATAACCAGCGAAGTGTTGCTTATGGTGACGGTATTTATAAATCGGAAGATGCAGGAAAAAGCTGGAAAAATATGGGGCTAAAAAATTCAGAACATATCGGAAAAATTGTAGTGGACCCTACTAATGCTGATATTCTGTATGTAGCTGCTTATGGCCCATTGTGGAGTTCGGGTGGCGAGCGGGGTGTTTACAAAACTACAGATGGCGGAAAAACCTGGAAAGCTATTCTTACCGTTAGCGAAAATACCGGCTTCAGTGAAGTGCATATTGATCCGCGTAATTCAAATATATTATATGCCTCAGCCCATCAGCGCCAGCGTAAAGTGTTTACCTATATTGGCGGCGGGCCGGAATCTGCCCTGTACAAAAGCACGGATGCCGGGGCTACCTGGAATAAAATCATGAAAGGCTTGCCCTCAGGAGATATAGGTAGGATCGGATTGGCCGTATCACCTGTAAAGCCCGACCTGTTATTTGCAGTAGTGGAAGCCTATGAGGGCTCCGGCGTTTATAAAAGTACGGATCGCGGGGCGAGCTGGGAAAAACAAAGTACTTATTCTTCTTCCGGCAATTATTACCAGAGAATATTTTGCGATCCCATCAACACCGATAAAGTATTTGTCATTAATACTTATATGGGGGTTAGCCTGGATGGCGGAAAAAATTTCAAAATTTTAGGTGAAAAAAGCAAGCATATTGACAATCATGTTATTTGGATTGATCCTAAAGAAACAAATCATTTGTTAGTGGGCTGTGATGGTGGATTGTACGAGAGTTTTGATGGCGCTGAAAACTGGCTGTTTAAACCAAATTTACCCATCACCCAGTTTTATAAAGTATCCACTGATAATGCCCTGCCCTTTTATGGCGTACACGGGGGTACGCAGGACAATTTTAGTATTGGAGGCCCTTCACAAACCATCAGCGGAAATGGTATTATGAATGCTGACTGGTATTTTACGAGTATTGGCGACGGTTTTGAAAGCCAGATAGATCAAACTGATCCTAATATAGTGTATGCCCAATCGCAATACGGCGGGTTAGTGAGGTATGATAAAAAAACCGGTGAAATGCTGGATATAAAACCCATTGAACAGGAGGGAGAAGCGGCCTTGCGATGGAACTGGGATGCACCGCTGATTATTTCGCAGTTCGATAATAAACGGCTGTATTTTGCGTCAAATAAAGTATTTAGAACGGATGACCGGGGTGAAAGCTGGAAACTGATCAGTGGTAACCTGTCAAGTGGGATTGACCGGAACAAACTACCCGTGATGGGTAAGGTGTGGAGCATGGATGCAGTTGCAAAGAATGGCTCTACGGATATTTATGGCAACATTACTACGCTTGCTGAATCAAAATTAGATGACCAGCTTTTGTACGCCGGAACAGATGATGGCCTGATCCACGTTACTAATGACGGCGGTAAACTGTGGACAAGGATAGATAATATTTCCGGTGTCCCGGAGAAAACCTATGTTAACCAAATCATAGCTTCGAAGCATAACAGGAATACGGTATATGCAACTTTTAACCATCACCGCTATGGCGATTTTCATCCCTATGTTTTTAAAAACATGGATGGCGGGAAAACCTGGAACGCCATTCAGCATAATTTACCTGAAAGGGGCACGGCTTATACCATTGCGGAAGATCATGTAAATGCAGATTTATTATTTGTGGGAACAGAGTTTGGCGTATATTTTACTATTGACGGCGGACAAACGTGGACCCAGTTAAAGGCCGGGTTACCCACCATTGCCATACGTGATATTGAACTGCAGAAAAGAGAAAATGACCTGGTGCTTGCAACATTCGGCAGGGGATTTTACATTTTAGATGATTATTCAGTCCTGCGTAATCTAAAAAAAGAAGCGTTGGCTAAACCGGCTGTTATTTTCCCGGTTAAGGATGCTTTAATGTACGAACAATCTATATCGCTGGGCGTAAGAGGTAAAGGTTTCCAGGGAGAAAGTTTTTTTACCGTGGCTAATCCAAAACCTGGTGCAGTTTTCACCTATCATTTGAAGGAAGATATCAAAACCCTTAAAGAGAAACGACAGGAGAAAGAAAAGGAGAAAATCAAAAAAGGCGAAGCGCCCTATTACATTTCCATCGATTCTATGCGGTTGGAAGATGAACAACCTGCTCCCCATTTATTATTCACCATATCAGATGAAGGCGGGAACGTGGTACGAAAAATAAAAGCAGGGGCAAAAAAAGGTATTCAGCGTATTGTATGGGATTTTAGGTACGCTCCATTTGGGCCGATCAACCTTATACCTTATGATGAGTCTTTTGTTTTCGGAGGTTCGGAAACCGGCTTTATGGCATTGCCCGGTACTTACAAAGTTTCATTAAGCAAATTTGAAGATGGCATATATACTGAATTAGCAACACCACAAACATTTAAAACCGTTTTATTAAATATGGCATCGCTACCCGCTACTGATAAAAAGTCGTTGCAGGATTTTTCCATAAAAGTAGCCGAATTAAGAAGGGCAACCTCAGGCGCTGATAATTACAGAATCGAGCTGGTGAATAAATTGAAATACATTAAACCCGCGATATTTGAAACCCCTCAACTTGCTGTAAGCATTTCAAAAGATATTTTTGAAATTGAAAAGAGACTGAATGCGGTAAATAACTTATTAAACGGTGATGCATCTTTGGCGAAAAGAGAGTTTGAAACAGTTCCCTCTATCAATGGGAGAATATCGTCTATTGTTGGTTCGCTGTGGAGAACTACCGCCGCTCCCACCCAAACCTATCAGCAATCTTATGCGCTTGCAGCCAAACAATTTGCACCGGTTTTAGAAGAAATAAAATCCATTGGTGAAGCCATAAACAAAGTGGAAGAAGAACTAGAAAAGAAAGGCGCACCTTACACCCCGGGAAGGGTGCCCGGGTGGAAACAAAATTAACGCGACGATGAGTGATGAATAATTAATGTGTTCAAATTATTAAAATACTTTTTAAACTTTCTATTATGGGAAAGACAATTGCTTTGTTCTGTTTTTTAGTTGCTTTTGTAATGGTATCCCATGGGCAAACTAAGGATGAAATGGAAGTCAGAAATTTATTGGCAGCGCAGGCAAAGGATTGGAATGACGGAAACATAACTTCCTTTATGAATGGCTACTGGAAAACAGATTCATTGATGTTTATTGGCAAAAGCGGGGTTACTTACGGATGGCAAAAAACAATGGATAATTATAAAAGGAATTACCCTGATACATCGGCAATGGGCAAGTTAGATTTTGAACTGCTTGAAGTAAAACGTTTATCAGTGATGTACTATTTTGTGGTGGGCAGATGGTTTTTAACCAGGAGCATTGGAAATATTGACGGCGCATTTACATTGCTGTTCCGTAAAATAAAAAATAGGTGGGTGATTGTAGCGGATCATAGCAGTTAAAGCAGGTTTCACTAATAATTTATTTCCTCCCAGCCCTTCCATTTCTTTCTTAAATATAAAATCAACAATGCGAGGGAAACCAGGAAGCCTATATAATACAGCCAGTTGGCTATTGTTGGGCTTCCCTCAAAAAATGCAAACCCATAGTATATACCAATACTCATATTGATTAACAACCAAACCAAACCCATTGAAAGGGAATGCACTATTTTAATTAAAAATTCTTTTACTTCCGGCTCCATATATTTATGACAAAATACTGATAATTATGTTCATTATTTAATTAGCGTCAAGATAAATTGTTGTCCCAACCCCATCATAGAAATTAAAATTTCATTTTTTGAACAGGCGCCAGCGTGATAAAACCTAACAACAAATTCTCCCTTTTTGATTTGGCGCCTCGCCCTGGCATGGAGTCATTTTCAAATTTTCTCATTGTCAAATTTGAAATTCCCGCTTCTTAACTAATCAGTGCCTGTCAGTCTTTAATTAATAAATTATTGAAATCCGCGCTATCACCGTTGAATACATTAAAATCAACAAATGCGCTGATACCGTTTACCCGGCCGGTTTCATTGTGCTGCCAAAAGATCCAGTTTCTTTTTATTCGTGGTTTATTTTTTACTAAATAGTGTGCCACCCATAACGGGTAATCATCAAACTTTCCCGCAAGATAGTTTTCATAAAAATCTGCATTGGTGTAAATAATTGGTTTTACTTTGTAATGTTTTTCCACAACTTTTATCCAATCCCCCACCCTTTGTTGTAAATTAGCTACACTGGTACCTCTTATTTGTTCTACGTCTAATACAGGTGGCAAGTCACCCTTTTCAAGGTTTACCGTCTCTATAAAATTTTCTGCCTGTGCCTTACCGCTTTTGCGTGCATTAAAAAAATGATAAGCGCCACGGGGTATGCCCGCTTTCTTCGCCTCAAACCAGTTCTTTCTGAAACGTCCATCCACGCTTTCAATTCCCTCAGTAGCTTTCATAAAACCAAAACCGATCTTCACATTTTCTATTTGCATGGCTTTCACATCCTGCCAGTCTATAACCGCCTGGTGCCGGCTTACATCAATGCCATGAATATCGTAATTAACGGGAATATCAATTCCAAATGCAGGGTATCGGACAAATTTGGGCCGGTTAAAATAACTGGTAATGTACCAGGTACCGGCCGCCATAGCAGCCAATAGCATTACAATAAAAATAAATGTGCCCGTAATTTTTTTCTTTTTCTTTTTTGCCACCTGACTGTAAAAATGGGCAAAACCATCAATATATAAGGATAAATTTTAGACCAAGGGCTTCTTATTATAGGCCAAACTGTTAAAAAACATGCTCAAAATCCCTTAAAACCGGCTTTCAAAAAAAGAATGGTTAGTTTTGCGCATCTTATTGAATAACAAATACATAAGTATGATACTAAAAAACAGTCCCAAAAAGGTTTCAATAAAATCCATTATCTTTTTCATCTGTACGTCGTTATTATTTGCTTTCAAAACCTTATCGGGTCAAAATAAAACAGATACTACAAAGAATCCTTTAATTGCATCGCTCAATAAAAAATCTGAACCAGGATATATAGTTAGAAAGTCCAATGTTGTTTATCCCGAAATTTTAAAAGGGAACGAAGAGGAAATGATGGGCTATATTGAAAAATTTATCAGGAACAAAAGAGATTACCTGGTTGCAATGTATTCAAAGGGGAAGTTTTTTTTACCTAAAGCGGCTTCTATTTTAAAGAATTATAACCTGCCTGAGGAGTTGAAAGTTTTAGTAACATTGGAATCAGCCTATAACGGAAATGCAGTTTCTAAAGCCGGCGCTGTAGGCTATTGGCAAATTATGGATGAATTGGCAGGGGAATATGGCATGAAATATATTGCCAGGACAAGCGGTGCTGAAAACAAAAAAATAAAGCAGGATGGGAAGAATGGATTGAACAAGGTGAAACCGGGTGTCAAAATAAGAGATGACCGTAAAAATTTTAATAAATCAACCCATACTGCCGCCCGTTACCTGCGCGACCAAAGCCGGCACCTAGCCGAAAATTGGTTGCTGGTGGTAGCCAGTTATAATTGTGGGGCAGGAAATGTGCGAAAAGCAATTAAAAAAAGTGGCCTGTTAAACCCAACTTTTTGGGATATAAAAAATTACCTGCCTTTGGAAACAAGATCCTTTGTAATGAATTTTATTACATTGAATGTGATTTTTAATAATTACGAAATGTTTTCCCTCAATAAATTAAGATTTGCTCCTGATAAGGTTATGATTTCCACTGATTTTGAAAATAACCTGCCGGATTTACCGTATGAATATTCAACCCTCTAATTAAATTTCATTTGGTTTGTTTAGGCTGTTAAAGACTAAATACCATTATTTTTGCAGTCATGCCCGAATTTAATTGGAACGATAGCATTAATCTTGCAAGTAAATTAACTTTTGCAAGATTTTGGAACGGTATAAAAGTGCTGGGCAGCTTTTATGCCAGCAGGTTATTGAATAAGCCGGTTCAATGGGGCTTCCCCGTTTCCATTTCTTTTGAGCCTACCACCAGTTGTAATCTCCGTTGCCCCGAATGCCCAAGCGGGTTAAGGGCATTTACCCGCCCCACCGGAATGCTGGAAAGAGATTTTTTCACCAGGACCATCGATGAGATTCACAAAGAATTACTTTACCTTATTTTTTATTTCCAGGGAGAACCCTTTTTAAACCCCGATTTTTTGGAAATGGTAAAATACGCTGCATCTAAAGGCATCTACACTGCCACTTCCACCAATGCCCATTACTTAAATGATGCTACCGCCAAAAGAACCGTAGAGAGCGGTTTAGACAGGCTGATCATTTCTATTGACGGTACTACGCAGGATGTTTATAAACAATACCGGGTTGGCGGCAATATCGAGAAAGTGATTGAAGGGGCTAAGAATATCGTAAAATGGAAGAAAGCGCTTAACAGTAAAACACCTTTTGTATTTTTCCAGTTTTTGGTGGTAAAACCCAATGAACACCAGGTAGCCGATATTAAAAGACTGGCAAAAGAAGTTGGTGTTGATGAAGTACGTTTTAAAACCGCACAGGTATATGATTATAAATCAGATCCCAATAACCTGATACCCACTATTGATAAATTCAGCAGGTATAAAAAAAATGAGGATGGCAGCTATTCGGCCAAAAATAAGCTGGCCAACCGTTGCTGGAAGTTGCAGCACGCCAATGTGATTACATGGGATGGCCTGGTGGTGCCCTGCTGTTTTGATAAAGATGCGATGCACCAGCTTGGCAATTTGAAGAACCAGTCTTTCAAAGAAGTGTGGCAAAATGAAAATTATAAACAGTTTCGCAGGGAACTGATGAAAAGCCGCAAGAACATTGACATTTGCGCCAATTGCAGCGAAGGGGCTTCGGTATGGCAGGATTAGTGTTATATTAGGAATAAAATGACGGATCGATTTGTTAATGGTGAATGGTCAATGGTGAAATATTGGAATAATCACCCGATTGGTAGTGGATAATTTGAAATGCGCGCAGGCTATAATCAACTGTCAACCATTTAATTTTCTATAATTTTACCCAATGCCAAATAATTTTAATAACTACTTAAGACAGATTATTTTACTCGGCCTGGTTATTTTGCTGGGTATTATGCTTATTACTGAGTTGTATATTTTTTTACCCGGTGTTTTAGGCGGACTTACTTTATACATTCTCACCCGAAAATTATATCATAAACTCACCATTCTAAAAAAATGGCCAAAGGGGTTAACCGCACTCTTATTTATCATTTGCAGTCTTATCGTAATTGCAATCCCTGTTTATTTCTCCATATTGCTGATATCCCCTAAAATAAATTCATTAATTAACAGCCAGCAGGAAGTAGTAAAGGGCCTGGAGGTTTTTTCAAAAAAAATAGAAGGTTATACGGGCCGGGAATTATTTACGGCAGCAAATGCCGAATCAATTGCACAAAATATATCTTCCTATATCCCTTCTTTATTAAACAGCACCGCCAATATTTTAGTTAACCTGATCATGATGTTTTTTTTGCTGTATTATTTATTGTACAGTGGCAGGAGCATAGAAAAATATTTAGACCATATTATCCCTCTAAAACCTGAAAATGTGGAGAAGCTTGCCATTGAAACGGATCTTATGATAAGGGCAAACGCATTAGGGATACCCATTATTTGCCTTGTACAGGGAGTATTTGCCGCTATCGGCTATTTAATTTTTGGAGTGAGAGATTGGGGAATGTGGGGTTTTGTAACCGGTGTATTTGCATTTTTCCCGATGGTAGGTACCATGATCATATGGGTACCACTAGTGATCTACCTGTATTCTGCCAATCAAAATTTAACCGCAACAGGCCTCACTATTTACAGTATTGTTGTAACCGGAAATGTAGACTATATTGCAAGGTTAGGTTTGCTAAAAAAAATGGGCAATGTACATCCAATGATTACCGTATTGGGCGTAATTGTTGGATTAAAATTATTTGGATTTATGGGTTTGATATTTGGACCTTTACTAATCAGCTACTTTATAATACTTGTAAAAATCTACGTGAATGAGTTCGCAATAAAAAGCAATGCTGCATCCTCCTGAACGGTAATTATTACTATATACGAAGTTTTCAAAAGGGAGATGCCTGCCGGTTATCTTCTTTTTGTACCCGAACATTTATAAAACCCGTATCAGCCACAAACAATAGAGTATGAGTATTGATAAAGATATTAAACAACGCAGCTTTAAAAGCGAACATCAGAGAGCTATCGTTAATTTAATTTTCACCTACAACTGGACCACAGAACAGTTGAAGCGGATATTTGATAAAGAAGACCTTACCATGCAGCAGTTTAATATTCTTCGCATTTTAAGAGGCAGTGAAAACCCTTTATCCACCCTCCAGATCCGGGACAGAATGCTCGATAAAATGAGTGACACCAGTCGTATTGTTGACCGGCTGATCGCTAAAGCGCTGGCAAAAAAGATCACCTGCAAAACGGATAAAAGATTAGTGGATGTTTCCATTACAGAGAAGGGGAAAAGGGTATTACAGAAAATTGACCTGCAGGAAGATGAAATTAAAAATATCGTACATGCTTTGTCTGACAAAGAAGCGAAAACCCTCAATAAACTGCTGGATAAAATCCGTCAATCCAGGTAACCTTTTTATCAAATGAAATTATTTTTCAAATTGCGTATTTCAACCCTGCTGTCGACCATTTCGGGTTACTTACTATTTATTACCCTTTGCGAATTACCTATAAAAATCAAAGCGCAGGCTACACCAGAATTTCGTGGCGTATGGGTTGCTACTGTCGATAATATTGACTGGCCCCCACAGGGCAATTTTAATACCGATTCACAAAAAACAGCATTTACCGCATTGCTTGACAGGCACCAGCACAATGGATTGAATGCACTGGTTGTTCAGGTACGTCCATGCACGGACGCCTTTTATCCCTCCCAATACGAACCCTGGAGCGAATGGCTTACCGGGGTGCAGGGAAAACCTCCCACGCCCTATTACGACCCGCTCGCCTTTATGATATCGGAAACGCATAAACGCGGAATGGTGTTTCACGCGTGGATGAACCCGTACAGGGCTGAATTTAATATCAGCAACTCTTCAATTGCAGCCACCCATATCACCAGGCTTCATCCCGAATGGTTTTTAACCTATGGCGATAAACGTTATTTTGACCCTGGTAATAAAGAAGCACAGCGGTACGTAACCCAGGTTGTAACCGATGTGGTAAGCCGGTACGATGTAGATGCCATTCATTTTGATGATTATTTTTATCCCTACCGCATTGCGGGAAAAGATTTTCCGGACAACGACAGTTACGCACAACATGGGAATGGCATGAGAAAAGACGATTGGAGAAGGAGCAATACCGATTCAATTATTTCCATGTTGAGCAGGGCGATTAAAACAGAAAAGAAAAGATGCCAGTTTGGTATAAGCCCGTTTGGTGTATGGCGCAACCAGGATAAAGACCCCCTTGATGGCAGCAACACCAACGGTGCGCAAACCAATTATGATGACTTATATGCTGATATTTTACTCTGGCTGAAAAAAGACTGGATCGATTATGTGGCCCCGCAATTATACTGGGAGTTTGGTCACCGTATTGCGCCATACGAAGTTTTATTAAACTGGTGGAGTACACATTCTTATGGAAAACATTGTTATATTGGAATGGGGATATACAGGGCTAACAGTAATGCCGCTTGGAAAAATGCCACCCAATTACCGAGGCAAATAGAAGCTATGCGCAATACCCCCAATATGAAAGGCGTGATATTTTTCAGCAGTAAAACCTTTGAAAAAAATCCCAACGGATGGAATGATAGTTTGCGGCTGAATTATTTTAAAGAAACGGTAAAGGTTCCGGAGATGGATTGGTTGAAGTGACGCCTAATACCCTGTAATTTAAACAGGTTGAATGGGGATAAAGGCAGGGTTTCCCAGGAAAATCAGGCAATTACTATTTCTCGCGCGGGGAATAAGCGTTCCATATTTCTGACATCAGCACTTTAAATATCTTAAACGGCTATTTCCTTTTCAAATTTGTGCAAAACTGGTGAACACAAACCCGGTATAAGATTTCAATTTTGTGTCATATTGCGTCTTCAAAAAAGCAATCACTTTTATCATAAAAATATGCAGCAGGAATTATTTGAACCCGTTACGCAGCGTAAAACGCAAAGCCTTGTAATCTCCAGTGGAGGTAAACAGGTACTAACCAAAAATCAGCAGGCTTTCAATAAACTTACCCAAAAGATAGAAAAGCTGCACAAGGATATAGAAAGAAGACAATTTCAATTTGATACAGCGCTTCAAATTTATGGTAACGATGTGTTTCCTGTAAAAAGCCGTTTAGCCGGTTACAGGCGCCAGTTGGTAACAATTTTATGGGACATCTACAAAAGTAAAAAGCTTTCAAAAACCGACCAGCGGCACCTGAAAACAATCCTAAAAGACCAGGTGCAGGAATTATGCAGCCAAATGGAAGGCGGGCCGGATGAGGCATTAAAAAAAATGTTTGCTGAACTGGAAGGTATAAGTTTTGAACGGATAATGCAAAGAGAAAAGGAAATGATGAAATCTGAGTTAGAGGAAATGTTTGATGAAATGGAAATGGATATCGATTTTGACGGGGTCGATTTGCATGATGAAAAGGCAATGGCAGAAAAAATGGCCGAGGTAAGGCAAAAATTGACGGAAAAGGAGGAAGAGGATGAGGAACAATTTAAACGAGACAGACTGAAAAAAAAGAAGACAGCAAAACAACAGGAAAATGAACGGATACGCCAGGCTGTTGATGAAATGAAGCAGAAAAATATCAGTACCATCTATAAGCAACTGGCCAAACTTTTTCATCCCGATCTTGAGCGGGATGAGGAGCGCAAGTTAGAAAAGGATGTACTAATGAAAGAACTTACAGCCGCATATGAAGCAAAAAATCTTCATGCGCTCCTCACCCTTGAACTGAAATGGATACACAAAGAAAACGACCACCTGGAAAGTCTTAGTGAAGAAAAATTATCCATCTACCTGCAAATACTCAGGGAACAGGCAAATGATATGGAGCACGAAATGTATGCTATTTTTCAACAACCCCGATACCAGGTGCTGGTACAGGAATTTGGTTTGGGAGTGCAAAGGGCTCCATTAGAAACAGTGAAAGCGCATTTGCGTGACCTGCAAAATATGGATATTGCTTTTAAAAGTGACCTGGAAAATTTTCAATCTCCCCATGCCCTGCGGCATATTAAGCGCCTGATAAATGAATGGAAAAATATGCAATGGCAGAACACAAAACTAGAAACCGAATTTTTGCGCAGTGGGTTTTGACAAACTCTTTATTTTGCTGCTGCATTTAAGGTCAAAAGAATTTACCCTCCCAAATGAGAATATCTATTTAAAAGTGTAAAGAAATACCGCGAGCTGGGAAAATTGCCGTAGCTCTACAGAAGCATTCCAGGCCGCAGGCAGTCCGTTCCTGAGAACCCTTTCACAAAAAATCCAAAATCATTCGCTTAAACCTGCAACAGGCAGAAATGATAATGAAATTACTGCACTCCCATATTGGTTAATGAATAAACATTCTGGCGGTTAAACAATACAATTACGTTCAAATTGTTTTCCTTTGCAACTTCATAACCAATCACCCATTTATGTGGAAACGTTTAGGGATATTAGTAATTAAATACCGCCTGCCACTTTTAATATTATTATTTGCTGTAACCTGCACAATGGCGTATTTCGCCGCTAAGGTTAAGCTGAGTTACGAGTTTGCCAGGGCAATCCCTACAGATAATCCAAAATACAAAGAATACAAAGATTTCAGGGAAAAATTCGGTGATGACGGCAATGTGCTGGTGGTAGGGGTTAAAACGGACGGTATCTTTCAGCTAAACAATTTTAAAGCATATCAAAATTTACAACAGCAAATAAAAAAAATTAGTGATGTAGAAGATGTGCTCAGTATGCCATCTTCGGTAAACCTGCAAAAGGATTCCCTTACTGAAAAACTAAATGCGGTAAAAATATTTCCTGATAGCATACATACCCAGTCTGAACTGGATTCCGCAAAAAAGTCTTTTTTCAATCTTCCCTTTTACAAATCAATTTTGTACAATCCTCAAACCAATGCGTATTTAATGGGTGTGCGGATCAACAGGGATTCTCTCAATTCTCCCAAGCGAACTAAAATTGTGGAGGAAATTACCTTAGCCGTAAAAAGTTTTGAAAACGATACAAAAATAGCAACGCATTTGAGCGGACTGCCCCTGATAAGAACCGTGGTGGCCGATAGGTTGCAGAAGGAAATGAAAGTATTTTTATTTGGTTCATTACTGTTGAGCGCCTTGATCCTGTTGTTATTCTTTCGCTCGTTCAGCACCATGTTACTTTCCCTTTTCGTGGTTATACTGGGAGTAATCTGGAGCCTGGGTGTATTGCAATTATGCGGTTATAAAATAAGTTTGCTTACCGCTCTAACCCCGCCGCTGGTAGTGGTAATCGGTATTCCCAACTGCATCTATTTTATCAACAAGTACCATACTTCATTCCTAAGCAGCGGCGATAAAAATCAATCGCTGGTGGATATGGTGAGTAAAATGGGAATCGTTACATTGTTTTGCAATATTTCCGCCGCTATTGGTTTTGCAGTATTCGCACTCACCAAGAGCGCCATATTACAGGAGTTTGGCGTAGTAGCCGGTATCAGTATCATGCTCATTTTTATTATTTCTTTTATTTTATTACCGGCGGTATTGAGTTATTTACCTGCACCCAAACCAGCCCAGGTAAAGTATTTGAATAATAAATTGCTTACCGGTTTTTTATTAAAAATAGAAGGATGGGTAGTCAATCACCAGAAACCGGTTTACGCCATTACAGGCCTGCTGTTAATATTTTCAATCGTGGGGATTTTTAAGCTCAATACGGTTACTTTTATTGTTGATGATCTGCCAAAAACTGATAAGATATATACTGATCTTAAGTTTTTTGAGAAAAACTTCAAAGGGGTGATGCCGCTCGAAATTGTAGTCGATACCAAAAAACGAAACGGTTTATCAGGTATGAGGGCGCTCAATGTATTTGAAAAAGCAGACTCTCTGTCACAGTACATAACGGCACAAAAAGAAATGAGCCGCCCACTGAGCATCGCTGAAGGATTAAAGTTCGCCAAACAGGCTTTTTATGAAGGCGATTCGGCCAATTATCTGTTACCCAATAGTTTTGACGGAGCCTTCGTTGGTGAATACTTACGCCCCAATAAAAAAGATAGCGGCAAAAAAAACAATTTCACAAAAATGCTGTCGTCTTTTATGGACAGTTCGCGGCAAACCACCCGGATAAGCGTGAGCATGGCGGATATCGGCACAAAACAATTACCCATCGTATTAAACGGCATCAAAGAAAGAGCGAACCAGTTATTTGATTCCAGCCAGTATACCGTTCAACTAACGGGCACCAGTATAACATTTTTGGAGGGGAGCAGCTTTATAATTAGCGGGTTAAAAGAAAGTATTTTCTGGGCATTTTTACTCATTTCACTTTGTATGCTGTACCTGTTTAAATCAGCAAGGATATTAATTTGCTCTTTAATCCCTAACTTGGTCCCGCTGGTAATTACCGCGGGCGTAATGGGCTGGGCGGGCGTGCCGCTTAAACCTTCCACCGTACTTGTTTTCAGCGTGGCATTAGGAATAGCAATAGACATTACCATTCGTTTTTTGGTAAATTATAAACAGGAACTCCCCGTACATCATAATAATATCCCTCTTACCGTAGCGGCTACCATTAAAAATACAGGGCTTAGTATTGTATATACTTCATTGGTATTGATCGCAGGATTTATCATATTCTGTTTTAGCAGTTTTGGCGGCACCATTGCATTAGGCTGGCTTACTTCAGTAACATTATTAGTAGCAACGATTACCAACCTGGTATTATTACCGGTATTATTGCTTAATACAAGAAAATAATAATAATCAATTATTAACCAGCAGTAACATTTCACAGCTCGTTTAAAATAGCAAATTCCAACCTGTTAAAGTAAAGTCAAATTATTTTTGGTAATTAAGGAAATTAATACAAAATTTATATATCATTATGTTTTTAAACAAATTTAATTAACGCAGCGTTATATTAATGTTAATTGTCATTGCCTATCAGGATATTTTTAAATAAAAAAACAAACAAACCCGCAAATGAGAAAATTTTTATCAATCATTATGGTTGTAATGGCATTCATGCTATCAGCAACTGCGCAAGATCGTAGTATTACGGGGCGTGTAACAGATGAAAAAGGCGCACCGATTCAGGGTGTATCGGTAACACCTTCTGATGGAAAAGCTGGTACCCTTACAGACGCTAATGGCAATTTTAGGATTTCTGTTAGCCGTACCACCAAAACACTCGATTTTTCTTCTGTCGGTCTGAAAACAACGGGAGTAACCATTGGTTCACAAACCACAATCAACTTATCCCTCGCAACCGTTGATAAAATTTTGGAGGATGTAGTGATGACCGGTTATACAACAAAGAAAAGAACAGAATTTACAGGCTCCAGCTCAAAAGTGGGTGCCAAAAAATTTGAGCAGGTTCCTTTGGCATCTTTGGAGCAAATGCTCCAGGGCCAGGCACCTGGTATATATATAGCTTCCGGTTCGGGACAGCCTGGTTCAACCGCCCGGGTAAACATCAGGGGGGTAGGATCTTTCGGAAGTGTGGATCCATTATATGTTTTGGATGGTATACCTATTGAGAATGCTACTTTTCAAACATTAAATCCAAATGATTTTGAAAGTATTGATATTTTAAAAGATGCGGCAAGTGCCGGTATGTATGGTTCCAGGGGGTCAAATGGTGTTATCGTTATCACATCAAAAAAAGGTAAAGCGGGTAAAACTTTAATCAGCTACAGGGGCCAAACCGGCTTTTCTGAAGCCCCGGCTCCCTTGAACCTTGATTTAATGAATACCGCACAGCGGTTAGCCTATGAGGAAAAAGTATTGGGTGGTGCTGCGGGAATTTTATCATCAACAGCCCTGTCAGGTTACCCTGGTTGGGATTACAGCCCCAATAATCCACGTTACCTAACCCTTTCACCTGCCCAAAAAGCTGCTGAAGCTATATCACTGGATTCAATCAGGCAAATTGATACGGACTGGCCCGGTCTTTTTTTTCGCAGGGGTAATTTTACCCAGCATGAAGTGAACGCGTCAGGTGGTGGGCAGGGCGTAACTTTCTTTACTTCCCTTGCCTACTACAATCAGGACGGTATATTGCAAAGATCTAACCTGGAGCGTTATACATTCAGGACCAACTTAGATTTTAAAACAAGCAAATTATCCATCTCTGTAAGAGCAAATGCCGGTTTCAGTAAATTCAATAATATCGAATCAGAAGCCGGTATTGCACTGGCTAATCCGATAGCAGCCGCATTTCTTGAATTGCCTTACAGAAAACCATTTCTGGCAAATGGTAAGGTTGCGGTAGGAACCGGAAATACCGGCGCAAATGCTTACGACAGGGCAAATACAACTACCTCGCTTGTAAATCAGTTCAAAGGGGGTTTAGGAATTACCGCACAATACGATATATGGGGCGGTATCTCTTTCCGCACTGTCAACGGCGTTGACTGGAGAAATAATAATACAAGCCGGTTTATTGACCCAAATTCGTATGCGGGAACTTTACAACTGATCCCGACAGGAGGTACGGTTGGCCAGGGTTTATATAATGAAGGTAATGGGGAGAACCTTCAATTGATTTCTACTACCGGCCTTGTATTCACCAGGACTTTCAATTCCAAGCATGCTGTTAATGCATATGCACTGATGGAATCTATTCGGAATCGTAACAGGAGCAATTCGTTTACAGGGTATGGAATTAATCCACGCCTGCTGAATACCCCCGCCGGTATAACTGCCGGTTCTGCTGCAAATAATCTAATACCGCTTGTGTCCGGAGGCAGAACATTAAATGGAATATTCTCGTTATTTGCCTTTGCAGATTATACTTATGATAAAAGAATTACAATATCCGGGGGTGTAAGAAGGGATGTGCCATCTCAGTTACCTAAGAAAAACAGGGTTAACGTGTATTGGACTGGGGGAGCAACCTGGAATATTGGGTCAGAAAAATTCATGAAAAGTCAGAACGTATTCCAGGATTTACGCTTAAGGGCCAGCTACGGGGAAACCGCCAATATTCTAGGGCTTGGTGCTAATTTTGGTTATATTTCCACTTATGGATCATCCAATACTGCCTACGGAACTGCTATCGTTCCTTCATCGCCTGGTAATGAGGATTATAAACTTGAAACCCAATTAGTTAGCAATTTTGGCCTTGAGTTCGGGTTGTGGCATAACAGGATAAGATTTATAGGAGATTATTTCCGAAAAGATTCAAAAGAGTTGTTTGTAAACCAGGAAATAACAAGAACCACCGGCTTTACTTCCCTGAGAACAAATGTTGGCCAGATTAGAAACACCGGCTTTGAGTTTGATGTTAAGGTAGATGCGGTAAAATCAAAAGAAGTTCTTGTTACAATAGGAGTAAACGGGGCCCCACTTAAAAACAGGATTACAAGCCTTGGCCAGATCACTGAATTGGCAGCAGGCACAGGAATCAGTCGTGTTGGTCTGCCATTTGGTACGCATTATACAGTCGGTTACCT
This sequence comes from Ferruginibacter sp., assembly GCA_014379625.1. Classification (GTDB taxonomy): domain Bacteria; phylum Bacteroidota; class Bacteroidia; order Chitinophagales; family Chitinophagaceae; genus Ferruginibacter. The sequence continues at coordinate 37,634 of JACMLJ010000087.1, read as the reverse complement.
GGGCATTGATCCACAATCCGGATTACCTGTTTATGAAGACATTAATGGTAACCCCACTACAGTTTATTCTGCTGCTAACAGCCGGGCTACCTATGGAACTTACCTTCCAACATTTACCGGGGGTGCCAGCCTGGAAGTATCATGGAAGGGTTTTGCCATTACCGCCCTTATTTATACCGCACAGGGAGTAAAAAGATTCAACAATGAGTCTTTCTTTTATGAAACCACCAACTCCAACATAGCTTTTAATAAAAGAGTGGAAATGATAAATACCTGGACAAAACCTGGTGATATCACCGACTACCAAAGGGTATCTTCCGTAAGACAGTTCAGCAGCAAAGATATTCGTGACGCATCTTTTGTTCGTTTTCGCAACCTCACTGCAGGATATACTTTTACCCCGAAAAACAATAAATATCTACGTAGTGTAAGAGTCTGGGGGCAAGGGGTAAACTTGTACACCTGGACCAAATGGACAGGGTTTGATCCGGAAGAGAGCAATAATATTGCCACCTATGAATTTCCTAATCCAAGAACATATACCCTCGGCGTAGATGTTAATTTTTAATTCCACAAAAAAAAGATATGAAATTCATTAAAAAAATAAGCTTATTCCTTTTTATAGCAGCCACCATCAGTGCCTGCGAAAAGAAACTAACTGATCTTCAGCCCATTGACCAAATACCTTCGCAATTGGCTATTCAAAATATGGCCGATGTAGCCAACGCGCTGAACGGTATATATGGTACATGGTCTGCACGCCGATCAATTTATATAAGTTCACTTATCTCGGATGAAGTGCGTTTAGGTACAGGTACAGAATACAGGAATGTGGGAAATATCCTTTTTAACTGGACCCATGTTTCTGATTCCCAGGATTGGAGGGATGGCGAAACCGGGGGTACCTGGACTAATCTTTATACCGTAATAGATCGTGTAAACCGGTTATTGGAATTAATGGCGCCAGTAGTACCTGCCAGTGGCAGCGAAGATGTATTAAAAATTCAATACCGTGGCGAGTTATTAGGAATCCGGGCTATGGCACACCTTGAATTATTGCGCTGCTTTTCTAAAACAGCAGAATACACACCTACAGAACTGGGTGTTATTTTGCAAACCACTTATGTAAAGGCGCCGGCGGCATATAAACCATCCCGCAACACACAGGCAGAAGTGATGGCATCTGTTAATGCCGATCTCCTTGAAGCCAGGGGTTTAATTCCTACAACCTTCATAAATAACAGCAGAATTACCCGGAATGCGATAATTGCAGGACAGGTGAGGGCCGCCCTGCATGTTAAAAACTGGCAGGGTGTGGTAGACAGGGCAAATGAAATTATTCCTTTGCAACCACTAACACCAATCGCCGGTTATGCGGCTATATGGACAACAAGGACCCTAACTGAAAATCAAAGCACTGAAGTTATCTGGAAATTGAATATTAACTCTGCAAATTCCGGTTCATCTATAGGTTTATTATGGCAAGATGCCGGAACTGGTGCGGTGCAGGCATCACCCGCGGTAAAATTAACCAACAGTTTTGACCAGGTGAATGATATCAGGTATTCAACCTTTTTTAAAACATCGCCCCGGAGCCTGATTGCCAAATACGGATTTTTTATTACCGGCAATGGTGAAACTTTCCAATATGATGTTAAAATGATACGTACAGCAGAAATGGTGCTTGCAAGAGCGGAAGCGCAAGCTGAATTGGGACAAACAGTGCCGGCCAATAATGACCTCTCTTCTTTGCGCAGCAATCGCATAACCGGCTATACACATGTTGCAATAACAGATAAGGCAACTTTAATTTCCGCAATATTGCAGGAGCGTTACAAAGAGCTTTGTTATGAAGGACAACGGTATTTTGATCTGAAACGCAGAAGCCTGCCTATCGTAAGGGATATCGCTGACGTTGCTAACAACACAGCTATTCAAACCCTGAATTCAACTGATACCAAATATTTATTGCCCATCCCGCAACAGGAGAAATTTGCAAATCCGAATGTTCAGCAGAATGCCGGGTATTAATAAATTTTTAAAGCGATTTTATTTCCACAATAGAACCGTTTACTCACTTTATAAAAAATAATTCATGAAAAAAACGATAATAATCCTGGTTACTTTTTGTGTATTTTCCAGTTGTGGGAAGGTCAATGTATATAATAATGACATTTGGAGTCCGGCTGTTTTCATTAATGCATCTCCCAGTGTTTCCGGTTCATTACCCCAGGCCGGCCTGCATGTATTTATTGATACTTTTCAAAAATCACTTTCAACCATAGCATACAGGGGAGGATCGGGCTACATTTCTTCTTCACCCGGATCGAGAAAAGTTCAGGTAAGATCATCTATTGATCTTAAAACAAATTTTATAGACCTTGGAGCTGAAACATTTACCAGTAATAAGGCGACTACTTATTTTATTTATGATACCCTGAGTGCTGCTAATCAAAAACTTAAAACCATCCGGTTAGATGATAATCTTACAATACCGGATGCCGGTTTTGCCAATTTCAGGTTTTTAAATGCAGCCGTTAATTCACTTCCTTTAGATATAACTTTTTTAAGAACAAGTGTTACCCCCAACGACAGCATAACAGTAACAAACCAACCATATATCGGATCGTCTCCAAATGCCGCAAACTTTTCACCCTTTAGCAGGAAATTGCCATTGGGGAGCTATACTATTAAATTGAAAACTGCGGGAACACAAACTGTGTTAGTAACACCTGCTACCATCGTTTTGCCGCTTTATAGCAGTATCTATACTTTTTTTGCAGCCGGAACTGCAGTGGGTATGCCACTGAGTGTTGGCTCAATAAGACATTATCCATAAATCAATCGTATTGATTGCTTTTCATAAAAATGATGGCCTGGTTAATAGCCAGGCCATCGTTTTTTAAACTTATCTGAGTCACAACATTTTATTAAGATAAATTTCTGTTTGCCCGGTTATAATTTGGTTTAGGAATAATATTTCGGAAATTTCACCGGTTTACAGATAATGCTCAAAACAGTATGATTTCCAGGAGGGCTCGAGCGGGTAATTAAGGATCCCCCCTCTTCCAATACTGGCAAATAAACTCCACCTCAATACTGTGGCTAATACTTTAAAATTTCCCCCAGTTTTAGCTCCAGATCATCCCCTCTCAGGTTACTCCCAATAATTTTCCCTTCGGGATTAACTAATACGTTATAGGGAATACCATCAAATCCATATAAATTTACCGCGGCGCTGTTCCAGTATTTCAGATCGCTGATATGGTACCATGTTAGATTGTCATCTATTATAGCTTTTAACCAGGGCGCCCTGTCTTTGTCGAGCGAAACGCCCAACACTGTAAAGTTTTTATCTTTAAAACTGTTGTAAGCCTTTACTACATTTGGATTTTCGTCCCTGCACGGGCCACACCAGCTTGCCCAAAAATCAACCAGCACATATTTTCCACGTAGCATACTTAAAGAAAAAGGCTGACCGCTGGTATCCGCCATTTTAATATCCGGGGCAAGTCCACCCTCATGTGGCTTGGCTTTATACTGAGCAATCATCTGGTTGTATTGTGAAACGATTGTTGCAATAGCCTGGTTACCGGGAAATCGTTTGGTAAGACCAGCAACCGTTTTTTCCAATTGCTCCGGTTCAATACTTCGGGTATATCCCAAACTGAACATTGCCATTACTCCATTTCGCGTAGTATCTAAATAACGAAGGATATAATTTTTATACTCATTTTCTTTTGCAGTAAAATCTTTTTGCATCAGTTTATAAATGCTGTCCGAAGAGGACGGATTTTGATGCTGCTGCATGAGGGCGGATTTTTCTTCCAGGTTCTTTCTCTGTGTATTTATGGTGGCCATAAATTGGGTGAGCAGATGATTGGCATGAGAATTAAATGCAGCGGTTTCTACGGAAATTTTATTATAATCCGCAGCAAAGGGGATATTGCTTTGGTCGTTGATAAAAATAAAGGGGGCGTCATTTTTTTCTAACCGCAGGCGATAGAGGCCTTCTTCCGGCGCCAGTGCCGATACAGAGAACTTACCATTTTTAATTTCGGCTGTATCCAGTACCGTTGGCTCCTTCTGGCTGAAATATAATTCTTCGAGATATATTTTTTGATCCGGTACATTTTTTAATTCCCCCGAAACGGTAAATTTTCCTTTTTGTGTTTCATTGTTACAGGAAAATAAAACAACAGCACTTACCACAATTGTAAAAAGCTTTATCATTTTTAATTTAATTTTTCGGCTAATAATTTATTTACCACCTGCATATCCGCTTTGCCTTTACTTAGTTTTTTTACTTCCCCGGCAAATAAACCAATCAATCCTTTTTTGCCCATTTTATATTCTTTTACCTTATCGGGCATTTGGGAAATTACATCGTCTACCCATTTGGCCACAGGGTCATTATTACTTTCCTGCAACAGGTTTAAATGGGTTGCTATCTGCAGCGGGTCAGTTTGCGGGCTAACCAGTAAAGCCATTAAAATTTTGGTTGAAGCCACATTGAAATTCACTTTTCCATCATCCACCAATTGTATCAGCGAGGCGATTTTCGCCGGTGATAAAGGAAATTCAGCCAGCTCAATAGCATGATCGTTCAAATATGATTTTATGGGCCCCATCAGCCAGTTAACGGCTGCTTTGTAATTGGTGGTATGTTTAATCAACTCCTCAAAATAACTTACCAGCGATTTATCACTGCAAATCACCTGCGCATCGTATTCCGCCAATTGAAAAACTTCTTTATACTTTATTTCGAGTTCACCCGGCAAAACCGGAATTGAATGACGAACTTCCTGTAAAAATTTATCCGTTATATGAAATGGGGTAAGATCAGGATCGGGAAAATAGCGGTAATCATCCGCGTCTTCCTTATTTCGTAACGAAAATGTTTTGTTATTGTCAGCGTCAAAACTCCTGGTTTCCTGGATGATGGCCGAACCACTTTCTACAATACCAATCAACCTTTTTACTTCTACATCAATTGCCCTTTTTACATTGCGGATACTATTGAGGTTCTTAACCTCTACCCTCGTACCTAATTTCTTTTCCCCTTTCAGGCGAATTGAAATATTGGCATCACAGCGCATACTACCTTCTTCCATATTCCCATCACAGATGTCTAACCAACGCACCAGGCGCCTTAATTCCGTAATGTAGGCAAATGCTTCATCGCTGCTATGCAGGTCGGGTTCACTCACTATTTCTAATAAAGGAACCCCCGCCCTGTTCAGATCTATGGCAGTATAATGCTCATCTACGTCATGCAGGCTTTTGCCGGCATCTTCTTCCAGGTGGATCCGGTTGAGTTGAATATTCCTTTCCCCACCGTTCACTTTTATTTTTACAAACCCATTTTTACAAATAGGAGTAGTGTGCTGGCTTACCTGGTAGCCCTTGGGTAAATCGGGATAGAAATAATTTTTGCGGGCGAAATAATTTTGTTGTTCAATTTCGCAATGTAATGCCAATCCTAATTTAATGGCGAATTCAATGGCTTTTTTATTCATCCTCGGTAGGGTACCGGGGTGTGCTAAAGTTATTGGGCTGATATGTGAATTGGGAGATGCTCCAAAGGACGCGCTATCACCGCAAAAAAGTTTGCTTTTGGTCAGCAATTGCGTGTGCACTTCCAGGCCAATTACCACTTCGTATTTATCAAAATTTATCACGGGAGCAAAGGTAAGGAAGTTAAAGATTACCGGCAGGGTTGGCAGTGTATTCAAATTTTCCGCAGGGTTGGGTAAATAAGGGTGCCGTTTATACCTGCAACATGGTGTTGGTGATCTTTTCTCATACTGTTGGAACCCCATCAAATGGAGACCCTTTCGGATTGCTAAAAGCAAAATGCCATCAGCTAACAGCTAGAGCTATTGGCCAATGGCATTCCTTTCAGGCTATATTTTATAAATTTGCTGTTTTAAGTTTCTTAGGGAATTTCACTTCAAAACTCATTTCCGTACCACTACGTTTCGCTTTGATGGTGTAGGCAGTTTTTGCTTCTGATGGAAACAATTGTTCCCTTGCATCATCCGTATTTTCAATTTTTACGCCCCCTATCTCTGTGATGATATCATCTTTCTTTAACCCCGATTTTTCAGCGGCAGATCCTTCTTCCACTTCAATTATTTTTACATTGCCCCCTTCTTCAGTGTCCTGTATCTTTAACCCTAATTTTTTTTGCCGGGGGAAAGAATTTTCCAGTTGGATAAAGGGGCTAAAGTTATATGCTGCATCCGGGCTCATTGATCCATTTTCGGGTAATCCGTCATCGTTAAACAATCCACCATTTGGCGCCCCGCTAATTCCTGGAGCTGAGAACGCCTTTCCCTGCGCACCGTAAGGAAATTTATAGCTATACGTCCTGGCGGGATTTGTTTTCCTTTCGCCCAGGGTAGCTTTTACACTGCCATCCTTCCCATTTCTTATATACGATAGTTTCACCACCTCTTTTGGCTTTTTTGATACAATAACTGCCGACAAGTTCTCACCATCCCTGATTATTTCATCACCCACTTTTGTAATAATATCATCTTTTTTTAACCCGGCTTTATCTGCCGCACTTTCTTTTACAACTTCAGTAATCTTTGCTCCTTCTTTTACTTTTTCAGTAGTAACACCAAGGAAAGGCATACTTACTTCTTTAAAGTCCCCAAATTTTTTTATCAGGTCATCCCTGAAGTGCATGGCATCCGCGTTGTAATTAAATCCCATCATTCCTTCTCCATCCCTGATTATCATTTTTCGCTTATTGATTGTTACAGCGTCATCTTTAAATTCTGAAAGGGGTTTGCCGTTTACCGTTATTTTATCTCCATTGATCTCCACCCTTAAATTGAGGTCTTTACCACCCTTATTACGGATCACTATTTCCTGGGTTTCCTTTCTTTCAATCTTTTCTTTTTTTTCAGCCTTTTCTTTTTTTTCTATTTTCTCCTCAATTTCGATTTGCTCTTTTTTTTCAACCTGTGCTACCAGTGTAAAGGGGAGGCTTACAAAAGCAAGGGCAGCAACGGTCATAATTATTTTTTTCATGCTATTTTTTTTAATGTACGAAGTTTTTAGTAGTTCAAAAATAGGAGAATTTGCTGAATTACGAAATGTTTCGCATATATTTTTCAGGGTTTAACAAAACTTTTTGCCCGGCATGATAAACACCATTTAATTAGTAATACTCATGGTGAATAGCTAAATATTTATACCCATCAACAATTCGCCCGCAACTTTGAGTAATATAAATATCCATCATATAATTTCAGCAATATGCTTGTGTATGTTTAGCGCTATTTTATCAGTTGGAACATCATTATCATCCTTTCCAAAAGGATCCTCAATTTCTTCAGCAATCAATTCAAGACTGGCCAATACATAAAATATGAATGCAACCACAGGGATTACATAATACCCCAGGGTAAATACATATCCAAAAGGCAGGGTCATAATATAGAAGAAAATAAATTTCTTTATGAAAACACTGTAGGAATAAGGTATGGGTGTGTTTTTGATCCGTTCACAGGCGCCGCATATATCGGTGAAAGATTGCAGTTCAGCATTTAAAATAATCAACTGGTCACCATTTAATTTTTCTTCCCTGTATAATTGATGAATATGTTTAAAGATCAACAGGGATACCTGGTTGGGAATATGTTTTTCTTTATCAATTTGTTTGAAAATCGGGTGGTGAGCGTCTTCCTCAAACAGGGCAATCCTGGTATTTTCTGACCGCAGGTGATGATGTAAAGCGTAAGCAAAAGCAGGGATTATCTTTCTGAAGAAAGCCCTTTGTTCTTTTTCTGCTGCGGGAAGCATGACCGATAACTTTATGGCAAGGTTGCGGCTGTTATTTACTAATGCACCCCAAAGTTTTCTTCCCTCCCACCAACGGTCATACGCGGTATTTGTCCTAAAAACCAGCAACATGGAAATGGCGAAGCCAAGCAGGCTATGCATCACTGGTATATTTTTAACATGACTGTCTTCACCCAGCTTAAAATACTCTATTTCCAGGAACGCAATCAACCATGAATAAAGGCAAATACTCAAAATAAGCGGAAACAATTTACGAATAGTGTCCGCCTTATGAAAACGGAAAATAAAGGTAAACCAGTCTTTGGTATTGTAGTTGATCATGTTGTACTATTTGTTCAAAGTTATGCCCCTGGCCCTTAAAAACGGAATAAAAACTGGCTGCATAGGCTTTAAAACATTGGATGAACTCCAGTATTGGTATTAGCAGGTAGGTTATATCGTTATCGATTTGGATTAGCCGCCATAAAAACTTTTAATGGGCAATGATCTTCAACTGTTTCTTTTATGAATTGCATACCAATTTTTTGAAGAACGTTTATTGAGCCGGTATTGTCTACATGTGCTTTGCCCATAATGGCTTTTAAATGAAGCTGGATAAACCCATGGTCCAGCGTGTGCTTTGCAGCTTCTGTAGCGAATCCTTTGCCCCAGGCGAATTGATGCAAGCGGTATCCCAGGTCAGTTTCACCGGATGCTTTCAAATATTTTAAACCGCACCAGCCGATAAATTCATTGTTTTCTTTTGTATGAATGGCCCAGCGGCCGAGATTGTTCCTGTACTGCGGCAAAATAATATCCCTGATAATTTCCTTTGCCTGCTCAGGGTTTTGCAATGCAGGTTCATGTATGTATTTTACCACTGCAGGGTTGCTGTTGAGCTGATAAACCAGGGGGGCATCGGCTTCCGTGAAACGGCGCAATACTAAACGGGGCGTTTCTATAATGATATCCATACCATGCGAATGAGTGATGAATGATAAGTAGTCAGTAATGAGAAGAGGATGGGATAAAGGTAAATGCTGATTACGGATTACATCATTACCCCAATGCCCATTCACCTTTACCTAATGTTCAAAGATTCCTATAATTTACAACAATGATTTTACCTTTTCAATCACCTGTTGTAAATTGCTGATATCCTGTCCCCCTGCCGTGGCCAGGTTAGTTTGTCCGCCGCCGCCACCTTTTATTAGCGCTGCGATATATTCCCTGGTGATTTTAGCCGCGTCCAATTTTTTTGCAGCAACAACGGTATCAGCAATACCAATTGCAACAAATGCTTTACCATCGATATTGGCGCAGAGTACTACCACATGGTCGTGCAGGTGGTTTTTCAAATCAACGCATAATTTCTTTAAAGAGTCGGGGTTTCCCACTTCAATGACCTGCCCAACAAATGTCACATTATTGATGATCTCATCTTTAAGCAACAATTCATTTCGGATACCCACCAGTTGGCGTGCTTCCAACCCTTCGATTCTTTTTGATAAAACACTGTTTTCGGCGGATAAATTCTCAATGGATTTTTGAATGTTTGCCGGATTTTTTAATAAGCCGCGGATTGCCTCCATTTCTACAAATGTTTTATGGATAAACTGTTCTGCCGCATAACCGCAAACCGCCTCAATCCTGCGAACGCCTGCGGCTACAGCAGCTTCGTGTTTTATTTTAAATATTCCCAACTCCCCGGTACTGCCCACATGCGTACCACCGCAAAGTTCTATCGAATAAGCGGGATCAATGATCACTACCCTTACCGTATCGCCATATTTTTCGCCAAACAAAGCCATTGCACCTAAAGCTATCGCTTCATCCTTATGCATCGATTGTATAATAACGGGTATGTTTGCCCTTATTTTTTCATTCACCATTTTTTCTACCGCCGCTATTTCTTCTTCCGTTACTTTGGAAAAATGGGAGAAATCGAAACGAAGCTGCTCTTCATTTACCAGGCTTCCCTTTTGCGCAACATGCTTACCCAATATGCTGCGCAAAGCAGCATGCATTAAATGGGTAGCGCCGTGGTGTATGGTAATGGATTTTCTTCTGCCGTCATTTACTTTGGCGAGTAAAAGGCCCTTCCCGGAACCGGGCAGTTTATCCGTAAAATGAATGATCAGGTCATTTTCCTTTTTGGTATTGGTTATTTCAATTAGCTCATCGCCCAATTGTAAGGTACCGGTATCTCCTACCTGGCCGCCGCTTTCAGCATAAAATGGTGTGGTATCGAGTATTAACTGGTAAAAGGTTTTTGATTTGGAAGAAACTTTTCGGTATTTGATAATTTTACATTCGGCTTCCAAAAGTTCGTAGCCAATGAATTGATTAGGTGCATTTTCATCTATTAGCGTCACCCATTCTTCTGTATCCAGTACTGCCGCAGAACGGCTCCGGTTTTTTTGTTGCAGCATTTCTTTTTGAAAGCCGGGCTCATCCACGTTTAAATTATTTTCAGCGGCAATTAACATGGTTAAATCTACCGGGAAACCATAGGTATCATACAATTCAAAAGCTATTGCGCCATCAACAATACCCGTTGTTTGAGATTGCATGATCGTTTCATCCATTCTTTTCAAACCCTTGCCGAGGGTACGTAAAAATGCCTCTTCTTCTTCTTTAACAACTTTAGTTACAAAGTCCAGTTGTTGAAGCAGTTCGGGGAAAACAGTTTCAAATTGTTTGGCTAATAATGGCAATAACTGAAACAAAAGAGGTTGTTTGTAATCCAGGTAGGAATAGTAATACCGGACAGCTCTTCGCAAAATCCTCCTTATTACGTAGCCGGCACCAGTATTAGATGGTAACTGGCCATCTGCAATAGTAAAGCTGATAGCCCGTATGTGATCAGCTAACACCCGAAATGCAACAGCCGTTTTCCAGGCTTCGGTGCCTTTGGTGGAGCCGGCGACTCCTTTTTTTGAATCAGCAGTTGTTATTGCTGCGTCATATACTTTACCCGTAATTTTTTCAATTGCGCCGATAGTGGTACTGAAAACATCGGTGTCATAATTACTCTGTTTGCCCTGCAACACCCTCACTAAGCGCTCAAAACCCATCCCCGTATCAACATGTTTGGCTGGTAAGGGTTCCAGGTTGCCGTCCTTTTTCCTGTTAAACTGGATGAACACGTTATTCCAGATTTCAATTACCTGGGGATGATCCTTGTTGACCAGTGTGCTTCCCGGAATCTTATTCCTTTCTTCAATTGTTCTGCAATCCACATGAATTTCTGTGCAGGGGCCGCAGGGACCGGTTTCGCCCATTTCCCAGAAATTATCTTTTTTGTTGCCAGGTAAAATCCGGTCTTCCGCAATGTATTTTTTCCATTCCGCATAGGCTTCCTCGTCCTTAGGCAATCCTTCTTTTTCATCACCTTCAAAAATGGTCACGTACAATTGATCCTTATCTAATTGATACACTTTAGTAAGCAGTTCCCAGCTCCATTCAATGGCTTCCTTTTTAAAATAGTCGCCAAAACTCCAGTTGCCGAGCATTTCAAACATGGTATGGTGGTAGGTATCCACACCCACTTCTTCCAGGTCGTTGTGTTTGCCGCTCACCCTCAAACACTTTTGTGTATCCGCAACCCGTTTATAGGGGGCTGTTTTATTACCCAAAAAATAATCTTTAAACTGGTTCATACCTGCATTTGTAAATAAAAGGGTTGGATCGTCTTTTAATACTATGGGAGCAGATGGAACAATAATATGTTCTTTTGATTTAAAAAAAGCAAGGAATTGCAAGCGTATTTCGGTTGATGTTAACTGATTCTTTATAGTATCTGTGGGAGTTTTTTCGACCATTTGAGTCATAATCGGTTGTATTTTGGGTTGATTTTTGGAATATATCCGTCTATCTTTGCAGGCCTGAATATATTATGGCGTAAAGGTAAAGCATTCGGCGTTGAGTTAAATAAAGGCATGCGCCACTGGCTGGCAGACAGGGTTTCCAGCCTTTACCCCAATGAAATGGATATTCGCTATATTTAACTATTCAATTACTGTAAACTTCAATAACTACGAAAATTTACAAAGCCCCGCTGGGGTTTGGGGGCTATGAAAAAAATAAAATATTTTTATAATACCAATACACTTCGTTATGAAAAATTAGTTACGCCATTAAGGGTGAAGCTGTTGAGGATTTTTGGTTTTTTTTCCGCTTTACTGGTTAGTTCCGCACTTGTCATTTGGGTGTACACAAAATTTATTCCCAAGCCTGCCGAAAAAGAATCAAAAATACGGCAGGATCTGATAAAAGATAATTATAAAGTACTGAATGAAAAGATGACAACCCTTCAGCAACAAATGGCCGAGCTTGAAAAAAGGGATAATGAAGTTTACCGGTCTATTTTTGAGGCAAACCCTTTACCGGACAGTGCAAGGGCGCAATTGACAGAAAAAAAGAAGGAGATTGATAAGGTAAGCGTGATGAATGATGATTTGCTCGGTAAGGATATCGCCAATTCGTTAAATAATATCAGCGCCAGGGTTTTATACCAGTTGAATAGCTATAAAGAAATTGAAAAACTGATCAATAACCAGGAAAATAAATTAGCCAGCATACCTGCTATACAGCCGGTAAGCAATAAAGACCTTACAAGGATAGCAAGTGGTTTTGGTTTTAGGATTCATCCTATATATGGCATTCCTAAAATACACAATGGCATGGATTTTACTGCCACGCAGGGTACGCCCATTTATGCAACAGGTGATGGCAGGGTAACAACATCCGGAATGGGAATGGGAACAGGTAATCATGTAATTATTAATCATGGTTACGGATACGAAACAGTTTATATGCACATGGTAAGAATAAAAGCAAGGGACGGGCAATTGGTAAAAAGAGGGCAGATCATTGGTTGGGTGGGCAGTACAGGGGCAAGTACCGGCCCGCACTGTCACTATGAAGTGCATATCAACGGAAGAGCGGTTGATCCTGTTTACTTTTTCTTTAATGACCTGAATGCAGAACAATACGACCGCTTGCTAAAACTGGCAGCCACGGGTAGTGCGAAAAGTTTTGATTAATTTTAAATGATGTCAAAAACACAAATTGCTTTTGATTTTGGGGATCTTCCGCAGAAGCCCTTGCCTGAAAATATATTGGTTTCGGAAAAAGAAGGAATTGCCCAAAAAGAAATTATAGCTGAAAAGATTATTGAAAAGCCCCGGTTAAAAGAAAAATCAACAAGAGGAAGAAAGAGTTTGAAGGAGATGGGTGCAGGCGTTGATTTAATTGAGATACCTGAAGATGCCATCTTATTCCAGAAGATGTATTATACCATCGGGAAAGTTGCCGAAATGTTTAAGGTAAATCAATCACTGATAAGATTATGGGAGAATGAATTTGATGTATTAAAACCAAAAAAAAACGGGAAAGGCGACCGTTTATTCAGGCCGGAGGACATTAAAAACATACACCTGATCTATCATTTGATGAGGGAAAGAAAATATACTATGGAAGGGGCAAAGGATTTTATTAAAAACAATAAACGGGCTAAAGAAAAATTTGAAACCATTGAATCGCTGAAGAAACTGAAGGGTTTTTTAAACGAGTTGAAGGCTAATCTTTAAATGGCTTTAGTTGCCTTATTTTTTATCTATGGTTTCTAATTAATATATAGACAAGCATTTTTGAGATTTTTTTTGCCGGGATTGATACGATATTGATGACTTCTTTTTTATATCATTTACACAAAACAAGATAAATTGATGAAATCCCTGTTTACCTTGGTATTAATGGCCGCTTCTTACCTTTTAACTGCACAGGCTGAATATGAAATCAGCAAAGACCCCGGTAACCAGGGTGTAAAAATACTAAGGGGCACTATTAATAAGTACCTGTTGCAAAATGATACCACATTTAAATGGTATGCATCTAACCAGCAATTGTATCAGCCTGATACGGCAACCGTAACAGCTTTTGCAAAAGTAAAGGGCGCAAAGCTTCAATTAATAATTTTTGGTGGTACCTGGTGTGAGGATACCCAATTTATTTTGCCCAGATTTTTCAAGCTCCAGGAATTAAGTGGTGTACCGGATGAGCATATCACCCTTTTTGGTGTTAACCGTAAAAAAGTAGCATTGAGCCATATTGCCGAGGCTTTGGGAATCATCAATGTTCCGACCATTATTGTTTTAAAAGGGGGTAAAGAGTTGGGCCGGGTTGTGGAATACGGTAAAACGGGTAAATGGGATAAAGAACTGGCCGCAATCATCAATGCGGATTAATGTATTCATTCATCTGAAAAGTCAAGCGCCTTTATTTTCCGTTTTTATCTGTAAATTAATTAAATAATCAAACAAGCTTGTTTCTGAGGGGATTTGAAGTTTTTTTCTCAACCGGTAACGGCTTATTTCTACTCCCCTTACCGATATATTCATTAATTGCGCTATTTCCTTTGTTGACAAATTCATTCGGAGGTAGGCGCAAAGTTTAAGTTCATTTGGCGTAAGTGCGGGATGTTTTTCCTTTAATTCAACTAAAAAGTCACTATGGACTTTATTAAAGTGCTTGGCAAAATTCTCCCACTCTTTATCCATGTTGTCATCTTCACTTAGGGTTTTGATCATTTTCCTTAAACCGGCCACTGCCTCCGGGTTATCAAGCCCTTTCATCACCTGGTTTAATTCTCCCCGGATTTTTGTGAAAAGCTCCCCTTTCTTCACAAGGTGCATTGCTGAGGAAGCCAGTTCAGCGTTTTTATAGTCAATTTCAACTTCCAGTTTTTCATTGCGCAATGCCACTAATTCACTTTCCGTTTTATTTATCTCCAGTTCATGGATATAGGAGAGTTTTTTTTGTTCCTTTTCATGTTTTACCTGTTGAAATTTGAATTTTTTTTGCTGCCATCTGTATAAAATATATAAGCCGGTACAGGAGATGATCAGGTATAGGATATATGCCCATACTGATTGATACCAGGGTGGAAGTATCCTAAAAGTATAACTCGCAGTTGAAGACTCCTTACCCAGGTTATTTCTAGCTTTCACATCAAATGTATATTTTCCTGCAGGCAGATTGGTGTATTCCTTTTCGGTTCGTTTTGTCCATTCACTCCAGGTTTCATCAAAACCGCTCAGATTATAACTATATTCCAGGTTAGACTGATAACCAAAAAGCGTAGAAGAGAATTCAAAGTGAACGGTTTTCCAGTTGTGGCTAATCGCAGCAATACTATCCGGCTCCTGGATTTGTGGATCGTTCACCGCTTTGAAATAGCCTCCGAATAACAGGCTGTCGGTTTTGTCAATGATCCTCACCACCCTGATCTGCACTTTCAGGTCGGGGACTGTTGCTTTATACTTTTCATAATTGATATGGAAAAAGCCCCTTTCTCCTGCCAGGAAAATGTTGTTTTCATTAACCGGGTAAATGAATTCAAAACCGCTCAGTAGTTTGTTGTTTAATTCCGGCAAAAAAATGACGGCCGCTTCCTTAGCAGAAAGATCAATAACGCCTAATTTTTTTTCATGAATAAACCAGATGTTTCCCGCGATATCTTCTTTCAGATAGCGGACACTTTGATCGCCCAAAAGTTGCCTGTAATAGGGCGATGGCTCAAAAATATCTTTTGATTGGTTGTAGCTGAAAACCCCCTTTTCAGTAGCAGCCACCACCTCATTTTTTATTTTATAAACGTGGTTATTAAGCAAAGAAGGAAGTCCTTTTTTATCGGTATAGGTTTCAACGGCAAATACACCCCTGCTGTTTTTGCTGATTTTGTACACGCCATGATAAGGATGGGATACCCAGGTATTATCATATTTATCGATGGCGACAAATCTTGAAGATTCATTAAAACCGGGAACCTCTCCGGAAAGACTGAACTGCCGGTTATTAAAATCAAAAAATGCCAGGCCCTTATAATTTCCTGCTACAATTTGCGATGATGGAAATGTGCCTGAAAGTGGAACGAAATTCCAGAAGCCGGTATTAGCAGCAACAGGGTACGCGGTATTGGCTTTTATCGCAAAAGCCCCTTCATGATTGCCCAGCAGCAACTCGTTGTTGATTACAGCTAAGCCCCATGTTTGCCCCTTCGTATTATTTACCGGTAAAAAATTTCCTTTACTAAAACTCAGATCCTTCAGTGGCTGTAATTTAACGCTGTACAAGCCATTGCTGGTGCCCGCGTACAAATGATTGTCGTATATAATGGATGTATACCCGGTTCCATCCTGTAAAAAAGGTTTAACTTGTTTTATAGAACTGTTATAAGCTATCAAATCAATGCCATTGTCGAGCCCTAACCATAAATTACTTTGAATATCCAGGAAAATACTCAATACATTATTGTTTTGTAAACCTTCGGTTTTTGAAAATTGTTGAATAATATTTCCCCTTTGATCGGTAATATATATACCACTGTTGCTGGTGGCCAGGGCAATCCATTCATTATTGATGGTGGCGGCAGCATATATCCGTTCATCCTCAAACAACTTATTATTGGCGGAGGGCAATTTTGAAATGCCTGTTTTGGAGAAAACAAACAACCCGTTTTTTAAAGTGGTGATTAAAGCGCTGTCTTTCTGTATGGGCAATATGCCGGTAACCGGGTCTTTCAACGGCAGTTCATCCTGTAAAGGCAGCAAATTCCAGGCGTCATTCTCAAAACTCATTAACCCCGATTTGTAATCATGTGCATACAGGTGATTACTGCATTTGCCCAGATAATCCCATTCGGAATTAGCATTATAAGTAGCCATCAGCTCGTTGGTAAATTTGAAGATTTTATAGGAGGAACGGAAGAAAACATTTTTATTGAAGGAAACGATATCCCAAACATCTCCAAATGACTGATCCTTTAACGGGATAAACTGGGTTAAGGAATGGTAGTGAAGCCTGCCATTGTTACCCGGAGAAAAATAGCCAAGTTCATCCTGGCCGCCCACATAAATTCTGCCGTCCGGGCCAATTTCAACAGATCTTACAATTGTCTTGTTGGGCAAAGCGTAAAGGTTCCAGTTTTTTCCGTCAAAAGATAGCAGTCCCTCATTATTGGCTACATAAATGAGCCCGTTTTTATCTTGTTTGATGTCCCAGTTTTGTAACCCTGCACTTAACGATTGTTTGGAAAAATTTATCACATCGGGCAGCCCGATTGTATTCTGGGAAAGTAAATTAACTGGCAAAAAAATTAGCAGGAGCAGTCTTTTCATTTTGGCAATCAAAAATTGTAATGTGAAGGTATAAAAAATTGGATGATGTAGTAATGAAGTAGTATAAATAGCATAAAAATCAGGGGTTTATATTATCTGATGTAGTAATGAAGGGTGTATTATTATCTCTGATAAATGTTTAAGATTTAAATTTGTCAATAATTCCAAAAAAATAAAACGATTGCATTATGAAATTTAAAACCAAACTATTGCTTGGCATTGCCGTTTTTTTACTCCTTCCCGGCGGTGTACATGCCCAAAACATCAGCGTAACCGGTAAAGTAACCAATAAGTCAAGCGGCGAGCCGCTGGCGGGTGCATCCATTGCAGTAAAAGGAGCTGCGATTGCAACTTCAACAGACCGGGCCGGAAACTTTACCGTAAAACTACCACAGAAAGGCGCCACACTTATTGTGTCCCATGTAAGTATGGCTACACAGGAAAGGCGGATCCAGGAAGGAGGAGAGGTAAATTTTGTTATGGAAGAAGGTACCAGTGCAGTTTTAACCGATGTAGTTGTTATTGGCTACGGCAGCCAGAAAATAACCAAAGTTTCCGGCGCTATTTCAACAGTTAAGGGATCAGATATTGAAAAACTCAAACCGGTAAGAACGGAAGATGCTTTGCAGGGAAGGGCTTCGGGCGTAACGGTTGTATCCAATGGCTCGCCAGGCTCAAAACCCACCCTTTTGATCAGGGGCATTCCTTCATTTTCAGGCAACGATCCTTTGGTTATTATCGATGGAACCCCACAGACTTTAACCGACCTTAACTCACTCAACCCCGCGGAGATAGAATCCATCAGCATTTTAAAGGATGCCGCAACTACCGCTATTTATGGGGTAAAGGGTGGTAATGGCGTTGTTGTTGTTACAACCAAATCCGGTCGAAAGAATCAAAAAACAGAGCTCACCTTAAATAGTAATTATGGCCAGCAGGAAGTGGTAAAAACTATTGGTGTGTTAAATGCAACGGAATATGGCGCTATTGTCAATGAAGGAAGCGTTACAGCAGGGGGAAATGTAATTTTCCCGGATTTATCAAAACTGGGTGTTGGAACCGACTGGCAGAAAGAAGTATTCCATACGGCACCCCTGCAAATACAAAACATTACTGCACAGGGTGGCAGCGATAAGCTATCTTATTTTTTATCAGGGGGTTATTTAAGCCAGGGTGGAATTGTAGGTGCGTATGAAAAATCAAGGTTCAACAGGATCAATTTTACCTCCAATCTTAAGTTTGACCTGACACCTAAACTGCATTTTATTTTAAACACCAGTTATGTAAACCTTAATTCAAAAGGAGTAGCCGAAAACTCATTTAACAGCGTAATTGGCAGTGCCTTAAATTTTGACCCCACTGTTCCTGTGCTAAATACTGTACCCAATACCATTGGGAAATATGGGTTTAGTAATCTTTTATTATCGGAAATATTTAACCCGCTTACCAAACTGGATAATACCTATGGCAAAAACATTGGCAACAAACTATATGGCAAATTTGAATTTCAATATGATGTATTGAAAAACTTAAAACTATCTACCAGGTTTGGCTATACCAAATACGATGCAAATGCAAAAGGGTTTACGCCATTGGTGTACTACGGCCCACTGAATGTGGAAAACACTATGACCGAACAGGGGGTAGCCAGGGCTGGCTACCATAACAGTGTTTCTCATGAAAAAAGTTCAAACTTTAATTTTACCTATGAAGCTTTTGGTAATTATAGTTTTGACATTGCCAGCGACCATCATTTTGAAACAGTGATTGGTTTTTCCATAGCAAAAACATCAGGTAATGCAGCGGGGGCGAGCAGGCAGGACGTTCCTTTCAATTCGTGGGAGTTTGCAGATTTTAATGCGGCAACAGGAGCCAACACAACAGATAATACCAATGCGCTGGCGGGGTATTATTATCAGTATTTCAGAAAAAATATATCTGGATTCAGCAGGATAAATTATGATTACCGAGATAAATATTTAGCTTCCTTTTCTGCCAGGCGGGATGGTTCCTATGCTTTTGGAAAGGATAATAAATTTGCGAATTTCTTTGCCGGCTCATTGGGCTGGGTGCTTTCCAAAGAAAATTTCTTTCATTCCGAATTCATTAATTATTTAAAAATAAGGGGCAGTCATGGTACGGTAGGTAATGAAAATGTAGACCCGCAGTCTGTTACAATTGTTACCGGGGGCCCCAGCTATAACGCCACCGCTAATAGTAACGGATATACATTCGGCAATACTTTTTATCCCGGTTCTACAGTTGGCTCCGCTGCAAATGATGCCTTGAGATGGGAAAAACAAACCCAGTCAAATATTGGTTTCGATATTACCATTTCTAAAAACAGGTTTTCGGTGTCGGCAGATTATTTTCAAAAATCAGTGACCGGATTGCTATTTACGCCCTCGGCTTCTTTATACCTGGGTACCGTACCTATCCCTACCGACAATATTGGCTCTACCAAAAGCAGTGGAGTTGAACTTACCTTAAACTATACGGATCAAATAGCCAGAAAAATCAAGCTGAATACTTCGGTTATGTTTACTACGGCTAAAAACCAGGTAACCGCAACCAATACAGATGGTACGGCAAAAATATTTGGTGGGTCCTATTTTAACGGCCAGTCTCAAACAGTAACAGTTTTTGAGAAAGGCTTTACCCCCGGCTATTTTTACGGATACAAAACAGACGGATTGTTTCAAACCAACGGTGATGTTGCCAAATCGGCTACCCAAACCGGGGCACAGGCAGGTGATATAAAATTTGCAGATGTAAATGGAGATGGGATTATTTCGGCTTTAGATAAAACAAAAATCGGCGATCCTTTTCCGGCATTCACCCTGGGTTGGAATGTAAACCTCGATTATAAGGGTTTGGACCTGAATGTATTTACTTATGCTTCTGTTGGCAATGATGTTTACAGGGCTTATGAAAGAAATGCCAATTACTCCAACAAATTCCGGGGTGTATTGGCCAGGTGGACAGGGCCAAACACAACCAATAGCGCACAAAACCCCCGGTATTCCTTTACCGATGACAATAGCAATATCCGGGTTTCCGACCGTTATGTGGAAGATGGTTCTTTTGTGAAAATCAAGAGTATTCAACTGGGCTATACATTTTCTCCATCCATGATAAAAAATGTTTTTAACAGGTTAAGGTTCTATGTACAGGTAAAAAATGCATTCATAATCACCAAATATTCCGGTTTTGATCCCGAAATATCAGGCGGTATCCTGGATACCGGAATTGACCGTGGAGCATATCCGCAGGCAAGGACTTACTCAGTTGGCCTGGATGTTAAATTTTAATTATTACGTATAAAAATATTAGCAATGAACAAAATAAAAATACTAGCAGGATTCCTGGCATTCATCACCCTATTTACTGCTTGCAAAAAATGGGTTGACTATGATCCGCACGATGACTTTAAAATAACGGAACTGGATTATTTAAAATCTGAAACTGATTACCGCACCATGGCTATCAGTGTTTATACGCCCATTCAATGGCTCAATCAAACTGTGCCTATTGGCGATATTGCATCAGACAATGCAGTAGCCGGCGGCGAAAATGCTTCCGATGTAATACCATTGCAGCAAATAGATGATCTTAAGGTAATCCCGGTAAACTCCACACTTTTAGAATTGTGGAAAGCAAGTTATGAAGGTATCAACCGCGCCAACTATATGCAGCAATATAAAGCCAAAAACCTGGCAGGCGAGGCTGTAGAATTTACCGGTAAAGAAGCATTGTATGGCGAAGTCTATTTTTTAAGGGCTTACTATTATTTTAACCTGGTAAAAATATTTGGTGATGTACCACTATTTACTGAAAAAAGACTGGGTTTATCCGATTCAAAAACATTAAAAAGGGCGCCCAAAGCAGATGTTTATAAACAAATAGAACTGGATTTAACCAATGCGATTTTGGTATTACCCGCTATACAAAATCAAAAGGGAAGGATTACTAAATATGCCGCGCAGGCATTGCTGGGTAAAGTGTTGCTGTACCAGCAAAAATTTGACGCTGCGGCCACCATGCTTGAAAATGTAATAACACCCAATGCCTTTAGCCTGGTGACTGATTTTGGATCCATCTTTTTAACAACAGGAGAAAATGGGCCGGAATCTGTTTTTGAAATTCAGTATTCCAATATTTCGCCCTATTATAACTGGGGTGGCGTTAACCGGGGCCAGGGTAATCATTCTGTGCAACAATGCGGCATCCGTGGTTTAAATGGCTCTTCAGCCATGCCTTATGCAGCAGGATGGTCCACTAATTTACCGACTGTAAACCTGGCCAGCGCTTACGCAGCAGGCGATAAAAGAAAAAATGTGACGGTATTGGATATAGAAGCTTACAAGGCCGCCAACCCTTCATTCAACATTACTTACCAGGTGGCCCCATATAAAAATACAGGACTTTATAATCAAAAATATTTACCCAGGAAAGATGAAACCTCGGGCCAGGTGGAGTTGAATTACTTAAATAATTTTAGAACCATCCGTTATGCGGAAGTATTGCTGATGGCTGCTGAAGCCAATAACAGGGCAACCGCACCGAATGATGTAAAGGCCCAGTCTTATTTAAACCTGGTACGTCAAAGGGCTTTTGGTGATATGCTGCACAATATTTCCGCTACCGGGACAGCATTGAGGCAAGCCATCTGGGACGAAAGAAGATTAGAATTAGCTATGGAGGGAGACCGGTTTTTTGACCTGGTAAGGACCGGGCAGGCAGCGGCAAAAATTACGGGGTTTGTTGCCGGCAAAAATGAATTGTTTCCCATACCACAGGAGGAAATTGATATTTCGGGGTTAACACAGAATCCTAATTACTAATTATTAAAAATTAACGATCATGAATGTAGTAAAATATTTTTTAAGTTTCGCCTTTTTGCTGGCTGTTGTTGTGGGCTGTAAAAAAGATAAGTATGATGATACCTCTTTAATTGCAAGCGATACTTTGCCCGGTAAGTTGTCCGTCCTTTTTGATATCACCCAGGATAACACCGGTATGGTAACCATTACACCCAATGGCGAGGGCGGTTCAAGATATGATATATATTATGGGGACGGCACCGTGGCGCCTGCCATTGTTTTGCCCGGGAAAAATACGAAACACGTGTATAATGAAGGGGTATATACTGTAAGAATTGTTGCGCACAATCTTACCGGTAAAACAACGGAAACAACACAAAAATTAACCGTTTCATTCAGGGCGCCCGAAAATCTGGAAGTTACCGCCGCGTTGGATGCCTCCAATATTTTTAAAGTAAATGTATCAGCAAAAGCAGCGTATGAAACATTTTTTAAAGTGTATTATGGGGATGTAGCGAATGAAGTGCCCCAATCTTTTTTGGAGGGTGAAATTGTTAGTCATGTTTATGCGGCAGTTGGCACTTATACTGTGAGAGTGGTGGCTTTAAGCGGCGGGGTAGCTACAACAGAATTCTCTAAAACGATTACCGTGGTTGACCCGGTGTTGTTGCCAATAAATTTTGAATCCGCATCACTGGTATATGCTTTTGGCAATTTTGACGGAGGCGTTCTGAGTGTAATTACCAATCCGCAACCCAATGGAATTAATACAAGCGCAAAGGTTGCCAGGATGGTAAAAAATGCAGGACAGCCCTGGGGCGGCAGTTCGATAAAACTGGGTAGCCCCATCGACTTTTCGGCCAATAAAATCTTCAGGATGAAAGTATATTCACCGAGGGTGGGAGCTAAAGTTTTGCTGAAAGTAGAGAACCCGGTAAATAATGCGATCAATTTTGAAAAGGAAGTAAGCACCACTGTTGCGAATGCCTGGGAAGACCTGGTATTTAATTTCAGCGCTATCAATACAACCAACAGCTATCAGAATATGGTATTCATATTTGATCTCGGGACCCAGGGTGATGGCTCTGCAAATTTTACTTTCCTGTTAGATGATATCAGGCTTACAAATACAATTCCATCTGCACAATTAAACCTGCCGGTAACTTTTGATGATCCCGGTGTTAATTATGCAGTTATTGATTTCGGAAATAATCAAACAACTGATGGTACTGATCCATTAAATGCCACCAATAAAGTTAAGGTCACCAGGAAGATCGTAGGTGCAGAAACATGGGCCGGTACAAGCATAGGTGCTTTTTTTGCTTCCAGGATACCGCTTACCGCCACTGCTACCCAAATGAGCATCCGGGTTTATTCTCCCGCGGCAGGCATTCCTATAAGATTAAAAATTGAAGACCATACCAATAATACAAAATCAGTAGAAACTGAAGCTATTACTGCTGCCGCCAATACATGGGAAACATTGATATTTGATTTTGCCAACCCGGCCGCCGGTACAGCCGCTTTAAATCTGACTTATAACTACGATTTGGCTTCTGTATTTTTCGATTTTGGAGTAGTAGGAACCGGAAAACTTTTCTATTGGGATGATGTTAAATTTTTGGCAACCAATGTTACGCCAACGGGTGTAATACTTCCCCTCGATTTTGAATCCACCACACTCAATTATGCATTTACAAATTTTGACGGGGGCGGTACTACCGTTATTAATAACCCAAATATAACCGGAATAAATACAAGCACCAGGGTAGCGAGGATGGTTAAAAGTGCGGGACAACCATGGGGAGGTAGCTGGATTGCATTAGCGGGTCCGATTAATTTTTCTATCAAAAAAACTTTTAAAATGAAAGTTTTCTCTCCCAGGACAGGAGCTAAAGTGCTGTTGAAAGTTGAGAAGCAGGATAACGGGGCTATCAGTTACGAAAAAGAAGTAACCACTACCATTGCAAACGGATGGCAGGAACTGACATTTGATTTCAGCGCTATCAATACTGCTAACGCCTACCATAAGATAGTGGTGATTTTTGACAATGGCACGATGGGAGATGGCACTGCTAACTTCACCTGGCTGTTCGATGACATTTCACTTAATTAATTTCAAAAAATTATAATTATGATAACTAATATAAAAAATCTTATCGTGGTTTTGCTTGCCACGCTCCTGGGATTGGGCAGTTGCAAAAAAGAGCAATACTCTTTTGGAAATTTGGTAACCCCTTCAAACCTGGTATTAACAGCCGATGTAGCGGGATTGAATGCGGCCAATCCAAATGGAAATGGTACCGGTATGGTTGCAATTACCACTGCGGCCAGTAACGCAATCACCTATAAAATAGATTTTGGCGATGGTACAAGTAAAATAGAATCATCTGGAACACTCAATTACAAGTATAAAAATCCAGGTACGTTTGATTATACTGTTACCGTAAATGCAATCGGCACGGGCGGTACCACTTCCACTATCAGTAAAAAAATCAAAGTATATGTGGCTTTTGTAATACCCATTTCAATTGTAGAAGCATTAACGAATAATTCTTCGAGGATTTGGATAACAGATAAAGGCGCACCAGGGCATGTAGGTGTTGGACCGTCCGATGCGTTTTCTCCCATCTGGTACGCTGCTCCACCCAATGGAAGAGATGCCTGCTTATATGATGATGAAATTACTTTTTCAAAAGATGCAGGCAATAATATTTTTATGAGCCTGGATAATAAAGGTCAATCCTCCCTCATTGGCGCTTCTACCGCATCCTATGGCCTAAGTGGTGGAGACGGTTGTTATAATGTAGGGGCCGGAACCTTACAAAAGCTTGTTTTTATGGATGCCAGTTCTGCTTCTACCACTGCCAATTCTACCAGGATACAATTTGATGTTCCCGGTAACGGAATTGTAAATTTTGCAACAGGAGGCAAAACCTATGAAATTTTATCAATTTCAGCTACTAATATCCATCTGCGTAATATAGGCATTGACGGAAATTCATGGTATCAAAAATTAAAGGCTAAATAAATAACTAAAATGAAATACTTAAAGACTTCGGTCATTTTGCTTTGCTTCTTCTTCATTTTGAGTAGTTGTAAAAAAGCAGGTGCAGATAGCGCAACCACCAAAACGCCGCCCGCAAATCTAACCCTAACGGCCCTTGTAAGCACCGATGGTACAGGTGTGGTGGCATTTACGGCAACGGCAGATAACGCAGTTTCGTATGGGTACGAATTTGGCAACGGTGATGTTAAAACCGTTAGTTCCGGAACCACTAATTATCAATACACGATGGCTGGAAACACTACCTATACCGTTACAGTTACGGCAGTTAGCAGTTCCGGGTTATCTGTCAAAAAATCTATCCAGGTAACGGTTACTGTAAATACTACCGTTCCGGGGCTTTTTTGGTCCGAAGAATTTAGTACAGATGGTGCACCCGACCCCGCAAAATGGGGGTACGACCTGGGTGCAGGCGGATTTGGGAACCAGGAATTGCAATACTATACCAGTGCACCGGCAAACGTGATTGTTAGTGGCGGGGTGTTGAAAATAAAAGCCATTAAGGAAACTTACAGCGGTAGTTCATATACTTCTGCCCGGATGATTTCTAAAGGTAAATTTGCGCTTAATTATGGCAAAGTGGAAGTGAGGGCAAAGCTACCCGCCGGCGTAGGTACATGGCCGGCAATATGGATGTTGGGGAGTAATATTTCAACGGCGGGATGGCCTGCCTGCGGAGAAATAGATATTATGGAACACAGGGGCAGTGAGTTGAATAAAATTTTTGGCACACTGCATTATCCCGGAAGATCGGGAGGGAATGCGGATGGCAGTACAAGAGTTATTTCAAATGCTACCACCGAATTTCATAAGTATTCTTTGGACTGGTCGGCATCGTCCATAAAAATTTTTGTAGATGATGTATTATTTCACACGGTTACAAATTCAGGCAGTCTCCCTTTCAACCAGGATTTCTTTTTCATTTTGAATATTGCCATGGGAGGAACCTTTGCCGGTGCTATTGATCCGGCATTTACCAATGCCACTATGGAAGTGGACTATATCAGGGTGTACAAATAGATTTTTAAAGATCGCTGATCACTATTCCAAATTGCTTTGCTTTCTTTTTTCTGCAGTTAGCATTAAAAAATTATTATAACTCACGGATGTATACTTTTTAAATGTGTACATCCGCTTTTAAAAGCACGGTGAGTTTGCGAAATGGCCCAGCAGGTAACGTTACGCTTAATTTTGATAATGATTTTTTATTTGCTGATACCCGGCGCTAAATAGAAGAAGATATTCCCATTACTTCAAAAATTTCACCCACGCTATCTACCCTAAGGTTCATTGTCAATAATAATCCGGTTGGCTTCCCCTGCAAATTCAACATCGTTGTGCTCAAGCAATGTTTTTACCCGCAGGTTAATGGATTGCTTAATGGTATCAAATTCATTCAAATCAATAGGTTCTGTAAAATACTCAATTATAATGGTGATTCCATTTTTGCCGATATCTTTTAAGAAAACGGAATACGGTGATAGCTCCTGGGCATTTGTATTCAATATTACTTTTAGTTCAGCAATGATATTCTCTATTTTGACTACCGGTGTTTTTACCGATAAATCTAATTTGATCTCTGCCCTTCTTTGTGTTCTCATGCTCCAGTTATCTACTATTGAATCTACCATTTGCTTGTTGGGCATTGTGACTATAGTTTTATCACCTGTGAGTATCCTTGTACTGCGCAAGCCAATTTTTTCTACCCTGCCGATAATGTTATTTACTTTAACGGTATCCCCCGCAAAAAAAGGTTTATCAAAAAATATAATAAATGATGCAATTAAATTTTCAAGGCTTTCTTTCGCCCCCAGTGCCAGCGCTGCTCCTACTATACTTAACCCGGTAAGTAAATTACCCAAAGGCTGGTTAAAGCAGGCTTTTATAATGAGTAAAATACCGATGATGCCGATGATCACTTTTAAAAAATCCCTTAAAAAAACAACGAGTTGATTGTCCCTGGCGTCATCCGTAAGATTGGCTTTTTCCTGTAGCACAAAAGCTATAAAATCCGTTAACCTTAATACCAGTAGGATAAAAGAAACAATGATGATACCAGCACCTGCACGTTCAATAATATCAGCGGTAGTGTGGCCATACAGCGTGTATAATAATTTACGCGGGAAGTTCAATTTATCAATCGCAAATACAGCAATTAAAATTACCAGGAACCATTCAAAAGGGCCTACGACCAGGTTTACAAAACTTTGTTTGCTGACTGTTTTCCATATTTTCTTAACGAGCCTGAAAAATAAAGAAACCAGGTATCTTGACAAGTACCGTTTCAGCAGCAATGTTAATAGTATAATTCCAGCTACCATCAACCAGGCCCCAAGGGTATTATCTAAATAAATGCTGTCTAATAAGTTCATGTATCAAAAATAGGAGATGCGGGTAATTTATTTTATTAAATATTGCTGAATACCATTTTTCTGAAGCAGGTATACTTTATTGTTAGCGGTTTTTATTTGCAGGGCATTTTTAAAAAAAACGGGTATAGCATATTCCATCAATTTCAAATTGCCGGTTTGATACTGGTAAAGTATGGTATCTCCAAATCCATACATATTCTTACCAATGATCTCCGTATTGTTCCAGTGTAAAAAAGGAATATTGTTTTTTAAGGCCCCGTAATAATCAAAAGTGTAAAAACCTTTGTTTGGATCATACAGGTAGAGAAAGCCATCCTGGTCGGTAATTTGTACAGGTGATGGTACCGTGTCAAACAAAGTTCTGAAATCAACAGTTTCCAGCAGCACATCCCCGTTGTCGTCTATTTTTTTCAACTTACTATCCCCTTCGTCAAACAGCCAGATATTGTTATCGTAAGCGGTTGCAACAGCCTTCACTTTAAATATATTTTTTTTTCCGAGGTTGATGGTATTGCGAACATTCAGAAACCGGTCCAACACTACAATTGTGGCGAAGTTTTTGTAAAACAACAGCAATTTTAACGGGTTGGTCGCATCAATTGAAAACAGTTTCCCATATTTGCGCACATTATTAAATACCCCGGCTGAATCCCCATTGCCATTTAGCTTTTTCAACTGGTTAGAATTGTTATTAACTAAGTAAATGTTATCAAGATTATCAACAGTGAAATAAGAAAAATCGCCGGGGATAGATTTATTTAAAATAAAGCTGGTATCTTTTTGAGCATGGGTGTGTAGCGACAGTGCGCTAAAGAAAACCAAGAAAAAAACTTTTATTAGGCGGTTCATTTTTTTTAATTAATATCGGCCGTTTGATTGCTACAGATGATCCACTTTATTAGTTTTCTAATAATGATCATTTTTGGGGAGTATAATATTTCAGTTCTGCGTTAACCCCGTCAAATACCGCATAGCTATCATAGGTAATCCATTCGCCCAGGTTGATATAGTGGCTTTTTTCATTGAGCAAAATATCAAGCGGCAAATGGCGGTGACCAAAAATAAAATAATCGTAGTATTCTTTTCGTAAAATTTCTTTTGAATAAATCAGCAGCCACTCTTTGCTTTCACCTAAATAACGTTCCGGTTCCCCTCCGGCAGCAGCCCTGCTTTTACCGGAAAAATAATTGGCAATACCCATGCCAATAGCCGGGGGGATGATACCAAACAGCCACTGGCAAATTGGGTTACGAAATATCTTTTTTAAAAATTTATACTTCTTGTCCCCGGGCCCAAGACCATCACCATGACCGATATAAAATTTTTTGCCGTTACATTCAAATGTGGTTGGCTCAAAATATACCGGTATATTTAATTCCTTCTGAAAATAATCCCTCATCCACATATCATGGTTACCCACAAAAAAACAAATACGGATACCCGAATCCGTTAGTTCCGCTAACTTGCCGAGTATGCGGGTATAGCCCCTGGGCACAACGGTTGAATATTCAAACCAGAAATCGAACATATCGCCAACGATAAATATTTGTTCGGCATCATTCTTTATGCTTTCCAAAAATTGCACGATCCTTTTTTCTCTTTGCAGGCTGGAACCGGCATCAGGTGCGCCAAGGTGAAAATCGGAGAGGAAGTATATTTTTTTTGCAGGAGTTAATGTCATTATTTATATTGTTATCAAAAAGATATTGAATCTGTTCTTTTGATTCAATGGACGGTACTGTCAGCTTGCCGGAGCATCAACCAAAAACAAATACACTTCTTTAGGGCCGTGCACGCCGGTCACCAATGTCTTCTCGATATCTGCTGTACGGCTGGGGCCGCTGGCAAAGGTTACTAAAGATGGCATATTGCCAGGGTACCTTTCCTTTAATGCCCGTAGAGCATCTTTATTATCGTACACCAATTGATTCGTATAGGCGATGCAGATATGAACGGGCGCATAAACACTAGCCGTTCGCCCGCTTTGCTGAGCCGCACTCATTACAATCGTGCCTGTTCGCGCCACCAGCCATTCGCAACCCGTAACGGATGCATCGCAGCCGGGAAGATGGATGGTATTGCTGAATTGCCCGTTCCACTTGTCTTCGCTGCAATAAATTTTGGACCATTCTTTTTCAGCAATTAATTTTTTTACCTGCAACTGAAGATCAGTTTCATCCATACAAAAAGCAAACTTCCCCTGTAGCTTGGTAAATTCTTCTGCGAATATTATATCCAAATCATCTCCTGCCGGCTGAAAAACAGGAGCAGCACCCTCACTTAACGGAAAAGGCAAAGGCACCGGATTACTCAGTGCCTGCCTTATTCTTTTTAATATGTTTTCTTTTGCCGCAGATATAGCCATAGCAGGTTTAAATTTTGGGCGGATTTACCAACTCCTCCGGTAAAGAATTACCGGGTTCTTCGGCTACGGCTTTTTCCGGCGATGGGGTATCAATGTCAAGTGCTTTTTTCTCTTCATAAGGTCTTTTACCTATTAAAGTTTCCACATCACTTTTAAACAATACTTCTTTCTTCAACAATTCTTTAGCCAGCAATTCCACATCCCCTTTCTTTTCGGTAAGCAATTGTTTGGTCCTGATATAGGCGGTATCAATTAATTTTCTTACCTCTTCATCGATCATTTTACCGGTTTCCTCACTGAAAGGTTTTGTAAATACGTTTTCCTGGTTAGGATCGTAATAGCTGATATTGCCCACTTTTTCGTTCATGCCATACACGGTGATCATGCTGTATGCAATCTTTGTAATTTGTTGCAGGTCGTTACTTGCACCGGTACTTATTTTTCCGAAGAATATATCTTCACTCGCCCTGCCACCAAGGGTCATACAAATCTGGTCCATCAACTGATCTGTATTATACAAGTACTGTTCCTTTGGCGTGTATTGGGCATAACCCAATGCCGCTGTACCCCTGGGCACTACGGTTACTTTTAATAAAGGGTATGCATGTTCCAGGTACCAGCCACAGATGGCATGGCCTGCTTCGTGGTAGGCTATGATCTCTTTTTCTTCACGCGAAATGATCTTGTTCTTTTTTTCAAGTCCGCCAATCACTCTGTCGATAGCATCCTGGAAATCGCTCATATCAACCGCATCCTTTCCTTTCCTTGCAGCAATCAAAGCCGCTTCGTTACACACATTGGCAATATCGGCGCCGGCAAATCCGGGTGTCTGTTCGGCCAGTTTTAAAATATCTAATGTGGTAGAAATTTTTATCGGTTCCAAATGTACTTTAAAGATGGCTTCTCGTCCTACTAAATCGGGACGGTCAATAGAAATCTGCCTGTCAAATCTACCGGGGCGCAATAAAGCGGTATCCAAAACATCGGGCCTGTTGGTAGCTGCCAAAATTATGATTCCCAGATCGGTCCCAAAACCATCCATTTCAACCAGCAACTGGTTCAGTGTATTTTCTCTTTCATCATTGCTCATCATCATATTTTTGCCCCTGGCCCTTCCGATGGCATCAATTTCATCTATAAAAATTATACAGGGTGCTTTTTCCCTGGCCTGTTTAAAAAGGTCCCGCACACGGCTGGCACCCACGCCAACAAACATTTCCACAAAATCGCTACCACTCAGGCTGAAGAACGGAACCTGCGCCTCACCCGCTACAGCTTTAGCCAGCAGGGTTTTACCGGTACCAGGGGGGCCGATTAATAAAGCGCCTTTTGGAATCTTGCCTCCAAGTGCGGTATATTTTTTAGGGTTTTTCAAAAAATCAACAATCTCCATTACTTCTACCTTGGCTTCATCCAGGCCGGCTACATCCCCAAAATTTATGTTTACCCTCGAAGCTTTGTCAAAGAGTGTTGCTTTTGATTTACCAATATTGAAAATACCTCCTGGTCCTCCGCTGCCTCCTCCCGGCCCGCCAACTTTACGCATCATCATTACGAACAATAAACCAATTAGTAAAATAGGTAACAGGGTAGTAATGATCTGTGCAAACAATTCACCCTCTTCTGTATAAAACTGCGGCACTTGGGTTATGGATGGGTTCTTATTGTAAAAATTGGAAAGGTAAGCATCAAAGGTTTTATCATCTGCAATACTAAAATACAACTGGGGCGGGGGCATTTTAATTGCATTTTCATACTGTTTATCAAATATTCCCCTGTAATAAGATTGCTTTTTATCGAGACTGTCTTTTTTTAAAAAGACCCGCACAATTTTTTTGTTGCGGATAGTAAGGATTTTTTGAACATCTTGCTGCTTTACCATTTCGGTAAATTTGAGCTGGTCGGTTTCTACGCCGGTACTGGAAGCATTCCGAAAAAGATTATAGCCTACAATAGCCGCAAACACAAGCCCGTATACCCAATAAATATTAAACCGGTTTTTGTTTTTCGATTGATCATCACCTGTTGGAGGAGTATTATTAGGAGTAGGTTTCCTGTTAGTTTCTGATTTCTTATCTTCTGCCATAAATGCTTGCTTACAATATTTATTTATATTTAGCTACCCGTTAATGATAGTTTTTTGATTTAATCTTTATGCTCGGAAAGTGGTGCATCGCTCCACATTTCTTCGAGCTGGTAAAATTTCCTGGGATCGGGCATCATAATATGTACTACTACATTTACATAGTCAATTAAAATCCATTGCTGAGCCTGGCGGCCCTCATGCTTGTAGGCCGCTTCTGCACATTTCAATTTTACATCTTCTTCTACAAAGTCTGCAATTGCCTTTAATTGTGTATTATTACTTGCTTCACAAATGATAAAAAAATCGGCTACGGCTTCAGGTATCTTACGGAGATCAAGACTAACGATATTTTCGCCCTTTTTTTCCTGTATGGCATGGATGATTGCCTTGAAAATTTTACTGTTTTTGGTTAGCTTTTTAATGGTACTTTTTTTACGATTCGCTAACAATGTAAGGTTGTTCAAATTATATGCTGTTTAAATTAACTTTATCATGGGTTTTCCATGGTTGGTTGATGCCGTTACATTCTATTAACTTTTGTTTTTTGGTTAACAGCATGTAGCTTGCATTAATGATCAAAAGTACTATTTCTTTACCAATCGTTGCATTATGCCGCATACGGGTCCATCCTTTGTAATTTTAAAGCAGGTAGACAGCACCAACAACTATGCCATGGCAAAAGTTCATGCAGGAATGGCGAAACATGGCAATGCCTGGTTTTCTAACCATCAAACCCAGGGTAAAGGACAGCGTGGAAAGGCATGGTTAACCGGCGAAGGACAAAATATTGCCCTGAGTGTGGTATTGAACCCAAAACTGCTGAATATCACCCATCCATTCCAGCTTTCAACAACCATTGCCCTTGCCTTATTTGATCTTTTTAGCAGGTATGCAGGAGATGAAACCAGCATAAAATGGCCCAACGATATTTACTGGCGTGACAGAAAGGCAGGAGGTATATTAATTGAGAATAAATTTAGTGGGCTTAACTGGAAATGGGCCGTGGCAGGGATTGGGGTAAATATTAACCAAACCCTGTTTGATAAGGAATTGATAAACCCTGTTTCACTGATGCAGATCACCGGAAAAAATTTTGATCCTGTTGAGCTGGCAAAAGAATTGCAGGGTTTAATCCTCAAAAGAACAAGTGAATTTTTAACAAAATCATATGAAATCATCCTGGGCGAATACAACCAACATTTATATAAAATCCATGAGCCTGTCAGGTTAAAAAAAGATAATATGATTTTTGAAACAGTGATCAGGGGTGTTTCTCCACGGGGACAATTGCAAACATCAGACAAAATTGAAAGAAGTTTTGAATTTGGGGAAGTGGAATGGGTGATACAATAAGTTTGAATTTTTAATGGCTGATTTTTTTGTCGTGATTTAGTTATTAAAATGCCCGAAAAAATATCCCCGGCCCCAATTGAAATTGGCTACAGGCATTTGTAACGAATTGCATAAAAGTGTTGTGCAGGTCGGAAGCATTCATTTGATCACCAGCCTGTATGATGACTCGGATGCCTGCCATGGTGGATATTTATGTTCATTAAAAAAAGCAATTCTTACAATCAGTATCTAGTTCCTCCGTTTCCCTGGCTTCCACTTCAAACTTATTAGCATAATATCCCTTGCGATAACATTCCCAAAGATACCTGGTTAAAAAACCAATAAAACCATGCTGCTGATATTGGCGCACATGGCATAACTCATGCTTTACTAATCTTTCGTCCTGCAAAAAATCTTCTAAGGAAATATTGTACAGGTGAATAGTATTGCCCAAAACCATGGCAATGGAACTGCTTCGCATTTTTTTTGCTGCTATCCTGGCAAATGCGGAATTTTCTTTAATACTAATATTTTTATTCTTCAATTTGACCCCAGGCTTTTATAATTTCCTCAGCATGCAGTTTGCTCTTTGGCTTCAAAAATATTTTTCTGATAATCCCTTTTTCATCAATTAAAAAAGTAGTGCGGTGCAGGCCCATATAGGTTCGGCCATACAGTTGCTTTTCACCCCATACGCCATATTTATCAATGATGCTATGATCAGGATCGGCTATTAATGTAAAAGGAAGCGCATACTTTGCTTCAAACTTTTTGTGCTTTTTCACTTCATCCGGACTTACCCCCAGCACTGTAAACCCATGCTGCTTCAACAGCCCAAAATTATCTCTCAGGTTGCAGGCCTGTACAGTACAGGTGGGTGTATCATCCTCCGGGTAAAAAAACAATACAATCTTTTGGCCTTTAAAACCCGATAAAGAAACCGGTTTCCCGTTTTGATCTGTTCCTTTAAACACCGGTGCTTTCCGGCCTTCTGTTAATGTGGTCATTGTATTTTACTGTTATGTTATTAGTTAAATGGCGGCTTTATAGTGAATGGTAAATGATATTAGTTCTGGCCCGGGCTAGCAGCAGACGGCGGTTTTGCGCATTGACCATTGCCCGTTCACGATTACCCATTCACCTTCACCTTGTAAAATGATAAATCCGCTCCGCCCTGTTTCCCACACAGTCTTCCACACTGATTTTTAGCTCATGTTCTCCCGGCGGGCAATACTCATCAAACTTATAAATAAATGCACTGCCTTTATCATTGGTAAAGCGGAGCCATTTGCCATCCAGGAAAGCGGTAAAGTTTTGCAATTCTTTTGTGTTATCCTTAATTACAAATGCAATCCGGTTTAGTTTACCTGCATTCATACCATCTCTTATTCCAATGGGTGTGATCGATGGCGGGGTTGTATCTTCCAATAGTTGAAAATTACCAAAAGCCCTGAAACTAGCCTGGTACCAACCCTTTTCATTACCCATGGCTACCGGGAAGGCTTTCGCATAATCATTTTTATCACTCCAAAAACGATGCATCACCATTTTATCAGGATGGGCCCTGTTCTCAGCTTTTATTTTAACAGGAAACATGCAATGCACCGGGATATTGCCATTGTGCAATCGGTAAATGGGGTATCCCTGCAAAGGGATTATTTCACTATATTTAAACCGGATAGAATCATACAAAGCATTTTCGGGCAGGTAAAAACTGATGTTGCTATTTTCATACACGTTAATAAATCCCGGGTGAAATTCCCCTGGCTGATAAATCGCAATAGGGTTAACCGGGGGCCGGGGCTGCTTTGCCAAAAGGCGCTGTACGCCAAAATGTAAACGGGATGTATTTCCTTCGGCATCTTTCACTTCTATTTTTATTTGGTGCACGCTATCATCTTCAATAGTAATGACCCCATCACCACTTATATCTTTATACACACCCTGCGGGTAGCCGGCGAGACGGCTGAGGTGTTGTACATAAGATCCGCCACTATTGCGTAGTTTGTAATCGATGTGCGCATTCAAATACCTTGTTTCATCATAGCCAATGCTGTCTAACTGAAAGCCGCTAACCGGTTGCTCATTATCGTATAAGACTGCCTGGTATATTCCATTTTTATTGGTTGAACCGGTGTACCTGTCGTAGGCGGTGATAGCAAAGCTCACTTTATCGGTTTGGGTTAATATCAACTGGGAACCGGTAGTGTAAGACCCGTTTACTTTTTTGAGCGGATAAAATTTGGGGATTTGTTCGAAGCTACTAATGCCCCTGTCGTAAACGGCTAAACGCAATATATCCGGTGCGGTATTGTCTGCTATCGGAAATCCAAATAAGAGTGGATTTAATACCTTATCTGTTTTAGTATCCCTTATCTCAAAATGAACATGCGGCCCCTGTGAACCGCCCGTGTTGCCACTGTAAGCAAAGAATTCACCTTTTTTTACAGGGAATAGTCCGGCCGGAATATCTAAAAAAACTTTCCAGCTTTGCAATTTGTATTGCTTTTCGGTGATGTATTGCTCCAGTGCCGGATTAAAATTATTCAGGTGAGCATAAAGTGTTGTTAAGCCATTGGGATGATTGATGTAAATACACCTTCCAAAACCAATCGGTTCAATTTTAACTTTGGCAATATAACCATCCGCTGCAGCCAATACCCGCTTGTTTTCCAGTTGATCGGTTCTGCAGTCGAGTCCCATATGATAATGATTGGGCCGTAGTTCCCCAAAATTGGCTACCAACGCCTTTTTTGCGTCAACCGGCCAGGTAAAATATTCACGTGGGTAATTTTTGGCGGGAAATACCTGGGCAAACGAAATTGTGTTTAATAATAACGCAAGTACCAACACAGCATTAATTCTTACCATCATCTTATGAATTGAAAAAAAGCAAATTTAATTGATATAAATTTCACTGTTGTTATGTTAAAACTAAAATGATAGTTTATCCGAATGGTGGATGGCCTGTTGTGAACTATTTTCCCTTTCTCCATTGAACATTCATACGGATTAATCTATCCCGAAGGATAAAATCGCCAGCTACTTAAAGCTGCTCTTTTTTCAATACTTTTGCACGCCATAAAAGAAACACATTACATTATGCCAAAAGACAATTCAATAAAATCAGTATTAATTATAGGTTCGGGACCCATTATTATTGGACAAGCCTGTGAATTTGATTATTCGGGTACCCAGGCAGCGAGGAGCATACGCGAAGAAGGTGTAAAAGTTATTTTGATTAACAGCAACCCTGCAACAATAATGACAGACCCTATGATGGCCGACAGGGTTTACCTGTTGCCATTAACAGTGGAAAGCATCGAACAAATTCTTGAAGAAAATGATATAGATGCAGTATTGCCAACGATGGGTGGGCAAACCGCCCTCAATCTTTGTAAGGAAGCGGACGAACTGGGTGTATGGGAAAAATACGGTGTAAAACTTATTGGTGTTGACATTAAAGCGATCGACAAGGCAGAAGACAGGGAAAAATTCCGTAACTGGATGATTGAAATGGGCATATCAGTTTGCCCGGCCAGGACAGCCAACTCATTTTTGGAAGGGAAGGAATTTGCACAGGAAATTGGATTTCCGTTGGTTATCCGTCCATCTTTTACCCTCGGCGGAAGTGGCGGGGGCATTGTATTTAAAAAAGAAGAATTGGATGAAGCATTGAATAATGGTTTAACCGCCTCACCTATCCACGAAGTATTGGTAGAAAAGGCGGTATTGGGCTGGAAAGAATTTGAACTGGAATTATTGAGGGATCTGAATGATAACGTGGTGATCATTTGCGGGGTAGAGAACTTTGATCCCATGGGTGTGCACACCGGGGATAGCATTACAGTGGCACCCACGATGACCCTGAGCGACACCGCCTACCAGGAAATGCGCAATACCGCTATCCGCATGATGCGGGCCCTGGGGAATTTTGCCGGGGGCTGTAATGTGCAGTTTGCCATCAACCCGCAAACCGAAGAATTGATTGTAGTGGAGATCAACCCCAGGGTAAGCCGCTCCTCAGCTTTGGCGAGTAAGGCTACGGGTTATCCTATTGCTAAAATAGCCGCCAAACTTGCATTGGGCTTTAACCTCGACGAGTTAAAAAACCAGATCACCCAATCCACTTCGGCCTATTTTGAGCCTGCATTGGATTATGTGATCGTAAAAATACCTCGCTGGAATTTTGACAAATTCAAAGGCGCCAATGATACGCTGGGTTTCCAGATGAAAAGTGTTGGGGAGGTAATGGCTATTGGCAGAAGCTTTGCCGAGGCGGTGCAAAAAGCCTGTCAGAGTTTGGAGAACGAGGCGGTTGGCCTGGGTTATTATGGAAAAAGTTTGATGCATACGGATGAATTGATTGATTATATTAAAATCCCCAAGTGGGATAGGATATTCCGGATCAAGGACGCGCTGATGGCTGGGGCTAGTATAAAACGCATTTGTGAAAGTACCGGCATCGATCGCTGGTTTATTTACCAGATTCAAAAAATTTGTGATTGTGAAAAACAGATCGCGAAGCACGATCTGAAAACCCTGCCGGATGAATTATTGAGAGATGCCAAGTTTTTAGGGTTCAGCGATGAACAGATCGTTCGCATTAT
>JACMLJ010000086.1 GCA_014379625.1 Ferruginibacter sp. | reverse complement strand
TTTTTTAAAATTACTTTGGGGCGCCCGGTTTTAAAACTATCCAAGCTTAAAGGTGTTGGAAAAGAGCCAATTGTTTATTTTGAAAGCTACTTCCATCCCCGCATCGGAGTTACAAAAGAGGATGATTTTAATATCCCGCTATATACTATGCTGGAAAAAAAATATAAAGTCAAAGTTATAAGGTCCAGTGAAAACATTACCGCAATGCTCGCCGGTAAACTGGGAACAAAGTTAAAAGTGCCAGCAGAAGCACCGCTACTTTTCAGGGAGCGGTTTGTATATGATCCCGGCGAACGGCCTGTTGAATACAACGTTGGTTATTACAGATCTGATAAATTCACTTACTCAATCGATATTAAAAAAAACCAGTAATTTTTTTGCCGTTTTTATCTATGTATGAACATTTGAACAAATTTTATATTGTTGGTGTTGACATCGGGGGAACACCTATTACTGCCGCATTAACCGATGCTGCTACAGGGCTTGTTATTGAAGAAACAATTGCAGGAACCAGCAGGCAGTTTCCCTGGCAACACTTGTTTTGTGGATCGCCAATTTCTTTGTGGGGCAGTTAACCCCGGTAATGCTTAAGTCGCCCGGTTGGGGACCGGCAGCTACTTTTTGGGTGTTTGCTGTATTATGCGCACCGGCTTTTTACATCACCATCAAATTAATACCGGAAACTAAGGGTAATTCACTGGAAGAAATTGAGGCTTACTGGAAAAGAAAATTTGCTGCCAAAAAAAATACATCAAAAGTATATTCAACTCCCTGACGATTCTTAAAACACTTTCGCCAATTATTTTATTTAATGTCGGTTGCTAACTAAATTATCATGGTACAAAAATTAACGCTCACACTGGTATCTGCTATTCTTTTGCTATCGGGGATTTGCCAACAGAAAAAAGCTGTTGCCACCTCTTTTAGTTTAGTTAGTAAGGAGCCCTTCCTGCACCTTCCTGCCCAATCAGTAGTGCTTTACGAAAACTGGCAAATGCGGGAATCAGCAATTTGTGGTAATGCAGGGCAAGAATTTTCCATGGTAAATTATAAGCCTTCAAACTGGTACTCAACATCTGTGCCTGCCACACCTTTAGCGGTGCTGGTAAAGAATGGTATTTACCCGGATCCTTATATTGGTTTCAACACCATGAAAATTCCGGATGTCAGTAATGATTTTAATAAAACCTACGATCTGGCAAAATACAGTCATATGCCGGATAAGAGCAATCCCTGGAACAAACCATACTGGTTCAGGAAGGTTTTTGATTTGCCTGCAGACTATAAAGGCAAAACAGTTTGGCTAAACCTGGATGGCATCAATTACCGGGCAGACGTTTGGGTAAACGGAAAGCAAGTAGCGAAATCCGACACGATCGTTGGCATGTTTCGCCGTTTTAGATTGGATATATCTTCGGTTGCCCGGGCTGGTGAGAAAAATGCTATCGCAATCAGCATTCATCCATTGGATTTTTCCGGCAACCCGTTACACGTTCAATCCGAGGGTTTAACAGGTATATTGGGCCCAAATGGAGGTGATGGAGAAATACTACAAAATGTTACCCAATATTGTACCATTGGATGGGA
>JACMLJ010000013.1 GCA_014379625.1 Ferruginibacter sp. | reverse complement strand
GTACGGTAAGTGCCATAATCGTTGTATCCTGAAGCACCATTGTTCATCCAGAAGAATTTCCCTTCCTGTAATATGATCAATCCCACCATGCAGCGTTCTTTTTCCGTAACATCAATCTCCACCACTACCTCCGGGTTATACTCCCGCAATGCACGCATTGCTTCGGTTACATAAAAAGGCAACAGGTACGCATACCTGTCACGAATATCTTCCGGGCTGTATTTACCATTACCGTGATGCAGTTTAGCAAGCGTACTGTTAAAAGTGTTGATCGCATCCCACTTAAAAAAACGAATCCCCTGGTCAACCAGCAGCTTACAATCTGCTACAAATAAATTGTTGAAATCGCTCACAAAGTCAAAAACAGGGAAGTCCCACTGGCCTTTGATAGGTTTACCATTCTCTTCTTTAATAACCCATTGCTGGTTTTGTTTAAAACGATCTGCCAAAGAATCTATTCCCATCGGCGACAACCAGATACCGGGAATGATGCCCCGCTGCTTCATCGCATCTATCAAAGGCTTTAATCCATTGGGCAATCTTTTTTTATTTGCCTGCCAATCTCCCATCGTTTCCTCCCAGCCATCATCCAGCACAAATAAATCCACTTTTAGTTCGGCAGCATTATTTATTTCCGTTAGTATGCGTTGTTCAGTGTAGATCTCTCTTAACCCAGTTGTATTGGTATTATCCCGCTGCATGCCCCAGGTATTGTAGTAAAAATGGCTTTTACGGGAGGCAGGATGTTCGGTAATGTAAGACCATAAGTACTGATGCATTTCCTGTTGCAGCAACACCGTATCCGAGGCAAAGCCAGTGGCTGTCCAAACAGTCTCATAAGGATGTTGCTTACCGAAGTTCTCGCCCTCCAGGTAGGCGCCCCTTAACACCTGGTGCGCTAGTTCCGTACTTTTATTGCCGCCCTGCACACCTACCCCCAGGAACCAAAAAACCGAATCACTATTTTGTTGCTTATCACCCGACACGCCCTGCTGCTCATCAATAGAAATATTATTTAAAGCATGGGGTTTGATAGTTTGTTCCGCTTTCCAGTTTTTATCCTGTGAGGCATGTTCATAAGCGGTAAACCATATGCCGGCGGGTGAATGGATCAACACAAACGGCCCTTTCATTAAGTTCATTTGCTGTGACTTCAATGGATACTTTTTTCTATCCGGATGAAACATGTGGCAATTGGCCAGGTTAAATGTTTTAACACCATCAAGCAAGCGGTCGTCCCAGGTATTGCCGGTGTTAAATCCTTCCATGCCCTCTTTGGCAAATGTGGCAATCCTGATTTCTTCTACAATGGTATTTGAAAAATTTTGTTTCAATGTATAAACCGGAAAACGGAAATGTAAACTGCCATTTTTTTTGTCTAACTGAATATCCTTTCCGTCAGCACTTAACACCAATCTTTCCCTTACCAGGAAGCTATTGGGGAAAATTTGCCGGTAAATTTTTATTTGCAATCCATTTAGCTTTCGGGTTGATTCAAATAACAACTCAATTTCCTGTCCGCCATTATTCAGTTTCCGAATGCTGTTTGATTTATATTTCCAAATTGGATCATTGGCGGTAATCAATTGTTGATTCACCACAAACTCAAACCACGGAGCTGCATGATCAGCTACTAATAATTCTTTACCGCCCTTTTTATCAAATATCGATAGTGGTTTAATGGTAGCATTTTTAAATGAAACTACCTGTCGCATGGCGATATTCTCAAACACCACCTGGTTGGAATTGATGCTGATTTGAGCAGTCAAACACTGTGCACAAAACAACAGTGTCAACCCTAACAAATATGTATAATAATTACTCATTTTTCTGCTCTTATCCATCTACCACTATTAGCTTCCAGTTCAATAGCGGCAGGATTTATTTTTTCACCCGTAAGGGCATCTGTGAATATTTTATATTGATACCGGCTGCTGCTGAATGTTACTTTTTTTAAGGGCGCATCATTCAGGAAAAAATAATGATCCGCTGTGGGAGAAGCCTGGCGGTACACCATTGCACCCGTGCAGGTGTAAGGCGATTTCCAATTGCCCATCGTGTGCTTCAGGGTCCATGCCTCCATAAAACTGTTTTGTTTTCCCCGCATAGAAAAAGAAGCATCCGGACTTAAAATAACTGCCTGGCCCTGGCCCAGTTTGTTAATGGTAACGGATGGTTCCCCATTTTGAAAACGTTCGGCTACCTGGGCGGCGGTTGGTTTAATTTG
>JACMLJ010000085.1 GCA_014379625.1 Ferruginibacter sp. | reverse complement strand
CTGTTTATTACTAAACAAGCACCGAGAGGCGGTTTACAGCCTCCGCTTGCACAGCGACTGTGATAGACCTACTATCATCTTTCATACAGCATTCTTGTACCCATATCTTTCGGTACGCAATTCACGGCACACCCTGCGCCTTTGGATTTGTTGATTTATCAGCCGTCCCCTTTATTTTTTGCTTTTTGCTCACAGGCGCAGGACTCCGTCCTGTGTCTTATTAGTTACTTCTCTTTGTAGTTTAAAAGCTATCTAAAATTATAATGTCCAGCAGACCATTTTGCTTACAATGCTATTGTGGTGGGCTTTTGTGTATTATTCGTAAATTATTTTAATAGCGCGAGTAGTGACAAAGAAGACACAGGACGGAGTCCTGCGCCTGTGACTACGATGAATCGGCAAAATAGATAATACGAACGCTATGCCTGCTCACCAGGGAATTAGAAATCTCAAATCACCTATCTCAAATATCATATTGAATATGGAATTATCCCAAATAACGGGATAAATTTGCTGAACGTTTGCATGTTCACTCTTTCATCAAAAATATCAGGCTATGTGTAACTATTTTCTAACTTCCCGGTTTTTTATCTTCCCTGTTGAAGGAACAATTGTTCCACAAGCCAATTATTTCCTGGCACATTAAACTAAAGCACCAGGCCTGGCCGCCGAATGCCAAATGGTTAAAAACTGACAACTTGTTTTGCTGTTTTTGTTGCCTTTGCTATTAAAAACGCTGGCCATATTTGCTTATCCTGAAGTTTTCATTCATTTATTACCACTAAATATTTCATAATGAAATGTTGTAAGAAAGAAGTTTTACTCCTGTTGACAATATTGATCGCAGTGATGGGGCAGGCTCAAAATCCCAGGAAACTGAATGCGGCATCAGCTGACCCCGCCAAACTTTTCCTCAACCCTCCGGAGGCAGCAAAGCCTGGCGTATTATGGATGTGGATGGGTAATAATTTAAGCAAAGAAGGCATTACCAAAGACCTGGAGGCCTTGAAAACACAGGGATTTAATCGCACAACCATGTTTAGCCTTGCTGATGTTACCACTCCCTGGGCTGGTTACATCAGCAAAAGTGCTACACCGGAAATTATTTCGTGGACAGAACCCTGGTGGAAACTGGTGCGGCATGCAGCAACAGAATCAAAGCGGCTGGGTATGGACTTTGGGATGTTTAACGGGCCGAGTTATTCCACCAGCGGTGGTAAATGGATAAGCGCTGAACTTTCGATGCAGGAAATATCATGGTCTGACTATCCCGTGTCCGGTAACCAGCGTTTAGCTATTACCCTAAGGCGTCCCACTGTAAAT
Organism: Ferruginibacter sp.; assembly: GCA_014379625.1. GTDB lineage: Bacteria > Bacteroidota > Bacteroidia > Chitinophagales > Chitinophagaceae > Ferruginibacter. The sequence continues at coordinate 24,011 of JACMLJ010000085.1, read as the reverse complement.
CCCCGGGCTAACCAGTCTTTTCCGCATCACAATCCTGAAAATGGCAAACTCGAAAAACCTGAAATAGAGGATAGGAAAACTTATTATAAAGATATAGCTGTTATTGCAGTTCCAGCCTCAGGTATTATTCCTGAAAATAAGGTAATTGATCTCAGCTCCAAAATGCAAGCGGATGGCAGGCTGGAATGGGATGCACCCGAAGGTGACTGGAAGATATATAGATTTGGCCATACTACAAGGGGCACACTGATACAGCCTGCACAATGGGAAGCCACCGGTTTTGAATGTGATAAAATGAGCCCGGAAGCAGTTAACTTTCACATGGATCATGTTATTGGAGAAATACAAAAACACCTCGGTGATTTAATCGGCAACGGTTTTACCCATGTACACTTTGATAGCTATGAAGCAGGTTATCCAACATGGACACCAAAGATGCGGGAAGAGTTTTTAAGCAGAAGAGGGTATGACCTGATTTCGTACCTGCCCATATTTGCCAGGCGAACAGTAGGTAGCAGCCAAGATTCCCTGAAATTTAAGCAAGACTTTGATGCTACCATTAATGACCTTTACAGGGATGTTTATTTTACCACTATCTCAAAAAAATTAAAGGAAGCAAATCTTAGTTTTCTATGCGAACCTTATGGGGGACCCTGGCGGCAGGATGAAATTATGCCGCTGATCCATAATGTGATGACCGAATTCTGGACACATGGCGGCAGGTATATGCCTGTTGAACTGGAACCCACAGTAGCTGCTTTAAGAAAGTCGGGACAAAATATTGTGGAAGCGGAAGCATTTACCGGCGACCCAAGAGAGAGTAAATGGAGCGAAACGCCATCCTGGTTAAAATCTATCGGGGATGCCGCTTTTTGCGCGGGCGTTAACCGTATGATATTGCATCGTTTTGTGCAACAGCCCTGGAGCGACCAATACAAACCAGGCAATACAATGGGACAATGGGGAACGCATTTTGACCGCACACAAACCTGGTGGAAACCGGGTAAAGCAATGGTAGAATATTGGGCACGTTGCCAGGCATTGCTGCAGTGGGGAAATATAGTGTTGTCTTCCAAAGATGATTTTACATCGAAAACTACCGCTGGTAAATTAGACATTAAGGAAATTCATAGGAACACTGATGGAACCGATATTTATTTTGTTGCCAATACAGGCCGTAGTGCAGGTGCTGCCGACTGCAGTTTTAAAGTTACCGGTAAACAGCCGGAACTTTGGGATCCCGTTACCGGCACAATAAGAGATTTGCCACAATTTGTTGAGGCAAACGGCAGCATTTCGATTCCGGTAAAATTTGATAGTGCTCAAAGTTTTTTCGTGGTTTTTAGGAAAAAACCCAGTAAAGGATTAAGCGGCGTAAATTTTCCGGAAGCAAAAGAACTTTCAACATTTGGCGGCGCCTGGCAGGTAAAGTTTGATCCGCTATGGGGCGGGCCGGCAAAACCCGTAAACTTTGCATCGTTACAGGACTGGACAACATCTGCGGAACCCGGTATTAAATACTTTAGTGGTACAGCTGTTTATACTAAATCATTTGATATAACTGCAGCTCAATTGACTGTTGGTAAATCTTCCATGTATCTTAACCTTGGCCAGGTAAATCATATAGCCAGGGTAAAAATTAATAATAAAGACTTAGGGGTTGTATGGACGGCTCCATGGACAGTTAAAATACCTGTTGGTTTATTGAAAACTAAGGCCAATAAACTGGAAATTGAAGTAACCAACGTATGGGCAAACAGGCTGATTGGTGATGAGCAGGAACCGCCGGATATTGAATGGGTCCCCGGGCCATTGGGCTTAGGGGCCCAATACCTTAAAGAATTTCCGGATTGGTTTTTGAAAAACCAGCCCCGCCCCTCAAAAGGAAGGTTTTGTTTTACTACCTGGAACTATTTTGACAAAAATTCACCATTGATTTCTTCAGGGTTGTTGGGCCCTGTAAAACTGATGGCAGAGTAGCAAACCTGTTCAGCAACCAATTTGGGTGACCCGAATTAAATAGAATTTTTGAATTATAAATTATGAAAAAGATTAAGGCTTCAACGGTAAATAAATGTGTACTGGTAGTTTTCTTACTCCTTAATTTAAACCAATGCATACAGTCCCAGGAAAGGTTCCAAGCATCCTGGGAATCGTTGAAAAACTATGAAACACCTGGATGGTTTAAGGATGCCAAATTCGGCATATTTATTCACTGGGGGGTTTACGCGGTCCCTGGTTATATTTATGAGTGGTACCCCCGCCATATGTACCGGGAGGGCAGCCCGGAATTTAAACATCATGTAGCCACCTATGGAACCCAGGACAAATTTGGTTACAAAGATTTCATCCCTATGTTTACCGCAAACAAGTTTGACCCGGATGCATGGGTAAAGTTGTTTAAAAAAGCTGGTGCAAAATATGTTGTTCCTGTTGCCGAACATCATGATGGTTTTGCAATGTATAATACAGCCTTATCAAAATGGAATGCAGTAGAGATGGGGCCAAAGCGTGATATCATTGGTGAACTGGCAAAAGCTGCCCGAAAGGAAGGTTTAATATTTGGGTTATCGTCCCACAGGATAGAGCACTGGTGGTTTATGGGCGAAGGCACTAAGTTTAAGTCTGACGTAAACGACCCAAAATACGCCGATTTTTATGGGCCCGCTAAAGTGCATGATCCGTTTGATACGGCTAAAGCTAAAACCCGCTCCATAATGACTCCTGAATTTATGAACGACTGGTTAATGAGGTGTGTTGAACTAACCGAAAAATACCATCCGCAGCTTTTTTGGTTCGACTGGTGGATCGAACAACCCGAATTAACCGCTTACCGCAAATCGTTTGCATCGTACTACTATAATAAAGGTTTGGAATGGAACAAAGGCGTGGTACTTAATTACAAAAACGACAAAGCTTTTCCTGAAGGAACTGCAGTGTTTGATATGGAACGTGGTAAACTTTCGGGGATACACGCTTTACCCTGGCAAACCGATGATGCTATCGGCAACAAGTCGTGGGGATACGCAGCAGGAAATACTTTTAAGACGGCACAATATATTATTACCAACCTGGTAGATATCGTAAGCAAAAATGGCAACCTGTTATTAAATATCGGCCCACGTTCTGATGGTACCTTTACCAACGAAGAAACGCAGGCACTATTGGGTACAGGTAATTGGCTTGCTATAAACGGAGAAGCTATTTATGGTACCCGCCCATGGAAACTTTATGGCGAAGGGCCAACCGAATCAGCAAGCGGGCAATTTGTTGACCAGCAAAAACCTTTTACCGCGCAGGACATACGTTTTACTGCAAAAGGAGCTGTTTTATATGCTATAACTTTGGGTGTGCCAAAAACGGCTACAACAATTAAACTATTGTCAGCAAACTCAAATAATGTTGCGATAGCCAGGATAGAATTAATGGGGAGTAATGAAAAAGTAATATGGTCGCAAACGGCTGATCATCTTATTGTTCAACCTGCAAAAAAATATCCATCTGAACAAGCCGTTGTATATAAAATCACTTTTAAAACCAATGGTTAACGATTATTCATTGGCTAAAATGATCATTTGGAAAACAACAAATATACCTGGTATTTGTAAGAAAACTTTGAAACCCTTCCCAAATAATAAGTTTAGGGAATTTTGCCTGCTGAATGTTACTTATTTGAAATTAAAGATAGCTCACAAATGCAATATTACAGATCTGCATGATTACGAAATTTTAAATGTGACCGCTACTCGATTTTTTACACCAGTAACCGGATAAGCCGCCTTTCGTTGGTTCGCTGATGCCGCAGGCGGCATTCAAAAAATTCCGCCGCGGCGGATAATTTTTTGAAAGAAGCAAAAACAGCGGCGTTCCGGTTACGCAGCCCGCCGGCTGGGGAGGCGAAAGTAGCGAGTTGACAAAAGCTAACTTATTCAGAAAAGGAATACCGGCAATGAGCCGAACTATTTTATGATCGACAAATAATTGAAGGGGATAAAAATAAAAAATTGATTTTAAGCAGATGGTCGGTGAAGCAAAGATTCACAATAGAAAATATTTTAAAACCTTTACCAGTTGTCAATCATAGAGTTTTCTTGCAGACACTACCTATGTGAGAAATAACTGCCTCCAATAAATAGCCGTTAAGTATCCGTCATATATTTCTTTTTATATTGATCGGGCGACATTCCCACTTTTTCTTTGAATAATTTGGAAAAATAAAATGGAGAATCAAAATTTAATTCATAGGCCACTTCTTTAATTGACTTTACGGGATTGCTCAAAAGCATTTTAGCCTTTTCAATTTTTAACTGGATAAAGTATTGCTGTGGCGCTATGCCGGTATATAGTTTGAACATCTTTCTAAACCAGGCGTAGCTAACCTTTAATTCTTCTGCAATTTTTTGCATGGCGATATCTTCATCGATCCTGGTTCTTAATAATATCCTGGCCTTATTAACAGTAAATTCAACCAGGTTTTCGTTCTCAAATATTTTTTGTTTTACCATTGAATGAATGTAACCCAGCAAATGCAATACAGCACCGGAAATGAGCGGCTGGTAACCTGTTTTTTCACTTTTAGTTTGTTCGATGATTTCTGTAAACAAAATAATCATCGCTTCCTTTAAGCCTATTTGCAGCAGTGCTTCTTCCGGGACAAAGAAATTTTTCTTTACCAGGTTATTAATTATATCTCCTTTAAATCCTACCCAATATTCATCCCACCCGGTAGCTGTATCTGGTTTAAACCGATGCCATTCTCCGGGAAATAAAATCATTACCGCACCTTCCGTTACCTTTTTTTCCGGCATACTCGAAGATTCAAACAAGCCTTCCCCACCCGCGATATAAATTAACTGGTATTCATTGAGGATTCGTCCATTATTCCAGTTAAAATAATGATGGGCCGGATGGTGCTTGTAGGGGTACTGCTGATTTTTTGGAACACTTGTACAACCTGTATTCAACACAGATAAGCCCCAGTTTTCATCCTCATCACTCAGCGGAAGGTATTGATAGTAATTAAGCATGGTGACAAATATTTAAATGCCAGGGGTAATATTTAAGGCCGTATCGAAAACCATAGTGCAATAAACGCTATCAGGAGGTAAAACTCAAATGTATGAATTATAAATATCAATTTGTATATATCAAATATCAGAATGAATATTTTAATACCGTGCTTACCGGGATAGATTTGTTGAACGTTTGCATTCAGCCATTCATTCACCTCAACCACACGCTATGTGTCCAATCAGTCCCTTACTTTGCGGGCTTTATATCTCCCTAAGCGGGGCGGTATTTGTTAAGCGGGCATTTTATTTCAGGTTGCTTATATCGCTGGTGCCTGCCCATATTCAATAAGTTTATAATAAATATATGCCTGGATCAGATTTCAAAATTGGTTTATTTGGTATTGGCCTCGATACCTACTGGCCACAGTTTACCGGGCTGAAAGAACGGTTGGAAGGTTACCTGGCCCTGGTAGAAAAAAGACTTGCTGTCATCCATCCGGGGATTGTAAATGCAGGGATAGTTGACAATGCAGACAAAGCTTTTAAAGCAGGAAAGCTGTTTAAAACCGAAGATGCGGACATTATATTTTTGTACGTAACAACCTATGCTTTATCATCCACCGTTTTACCGGTAGTACAGCGCGCTAAAGTGCCGGTAATTATTTTAAACCTGGCACCTGAGGCGTCTATCGATTATGCAGGGTTAAATGCTATGACCGACCGTACCCGGATGACGGGGGAATGGCTGGCATTTTGCTCTGCCTGCCCCGTACCGGAGCTAGCCAATACATTCAAAAGAACAGGCATCGTATTTCACCAGGTAACCGGGATGCTGCACGATGATCCTGAATGTTGGAACGAAATAGCGGAATGGGTGGATGCGGCTAAAGTAGTCCACACCATGCTGTACAACCGGCTGGGTTGCCTGGGTCATTACTACAGCGGCATGTTAGATATTTATACAGACCTTACACTGCAATATGCGCATTTTGGCGGACATATCGAATTGCTGGAAGTGGAGGAACTGGTGGCTTTCAGAAAAGACGTTACGGAAGAAGAAGCCCGGCAACGGGTAGCATTATTTCAGCAAACCTTTGAGGTGCAGGCGGATTGCCCTGCTACAGCATTAACCAATTCCGCTATTACCTCCATTGCATTGGACAGGTTGGTTGCGCGGTACCGGTTGGGTTCGATGGCCTATTATTATAAAGGCACCGGCAATGCGGAAAATGAAAATGCCATTGCTTCTATTATCCTCGGTAATTCATTGCTTACAGCCAAAGGCATTCCCGTTGCAGGGGAATACGAAATTAAAAATGCCCAGGCAATGAAGATCATGGACAGCTTTGGCGCAGGCGGTTCTTTCACCGAATACTATGCTATGGATTTTAAGGATGATGTGGTACTGATGGGGCACGATGGGCCTGGCCATATCGCCATCGCCGAAGGTAAAACGAAGGTTCGTCCTTTGGGAGTGTATCATGGTAAGGTCGGAAGCGGGTTGTCAGTAGAAATGTCAGTAAGAAATGGCCCTGTAACATTACTTTCTGTAGTAGAAGCAGGCAATGGGAAATTAATGTTGCTGGTAGCAGAAGCAGCCTCTGTACCAGGCCCTATATTGCAAATCGGCAACACCAACAGTCGTTATAAATTTTCAATTGGCGCAAGAAACTTTGTCAATAACTGGAACAGTCATGGTCCGGCACATCATTGCGCAATTGGGGTAGGGCATATCTCCGGCAAAATAAAAAAGCTGGGCAGCCTGCTGAATATGGAAGTGATACAGGTTTGCTGATTTTTATGAAAAGATAATTTTTTTTATTGACCATTCGGCCAGCCAATTCTCACTCCACTTAACATTAGCCGCCTTTTTGAGCAAAGTTGAAATGTTCAAACAAGCAAAAACACCGCAGTTCAATGCTAATCTCGTCTTTGCAGAGGACTGGGGGTGCGGAATTAGCAACCCGCCTGCCGGGGGCCAGGGTAGCGGGTTAACAAACGTTAACTTATTAGTCTATTAAAACCAATCCCGCGCCATAAATGGCACGTATAAACACTTGTTTTTATACTTAGTATTAAAACGGGTAAAAATAAAATGGTGGAATAGTAATTTTACTGTACATTCGCACTCTTACCACTAAAACAAATCCTCAATACCTCAGAATTCCACACTTAGCTGTTCTTTAGTTTTGAAATTATTAATGAATTTATTAATTTTTTTCTGCAAAGTATAGTTATCCTCAAAATCCGGTATTTCTTTAATAGCCACCCATTTTAAGTACTAACGTATACGTACAGTTGCCTCACTACTTACCTTGTCAATATCTGTAAAGCTAATTCCTGTATTATATTAAAAATAATATAAGTCAGGGTTCTTTACTTAAAATCGCTTAAATAATTTACCACATAATTGTTTTTAATACCTCATACACTAAACCACTTATTTTGAACAAATTTACTATTTTAATTTCGATGTTATTTCTTTCAATGGGTAGTATTGCTCAACCATTTTTAGGGGTGAAGATGAACAATTCAGGAGGGGGTCTCCAGGCGGGTTACCAGGCGCAGTTTGATCGTGAAAATTTATCCATCAGTGGAAATTCCATCTTATTTACAGTTGGCATGAATGCTTCTTTTTTGAATGCCGAAAAACCAAAAACCTATTACCTTACAGCAGGGTATGTTTACGCATTCGCTGATAAAGACGCATTTACCATTACTGCAAATGCAGGCCCGGCAATCCACAGATATAAAGACTTTAGTGAGTATGACAATATTGAGAAAGGACAGGGAACAATCACAGCGGTTCAGGATTTATCCATGATGTATAATATAGAAATCGGAAAAGACTGGCACATCGGAAGATTATTTATTAATGCCACTTACAGTAAAAAGATATTGTTTGGGGTAGGTTTAAAGGCATTTTTAAGATAACCTCTCAATCAAAAAAGCAGCTTAAATTTTTTTGGAATAGTTTTTATGCAAACAGTTCAACCAAATATTTTTACTTTGTTAACGGCGCTTAGTTAGTGCGGGGGGGGTCGAGTTAATGGTACCTTTTAATAAAAATATTCAGCCACCAATGCGCATTTCAAATGATGGCTGAATATTAAGTGTTTTCAGCGCGAGTTGCTAATTATTTTTCCAGGTTAATCTCACCTACGTCTGTATTTTTATCCGCTGTAACTACCACTTCTGCAATCTCCGCGTTCTTGTATGGCGCTTTTGCGCTTACAGTAAGTTTCCAGGTACCGGGCTTAGCTTCTAACTGGAATGTCCCTTCTGAACTAATGGTGGTTTTCAATGTATCGGTTTCCTTAATTGCCCATACTGCATCTGCAGCTTCTACCGGGGTTATTTTGCCACTAATGCCAGCGGGCCCCATTTCCTTCATAGCTGTAAAACCCAGGACAATAAGTCCTGCTACGCCAAATTTCATAATTGTCTTTTTCATAATTTAAGATTTAAATTGATTATTTGGATTAATGAAACAGGTAGAGTTTTTCCATAAATAGAAAGGGTTATAAATGCTTTTGTGATGAAGTTTATTTTTTAATAAAATTTTGGTGTGCAGGAGGCAACAACTATGCCATGCAGGTAAAATGGGGAAAAATAACGCCATCAAAACAACTCGTTTCAGGCGATTCATATGGGTTTAACATTTTAGGATTAAGGGGTTTAAAAGACTGATATATTTACAAAAAAGGGCAGCGTTTGACTATGTGATTATTGTAATTATTTACTGCTTACCCTCCATACCACCTTACTAACGTCATCGGCTACCAGCATTGATCCATCAGGTAATATCGCCACTCCAACCGGTCTGCCATACACTTCACTCGCAGATGCATCCGCGATAAATCCTGTTAAAAAATCCTCCGGTTTACCAGCAACACCATTATTAAAGGGAACAAAAACCACTTTGTACCCCGATAGTTCAGACCGGTTCCACGAACCATGCTGACCTACAAAAGCTCCTTTGTGGTACCTGGGAGGGAAAGCCTGTTTATTATAAAACACAAGGCCTAATGAGGCGGTATGCGCCCCCAACGGCACATCCGGAACGATCGCTTTTTTTACCAGTTCCGGATTGGATTGATCTTTCATACGGGGATCTAAGTGCTGACCAAAATATGACCAGGGCCACCCATAAAATCCGCCCTCCTTCACACTCGTAATATAATCAGGTACCAGTTCTTCACCTAGTCCATCGCGTTCATTTACCGCCGCCCACAAACTGTTTGTGCGCGGCGCCCAATCCATACCCACCGGGTTGCGCAGGCCACTGGCGTATATGCGTTCCCCTGATCCGTCAGGGTTTATTTCCAGTATATTTGCCCTTCTTATTTCGTTTTTCATTCCATGCTCTGCTACATTTGTTCCTGACCCAACGGAGATATAAATCTTATCCCCTTTTTTGCCAGCGATGATATTTCTTGTCCAGTGATTGTTATACCCGCCTGCCGGTAATGAAAGGATTTTTTTGCCTTCGCCAGTAAGCCGGGTAACGCCGGGTATATAATTGTATTGAATTAATCCATCAGTGTTCGCTATATAAAAGTGGTTGTTAAGAATAAGCATACCCAACGGCTGGTTGAGGTTTTCAGCAAATACAAAACGACTTTCCGGTATTCCGTCTTTGTTACTGTCTCTGAACAATGTTATGCGATTAGCACTTTCCCCATATCCCTGTGTTTTGATTTTCCGGGAAATTTTTGCCCCAAACTTTTTGATGCCGGTTAATACCGTATTAGATTCAGCAATAAAAATATCGCCATTTTCTGCCGGGTAAATCCAGCGTGGATGATCAAGTTCATCCGCGAATTTTGTAACGGTAAAACCGGCTGGTGCAATAGGTGTTTTACCCGCAGGCCAGCCGATCACTTTACTAAAATTTGTATTTGATTTTGTTGCATAAGGAGGCGGTAATCCATCTTTACCGCTACCAGCCTGGTTAGTGTTAATTATTGTAGTGGAAGAATTACCACAGGCTGTAATAATCATTAAAGATAAAAAAGCAATAACGGGATTAAATTCTTTTTTCACAATTGAAGATTACTATATTAAAAAGATAACGAATCAGGTATATTTAAATGGCATCCAGGAATGGAAGCAATGCCTGTTTAAATAACACTGCATGCTGAATATGGGGTATATGCCCGGTACCATTCAATTCAACCAGTTTTGAATGTACAATTTTCTTGTGGGCCATTTTGCCCAATTTGGGATATTGGCCGTGTTTATTTTTTTGCACTTCATTCAAAAGATCTTTGCCAACCATTGTGCGGTCAGACTGCCCTATGATCAATAAGGTGGGAATGATAATCTGATCCAATTCATACACCACCGGCTGTTCATATATCATTTGATAAGTAACTGCGTTCACCCATGCAATGCTGCGAAAAGCCGTATCAGTCAATACCTCAGCCTGTGCCTGCACATATTGTTCGTAGGTGGTTTTCCATTCGGGGTAATAAGATTGCTGGTATTTTTTATATGTTTCATAAGTGGCGGCGCTTTCTTTTGCATATATTTTTTCTAAAGGCTGGTAAGGAACAAAGGTTTTATAATCTTCGAGCCCGATTGGATTTTCCAGTACTAATTTTTCTGTGCTACCCGGGAACATCAAAGCAAAACGAATGGCCAGCATTCCGCCCATTGAATGGCCTGCCACCACCACCTTTTTTATCTTTAAGGAATCAAGTAAAAGTTTGTTGTTATTTGAAAGCATGTGAAAACTATAATGCAGATCCGGTTTATCCGAACGGCCCCAGCCAAGCTGGTCAGGCACAATTACGCGGTAGCCTTTTTCCAGCAGTGCCGGAATGAGGTCTTTCCAGTAATAGCCATTAAAATTCTTGCCATGAAACAGGATCATTGTTTTGCCGTTAGTTTTAACTGGAGCTACATCCATATAGGCCATTTTTACTTTTTTATTCTCTACTGTTAAAGAAAAATATTGCAAGGGATAGGGGTAGCTTACCTGTGCGGTAATCGAAAATGAAATAAATAGAAAAGAGATTAGGAGTAGTGTTTCCTTATTCATACGATTTATTTGATGTAAAACAATAATCATGCAAAATGCGCCAAATCCCTCAGGGAAGTAGCCTGTAATCCTGGTGATTTGAACGGGATTATAAATCACTTCCGTTGGCTACGCTAAGTTATTTGAAAGGTTCACAAAAGAATCAGACGCTAAGAACCCTGCTTTGGAGGGCAGGGAGGCTTCAATTCTTACCATATCCCAATATAATCAGTTAGTTTTGCAGCACTTAAAAGCATTTTTGTACCGATGAAGAACATTAGAAATTTTTGCATTATTGCACATATAGATCACGGGAAAAGTACATTGGCTGATCGCTTACTTGAATTTACCCATACCATTGGTGAACGGGATATGCAGGCGCAGGTACTCGATGACATGGACCTGGAACGGGAAAAAGGCATTACCATTAAAAGTCATGCCATACAGATCAATTACGAATGGAAGGGTGTTGAATATGTATTTAACCTGATAGATACGCCAGGTCATGTAGATTTTAGTTACGAAGTGAGCCGGGCCCTTGCCGCCTGTGAAGGCGCATTATTGTTAGTAGATGCATCGCAGGGAATCCAGGCGCAAACCATCAGTAACCTATACCTCGCCATTGATAATAACCTCGAGATCATACCCGTTATCAATAAGATTGATATGGACGGCGCCATGATACCCGAAGTGACCGACCAAATAGTGGAACTCATTGGCTGTAAACCCGAAGATATTCTACTGGCAAGCGGCAAAAGCGGGATTGGCATTGAAGAAATATTAACCGCCATTATTGAACGCATACCTGCACCCACCGGCAATGTGAATGGACCCTTACAAGCCCTGATATTTGATAGTGTGTATAATAGCTTTAGGGGTATCATTGTGTATTACCGGGTATTTAATGGCACGCTGAAGAAAAATGATAAAATTAAATTCAGCAATACAGGCCTGGAATATGGCGCGGATGAAGTGGGGATTTTGAAACTGGGTATGGAGGCCAAACCCGAAGTAAGGGCGGGTGATGTAGGTTACATTATCACCGGTATAAAAAATGCAAGGGAAGTAAAAGTGGGGGATACCATCACAACAATGGTGAATGGCGCTACGGATTCTATCAAAGGTTTCCAGGATGTGAAACCCATGGTATTTGCCGGTATCTTCCCGGTGGAGACGGACGCTTTTGAAGAGCTTCGCGACTGTATGGATAAACTACAGCTGAATGATGCCTCACTTACTTTTGAACTGGAAACATCACAGGCATTGGGTTTTGGTTTTCGTTGCGGGTTTTTGGGGATGCTGCATATGGAAATTATCCAGGAACGGCTGGAAAGAGAGTTTAACCAAACCGTAATTACCACCGTACCCAACGTAAGTTTTATTGCTACTACCTCTAAGGGAGAAGTGATCACTGTAAATAATCCTACGGAAATGCCTGACCCTACCAGGATTGAAAAGATAGAGGAACCGTTTATACGGGCGCAGATGATCAGCAAACCGGAGTATATTGGTAATATCATGACCTTATGCATTGGCAAAAGAGGGATTTTAGTCAACCAGGGTTACTTAACGCCTACCAGGGTCGAACTAACTTTTGATATGCCGCTTACAGAGATCGTGTTTGATTTTTACGATAAACTCAAAAGTATGACCCGGGGTTATGCATCCTTTGACTATCACCCTATAGAATACAGGCCAAGTGACATTGTAAAAATGGATATTTTATTGAACGGCGAAAAAGTGGATGCTTTAAGTGCATTGATCCATAGGGCGAGATCGCATGAGTTTGGTCGTAAATTATGTGAGAAGCTGAAGGAGTTATTGCCCAGGCAACAATTCCAGATTGCCATACAGGCAGCTATTGGCGCCAAAGTAGTGGCAAGGGAAAACATCAGCGCTATGCGTAAAGACGTGACCGCAAAATGTTATGGTGGTGATATCAGCCGTAAACGTAAACTATTGGAAAAGCAGAAAGAAGGAAAGAAAAGGATGAAGCAGATAGGAAATGTTGAGGTACCGCAGGAAGCGTTTTTAGCGGTGCTGAAGTTGAATGATTAAATTATTGATTGCAAGAGGTAAATTGCAGCTACCAACAAGCTAAAAGAAATCAGCTATTAAAATGCCATTATGAGTAAATTATCATTAGACAAAGAAATGAACATTGAGGTGAAAGCCACTTTTATCTCCAAAGGAAAAAATACCCCCGTTACCGGCAAACAATATACTTTAAGGTTGTTTGATAAAGATGTTTTTGGAGATGATTATTTGGGCGAAAGCGGTTTAAATGAAGCAGGGGAGGGACGCATCGTATTTGGGCCTAAAGCATTTGGAAATACATTTAACCTGGAAACATTGCCAGATTTTTATTTTGTGTTGTATAGTGATAAAGTGCCCATTTTTAAAAGTAAAATAATGGAGGATGCTGACCTTCAATTTCTTGAAAACTACAAACCAGGTGAAGGTGAGGTTATTGACCTGGGTATTTATTTGATAGAAGCTTAAGAAGCTAAATTAAGCGGGGCGATTAAAGCTAAAGGATGAGCTTGAAATTCAAATGTGCTAATTGGCTAATGTAAAAATGTCTCAATTCAACTGGTAATCATCTGCCAAAAAAGTGAGAACTGGCTGTCAGTTTTTATCGCCTTATCGCCTATGCAAATTTTTTTTTGGCCAGACCAGTTCCACAGGGTCATTCTTCCATACCTCAATATTCAGTCTTTTTCTTAGGCACCACCGTTTTTGGCTTTTTGATTTCTTCCTTAGCCTTTTCTTTTGGTTGATTATCCTGTAGCCTTTCTTCCAGGGTATTCCCTTCTGCGTCCTTCACAGGGTTTGGTACCGGTTCTTTGCCCTCCGGCGTAACCTGGTTAAAGACTTTGTTGATATGGATCCATTTGCCGTTTTTCCATTTAAAACCCTCGTAATCCCCATCCGGAATATAGGTCCACTTTTTTGCCGGCTCATTGGTTTCTGATTCAAGGTGTTCAAAAATGATGATGGCAAGATCCTCATCGTAGGTGAGCCTTGCACCGGCGTCTTTTTTATATTCCAGTATATAACGGCCGACAGCAGATTTAAAAACCGAATCTTCTTCAAAACTAAAAAGCCGGCCACCAAAAGTCGGCTCATCATTACTGAAATTTAATACTTCAATAATTTTCCGGTTGCTCCGGATATTATTTTCATCATATCCTAATAATGTATAATAGTTTTGATTACCGCTTTTTGTTTGAATGATCTTATAATAAACCGCCCCGATCCAACCTTTATTGTTGGTAAAAGTATCTGCGAGGTTAATGGTGATATCTGATTTATCGATTAAAGGAAACAATTTCAATGAACCATCCGGTGTGCTCATTTGTATAGCGCCATGCTGGCGAACGATATTTTCATTAATCACCATTTGCCAGGTAAAGATCCTGAAACTGCTGTCAGGTGCATATAACCTCGAAATGGTCTCCAGTGAATCGAAGGGATAAAAAAAGGAGTTGCTGGTAACCAGGGCACGCACAAACATTTTTGTAAATACACTGTCTGCGTTAAACCGTTCCTCAGCAGTAACACCCTGGATCAGCCTTAAAGAATAATTTTTTAATGAATCTTCCTTTTTTTGCAACAGGGCAAGGTTTGTTTTATTAATGCGCTGTGCAAAAATAAAATGGGTACCCATGCCGAATAGAAAAAATAGCAACAGTTTCTTCATGCGCTAAATTAAAATAATAGTTTTGGTATTAAGATAATACTTCCCAGAATTAACGAAAGGTTACGGTCAATGAGCTAATATGCTAATTTAATAATTTGCTAATGTTTAGAGGTCTCTGGCAAAATCGAGCAGGGAATTGTACACGGCGTCAATTCGGTTATCGGCCTGGTCAATATTGGGATCGGTGGTGCTTAAAAAGATCGTTGTGCATCCGAGGTTTCGGCCAAATTCCATGTCGGAGAGCTTATCGCCCACCATCATGGATTTTGAGAAATCAATTGTTTCAAAATCATGCTTTGCCTGTAAACCCATACCGGGATTAGGTTTTCGATTAAAACTGTTTTGCTCCATATCTGTGCAAAAATATATTTTATCAATCCGGCCTCCTGCCATTTTTATTTCCGCTACCATGTTATGATGTATGATGTGCAGGTCTTCCAGCCTTGTTAATCCTTTGGAAACGCCTCGTTGGTTGGTAATCACCAATATATATTTAAACCTGGCGGCAAAAATGCGGAGCGCTTCCTTAACACCCTCATGAAAAATAAATTCATCCCAGTGGTTGATATATTTAAGGTGCCTTTCAATATTTATCACACCATCCCTGTCAAGAAAAAGGGTCCATGTATTATCTACAGTATCGGAAATTTTAGCCATTGATTTGATTTTTTTCAACCGGTTAACCTATAGCCTTCTACACATCTGCACATTTTCAAATTTTCACATTTATTAGTTCAGCTTTGGCTCTTTCATAATCTTCCTGTACACCGATATCAATAAAATATTTATTATTCTTTACGCCATAAAACTTTTTTATACCAAATTTTTTTTCAAGCCAATCTTTTTCAAAAGAAAATTTTACAGGTAAGGCTTCATTTAAGAAACTGTTTACATGCAAGGCATAGATTCCTCCGTTGATATATCCCTGGCCATGTTGATTTTTTTCAGCGAAGGCTTTTACCAGTGACTGGCTGTTTACCGTAACCGTTCCGTACCGGCTGCAATTTTTTAATAATTTTAATGCGATGGTACAATCTGCGTTGTGTTTATTATGAACCGAAATAAGTTTACCGATATCAATCGTAAACAATGTATCGCCGTTCACCACAATTACATTTTTTGCCACTACAAATTTGCAGGCTTTTTTTATAGCGCCACCTGTGCCGCATTGTTCATTTTCAACCACATAGATTTTACGCATATGCTGATAATTTGTATCGAGGAACCGGGTGATCATTTCACTTTTATACCCCAATGAAAAAATGAAATGTTCAATACCGTTCTTTTGTAAGTGGGCGATTACAAAACTTAAAAAAGGAATGCCATTTACCGGCGCCATACATTTAGGCATGTCGGGCACTGCGCTCCTGAGTCTTGTTCCCAAACCGCCTGCTAAAATGATGGCTTCCATTCCCTGCTGTTTTTCAAAAGGGTGATTTTGTATATTGCTATTTGCCTGTTGGTGCTGCATCAAAATATTTGTGAATTTTACCTAAGGTTTCCCGCTCTCTTTTATAAACAGGTTTTCCTCCACCAGTTGACAAATGATATGCCCCACCAGAATATGGCATTCCTGTATTCTTGGGGTATCCGTTGACGGTATATTCAACAGGTAATCCGCCAGCATTTTTATATTACCCCCTTCCGATCCTGTTAGACCGATTGTGATCATTTCTTTTTCTTTGGCAGTTTCAAATGCTCTAATAATGTTTACACTATTTCCGGATGTACTTAATCCCACCAGTATATCCCCCTTTTTACCGATCCCTTTTATCATCCTCGAAAAAATAAATTCAAAGCCATAATCATTGGCCACTGCTGTCATATATGATGTATTGCAATGCAATGCCTCGGCAGGCAGGGCATCCCGGTCAATATAAAAGCGGCCACAGAATTCAGCGGCTAAATGCTGGGCATCGGCGGCACTTCCACCATTGCCGCAAAACAATACTTTGTTCCCGCTCTTAAATGCTTTTGTAATTGTATGAACGCAATGCTGAATGGTTTGCAGGAACTCCTCATTTAGCAGCATTTCCTGCTTTACTGATATGGCCGAATTAATTATGTTTTTTATACTATCCATTGCATTTTTATTTCTTTGAGGGATAATTATTCATCTTATAAAGTTTTCAATAAAATGACGATGCTTTCTATTGAAGCAATTATCAAAAATCCCGTTACCTGGTATCCATTTAAATCGTCCAGGTGGCCAGGCCATAGTTTGTAAAAGCGTAATTTCTTATCTCGCCACCAAAAGTTTTCAGTGTTTCCATAACCGCGTACCGCGTATTGGCGGGGCAATAAAATATAATAAACCCCCCGCCCCCGGCACCGCTTATTTTACCACCGGTTGCACCCGCTTTTTTAGCCGCCTGGTAAATGGCTTCAATTCGTTGGTTGGTGATATTGTGCGCCATCAAACGTTTCTGTTCAAATCCAAAATCCAGTATTTCTCCCACTTCGTCGAGCCTGCCTTTCAGCAATGCTTCTTTCATCAGGTACGACTGCTCTTTTAACCGGTGCATGGCGTTGATACTCTGCTGATTTTTTTCCTGCACGTTTTTAACCTGCTCTTTTATGATGGCATCACTTTCTCTTGAAGTGCCCATAAAATAAAGCACCAGGTTGTGCCCCAGTTCATATAAATATTCGGAACGTATCCTCAATGGGTTTACAACAACCTTATCATTGCTATAAAATTCCATAAAATTTACCCCGCCAAACGTGGCAGCATACTGGTCCTGTTTACCACCCGCCAGTTGCAGGTCTTCTCTTTCAACAAGGTAAGCAAGATGTGCGATATCGTAATCACCAAGGGGCAATTTCAGCATTTCAACAAAGGCGCCTACTATGGCAACAACAAGGGTAGACGAGGTTCCCAGCCCGGAACCCGCAGGCACATCAACGTAAGTGGATAGACGAAAACCGGTTAAAGGCAAGCCGTACATGGCATGAATACGGTTATACACACCTTTCAACAAATCTAATTTTCCGTCAAGGGGTAACGAAGGGGCCAGGTCAAAACTTTGCTGTTCTTTCCTGTCAAGTGCTTGCACAGTGATAACCTTTTCTGCAATAGGTTCTATGCTTGCGTATGCAGACAATGAAATGGTTGCATTTAAAATAGCGCCGCCAAACTCATCACTATAAGGGCCCACATCTGTGCCACCACCTGCAAGGCCAATACGCAGGGGAGCTTTGCTACGGTAGATCATAATTATTGCAAATTAGCTAATTTGCCAATGGGCTATTTTGAAAAGGGTGTATTTCTAATTTTCGCAAGGGTTGCCAACCTTTGTTAGATCGTGTTAACCTGAAAAACCTTTGCCAGGGTTGGCAACCCCTGGTTTAAAAAGGCTATCCATTAATTAAAGGCGATATCCATAATTGCGCTTACCATTTTACCCCAATTGTATTTTTTCTTTTCCTCAACCAGGTGCGGAATAAAATATTGCTCCCCCTTTTCAAAATACTGGGTAATTTTTTGAGCGATGGAGACTGCATTGGGTTCCGCTACCAGGCCTGCTTTATCATCTGGTACCATCAGGGGTAAACCGCCTACATTGGTAACGATCATTGGCTTTTCAAAATGATAGGCGAGGGGAGTAACCCCGCTTTGGGTGGCAGTCCGGT
Source organism: Ferruginibacter sp. (assembly GCA_014379625.1). GTDB lineage: Bacteria > Bacteroidota > Bacteroidia > Chitinophagales > Chitinophagaceae > Ferruginibacter. Next base: position 5,638 of record JACMLJ010000085.1, on the reverse strand, counting down.
AAGGTTGCACCACCACATCCGCGGCGCATAAATAATATTTTACGTCACTATCCGGAATAAAATTGGTTTGTAAGATCAACTGGTCTTTTATCCCCAACCTTTCAACCTGCTCATCATATGGTTTCCTGCTACCGTAAAATTCCCCGGCAATTAACAAGCGGCAATTAGCAGCCCTCGATGTTGAGTCTTTCAAAATCTTCATCGCATCCAGTAAAATATCCAGGCCCTTATACTTTCTGATAAATCCAAAAAACAAAATAATTAATGCTTCATTTTTAATTTTTAAATATTCCCTTGCTGCTGCCTTACTTATTTTTTCGCCAAAATTATCATACAACGGATGGGCTACATACCTGGCAGGTTTTGCCGGCGCAAACTGTTGCAGGTCGGCCATAACTTTTTCACTCATGGTTATAAAAGCATCTACTGGCTTTACAAAATATTTGGTGAAAAGGCTATCCAGCGGACGGGGCTCGTGCGGAATAATATTATCGGCGATACAAACAATTTTGGTATGCCTGTTCTTTTTAATGAAGCGTAAAATAGTTCCGAGGCAGGGCCCCATAAAAGGAAGCCAGTATCTCACCACTACCAGGTCAGGTTGTAATTTTTTCAATTCATCTCCTACGCTCACCCAGTTCAGGGGGTTCATGGAATTGATCCTCGTACGAATATCCAAATCAGCAGGAGCGGGGTCTGTAGTGAATTGCGTAGTACCCGGAAATAAAAAGCCGGGATATTGTAAGGAGAAACTGTAGATACTAACCCTGTTGCCCTGGAGCAAAAATTCTTTGGCAAGTCTTTCGTTAAATGTGGCGATACCGCCGCCCCTCAGGGGATGCGCAGAACCAATGATTATTATATTTTTAGACAATTTGGTAATATGGCGATGTATTAATTTGCAAATGTGAAAATCCAAAAATGTGAAAATTTGAAAATGAGCATCCAGGCCTGTGGTGAGACAAATTCCTGTAAACGGAACGGTGGTGTTATTTCTTAAATACATTTCATCCCGCCTTCATCATTCATCCCTACAACCCTATCTTTTTATCAATTAAATAATAATTCCTGTCGTGCGAATTGCGGGCAATTAATTCTCCGAGGAAGCCTGACAAAAATAATTGTAAACCAATTACTATTGATATAATGCCGATGTAAAACAGCGGCCTGTCCGTCATATTAAATTTTGAATAAAATATTTTTGCCGCAAACAGGTAGATCCAGATACACATACCCACAAAAAAAACAATGATCCCCCATAAGCCGAAAATATGCATGGGTTTTTTTCCAAACTTGCCCATAAACATGATGGAGGCAAGGTCGAGAAACCCATTTATAAAACGTGTCCAGCCAAATTTTGTTACGCCATACTGCCTGGCGCGGTGTTCCACTACTTTTTCACCTATCTTATTAAAACCGGCCCATTTGGCCAACACAGGAATATAACGGTGCATTTCACCATATACTTCAATGCACTTCACTAATTTATTTCTATACGCTTTAAGGCCACAATTAAAATCGTGTAATTTTATGCCGGTGGTTTTGCTTGCGGTAATATTAAATAATTTGGAAGGCAGGTTTTTGGTAAGCTTATTGTCGTACCGTTTCTTTTTCCAGCCGCTTACCATATCATATCCATCTTCCACAATCATTTTCCGCAGGCCGGGTATTTCATCCGGACTGTCCTGCATATCCGCATCCATCGTGATTACCACATCGCCTTTGGCCGCTTTAAAGCCTTCGTTCAATGCGGCGCTTTTGCCATAATTGCGTTGAAATTTTATGCCCCGGATATTGTCGTTTTGCAGGCGAAGCGTTTCAATCACCTCCCATGAATTATCGTTACTTCCGTCATCCACCATAATTACTTCGTAGCTGAAATTATTGGCAATCATCACCCTTTCGATCCAGGCGGCCAGTTCGGGCAATGATTCGTCTTCGTTGTAAAGCGGCACTATAACTGATAGATCCATGTGTCATTTTTTAATTTGCCTGCTTCCCTGTTGGGTAATAGCGGTAAGTTATTTTTATGTCCGGGCCCCGAAACTTTATGGCAACATGGTTGTGTCACCCTCTTGTACATTTTATCTTCAGGCAGCGCCTTTAATTCGCTACCTCTTTTATTTTGAGGCAACAGTTGTATTTTTCCTGCTTAAAAAACCAGCTGTGATTATGGTAATCAATGCGCCCAATATCAAATACCTGAAAACAGCGGAAGAAATCATCATCGGCATAAACATTTTTTTTAACTGCTTTGAATTGTCTTCAATCTCTTTTGGCAAATGATCGCCCTGCAATACAAGCAGCCGGGTGTTTTCCGCAATCTTTTCATCCCTGAACCCTGTATTCAAATTAAAATAAATGTAGGTAAACACAGCCATCACTAAACAAATAACAATAAAAGTTTTAAATCCAACCGAAAAATAGTCTTTGAATGATTTTTTTTCAGTGAGTTTTTTTGAATAAGTTATTAAGCCCCACAGTATACCTAAACAAAATATACTGTAAACAATAAATTGAAAATAGCTTTCAAAAGGATACTTTAAAATATACAATGAAAAAAGGGAGGCAGTTACCATCAGCGCACCCGTTATCAATCCTTTTTGCGCAGGAGTTATTTCCTTCATTTAATTTAAATAAATTTTATCCCCGTTAATAATTCCAATCACTTTTCCTTTTAGTTGTTTACCAATAAAAGCAGAATTCCCCGATTTGGATTGCAGGTTCTTTTCATCAAAGATATATTCCATAGCAGGATTAAACAGGGTAAGCTCAGCCTTAACCCCTTCTTTAACTTCAGGCACCGCAAAACCAAATGTTTTTCTTGGAAATACCGATAGTTTTTCAACAAGCTTTTCTATTGAACATTGACCATTCACTATTGACCAAACCACTCCAAACAAACTCTCCAGGCCAATCATCCCGTTTTTTGCATATTCAAATTCACAAACCTTGCTATCATAGTTTTGGGGAATATGATGCGAAGCTATGAAGTCAATGGAGCCATCCAGCAAACCTGTCAGCAAAGCGCTGCGGTCTTCTTTCGTTCTTAGTGGAGGGTTCACCTTAAGATTGGTATCGTATTGCTGCAGGTCTTCATCACAAAAAAATAAATGATAGGGTGTAACTGAGCAACTTATATTTATACCTGCAGCCCTGGCCCTTTTAATGTACTCCAGGCTTTTGGCCGATGATATGCCTGTAAAATGTAAGCGGCTTTCGGCATAGCGGGTTAGTTTTATATCCCTTGCAACCATCAGTTCTTCCGCCATCGCAGGTTTACCTGGCAGTCCGAGCCGGGTTGAAACAATTCCTTCGTTCATCAAACCTTGAGCGCTAATACTTTTGTCGTCTGGTATTTGTATGATCATGCCATTGATGGTCTTAACATATAGCAATGCTTTGAGCAATAAGCCGGCATCCTGTATCGGATTCAACCCATCGCTGAACGCAGCGGCCCCGGAATTCGCCATATCATACATTTCTGCCAATTCTTTTCCTTCAGCGTTTTTGGTAACGGCGCCGATGGGATGGATCCTGACACCGGATAAATTTGATTTTTGTACAATATATTCCACCTGCGACTTGGTATGCACCACGGGGTTAGTGTTGGGGGTTATCAGGACATCCGTAAATCCGCCTGCCGCGGCTGCCCTGGCACCAGTTTCCAGTGTCTCGCGGTATTCAAATCCCGGGTCACAGAAATGTGCGAATGAATCCATCCAGCCAATACTCACATGTAATCCCTCCTGTTGAATTAACTGATCGGCGTTTTCAATGATTTCACCGGCAATAGTGGTAATAATCCCGTTGTGAATTAAAATATCTTTTATTTGTCCGTTATAAGGAGAAGAGGAACCGACAATTATGGCTTGCTTGATTAAAACCGTCATGAATTAAAAAGTTGCGCTAAGGTACAATATGTTGTTCTTTTTAAAATTGAAAATTTCTATTACTTTTGCAATCCCTTTATACTTTGCTTGCATTATATTTACATTTTTTCGGGATGTAGCGCAGCCCGGTAGCGCACACGTCTGGGGGGCGTGGGGTCGCAAGTTCGAATCTTGTCATCCCGACTTTTTGGGGTTCAATTGAATCCAAAGGCTCGTAAAACTCAGTGTTTACGGGCTTTTTTATTTTTTACCATATCAATTTATATCAAACAATACCATCTGCTATATGAACTGGAAGGTGACCTGCGAGGTGACCTTAATTTTGAGGTCATCTAAACGAGGTAAGTAATTCATTTGCATTTACTTGTATGTAAAATGATTTGCTACGATTTGACAAATTCTGGTTTCATTTTTCCATGTTTTAGGTGAACCAGAATTTGGGTCTGTTTTAATGAACATTAAAATGATATAAAATGAAAAGTACAAACACCTTTGGCGCTCACTTTACAATTCGCCAACAAAAAGAATTAAACGGTAAATCTCCAATCAATGCCCGGCTTTGCGTTAATAAGACCCGGGTAGAAATTTCAATTAAAACAAGCTTGGCTTTATCGGACTGGAACAAAGGCCGGGGTTGTGCCAAGCCGAGGACGGACGAATTGAGAGCATTAAATACTTACCTCGAAGAAGTTCGTTCAAAACCGGTAGTTCAATATCAAGAACTAAAAATTTTCAGGGTAAAAAATTTTAACCAGCAGTGGTACTAAAGATAAGTGTGAGCCCTGTTTTCCTGGGTACTGGTATCCCGTTTTCTTTGTACTCAAAATATAACTGCATGAAACCGTTGTTTGCACACATCATTTATTGCTTTGCGGATTCAGCTTTTTATCCGGCTCAGTTAAAGAATACATTCAATTAAAAGAAGTATATGTTTACCTGTTTAAAAATCCGCACTTTTACTTTACTTAGAATTTCGCAGGATCGATCATGCTTTTCCAAGTGTTGGAAAGTTTTACGATCTTTAACCCAAAGAACAATATAGGAAATCAGCAAACAGCGATTTAATGTTTCCGATTGCAATATCCTGTAAGATATCTTTTCTGCAGCTGCCTGGCTCCGGAAATTCATCGCTGTAAAAATCCTTCCCGTTCCTACAAGGCTAATATTTATATAACCATAGCTTTGTAAAATTTAAACCAGAAATTAATAAATAGTCATTGCATGCAGGAAAGTGTTATAAAAAATATTGCCCGCTTTGTAAACTTTAGCGATCAGGAAGCTGACGCACTACTTGCTATATTAAAAGAAAAAAAGTTAAAAAGAAAGGAGCACTTATTAAGAGAAGGCGATTTATGTAATTACGCTGCCTTTATAGTAACGGGGTGTTTACGCTACTATTATATTGTAAATGGTGAAGAAAGCACCGGCCAGTTTTTTTTTGAAAATGGCTGGTATTCGGATTATGAAAGCTTTTTAAGTGGTGAAGCTTCCAGTCAAAACATCCAGGCATTGGAAGATTGTACTTTATACCTAATTTATAGAAAAGACCTGGAATTGCTATTCTCCCAATATCCTGTATTTGAAAAATTTGGCAGGCTAATGGCTGAACGGGCGGTACTGGGGTTAAAGAAAAAAAATGAATTTCTCACGTTGCAATCCTTTGAGCAACGATACCTGCAGTTGATTAAAGACAGACCAAAAGTAATAGAAAGAGTTTCACTAAAATACATAGCATCCTACCTCGG
>JACMLJ010000084.1 GCA_014379625.1 Ferruginibacter sp. | reverse complement strand
AGGCTAAGTGCGACTTACTGGCTAAAAATAAAACCAGGCATTTGTAACATCAATTTCATTTCTTAACGTCATCATATAAATTTTCTTAACGCAATTTTTCCCGAGGCCATTAAAACATTTCAATTGACAAACCAAAACTCAATACCATATTACCTTTGCGCATTATCTACCTAATCCTATTAATTATTATTATGACAAGGCAACAGCTCATCGAACAGATACAACAAAAGAAATCCTATCTCTGTGTGGGATTAGACACTGATATTACCAGGATCCCGAAACATTTACAATCTCATCCCGATGCGGTTTTTGAATTTAATAAACAAATCATTGATGCCACCCGGGATCTATGCGTAAGCTATAAACTTAACACAGCTTTCTACGAAGCGATGGGAATGATGGGGTGGGAAGCTATGCAAAAAACCATCGATTATATTCCTGCCGAACATTTTACGATTGCCGATGCAAAACGTGGTGATATTGGTAGTACCTCTTCGCAATACGCCAAAGCCTTTTTTGAAGTATTGAATGTTGATGCCATTACTGTTGCACCCTATATGGGAGAAGACAGCGTTCGGCCATTTTTGGAATACGATAACAAATGGACGATCGTATTGGGGCTTACCAGTAATAAAGGAGCGGAGGATTTTCAAAAACTCGTTGTAAGTAATAAAACTGCCGAAGAACTGCCGCTAATACCCGGGATTGTTGATCCTTTCCGCCAGGTTTATTTATACCAGCAGGTAATTGAAAAAATTGCCGCATGGGGCACGCCCGGTAATTTAATGTTTGTTACCGGCGCAACCAAGTCTGCCGATTTTGAAGCTATCAGGAATATAATTCCTGATCATTTCTTATTGGTGCCGGGTGTGGGTTTCCAGGGGGGCAGTTTGAAGGAAGTTTCAAAGTATGGGATCAATAAGGATTGCGGCCTGTTGGTAAATGTGAGCCGGGCGATTATTTATGCCAGTGAAAAGGAGGATTTTGCAGTTGAAGCAAGAGCCATCGCAGGGCAATACCAGCAGGAAATGAGCGGATACTTAATTGATAATTAAAAACTGGTTAATGCCAGGCTTTAACAATGTTAAAAAATCATCCATTATCAAATAATATCATCCATTTAAACTAACCATTACCAGGGCGGCGATTTGTTCCGCCCATTTTGCATACTCTTTTTGAGAAGGGTGCAGCAGATCTGGAGCCAAAAATGCTTCGCGGTTTCCATCCAGCCTTTGGGATTGGGTAATGTCAATAAAACGCGTTTGAAAATGTTCTGCTTCCGCCTGGCAGATAAAATTATACATATCAATTTCTGAACGGACCTTTTCCGGGGACTTATTGATGGCGAAAGGAGTTACGCCCCAGTCAGGGATACTGAGTACTATTACATTTTTTGCCACACCACCGGCCTGTTGTATGGCCAGTTCCAGGATAACCCTGAAATGTACCCTGAATTCATCCACACTCCTACCCTGGTATTGATTATTAACCCCAATCAATACACTAATAAAATCATACTCAGCCTGCAGCAAACTTTCATCAATAGCCAGTTTTAATTCCTCTGTCGTCCAGCCAGTACTGGCAATAATTTCGGGTGCATAAAAATTAAGCCCGGCCGCTCTAAGTAATTGCACTGTTTGGTAAGGAAAACTTTGTAAAAGGTTTACCTGTTCACCAATAGTATAACTGTCGCCCAGGGCCAAATAAGAATAGGTTTTCATGTTATCGTTGTTAAATAATGTTTCCCCGTAGCACATGGCTTATGCCGGTAATCGTTTAAACAAGTTTCCGGTGTTATATCAAAAATAAACTGCCGGGAGTAAACAGGATGGGTGGTGGCGCCGCCTGTTTTCATGATTGACCATTCACAAATTAATCCATCATTTACAGTTTACATAGCACAGTTTTTGCCGCCGGGCTAATCCTCCTTTTTTGGTTTGCCATGTTTAAAACTACCAATGGGAGCACTGTACCACGGCACTATATCAACCGAAAACAAGCCTGCTGCTATTGCCGGATCACTCAAAGTGATTTTTTCTGCTTCTTCTTTTGTTGAACAGTCAACAATAAAAATGCCCCTCAGGGCCAGGTCGTTTTTTCCAAAGGGGCCGGCCACTTTTAGAATCCCTTCATCATAAAGTTTATTAATGTTGGCCATATGCCCGGCAAATAATTTTGCCCTGGCTACACTGTCAAAATCATTTTTAGGGCCGGTTTTTATTAATATAAACCAATACCGTTCAACCTGGTCTTCGGCCCGTTTTTGCTTTCCGGGCTGATTTTGAGCATCTGCAAAAGAACCAGTCAACAGTAAGCTGCCTAATAAAAAACAAATCAGTTTCATACCTGTAATTTAATTGAAAGTACTTTTTGTTGGCGAATTCAACAACATTTTATACATGAAGGGAAGTTACTTTATATTTGCACCGATGTCATTCATGGCTGCTAAAAAATTCAAAAATGCGCTATGGATAAAACTGTCCCTCCATTGCAGGACCCATGCCAGAAGAGATATCCATGCTAAGAGCAACAAAGAATAAAAGCAAACAATAAACAGTTTATGGCCGCTAAAACAGATAACTTTCAATCGCCCGATTATTTTAATGTTGATGAATTGCTAACGGAAGAGCACAAACTCATCCGGGAGAGTGTGCGCAATTATGTGAAGAAAGAAATATCACCTATCATTGAAGACTATGCGCAGCGGGCAGAATTTCCCCTGCAGATTGTAAAGCAGTTAGGCGACCTGGGTTGTTTTGGCCCTACAGTACCCGAACAATACGGAGGGGGCGGACTGGATTATATCAGCTACGGGTTAATGATGCAGGAACTGGAACGTGGCGATAGCGGCGTACGCTCTACTGCCAGTGTGCAGGGCAGTTTAGTGATGTTTCCCATCTACCAATATGGCAGCGAAGAGCAGCGCAATAAATTTTTACCTAAACTGGCAACAGGCGAATGGCTGGGATGTTTTGGTTTAACTGAACCTAACCATGGCAGCGACCCCGGTGGTATGCTCACTACAATCAAAGACGCCGGGGATAACGTGATTTTAAATGGTGCCAAAATGTGGATCAGCAATGCACCCTTTGCACAGGTAGCGGTGGTATGGGCCAAAGATGAGTCCGGGGAAATTTGCGGAGTGATTGTAGAAAGAGGTATGGAAGGATTTAGCACGCCTGCCACCCATGGCAAATGGAGCTTAAGGGCAAGCGCAACCGGCGAACTGGTTTTTGATAATGTAAAGGTTCCGAAAGCAAATATTTTACCCAATGTAAAAGGATTAAAAGGCCCGCTTGGATGCTTAACAAAAGCCCGGTACGGAATTGCCTGGGGCGCTATCGGCGCGGCGATGGATTGCTATGATATTGCATTGAACTATGCAAAAGAAAGGGTACAGTTTGGAAGGCCCATTGCGGGATTTCAACTGCAACAAAAAAAACTGGCAGAAATGGTTACCGAAATAACCAAGGCCCAGCTGTTGAACTGGCGCCTGGGTGTATTAATGAATGAAGGAAAAGTAACACCCCAGCAAGTGAGCATGGCTAAACGCAATGCCTGCGAAGTGGCTACCAATATAACCAGGGATGCACGCCAAATACTCGGAGGCATGGGCATTACAGGCGAATACCCGGTAATGCGCCACATGATGAACCTCGAAAGTGTGATTACTTACGAGGGGACGCATGATATTCATTTATTGATAACCGGAATGGATGTTACGGGATTAAATGCGTTTAAATAAAACGCGCTGGTGCCGCTATCTGGTTAACTTAACAGGTGGTTGTATGCGCAAAACATCCTGACCTAACCAATGATATTTATTTGCCGGGGGTTCGGGCATTTGTATTTACAATTTAGCATAGTTGTGTCACTCACTTGTACCTTTGAATCATTGTGGTACTAACCCTACATGCTAAGCTGCATTTATTTGCGGAAGCAGTATAAAATTTGAATTATAATAATACCCGTAATTCGTTTTTTAAAATTCCTGTACAAAAAATTATAACCTTAAATTAAAATGGAAAATTTTTTAAATGCTAATGCTACAAAAACATCCATCTGGGGGGCTGGGTCCCCGGGTGGGGATAGTGGCGGCCTTGCCCTAATTGCAGTTATCGGCTCAGGTACCATGGGTAATGGCATCGCCCATTCATTTGCACAGGCAGGATTTAAGGTAAATTTAATTGATGTTAACAACGCCCAATTAGAAAAGGCCTTATCAACCATTAATAATAACTTAGACAGGCAGGTAGCCAAAGGCACCATT
>JACMLJ010000001.1 GCA_014379625.1 Ferruginibacter sp. | reverse complement strand
CAATGGCTGCCTTCCACACAGTTATTAAATCTTGCTGAAATAAATGTAATTACCGGCGCTGCTATCGGTATATTGATCTATGAATTGGGTATGTATACCTGGCACCGGCTGATGCATACCAGCAACCTGTTGTGGAGGGTTTTACACCAGATGCACCATAGTGCAGAACGACTGGATACCTACGGCGCTTTTTACTTCAGCCCCTTTGATATGGTTGGGTGGACATTACTGGGTACCGTTTGTTTTTCTTTCATTACCGGTTTGCCGCCGCAATCGGTTACCATTGTATTACTGATCACTAATTTTTTCAGCATATTTCAACACGCAAATATAAAAACACCCACATGGGTTGGGTATATCATTCAACGGCCGGAAAGCCATGCTGTACATCACGCAAAAGGCGTACACGCTTACAATTACTCCGACCTCCCTTTATTTGATATAGTATTCGGCACTTTTAGAAATCCGGCCAGGTTTGTAGAAGAAACCGGTTTTTACCAGGGAGCATCTGCAAGGGTAAAAGATATGCTGTTATTTAAAGAAGTAGATAAAGGGTAACAAAATAAAAGGTGATAACTATAGTCCTGATGCGGTTAAAGAATGCGGCTCCTGTTAAATGCAGGATGCCGCTTCAACCGATACGGTACATTTCAAAAAACTGGTCCGCCACTGTTTTTTTTAATTGGTACCAGGTGTTTCTAATTGAACCGTGTATTGAAATAAATAGCTAATAGTACTTGCCGGGTTGATACTCCCTGCCGCTATTTGCAAAACATGTGTGCTTTGGCCGGCATATACTTTCTTAAAAATGGTTACCCGGGGGGTAAACACCGGATTATTGGTTATTCAAAATTATTTTCTACATTCAAACCTGTTTTAATCATATTCAATGGAACAGGAAATTATTTCAGAAGAAAGGGCCATTGTTTCTGCCCGGCAAATCTATCACGATAAATGGCTATGGCATTTCGGGTACCCGCTCTTTGCAACCGCCATGATTTTTATTGCCAATGACAACAGCTTTACCGACTTAATCAGTAACCCTTCCTTTTATACCGACCTGCTTTTCGCTTTTACAGTTACCTATTTATCGGGTTTTTATTTAAAAAAAATTACGGTTTGGTTAGATAAAAAAAAATGCTGGCATAATGCACTGAAAAAAAGGGCCTTATTGCAATTGCTCGCCGGCGTATTGTTGCCCCTGGGTGCCTGCATGTTGCTGGAAATAGTGTACTTGTATTCGATCGGTATCCCGCCCCGGGAGAGTTCTATATTATACCTCGAGTTCCCCCTGTCGTTTCTCTTTCTTTTATTGGCCAACCTGTTTTATATAGTTCACTACCTCTTATACAGTGAACAAATTAAAACCATTATCATCGGGCCTAAAAAAAGTATTTCGTTACCAGATTTTATTACAGTACAAATTGGTTTTACCGAAAAACAAATACCCCTTGCTGATTGCGCGGTAATTATAAGCAAGGGTAAACTATTATGGCTGCATAGTTTTGATGGTGAGCAATACCGTCTCCCCGGAACCATGGATGAATGGGAGCAAAAATTAAACAGGGCAGATTTTTACCGGCTCAACCGGCAGTTCCTGGCAGCGCATAAAGTTATCAGGGCAATAGAACAAACCGCAACCCGTAAAATACTGGTGCACCTTTCTTTATTCGCCGGAGAAGAAGTGTACGTTTCAAAAGAGAAATCAGCCGGTTTTCAACACTGGTGGCGTACAGCCCGCCCGGCTTAACTGTTTTGTTGCCTGCTTCGGTTGAAAACCAATACCCAAAAGCATTTCACCTGGATTTGAGCATGGAAATTTGTGAAAAATTATTCTATGCATTTTCACAAAAATTGTCTTTTACTACTACCATTTTTTTTAGTGCGATATGCAACAGCACAAACAAAAGCCGCAGAATTTACGCTCCTGCATACGCAAACCACCCTGCCATGGAAAACACTTCCTTCGCAAGTATGGCACCCGGGGTTCAAACTCAGTTACCTTGTTAATAACAACCATCGCAAACGATGGGTAAAAGAATTCCAGGCCGGGTACCTGGTCCATCCTCACCTGTTCAGGATGTTTAATGCAGGCTATGGTTACAGGTACGAAATAATCCCATCCAACAATGTTTTCAGGTTAGCCGCAGGTCTTTCTGCAGGCCCGATATTACAGCAAACAACGGAACCTGTTTTTGAAATTAAAAACGGGATTTGGCAACCGGGTCATTCAAAATGGCAGGTAAAGGGTTTTGCTTCGCTGGTGTTAAAAGCCGGGTACCGCGTTCCGGGGATCAAAGGCATGGCTGCATTTGCCGGTATCAATTGTTGGGCCCATGCACCTTATGTGGCGCAATTAACTACTGTGCTACCTCATCGCAATTACGAAATTTCGATACAATATAATTTTTCAACCCTTAAAAAATAAAAAATGAAAATGATGATTTTATTAGCCGCCCTGTTATCTCTCTGCGCGTGTAAGAAGAATACTTATCCTGTGTTACAAACAAACTGTTTGCAACCATTACCGGATTCTGTACAAACTAACCATCCAAAACAACTACAATTGCAACAGTTGATAGATTCATTAACGTTAAAAGGGGTGCCCGGATTTTCTTTGGCCGTTCATCAGCCAGGCAAGGGTTGGTTTACCGGAAGTTCAGGTTACAGTGATATCCGGGCAAAGAAAAAATTTCAGCCTTGCCAGGTTTCAAGGGCAGGCAGTGTGGTAAAAATATTAACCTCCATTAGCGTATTGCAGTTGGTAGAACAGGGCAAACTTAGTCTGGACGAGCGTATTGCCAATTACCTTCCCGCTGCCGTTTTAAAAGACATGGACAATGCCAGCCAGGCAACTGTGAGGCAATTGCTCAATCACTCCAGTGGTATTTATAATTATATACAGGATCCTCAATTTCAATTAGCTAATCTTAACAACCTGACCAGGATCTGGCAGCCGGATGAGTTGTTATCGTATGCCCGCAACCGTACCCCTTATTTTAAACCCGGTGAAGGTTTATATTACTCCAATACCGGCTATATTTTACTGGGCATGCTGATTGAAAAATTAAGTGGCGTACATTTTTCCGAATACTTTAACCGGCATATTTTTCAACCACTTCATTTGAAGCACACCAGGTTTGATATTTACAATCCCGTACCCAATGACCTGGCAAGGGGTTACACAGACTGGTATAATAACGGGCAGATCATAGAAAGCACTTTCTATAATGGATGGGACCATTATACAGCCGACGGGGGCCTGCAATCGGTGCCCTTTAATCTTTGCGTGGTGATGGAGGCATTATTTGATCTTAAGCTCATCAACCAAAGTTCACTCAATACGATGCTTACCACTATTCCACTTGATCAAACGGATTTCTTTCCGATGGAATACGGATTGGGAATATTTAAAGTTCATACACCCTACGGTTTGGCGTGGTTTCACAGCGGCGATGCCATTGGTTATTTTGGAACAGTTTTTTATTTTCCTGAAAGCCAAACAACTATTTCCTGGATGACCAACGGCAACTACGGTACTATAGATCCGTTGATCAATACCAGAGAAGCGTATGAAAGAATTTTAGGCAGAGTCTTTAATTAAAAGTGTACAATGATTTACAGGGTTTTAGAAAGATGTAAAAACCTTTCTGTTATGGTGTCCTGTAAACTGCAGATGGAGGATTTTGTAATTGTAAAACGACATTGAAACGTAAAAGGTGAATGGAATGGTGAAATATCCACCATTCACCATTCACCATTCACCTTTCCCATCACACCAGGATCCTTCATAAACATCACTCGCCCTGATTTTCCTTTTTGTATTTATTAAATAAGTCGAGCTTAAAACTGATATTGCCGTCGGTTCCCGGCCTTCCACGGATGAAAATACTTTTCCCCCCCTTTTTATCCGTACCAATATTTTCAGGGTTATAATCGGTACCGCGTTTTTTCAGGTTATTTAGGGGAACCTGTATACTGATGTCCGTGTTTCCTTTCATACTATACATGCCTTCTACAAAAAAAGAAAGCGCTGTTGATTGTATCTCCATGCGGTTAATCTTTATATCCCTGTTGCCTATTTCGAGGCGGTTCTTTAATTCTGCAAAACGTATGTTTTCAAAATCCCTTTTTTTGAATAAAAAATTCTGTAATTTTTTTAACGGTTCATAATTAATAAGTGCGCCGTCTTTTAAAGAAAAGTCTATGATACTTTTAACGCTTGAAGGAAATACGCTGCCGGCTTCGTCAAGACCAAGAGAGGCATCAATTTTTGCAGTTAGTTTTCCAACCAGGTTTTGGGCCATTATCGCATCCTGTCCAAAATTTTCGAAAGCATTTAATACTTTGCTCACATCAACATTATCCATAGACGCATTTATGGTAGCCTGCAGGTAATTGGCCTGTTGATTTACCAATGAACCACTCATATTAATATGGCCGCCGGCATGATTCATACTTACATTATTGATGATGTACCTGTTTTGTAACAGTGAAATATCAGCATTCACATTACCGGCTTCAAACTTTTTATATAAAATGCTTTTGGCATCCAGGTTTACACGCAGGGTTGCTTTTTCCATTACGGCATCGATCTTTGTTGCTGCTGATGCCAGCCGGGTTTTGCTGTTGGAAACTGCAGCAGTTTTTTTACCGGGTTTTAATAAAAAAGTGAAGGCACCCAGGTCTAATGAAGGAGTAGAAATAGTCCAGTCAATACTTGCTTTGCCTGGCTCCGTGTTGATGAGCGTAAGCAGGTTTTTAGCCTGGCCCTGCATGAGTACCTTATTATTTAAAACAACACATTGAAGGTTATTGACAAATACATCGGAATTTTTAAACAGGAGCTGCCCGTTTACATTTTTCATTGCTACATTTCTCGGGCTATATAGCACGTTGCCATTTTTAAATGATACCGTACCATTGATCAATGAATTGGTATTGTTATTTTTTTCAATCGGGCCCTTATAAGTTAAATTAACGGAACCATCCCCTGATTGTAATTGCAATACAGTACTTCCAATAACATCGTTCAGTTTTGTTAATGGAAAAGCGGCTGCAAGGTCAGCAGTAAGTACCGGTTGTATTAAATTTAAAATTTCAATTTTACCGGAAGCAAGTGTTATACCACGCCAGTCGGCCGAAAAATTACCATTGCTTATTATTGAATTAGGATCGTTCCTCGGCTGTCCCTTCACAAATTCGTTAGTAAAATAGCCCGTAAAAGAAGCATTTTCAAAATCAAGAAAAGGAGTTTTCAACTGTGTTTTTTTTGCTGTCCAGTTAACATAGATCAGCGGTTCACCCCCTTTCAAAGGCCCGTTGATGCTTACATCAACATCTAATGGCTTGTCAAGGTCTACCTTTGATAATGACCGGGAGATTCTTTCCGGCATCAGCGATTTTCCTTCACTGTAAAGGATGTTTCGCGTATGTACCCTTAAACTAAACTGGGGCGCTTGTCCTTTGAGATCAAAACGGCCCGACAAATTAAAGGGCTGTCCCGCTAATTTAATTTTGATGCTGTCAAACTGTAACTGGTTCACCTGTTTATTAAAATGCAAGGCAAATTTCCCGGTAAACTTTTTGTCTTTTAAAAAACTTCCGCGAGGTAAATTAAATGCCATACTGTGAATAATAATATCAGCTTTTGTATCAATTACTAAAACAAGTTCCTCCTTTTCATCCAGTTTAATGTTGAGCTCGTTTACAAAATAATTGTGCAGCTTTTCCTTTTTCCTGTCATCAATTATAAAGCTTACCTCTTTTAGAATGATCGACTTTAATTCATTTTTTTCTTCGGCGGTTCCACCCGCTGCACTGTCTTTTTTCGGATTAAATAAATAACTGTTGGTATATCCACTGGTATCGGTGAACAGGTAAAACGCACCCTTTTCTATTGTGAGCCCGTTAAGGGGAGCTTGTTTTTTTATAAGCTTCATTATACTTAGCCGGGCAAATAAATGCTCCGCCTTAAAAAAAGGATGTTGATGATGCGTAAACATACTATCAGTAATACTAACCTTATTCAGCAGCACGGACACTTTGGGAAACTGCCTGACAAAACTGAGTTCTACATCTTCAACGGATACTTTACCATTCAATTTTTTCCCAATCTCCCCGGTAACCTGGCTGATGATCGATTTTTTATGTGCGCTTACATACGCAAATACGGCAATGTATAAAATCAATAAAACCCCCAAAACAATAATGAGGGTTTTATAAGTGATCTTTAAGAACTTCTTCAAGTAGATGGAATTGGGATACTAAATATACCGGTATCAGCTGTTTGTGGCTTCCGGTAAAACTTCGCTTAGCTTATTATCAGTTACAAACTTCTCCCTTACTTCCGCAAATTCTTTGTTTACAGCCGTTGCTTCTATCAGCGCTTCATCAATTTTTTCATGAATGTCTGGCAGCCTTTTTTCAAGCAGGCTGTTTCCAAGATTAATGTTTTCGGCTTCAAGCTGGGTTATCTTTTTTAACAGGGAAGTCTGGCTATTGGTAATGTCCTCCAGTTCGCGAAGCATCTTATCCATCATGTGCATTTTTTCAATCTTATCCATAGTAATTTATTTTTGATTAATCAGCTAATACAATGCCTCAATTTATTTGATGCCAATCATATGCCCAAAACAAATAATTACTATGACAACCGGCCTTTAATTGGAATAAGCAGTAAAAAAGTGAGGAAGGTATTGCCCATAATTGCTTCTGCCCAATCGAGTAATTGGCACAGCTGATACAATAATGAAAACTATATATTCTATTTTTTTTTCTCCAGCACCAGCACGATCTTATTAAAATCAGCTGCAGCGTTGATTACTTTTTTGAAGGTTTCAAATTCAGTTAGCGGGTACTTAAGATCATGGTAAGTTTCAAGCACATACACTTCCAGCAAATTATTTATTACTTTATAGGAACTCACAAAACCCATGGTAATTATATTCTCTTTTTTATGCTGCACATCAATGTTAATGTCTTCCAGGTTCCGGATCTGGTAACCGGCCGGTATATCAAATGATATCTTCCTTTCCAGTACATGTGCGTATTGCACTTCGGCGGGCAGTTGCCTGGGCTTTTCCTGGTACATCTGCACCTGGTTACCGATCAGCTCACCTAATTTAAACAACAGCTTATTACCCGCCTTTTCCAGCAATTCTGCTGTATGGATGGTGCCGCTGATGATTAGGGGCTTGTTATCCCAGGAATCCGTAAGATTTGTATTTTCTGTTTTTACATTCAGGATATGTTCACTTTTTGCCACAGCCTGTATGATCTCCTTAACGGTTTCTTCCTGTTTGTCTTTTGCAAGATAGGTCCAGATTGGCCGGTAAGCTATTGCGGCGTATCCTTTTAATATTTGTCTACTGTCAATGATCAGCGAGTCACCGGAGGCATCTAATCTTGCGTGTACTTCCATATTGTGGGCGCTCTGATCGAAGGGCGCGATAGGGATATCATCAAATTTGCCCACAGCGGTTTTTACATCGCCGATGGTGGTTCCTTTTAAAAACAATCCCCTTGTACCAGCCCAGTATGCTTCTACAAAAGGGTAGCGCATTTCGGCGGCAGATGGCTGTACCAGTTTGCCGCTTCCCGGAAAATAGATCAGGGTCTCATCAATCCTGTTCCAGTTGGCAAGCGATTCATCCAGCGGTAACTGGTTGCGTACAGATGGAAAAACAACCTGGTATTTTATATTCCTGTTTTCCAGCATGGACACGAAAAAACGCACTGCGCCAAAATTATTGGTATTGCCATTTTTAATGACGGCTTCCACATTATCAGCATCCTCGCTTACTATTTTTTCATTTACATTGATCCTGGTTTTCATGTAATCTTCCAGCAACATGATCGTTTTCTCCTCGGTTGCATCCGAAGGAATACCCGCCCCGGCAATGAACCTGGCAGTAGCTTTTTTTTCTTTGTCGTTAAAGGTACTTATATTGGTATAGGCCTTTCTGGCCAATTCCTTCCAGGTGTACATTTCCACATCATTGTTTTGATCGAGGTTATAGCTCAGTTTAAAATCCGCCCGTTGCCGGTAAGCATCCGGTAAACCGTATTTCTCATCATCCAGTTCTTTGATATTTTCTGAATAACCGGGGAAAAACCTTTCTTCGCCAATAACACTGTCTGTCAAAATTGTAAAGCCATTAAATCCCAGGGCATCAAATTTTAAATGCTTAGGCGTAATGATCAATAACTTAACCTGGAAATAGGGTACGGATTTATTTTGAAAAATTTCACTTCCAAAAAATACAGGGTTCTTTTTTACCATGTAGCTGTACTCAATCTCCGCCCCCTTATCAATACCTTCCATTGCAAACAATTTGTACAATTTTCCATCATCTTCTTCCTCTTTTATCTTATTGGCCGGCACATTGATCACTTTACCCGCAGAGGTGATTACCCTTGCCCTGATATCGTAGATCTCCGCATTACGCGATACCGGCAGGTATATTTTGTTGAACATTTCGATACCCTTATCATCCTCCACTTTTATCAGCCGGTAAACATAATTGTACTGAAACAGGTTCTTGCCTTCAAACTTGTAGTGAAAAGTACGGCTATCCATTAAGTACACCGCACTCTGGCCACTGTAAACAGCGGGTAACTGGTGCAATACCGGTGATTCAGTCCAGGGCTTACTATCCGTATATAATCCGGCTACCTGGGCCCGGCTGTTTAGCATAAATAAAGTGGCAGTCATTGCCGTTAACAGGATACTTTTAATCATTGTTGCTGATTGTAGGGTTGATAATTATTTCTTTTTTAAAACAACCTGTTCTTTATAAGCCGGGGATATAATGGAAACGGCATTGTTCCAGGCTGCAAAATCCTGCGGCTGTACATATAATTTTTTCATCACCAATTGTTGTGTTGCCACAATTTTATCTTCAACCAGTTTATAAGCAATTGAAAAATCAAGCACATCATTTGATACCAGGGTATTTTTGGGGATATAGTCGGAAACATACCCATCCGGAATTTTAAGCGAATGCACCTGGTTGATGGTGTACAGGAAATCATTTTCAATTGCAATCTTTCTTTTAACGGTATCTATGGGATTGCTGCCAAATAATTTTTCGAGGTTAAGATTGATATAAATCTCGTCGCCGATTGATTTTGCATAATCAGGGATCTCGAAGGCCGAAGCAATACTGGCGACTTTATTCAATGGGTCGGCCAGGCGGATGCTGTAATCCTGCATGATGAATTTATTACTGCCTTTTGCCATACGGCTCCGTGCATATACCCTTTCATCATCGCCTTTGTTGTACAGCAAACTATTGTACACATCCCTTCCAAAATACCCATCGTAAGCCACGGAGCATTTGCCGAGCAGGGTATTTTTGCTGATGGTCAAAAATGTGCTGTCGGTGATGATACTTTTGGAGGCGCTCATTACCGGCACTTTTACCAGTTCATACTTTTGCGGACTGATACTGATAAGCGCTTCCTTACCCTGGATGCCACTGGTAGGCATTCCAAATATACAGTTGGGGTCGGTGGCGTCTAAGAATATCCATGATTTATCAATATTAACCGCACTGATCATATGATTGTCAGTGACCGGCAGCGGTACTTCTGTATAGCTGTATGGTATCGACCGGGTGCCGATCCAGGTGAAGCTGGCGTCTAACCCGCTTATTTTAAGCATAGCAGTGAGGATGCTTGCCATATCCTTGCAATCGCCGTATCGCTTGGAGTAAACATCCGCAGCCTGCCGGGGAATAAAGCCTTCGAGGCCCTCTTCAAAGGCCACATATTTTACATGATCCTGCACCCAGGTGTAAATAGCCTGCGCTTTTTCCCTGCCGGTTTTCTTATTAAGGCAGATGCTGTCGGCAATCTTTTTAAGCTGTTCATCCGGCACCGAGTTGATATTGGTTAAAAAGCCCGCATTCCATTTGTACAGTTCATCCAGAGAACTGAATACCGGAACAGTTTCACTGCCATTGCGGTATGCAGCTACATATACAATCACATGCAATGCGTAATAAGGTATAGAAGTGCCATCACCAAAATATTCGTAGTTCTTAATATCGGTTGCGGTAAATTCTAATTTCTTCTTCCTGCCTTTTACGGTTTCCTTTACAGTAACGATACGCTTGTCATCATTTTTAATGATGTAACGGATGTCAACATCCTCCGGGTAAGTGATGGTATAAGCGGCATTGTGTACCGGAAGGTAACTGCTAAAATAAAAGCTGGATAAGAAGCGAATATCCTTATTGTAATGTTCAGTTTCCACATGCGAAATACTGCCCTTCATCATGCGGGGATAATCGAAAGAAGTTTCCTTTACATCATCATAGAACACGCCCTGGCTGGGTGAGGACTGTGTTTTAAAATCGGTTACTTTTAGTTTCCTGGTACTATTGCCTTCCGGCGCCAGGGTATAAGCATCCACTTTTTTAAGTTCATTGAATGTACTGTTGTACACTTTGTCTTTATTAAACATCCCTTTGGCATTATCATTCAGTATCATCATTTCTGATACTTCATTGGCTGCTGCATAAGGAACGCCCTTATTAAATGCGATCTCCACCGACCTGCTGATATTGGAAAAAACCGCCAGTTTATCCGGGAAAATCTGCTGCATCTGTTCCACCGATTGCCCCTTTGTATTGGAAGGAGTTACCAGTATAATCATTATAAGCAATTGCAAAGAGATGACTTTCATAGTTGGATTATTTTTTCGATTCGAGTATACCAAAATAATAGGTATAGGTTTGTGCCAGTTTGCCGGCAGTATAATATTTACAATCGCCGTGCAGGTTTCCAAGGTAAAAATTCAGGTCGTAAATGAGGGTACCGTTCTCATTAAAATATTTTGAAGAACCATTTCGTTCCCCATAATAATAATTTTCTTCTCTCATAATTTTGCCGCTCAGGTAATAAGTTTTCCTGCTGCCGTTTTCGAGCCCGTTTACGCGGTTACCCACCATTTTTTCTTTTCCATTGGCTGAGTAGAGTATCCGTTCGCCGTCTATCACCCCTTCATTGAATACCATGTGCGCGCTTTTAGCCCCATTCCTATAATAACTATCAATTGTTCCGGCACCGTTTACGAGCGGTATCATTGGCATAAGCTTACCGGTTTTGTCTTCATAACTGTAACCGGTTATATTGTCATTTTTATAAAACATGATCACCATTAACTGGCCGTTATCGCCAATAAACTTAGTTTCACCCTGCAGTTCCCCATTGTTATATTGAAACTCCCGGTTTTTGACACCCTGTTCATCATATTGAATATCCTCGCCATCCAGTTTCCCGTTTACATAGTTTTCTGTTTCAAATAGTCCTCCATCATGATAATAATATTTCCAGGCGCCGGTTTTATTTCCGTTTACATATTTTCCTTCGGTTTGTATTTTGCCATTTGGATGCCATGCGATATAAGTGCTGTCTAAACTGCCATTCTTATAATAATTCACTCCATTTTTGCTGCCATCTCCATTAGTGATCGTGTAAACCCCGTTTAATTTGTAGTATTTATAATTACTTTCAAAATAAGGTTTACCATTAAAATGATTAAAATGCACTTTGCCTTCACCTTTTTTTAATTCCGAGGATACGGTTACTTTACCCGCACTGTCATATTGATCGATCTTATTTAACCAGCCATTATCGAAATATTGCTTATAATCGAGTTTATTGGTTGCCGTATAATATTCCGGTATGCCATGGATATTATCATCGAGGTAATAGACTTTACTGGTAATATTGCCAGCAAGGTCGTAGTAAATAAATATACCCTGCTGCTCACCTTCCACATACCAGCCTTCGCTTGATACCTGTCCATTGTTATAATAGTTGATAAAGTACCCGTGGGCTTTATCATCTTTATAATTACCTTCCTGGCTTATTTTATTGTTGGCATAGTAATAAGTTTTCTTGCCATCCTGCAAGCCATTTTTATACAGGCCTTCCATAGATGACCGGCCGTTCTTATAAAAATAGGTAAACTTCCCTTCTATCAAACCTTCTTTGGAATAATACGCCTGGCTGATTTTAGTACCATCAGCTCCGTAAAAGGAGATATCCGCATTGCCTTTGCGGCTGGTGGTATTGCTTATTATGCCGCCTTTTTTGTCAAAGAATTTAATATCCCGCAGCCGGCCTTTTTCAAAAATGGTTTCGCTGAAAACAATCCCATCTTCATCAAAATCTTCCTTCCTGCCATCTATTTCTCCTTTTTTATACATTCTTTTGGAAGCTGTTTTTCCACTGGAATAGTAAGACACCCATTCGCCATCCAATTCGCCAGCGGTATAATTTTCCACTTCTTCAGGTTTCCCCTCTTCAAAATAACTGGTCCATACTCCCGTCTTTTTGCCCCCGGTATAATTGCCCGTCATTTTTAATTTCCCGTTATCAAAATATGCTTTGTATTCACCGGCAGCTTTATCCTTTACATAGTTTACAACAGATTCAGTTTTACCATTGGCATAGTAAACGGTTTCTTCGCCTTCCTGTTCATCGTTGCTGTAATGGGTAACTGTTCTTAAATAGCCATTGATATTGTAATAATTTGCCACGCCATTTTTTTTGCCTGCTATATATTTAATCACTGTTGACAATTTTCCATCATAAAAATGACTGGTTGCCACCCCTTCCATTTTATCATTGGCATACGTGCAATTGATGTAGGGCAGGCCATTATCACTCCATGACCGGCTGTTGCCATTTGCCAGGTTATTTGAATAATCCGTAACTTCTTTCAGGATTCCATTTTCGTAGTAATAACTCCAGTTCCCCCTGCGCATACCTTCGCTGTCAAAATCGCCTTTTGATTTTAAACGGCCGTTTTCATAATAGAATTCCCAGGGGCCTGTCAGTATATCTTCATTTTTTGCATTCCTGGCATGACCCCCTTTGCCACTCACTAAATAATTTTTGATATAATACCTGACCGGTGCGGCGGCCCTTTTACTAAAGAGCAGTTCATGTGTTTCCCTTATATCGCTAAGGTACCCGGTAGCGGTATTGCTCAATGCTTCTATCTTCTTTTTTTCTTTCTTTGTGTACTCTTTAACCTTTTTGATCTCCAGCTCGCTGAACATATAAAATACCAATGGCTCAAAATGCCGGTTGTCCCATAAATTTTTAAATAATGGAACATAATATTGCATCCAGAAACCTTTATCGCCGGCATTGTATTCGAGTTTTTCCATCACTACCTGCAACTGCCGAACGATCTTGTCTTCCAGGTCGGCTTTAAGTTTGTAATTTTTATCCAGTGCAATCTTACTGACTAATATCTCCTGTACTTCTTCAAAATTGTCCTCCTTACCCGGCTTATATTTTTGTAGTAAGTCTGTTGCGGTGTTATTGACTTCAGCGATGGTAGCCAGAAAACCAATAGTGTTGTTTTTGTACCGGTTATCGGGAGATACCAGCAGGTTGGTGGCAAAACTAAGCATAGCCTGTACCATATCACCTTTCCGCATGGCCAGTTGCCCGAGAAAATAATGTGCGGATGAATAATAAGGGTTAAGGATAATACATTGCTGGAAATTACCGGTTGCCTCGTCGAATCTCGACTGTCTGTAAAGCGTTATCCCTTTATTAAAACAGGCAAGATAACTGTAGGGGTTTTGAGCAAGTAT
This sequence comes from Ferruginibacter sp., assembly GCA_014379625.1. Classification (GTDB taxonomy): domain Bacteria; phylum Bacteroidota; class Bacteroidia; order Chitinophagales; family Chitinophagaceae; genus Ferruginibacter. The sequence continues at coordinate 46,240 of JACMLJ010000001.1, read as the reverse complement.
GGTATCATAGGCTTTTAGTGCCAGGTCGCTGCGTTTGCTGTCATCGTATACATCGGCCAGCAGGCCATACCATTTGGAACTGTTGTTGGGGTAAAGTGCCAGGCCGATATTGGCATATTTTTCAGCTTCCACAAAATTGCTGTCACTGTAATGGCTTAAAATCAATTCATGAAGAATGTTAGAATAGGCGGTATCACTGGCAGACACTTTTGAGTATTCAATGATGGCCTCTTTGTATTTTCCGGCGTCATGGAGCGCCACCCCCTTTGCTATAACTGCTTTACTGTCAACGAGTGGGTTCAATAGATCGCGTTGTGCATAAAGATGGGGCACACAAATAAACAATAGGGCAATGGACAAAAAGAATCTGCTCATGGTAGGGTGGGTTATCCGGCGGAATTAAATTCCAATAGGGTTTCAAGGGGTAAATGTAAGGCAAAAGCCAATCATTCATTCATATACTTTCTTGTATACCTGTTTCTTAATGAGATTTAAAATTGAATTCAGCAGGTGGCTGTAGAAAAGAATAGCGGCGGTTATGAAGCTAATTTATTATTTAAAATTAATAATTTCAGAAGTCGTTTTGCACCCCTTTTCTACCTGACACCATCCCCGGGGTTCCGGTTCGTGTGCCCAACAAAACAGATGAGGTTAATTAGTTGCGGGAACCCGAACCACCACTAAGTCGTAGGCTCTGAAATCAAGGTATTTCTATCTTCTTTGTCATTATGTAATAGACCATAGTTAGAAAGAATATCTCTATATCATGCCGACCTGCTCCCCCGGCAATCTTTAATTTTTTTATACCTGCTCACTTTTAAAACAATTTCCCTCTTTCCGGTATACTGCCGGCCAGATAGCGCTTCAAAAAACTTTGTTGTTCCTTTACCCGTCCCCTTAAAACAGCTAATCGTTCCTTTAAGGCGCCGGTATCATACTGAAAGTTTTCTACCGCCCCGCCCATTTGCTCCATATTTTTCCTGGCGACGGAAAGCATACCTTCTATAGGATCAAGCAATGCACTGATTTCCGCATCGGGCCTTACAGGAACAAACTGGTTGTTGCGGTATTTTACAAAATCATTAAAAACAGCACTCGCCTTATTGAGTTCTGCCACAGCCGAATTGTATAAATTCATGTCTTTTTCCCCATAAATAATGGCAATCTTCATTTGATTATAAGCAAGCCAGTCTTTTAACTGCTCATTTTTCAATCCCCACATTTTTATCCGTTTGGAAGATGCCTCTAATTGCTGAAGGCTATCTGAAGCCAGGAAAGCTTTTACAGAATCAGCAAAATTGAAACGGGGGACGGTCTTTTTTGACTGAAAGATATTTTGTCTGAGTTCATTCATTGTAAACGGGTGTTCCAGCAACTGCCAAAGCGGATCGAAAGGAATATGCGATTCAATAAACCGGGCGGGACTTACCAAAAAATATTTTGTATCACCCTTACTTCCGGCATCCCAGGTAGGATCGCATAAATACCACTCGTTTTGCAGGCATACCGCCGACCAGCTATGCCCTGCATTGTTGCGCGAACCCGCGATATTGGCGTAACCATTTACCACAAAGGATTGAAAACCGCTTTTTATGGCGATATCGGTAAAGAGCGCCGCGTAATTTTCGCAAACACCCTTCCTCCTTCTTAAGGTAGCGGATATCTTTTCGTCGGGGTACATGCTCCAGTTAATCTGCATCATACTATCTGTATCGTAGCGTATGTTACTGATTACCCAGGTATAGATTGCGCGTAATTTTTCAGGGTCGGTTTTAAAATTTGATTGCATATAGCCGGCAATAGAAGCCGTGGAATATAACTCCCCTTCGGGAATATGAACCGCCCTATGATCAACAGATGCGAATTCGTTGAAATACTGCCCTTTTAAAATAGGGATATTGCAAATACATAAACACCAAAACAGTATCGGCTTCATGCCATAAAATTATCATAAAAAGCGAAAAGAAAAAAGATTAAAAAATTCTGACCGGCCCTTGCGTCAAATTGCGGGAAGGTAATATAGCAGTTCAAAAAAAAATCGTGGCAAAGAAGCGTTGTGTTAATCAGCTAACAATACATTCCTATATTTGATAACGGATTACAAATAATATACTTACCAAAAAATAAATTTTATGAATGAGTTTATCAATATCCAGGATGCCGCAGGCGCAACGCATGTAATATTTACCCGGCATATTACCAACCTCACCATTCAAAACAGCACAGCCAAAATCCATATCAATAGTGGCGGTTCTTCTATGACGGTGCACACGAAACTGAGCATAAAAGAATTATTGGATATCATCGCTAATAAAGCGCAATGAAATGGTCGCGGTTTATAATTGGCACAGTTGAGCATTGATTATTGAATATTGAGAATTGAAATTTGATTAGGATGGTAAATGCCGAATCAATAATTTAGCGCATTATTTTTTAACCCTAAAGTTGTTTATCCAGCTTCAATCCGTCACTGTTATGAAAAACCTCATACTGATCTTTATTTGCTTATCATCCATTGTATCATTCGGGCAAAGTAAAAAATTTACCTTTAAAATGGGGTCTGAATATAGTTTGCCACGGAAAACTGAAGACCTTGCTTATATGGGTAATGAAAAAGACGGTATTGTAAATCTCTCCCTAAAAAAAGAAGAATTAAATATCATCAGGTTCGACCCGAAAACTTTGAACCAGACCTCCGAAAAAGTTATTGAATTACCGGAAGCGACTAAAAATTTCAATAGCGAAAAAGTAGTTGATTTTAATACCAGCTATTTCTGGCTGCACAGTGACTGGGATAAAGACGCAGGAACTGAATACCTGTATTATGATAAAATAGATGTGCCCTCCGGTAAAATAACCGATGCCAACCATAAAATAATTGAAGCCACTAAAATAGCCGGCAGCGCCACCATGAGCGGTTTTTACAGGTATAAAACAACCAACAAATACGAGTATAATTACGATGCCGAGCAAAAGAAATTATTGGTAAGTTACCGGTTAACACCCGAAGAAAGGAATGACAAAAAAAACTACGATAAAATTGGCTTATATGTTTTTGATGAGCATTTGAATAAGTTATGGGGCAACGAATTTACCATGCCCTATACAGAAGCCGTAATGGATAATTCGGATTTTTCGGTAGATTCAAAAGGCAACGCCTATTTGCTGGCTAAAGTGTACGATTCCGATTCGAGGAGAGAAAGAGATAAAAGTACCGGGGCCCCAGCCTATCACTACGAAGTTTTAAAATTTACAAAAGACAATAAAAAAATAATCACCGCCACGGTTACCATTGATGATTATTTTATCAGGGAAACCACCCTTATTGAAAATTCACTGCACGAAATGATCATTGCCTGTACCTACAGCAAAAAATCAAAAGGCAGCGGCACGGATGGGATATTTTTAGCCATACTGGACCAGAACGGCAAAATTGCAAAATACAAGAATGGCTATTACGAATTCCCATTAGCTGAGCTGGAGAAATTTGAATCAGCCAGGAGTAAAAGAAAGATGGAAAAAAAGGATGATTATGAATCCCCGAATTTAAAAGTCAGGAATGTTTTGATTGAAGGTGATGGCAGTGTTTTTATCGCCTGCGAAGAATACTATGTGGTGTCACATGCTTACACCAGTTCCAGTGGTTATACAACTTATACTTACACTTATTATTATGAAGATATGCTGGGGGCAAAAATAAATGCATCCGGTAAATTTGAATGGTTGCGAAAAATTCCTAAAAAACAACGCGGCAGCAGCGGCAGGGGTACGATGAGTTTTAAGTTAATCAGTGACGCTTCGGGTTATTATTTTTTATACCTCGATAATTTAAAGAATATGGAACTTACGGAAGAAGATGTTCCCAAATATCACATGGATGGATTTGGCGGACAGGTAGTGGTTTCAAAGCTCAGCAACAGTGGTATATTAAGCAAAGAACTTCTTTTTGATACAAGGGAAGAGGAGATCATGATCTTTCCCGCGGATTTTGACAGGATCAATGGCAACCAGTTTATCGGCAGGGCTAAGCTTAAAAAGAACCTGTACAAACCTTTGCTGATAACGGTGAATTAATGCAGGCAGTTGAGCCAGTATGTTGTTTTAAAGGTAATTGTGCGAACATAAGCGAAGCAGTTATTATGGATGGGTAAGTGCTATAGGGAATTTATTTAAGGCAAATGACTGGTATACGCGGATTACTAAAAATATTGTTTTAAATTTGACGTTCAATAAAATTGCCCGATAGTATAACGGTAGTACAGCAGATTCTGATTCTGCTTGTCTAGGTTCGAATCCTGGTCGGGTAACTCTAAAGCTAACGTTAATGTTAGCTTTTTTAGTTTAACTCCCACCCCTACTATATTTTATCGTTTACCCTGGTTAACATTATACTTTTTGTACGCTTATTCGATCCGGCCGTTTTCACAACATATAATTCAAATTATGTATGAAAACTTTTTGCTAAAAGAAACAGCGTGGACTTCATACTGAGCCAGCGTAACAAGTTCATGCCCACCCCTATTGTCCCAGCCATTCTTTAAAACCATTCACCCTCTCCCTGCTTACAATCGTTTCTGCATTAGTTTGCAAACTAAGTTCAAGCTTTAACCTTCCGCCCAGCCAGGTATGTACTTTTTTTACCACTTCAATATTTACCAGTAAATTCCGGTTGATGCGGTAAAATTGAGTGGGATGCAATTGCACTTCCAATTGGGAGAGATTGCAGTCCAGTAAATATTTATTGTTGTCAAAATCAACGGCATAACAAAGTTTGCCGTCTGCATAGCAAAATGCGGTGGACGCTGTTTTTAAATAACTGAGCTGCTGCCCCCTTTTTATCAGCAACCGTTCTTTGTATTTTGCAGTGTTCATCTCTTCCACCAGTTTCAAAATCTTTTCCGAAAAATCCGGTGCTTTTTTATCGAAAAGCAGGCGGTATTTTTCCACCGCATTCCGCAGTTCATTTTCATCAATAGGTTTCAATAAATAATCGATGCTGTTTACCTTGAAAGCCTTTAACGTGTACTGGTCAAATGCGGTGGTAAAAATTACCGGAGGCTTTATTTTTACCTGGTTAAAAATATCAAAGCATAATCCATCCGCAAGCTGGATATCCATAAAAACAAGGTCGATAGCCGGGGCCGGTTGAAAATATTTTACGGCCGATTCGACGCTATCCAGCCTGCATACCACTTCAATTTCGCTATTCGTAGCGAGCAGTAATTTATTCAGCCGGTTGGCTGCCGGTGTTTCATCTTCAATAATGATTACCCGCATGTTAATTTTCGATTAATGGAATTGAAACAGTAAAATCGGCGCCGCTTTCTGTAACGGCTATCGGTTGGTCACTTAATAATTTGTACCGGTTGCGGATATTGTCCAGTCCGGTTCCCGTTGATTCGTCCACCTGGTTTTTTACCTGCAGGTTATTACTTACCACTATATTTCCGTTCAGCGCATATACATCAATTGTAAGCGGTTTGTCTGCTGAAACAATATTATGCTTAATCGCATTTTCCATTAACAATTGCAAAGAAAGCGGGGCAATTTTCTTTTGCAGTTTTTCATCAGGTACCCTGATGTTGATGTTGAGGTTATTGCCGAACCTGGTCTTTAATAAAAACCCATAAGCTTTTAATACATCCAGTTCTTCCCTAAGGGTAATGCTTTGTTCATCTTTTACATCCAGGATATGCCGGTACACTTTTGACATTTGCTGTACAAAGTCAACCGCCTGCTTTGGATTTTCGGGGATGATAGAGCAAAGTGTATTTAAATTATTAAACAGGAAGTGCGGATTTACCTGGGTTTTCAACGCATTCAGTTGTGCATACAGGCTTTCCCTTTTCAGCATTTCCTTTTCTTCCACGGATTGTCGCAACGCATTCATTGAATAAATACTTTCATAAATAGCGATGATCATTATGCTGCAAAATATTGCGGCTGCATTGGAGTTGATCAGCACATCTGTACGGAAATGGCCCCCTACCCCATTCTTAAAAAATATATCATCCGTTACGTAGCCCAGCAGGTTATTGCCCCCGACGGTAAATACAAACATCAGCAGCGATTGAACGAATAAACGCCTCCGGGTATCTTTAAATAAAGGGTACTTTGTCCTGCACCAGATCAAAATGTAACGGTTGCCGATCCACAGCAGGCTGGTAATAAATAAGGTACCCACATATTTATCCCAGCTAAAAAAAGGGTACCTGTTAATGCGGCAACCAAAAAAAACAATGGGTATTATGAAACTCAAAACCGGCAGCACGAATAACATTACAACCCTGTCATCAAAGCCTATTTTACAATTTGTTCGCCACATGGGGTAAAGTTATTAAAATCAAACTGATTCATGTAATTCGTGTTTTATAACAGGTGCAGTAATCACAAACCCATTAATGGCAATACCATATCGGCATTAAAAACGATAGATGGGGCAATGAAAATTATTTTCCGGCCAGGTTATTATAAATGATAACCGCCTCTCCTAACCGCGCGATATCACCTTGCACGGCGCCTGCTTTTTCTATTGCCGCCGTACATCCTGCAAAGCTGGATGCAGTAACGCTGGCAAAAGTTTTATTTGAAACGAGTTTTAATGCTTTTACCCGGTTGGCATAAATAAAATAATCGCCCGGTTTACCCGGTGTGCCGCTTATGAATAAAGCTTCGGTTCCATTATAGGTGGGTTTGCGGGAAGCATCGCTACACTTTTGGAGGAAGCATAATTCGCCTGTGCAGACAATCTTAAAAAAATCGCCCCTGATGCAGATAAACTGCGCAGCGCCTATTTCGGCTGAAATAATTTCATCCCCTGAATAGGTTTTTTTTACAGCCCCTGTTTCACTCAGGAATATGAGGGAAGCATCTTTTTTAATATGGTCTTTTACATAACCTGTTACTACCGTGCTATCCGGCAAAACAAGCTTTGCTTTAACAAATCCATTAGGCATTTCGGTTTGGGCATGTACCTGCAAAAAAAACATACCTAAAACAAGGGATGGGAGCATTTGTAAAATTTTCATGATGGTTGTTTTTAAATTGTGTGGAAATCTTTTAAATAAAAATTAATTACACAATGATACCCGCTTTGTAAACCGACGGCAACCAAAAAGGAGTGAGTTGCAGAATAAAAAGAATGAGTTGTTGAAAATTGATTTCGGGGGTGCAGAACTTAATACTTGTATTGAGCAAACAGGAGGTCGGGATGCGCTTTTAATTTCTTAAAATAGTTCACTATTTTGGTACAACTTTATTTATTATAACACCGCCATTCGCAAGGGTGATGAACATACGGTCAGAGGGGGCATCAGACCGTATGTTCATCCCCGGGATTTGTTAAACCCTCATGGTATCGGGCAACCAGTTTTTTATCGATCTTTTGATGACATCCGGGGAAAGATTATTATCGAGCGTTTCCTGTATAAGTGCCAGCAGTTCATCATCCGGTGCAAAACGCAATGCAGCCAGTTGCGGAAAAGAGAGACTGGTTTCAATAGGCCCCAGGCTTTTTTGGGTAAGCTGGTAATACCGTAACCGCATTTCCATCCTTACTATCCTGTTTTGAGCGGTAAGCGAGTAGTGCTGCCGCATCATAAAGGATAGCCAGGCTAATAAAATAAAAATGGCAGTAATGGCCATCCACTCCAATGACCGGTCGGGATATTTAAGTGCCTGCACTGCACTGCATATAATAAGCGTTGTTACAACAGGGTAAAAAATAAAATGATGCGGATAATAATATTTACTGTGATTTTTATATTGCTGCTTCATACGGATTATATTTAATAAACGGGTGCCTGTAACATGAAAGTATGATTTTTTGATGTATTAATTCCGATGGGTGCATTTAAATTATGGCAGCGGATTAAAGGGTTGCCAACTTTCATAAAGGATTTATAAATTGGACATGAACTTTTAAAAGGTTGGCAATCCTTGTCACAATTTCAGCCGCACCCATTCCGGTAATCGTTTTTATAGAACGATCTTTAATAAAAATTTAATCTAATTTTACCAACCTGTTAGCCACTTTAATAACCAACTAAATTATCATCATGCCAGATATACCATACTATGTCATTGGATTGTCCGTAAGTGTTATTTTACTTGTGGGGATCGTTGTTTTTTGGAAGAGAAAACAAAAGAAAGGTAATTAGGTATACCAACAACGCTTAAGATGGGTAGTGTTCAGTCTTAACCTTGCTGATGTTACAAAAGCACGAATGATAAGTAGGCACCCCTGCAAATAAATATGGATTTTATATACGCTTATTCTTTCGTTGACTGGGGCCTGGTGATACTGGGAGCCTTTATAATCGGGCTTTCAAAGGCCGGCTTAAAAGGCATCGACATGATGAATGTTACCATTATGGCCCTGGTTTTTGGAGGAAAACTTTCCACGGGTATCGTATTGCCTTTACTGTGCGTTGCAGATATCATGGCGGTCATTTATTACCATCGCCATGCACAATGGCCCCAGTTCTGGAAACTAATTCCGTGGATGATGGCTGGTATCCTGGTGGGTGTATTTACAGGCAGGGATTTGAATGAAGCAGTTTTCAGGAAGCTGATGGCACTCATCATTATTTTGACGGTAGTGTTAATGATCGCACTGGAAATCCGCAAAACAACTTCGATGCCCTCTAATAAATTATTTGTTGCCGGCATGGGCCTCACTGCCGGTTTTACCACCATGCTGGGCAACCTGGCCGGTGCATTTTCAAATATTTATTTTTTGGCCTTGCGTATGCCAAAGAATGATTTTATTGGTACCGCGGCATGGGTGTTTTTAGTGATCAATCTTTTCAAACTTCCTTTCCAGGTTTTTTACTGGAAGAACATAAATGCTGTTACCCTACAAACAGACCTGCTATTGTTGCCGGCGCTGCTTGCCGGCTTTTGGGCCGGTCTTAAAATAGTGGCAAAAATAAAGGATGACAGCTACCGGAAAGTGGTGATTGTATTAACCCTGCTGGGCGCGATTGTTATTTTTGTAAAGCGATGAGCAGGCCGGCGAAACGGGGGCTGGTCATTTACGGATCTGCTGACGTGTTATCAACGAAGAATATCATCAATCAATATGCAACATAAAGTCATCTTTATAATGGGCGTATCCGGTAGTGGCAAGACAACTATCGGGCAACAATTATCTGCCGAAACAGGTTACCCGTTTTATGATGCAGATAATTTTCACTCAAAAGAAAATATAGCTAAGATGAAGGCGGGCATACCACTTACAGATGAAGACAGGTGGCCCTGGCTGGAAAGTATTCACTATTTTGTAATGCAACAATTAACCACCAATAATATCATATTGGTATGTTCCGCGCTGAAGCAAATGTACCGGGACCGGCTCAGCAAATCATTTGAACAAAACTGCAGGTGGGTTTATCTTCAGGGTGACTATGACACTATCATGAATAGGCTAAAAAACAGGACAGGGCACTATATGCCGGCTGAATTGCTCCGATCGCAGTTTGATGCGCTTGAAGTTCCAACAGGTGCCATTTGCGTTAATATAAGGCTGACTCCCAAAACAATCATTGATAATATAATTTCAGCAATGAATAGTTGAGTGGGGATGTTGTCAGATACCGGATACAGAATCAACAATACCGAAACTTGCATTCGCTGCGACCTGGTCTCCAGTTCCAGAATATCCAGTATCCAGTATCAAGTATCCAATATCCAGCATCCAGTATCCAGCATCGCTATCTTTCAAAAAAAATGATTCAACGCTTTGGCGACCCCATCATTATTATTAGTATCGGTAACATAATCCGCCACCATTTTTATTTCATCCGGTGCATTACCCATCGCTACCCCTTTTCCTGCAAATTCTATCATTCCCTTGTCATTGTAATTATCCCCTATGGCAATGATTTCGTTTTGTTGGATACCATATTTTTTCAATAAGAACTGGATGGCCTTTGTTTTAGATGCCTGCAGGTTCATTATTTCCAGGTAGCGTGGCTGAGATTTATAAATGTTCAGTTTAGCCCCGTACAACTCCAGCAGCTTTTGTTCAATATCGCAGATCAGCCCTTTATCCCCGGCGATTAATATTTTATTGGGGCCGCTTTTATTCGCTTCCCAGTCATCCATCGTTTCTATAAATGACTGAATTTTAATTTTAACCGCCGTAATCGCCTGTTCCTTATTAATTAGCTTACTGTTAACAGATGCAGACCATTCCATCTGGCTATAATACATAACCGACAAGTCGTGAGGGCTTAATTCTCTTTGTATGGTAATTACCTCGGGTAAAGCGATTTCAGCCTGGTAGATAATTTCTTTGTTATGAAAAATATAACTGCCATTCAGGCTGACTACGGGCATAGTTTCAGGTACTACGTGTTGGGTGATGGGCAATATACCATGCAGCGGACGGGCGGAAATGGGTACTACCATGATCCCTTTTGCCAGTAATTTTTTGATCACATCCCTGTTCAAACTACTTACGGTATGATCCTTTTGCAGTAAAGTACCATCCATGTCTATAAAAACCGCCTTGTACATTGTTTAGATTGAAATTTATTGAGGGCGCAAATATATACTTGTTTGGTTTTATAAATGAAAACTTAATGAGTGATGCTAATATCCATTCCCGCAACTCCTGTAGGATAAAGTATTCATCCGGGTATTCTTTCTCAGCCTGGAATGAAAAGCCACAGGGCTCTAATTGCCCGCGATTTATTATCCGCATACCGCCTGATCTCTTTATCATAACCACCCGGGAAACTAATCAAAAATACCGTTGCACTGGTTTAATATTTTTACTCCCTTAAGAAAATTCATCCGCAATCAAAAAAAGATAATTGATGTGCAGCAGTGCTGGTAAAACTTCTATTCAAATATGTTTTTTATTCTCCCTTTTCTTCTGATACCATCTAAAAAGTAGCGTGTTGCAGAAATTATTTTACCAGGCTCTACAGGTTGCAATATCTCTTAAAAATATACTTAACCCGTTGTCGATAGCGCCAAAAGTGGTCAGCAACCCTACTGACAATCGCCGGATAAAAATCTTATGTTACAAAAAAAAAATATAAAATAAAACTTGCATTTGGAAAATAAAAACAGTAGGTTTACCCTGCAAAAATCAGGCGTTCAATTCAAATTCAGATTGTATTTTTGAATGCCTTATTTGCTCACCCTTACAAATATCTCTTCAGAAAACAAAATATCATTTGTATGTACACCTTATTAAAAAACAAAGAATTAAAAAAGATTACCAAAGCAGAAATACCTGCCTTATTTACTTCATTGATTTTTACAGAAACGCTTTATCATTTTGGTAGTTTCATTTTGGAATGCGCTGCCTTTGTTGGTACCTGGCTTGCTATCAGTTTTGTAATTACTAATATTATGTCCTTCTCAACGGGCACCGGCAAAAAAGAAAATACTGCATAATACTTCGGCAGTCCCATTGCCCATCGGTTAAAGCACCCACTCCTGCAGTTTTAAAATTCAACAATTAAATACTAAATATTATAACGGTACCGATGGTACAGTTGTAGTAATCTGTTTTTATTATAATAAGCCTGTTGAAAGTAAAGAATATTTACAAAAGCTTACACATATGACAAAGCGAAAAGAAAATGAACCCGACAATAAAGCATTCGAACGATTAAAAGAGTTTAACAGGCAAAGACAGGAAATACCTGGCGAAAATAAAACCGGATCACCCGGATCGCCTGAAAAAAACGGGGAACCGGATGCTGATTGCGCGGATGATCCCGCCGCAGAAAATGATAAAAAAAATATAAAAAAATCACCTAAAAAATGAATTAATTATGAAAGGGCCATTTGAAACAATGCCGGATGCTGCTGATGCCCAGCCCGAACAGGGTGGGGTTCAATCCAAAGCAGCAGCTTACAAAAAAAAGTTAACGCCTCCACCAGGCGGAAAAGCGCTGGAGCGGCTTCTCCTGTTTACGGAAGAACGTGGTTTACCAACACCAAAAGAAGTTGCTGCTGCCGATGAAGAAAGCGGCGAAAAAACTACTGAAAAATCGAAAAAAAGCAAGGCAATTAAAACAGGTGCTGAAGACCCGGGCAATGAAGATGGTGGTATTACACAGCAGTACGCACAGGCTTTGATGGATGCTTCAGTGAAATTGGAAACTGAAAGTACTGAAAGTACCGAAGGCGACAATTTTTCGGAAAGAGGCATAGAACCTGCCACCGGTGCAGTACCGCCTACTTCACCCCCTACCGGAATAGGGCCACAGTGGCGTTATATTGGTCCAAATGGAATGCCGAATGGGCAGACTTACGGCGATACACGGGTGATGGTTTCGGGAAGAGTAGCCGCACTGGTAATTGACCCGTCAAACCCCAATCATCTTTTATGCGGATCAGCCAGTGGCGGTGTATGGGAAAGTTTTAACCGCGGGGTTAACTGGTTTCCCCGCACAGATTATATGCCAACCTTAACTACAGGCGCCCTTGCCTTTACTCCATCCGCTCCTAATATTGTTTACTGCGGTACTGGAGAAGGAAATTTTTACGGGGGCCAGGGTGCAGGTATTTTGCGCTCCACCAATGGAGGTACTACCTGGGCGTTGCTGACCGCCAGTCCCTTTGTAGGAAGGGGTTTTTATGACCTAATCGTGGACAGGGCCAATGGAAATCATTTATTGGCTGCTACAACCGGCGGCATTTATGAATCATCAAATGGTGGTACAGTTTGGGCACTCCGCCTGGCAGTAAGGTGCTGGGATCTTGCGATGCATCCAGCCGGCGGACCTGCTTCGGAAGTGCTCGCAGCCTGCAGTGACGGGCTTTACCGGTCAACCAACGGCGGAACAACTTATACAAGGGTAACCCTGCCAGGTAGCCCTGCATCCTTCGATCGTTTGGCCGTGGATATTTCCAGGTCAAATCCTGCATTTGCATATGCTTTCGGCGCTTCCGGCGCTGTTTCATATTTATATCAAAGAAACGCAGCCGGGGCATGGGTTAGCATTACCAAACCTGGCGGCCTGTCTACCAGCCAGGCATGGTACGACTGGTTCTTAGCCGTTTCACCGGATAATCACTTACAAATTTACCTCGGTGCAATTGAAGCTTACAGGGGAACTTTTGCAGGTGGCGTGTGGACATGGGTAACCATTTCCAATAAAGCCGGTGACGATATCCACCCCGACCAGCATTGTATTGCCATCGAGCTAACCAACGCCAACAATATTTACATCGGCTGCGATGGCGGGGTATTTGGTTCTACAAACCGCGGTATCAACTGGACTTCGCTGAACAATACGCTGGGCATCACCGAAATTGAGTACATGGCCCAGGACCTGGGTTCAATAAGATGGCTGATGGCAGGAACACAGGATAATGGTACCTGCAGGTATACCGGTAACATAAACTGGGACCATATAGCTGATGGCGACGGAGGTGATTGCGGTGTGAACAGGGCAAATCCCAATATTGTTTATCATACCTACTATAGCATGGGTATGGAAAGATCGGTTACAAGGGGTAATTTCGGCTCCTTTAGCTGGATATTCCCGGCTGTACCGGCAGGATATTCCAACCTGTTTTACCCACCGGTAGAAGTAAACAATGATACTGTTGCAATGGCCGGGTCAACCGTTTATATTTCCCGAAACCAGGGTACGGCATGGAGTAATATCGCTTTGCCCGCAAGTTGTGTTGCCTCATCGATGTATATACCTAATCCCAACACTGTTTTAGTAGGTTGCACCAACGGCAGGATATTCAGGATCACCTGGTCGGGCGCGGCCTGGTCTGCGGCGGTGGCACTTACTACCCCGAGGATAGGTGCATGGATCAGCGATATTTTTGTGGATGCTGTTAATTTAAACCGCATTTGGGCTACATCCACTTCTTTAGGCGGAGGGAGGGTGTTTCGTTCTGATAATGCCGGTGTTACCTGGGTCGACCTTTCTGCAGGACTTCCCAATTTACCAATTTCTTCCGTACAGGTAGACCCGGGGAATGCAAACCGGGTATGGGTTGCCGCTGACGTTGGGGTTTACCAGTCCTTTAATGCCGGAGCAACATGGGCGGCATTTGCCAATGGATTACCCAACGCCCTGGCTGTGGATCTTTTATACCACCATCACGCCCGTGTATTGCGTGTGGCGCTTCGCAACAGGGGCGTATGGGAAATACCGGTTGATGGAGTACTCACCGCACCCATTTGCGGTGTGCAATGGAACGGTACACTCAATCCAAATCAAACACAAACCTGGTTTACATTCAACTGGCCCGCTACCTGGCATATGCTATGGACCGTAATGCCGGTAACCCCGGTACCGGGCGCCAAAATAACCTGTAAAGTGGCTGTAGAAAGGGGCGGCGCCGAGTATGCCACTTATTGGATTACCGTCACCAATCTCACTAATCAAACAGTAAACTTCCAGGGCAGGTATGCCATATTAAGCTTTTATTAACCGAAAAAAATTAAAATTATGAGCACAGGAGTTCAATTCACCGGAACGTTAACACCTAATCAAACCCAAAGCTGGTTTACATTTAACTGGCCTACCGCATGGCATGTAGTATGGTATATGATGCCTGCCACTCCCATCACCGGGGCTAAACTTGACTGGAGTGTTAGCGTAGAAAAAGGCGCCGGTACTGTTTGTACCTATTGGATAACAGTAAAAAACCTTACTGCCAACACCATTACTTTTGAAGGACGTTATGCTATTTTAAACTAAAAAATCAACAGATCATGAGAATTATTATAGAGGTTGATTCAAATAGTCAAACCGAAATAAAAAAAATAGCCTCCCCGGATACGGAACTGCAGGGTAATTATTTATCAGCAACCTCATCCTCAGCGCTGGATGCAGGATTTGCAAATATACCTGAACCTGAAATTATCCATGCAACAGAGAATGAAATTTCGGTTACTGATATGAAGATGGCTTCCAATGACGAAAAAGCTATTGATGCAGGTGCCTTTACCGCAACCCAATCCGGCGATGATAGCGATATGATCATTTCTTCATCACATCAGAATGAATTAACCATGGCTGTTTCATCCGGATCGGCAGTGGATGCAGGGATTGCTAAACTTCCCGGAGAAGAATCAGGTGAAGTTACCTTTACTTTAGCCGAAACTGCGGCCAGTATATTTGACCGCAGCAATGCTATTTCCGGAGGTGAATTTATAAATCCAGATAACGGTTTGAACTAATATAGGTGCAGTGTGGTTTACGTCCTACTTGGTTAATTGGTTAAAATCATTTTGCGAATTGACACCAACACCGGCCGGTAGTAAACCGCTGGTATTGAAAAATAACCTGGCGAAGGATATTTTAAAAGGTTAAAATTCCAGCGTTTGTTTTTCGTAAAATTTGTCTTCAACTGCTTCCCGGATGCAGTTCCATAAAAATGTAGCTGGTCTTTGCCCGAGCTACATTTTTATGGAACCCCTGGTAGGCCAGTGCGGAAGCTGGGGTAACCGGATTTTCGCCGGCTGGTTTCATAACCGAAGGGGCAACAGCAGTGAGTGGTATTTTTATCCGTGCTATCAGCTTAAAAAGAAATCGATATCCGATAGTTATCATATTTTAAACGCACCTGTTTACAGAAAATAGCAATATAGTTTTTAACTTTACCTGTATATTTTTTCAGCTCTATGGCGATTATTTTTAATCAAAAAAAACTAAAACCCTGTATCCAAAAAACTATCGCGGTAAATAATGACATTTAAAAATACGAGTAGGTTTCCCTTCAGTCCCTATACCGAAAAAACTGACAACAAGCAGTCAATTTTTTTGAAACTATGCTTAGCGGCTCCATTGGGCCATTTTCAAATCCTCTCATTTTCCCAATATACCCTGTGTATTTTTAGGCATTGAACATGTACCCGCTTTATTTATTTACTGCTTAACCTGATTCCTGGCTGCCTTACTGAACATTGAATATAGTGTGATACCTATGATAGATAATTTCGATTGTACCCTTGCTTTTTAAAATCAATCCTTACATATCTAAGCGCCCATATCCGGCCCCCCAATATCAGCAAACCACCACTCACCTCTTCCGAGCCGATTGCTCCGAATGCTATACTGTCATTATAGCTTCACTCCATTTTGGTTGTGATATTTTATCCGCATAATAATAAAAACCTAAACCAGCGCATGAATCCCTTAAACCCGCTTTTTGCTGTAATCATATTTATTATAGCATTTATAACAGCATATCTAACCAGGTTAAAATATAAAGTAAATGCCCCGGATAGCAGGAATGATGCTATTGACGGCATGAGAGGATTTTTAGCAATCGGTGTTTTTATTCACCATTCATGCATCTGGCATCAGTTCATCCAAATCGGAAAGTGGCAGGACCCCGGGTCAAATCTGTATACTCAATTGGGCCAAACCAGTGTTTTATTATTTTTTATGATTACCAGTTTTTTATTCATTTCAAAGCTGATCAACGCCAAAGAAAAAGGATTTGCCTGGCCGGCATTTTTTTTGTCAAGGACGTTCAGACTTGTTCCCTTGTACATTTTTTCCAAATCCCTGATTATTATTTTCATCGCTTTTATCAGCCTGTGGCAATCCAATACTCCGCAGTCTGCATTGCTTAAAATTGTATTTCCCTGGCTCTCTTTTAGAATACATGAAACCCCCGCGATTAATAATTACGAAAATTCTTTTCTTGTTAATTGCGGGGTATACTGGTCACTACATTATGAATGGCTTTTCTATTTTAGTTTACCCTTAATTGCCCTGCTTATTTTGAAAGTCAAACCCAAAAAAGAGTACATCATTTTAAGCCTGCTTGCGGTTACCGGCTTTTATTTTTTTCATAGTGTAGCCTATTATTATATTATTCCTTTTATTGCGGGCGCGATAGCCCCGATATTGAGAAAATATACTTCATTTCATAAAAAAATAAAAGATGTTCATAAAAGTATACTAACAATAATATGCCTTTTTTTAATTGGCCTCTTTCCAAGCGCTAATAATATATATTGCATTTTGTTGATCAGTATTGTTTTCACCTGCATAGCATTGGGGGCAACAATTTTTGGCCTCCTGAAAAATGCCACATTAAAATTTTTGGGAGAAATATGTTACAGCACTTATCTGCTGCATGGTATAATTATTTTTACAGTCTTTTACATGGGGTTGGGTTTAGATAGTATCCGGCATTGGACCCCCCTGGAATATTGTTTAGTAGTTTTTGCAATAACCCCCATAGTTGTAATCATTAGTATTGCAGGTTTTAAATATATAGAGAAACCCTTTATCGACAAGGCAAAAAAAATAAGTCAGCAATTGAAAACGGGAAATAAAATAAGCGCTGCAAAAGAGAGTTTAAATCCGCTGGTAACAGACCCCATCTTTATCAAAAGCGATACAGACCAAATCAGGTAATTTTTGCGCATTATTAAATCCGCTGTTATTAAAATACCGGGGCATTATTAACTGTGCCAAATTTTCTTCAAATAATAAAAGAATAAGTATGCTGCATTACAGCGCGTGTTGGATCTGATACAAAGCAGTGCAAAATATGTAGATTTTGTGAAACACCCGACCTTAAAATAGTCCAAACCAATCCCCGTCACCGGTTTTTGCGCGACGGCGCAGAAGATTATTTGAATGAGACTCCGACAGGCCGTCCTGACAGGCAGAAATTTCAGGTTACCGGTTACCAGATGCAAATTCCTGGAATAAGAAGCCTGTTTTCCGTATAGATGGCTTGTGAAATTTTACATTTTATAAACAGGTTTTCCATTTTATGGAATATTAAAGGATACCAAATCAATAAAAATCCTCGCCAGCAGGGGTTTTCATTGATTGGCACAAATACTGTATTTTAACGAAAATCAAATTGCCCAAATAAAATATATACAGTTAAAACCATCGTTATGGATATCATCGTAGCTTTTACTGATGAAGTATTCAGCACAAGTACCGGTTATACAAAACAAATAATGGAGCCAAAGAAACAGACCCAACCATTTTTTGCAATACGTAGAGGAAACAGAGCCGAGAATAGCAGAGGTTTGCTGGCTCTTTGAAAATAAAAAAATAAAAATGTATACTCAAACACCACCGGATTATGTAGTTACATCTATCTCAAAAAACTTGCATCAACTGGTTGCATCCATCGCCGGAAATTTGTTGCAAACATCGGTTAAAAGAGATAGTTTTATTGTAAATGAAATAACGCCGGAATTTCAAATCGCAACAGATGAAAAAATATTGGCAACCGTACTAAACAGCCTGTTGAGCAGTATTGTCAACCATACCAAACAAAGTTGTATCCGTGTTAAAGCTTCGGCGTATGAGGATATAATATTTGTTTCAGTAAGAGAGGCGGGCATTTTTAATACCGCCGCTATTACCGGCGACCTGGAGCACGTAAAACTGCTGGCGAATAAAATTAATGGAAATGTAACTATGCAAATTATGGAAAACAAATTCACCGATATTCAATTAAGTTTTCCAAATTTCCCAAGAGCCACCTAAACATTGCTGGTTCAAAATATGCTTCTGTATCTTACCGGGAATAGGAAACTTATCCGATTGAATTTCAAACCTGGAATACAAATACTATACAATAAATTTAATCCCGGTAATTCGTTGCCACCTGGTTTAGCCGTGCCATTTTATCCTGGATCTTTTTTTGGGTGTACACATTATCAGATTTTGATAAACTGTTTAAAATAGACAGGGCTTCAGATAATAAATGCCTTCTTTGTTTGGAGTTTGAAATGATCTGGCTGGCGTCTACCCTTGCTAAATTACAATCTACCTGCGCCAACCTCAATTCAGCATTTAATTCGTCAATCTTATTTTCGAGCGAAGCATTCCTGCTTTTAGATGAACTCTCATTAGTTTCGAAGTTTTTCCCCGCTTCACTTAACTGCTTTGATAAGCGATCAGATTCCTTTTGCAGTGTATTATTGATTGCCGTTAAATGAGCGATTTTATTATCTTTCTCGTTCGATGCTATTTCCGCCTGGGCAGTTGATGGATTGTCATTACTATTTTGTTTCGACTTTAATGCGCTTTCCAGGTACGCAATCCTTGTTTCTTTAGACAGCAGATCATTTTTTAATTTTAGCATTGATTTTTGATCCGGGGATAAAGTAGTTTTTCCATTTGCGATCGCATTCCGGAGATTAGCGATTGAACGCCTGTTTTCCAATGCCAGCCTGAATGAAGCGATCATATTTACAAATAAATTTTCGTCAACCCGGTTAGGATAAGTCAACACCTCTTTAGCAACACTGTCGATACTCCTGCGAAAAGATTCTTCTTCGGCGCTTATCCTGTCATTCATTTCAATCAGTCCATTTTTATTTACGGTATCTGTCATCAACGCAGAGTACGAAACATCCAGGTTTTGCAATGTATTAAGATGTTCATGCAATACCTCATCGAGACTAAGCAATTCGCGTTGCTGGCTGGCTATAATATGATCTGTGGTATCCGCAGTTGCCGGATTATTTACACTAAAAACTGCCGGGTTATTCCTCCATATTACAAGCTTTACCAACCACAACAGACCTGCAGTTATAATAAGTACCCCTATAAATTTGATGATCCATTTTTTTCTGCTCCTGGTATCGATTGCACGCATAATTTTTATTTTTTATTTAGGTGATTGACAGGCATTCAAAGAGAATTATTGACGTGAATGTTAATAAAAAGCGCTAAGAACAGGTTAGGTAAACAAGGCCTGGTATTATACGAATCTTTCTCTCAGTTTATCATCTTAACTGGAAAGCTATCCCGAGTTGCACACCAATATAGGTGATGGGTATTCGCTGTATAAGTGCCTGGACAGGTTGGTCTGGATTGCTATTAGAGCCGGTGCTAAATGATTTTACAAACTCAATTTCACGTAAGCTAACCGGTAAGGTACTTTTCATATCCCTGCCATCAACAGCAAAATCTGTCAATGATCGCCTGCGTGCAATAAATACAATGTGCGAAAATTGCAGTTCACCAAATGCCCTTAGTTTTTTTGCAATTTTAACCTGCATTCCAAAAGCACCCATAAAGCCCAATGCAGGCTTTTTTATACCCCACTCATAATTTGTTACTGCCTGGCTTAATGAGTCTTTATAAAAACCCTGCCAGCCCTGCCGGACCGTAATATCAGTTACTTCTTTTTGCACGCTATTGGGCCGGAATGAAACAACAGCTCCTATTTTATTATAAATAAACCATTTGGGCCTCGAAATTGCCTTGAAGGTAATATGGGGAGTGAGTGTTATAAGTGTTGCATTGTAGGATATGGTTTTACGCTCCTGGTAGCCATATTCATCAGGCCCGGGCATTAGGGAAGATATCTGCGTTTCAAGGTAGCTCGAATCCCTGGTTTTTTTTATGGTGCTTTTAAAATAATCCAAATCCATTCCTATATTGATAAAATCATTTAAAATGAACGAAAATCCACCTCCAATTCTAAAACCATCTCCGAGTCCTTTCGTTGGATTTCGATAATTGGTAGATTTTCCAGGGGTACCGTTTCCCGGCACAAACACTGAAACAGAACTTACGTCATCCGGGTAAAACTTAAACGTTGATCCCAGCCCTAAAGCGTAGCCGCCATGAATATTCATCAGGAAACGGGGTTCCTTTGAAAGGGTAAGCGTTGGATGAATGGTATCCCGGTTTTTTTGATTTTTACTGTTGTCTTTTTGAGCCATACAAAACATGGATAGTCCAAAAATGAGGAGGCTGGTAAAACTAATCTGTTTCATGTGCATATAATTTGAATTTAAAAAACGTACATAATAGATTGTCTGCAATAAAATATACATAACGAGGTCCTTTTTATTGGATAGAAACTTTTTAAAGCAGGTTTTCAATTTTTTTGATATAAGCTGTCCTTGCAATTAAAAATAACTTCAAACCGCATTTACCCTTGGCCGGGGCTAAGGGCGATCAGGGAGAAAATTCATCCAATCGTTTTTGAACTTCGTTTCAGGTTTGACGTTATGAAAACTATCATGAATACACCCCCGTTTTAAAGTATGCTATTCACATGGTACCAGATTAAATGAGCTTGCAGGCGGCAGTTTTTGGAAGAATATTGAAAGAGGTGAACCTTTTGCAATCAGGTGTAATATCAGTCCGACCTACGAAATTTTATGGCAGAAAGATTTAGACAACTAAGATAGTTAAATAATTGTAAAATCTGATATGATTATTAAAAAATAAATTTGTTTATGAAACGGGTATTTATTTAACTAAAACCGAAAACAATTTCTGCGAAATAAAAGAGAAATTGATTCCACAGTTAACCCATTAGCCTGCTAAATTTCAATGACTTGCGACGTCTTATGAGCAGCTTACCATCTTGAAAACCATTATGCCCACATTACCGCATTTTATAACCCGAACATCCCTGCCTGTGATTACCCATGAAGAACAAATAGCTATCAGATTTTGGTCGCAGGCGGTAACTTTTTCAGCATTTTATTTTATCTTCCACAGTACATTAATTTGAGCCGCCTTTCCAAACTGCCTATTCAATTCCTGCATTAAACCAGGTAGCTTTCAGGTAAACGTATCCGGTGCAGGATGTTTAAGCGCTGTAGAAAAAAAGCTGCAAACAAGTTGTCATTTTTTCTGCAGATTATTATTAGCGGAATTAGGGCGTTTTTGCATCAACACATTAGCAAATTAGCATATTATGGAGCCATTCATATGTGGATTTAAAAATGGCCAGTTATGATGGCGGAGGGTTGAATTACAGTTGGTTTAGAGCGCCACTCCAAATAGTATTTATTGGAAGGGTTTATTATTTTGTAATAAATAAAACGGGGCTAAAATAAATGGAAAGTTTAAAAAAAGTACATGTTGAAATTATCAATGGATTTGTTGATAACAACGAGGGGGGTAATCCTGCAGGCGTGGTGTTTAATGCAGACGGGTTATCCAATGAAGATAAATTAAAGATCGCCGCAAAGATCGGATTATCCGAAACCGCTTTTGTTTCTGCCTCCGCTGTTGCAGACTACAAATTAGATTTTTACACGCCTTCCCGCCAGATCGCTCACTGCGGCCATGCCACCATTGCCACTTTCTCTTACCTGAAACAAAAGCTGCTGCCCAATAAAGCTATTTCTTCCAAAGAAACAATTGATGGGATCAGGAAAATTATTCTACAGGATGATATTGCTTTTATGGAACAGGTAGCGCCGATATATACACCGGTTAAAAACGATATGGAAAAAATTCTTTTATCCCTCCAATTGCAAACGGGCGACCTGATAGATGAAGCAGCGCCAATGGTGGTCAATACCGGTAACTCATTTCTTTTGGTAGGTTTGAAAACTCAATGGACACTTAAAAACCTTCAACCTGATCCGGATCTTATTGCTGCAATCAGTGAACAATACGGACTGATTGGCTATTATGTTTTTACCGGCGAAACAGTGATTGCCGGCAGAGATGCATCCTGCAGGATGTTTGCCCCATTCTATGGGATCCCGGAGGAATCCGCCACAGGTATGGCTGCCGGGCCGCTTGCCTGCTATTTATATGACCTCCTCAAAATAGAAAAAAATCAGTTTCTGATAGAGCAGGGCTACTTTATGAAAACGCCATCTCCCAGCCTGGTCATTGTTAACCTTTTTTTAGAAGGTAAAAAAATCATTAACCTGATGGCAGGGGGAAAAGGCATATCCATGCAATCGCTTGATATTGAAATTTAATCAATGGCTGAATGGGTAAAAAATATCGCCCCATTTGAAATTTTAAAAACTCTAAAAGATTTTTAATCTGCTTTTTGCGGACACTTCGAATAATTTCAATTTATTACTATAACAATATTCGCTTTAGGAGTTCGCATGGGAATGTATACAAAATAGTTTATTGACGGATTTTGTAAGTCATGAATTTTCAAATTTCGCCTGGCTTTGTGTTTTATCTGTTTTGTCGAATTTGTAATGAATCGGACATGAACTGGACTTGCTTTTTGGAACGCTTTCAAATCCTGCAATTTAAATTTAGGCCAGGGGCAAAAAAAACTGCAAAAAAAGTTGTCACTTTTTTGGAAGATTATTTACCGGTGGAATTGGGGCATTTTTACATTAGCACATTTGAAATGCAGCTCGTCCTTTAGTTTTAAACGCTCCCATTAAATTAGAAGCAATCAAATCACAAGACAAACATCAATGCATCAGCTAACATCACAGCAAGGCAAACATATCCCAGGAAGAGGACAATCAATCCTGAAAAAAAATATAACGAAAAATATTTGACGAAAAATTTGCGTAGTTAAGTAGCGACACATGTATTTGTAGCCAAATGACTTCCTAATACCGTTGAACTATGCGAAACACAAACCTGTCGGGCACGCCTATTACTCCTGATACTGCCCTTCTTTTTTTCAGCATATCCGATTTCCAGTAAGCAAACGCCTTTGCAGTATCCATTAGTGCCGTTACCAGCATTATTTTATGATCATCGTCTGCATCATGACCATACACCCTGTCGGTTATACCATTATCTATTCTTTCCTGGCTGCCCTCTTTAAAGCCTTTTTGCCAGGCATCCCAGTCTTTAACCGTAAAAGTCGTTAATGACCGGATGGCTGAATTAATAACAACAGTATCTTGGAAAGTGGCGGTTAAAAACGCAAACGATGGCTTGCCTGTTACGCCTCCTTTTTGCATAGCTTCTTTAAGTTTGGCGTCTGTGGAAAATGCTTTGGCTTTGGCCATGTCGTCTGCTTTTACGGCTACAATCACCATATTGGAATCATCAATAGACCGGCCAATTACATAATTATGCATACCACCTGCCAGCCGCATGGAATCATGGGCATCGTAGGATGCTTTCCACTTTGTAAAATTACTCACTTTGTGTTTTACCAGTAATATACCCTGTGGGGTGGTAACAATGGTTGAAGGAGTGGCGGGTTCAGTAATTGCTGTAGTAGTACTGTCTTTACTTGTGTCGGTACCGGACTTTTCTTCACTTCCATTACAGGAGGATAAGAAAAACAATACCGCGGTGAAAAAAGACACCGGAAGAAATCGGGATGACATCATTGTTTTAGTTTTAAGCGTTAAAAAAATAGTAAGGAGGGAACCAATAAAAGATTATGGAGAACTAATGTACAAATAATTAGTTAGGGGAAAGAATTATTATTGGAGGCATTTTGGCCTCCATTCCAAAAGCAATGCGGAACATTTGCAGCAATACTCATGACTTCGCAGGAAGAAGCCTAAACTGTCTGTAATCACCCGATCCCAGCCATGGTTCCTGACCTTACGAACTATTCCCCACAGACACTAAGGATATCACTTCTGCATGAGATAAAACCTGATTGGTAAGGTAGCAGCTCGACTGATGCAGGGATTTTTTTTATACCATATTATGCTTTGCAGCCAGCTTAATTAAATTGGCAGTGTTATTAACTCCAAACTTTGTTAGAATGTTTTTACGGTGACTGTCTATTGTATGCAGACTGAGGTATAATTTTTGACCTATCTGCGGATTAGTAAAACCATCTGCAATTAATTGCAACACTTCCTTTTCCCTGCTGCTAAGCACCGGAACGCTATGCAGGTGCTGTATGTCCGAGGCAGAAAGGTTCACATCGAGGCTCATGTACAATTTTCCTTCATACACACTTAGAATAGCATCTTCAATTTCTTCTTTTGAAGCACTTTTTACCAGGTACCCCGAAGCACCGTTCAATACCATTTGAGCAATATAACTTCGCTCCTTGAAAGTACTCATAGCAATTATTTTCACCTGGGGAAATTCATTCTTTATTTTCAATGCAAGCTCAATCCCGCTTATTTCCGGCATATTAATATCAGTAATCACAATATCCGGGGCCGAGTGTTTAATAATTTCTACGGCTTCAAATGCACTGCTTGCTGTACCAATAACAGCTACAAAATGTATCTGTGCCAGCATACTCTTCATCCCTTCCAGCACCATGGGGTGATCGTCTACCACCAATACTTTTATCTTATCCATTGCTATCAATTATACATTCTATATGAAAAGAAGTTCCTTTTCCCGGGGTAGATTTTATATCTAATTGGCCTCTCAGGTAATCTACCCTGGAGCGGATATTTTTTAAACCTGCCCCCTGCAGCAAAGTTGCTTTATCAAAGCCTTTGCCATTATCTTCCACAGTAATGGAGAGACTATTGTCATTCCGCATTACCTGTGCAAGAATGGTTTGGGCACCGGAATGTTTGATGGCATTATTAAGTAACTCCTGCACAATACGGTAAATAACAATCTCAACAGATGATTCCATGCGTTTTTCCAAACCGTAAAACTCTCCATTTATTTTAAAGGGTTGCGATACGGACAGCCCGTCGCAATAATCCTGCAAAGCCTGTTGCAGGCCCAATTTCATCAATGCTTCAGGCATCATGTTATGTGCAACCCGGCGCATTTCGCTGATGGATTCATCTAATTTAAATAGCGCATTATTAAATATGCGCCCATGTTCTTCCGATAAAATTAAATTTCCTTTCATAGCCCCTAATTGAAGTTTAACGCCACTGAGCAAACCGCCCAGGCCATCATGCAGATCTTTTGCCAATCTGCTTCTTTCATCTTCCTGGCCTTTTACAATAGATTGTGTGGCAAGTAATAATTTTTCATTTTCTAATGCTGTAATTTTTTGTTCCTGTAATTTTCTTTTTTGCCCGTAAGTACGATAGGCCAGTAAAGAAATTAACAACAATGCGGCGATGCTGCCAATTAAAATATAATTCAACGTACCTTTCTGCCGGATAGTGGCTTGCTGTAGTTTTAATTGCTGCTCTTTTTTTGTTGTCTCAAATTTTTTATCCAGTGTTTGCACATTTCGTTGCATTCTTTCGCTAAAAAATTTTTCGGATAATTCTATACTTAAGCGATTGTAATAATCATAATTTTTCAAATCCCCTTTAACCAGTGCCAGCTCAGATAAAAGGTCAGCAAAAAGCTGTGAAGGTTCTGCATAATTTCTCTGTTTTGTCATAGCAAAACCTGTATTGGCTAATGCTTCACTTCCTTTAAAATCTTTACTGTAAAAAGCATGCAATGCCAATCCGTAAATATTATTCACCATCGTGAGGTTATCACCCAGTTTTTCTGCCAAACGTAACCCCTCGGTACAATAATAATAAAGACTGTCGTAGCTGCCCCTCTTTATTAAAACAGCTCCAATATTGCTTGTTACATTAGATACGATGTTATCATAATTTTCTTTTTTAGCAATCTTTAAAGACTCCTGCATTACCGCAAGAGCTGTGTCATATTTCTTTAAACTGGTGTATGCATTTCCCAAATTAGATAACACGTTGGCAATATCATAACTGTTTTCAGATTTACGGGCAATAACCAAAGCCTTTTGATGATATTCCAATGCCTTATCGTATTGTTTTGTTTCCCTGTATATCACCCCCAGGTTGTCATATATAAGACTTAACCGGGCATCATTATTTGTTTTTTCAAAATAAGCTACTGATGGTAAAAGATGTTCAAGTGCGCTTTCGTAATCCTGCAGGTAAGCATAGGTGGCGGAAAGATTTTGATGTGCAATGATGATGCGTTCTTCATTGCCAAACTTGTTGGCTAATTCCAATGCATATTCTGTGAGACGGAGCGCCGAGTCAAATCTGGCCTGTATATTTAAAATAGCGGTATAGTTAGAATAATATTTTAAAACACCTATCGTGTATTTCAACTTTTCGCTCAATTTATTTGCCTGTACATAATAATTTTTCGCTTCTTCCAGATTATTATACTCCACGTGCTGCCCAATGGTAATTAAGGTAAGTACCTTATTGGTATCTTCTTTAGCAACAGACAATACTTTCAACAAACTATCCTTAGTTACATCAGCTTGTGCACACAATTTTTGTAAAGGCAGCAATAGAAATAAAAGAAGTAACCTTTTCATAAGCTAAAATGCTTTTGCAGGAAAATTATTATTAAAAGTATAACATCATACTCCACATTTCCAAGTTTTTAATCAAAATCACCTGTTCGGGGGATGGTAAAAACAGGTGTTCAGGTGATTGTATACTTGTTTAAAAAATTGAATTTTTGTACTCACTTAAACATCAGTTATGAAAAAGATTTTTTACTTCATCATCGCCCTTTTTATATTTTCCATACCCGTTAATGCTCAATGCTGGCAAAACGCTTCCGTGGGTTTTCATACCCTGGCCGTAAAAAATAATGGTACACTGTGGGCATGGGGATTTAATTTGGACGGGCAATTAGGCGATGGCACAACTGCCAATACCAATATTCCAATTCAAATAGGAACAGCAACAGATTGGGATACTGTTGTTGCCGCAGGCAGGCATTCCTTAGCTATAAAAACAGATGGCACACTTTGGGCATGGGGATATAATTTTTATGGACAATTAGGTGATGGTACCAATAATAATACAACTAGTCCCGTTCAAATTGGCATTGATAACGATTGGGCTTTTATTGCCGAAGGTGGCGTAAGCAGTTTTGCCATTAAAACAAATGGAACCCTATGGGCATGGGGACGGAATGTTTACGGACAATTAGGCGATGGTACAAACACTGATAAAAATACTCCCGTTCAAATTGGTACCGGCAATGATTGGGCTTTTATTGACGGCGGGGCCCATTGCCTTGCATTAAAAACAAATGGCACTTTGTGGGCATGGGGTTGGAATTTCGGCGGCCAGTTAGGTGATGGCACAAATACCAATAGTAATGTACCCATTCAGATTGGCACTGACAATAACTGGAAAAATATTACTACAGGGGGCATATATTCTTTAGCCACTAAAACAAACAACACCTTATGGGCATGGGGAATTAATAATGCAGGCCAGTTGGGAGATGGTACTACAGTAAATAAAAATACGCCGATACAAATTGGAACAGGCACCGACTGGAATAAAATTGCAGCCGGCGATTTTCATTCATTGGCCATTAAAAACAATGGCAGCCTTTGGGGGTGGGGAGTTAACTCTTCAGGAGAACTAGGCAATGGCACATATATATCAGTAAATCAACCGCAACAAACAGGTACACAAACAGACTGGCAAAGTATTACCGCAGCTTCAAACACTTCTGGTTCAATAAAATCCAATGCCAGCTTATGGATTTGGGGTAGAAATGATGTGGGGCAAATTGGCAATGGTGGAAATGTTGACATCAATACACCTGTTCAGGTTAGTTGTGGTACAACACTGCCCTTAACCTGGTTATATGTACAGGGGCAGTTGCAAACCAATAGCGCATTAATTAAATGGGCCACTTCATCCGAAAGCAATACCAGTAATTTTAAAATTGAACACAGCACTAACGGCACCAGCTATTCAACCATTGGCACTGTAGCAGCAGCAGGCAACAGCAGCAGCATACAACGATATGAATTTTTGCATACCGCTCCTGCTTCCGGGAAAAATTATTACCGCATAAAACAAGTTGATCTGGATGGCAGGTTTACCTACGCTGCAGTGATAGTGCTGAATAATGTTACTGCAAATAAACTAGTAATTACCCCCAACCCCGTGCAGCATACCAGCACCATTTATTTTAAAGAAGCCGGCAACAAGATCATCCGCCTGCTAAAGGCAAACGGGCAACTCGTACTTACACAATCGGTACCACAGCGCAGCAGCAGCCAGTTGCTGAATATGGCTCAGCTGCCTGCCGGGTTATACCTGTTGCAGGTGCAGACGGGCAATGAAACAGAAGTATTTAAAATTATTAAACAATAAAAAATGAATAAGAAACAATTTCTTTTTTGGGTGTGCAGCATATCAACGCTTACATCCGCTGCGCAAAATGTGGGTATTGGTACGACAAACCCTAAAGCCAGGCTGCATGTGGCAGATAGTGCTGTTTTATATACCGGTGATGTGTCCGCACCTCCGCTTACCACTACCATCAATCCTCCTGTGCAGGGGGCAGGTACACGCCTGTTCTGGTTTCCT
The DNA here is from genome assembly GCA_014379625.1 of Ferruginibacter sp. Taxonomy (GTDB): domain Bacteria; phylum Bacteroidota; class Bacteroidia; order Chitinophagales; family Chitinophagaceae; genus Ferruginibacter. The sequence goes on along the minus strand of JACMLJ010000001.1, from coordinate 17,331 downwards.
CCATTGGGTGCATTCAGGGCAGGCTATGTTGATGGGGTGCAATGGGACAGGGACAGTATTGGGCAATTGTCTTTTGCGGCTGGATTTAATACTAAGGCTAAAGGCAGGTTTTCAGTTGCGCTGGGAAATAACAGCACGGCTTCGGGAGATCAATCATTTTCCATGGGCAGTTCGATAGCAAACGGAGCGTATTCCACCAGTATGGGGCAGGGAACAACTGCCAGCGGTGTTGGGGCATTTGTTTCCGGCGGCAGCTCTGTGGCATCTGGCAACTATACTTCCAGTATGGGGGAACAAACCGTTGCTAAAGCAAGAGGTGGCTTTGCTGCAGGTGTGTGGAATGATGAAACCGACGCACCAGATGCCGGTACAACCGCTGCTACAGACAGGGTTTTTCAAATAGGTAACGGGTCCAATGTGGAAAGAAGCAACGCACTCACCGTATTGCGTAACGGCAACACGGGCATCGGCATCACCGATCCCGTATTCCGGTTGGACCTGAAAGACCGTATGCGGATACGCAGCGGCGGAGATGCAACAACATCTCCGGGCATTTTTCTTAATAATTTAAATAACACCAGTACGGCTTCATTCATTGGCATGCAATCGAATAACAGGGTAGGCTTTTATGGAAGCGTCAACGGATGGGGATTAACCATGAATACAGACAATGGGAATATTGGGATCAGCAATACCAATTCAAATGCCCCTTTGCAGTTTGCCAACGATATACGAAACCGCAAATTAGTATTGTATGAAACCGCTAATAATGATCACCAGTTCTATGGATTTGGAGTGACTTCATCCGTGTTAAGGTATCAAACAGCTACCACAGGGGATGATCATGTGTTTTATGCGGGAAATGGTACGGCTTCTTCTACTGAACTGGTTCGGATCAGGGGAAACGGTTATATGGGTATTGGTGTAGCTGATCCTCAATTCCGGTTGGATATTAAAGACCGTATGCGGATACGCAGTGGCGGCGACAACAACACTTCTGCCGGTATTTACTTAAACAACAGTAACAACAGCAGTCTTCCTGCTTTTATTGGCATGCAATCTGATAACCAGGTGGGTTTTTTTGGATCTGGCACAGGATGGGGCTTAACGATGAATACTCAGAATGGGGCATTGACCATCGGTGGCAGCACTGGCAATCCCGGACAGGTACTTACAAGTAATGGTGCTGCTGCTAATCCAGGTTGGACGACAGCAGGAAATATAATTAAAACTCAATTCGCCGGGCTGTTGTCCAATTCTATTTCTATCTCCGGTGCGGATTTTAAGGAATTTACAAATTCGGCCTATACGGTTACGCTGGCTTCTCCATCCCGGGTGATACTGTTTTGCAAAACCCAAACTCGGGCCGAGAGCTTAGTTCCGGGATTTGATGCTGAGTCAAGATGGCGGCTCGAATTATGGTTGAACGGGACTGTTTCACGGACTTACCGGGTAAATGGTAGTTTGAGAGCATCGTTATCTTTTAATGATAATAAACTTGACCTGACTACCGGGCCAGAATATTTTGACCTGCCTGCCGGTACACATCATTTCACCTTTTTTGCCACAAACTTAATAGCCAGATCCAGCGTATCAATGCAGGTAACCAGTATGATTATTCCTTTATAATTAGCAAAATCCCCATCACTGCAGGCGCAGGACTCCGTCCTGTGTCTTCCTTGTTACTAATCTCCTATCCTAAAAACCATCCAGAATAACAATATCCAACAGTCCCTTTTTCTTTGTAAAATAACCCCACAGGCGCAGGACTCCGTCCTGTGTCTTCCTTGTTACTAATCTCCTATCCTAAAAACCATCCAAAATAACAATATCCAGCAGTCCCTTTTTCTCTGTAAAATAATCAGTCGCACTGCTAAATATCCAATGCCATGGCTCTGAAACAAAGCCTGCTGTTACAGGGTTCCAGTGCAGATAATTTAAACGCCGGTTGTACATTTCTGTACTGTCTAATAACACCGGATGGTTTTCGTGTTCCCAAAACTTATACCTGAAATTACTACTACTTTTTTTCCCTTCTGCCTCAAATACATGCAGCAGGTATTCTTTCCTGCTTTCCTTCGGATTGTTAATGATGGCATCTATTAATTTCATGGCAGTAAAGCTTTTTATATTGCGCCATATCAATCCCAAATCATGTCCTTCTTTACAACTGCAGATTGTATGCAAATGATTGGTCATTAATACCCACGCATGTATTTTTAAACCCTGGCTTTGCTGGCAATGCCTGATACTGTCTAACAGCATTGTTTTGTACATTTCTCTTGTAAAAACATCTGTCCAACCCACTACCGTTGATGTGGTGAAATATACAGCGTTGTTGTCAACAAATTTATACCTGGTACTCATCGTGCTTTTATTTATCTCGTTATAGCTAAACTGGCGTAGCTTGAATATCACTCAACTCAGAGCATGAGTAACAAGGTGGACACAGGACGGAGTCCTGCGCCTAACGGATTGTTGTCAACAAATTTATGCCTGTTACTCATGGTGATTTTGTTTATCTCGTTATAGCTAAACTTGCGTAGCTGGAATATTACTCAACTCAGAGCAGTAGTAACAAGGCGGACACAGGACGGAGTCCTGCGCCTAACTGGTTGTTGTCAACAAATTTATACCTGGTACTCATCGTGCTTTTATTTATCTCGTTATAGCTAAACTTGCGTAGCTTGAATATCACTCAACTCAAAGCATCAGTAACAAGGCGGACACAGGACGGAGTCCTGCGCCTGACGTTCATTGAAATTGCGGCGGCGCGCATTTGTGTTCAGTTAGTTTTCACTTTTTCCCAATCCTGTACAGGCAGCCATCATCCGTTATTGCATACATGGCGCCGTCTTTACCCGGTGTTATAGCCCTGAATCTTTTCTTCTCCTCCGTTAATAATCTTTCTTCTCCCACAACTTTGTTGTCTTTTAGCACCAGCCTGGTGATCTGCATACTGCTGAGGCCACTGATAAATAAATTATCCTTCCATTCCGGTATGCTGTCGCTGTTGTAAAATGTAATGCCGCCCGGAGATATTACCGGGTCCCAATAATACACCGGCTGTTCCAGGCCGGCTTTCTGCTGAATGCCCTCCCTTACTTTTTCACCGCTGTATTCAATGCCGTAAGTGATGGTGGGCCAGCCGTAGTTTTTCCCCGGCACAATCCTGTTCAATTCATCACCGCCCCTTGGTCCAAACTCCACCTCCCATAAATCGCCTGTGGTTGGGTGAAAGGCAAGGCCCTGTGGGTTTCTGTGTCCATAAGAATAGAATTCCGGTCTTGCAGAATCAACACCTGCAAACGGATTTCCCGCAGCAGGTTTACCATCGGTTGTGATACGGATTATTTTGCCTAAAGCCGAGTTCAGGAACTGCGCCTGTGGCCTCGTTTCCATTTCCGACCTTTCACCCGTGCTAAAAATAAGGTTGCCGGTTTTATCAAACAGCAGCCTTGATCCAAAATGTTTGTCGCCTTTAAAAGCCGGCGTTGCTTCGTAAATAACGGTGGCATTTTCAATTGTCTTTTCATCATTTGCTAATTTTCCTTTTGCCACGGCCGTAAGATTAGCATCTCCCACAATGCCTGAGTAAGCCCAGTAAACCATACGGTTGGTGGAAAATGCAGGATCGATGGTAAGACCTAATAAACCTCCCTGGCCGTCTTTAGCCACCGGTGGCAGGCCAGTTATGGCCGCACTTAAGGTTCCGGTAGTCGTGGCGATCCGCATTGTTCCCTCGTCTTTTTGTGTGATCAGCAATCGACCGTCCGGCAGGCTCACAATGCCCCATGGCCTGTTTAATTCCTTACTGATTAATTTACCTTCGACAAGGGTTTGTGTTTTTACGGCAGCTACCCTTGTTTGACCGGCAAAAGCTGGTTTATACCGGCTGTTGGGTTCATTTTTTTCCACGCCGAAACCAGTGCCGGAATCTTTTGTGGAAACTGCATTAACATTGTTGGATGTTGTGGTATTGCAGGCGGAAAATAAAACTGCAAAACTGATAATAACCGATGCGGGGATTTTGTACATGAATTTATATTTTGTGAATGAAGGGAGCATCAAAACAAGTGCATCCCAAATTGTCGTTTTCTAAAAATAGCTTAAAATCAGGAAACTAACTTATACTGCCGCAACTAAAGAAAAATATCCTGCGGTAGCCTCCGAAAATTACGATGAGTTGCACAGGCCATTAAGAAAATTAATAATTTTTATACGTTTGAAAAACACTTAAAGGGGACTGGACGAATGCTCTTTTAAAAAAACTCCAATAAATTATTCCCGGCCCGGTGCAAAAAAACATTAACGAAATTTGGGTGCATCAAAATAAACAACCAACATAACTAAAAACAGAAAAATTGTTTAGTAAACAACAGCATAACAATGTCATTGACACTGGTAGTTGATTGGGGCATGATTGCCAAAATTATCAACCCTTACCCACTCACAAAACCTTACATGACCCGCCTGTTGAGACAGGTAAGCTGTTTACAGTGTTGGGGAATCTGACTATTGAAGAGTAAGTGAAGGTATTATTTGCCAGTGAAGTTCGATAATATGATATGATTAGTGTTTATTTCACCAGTTGCAAAGCAAAAGCCAGTTGTTCTTCCATGGTGAGATGGGTATTATCCAACACAACGGCATCATCCGCTTTTCGCAAAGGGCTTACTTCGCGGTGCGAATCAATATAGTCGCGCATTTCAAGATTGTTTTTTACTTCTTCAATGGTTATATTCGGGTTCTTTTCAAACAATTCCTTAAACCTTCTTTCCACCCTTACCGCGCTATCTGCTGTCATAAATATTTTAATTTCCGCATCCGGAAAAACAGTGGTGCCGATATCCCTTCCATCCATTACTATCCCTTTCTTTTCGCCCATTTTATGTTGTTGGGTAACCGCGAAACTTCTTACTTCCCTTATCGCCGCTACATCACTTACCTTTTCAGCAATTACGAGATCCCTTATCAAATATTCAATATTCTCATTGTTGAGAAAAATTTCTGACTGCTGCGATTTACAATTGCAATGAAACTGGATATCGATGTTCTTTAAAGCTTCAGTCACTTCCTTGATATCCGTCCAGTCTATATGGTTTCTCAAAAAATACAAGGTAATGGCACGATACATAGCCCCACTGTCAATGTATACGTATCCTAACTCTTTTGCTAACTGTTTCGCCACCGTGCTTTTTCCACAGGCCGACCAACCATCAATTGTTATGATCTTATTCGTATTCATCCGCACAAAAGTCACTCAAAAAATTCATCTCACAAAAGAAAAATAAGGTTAAGTTTTACGGTAAATGGTCCATGGCCAATGGCCGGAATTTCACCGTTGACCATTCACCGTCCATAAAAAAAGCCACCCGTATAAATGGATGGCTTTTAAATTTTTGTAAGATTTTAAGCTTTTGATTCGGCCGCTTCTTCCTGTTGTTCTTCAATCTTTAAACTGAATTGAATTTTCACTTTCGCTTCATCTAAGTCCGCTACAAGGGTATCTCCCTCTTTCACCTGCATATTCAATATTTCTTCCGCTAATGGATCTTCCAGGTATTTCTGAATAGCCCTGTGTAACGGCCTGGCCCCAAACTGCGAATCGTATCCTTTATCAGCGATAAAATCTTTCGCCTGCGGGGTTAATTCCATTGCAAAACCAAGGTTTACCAAACGTTTCATCACACCCTTCATCAGAATATCAATGATCTCAAAAATATTTTCCCTTGTCAGCGAATTGAATATCACCACATCATCTATCCTGTTTAAAAACTCCGGACTAAAGGTACGTTTCAGCGCTTTCTCAATTACCGCCTTATTATTTTCATCGGTGTTTTGCATCCTGTTGGCTGTTGCAAAACCGACCCCTTCCCCGAAATCTTTTAACTGGCGTGCCCCTATATTGGAGGTCATGATGATCACCGTATTCTTAAAATCAATTTTTCTTCCCATTCCGTCAGTCAACTGCCCATCATCCAATACCTGTAATAAAATATTGTAGATGTCGGGGTGCGCCTTTTCAATTTCATCCAGGAGTATCACGCTGTATGGTTTGCGTCTAACCCTTTCCGTAAGCTGTCCGCCTTCTTCATAACCCACGTAGCCCGGAGGTGCACCGATTAGGCGGCTGACAGTGAATTTCTCCATATATTCACTCATGTCTATCCGTATCAACGATTCGTCATTATCGAACATGTAACGGGCCAGCGACCTGGCCAACTCTGTTTTACCAACGCCCGTAGGACCCAGGAAAATAAAAGTACCAATTGGTTTTTTCGGGTCCTTCAATCCAACCCTGTTGCGCTGAATGGCTTTAACTACTTTTGAAATCGCTTCCATCTGGCCAACCACTACATTTTTCAGATCGTCACCCATACGACGAAGTTTTTCGGTTTCGGCCTGTACCATCCGTTTGACCGGTATCCCCGTCATCATACTGATTACTTCTGCAATATCTTCTTCCTCTATCGGAAAGCGTTTATGCTTACTTTCTTCTTCCCAGTCATTTTTAGCTTTTTCCAGTTCCTCCTGCAATCTTTTCTCGGAGTCCCGCAATGAAGCGGCTTCCTCAAAACGCTGGCTTTTTACCACTTTATTTTTCTCTAACTTAATATCTTCAATTTTCTTCTCCAGGTCTATCACAGCCTCAGGTACATTGATATTCTTGATATGCTTTCTTGCGCCCACTTCATCCATCACATCAATCGCTTTATCAGGCAATAACCGGTCTGTCATGTACCGCTCGCTCAATTTAACACAGGCGTCAATGGCCTGGTCACTATAAATTACATTGTGATAGTCTTCATACTTGCTCTTTATATTAGCAAGTATCTGGATGGTTTCTTCTACAGAAGGTTGTTCAACGATTACTTTCTGAAAACGACGGTCAAGAGCGCCGTCTTTTTCTATATGCATCCTGTATTCATCTAAGGTAGAAGCACCAATACATTGCAGTTCGCCCCTTGCCAAAGCAGGTTTAAATATATTACTTGCATCTAAAGAACCGCTTGCGCCACCTGCACCAACAATGGTATGTATTTCATCGATGAATAAGATCACATCCCTGTTTTTTTCCAGTTCATTCATGATGGCTTTCATTCTTTCTTCAAACTGGCCACGATACTTCGTGCCGGCGACAAGAGCGGCAAGATCTAATGAGACAACCCTTTTATCAAACAAAACCCTGCTCACTTTACGTTGCACAATGCGCAATGCAAGCCCCTCTACAATCGCGGTTTTACCCACACCCGGCTCACCAATTAAAATGGGATTGTTTTTCTTTCTTCTTGATAAAATTTGCGACACCCGTTCAATTTCTACTTCCCGTCCTACAATTGGATCCAGTGTGCCATTTTCAGCTAACCTGGTTATATCCCGGCCAAAATTATCCAGCACAGGAGTTTTTGTCTTTGGCTGATTTGCCGCACCACCACGTTGTGCTTTTTGTTGCTGACTGTATTGTTTTCTTTCTTCATCAAAATCATCTTCATTTTCATCAGAAAACTCGGCGGCCGGTGGATTACTTGTCACAAATCCCAGTTCATTCTTGAAAATATCATAGTCAACGTCAAACTGGTTTAAGATCTGCGTAGCTATATTTTCTTTGTTTTTTAAAATTGATAACATCAGGTGCTCACTTTCCACCATTACACTTTTATGGGCCTTAGCTTCGAGTACCGTTATGCGTATCACTTTCTCTGCCTGTTTGGTCAATGGCAGGGAATTGATGTTGGCGATATTTTTACCGGTTTTATCTTTTACAGCCACTTCTATTTCTTTACGTAATTCATAGAGGTCAACATTTAGCGATTTTAATATTTTGATGGCGGTGTTCTCGCCATCCCGTATTAATCCCAATACTAAATGCTCTGTACCTATAAAATCGTTCCCTAGCCGCAAAGCTTCTTCCCTGCTGTAAGAAATTATTTCTTTTACCTGTGCTGAAAAATTGTTGTCCATGTCTTGAATTTTACTTGTACAATAATAACGATTATTTAGTAGAATTAGTTCAGTGTCAGGGTGAAATGTGGAAATGTTGAAAAGTTAAAATATTAGAAGATATTACTTAGCCAAACCGGCATTTCATGTTATTTTTTATCAACCCTGATTAATTAGTGGAGCCAGCCGGAGTTTTATTTTAATACCGGCAAATCCCGTAAACCTAAGAACCATGACGCCGGGTAACTTTTACCAACGCATAATAACGCAATATTTTCCTTTACTTTACAAAATAACAAAAACAATTTTTATTGCAAAATAATTTAATGCCCTTCAAATTGCTGAGTCTTCACACATAACACCCAATTCCCTTAATTCATAACTTTAGTCCATGAATGTCAAAATAGATACCAAAGAAAAATTCATCGTAATTACCCCAATTGCTACCCATCTTACTGCTATTATGACAGAAGAACTTACCAATACGATGCTTGCATACCTGCAAAAAGACATACCCCATCTTATTTTGAATATGTCGCTGGTAAGTATTGTCGATGAAAAATCTTGCGAAATGATTGCGAATATTCAACAGGAGTTTTATGAAAATAACTGTTCTTTTATTATTTGCGAATTACAAAAAGCGGTGGAAGAAATATTTGACGGGCTTGCTCTATTGGAATTATTAAATGTTACCCCCACGGAAAGTGAAGCCTGGGACATCATACAAATGGAAGAGATTGAAAGAGAATTGCTTGGAGATGAAGATTAACGAACAATGATAGATTATAACGGATATTGTGCAGCATATTCGCATCAGGATTACTCTTGATTAAACAAACTGTGAATTTTTAACCTTTAAACGCCCAAATTGTTAGCACTTACCATCTTAGGAAATAATTCCGCTATTCCTGCATTTGGGAGAAATCCCACTGCACAGGTGCTTCAATTACAGGAAGAATATTTTTTAATTGACTGCGGGGAAGGTACACAATTACAAATGACCAAGTATAAAATCCGGTGGAGCAAGATCAATCATATTTTCATCTCTCACCTGCATGGTGATCATTATTTTGGTTTAATTGGATTATTGACAAGCATGAGTTTGCTAAACCGTGAGCATGACCTTCATATTTACGGACCCTCACCACTGGAGCATATTATTGATTTTCAACTACGCGTTGCCGATACAAAACTTTCCTATACCCTTCATTTTCATGCAATAACTTTTGAAGGACTGATCGTGGATGAAAATAAATTTACCGTTCACAGTTTCCAGGTAAAACACCGGATTGAATGCTGGGGCTTCTTGTTTAAACAGAAAAAAAAACCAAGAAGTATTGATCCTGTAAGTGTAAAAAACTTTGATATCCCTTCTTCTTTTTACGAAAGATTACAAAAAGGAGAAGACTATATTACCAAAAAAGGTGCGGTGATAGCAAATGAAACATTAACCATCGCCAATAGTCCCATTAAAAGCTACGCCTACTGCGCCGATACTATTTTTGATGAAAGCCTGGCCGAAAAAGTGCAGGGAGTAGACCTGCTCTATCATGAAACCACTTACCTGAAAGAGTCCGCAGATAAGGCCGCAGCACGGTTTCACTGCACCACCGAGCAGGCTGGAAACATCGCCCTAAAGGCAGGAGCCAAAAAATTGATCATCGGTCATTTTTCATCAAGATATGAATTATTAGATGAGTTTTTATCAGAAACAATGGAGGTTTTTGAAAATACAGAATTGGCAATGGAAGGATCATGCTATAGAATTTAATCGGTTTCCAGGTCGATTATATTATTAAATCCATTTGCCAAAACCCAGTTGTAAAATTCGGGAAACCATTTACGCCATGCCTGTTCATTATGATTCCCGTCGGGGTCCGTTACCGAATAAATTAAAGACAGGGAATGCTTTCCCAGCTTATCAGTTACCGCCTCCATGTCTTTTATATGTTTTCCCCCTTCCCGGCCGCCAATATAAAAAAATAATGTTCCCTTTAAATTTTTGCCGGATGAAGTGGTTAGTTCTTTAATCCGGGGAGCGGTCCAAAATGCCGGTGAAAAAATACCTCCCTTGCCGAAAACATCCGGATATTTCAGCATCGCATAATAGGCGATCAAAGCGCCCATCGAACTACCCGCTATGATGGTATTTTCAGTATCGGTCAGTGTCCGGTAATGCTTATCAATAAAAGGCTTCAGGACTTCCACAAGAAATGCCAGGTATTGATCGCCCTCACCTTTACCAAATTCCTTAAATTCATAAGGATTGTATTCATTGAGTCTTTTAGGGCCATTATCAATACCCACTACGATACAGGCTGGCTTACCTTTTTTAACCATGGAGTCAATACACTCATCTACCCCCCATTCCCCAAAACCGGAAGTGTAGTCGTCAAAAATATTTTGCCCGTCTTGCATATACATTACTGGGTAACGCTGCCTGCTTTTTGCGTAACCGGGTGGCAAATACAGCCAAACCCGGCGGGTTCTGCCCAATTGGGGCATCAGGAAAGCCGTATCTATAATTTGTACGTTTGGAGATGTGGTGTGTTTTCTGGCAACCGTTGGAAAATCATCTTTCCATGCTTCTATTGAAAACCGTACCACGGTATCTGCAGACAAATTGAGTATCCTGTTCATGGCATCATTTCCGTCTGCCAGGCATTCCACCGATTGCCAGTTTCCCCTGGTAAATTTATACTGGTATTCCCCGGCAGGAAGCTCATTTATTTCTATAAAAGCAGGTTCATTCAATTTTGAAAAATGATTACCAGTATGCCCCGGTTTCCAATCGTTAAAGCTGCCAGCTACAAAAACGGAATCCTGTAAATGGTTTAGCGGTACATCACTTACCTGGAACCTGACCGTGAATTGAGAAAAACTTACCAGTGAGCATACCAGTAAAATCCCGTGCAGCCATACTGCCTTAAAATTCCGGGTCAAAAACCCTGGTATATGCTCAAGTCTTATTATCATTTTTTGAGGTAAGCTTTTACCCTTTCATGCACCGGTTCGCTCAGGGTAGTAACCGGTAAACGAAGGACATTTTGTATTAAGCCAAGCTCATACAAAAAGGCTTTTACCCCTGCAGGATTATTTTCTGTAAATAAAAGATGGTACACTTCAAGTAATGGATCATTTAATTTTTTAGCGGCAGTAAAATCGTGTTTAAGCCCGGCCCTCACCATATCGGAAAATTCTTTGGGGAAACAGTTAGCCGCAACACTAATTACACCATCTATTCCACAAGCCAGTTCCGGCAGAACCAGGTCATCATCACCACTTACAACTAAAAATTCAGCAGGCCTTTCTTTTAATATCTGCATACACTGGCTGATATTATTACCGGCTTCTTTAATACCGGCTATATTAGCCACTTCATTGGCCAGCCGGATTGTAGTAGCAGCTTCTATATTACGACCTGTACGGCCAGGTACATTGTACACTATCACCGGTTTTGGCGAGGCTTCGGCAATGGATTTATAATGCTGGAAAATACCTTCCTGGGATGGCTTGTTGTAATAGGGACAGGCACTCAACACCGCGGCAGCCTTTTCAAGGGGGTAGCTTTGCAGGTCATTCATTACTTCCCTTGTGTTATTTCCCCCAATGCCAACTACAACGGGCACCCGATTGTTTATCTTATCAAAGGTGAAATTTATTATGTCCAGTTTCTCCTGTTTATCCAGTGTAGGGGTTTCGCCGGTAGTGCCCAGCGTAACTATATATTCCACGTTATTTTCAATGACAAAGTTGATCAGTTTTCCCAACGCGTCAAAGTCAACCGATTCATCCGTGTTGAACGGTGTTACTATTGCTACACCTGTCCCTCTTAGTTGCTCACGTAAATGCATGCTTTTTTTTGGTGAAGTTAGAATTATGCAGTGAATTGGGAAAACAAAAAAAACACCCCCTGCAGGATGTTGTTCATTTAGGGGTTGCTGGTGTTAAATACCATCCAAAAAGCTTACCCTGAAAGGGTATTGAATTGTTTTCAGGAGAGGAACGGGAAAATATCTGGCGTGGCTGACATACTCAAACAGTCTGCATCAAAACAGTCAACTTTTTTGATTGAAAGCGTAACCAGGTGTATAGATTGAATTTAAGATTTGTGAATGGGATAAATAACGGGAGTTTTGGCTGAATATAAAAAGACAGGTACCGTTCTTGATTTTATCAATGATAGACCTGTTTAACTGCGGCGGAACCGCGGGGCATCCCCAGCTTCGGCCGATATACCCCTGGGAATGTATTAAGCGCTCATCTACGTACCGGGCCCCATGCATTACTATATCCCGCTTGTTGGCGTTATCATTGATCCCGTTTTCCATACCCTGCAATCTCAATGAATAACCATTCCCACCCATATAAGTACCCAGGGTTTCATAAAAACCAAGACTGCTTTTATTGCTCTCCGGTGTATTTGAAAACTGGCTGGCAAATTCCTTACCCGATTGCATACCATGCGCAACATAGGTATTAAATAAAATTTTATAATTTTTAAGGTCAATAATAAATAATCTTTTTTGAGAGGAGGGTTTGCTATAATCCACAATTGAGATAATTTGCTCATTGCTTAATTTTCCCATTGCTTTCATACAGTTAAACCCCTGCATCGCGTAGTCAAAAACCTGGCGGCCCAATCCCAGCGTGCCCAACCGCAAACTATCATACAAGCTGAACTTTACCGCTGCGTTTATACCAGGCTGTTCCGATGTTGTGCAGGTAACTGTAGAAGGTAAATCGGATTTGTCAAAAAACAACTTACCCATTGGTTTGGATTTTGCAAAAACAAATGGTATGTGAATTATGAAGAGAAGCGCTGAAGAGAAAAACAAATAAACATTCCGGTAACCAAATTTTTTCATCATGATTGAGGGGGATATTGTTAAAAAAATATTTGGAAATGCAAATGTAAGGTAAATTCAGCGAGATGAAGGTTAAAATTAAGCCGAGATAGGGTAATATAATACAATTATCATAAATAAGAAGTCGGATTCAGTATAGATTTTAGCCTTTTAAGAAATGTTAAAATGGAATATTTTGTATCAAGCTTACTGAATACCCTTATGAAAAAATCAGATTGCCGCTTTAAAATTCATTAATAAACTTTTGATAAGTAGTGGGATTGTAATAAACTGAAGGCCCTATCTTGATACGGGCAATAATCTAAAAATATACCCCGGATTTTCAACCGATACATAGATATAACCCCCGGGCCCCATCCGTACATCTCTTAACCTTCCTATATTTTTTAACAGCAATTCTTCACCCACCACTTTCCCATCCTTCATTTTGCAACGATTGAGGTATTTAAACCTTAGTGATCCCACCAAAAGGTCACCCTGCCAGCCTTTGTAACGTTTGCCTTCCACAAAGGCCATTCCACTCGGGCCGATAGATGGTATCCAGTACAGCAGTGGCTGCTCCATTCCATCCATTGCCGTTTTATCCGTAATGATCTTGCCATCGTAATTGATGCCGTAAGAAATGGCCGGCCACCCATAATTTTTTCCGGCACCAACAATATTGATTTCATCACCTCCCCTTGGGCCATGTTCATTAGACCATATTGCGCCGGTTGAGGGGTTCATGGTTACACCCTGCGGGTTACGGTTACCGTAAGTAAAAATAGAAGGTTTAGCGCCGGGTTTATTTACAAAAGGATTATTTGCGGGAATAGTTCCGTCATCTTTTATACGATGTATTTTACCCAGGTCATTAGCAAGCGATTGTGGGTTTTGCTTTTCATTTCCCCTTTCACCAACAGAAAAATAAAGAAGGCCATCGCGGCCAAAAACCATACGTGATCCATAATGATGGCGGGTTCTCGAATAAGGCAGGGCTTCAAAAATGATCTTTTGCCCTTCCAGTTTCTCCCCGGTCAGCGTAGCGCTCATAATAGCTGTAGTGGCTACGGTAGCTGAACCATCTTTTTTAAAAGCCGAATAGGAAATGTAAATGCGTTTGTTGCTTTTAAAATCCGGATGTAAAATTACATCCATCAAACCACCCTGCCCATCCGCGGTTACCTGGGGGCCGCCGTTGATCAATTGCAATGACCGGTCATTTTTAACCCTGTATAATTGCCCGGTTTTTTCTGTTACCAGCATTTCACCATTGGGTAAAAAGGCCATGCTCCAGGGGCTTCCTAATCCCCTGACGACCGTATCAAGTTTTATGTTCTGATTTTCTGAAACAAATAAATTCGTGGTTTCGGGAACTTTGTCAAAATTATACCGCTTCAGGTTTTTAATGCCGGTAAGGATATAATCTGACAGTTCGTATATTTCTTCATTGGTAAATGCAGCTTCAAATGAAGGCATCCCACCATCGGGGTAGCCTTGTTTAATACCCTTGAAGATATCTTCTTTTGTATTGCCATATTTCCACTTACGGTCTACGAATGCATCCATTTTTTCACCGTGGCAACCGGAGCAGAAATTTTTATAATTGCTTTCCACAGTTCCCCGGCCGGTTGCCGTCATTTTTAGACCTGTCGCAGTTAGATTGGTGCCGCCATTTTTACCGGTTCCGTTGAATTGAATACAGGCCAGTCCGATTGCGGCCATCACAATGGTGTAAGTTAAAATCTTCAGCATGAAATAAATTTTGAAATAAGGATGATCGCATCAATGAATAATACAGCCTGTTTACAAATATACTTTATAAATTATACCTGACGTCCCTGGATAATTAATATTTGAACAGTGTTCATTTGACAGTTAAGGAAGGATCTCACCATTGCTTTGTAAACCCCGCCAATCGCTGGTCGGGCAATGTCATTGCCGGGTGATTGGGGCCGACTGGTCGTTCACAAATTAAAGCAGCCTTTGGCAATCATGGTTATTTATTTCACTGACCCAAATTGTATTGTTCTTCATCAGTATCATCAAAAGCAGTCACTATGTCAATTGCAGCAAATTACTGATATTGAATATAGATGGGCTTAGGCGTAAATTTCACCAGTTCCTGTGGTGTGTACATACCACTTGTATTTATTTTATTATCGTTTTTATAAAACAATTTAAAGCCGGTAAACTGCACCGGTTCTTTATAAATATAGCGCAGGTAAGTAGACCTTTTTAAAATTTTACTGCCAAATCCATCCATATCCATTACTACCTGTACTTCAGGCACTGTTTTTATTTTTTCATAACCGGTAACCATGCCCTGGGTAAAACGGTGTACCACCAGTACTTTAGGAGGGAGATTGTTTTTACGGACCAGCGCTGCTAAAAAATCAATAGCATCGTTGATATCAGCAGAATTAAATGTACCGATTTTTGAACCTGGCTTTTCACCATTCTTCATGGAGAATTCAGGATCAATTCCCAGGTGCACTGTTGGTAATTTCAGAAAATGTTCGAGGGCCGGTACTTCTTCCTTCACGGAACTATGCCCAACCTGGATGTCTATAAAAACCAATGCATTGATTTGTTTCGCCCAATCCATTATGGTATCTATCTGGTGAAAAGGCATACGCAGGCGGTATTTATTATCCCTGCCCGGAGCGCCCTGGGCAGTAACGGCCACATAATGTAATGCCGGAATTATCCGAACGGAGGTATCGGCGGCCTGCCATCCGGCCACTTCTTCCTGTAATTTTTTCAACATGGCGGCTTTAGGAATTTCACCTAAAATCCCCATTCTTTTTGAATATAAATTCCCGTAAAATGCAATAATCCTATTGTACGGAAACATAGCCCCCAACAATGGATAAGGAGTTTTAACGGGCCACTTACCGGTGCTGTCATAATTACTCAGTTCCTGCATCTTTTTATTATAGTCTGCGGTATCGACCGTATTGAGCGGGGCGACCGGCCGCAATTCCACCACTGCCGTATCTGTTTTTTCTACGCCGCTTATTTGTATTGCGCCTGCAGTTTTCACTTCGTTGCAACCCATAATGTGAAGGAAACCCGGTAAAGAGAGGATACCAAAGAGAAAGGCACTAACCGGCTTTTTCATAGTGTGATAATATTGAATTACCTGCAAATGTAACTGATTCGAAAGCATCCGTCGGGAAATTGATAGTAATAAAAATTTATTGTAAAGATGAATATTAATACAGACAGGCTTGTTACAAAATTCACCCCACTTGTTACATAATTCACAGGAAATTATTGGTGGTCAATCCCTGCATCCTTTTTCACGGCTGCCCTTATGATGCTTCCTGATAACTTATGCGCTATTTGATGATTAATCATGCAGGAATTAAAAAGTAATTTATTATTTCTCTAAAAAAATACCAGTTAGGTATTCAGTAATCTCATCCGGTAAGCATTCATTGCCGTGATGCCCAGCTTTTTTATTAAGCGATAATTTACCAGGACACCAACAGGTGCGCCTATCACCGGTATCAACTGGGCCATTTTCGCCAAATCGATATAATCCCTGTATTCCTGCTGAAAATTTCTCCAGTCAAACTGGTTAATATCTTCCGGCAAATTTTTACGCTTCTCCTCCCAGCCGGTCATTTTAATATAAATATTTGTTCGGTGTACATCGCTCGAAAAAGCCAGTTCAAAAATATGCAGCAGGTATACCCTTTCTTTATAATCATTTACATCAAAACCATAGCCTACAGCGATCTCAAATAATAATTTTATTTTAAGCCCGATTAAAATCGGGAAATCAGCAAGACCAAGCAGTATTCCGCCCGCCCCGGTTATCCCACCTTCAACCGCTGCCGTATTTCTATACCAGTCTATTTTTTTTTGAACGGCTTCTTCACGTGCCTGCAGGCTTACATTTAATAAAGGCGCTGAAGTGGTATGCTTAGCACCAAATAAAACACCCCGTATCATTTGTTTAATGGTAATGGTTATTGCATTGTGTACTTTCTCAGGTATCCAGGTATTGATCTTTGTTTGAATTTTTTTGGAAAGATTATTTAATAGAGAAGGCCTTCGCAGCATTTTTTTTTGCCACAGCATTAATTCTGATAAAACCTGCTGATCGTATGGAGCCATAATATAATAGTGGATTGATAAACCAAAGATACCGCTACCATCATTGTTTATAACTTTTTTTAATAGCGCCTGAACAAAACCTGCATTTCATTAACCCCCGTTTTTACTATATTTTTGGTTCATGGTAAGAATGCGTACCTGGCGTTTTTGGCATTCGTCTATTTTAAAATCAATTTAAATAAGCAGGTTACCTTTTGAAGGGCTGAAAATAGTATGATTGACAATGGTATACGGAATAGAATTACTAAAAGACACTACCGATTGCTGATGATATTGATTTCGAAAAGTTATCTTTCGAATTCTCACCAGTACCTGTGTAAGACGCCTCTTTTGGTTCGATACCGACGTAGTCGGTATTCAAAAAATGCGAAGCAAATTTTTTGAAAGAAGCAAAAGTAGCGTCGTCACAGGT
>JACMLJ010000083.1 GCA_014379625.1 Ferruginibacter sp. | reverse complement strand
CGGAAACCCATTCAGCAATTGATCTTTAATAACAGTCAGCAACGAAGAATCATTCCTGTCTTTTGGGCGCAGCATGATGACTTCGCATACATCGGAAGGCCCTATCAGCCATTTCAAAAGTTGGCTTCCAGATTCAAAAGTTTGAACATTGCCGATTTTGGAATCATTCATTGGACTACCCGCCCGCTGGATATTTATTTTAAAAATACCATGGAGCAACTATGGAGCAATACTGCGGACCAGGCATTAATAAAAACTGCAGGCAGGTATTGCAACGCTGTTTTTGGTGCGCAATCGAAAAATTTTTATAACTATATCAACGAATGGTTAAAAGAAGCACCCATTTTTGGCCGGGAGACTACTAATTATTTTATAACAAAAACATTGAAAACTGCGCAAGAGGTAATAAAGCAGTCAGCCTTTCGGTATACATTATTACAAAGTATTGATGCAACCAGGCTAACACCTAAAGTTTCAAATGTAGTTTCCTATTACAAGCATTACGAAAAATTCATTCAATCATACCACCTGGCAAATATGCGTTTTGACAGTTCTGTAACCTTACTCCGAAATAACCAGGTCGAGAAGGCAAAACAAATTATGTCGGGCAATTTAGCAAAGGAATCAATCCTCCATTTTTCACAGGCAATTAAATACAATGGCCCTGATAAAGGAGAGATGGGATTACTCGTTTCCCTGAACACAAGATGGTATCCTTATATATTGGCACAGCAGCAATTGTTAGGATTAGCACCTGTCTCTTATATCTTCAATCAAACGGTTCATGAAAGCTTAGCCCAGGAAGGAGGATCATTTACTTTTGCATTTGACAAGCACGGGCTGCTTTCAAAAGTATTGGGTGAGCAGGAAACGGGGCTTACATACTTTGAAGGCAATGGCGTTTCGGGGCTGAAATCAGATAGCCTTTTTACTTTCAATATTAAAACCATATCTGGCAAACCTATCAGTTCCGGAACAGGATATATCGAAGTGAATTTCTCTATTGATCAAACTGGCAGCGCCTCAATAGCCGATTCCATCCCTGTTGTTTTTGAAATTACAAACAGCGGAAAAATAATCAGCCGAAAAACATACTCACCTCGTTCGAAGGATGGCATTCAAAAATTAGTACTACCCGTTTCATTTCAAAACAAAAGTGACCCTAAAACCGATTTACTAATCCATCCCGGGGCATATAAAATCCTGCTAAATGGTATCAGCTTCCAGCCAGATAAGTGAGGCTGCCAATATCAGTATTTAGGGGTTCGCTAAGCCAACTACGTCTTATCATTATTTTTCCATAAATAAATATCAGATAATGAGCATCAGAATTTTTATAATGAGTTTTTTATCCTTATTGTGTGTAACTGGATTTTCACAAAGCTTTCCCATAAAGGGAAATTGGAAATATTCATTAAGTGATAGTGCAAAATATTCAACGCCGGATTACAATGATTCCGGTTGGAAAGAAATTGAGGGTCCAATAACGCTGGATGCGAAAGTTTTAAAGGATAATGGACGTTTTACCTGGTTCCGGAAAAAGATACTAATACCATCAACGCTTAAAAGTGAATTAGCGAGTACAGGGGCATTGGCTTTATTCTTAGGAAAGATACTATATGGAGATGAAACCTACTTAAATGGCAAATTGATGGGCACCACCCGTACAGGTGAATTCATCAGAAATTACCTGGTTCATCCCGGGGATATACTTTGGGACAAGGAAAATATAATCGCGATTAAAATCAGGCATTTTGCTCAGGGGTGTGGTATCCTGGGCAAACCGGAATTTATTGCCGCATCGCCCGAAATTATTTTTCAGTTGAATGCAAAGGGTGTTGAACCTACCCAGCAAGTGGGTAAAAAAGAAATACTATACAATTTTGTTGTGACCAATAAATCAATTAAGCCGGTAAAAGGTTTGGCGAAGGCAGAATTTTATGATTTCCAGGGTAAGAAACTAAACACGGCAGGGAAAAATGTTGAACTGGTTTTGGGTGAAAACAATATTAGTTTTCCATATAATTCGCCTTCAACATTTCTAAAAATAGTGTATACCCTATCAATACCCGGTTATAAATATAATGCGCAATGGAATGCCGAATTTGGATATAGCAATGTAGATTATCATAGCGTAAACCCGGTTATTCAAAATAAGGCTTCCGGAAACTATATCCAGGCCGGATTAAACATGCAGATAATTAATGGCTGGCTGGGCGAAAGAATGAAAGCAAACCTGGAACAGCGGCTTTACAAAGTGGATGAGAAGGAACTGCTCAACGGATTCATCAACCGGCCGGGAAATCATGAATGGATTGGTGAACATATTGGGAAGTTTATAGAAACAGCTTGCAATACCTACCAGCATACAGGCGATGAGGCAATAAAAATACAACTGGACCGCAGTGTTCAGCAATTAATTGCCGCGCAATTAAACGATGGCTATCTGGGTACTTATGCTCCCGAATTCCGATGGACGAGCTGGGACGTTTGGTCGCATAAATACGATTTGGTTGGCTTGGTAAGATATTACGAGGTTTCCGGGTTTAAGCCAGCATTAATCGCCGCTGAGAAAATTGGTGATTTGTTGTGTCGGAAATTTGGATATGGCAATGGGCAGATGGATATTATTAAAGCAGGCGAACATGTAGGTATGGCCGCTACCAGCATTTTAGACCCAATAACCGATTTATACAGATTTACGGGAAACCAAAAATATTTGGACTTCTGTTTTCTAATAATTAAAAGTTTCAACAATCCCAAAGGTCCGCGAATAATTTCAACGCTTGATTCTATTGGCAGGGTCAATAAAGTAGCGAATTCCAAAGCTTATGAAATGTTATCGAATATAGTAGGTATGGTAAAGTTATACCGGATTACAAACGATGAGCAATACCTGAAACCATCGCTGGCCGCCTGGAACGATATCGTATCAAATAGAATGTACATTACCGGCACCTCCAGCTCCTGGGAACATTTTCAAATTGATCATAAGTTGCAGGCGGGTGTGGATGACCACATGGGCGAAGGTTGCGTAACTACCACCTGGTTGCAGTTAAACTATCAACTATTTAGCATATTCGGCGACATTAAATATCTGGATGAACTTGAACGCACCGTTTACAACCATTTAACCGGGGCCGAAAACCCTCAAACCGGTTGTGTAAGTTATTATACCCCACTTATGGGGGTTAAACCCTATAAATGCACAATAACCTGCTGCATGTCAAGTATTCCCAGGGGTATTGCTATGATTCCCCTATTTGCGAATGGAAAAATAAATCACAATCCGGCATTCCTTTTTTATCAGCCAGGTATTTATAAAACTATTGTTGAAAAAAATATGGATGTTGAATTTAAAACAGCAACCCGTTTTCCTCTTGACGGGGATGTCAGTATCACTGTTAATCCTTCAAAACAAGCTAAATTTAAAGTGTTGCTTCGGAAACCTTATTGGGCAGAAGGTTTGCAAATTACGGTAAATGGAGAAACACAGCCATTGAATTCAGCGGAGATGGCGACCATTGATAAACTTTGGAAAAAAGGCGATAAAATTGAAGTTCATTTTAAACCCGTACTGAAAGTTTTAGATGGCGGCATAAGCTATCCCGGGCATATTGCCTTGCAAAGAGGGCCACAGGTGCTGGCATTCGACCAGTTCCTTAATAAGGCCGAGGCAAAAAACATTACACTGTTTGCAAATTCCATTCATATGGAAGATGCCCCCCACGATGTTTTGCCTGTTAACTGGGTGGGCGCCCAAGCCTACCAGGTAAATGCAGAAGTAAACGGAGTGGCGGAAAAAATAATCCTTGTACCTTATGCAGACGCCGGACAATCAGGTGGAGCTATTTCAACCTGGCTAAAAAATAAAGAATAGTATGTATAGCTGAAGTCAAGATGATCAGCACAGTTTATAAATATCGGTCGCATAAAATTTTGTACATGATTAATTTTCCTGCCAATAAAATAAGAACCGCTCTTCTTCAGCGCAAATTGAAAGTGATCCTATCAAAACCCTTTATTGGTTTATTATTAACCGGATGGGGCTTTTCGCATGCTTTAATGGCACAATCCGCAGACGGGTGGAGGGCATCCAGCCAAACCATTGAAAAATTGTCAAAAGAGAAACCCGAAATAAATTATTACGAAGAAAAAGTTCCTCCATATAATTTACCGGATGTTTTAACGGCTGTTAACAGAAAAAAAATAACAACAGCCACCCGGTGGATGAACTTACGACGTCCTGAAATACTGGAGCTGTTCAGGGAAAATGTGCATGGCAGGGTACCAGCAACTCCCTATCAAACAAGTTTCAGGGTAATTAACCTGGATACAACCGCCATCAATGGAACAGCAACCTTTAAACAGGTCGCTATTACAATTATTGCTGAAGGTCAATCGCTTATCATTCACCTTAACCTGTTTACTCCTAATAACGCGGGGCAACCTGTTCCAACATTTTTGCTCATCAACAACAGGGGGCTTGCAAATATGGACCAGAGCCGAAAAGTAAAATCTGAATTCTGGCCAGTGGAAGAAGGCATTGCAAGGGGTTATGGAATGGCGGTATTCAACAATGCAGATGTTGATCCTGATAATTTTGACGAGTTTAAAAATGGAGTCCATGGGTTACTCGATAAACTTCCCCGCACGGGTGATGCCTGGGGCACAATTGCAGCCTGGGCATGGGGTGCAAGCCGCTGCCTCGATTACCTGGTAACTGACAGGGATATTGCAGGAGATAAGGTTGCCGTAGTTGGGCATTCCCGTGGTGGCAAAACCGCTTTATGGGCCGGAGCGGAAGACACCCGTTTTGCAATGGTTATTTCAAGTTGCTCCGGTAACCTCGGGTCTTCCATTGCAAGGCGCCACTATGGAGAAACAATACGAAAAACGAATGCAGGCTTCCCTCACTGGTTTAGTTCAAATTTGAAAAAGTTTAATGACAATGAAAATGCCCTGCCCGTAGATATGCACATGCTATTAGCACTTACCGCACCCCGGGCGCTGTACATTTCCTGTGCAGGCGAAGACCTGTGGGCCGATCCGTATGGTTCTTACCTGGCGCTTTATCATGCGGTTCCGGTATTTAACCTGCTGGGTGCAAAATCAACTATTGCAATCGTGATGCCTTCGTTTAACAAACAGACCTTAAGTGGCAAAGTAGGTTTTCATATCAGGGATGGCATTCATAATATGGTGCTGGAAGACTGGAAAAAATTTATGGATTTTGCAGATGCCATCTTTGGTAGAAAGCTATAAGGAGGTATTGAAGAATTAACAGCAACTATGGTGCAGGTCAAAAATAAATTTAATTATTATGAAAAATGCAGGTGTTAAAGTAATTGAGCCTTTTCAATTTAACCCAGCCCATTTGCAACATCCGCATAAGCTGTTGATATACACTAAAAACATCCTTGTGCTAATATTGCAATGGGCCATTCTACTTGTTATTTCAATATCGTCATTGAACCTGAACGGCCAGGTTACTACATTAAAAAAACAGAAAACGCCCATCTTCCAAATTCCCGAAGACTATCTCAGGGAAGCGGAAAATATCCCTGCCTTTTGGGTAAGTAGCGTGGATGAAGTAAATACTTTCTTAAAAAATAAGATCCGGAAAGGAAAGGTAGAAATGATCGGTAAATCTGCCGGGGGGCGCCCAATTTATGCAGTGCTGTACGGAAAGGCACGTCAGGGGAAGGGAACTTCTACATTTTCAGGCGCACTTGGCTTTGGCGATATATCGGTATATCGTGGGCCGGATCATAAAAACACCGTGTATATGGGCATGTCAGGTGTGCATGGGGGTGAGTTTGAGGGAATTGTTGGAACGGTAAACCTGCTTTCCGTAATTGAAACAGGCGAAGATTTGCGTGGCCGGAAATGGCCGGCAATTACAGCTTCCCTGGCAAAACTGGACCGGTTGATCCTGGTACCCATCGTTAATCCAGATGGAAGGGCACGCATACCATTGCGGATGGAAATTTTCAGGGAACAAAATGGGAATGTGCATGAATACCTTAACACCGGGGGTAATGCGGATGGGAAAATTACCGGCTGGCCGATGAACAAAGAATTTATACCCATAGATTTTTCAAAACCAGGTTTTCCTGGCGGATACCCCAACGATGCGGGGGTTAATATCCAGCACGATAATTTTTTTGGAAACCCGCAGCCTGAAACCAAGGCCCTGTATAAACTGACTGGCCGGGAAAAGCCAGACCTGATCATCAACATGCACACCGGCGCCACTTACATGAGCATGCTTTCTACCTATATTGAACCAGCCTTAAAGCCTGCCTTTGATACACTTTATAAATATGTGCATACCGGGCTTGCATTAAATGGCCTCCGGAAAACGAAAGATCCACAGGTTGAAGCAGTTTCACGCAGTGCACCCGGCTGGCTGAGTTGCTATTTGGATGGGATGCTGGAAATGAATTGTGGCGTGTTAAGCGTGGTAGTGGAAACGCCCAGCCATGGTTTTTCCGGAAAAAATGGTGCAGGTGAAACAGTATTCCACACACCCGGGATGTTGTTGGATGCCCAGCTAATCTGCCATCAGCAGGCGATGCGGTTTTTGGTAGAAACGGGTGGGCGGTCTGTATGGACGCCGGATAAAAGTAGGAATGGGAACGACCAGGGCATAAACCAACATCCTTATTTTCAAAGTCCTTCCGCGGATATTAACCAGGTAATCATTTACGGCCAAAGCCTTTCCACCGGTCAACAAACCGCACCGGTAATTTCTGAAAAAAATTATAAAGGCAACTTAATGTTGGGGGAACAGGTATGGTCAAATTTTTCAAATAACCTGGATACCATAAATCTTGTTTTTAAACCTTTGATCGGAAGGCCAACAATTGGTTCAAAAAAAACAAATGCTGAGCTACTGGCAGATACATCCATCAATGCAGATAACCAGGTCAATTGTGAACCACCGGTTATTGGTTTTGTAAATGCGGCAAAATATCATTTGGATAAATATTCCCCCGGCAATGCAAATAAAAAGTTTGCTGCAACCAGTAGCGGTGAGGGTGGGCGGTCAATTGAGCTGCTGATGAAAAATTGTCCTAACAGGGAAGGGAAGCTGTACAGTCATTTTGTAAAAGCCGCCAATAAATCAAAGCAGGCTGCAGATGCAGTTAATAAAACAATTAACTGCTCCGCCATTTTATGGATGCAGGGAGAATACAATTATACTACATCCACCAACCAGGGCTGGCAACCCAATACACCCGCTACAAAAAATAAAACAGCATATAAAAATTATTTTACCACATTGGTAACGGATATGGTGGCTGATGTTAAAAATATTTACCAGCAAACACGGCCCCCGGTTTTTATCACTTACCAGTGCGGCGCCCAGTACACCCGTGATTTTGATATACCGGTTGGTATGGCGCAACTGGAATTGGCTAACAACGATCCCCGCGTAGTGATGGCCGGTCCGGTATATCCCGTCACCGACCGGGGCGGCCACTTATGTCCCAACGGAAGCAGGTGGTATGGAGAGATGATGGCTAAAGTATATTATAAAGCAGTGATAAAGGGGGAGAAATGGTCGCCATTGCAACCCAATACACTTACCCGTGGTGACGATTACATCGAAATAGTATTTGATGTTCCCGAGCCTCCGCTGAAATTAGATACACTTACCCTGCAAAAAGCAAAACAGTATGGTTTTGAAATAAGAGAAAACGGTAAGGCGAAGAGTATAAAAAATGTATTACTTGCAGGTAGCAATACAGTACGATTAATGGCGGATACTTCTTTTATTGGCGGTATGCTGGAGGTAAACTACGCTGGTCCCGCTACACGGGGTAATGGTAATTTATGTGATAGCGATACTTTCCAATCATTTGAAAGGTATAAAGAATTAATAGCGGGGGG
>JACMLJ010000082.1 GCA_014379625.1 Ferruginibacter sp. | reverse complement strand
TATTGATCACCCCGAATTAATCTTAAAAACTTTCAACTGTGGCGTACGAAAACAACGACAAAAAAATGGAAAGCGTTTATAGCAAACGCATCAGAGCAGGCAAACGTAGGACTTACTTTTTTGATGTAAGGGAGACACGTGGAAATGACTATTATTTAACCATCACAGAGAGCCGTAAGCGTTTTGATTCGGATGGTTATGACAGGCATAAAATATTTTTATATAAAGAGGATTTCAATAAGTTTATAAAGGGCTTAGGTGAAGCGATTGATTATGTAAAAACAGAATTAATGCCCGACTTTGATTTTGATGCATTTAATCACGACACACCTTATGAAGGTGAAGACGGACAACAGCAGCCGGTAGCATCCGCATCGGTTGACATTGAAAAAGAAACCGAAGTGTTCGCTGAAAAAGCTGCTGAACCAGCACCTGTTGCCCAGGAAGATAATACCCCCCTGGACAATGGCAGCACGGAAGAAGTGGATAAGTGGTAAATAGCTGATGACCGTATTTAATTAATAAGTACATCCTCCCCGCATGTGGGAGGATTTTGCGTTTACGGAAGCCGACATTTTTTTAGCCGCTAAAAAAGAAGCTATGAAAATGGCTGCTTATGTCATCCGGTCATTTTTAAAGCAAGGGTGCATCCCAAATTGTCGCTGGCTGGTGAGGACACCAGCCAAGGCAAACAGCCGTGGTCGGTGTCTTCACCGACCACGACCTCAAAACTGAAACGACAATTTGGGATGCACCCTAAAGCAACCGCTGAATGCTTGCAGATATCTGAAATAAAGCCGCAATCAAAAAAGCAGGAGCTTAAATAATGATGAATGAATAATGAAGGCATCACTTTAACTCAATATTTAAACGGATTGGCGAAATATCCGGCTGAACCAATAAAATAATTAGAATGAAGTACAGGAAGCAACTATGGGTAACTGTTATATTTACTACGGTATTTTTTTGCAGGGTTTTATTGATTACCGCCCAGCAGCCCGTAAATTTTATCAGCAATCCTGTCATCCCGGGTTATTTTGCAGATCCGTCAATCCTTAAACATGGCGATAGCTATTTTATTTATGCAACTGTTGATCCGTGGGGAGCAGAAGAACTGGCGGTATTGGTGACAAAAAATTTTAAAACCTTTACAAGGCAACACATCAACTGGCCTACAAAAAAAGCATGTACCAGTTCTACCTCGGGAGGGGCCATGGTATGGGCGCCTTCGGTAAGAAAATTAGCCAATGGAAAATTTTACATGTACTTGGCAGTAGGAAGCGAGTTATGGGCTGGCATAAGTGATCATCCGCTTGGCCCATGGAAAAATATAAAGCCGGATAATTCGCCCCTTGTTCGGAGAACAGCATTTCCGGGTGTACATAATATTGATCCCGACCTTTTTATAGATGATGATGGCGCGGCATATCTTTATTGGGGCTCGGGTTTTAACTGGGTAAATGGTCATTGTATGGCGGTAAAACTTAAAAAAGACATGTTCTCTTTTGATGGCCAGCCAAGGGATATAACACCGCTAAAATTTTTTGAAGGCGCCCACATGATCAAACGCAGGGGGAAATATTACCTGATGTTTTCGGAAGGAAAAGCAATTGACGCTACTTACCAGGTGGGTTATGCAACCGGCCATTCGCCTTTTGGCCCTTTTACCGCAGGTGTAAATGATCCGATCCTTTCCACATCTGAAGATAGTACAACTTATGGACCGGGACACCATACCGTGTTCACCGAAAAAGGACAGGATTATATTTTGTATCACCGTATCTATCCGCAAAAAGAAAAATATGTATTGCGGCAATTGTGTATTGACAGCCTGAATTTTGACACCAAAGGAAACATACAAAAAGTGCAACCCGCAGGCGTAAAAAATTTTACCAAAAGAAAATAAATATAAACCCGGGCCTAGAGATGAATTGTCCATTGTGATTATTCCATATTTCACCATTGACCATTCACAAATTAATCCATCACTTAACCTTAACACAACCCTGGTGCTAAAAATTTAATTAAAATCTTTACCATGCATAAAAATTATCGTTGGGGTATCCTGGGTGCAGGCAGGATTGCGGAAAAATTTTGCGAAGCCCTTTGTTTTGCCGGTGGATCAGAAGTGTACGCCGTGGCTTCACGTGATACGGATAAAGCAAAAGCATATGCAACCAAGTACAATGCTACCACCTCGTATAACAATTATGAAGACCTTGCAAAAGATGAAAATGTTGACATCATTTATATTGCCACCCCCCATGTTTTTCATTACGAACAAACCATGCTTTGTTTACAAAATAACAAGCCGGTGCTGTGCGAAAAGCCCCTTTCGCCTAATCTCCGGCAAACGGCTGAAATGATTGCTGTTGCTACAAAAAATAAACTGTTTTTAATGGAGGCAATGTGGACGGGTTGCATACCCGTGACAAACAAAATACTTTCGCTAATTAAAGAAGGTATCATCGGCGAGCCGCAATATGTAGCTGCAGATTTTGGCTTTACAGCGCCGCCCGACCCAGGCAGCCGCTTGTTAAATAAAGCATTGGGCGGGGGCTCGATTTTAGACATTGGTGTTTATCCTGTTTTTCTTGCCACCTTAATTTTAGGTGAACCGTCGGTCATTCATTCTGTTTCGAAGCTAACAGGAACCGGTGTGGATGAGTATGCCAATATCGTGTTGCAGTATCCCGGCGGTCAGTCAGCACATCTGTTTTCAGCCATTCATTTGAATACCGCTATTGAAGCGGAGATCATTGGTACAAAAGGGCGCATAAAAATTAACAATCCCTGGTTTAAAGCCACGGATTTTACCCTTCATTTAAATGACGGCACAAGGCAGCTTTTTTCGATGCCACACGCATGCAATGGATTTGAACATGAGATACAGGAAGTGGTGTATTGCCTTGACAATGGTTTATTGCAAAGTAATAAGGTACCCCATCATTTAACCACTTCGGTGAGTAAAATAATGGAGGAGATATTGAGAAAGGCCGGTGTTTTTTATTAGAAAGGAGTAGTCATTTTGCAGGGTTGGTCACCACGTTTTTCAGAACTTCTTCTGCGGGCTCAAAACGGGGCTTTGCGTTCTGGTAATTAATTTTGGATCAAACAAACGAAGTGTAATAACCCTAAAATCCCCTGAGGCATGATTTTTTACCTGGTAAAAGGCAATTAGTTTGATTATAACCACACAGTAGAACAACTATTCTTCATTTATTTTTAACACATTGCTATCTTCGATTTTAATATTTTAGCGAAGTTTTTTATTACCCGGATATTCTTTCCGCTAATATGCCAAAAAAAGGGGATATGATATGGCCAAAGTGTTTACGATTACGGAGGGTTTAGAAAATATGGGCGCCCTGAAAACGGGTGGCCAGGGTTCTGTTTATAAAACCAAACGCATTGGCGAAATAATCACTGCTGTAAAGTTACTACCCACTCCCATTCACTCCGAATCAAGTGATGACAAAAATTTCCTCGATTTTCAAAATGAAGTGGAAAAATTAAAGAAGGTAAACCAGGAGCCTAATCCGCACGTGGTAAAAATCTTAAATTCGGGCATCACCGAGTCAGGCAATTTACCCTTTATTGAAATGGAGTTTATAGAAGGGCCTGATATGGAAGATTTACTCAAACCACCTTACGATCCGGTATTTCCCATTAAAGAAATCATCAAAGTAGCAGACCAGCTATCTTATGCGTTGGCACACTGTCATAAAGTGGATGTAAAGCATGGCGACATAAAAAGTAATAACGTAAAATTTAACGTCAACACCGGCAATTATGTGTTGCTTGATTTTGGATTGGCGATTATGTCTGAAGAACAAAGGCGTACCAGCATGCGACAGGCAGGCGCGATTGAATTTATGGCCCCCGAACAAAATGAGGGACTGATGTTTTTTGAAACGGATGTTTACAGCTATGGGATTATTTTGTTTGAGTTGCTTACAGGTTCGGTCCCTTTTCCCTTAACCGATAAAGGCGAAACAGCCAGGAACAGGGTAATGGTGGGGCATATGGAAGTGCCGGTGCCGGATATCTTATCGCACAGGAGGGAGATGCTACCACAAAACTGGAGTGAAGAAAAAAAGGAAAGGGAGATGCAGGTCCCGCAATGGCTCATTGGCACGATCCGTAAATGCCTTGAAAAATCGCGCCACGATCGTTTTAAAAACGGTATGGATCTTCACCGTTATATCGTACACAACAGTACCCTGGTTGTTGGCGGCAAAGAGGCAAATGCATTAAATGCCACCATTTTGCAAAGCGAGAATGAACGGTTAAGGACGCT
Organism: Ferruginibacter sp.; assembly: GCA_014379625.1. Taxonomy (GTDB): domain Bacteria; phylum Bacteroidota; class Bacteroidia; order Chitinophagales; family Chitinophagaceae; genus Ferruginibacter. The sequence continues at coordinate 21,931 of JACMLJ010000082.1, read as the reverse complement.
TATTATCCAATACCAGGAAGCCTTAAAAAACAGGGATTCGGCCGGGGTAAATACGCATAAGGTTTTATCGTTAAATGAGGTTCTATCGGCAAAGGCAGCGGAAGCGGCTTATATTCCGGAAATTGAAAAGCCGGTCATAAAAAGGGCTTCAATTGCCGGCATCTTTATCCTGTTGATTAGCCTCGCAGTGATTGCCGGCGTCGTTTATAAGTTCAGGGGAAAGCTCGGTATTACAAAAACACCGGTCACGGAAAAAATTCCTCCCGTGGTTCCAAAACCCGTCTTAAAATACGGCCTCTATAAAATATTGACCGCTAAAGCATATTTTCACAATGCCCCTGACGAAAATACCAGGAGAACAGCTTATATGGTTAAATCCAGCGATACGGTAACTGCGCTTAAGGAAACGAGCGACTTTATCTACACAGAATTTTATAATAGTAAAAGGCAGTTATCAAAAGGCTGGTTACGGAAAAAGGACCTGTTTAAACTTGATAAATTCTCAGCCAGTGCAAATAATTCCCCACCATTTGAAAGTCCTGAAAATAAAAAAGCTGAAACTGAGCTCGACCGGGCTTCAGCATTCCTGGCAAATGAACAGTACCCCGAGGCACTATCAATTTATAGTAACCTGGCAAAACAGGGCATCGCAGAAGCCATGTATGAGTATGGCAATCTTGCGATGAAGGGTGAAAATGACGAAATAGATTGTCTGGAAGCAATGGAATGGATCAATAAAGCAGCCAATAAAAATTATACGGCGGCAAAAACAACATTGGGCTTCCTGTATATGTTTGCCGGTGACGAATCTGCCATGATGGCTAATAACTATATTTCATGTGCTGTAAAAAAAGATGCAGAAAGAGGCGCAAGGTTATTGATTGAAGCGGTGTCGGAAGGTGATACTACGGCTATTCGTTTTTTAGAACAGTTAAAGAAGTAAATAAAGTTGAAAAGATAAATAGGGTAAATAAAGTAAATAAGGTAAAAAAAGTATATAGTGGTGGACGCTGGTGGAATGATTATTGGTTAGTATGTAAAAACTTTTTAATGAAATTTGGTTCATCCTTAACGGTTTCTGTTTTATTTGTAAGTTTGATAGCTCCTGGTTTTTCATGCAAAAGAAATAATAATAATGCATCGGAAGACGTTGTTTATTATTACCCCGCGAAAAATATTTACTATGATAGCCGCCATTTAAATTATTATTATTCGTTAGACAGCGCCCGTTCATGGGATAGTTTGGCTTTCAAAGGGTCCGGCTACGGATCTGCGCTTGGTCAGGAAATATCCCTCCAAAGAACAGGGAATAATGTTTGGGCAAACAATGAAGCGCACCGGAAAGCATATAACGGGGTACTTTTAAATATTATAAATAACCGGACGATTGCTATTTCGAGGGCGGACAGTCTCAATAAATTAAAAATTGCAAGGGCGGCTAAAATCGAACCTGCTGTTATTGAAAAAGAAGCACCTCCAAAAAAGAGGCTCAATAAATTTTTCAATAAATTATTCGGGAAGAAAAAAAAGCAGGCAAAGGATAAACAACCATAAAATCATTTGATACAATGAATACTAAACCCAGTTTCTGGCAACGAATGGGATTGCACGACTGGTTCCTTAAAACGAACCATTTGGAATCAGTCAGCGAGGTTAAAAACCTTACGCCCAATATTGTTTATAAATATATTGTTGACAAATTTGAAGAGTCTGTACAACAACTGTCCTTTGCCAGCCGGGTGGTTTTTTATCATGAATATATCATTTCTTTCAGCCAGGAAGACTATCATGAATTTATGGATGATAAAAAAGGCATTTTTGGTATTATTATCCAGGAATCCTTAAAACAGTTTTATGCTAATTTAAAAGAGTACAGGTTGCAGGGTAAAACGGTGGAACCTGCCGCTAATAAATGGGTATTTCGTTTCGCCTCGCATCCCGATTACAAGAAAGGAGATATAGGCTTTATTGGTAAACTGTTACCAGGCAACCAGGTTCAGAAGGAACAAAACCTGCGGGTTACATTTATACCGCGGCAAACGGGTATCGCACAAACCCTCGATATCAACCAGGCCATTCTAAAAGACTTTACATTTTATAGCGAAGGCTATTATGAAGTAACTTTCCAGGAAGATTTATTATTTGACGCCGCCAACATAACCGGCAATCCGATAAAATCATTTGGCCGTTTTGAAACCACTTTGCCCGACCTTGAATTTGCAGGTAAGAAGCTGGAATATCTTATGCGGGCCGAAGATATTATAGTATCCGGTAAAGAAGAGGATTCCACAGCGGCCAATATTTTCAGGATACCATCAGAATGGGTGAGCACCCCGCACCTGCGTATACGCTACGATAAAAATGAGGACAAATTTTACCTCGCTTCCTTTGGCGAAAAAACGATTGTGAACGAACAGGAGATTCCAAAAAGCGACATACAAAGCCCCGGATGGATCAGCCTGCCCGTAAATTCCCGCATTGTATTGAACGGTATAGTGGGTATTAATCTTTTTAAATCCTGACATTGATGAATCATATCTTGTCCATTGCATTATTAATTATTTGTTTATTGCTGCTGGGGGCAAACTTCAGGGATATAAAAAACTCACACAAAAACAATGGGTGAAAATTATTTTGGAATAACAGATACGGGCAGGCAGCGTACAAATAATGAAGATAGTTTTATTGCACAAACTGTTTCCGGGGATCATTTTATTATTGCCTGTGTAATAGATGGAGTGGGTGGATATGCAGGCGGGGAAATAGCTGCGCAATTAACCCGTGTAGCGATCATTGATCAGTTGGAAAAATTGGGAGCTAATATTACTGACCAGTTGGTAGCTGCACTCGCAAATGCCAACGAGAGGATTATTAAGGAAAAGGAAGTTAACCCCGAAAATGAAAAGATGGCCTGCGTAGTTACATTGGCGATGGTGAATATTGAAAAAAATGTATGTTATTTTGCGCATGTGGGCGATACCCGCTTATACCTCTTTAGGGATGGTTCACTGATCAAGCTAACCAGGGACCACTCAACTGTTGGGTTTTTGGAAGAGAGCGGAAGGCTGACCGAAGAAGCCGCCATGCTTCATCCAAAAAGGAACGAAGTAAATAAGGTGCTGGGGTACGAAACACAAATGCGGCTGACAAAGGATTTCATTGATACCGGTGAATCCCCCTTCCTGCCGGGCGATACGATTTTGGTTTGCAGCGATGGTCTTACCGATATGGTCCCTGCAAGCTTAATTATTGCGGCCTTAACTACTGGTGATGACCTGGCTTCAAAAGGCCGGCATCTTATAAAAGCCGCAAATGAAGCCGGAGGCAAAGACAATATAACTGTGGTGCTCGTACACAACAACAAATCCCCGTTGCATCATACCGTAGCAAAACCTTTAATTTCCCTGAAGAAAAATAATGGTAACGGTGCCGAAGAACCGAAAATTGCTGAGCAGGATACCCATCCAGGTGAAGCGACTGTAAAAAGCAGTGGTATAAAAGAAATCAATCGCCTGCTGCTTTTCTTTTGTATTATTTTCTTATCAGGGTTTTTATGGTTGCTCATTAAAAATTATAATGCGGATAAAGAGAATAAAAAATTACCAGTATCCATTATTCCGGTACAAAAGAACCAACAGGAAATTAATCTGCTGCAAAGTATCAGGGCTTCCTCAGGCAATATTGTTCAACTAACCGCCGGGCAAACCATTGTAATATCAGATACAGTTTTAATTGAAAATGACTCCCTGCATATTATTGGGAACGGGGCTTCCTTTGTCAGGGATCCGGCCTATTCGGGCCCCGCATTTATACTTTCCCCATCCTGCAAATATATTTTATTTGACAGCCTGGGTATCCGGAATTTTGATATCGGGATACTGGTACTCAATAAGGGATTGCACTTAAAAAATATTCAGTTTAAAAATTGCCTTTTGCCACTACAATTTCAACAGCAGCTATCACAAGACACTACCGTATCCGGCAACCAGGCTGATACGGTTTTTTATCATACAGGTCCATTGGCCAAATAATCAGGGACAAATGGCAACGGGCAGGAGCTAAAGCCTTAAACCCTAAATGTTAACTTTCAACCTTCCAGAGAAAATATGCCTGCAGTAATAAAAAAAAATATTTCAAGAATTACAGAAAGGATTTTTTTACTGATGATATCGCTGGTATTGGGCTTAGTTTTTTACCAGGTATTTATGGTACTTGAAAGAGATTTTCCGGAAGTGCCCAAACGTATCGCAGACGGCACCATGATGAATATCAATGACAGCCGGCCGGGAGAGCGGATTAAAACATTGCTGGCTAAAGGTTTTTATTTTAAAGATAACCGGGATATTGAATTGATCGGCGCTGTAGTTGAAAAGGAATACACCCTCCACCCCGGCCTTACCGATAATACTGGCGAACTCAATAAAAGCAAATACAATATTAACGCGGAAGATGCTTTCAATAAGGGCGGCGAATCATTTAAAAGAAGGGTGCAGGTATCCAGGTCTTTATTAGGGTTTTCGGAAAACGATACCCTGTTGTTTGAACAGGAACGAACCAATCCCATGAAACTGCCTGCTGTAACCGGGCTGGCAATGGGCCCCTATAAAATATCCGGGTCTGTCAATAATAATGATCAACCCGTTGCAGCAGTATTGCTAAGGCTGCGGATGGTCATTCCACAGGATAGTATCAGTTTCGCCGACATACTGGAACCGGAAAATAAAATAATTGAGTTTAAAAACGGCGTTCGGAAAGTTTTTGTAAAGGACTCGGCCAATCAACTTCAGTTAGAATCATTGGTGGCATATGTACGATCCGATGCCGGGGGTAATTATTCATTCGGGGGTCTTCCCCCGGGCAAGGCTTTTGAAATTCTGCCCCTGCAACCCGGTTACCAGTTTGGCCGCTCCAAAGGAGTAGAACAATTAGAAAATGACATCGCTATTTCCTTCAATCAATCGCCGCACACCATCAAATTGTTTTCAACCGCCGATTTTAATACATTTAAGAAAGAAAGATCATTTATAGTAAGAACGCCCGCCGAAGCGGTTAAATGGTTTTGGATCATTGCCTGCTCCTTTCTCGGCGCATTCTGGTTACTTCATCTTTTATTAAGTATACGGTTCCCGGAAGCGGACCAGCTAATATTGCCTTTGTTAATGCTGTTAACCGGCTTTTCCTTAATTACTTTATTGAGTCTGCAGGATCCGCTCAGGGACCGCTTTCTGGGTAAAAGTACACTGGTGTATTTTTGCGGGGGTTTTGCTGCAATGCTGATCTTACTGCTTTTCAACCTTCGCCGCTTTACACCGGATTCATGGCTGTATCGCCTGATTATTTTTAAAAATAACCGCCTTGCTGCTAACGGGTGGCCCTGGGCATTGACAGCCATGGGTTTACTGGCGCTTACCATTTTATTTGGCACCGGTCCGGAAGGCAGCGGGGTAAAAGTTAATTTACTCGGTTTTCAGCCGAGCGAAATAGTCAAGTTCCTGGTCATCATTTTCCTGGCGGGTTTTTTTGCGGCGAATGAAAAATTTATCTCCGGGTATGCTTCATGGGAAAAGCGGTTTTCTTTCTTCTTTTTTGCGTTGTTTGCGATCGGTGCCACCATTTTATTGTTTTTGATCCTGGGCGATCTTGGTCCCGCAATGGTTTGCTGTTTCACATTTATTATACTTTTTTCTTTTTCGCGGGGCGATTTTAAAGAAATGGCCGCCGCGGTAATAGTATACATCCTGTCTGTCTGGATATGCGGGAATGTATGGTTGGGTACCGGTGTCACCATTGGTTGTTTACTGCTTTATATGCTGATCCTAAAAAAGAAAGGGAGTGAATCTGCTATAATGGCCATGGTAATTGTATGCGGGTTTATGCTGTTGGATAAAATCCCGCTGCTCGCATCAGTTTTTCCAGGCCCCATTAAAAGGTTAATTGACCGCAAAGCCATTTGGGAGAATGCGTGGAACAATGAAGTGTTTGGGGGCGACCAGGTGGCGAATGGAATATGGGCAATGAGCAGCGGTGGTTTTACCGGCCAGGGTGCTGGCGAAGGGTTTGCCAAAACAATTCCGGAGGCGCATACCGATATGATCCTTCCCTCCTTTGGCGAAGAGTTTGGATATACCGGGATCATTTGCATTTTCATTTTATTTTTGCTTTACCTGCACCGTTCCATCGTTATCGGCCGGCAAACAGGCGCCCCCTTCCTGTTTTATTTATGTGCGGGTATTGGTATCGCTACATTTATACAGTTCCTCTTAATTGCGGGTGGTTCCACCGGCGCTTTACCGCTTACCGGTGTTGCCCTGCCATTTATGAGTTATGGGGGTTCATCCCTGTTTTGCAATATGGTGGCGGCAGGGTTCCTGTTATCAGCATCTCATTTAAAAGGGTCATCGGCGCAAATGAAATTCATCAGTTCTCGGCAGGATCAAAACCTGGTGCCCGCCCTGTTAGCGGCTTGTGTGGGAATCCTGTTGCTCACGGTAAATGTTTCAAAATACATCATCAATAATAAAAAATGGGTGGTAGAACCAGCATTGGTGGCCGACCGAAGTGGTGAGCGGATGTTTAGTTATAATCCCCGTATCAATATTTTAATGAACCGGTTGCAGGCTGGTAACCTATCGGACCGGAAAGGAAAATTATTGGCCACCAGTAACCACGATTTTCTAATGCAGCAAAAAGATTCCCTGTTGGCGCTCGGTATCTCCAAAGAAAGCGTGGAATCATTTGCCTATAAAAGAGCAGACAGGTATTACCCATTCGGGGAACAAATGTTTTTTTGGACAGGCGATGCAAATACTGGCGTGTTCAATGGTGGATCTAACGGGTATTTCGCGGAATATGAACATGGACCGGCTTTAAGGGGTTTTCCTACTCCATCAGCAAAATTCCAGGTAAGCGCCAGCCATTACAGGGAAAACCGGTTCCTGCCACAAACTACTACTGAAATGACCGTAAATAAAAGAGATTACAGTGCGTTGTCATCCTTATTGCTGGCAGGCATCAGCAGTGAGGAATTCAGGACTTTTAAAAACAAAAACCGCGATGTGCAATTGACAATGGATGCGGCGCTTCAGACCAATATTCAAAAATCAATACAGGCCGACGATAGCGCCAATACAAAACGTACTTCAGTGGTAATTATGGAAGATAATACAGGGGATATACTGGCATCCGCGGCCTTTCCGTTGCCTGCCACCGATAACTGGGACCTGCTGACGTTAAGCGAAACGGAATTAAATAAACTACCGGGCTGGAATGTAAATTCAGACATAGGCTTTACCCATGCCACACAACCCGGTTCCACCGCCAAATTAGTAACAGCCCTGGCTGCTTTTAATAAATTAGGCGAAGGTGCAGCTAAAAAAATCATTGTAATACATCCGCAGGACCTTATCAGGATAAAAAGTGATGAACCTGACGAAGCGGGAAATATTTCAATGGAAAGAGCGATCATTAAATCAAATAATTCGTTTTTTATCCGGCTCGCGAATGAAGAACAACTGCAGGAGTATATGGGTGATCTTTACCTCCAAACCGGGATGTTTTTACACGGGGTGGGGGGGTACTATTACCAGGCCGAACAAAATAATAAGTTGCAACAGGATAAGTGGAAGGAAATATGGCGAAAAACAGAATTTACCAGTTTAAAAAGATACAACCCGGATAATATCCGCCGTACCCGGGCCAAAGGTATTTCGGGAATGGCCTGGGGCCAGGGTGAACTGGTAGCTACACCAGCTTCCGTCGCGAGACTTGCTGCAGCGATCGCCAATAATGGTACGATGCCGGAAAACAGGTTTGTAATGGATATCAATGGGGTGCCATCGCCGCTTAAAAAAGGATGGGATATTGCCAAAAACCAAAAATATGCTGAACTGCTTACGGGCTATATGCAAAAACAAAGCGCCGGTAAAATAAACAGGTTAGGCATTCTGGTAGCAGGTAAAACGGGTACGCCTGAAAGAATATACAGGGGCGAAACAATCAATGATGGCTGGTACGTTTTCTTTGCGCCCAAACAAAATGGTACAGGCCATATCGTGGTTTGTGTGCGTATTGAAAATGCAAGGGGTTCGAGCGAAGCGGTGAAACTTGCCGGTAAACATGTGATACCCATTTTACTGCAACGTGGCTATATAAAAAGTTTTGAGGCTCCGGTGATAAAAGCAAAGGCGACACCAGTTAAAAAACCGGTTGTTGTAAACAGAGCGCCGCCCGCAAACTAATGTAAAGGCAGGTACTAATTGCATGTTTTATGCTTTTTTGACCAAACATTTATACATGGTTAGGCATTGGTGGCGTCGCACTCTTGTACCTTGGTTCATAGTGCAACTTTATCACGCACCGTATAAAATTATGCTGATAGTTATGAAGCCAGGTTTTCCGTACCGGGAGAAGATAGGCAGAAAAAAGATTTTTAAATGATAATCGAACTCCAGGTTTTTGTCAAATTCGTAAAGCGCAAAACCGGCCTGCATAGTCGGCCCTTTATCGGTTATCCATGATTGCCGGTAATGCCTAATTTTGTACAAAAGAAATTTTGTGTCACAAATGATCCGCCTAAAGTAGTTTTGCAAAATATTAAAAAACAAAATGGGCAATAATCCATTCTGTAAAACAGAATAAAAAAATTTAATAGCATGTTTGACCTGTTTAAAAATCGTCCGAAAGATGTAAAGGAAATACGGAATGCACTCCTTCAGTTTATCAAAGAGCAGTTGCAGAAAACCGAAGGTGGGGAAGGCAGTAACATAACCGGGTTGTATTTATTTATTCATTGCAATGATGAAGAGAAACACTTGTATGAAGCGGCAGTATTTTATGACCAGCCCGGTAAATTTAAAAATGAGGAGATACAGAAAATAGCCGATGATTATGCCATTGCATTACCGGCATCATGGATACTGGAAATATCCTTTAACAGTAATGTGCCAGCTGAAGCCATCCCTATAAAAACTATTGATGCCGCCTTACTGGTTAGTACTTTCAGAAATCCTGTTATACATAAAGAAGCAACAGCATATATCAACGTATTGAATGGGGAAGCTGAAAAAGGAAGGTACAAGATCAGTTCTTCGCCCGGAAAAATAAACATTGGCCGGGGGGTTAGTGTACAAACCGCTGATGGGTTTTTCAGGAAGAATATGATTGCCTTTACTGATTCTGAGAGCAATGAAAAAAACAGGGCGGTAAGCAGGCAACATGCCCATATTGAATGGGATCCTAAAATAGGTTCATTTTTTTTATTTGCCGACGAAGGCGGTATACCACCGAATAATAAAATAAAAGTCAGGGCAACAGGTGGCAGTCCGGTAAAGTTAATGACCACACAGATCGGGCACCGCCTTCAGGAAGGCGACCAGGTGATCCTCGGAGAATCTGCGGTACTTGAATTTACCTTTTCAGCAGAATAAAAGTTTACTAAAGATGGCGAAGGTCTTTACAATAACGGAAGGGGTTGAAAATATGGGCGCACTTAAAACGGGCGGCCAGGGCTCGGTGTATAAGGGGAAGCGGATCGGCGAAATCATTACTGCTATTAAAATACTGCCAACACCCATTTATAGCGAAAGTGGGGATGATAAAAATTTTCTGTCATTTCAAAATGAAGTTCAAAAATTAAAAAAAGTAAATGAAGACGCCAATCCCAATGTGGTAACTATATTAAATTCGGGCATTACTGATTCCGGAAATTTTCCCTATATAGAAATGGAATACATTGAAGGCCCTGATCTGGCAGACCTTTTAAAGCCACCCCACGACCTCATTTTTACCATCCAGGAATCTTTAAAAGTTGCGGAGCAATTATCCAATGCCCTTGCGCACTGTCACAGGGTGGAAGTGAGGCACGGGGACATCAAAAGTAACAATGTAAAATTCAACATCCATTCTGGCAACTATATCCTGCTGGATTTTGGGTTGTCTGTAATGTCGGATGAACAAAGGCGTACCAGCCTGAGGCAGGCCGGTGCTATTGAATTTATGGCGCCTGAGCAGCATGATGGCCAACTGCTCTTTCAATCGGAAGTGTATAGTGTTGGTGTGATCCTTTTTGAACTTTTGTCCGGAACCGTTCCGTTTTCTTTGAAGGATAATGGGGAATCTGCCCGCAATACGGTAATGGTTGGTCATTTGGAAGATGCCCCACCTAACCTGCTTTCTTTAAGGCAGCAAAATTTACCCGCATGGTGGAGTAAAGAAAAAAAAGAACATGAAATGCAGGTGCCGGAATGGCTGTTGGGTATGATCTATAAATGCCTCGAAAAAAAACCAGGGGATCGTTTTGCAAACGGGATGGAACTGCATGAACATATTGTACGGAACAGTATTTTGGCGGCGGGTAATATAGAGTGGGGGGCAGGCAGGATTGCGAAACTGGAGCAGGAAAATGAAAATTTGAGAATAGAAAAAGAAACCCTCTTACAAAAATTAAATAGCGGGGCAAACGAATCTTTACCAGCCGCCATTTTAAATACAGTTCCTTTAAAAACAAAATGGCTAAGTGCTAAAAATATACTGATAATTTTATTGTCAGTGGCAGTTATTGGTTTTATCATCGAAAGGGTTTTTCTTAATAATGATAATGTGCAGCAAAAGAATTCAGCTTCAGTCACTGCTGCTTTAAATGGCTATACACCCGATGAAGAGGAAGCAGTACAACTAAAAAAGGCCGGGAATTTTTTAATAACAGGACGCGTTGAAGAAGCGAGGTCAATTTATAAGGCATTGGCTTTACGCGAAATACCTGAGGCAATGTATGAATTTGGTAATCTCACCCTGTTAAACGAAACGGATAAAAATAATTGTATAGTAGCAGTTAAATACCTGCAACGGGCTGCCGGTAAAGGTTATGCCCCGGCTAAAAGAACCCTTGGATTTTTGTATGCTTTCGCAGGCGATACTACTGCATTAAAACAAAAGGGATACCAGGGGTGCAGCTTTATTTATGATATACCCCGGGGATCAAAATTATTGATGGAGGCGACCCTGCAGGGTGATACTGCCGCTGGTATATTATTAGAAGAATTAAACTTAAAATACATGGATAAATAGCCGCCCCGGCAATCTGTTGAAACTAATCCAATAATAAAAAAATTTCGCTTTAAAAATTAGCAAATCAATTCAATTTCTTTGCCCTCAATTCGTCAAAAGTGGCCTGCGAACAACGGTGATTTTTTGGAAACATCGAGATGCTGTATGATCCGAACAACTGCATTTGGCCGGCTATAATAAGTCCTTTATTGCTCAGGTATAAAAACTGGTGGTTCACATCATTAAAAAAAGTGGGCATTTTATATTTCTCAATCATCGGATTCAGCAGGTAAATGGTATCGACCAGGTTTGATAAAACCGGTTCCATGTGTACTTCACTTTGCAGGTTAAAATTCTGCATCGGTAAATTAAAATTTATCACGGCATCAAAGCAAACGCCCACTTCAGTCACTTCAAGATTAAAATCGTAGATGAAATCAGATAATATCGTAGAAGTCATTTTCATTAATAACCGAATAAAATATTTTTAGCAGATTGTTTATTATTAAATACAAAAAATCATCCAAATCCTTAACGATTAATATTTTTGACTTTGATCCATAAAGTGGGATTTATATTCCTCATAAGCTGGTCAGTAAATTGTATTTGGGCAAAATAGTAAGCACAGACTGCTAAAAACAACCGGTTCAGGATTTAAGATTGGTCAGTACAACCTTGTCACATCAATACTCATCCCTGCCAAATCAATCTTCAATTCACCCCGGGGAATAAGTTCCTGAATGTTCAGTGTTTTAAGATGTGGCGTTGATTTTTAACAGGTTCCGCAGGAACCATATATGCAATGGACTGTTCATCCGACAGCTTTTTGAAATACAAACAAAATAATTGGGATTAATAGACAAATATTTTGTCCGATTAAAAAATGGCATTACTTTTAAAGTGAATATTAATTCATGGGGGGATGTTTCTGGGCTTCACCCATCTTTCTCATCCGGGATCAATACCGGAAAGGTTCCTTTTTTTTAGCATCGGCTTTAGTTTAATTTCAAAGCGTATTGCAACTCATAAATATCCTGACCTGATTAATAACCCTTGCTCATTATTGGAAAATACCTTTTTAAAATGTTTTTAATAGTAAACCGTAAAGACAAACAGGAGGAATAACATGAAAGAAATCAACCACATCAATCGCCGTCAATTTATTAAAACCGGCTCTGCCGTTGGCGGGGGTTTGTTACTAAGTTTTTATCTTCCGGCATTTGGCAAGGCCATTAAAACCGCCGTTAATAATGCACCTGCCAGTTTCATTCCCAATGCATTCATCCGTATCGGCGCTGATGATATTATTACCATCATCTGCAATCATTCCGAAATGGGGCAGGGTGCTTATACTTCGGTTCCTATGATGGTCGCAGAAGAATTAGACGCAGACTGGAGCAAGATCCGTTTTGAATCTGCCCCGGTTGACCCTGTGTATAATCATTTGGGTTTCGGAATGCAGGCTACCGGCGGCAGTTCCAGCACATTGTCAGAGTATGATCGTCTGCGCAATGCAGGCGCTACCGCAAGGGCAATGCTGATAGCTGCTGCGGCCCAAACATGGAAAGTGGATCCCTCGGCCTGCAAAACAGAAAACGGCAAAGTCATCAATAAAGTATCCGGAAAGAGTTTGCTGTATAGTGAACTGGTTGAAAAAGCTTCTCTTATAAATGCCCCGAAACTGGTACAATTGAAGGATCCCAAAGATTTCAACATCATTGGCAAACCCATCAAAAGATTGGACACACCCGAAAAAATAAATGGTACCGGTATTTTTGGCCTCGATGTAAAAGTTGCCGGCTTATTAACTGCCCTCATTGCAAGGCCGCCTGTATTTGGCGGCAAAGTGAAAAGTTTTAATGCGGATAAAGCGAAAGCAATTCCCGGTGTAAAACATGTTGTGGAAATCGAACGGGGTATTGCAGTAGTGGCAGATGGTTTTTGGCCGGCAAAACTTGGGCGTGAGGCACTGGAAATTGTATGGGACGAAGGCGCATTGAAAGATCTCGACAGCATTACCCAAAGAAAACAATACGCGGCACTTGCCAAAGAACCCGGAGTATCTGCCAGGAAAGAGGGAGATGTTGCAGCATCAATGGCCGGGGCTGTAAAAAAAATAGATGCTACCTATGAATTGCCTTACCTGGCACACGCGCCAATGGAACCCCTGAACTGTGTAGCGGATGTAAAAGTGGATAGTTGTGAAATATGGGTAGGCACACAGTTTCAAACGATGGAATTTATGAATGCGGTACAGATCACGGGGTTGAAGCCAGAACAGGTAAAAGTGCATACTACTTTATTAGGTGGCGGATTTGGAAGGCGCGGCGTGCTGGACTGCCATTTCGTAAGAGAGGCAGTCCAGGTTTCAAAAGCAATAAATGCCCCCGTTAAAGTGATATGGACCCGTGAAGATGATATCCAGGGTGGTTATTATCGCCCGGCTGCGCATCACGTAATCAATGCGGGTATAGACGCTTCGGGCATGCCCTTATTCTGGCAGCAGCAGATCGTTTGTCAATCCTTTGCAGTAGGTACCGTCATGGAAGCAATGATGGTTAAAGACGGTGTGGATTCCACCGCGGTAGAAGGGGCGGCGGACATGGCTTATAATGTGCCCAATTTAAAGGTGAACTGGAATATGGCGCCCGGGGGTGTCCCCACATTATGGTGGAGGTCGGTAGGACATTCCGGTAATGCGTTTGTTACGGAAACCTTTATCGATGCATTGGCCCATGCAGCAGGTAAAGATCCGTACCAGTACCGGCTAGCATTACTTGAAAAACATCTGCGGCACAAAAGGGTTTTGGTAATGGCGGCCGAAAAATCAAATTGGGGTAAGCCCCTGCCTGCAGGGCGTGCAAGGGGGATCGCCATTCATGAATCCTTTGGAAGTTATGTGGCGCATGTAGCTGAAGTATCTATTCCAAAGCCCGGTACGATAAAAGTTCATAAGGTAGTTTCGGTAATCGATTGCGGACCGGTTGTCAATCCAGAAACGATCAGGGCCCAAATAGAAGGTTGCGTTGTATTTGGTCTTACCGCTGCGCTTTACGGGGAGATCAGTTTTGAAAAAGGAAGGGTGAAGCAAAGAAATTTCTATGATTACAAAATATTGCGAATGAATGAAATGCCGCAGGTAGAAGTACATATTGTACCCAGTACCGAAAAAATGGGTGGGGTAGGCGAGCCCGGTGTTCCGCCGGTTGCCCCCGCCGTGGCCAATGCCCTCTTTCTACTTACGGGCAGGCGTATCCGTAAATTACCTTTTGCCAAAGAGGACCTGGTAAAGAAAGTATAAATGAGTAAGAAGTAAGTAGTAAGTAAGTAGTAAGGAATAAGGAGTAAGAATGCTATTTGCCCATTGCCTATTCACCATTCACAATTCACCATTCACCATTCACTGTAAAGTTTCAACTCATGATAAACATAAAAGTAAACGGGAAAGCTTACCAGTTAGCTGTGGATCCTTCTACGCCGATATTATGGGTTTTGAGGGATACGCTCGGTTTAATGGGAACTAAATTCGGTTGTGGCGTAGCCCAATGCGGCGCATGCACGGTACACCTCGATGGAGAGGGTATCCGTTCCTGCATATCCCCGGTTTCCAGGGCCGCCGGAAAAGAAATAACTACTATCGAAGGATTGGATGTTAAGCTGGGCAAACCCCTGGAACAGGCATGGATACAGGAGGATGTACCCCAATGTGGTTATTGCCAGTCGGGACAGATAATGGCTGCTGCCATATTATTAAGGGATAACCCCAATCCTACGGATCAGGATATTGATGATGGAATGTCGGGTAATCTCTGTCGTTGCGGAACTTACCAGAGAATAAGAAAAGCCATTCATGTAGCGGCTAAACTGAGAACATAGGAATTGTTGTGACCCGATGCTATCTGGTGGTCAGTGGTCAATGTTGAATGTGCCCGGTTTTATGATAACCTGCATCTTTACCCTTAAAATAAAATTAGTGTCAATCATAAATTGACTGCTGACATTTTAAGTTTGACATCAGCAGCATGATTTATTTCTTAAAATCATGCTGATTAAGTGTATGGATAGAGCAAACGCCCGTTCAGTTTAAATAAAAATAAAGAGTATGCAAAAGATAAAAACCTCCCGGCACCGGCAATTAAAAATTGTTGTATACCTGGCAATGTCGCTGGCTTTTTTATCGGCCTTGGCAATGCCTTTTGAAAACGATAAACGCGTTAATACGGGCAACACTGCTGCTGTTGCGGAAGTTAAAATAATCGATGAAGCAACCATGGAAAGAGATCAACTGGCAGAAGAATCCAAAGCGGCATTTAATGAAGCGTATACGGTATTTATGCATCCCCGTTGTTTGAACTGCCATCCTTCAGGAGATATCCCGCTCCAGGGCGATGACAGCCGCCTGCATACAATGAATGTGAAACGCGGACCTGACGGAAAAGGATTGTATGCAATGAAATGCAAAAACTGTCACCAGGATACCCATGTGCCTGGCAACAATATGCCCCCGGGCCATTTTAACTGGCATCTTCCCCCGGCTAAAACTAAAATGGTTTTTGAAGGAAAAAGCCCCAGGCAATTGGCTACCAGTTTCAAGGATCCAAAATTTACGGGATTTAAATCAATGGACGAATTTATAAAACATGTGGAAGAGGACACATTGGTAAAAAATAGTTTTACCTATGGTACAAGGCCGCCCTTAAGCCACCCGGATTTTGTAGTAAAAGTGAAAGAGTGGATAGCAAAAGGTGCCGCTATTCCTGATAAATAAGTCTATTTTCAATTAGATAAGATTGCTGCTTTTTCGTCTTCTGGGGCTGGAACCAGGGTTAAAATCACTTCCTTACTACTTGCACACTTTTAATGCTATGAATAGCCCGGTCACCAATACAACCAGTCTAAAGGTCATTACTGAATTTGAATTTGGAATATGAATATGAATATTGAGGTTGCTGGAAAATCGGATATTGAAGAATTAACGGCGGTTGAGATCGAAAGCAAAAGGCAATCCATACCCGGTTATATTGATGCGGTTGAAATTGATTACGCCCTTCGGCTGCATCGGTGGCGCACCTACTTTAACAAAGAATCGCCAAAGAGTTCGAAACCTGAACGGGTTATTTTAAAAGCAGTCATTGACAGTCATATTGCAGGCTATATTGCGGGACACCTTACCAACCGGTATGAAATGGACGCCGAAATTCAATCCTTTTATATTTTAATAAATTACCAAAGAAATGGGATTGGCAAAAGCCTGCTGATGAAATTTGTGGAATGGCTAAACGGGCATCAGGCAAAGCGTTTATGCGTAGGAATCGCAAAGGGCAATAAATACCAGGCATTTTATTTAAAATTTGGCGGAAAACATTTAAATGAACACTGGATTTATTGGGATGATCTTAATGTCCTGCAAAAAATACTATTCACCCCCCGGTAAGCTTTTATGCTGAACTTACTGTTACCGGCACTCGTGAAAATTGTGGACTTCGTTTAGCGGGGCTTTTGTATTTTTACCCAAATCTTTATAAATGGATGTGAAAATGGAGCCTTCCTGGAAAGAGGTTTTAAAGAACGAGTTTACTAAACCTTATTTTTTAGAGATCGTTACTTTCTTAAAAATGGAAAGGTCGGCGGGCAAGGTAATTTTCCCTCCGGGCCAGCTTATTTTCAATGCGTTTAATCAAACCCCTTTTGATAAAGTGCGGGTAGTGATTTTAGGCCAAGATCCTTACCACAACCCGGGACAGGCCCATGGCCTCAGTTTTTCTGTTCCTGTGGGAATAAAGCCGCCACCTTCACTGGTAAATATTTACAAGGAGATTCAAACCGACACAGGGATCGCCATGCCGGTAGATTATGGCAATCTTACCAGGTGGGCAGAACAGGGCGTGTTATTATTAAACGCTATACTAACGGTAAGGGCTAACGAACCTGCAAGTCACGCAAAAACCGGCTGGATGAATTTTACAGACATGGTCATTAAAAAGATTTCTGATCAAAAGAACGGTGTTGTATTTTTATTATGGGGTAAGTTTGCCCAGGAGAAACAGGTGTTAATTGACGAAACAAAACATTTTTTGCTGAAAGCCGCCCATCCTTCTCCTTTTAGTGCGGACAAGGGTTTTTACAGTTGCAAACATTTTTCAAAAACCAATGAGCTATTGATTAAACAGGGGCTGCCACCCATTGACTGGAAATTGTTAACTCCTTAAACCGGCAATAAGATATCGCTATGCAGGAAACAGTATTGAATGAAAAAAAGAATAAAAAATCCCCTACTGATTTTTTGATAAATATATTCGGACGGGTTTGGGCTGTATGGGCTTTAATAAGTTTTATAATTTCATTCCTCATCATTTTCATTCCATCTATGATATCCTACCTTATACCTGGTAAAAAAGGACAGGATTATTTTATCTGGGTATCCAGATGCTGGATGCGGATCTGGTTGTATATTATTGGTTGCCCTTTGTCCGTGAAGGGAAAAGAAAATTTTACAAAAGGACAAACATATGTAATAGTTTATAATCATAACGCTTTATTGGATGTGCCATTATCGGCTCCTTTTGTGCCCGGTGGCAATAAAACTATTGCAAAAGCCTCCTTCGCCAAAGTCCCGGTATTTGGATGGTTTTATAAAAGGGGTTCAGTGCTCGTGGATAGAAATGATAACCGGAGCCGGCTGAAGAGTTTAGAAGATATGCGGGAAGTGCTTCGGAATAATTTGCACATGTGTATTTATCCGGAAGGTACGCGTAACCGCACGCAGGAACCGTTAAAGCCTTTTTATGATGGAGCTTTCAAATTGGCGGTGGATGCAAAAAAAGATGTGATCCCCTGCGTTATATTTGGTACAAGGGAAGCCATACCAATCAATAAAGGCGTTTATTTAATTCCAACCAGGTTACGCATGCATTTCCTGCCGCCCGTTTCATCCGCAGGCATGAAATCTACCGAATTGAAAAATACCGTTTTTGAAATAATGAAGGAATATTATATAAGTGACGGTAAAAAATCGACACATTGATAAGTTGTATTTACAAAAATTAGAAAATTTCAGTATCCCCGGTTCGCCGGAAATACGGGCTGTTTTTGAAATTTTCAATATTAAATAGAAAAGTACCCGCTTTTTCTTTACCTTTGCCGCCCTAAAAAGAAATTTCTTTTTTACTCATTTCCCACAAGGCCCAAAAAGTTCCCGTCTGTTCGGGACGCCAGCAGGGAGTAACTATAATAAGTTATTAAATGCCAAAAGTTAAAACCAACTCAAGCGCAAAGAAGCGTTTCAAAGTTACCGGTACCGGTTTAGTTACCTTTCAAAAGCCCTTTAAACGCCACATTTTAACAAAAAAGACAAAAAAGCGTAAACGTAATTTGAGAAGTAAAGGTATAGTGGATGCTACTAACCACAATTTCGTACTGCGTTTATTGCGTCTCAAAGGTTAAACAGGGATATATATCCAGTTTCACATTACTACATTAACATTTCAAAAAATTAAGATATGCCACGTTCAAAAAATGCAGTAGCATCAAGGGCCAGGAGAAAAAGAGTATTAAAAGCCGCCAAAGGTTATTACGGTAAACGCAAGAATGTTTACACCGTTGCAAAAAACGTAATGGAAAAAGGTTTAACCTATGCCTACGTTGGCCGTAAACTGAAAAAACGTGAGTACCGCACTTTGTGGATAGCACGTATCAACGCGGCAGTAAGGGCTGAGGGTATTACTTACAGCGAATTCATTCATAAATTAGCGGTAAAGAATATCGATATCAATCGTAAAGTATTAGCGGATTTGGCTATGAATGAACCAGAAAGTTTTAAAAATTTGATAGCCCAGGTGAGATAGTGAATAGTGGAAGGTGAGTGGTGAAGGAAAGGGACAACTGTTAGGTTTTGCCATTGCCCACTACCATTGACGAGCCGGATGTGACGATGTCGCACCCGGTTTTTTTTATTAATTGCATGTACCATTGAATTACATTTGCACAAAAATAAAACCCATTGAAGGAAATGACTAACATGAATAATACTTACGCCGATCTGGTGGACCAGACTTTTAACTTTCCACAGGAAGATTTTAAAGTGGTGGATGAGTATTTGCAGTATAACGGGCAGGATATAAAAGCGCTAATAGATAAGTACGGTACCCCGCTGAAATTAACCTATTTACCAAAAATCGGGATGCAGATCAACAAGGCGAAAGAGATGTTTGCCAAAGCTATCAAAAAACACAAATACGAGGGTAAATATAATTATTGTTATTGCACCAAAAGCTCGCACTTTTCCTTTATAGTGGAAGAGGCCTTGAAAAATGACATTCACCTGGAAACCTCCTATGCATACGATATTGATATTGTTAATAAATTATATGCCAGGAGAAAGATCAATAAAGAAACATTTATCATCTGTAATGGCTATAAACAAAAGCCCTATACAGCGAGGATTGCCCGTTTGTTGAACACCGGCTTTAAAAATGTGATCCCGATTTTAGATAACAAAGACGAATTGAAAGCCTACAAGTCTGTACGGGTACCCTTTAAACTGGGGATACGTGTAGCAGCCGAAGAAGAACCCAATTTCCCATTTTATACTTCCCGCCTGGGTATGCGGGCGAAAGATGTATTGGAATTTTATGTGGATGAGATAGAGGGGATGGAACATAAGTTTCAATTGAAAATGCTGCATATCTTTTTAAATAAAGGTATAAAGGATGATATTTATTACTGGAGTGAACTGAACAAAGTGATTAACCTGTATTGCCAGCTAAAAAAGATTTGTCCCGAACTGGATTCCATTAATATCGGGGGAGGGTTCCCTATCAAGCATTCTTTGGGTTTTGATTATGACTACCAGTTCATGATCAACGAAATTGTACGCAATATTAAAGTAGCGTGTAAGCGAAACAAGGTACAAATGCCCAATATTTTTACAGAGTTTGGAAGTTATACGGTAGGGGAGAGTATGGCGCATATTTATAGCGTTATTGGCGAAAAAATGCAGAATGACCGTGAGATATGGTATATGATCGATTCTTCCTTTATAACAACCTTACCCGATACCTGGGGTATTGGTGAAAAATTCCTGATGCTGCCCATCAATAAATGGAAAGAAGAATACCAACGGGTAACCCTTGGCGGTATAACCTGCGACAGCCACGATTATTATGACTCTGAAGAACACATCAATGAAGTGTTTCTTCCTAAAATAACCAATGGGGAACCATTGTTTGTAGGGTTTTTTCACACCGGCGCTTACCAGGACCAGATCAGCGGATACGGTGGTATCAAACATTGCCTCATTCCCTCTCCCAAACACATAATCATTGGCCACGACAAAACAGGTAAATTAGTTGATTGGGTATATGCCAAAGAACAAACTGCGCAAAGTATGTTGAAAATTTTAGGTTATTAAACATCAAATAGAATAATTGATGCCTCGCCGTGATGATTGCCAATTTTACTCCCGGCTAACCACTTACCCGTATGATAGGGTTTTAATTGCCCCGTCCTTGAAGACGGGGATAAAAATTTGCAATAAAAAATGTGGCTTTAGCCGAAACATTATTCGGCTAAAACCAAAATGGAATATGGTAACCTTCTGCCCCCGCCCTGAAGGGACGGGGCAATTAAATTGCAGTGCTTAACTAAACGGCATTCATTGACCATTGACCATTCACTATTCAACTTAACACTACTTTCGTACCAAGGTAATCGTAGTTAATTCCCCCTCCGTACTCCCCGCGTAACTTCCTGTTATAGTACCACAATCAAAATAACTAACAGTATAAATATCACCGCCTAAGGTGAACCTGCTTCCGGATAAAATCCAGGTCCCGGATTCGTCGCCAGCAGGAGTACAGGTAGCGCCTGCATCTGTGTATGCGTATGTGTTATCAGCATTAATAGTAAGGATATCATCTTTTTCACAAGACGGAAGGATAGCAAACTGATCAATTGCTGGTGTCGAAGAATCCTTTTTGTATACAATTGCGGTAAATTTATAAGCGCCTGCGATTGTTGCAGAATTGAGCAGGCAGCTTTTTTCCTCAATTGCTTTTGTGCAGCTAAGTAAAAGGCTAAAAAGAACTATTACAGGTAAAAATTTTTTTCTCATGATAATTTTGGTTAGAGGTTGAGGAGATAATATAATTCAGAGGTTGCAAAAATATAGCCAAACCCGTATCAGGTTAAAACGGTAAAATGGGCAAATTATTTGATGAAGAATTTCCCCGTTTTTAAATTTTTTACACCTGGGCATTAAATTCAGGCATAGGGGTGCATTTCAAATTCACAGTACTCTGAGCGCAACAAAAGCAGTATATAGCCACCGGTTGTCATTGGTCTTGTGAATTGCCTCCAGTTTTAGCCGGAGAAACAAGTGAACTAATTCATGTTTGGCTTTAGCCAACGCAATCAGGGAAATTCTTACATCAAATTCGGCTTAAAGCCGAATTCATATTACTTTTTTCATTATCCGCGGGCTGAAAAGCCTTTGACAACTCAATTCCAGGAAAAGCCAAGTACTTTCCATTAACTTTCAACTAATTGTCAATGGCGTATATAATTGTCGCAAGGGTCAGATTTGAGGCTTTAAAGCAGTATTTTTATTGCAGGATTAATTGTAATATCTACAGCAATGTCTTAAAATTAATAATATGAAACAATTGCTTTGCTTTTTTTTATTGACCAGCGCTGCTTGTAGGGTAAATGCCCAAACTGCCCGCGATAGTATTATTAATACAGTTAATCGGTTATTTGAAGCCATGAAAAATGCGGATACCATTTTACTAAGGGATTGCTTTTCCGCCAACGCTGTTCTTCATACCATTAAGCATGATAAAGATGATATAAAAGTCATGGAGGGAAAAATTGCTGATTTTATCGCATTTGT
>JACMLJ010000081.1 GCA_014379625.1 Ferruginibacter sp. | reverse complement strand
CAAAATTAAAAACCACACAAATCATTAATTTTGTGTGGTTTATGCTAATCTTAGGAATATACTTGTGACCTCGATAGGATTCAAACCTATAACCTTCTGATCCGTAGTCAGATGCTCTATTCAATTGAGCTACGAAGCCAATTCGCCCTAAACCCTGAGGGGCTTTTCAACTAATGGATTGCAAAAATAGAGATTTATTTTATTCATCCCAACTCTTTCCGCATTTTTGCTGGAAATAACACATGAAACTTCAATTCTGGACAATCGGGAAAGATCATGACAATTATGTCAAAGAAGGCGTAGAGTTGTTTACAAAACGAATTGCAAACTACTATCCTGTAGGATGGAACATTATAGCGATGCCCAAAAATTCAGCCACACTAAGCGAAATAGAACTCAAAAGGAAGGAAGGGGAGATTATTTTGAATACGCTTCAAAAAGAAGACTACCTCATACTCCTGGAGGAAAGAGGAAGACACCTGAATAGTGAAGCATTCGCCGCATTTATCCAGTCGAGGGCCAATGAAAGCATCAAAAATATTGTATTCTTAATTGGTGGTGCATACGGGGTTAGTGAAGCCATTATGCAAAGGGCAAATTATAAATGGAGCTTGTCACAATTGGTTTTCCCGCACCAGCTCGTGCGGTTAATAGTTGCAGAACAGGTTTACCGGGCCTGTAGCATTAACCGCAACGAAAAATATCACCATAGTTAAAATAATACAATAGTTTTGACCCTTAATTTATATATATGGATTTTTCAAGTGCCCCGGTAACGTTTAGCCTGATAGCAATTAATGTGATCATATCACTTATTGGCTTTTCCAATGCGGCCTTTGTGGATAAAGCAGTCATGTGGCCCTACCGCATTAAAAGAGAAAAAGAATATTACCGTTTTATAACCTCCGGTTTTATCCACGCCGATCTTGTTCATTTGTTCTTTAATATGTTTAGTTTCTATTTTTTTGGGAGGGCTATTGAAAGCTATTTTTCAGAATTCGGACTGGGCGGCAATATTTCCTATTTACTGCTTTATTTCCTCGGGGTTATTATTGCAGATATACCCAGCTATTTAAAAAATCAGGATAACTATAATTACAGGGCACTGGGCGCTTCGGGAGCAGTATCGGCAGTTATTTTTGCCTGCATATTATTTAATCCCTGGGGCATAATCCTCATTTATTTTATACCAATGCCTTTTATTATTTTTGCCTTTCTTTACCTTGGTTATTGTATTTATATGTCTAAGCGGAATATCGGGCATGTAAATCACGATGCACATTTATGGGGTTCTTTATTTGGGTTAATTTTTACAGTGGTGTTAATCGCCTCCCTTGCGCCACAAATGTTTCCGGCCATTATGGAAGAACTTTCGCACCCTCATTTCGGGAGGTAGTCAATTTTTAAAACATCCTGTGTATCATCGGTCACTTTATAGCGGTTGTCAATTCTTTTACCTACCACCCATATTATTTTTTTATCCATTTCAATTACCCAGGTGTTTTCTTTTTGGGTAAGTGATAATTTTTGATCAATAAAAAAACGGCTGAGCTTCTTTTTCTTTTGCATACCAAGGGGATAAAAATAATCTCCCTGTTTCCATTTTCGCAACAACAATGGAAACTTAATTTGTGCAGGATCCAACTGCGCAACCAATGGGTCATTAACCATAGAAAACCGTGCCTTCGCAATTTTCTCCATCGAAATGGTTCCATTTAAAAAAACAATGGCATGGTCATTTTCTTCAATCAATACATGGGCGCATTCAATCGTTGCAATGGGTGAAATAACAAGCCAGTTGCGGTTCTTAATGACGCGATGGGTAGCAGACTGAATGTATTTCCCTGTTTCACTTTTTAATAAAGCAATAGCCTCTTCCGTTTGATGGGACGTAAAACCAAAATCTTTGATGATCTCGTATACTACCGTTGCCAGCGGCGTTGTCTTCAGTAATTTTAAAACAGGGATATGTATCTCGCCACCCTTTTGCTCCAGTAATTTCTTTTTATGCAACTGAACAGCCTGCTGGTACAAAATTTCAGTTTCCCTGAAACGCTGAATATTCTTCAATACATTTTTAGCAGACCGGGGAAAACTTTCACTTACCAATGGGATGATGGTATTACGAAAATAATTTCGGGTGTAGTCATTTTCGAAGTTGGTATGATCTGTCACAAATTCAAGCGCATTATCTTTTACAAATATTTCTAACTCAGTCCGGCGGGCGAATAATAAAGGTCGGATGAGCTTTCCCTGCTTCGGTAAAATCCCTCTCAAACCAGTAATGCCGGTACCCCGGAAAAAGTTCATCAGCACGGTTTCAATATTATCATCGGCGTGATGAGCAGTAAGAATATAGTTGAGTGTCGATAGTCGCTGTTTGGATACCTGGTAGGTGATATCATCCATCTCTTTTTGCCCATCATCCCATTTTTTAGGTTCAATTAAGCTATAAAACCATTGATAACGAAGATCCCTTGCTGCTTCTTCAACTGATTTTTTTGTAGCCTGCGCGTATGGGATGGTTTCAAATGTTTTTACGTAAAACACTACCCCGAATTTTTTCGCCAGGGCAGCCACAAATTTTTCATCGCGGTTACTATCATCACCTCTTAATTGAAAATTGCAGTGCGCCATTTCAAAATCATAACCCGCCTGCCGGCATAACTCACACAAAACAACAGAATCAATACCGCCACTAACGGCAAGCAGTAACCTGTCTTTTGGCTGAAAAAGATTTTCTTTTTTTATGTGTTGTGTAAATTTTTCTAAAAGCTCCATTTTTTTTTATTCTTACACCATAATTGAAACCGGCATGAATTAAAAACCAAAGACAGCTACCAGTATCTTGTACAAATCAAAACCGCCTTGGTTAGACTGCAAACAGGGATCCGGCAATGACGGCATGAAAAAATACCGCCCACACAAACTCAAACAAAAACATAAAAACAGGCTGTTGAAAACCCGGCGGGTCGGCCCCTACTCCTCAATATCTTCCAAAGCGCCCTGCAATTCGTTGTAAGAATGATGATCTCCTGCCCTTTTTGCTTCTTCCATACCTCTTTGATAAATCCGGATGGCTTTATCAAAGTTACCGGCCCGTTCCAGTAATTTGCCCAAATGGTAATAAGAACCTACATAGGTTGGCTCCCTCAGCAGCAGTTCATTAAATAAGTTCCTGGCTTCCTCGTCAGCTCCAATCTTAATGTATTCCAATGCCAGCGCATGTTGCAGAAAACTATCCTTCTCAGCCGTCTTCATATATTCCAGCAATTTTTCTATCCGGTCCATTTTCCAATATTTTTTTTGATTAAATGTGCAATTATATATTTACAAATATTATCTTTGACAATAGTTGCATAAACAACTTATTTTTTGATACTAAATTTTACAAATGAAAATTTTAGTCTGTATCAGTAAAACGCCGGATACCACTGCAAAAATAACCTTCGCGGATAACAATACGAAATTCGCCGGTGATGGAGTACAATGGATCATTAACCCGTACGATGAATGGTACGCCCTGGTGAGGGCGATCGAACTGAAAGAAGCGGATAATACCAGTACCATTCACCTGTTAACCATCGGCGCGCCGGATTGCGATCCCATCATCCGGAAAGCGCTGGCCCTGGGTGGCGATGAAGCCATCCGTGTGAACGCGGATAGCCATGATAGTTATTATATAGCTTCTCAAATCGCGGCGGTAGCCAAACCGGGCGGCTACGACCTTATATTTACCGGAAAAGAAACCATCGATTACAATGGATCTTCCATTGGCGGCATGGTGGCAGAAATGCTGGATCTTCCCTACATTTCACTCGCTTCCAAATTTTCCCTCGAGGGCGGGCACGCCGTCATTGTTCGTGAAATAGAAGGCGGTGAAGAAACCTGTAAAGTGCAACTACCCGTTGTAGTAAGCTGCCAGAAAGGAATGGCGGAACAACGTATTCCAAATATGAAAGGCATTATGGGGGCCAGGGGCAAACCATTGAAAGTGGTAGAACCCGTGGCGGCGGAAGCGCTTACTTCCATCGCTTCTTTTGATCTTCCCCCGGCAAAAGCAGGCGTGAAGCTGGTTTCAGCAGATCATCCCGAAGAACTGGTAAGGTTGCTGCATGAAGAAGCTAAGGTAATTTAGAACCCTCCGTTCCCGCTTCGGCTGGGACCTCAGGTCGGTTCAGTATTATTTAACCCTTTTAAACTTTCAGACTAAGCGCTTTTGACCAGTAGATGATTATCAATTAAACAGGGTTGTACCACCCGGAAGCTATCAGGTCACTTTTACTTGTCAATCATTGTGGAGCGCTTTAAAGCCACAGTATATTTAGACGCCAGGGCAGAAAAAACTGCAAATAGGTTGTCAGTTTTTATAGATTATTTACTAGTGCAATTGGGGTATTTTACATTAGCAAATTAGCGGATTAGCTAATTAGCACATTTGAAATGCAAGCTCTTACTCTGGTTTTAATCGCTCCGGTTAATTTAGTAATTTAAGGCTATATTTTATTAAACTTATAAACTCTGTATCATGAGTGTTTTAATTTTTTTGGACCAGGCCGACGGGCAGATCAGGAAATCATCTATTGAAGCAGCCTGTTATGGCGCTAAGGTGGCAGATCAACTGGAAGTTGGTGCAGAAGCCATTGTACTGGGCTCTGTTACCGATGATTTAACCCTGCTGGGGAAATATGGCATTAAAAAAGTCCATACAGTTAAAAACCCGTCGCTGGATCAACTGGATGCACAGGTATTTACAAAATTGATTGCAGAAACCGCCATTGCATCCGGCGCAACTGTTATTGTTTTTTCCAACAACCTTACAGGGAAAGCTGTGGCGCCGGGTTTGAGTGTGCGGTTGATCGCCGGACTGGTTTCGGGTGCGATTGCCTTACCGGATACCACCAATGGGTTCGTGGTAAAGAAAAATGTATTTAGTGGAAAAGCATTCGCTAATGTAGCAATTAATACACCCGTAAAAATAATTTCGCTGAACCCTAACTCCTATCCTATCACCACGGGAGATGGCATTGCTGAAGTGGCCGAATTTGCATCAGCAGTTGATGCGGCAAAAGTTCAGGTTACTGCCATTAATAAAGTTGCGGGCGAAGTACCATTAACTGAGGCGGAAATTGTAGTCAGTGGCGGACGTGGCTTAAAAGGCCCCGAAAACTGGGCATTGGTAACAGACCTCGCTAAATTACTGGGAGCAGCTACTGCGTGTAGCCGACCCGTGGCGGACATAAACTGGAGGCCGCATCATGAGCATGTAGGCCAAACCGGAATTGCCATTGCCCCCAATTTATATTTTGCCATTGGTATTTCCGGGGCCATCCAGCATTTAGCGGGAGTAAACAGGAGCAAAACGATCGTGGTGATCAATAAAGACCCCGAAGCGCCATTCTTTAAAGCGGCGGATTATGGTATTGTTGGAGATGCTTTTGAAGTAATGCCAAAGATCATTGAAGCAGTGAAGAAGATGAAAAGAGTTGATTAAAAGTTATTCAGTTTATTCTCATCAGTAATAAGCATGTCTACACCGAAATGGAAATTCAACGAAACAGTTAAAACAGGCCTGGGTGAAAACAAGGTACCAGGCATAATTGACTGAAAGGGAAGACATCCTGAAATTAAGAGAAGATAAAAATATTCATTTCATTTTAAAAAGCCTTTCATGTTAGTCGGAAAGGCTTTTTACATTAAGATATGTTTTGATGAATAAGCCCATGCCGTTGGCATGAAAAAAAATTAAACCAGATATTGAGGAATATTAATTACTGATGAAGCAGGAAAAAACATTAATAAGCAGCAACTGCAAAGCCGGCACGGAGTATTATTAAATGGCTTAAATAAGAATACTTCACCAAAAAGACGACCTTTGTAAAACTAAGATACTATTCAAAAAAACAGAAAAAACAAAAAACGAAAATCAGGAGCGACCCTGGTACCTGAAAAATCTTTTCCGACAAACCCAAAACAGTAGTTTCTATTTAAAAAAACACTTAGTTTCGTAAATTATTTATGAAGAAAATAGAATTAGAAATAGTAGCCTTGTCGCACAGTATTACCCAAACTCATTCGTATGCGGTGGTTTTGGGTGAAGTAAATGGTTTACGCCGCCTGCCAATTGTTATTGGTGGTTTTGAAGCACAGGCAATCGCGGTTGCACTGGAGCGAATGAGCCCAAGCCGCCCGCTCACACACGACCTGATGAAAAATTTCATGATGGCTTTTAATGTTGAATTGCACGAAGTGATCATCAACGATCTTCAGGAAGGTATATTTTACAGTAAATTAGTTTGCAGCAGTGAAAATGATACCGTGGAAATTGATTCAAGAACCTCCGATGCATTGGCGCTTGCCGTGCGCTTTGGCTGCTCCATTTTTACCTACGATAATATTTTAGACAGCGCCGGTATTTTAATGGAAGGCGATGCCAAAAAGAAAAAATCAAATGCCCCCATTACAACCGAAACCGGGGGCCGTGATGATCTGAAAGGGTTGTCGCTGGAAGAACTGAACAACCTCCTGGCCGAAGTTTTGGAACAGGAAGACTATATTAGGGCCATCGCCATAAGGGATGAAATTAAAGGCAGGAAAAAAGGTTAATGGATAATGAATTAATTGATAATGCATAATTGTCTGCAGTAAAACACCAGGCTTTAATAAATATCTCCGGTGACTTTGTAGGGAATTATTATCAAGAAAAAAAACAACCAGTTATCAATTAAAGATGATCGTTTTTCCCAATTGCAAAATAAACCTTGGTTTAATTATTACAGGGAAGAGAGCCGATGGTTACCACAATATCGAAACCCTTTTTTACCCGGTTCACTTAAATGATGCACTGGAAATAATTTCTGCAACATCACCAGGCGATCTTTCCCCACCGCTTTTTTCACATTCAGGTACCAAAATAGAAGGTGAAGAAAAGGACAATCTTTGTATTAAAGCCTGGCACCTGCTAAAAAAAGATTTTCCGCGGTTACCTGCAGTAAAAATGCATTTACATAAGACAATCCCCATTGGCGCCGGCCTTGGCGGAGGTTCGGCCGATGGCGCATTTACACTCATCTCCCTGAACGAAAACTATGCATTGGGTTTAACGGATGATCAATTGTTGTCCTACGCTTTACAGTTAGGGAGCGACTGTCCGTTCTTTATCATCAATAAGCCCTGTATTGCAACAGGCCGTGGTGAAATCCTGCAACCTGTCAATGTACAACTACCTGGTTACCGGATGATAATCGTAAATCCGCGTATCCATATTAATACCGGGTGGGCATTTTCACGACTCAGTATTGTAACCGGTGAATTTACCCAAAACTCATCACCCCCTGAACCGCTGCAAACAATCATTTCCGGGCCTGTGAGCCACTGGAAAGGCAAACTCATCAATGACTTTGAAATACCTGTTTTTAAACGCTATCCCGAAATCAAATCGATCAAAGCATCGTTCTATGAGCAGGGAGCTTTGTTTGCGGCTATGAGCGGAAGCGGCAGCAGTGTATTTGGAATATTTGATAACAACACGCTCCCTTCTTTTGATTTTCCTGAAAATTACCTCTTGCAGAACATTTTACTGTAAAATGCTGTTAATCTTTAATTTTTTTAATGACTATTTTTTTAATCGTAACCTGATTTGCCGCCTTTACAATAAATTGCACATGCACAAAAAACTACCAATGAAGAGAACATTCTTGTTACTATTTACGGCACTCTTTTCCGGAGCTGCAACTTTTTCCCAAACTTCAAATACTGTATTAACTAAAAACTGGTATTTACAGGATAAAGACAGTACGGGGATTAACGGTATCAGCCTCGATAAGGCATATGATTTTGTGAAAGCAAAAAAAATCAAAAGCAGGCAGGTAATTGTAGCCGTAATTGATACTGGTATCGATACCCTTCATGAAGACCTGAAACCAATTTTATGGACAAACCCCAATGAAATACCGTACAATGGAAAAGATGATGATAAAAACGGGTATGTAGACGATATTCATGGATGGAATTTCCTGGGGGGCAGAGATGGCCGCAATGTAACAAAGGATAGTTATGAAGCCGCTCGTGTTTACAATAAACTGAAATTAAAATATGAAGGTATCACAACCGAACCGTCAGCTTTAAAACCGGAAGAGAAAGAAGAATTTGAAATATTTAAAAAAGCAAAGCAGGAAATCATAGGAGATATCAATCCGGCAGAAATAGCTTTTATGAAAAAAATATTGCCGGGGTTTTTAAAAGGTGATTCTGTTATCGCAAAAGATTTAGGAAAAGCAGAATACTCCTGTACTGACCTGGAAAAATACACATCTACAGATGTCAACGCAAGAAAAACCAAAATCTTTTTAATACAACTTTGCCAGGGTAGTCCCGGCGACATTATCACCAATAAACAGATTATCGATGAATTTGAAGGCCAGATAGGAAAGGCGGATGCCGCAAATATCGCACCGCGTGAATACAGAAAAGAAATCGTGCAGGATGATGAAACAGATATCAATGACCGTTTTTATGGCAACAATGATATTATGGCGTCTACCGCCTTACATGGTACGCATTGTGCGGGAACGATTGCCGCGGTAAGAAATAATAAAAAAGGAATAGATGGAATTGCAGATAATGTACGTATTATGATGGTAAGGGCCCTTGCCGACGGGGATGAGCATGATAAAGACGTTGCGCTGGCTATACGCTATGCAGTTGATAATGGCGCACAGATTATCAGCATGAGCTTTGGTAAATACGTATCGCCTGAGAAAAAATGGGTAGATGATGCAGTGATGTACGCCGAAAAAAAGGGTGTTTTATTGGTACATGCCGCAGGAAATGATTCAAAAAATTTAGACTCAGCCGATCATTACCCAACCCCTGTATATAAAGAAAATAAAATAGTAGCTGCCAACTGGATCACCGTGGGTGCAAGTGGTGATGTTAAAAATGGGGGCATTACTGCACCCTTTAGCAATTACGGCAAAAAAGAAGTTGATGTATTTGCTCCGGGGGTACAAATTTATTCTACGATGCCCGGTGGAAACAATTATGGCAATTTATCCGGCACAAGCATGGCTTGTCCGGTGGTAGCAGGTACCGCTGCTTTCATTTTAGGCTACTACCCTGCCCTGAGTGCCAGGCAATTGAAATATGTAATTGAAAAATCTGCAAAAGCACCCGGTGAAAAGGTCAGTATTCCTGGTACCGAAGATAAAACCCTGTTGAGTAATATCTCAAAAACGGGTGGAATAATAAATGCATATACGGCCATTCAATTAGCCAATTCATTGAAAGGCGAAAGAAAAATAACCAGCGAAGCATTACCAGTACCAACCATGAAAAAATCAAAAAAAGGATAATATCCTGTTGAATTCATCAATGTAACCGGTAACCTGGAAAACCCTAAAAGGCAACGAGCAGGATATCATAAAATTTTATCGGGCGCTGTAGTTTTTACAATAAAATACTCCCGTTAAGTTAAGCTTATGACCCGATAGCTATATGATGGTCAATATTTCACCATTGACCATCGACCATCGACCATCAACCTTTGACCATTGACTATTGACCATCAACCCTCAACCATCAACAATCAACAATCAACCATCAACCACCAACAAGTTAACCGGCACTATTCTCTTAACCTAATACTGCAATACGATATGTCAAAATCATCCCCCACCAGCCATCCGGGCTATTTCCAGTTATACATCGACCAGGTAAAAGAAAAGGAACTGCCCGTTGCATTCACTAACCAATCGCAGGTAATAAAAGATTTTCTGCCTTCCATTTCGGAGGAGAAATCACTTTATGCGTATGCACCAGGAAAATGGACTTTGAGGGAATTACTGCAGCATATCACTGATACAGAACGGATATTGACCTACCGTGCCTTATGTTTTGCCAGAGATGAGGCTTCTTCCCTTCCCGGCTTTGATGAAAATGATTATGCAGCAGCGTCAATCGCCAATAACAGGACCTGGGAAAGTTTAACTGCAGAATTTGTTGCCGTGCGGCGATCCAGCCTTTTCCTTTTTGACAGTTTCACTCCCGGAATGCTTGCCAAAACAGGCACAGCAAATTTTAATACTTTTTCAGTTAACCAACTAGGATTTATACTGGTGGGCCACTTCAATCATCATAAAAGAATTGTAGAAGAACGATATTTATAATCCCCAATTAAATAACAGCTTTGGCTAACCCTCCCAGGTCTCATCGCATCAAACAATGCCTAAACCTGAAAAGCAGTTGAAGAATTGCTAATATTGTCCATATTTTGCTTTATAGTATTTATTTAATGATCCTTGTTTGCATATTAAAAATCCCACTGTGTAAAACAGCGGGATTTTTTGTTGAGCCTGACATAGACTATCTTTAAGCTATATATAAATCAATGAAAGCATTCTACCAGTTCACCAAAGAAGAGGTCTTAACTCAACTTAAAACATCCCCATCTGGTTTGGACAAAGCAGTTGTGCCATTGTTGCAAAAAGAATTTGGAGAGAATGCTTTAAAGGAAGGCAAACAAAAAAGCAAATTATCTATCCTTATTGCACAGTTTACTGATGTAATGATCATTATCCTGGTTATTGCCGCTGTGATTTCCTTTGTGGTAGGCGAACATACCGATGCTTATGTTATACTTGCCATCATTATTGGAAACGCCTGGATGGGTTATTCACAGGAGTACAATGCGGAAAAATCGGTCAGGATGCTGCAAAAAATGACTGCCCAATATGCCCTCGTAGTACGCAATAATAATCCCGCTAAAATTGAAGCAGGCATGCTTGTACCGGGTGATATTATCTTATTAGAAGCCGGTGATATTGTTCCTGCTGATGCGAGGTTGATTGAAGTGAGTTCTCTTAAAACAGATGAAGCATCCCTGACAGGAGAAAGCCATTCCATTGAAAAGAAAACGGATGCAATTAGTGAACAAAACCTGGTTCCGGGAGATCAGCATAATACTGTTTTCAAAGGAACCATTGTTAGTAATGGCTCGGCAAAAGCAGTAGTAATCACTATCGGCATGAACACCGAAATAGGGAAAATTGCGGGTTTGCTGGAAGTGGGATCTCAAAAAACACCGCTTCAAAAACGCCTGGGCGTTTTCAGCAAGCAATTAGCCGTTATAGTTATACTGATCTGCCTTGTAGTGTTTGGTATTGGATTGTGGCAGGGTATGGCGCCTTTCCAGATGTTTCTTACGGCACTTTCTTTAGCAGTTGCCGCATTGCCGGAAGCGCTTCCCGCAGTGATCACCATCGCCCTTGCCCAGGGTGCCCGCAGAATGGTTAAACAAAAAGCCCTGATGCGAAAGTTGCCTGCCGTGGAAACATTAGGCTCTGTTACCTATATCTGCAGCGATAAAACAGGTACGCTTACGCAAAACATAATGACGGTGGAAAAGATGCAGGCAGAACCCGACAAAGA
Source organism: Ferruginibacter sp. (assembly GCA_014379625.1). Classification (GTDB taxonomy): domain Bacteria; phylum Bacteroidota; class Bacteroidia; order Chitinophagales; family Chitinophagaceae; genus Ferruginibacter. Next base: position 22,627 of record JACMLJ010000081.1, on the reverse strand, counting down.
GGAATTATTGCGACATGCCATGATCTTAAATAATGAAGTACGGTTTTCCGAAGATGGATTGCTGGGAGACTCCACAGAAACCGCGTTGGTGAACCATGCTTTGGAAAGCGGGCATTCAAAAGAGGGTGCTGATGACCAATTTCCGCTTTTGTCGAAACTGCCATTTGATTCAGAGAGGATGCGCATGAGTACTTTTCATAAACACGGCGACAAATGGATATTATTTGTGAAGGGCGCTCCTATAAAAGTAACAGAAGTATTATCGCCAAACTTTAAAGAACAGGTTCCGGGATGGCTTGATAAAAACCGGGAATGGGCTGCAGATGGCTTAAGGGTATTATTTTTTGCCTATAAAATCTTTGACAAAGACCCTGGTGAAATAAAAATAAGTATAGAAAACGACCTTGATTTCCTGGGAATGACGGCAATGATAGACCCACCAAGAGAAGAAGTGATAGCAGCGATCAGGGAATGCAAAACAGCAGGAATCAAATCGGTAATGATAACCGGAGATCAACCACTTACGGCTACGGCTATTGCCGAACGTTTGGGGATGATTGAAACAGGACATAAGGGAGTAAAGACAGGAGCTGATCTTGATAAGTTGTCAAAAGAGGCTTTCAGTAGTGAAGTGAAAATCACAAGTGTATATGCACGCGTATCACCGGAACAAAAATTAAATATTGTAAAAGCTTTGCAAGCTAATGGAGAATTTGTAGCCATGACAGGAGATGGCGTGAATGATGCCCCGTCATTAAAACAGGCGGATATTGGTGTAGCAATGGGAATAACGGGCACAGATGTATCGAAAGAATCGGCAGATATGATTTTGCTGGATGATAATTTCGCCACCATCGTAAAAGCAGTACGCGAAGGCAGGAGAATTTACGAAAATATAAGGAAATTCATACTGTATGTACTTTCCTGCAACCTTGGCGAAATACTGACTGTTTTCTTAGCACCCCTGCTTGGATTAGCCATCCCTTTGCTTCCCATCCATATTCTCTGGATCAACCTCGTAACAGACGGGCTGCCCGGACTTGCCCTTGTAGCAGAGCCGGCTGAGAGAGATATCATGGACCGCCCGCCACGCCCCCCCAAGGAGAATTTGTTCGCCGGGGGATTGATCTCAAGGATACTGATGACCGGGTCCTTAATGACCATAGCAGCCATCTTTATTCAATGGTGGACTATGAACCAGGCTTATGATGTAAAAACACAGCAAACAGCGGTATTCACTACACTGTGTTTTGTACAATTGGGTAATGCCCTTTCTGTTCGTTCTGTTTACCACTCAATGTTTTCTGCGGGGATATTTGCTAACCGCGGCATGTGGGGCGCAATCATCCTGACAGTTGTACTCCAATTGCTGATAGTATATGTACCGTTTTTGCAGATAATTTTTAAAACAGCCCCGCTGGATTGGCATGTTATGGGGGTTATCCTGCTTGTCGTTCTGGGTTGCATCACGTGCATCGAATTGCTGAAATTAATTAGTAAAAGGAAATATAGTAAGCACCAGGATGCTACTACGATTTGACCCTCAGCCAGGCCAGCAAATCAACTTTGCTTATAAGGTAAATGCGTCAGAACTTCTACCACAGTTTGTTCCTCAATAAAAAAATCCCACAGCCGTATAACAGTGTGGGATTATAATAAATAGACTTTTTTTTTTGAAAGCGGAACTAATTTTTATTTGCCGGCACAACCAACGGGCCATGATTTAAAGCTATATTACTTTGCGTAATCATTTTATTGGTGACTTTTACCGCTTCGTCTACATAAATATCATCTTTTAATGTATTTAAAAACCTTTTATTCTTCTCTGCCTTTTCTTTATCCGCGGTAAGCTTTGCATTGTCTGCTTCGATATTCTTTACGTTTAGCTGATTTGACAATTTCAACAGATCATCCAATTGTTTGTACCTTGTTTTTAATTGTTTTTGAGCTAGCTGGTATTTTACAATATTTAATGAGTAGGCCCGGTCGTTTTCTTTATCAATTGAATCAATTTTATCCCTCATTTTTTTGAAAGTGGTATTGGTTTTTACCTGCTCAGTGGCTGCAATTGCTACTAAATCCGTACTATAAGTGCTTGTCCAGCGCTTATAATCGACCCTGGCGATTTCATCCCAACTCAATGAAGTAGGATTATCTTTTTCACGTGATTTTGCCAGTTCCATTCTGTCTGGAATAACTACATCCGGTACCACTCCCCTTAACTGGGTAGCTCCGCCATTAATACGGTAAAACTTTTGAAGCGTCAGTTTAACTGTACCAAGATCTTCCCCTTTTTTATTAAACAAAACATTATCGCTTTCGGGGGTTATGGGAATAGTTCGCTGAACTGTGCCTTTACCATAAGTGGATGTACTGCCCACAATAATTCCGCGTTTATAATCCTGAATGGCTGCGGCAAATATCTCGGATGCTGACGCGCTGAACTCGTCTACCATTACCGTTAAAGGCCCATCATACAATACTGTTTTATCCCTGTCTTTCCACTGGTAAGGTTGCTTCTCGTCCCTGCCTTTTACCTGGCAAATCGGACCGTCTTCAATAAAAAGACCAGCCATTTTTACCACTTCAGGGAGCGATCCCCCGCCATTACCACGAAGATCAATTACAATTCCTTCCACATTTTCTGCTTTAAGTTTTTCAACTTCTCTCGCTACATCATCTGAACATCTTGCACCTTTTGGATCTTCAAAATCCATATAAAATTCAGGGAGGTAAATATACCCGATCTTATGCTCACCCTTAATGACCGCGCTTTTAGCAAAAGTATCATCCAATTTAATTTCATCTCTTTTTAGTATGATAATCTTTAAATTTCCACCAGGCTTCCTTACGGTGATCCTTACTTCGGTTCCCTTTTCTGCACCACGTATCAGTTTAACTGCATCACTAACAGCATAACCCGTAACATCAACAGGTTCTGCGGTTCCCTGGCCAATTTTAATGATCTCATCATCTACTCCGAGTTCACCACTCTTCCATGCCGGGCCGCCTGTCACCAAACTTGCAATTTTTATTTTACTCTGGTCTTCCCTTAACTGTGCCCCAATACCATAAAACTTGCCACTCATCATTTCGGTAAAGCCCCTGCTGTCTACAGGAGCAAAATAATTAGAATGCGGATCCATGCTACCCGTAACAGCATTTACAAATGAACTGAACAACTCATCGGTAGTATTGTGATTTTTTAAAGTTGTAAAATAGCGTTCAATCTGTTTACGGACCTGATCCCTTGCTTCCCGCTCAAGGGTACTATCTGCCTTATAGACGAATTTTTCTTTATCTTTCTTGTTGACGCCAGTGTCAGTAACTGCTACGATGTTTACTTTAGTTTTGTTTTTTTCCCTGTCGTCAATCATGTCCGAATACTTCGTAAGCACCAGGTACTTTAAGCGTTTGCGCCAAACTTCTTTTCTTTCATCATCGGTAACTGGGTAAGCGGCCTTTTCTCCGTCTAATACAATATTTTCATCCCTGCTAAAATCAAAAGGCTTACTTAAAATTGCCTTGTAGTAAGTTGAAGCCTCATTTAAGCGGCGTGTATATGATTCACTAATCGTATAAAAGGATTCCAGTTTTTCACCATGAATTTCATTATCAATTTTTGTATCGAATCTTTTAAAACTGTCAATATCGCTTTGCAGGAATATGGTTTTATCATCATCTAAATCAGCGATAAACCGGTTTAGTACCAGTTTAGAAAATCCATCATCGATCAGTTTGGGACTAAAGTGCCCTTCCTCCAACAATATCCCAACATTTTGTAAGATTTTTTCATTCTTCGATTTAGGATTATCATCCGCTCTTCCCTGTGTTTGGAAAGCTAAAAAAAGAATTGTGCCCGACAGTACCAGGAATACCGGAAAAAATTTTTTGCTCATAATGATTTGCTGAATTTTTAGCATAAAGTAAAATTAACGGAAAAATCATATTATTTATTGGATTAACCATGCTTTAAGACTAATGTTTTCCTAAAAAATGATAAATGGCAGATTTCCGAAAGCATTGATGGGGCAAAATAGCATGACCTTAAATATACTTTACTACATCGAATAAATGAAAAACATAGGTGAGCAATTGCAATTAAACAAGATCATACTTAAAAACTGGCAAGGAAATTTATTTCATCCAAAGTAAATTTAATGTCCCCTTACCTATGGCCAACGTTGGTAATTGTTTACTAACAACAATAATAGATAATTAAAAAAGGGTTCTGCAAAATGCAGAACCCTTTTTGGGGTAATCGAGGGGGCTCGAACCCCCGACCCTCAGAATCACAATCTGATGCTCTAACCAACTGAGCTACGACTACCATTTTTTACAGGATGGCAAAAATAGCAAAAAACAATTCCTGTACAAAATTACATTTTAAATACTTTTTTTCGCCTTTCTTTGCATCCCAAAATAAAATATGCATATTACCGGATCTATTATTACCATTTTGCTTTCTGCATTTACGGGTTGGGTGACCACGTGGATCGCTATAAAAATGCTTTTTCATCCCCGGAAACCTATCCGTTTCCTGGGATTGACCATACAGGGAATATTCCCTAAAAATCATCGGTTGATCGCAGAAAAACTTGGACAGGTAGTGAGCAGGGAGTTGCTTTCATTTGATGAAATAGAAGAAAAAGTAACCAACCCTGAAAATTTAAAAAAGTTAAGACCGGATATCGAAGGACATATTGACAATTTCTTAAGGAATAAATTAAAAGATGTTTTTCCGATGTTATCAATGATGATGGGAGAAAAGACCATTGTTCAGTTGAAAGATGCTTTTTTAGAGGAACTGGAATCACTTTTCCCTATCCTGATGAAAAGTTATATGAATAAACTTCAGCAAGACCTGGACTTTGAAAAGATCGTAACGGAAAAGGTTGCGGGCTTTTCTTCCCACAAATTAGAAGATATTTTAAACCAGATAACAAAAAAAGAATTTAAGTTTTTAGAGGTTATCGGGGGTGTATTTGGACTGCTTATCGGCGTTGTACAGGTTTTGGCAGCATTTTTTACAAAATAATCACGTATATTTAATATATATATCTGTCCCCAACGCTATGCTACCGTTCATCAAATATCCGGCATACCGGATAAACATAAAATAAGAACTTTAGTTATACAGGCTCGAGGACCAAAAAAAATTTTACATGAAAACAATTACCAGCACTGCTTTATCCTTTTTTCTACTATTTTCAACCATTAATTTATCGGCCCAAATGCCCGGTGGCGGAGGCGGCAGAGTTGGGGGACAAAATATGAATATGGGTCATTTCTATGGTAAAGTAATTGATTCAGCTACTAATAAACCGATTGGTGCGGCTTCCGTGCAGTTGGTGCAGAATAGGTTTGATTCCGTTACCAAAAAAAGGAAAGATGTGATTGTATCCGGAATGCTCACTACCAAAAAAGGTGAATTCAGTTTGGAGAATTTATCCATCATGGCTTCCTATAAACTGGTAATAACAGCTATTGGTTTTAAAAGTATCGAACAAAAAGCAATGTTTGCGTTGAATATGGCGGGCGCTAAACCCGGGGGCGATATGAGTAGCATGATGAGCGCTGTTGATAAAGACCTTGGAAATATTAAAATGCAGCCAGATGCGCTACAATTGGAAGGTGTAACGGTAACTTCCGACAAATCTTTATTGACTATGAGCATTGACCGGAAAATTTTTAATGTGGAAAAGAACCTGGCAAGTGTTGGCGGTACTGCTGTGGATGTAATGAAAAACGTTCCCAGTTTAAACGTGGATATAGACGGTAATGTTACCCTGAGAAATGCTTCTCCCCAGATATTTGTGGATGGCCGGCCAACAACAATGACATTGGAACAAATACCAGCCGATGCAATCGCTACTGTAGAGATCATTACCAACCCTTCGGCAAAATTTGATGCCTCGGGCGGCGGCGCGGGTATTTTGAATATTGTTTTAAAAAAGAACCGCAAGGCCGGTTACAACGGTAGTGTACGGGCAAGTATCGATAGCCGGGCCAGGCCGGGTGCCGGTGGCGATATCAATATCAAACAACAAAAAATAAACTTTTTTGCCGCTGTTCAGGGAGGGTTTCGCAAAAGTATTTCTACGGTTAGTACCGACCGGACAGATTTTTTTAATAACGCGATGGCCCACCTGAGGCAGGACAATGGTCCGGTAGGAAAAGGATTTTTTGCCTTTGGAAGAATGGGGTTAGACTATTTTTTAGATAACAGGAATACGATCAGCATTGCGGGCAATGTGGTTAGGGGACAATTTAAGAATACCGATCTGATCAATATCAACAGGGATACCATTTATACCGCCACTACCATATCAGACTACGGCAACCGCGGGAGTAACAGTGTATTTAATTTTACCAACTACGGTTCAACCCTGAGTTTTAAGCACAATTTTGCAAAAGCCAATAAGGAAATCACTGCAGACATAAATTATAATTACAGCAAAAACGATAATGACAATCAGATTTCCACACAATATTTCTATCCGGATGCCAACCCAAAAACACCTTTCATTTTCCAAAGTTCATTGGGTGGGGGAACTACGAAATTTTTCACCGCTCAAACAGATTATTCCGATCCCATTACTGCTACGATGAAAATAGAAGGGGGGGCCAGGATCGCTTTGAGAGATTATAATAGTTTCAACGATAACTTTATCCGCGATCCGTCAACAGGAAAAAACATTCCGCTTACCTTATTGAACAGCAGTTATAAATTTACCGACAGGGTAATTGCCGCTTATGCAACGTTTGCGCAGCAACTTAAAAAATTCAGCTACCAGCTTGGACTCAGGGTTGAAAGTTCAAAATATGACGGAACCCTCATCAACACTAGTCAAAAATTCTCGAATGAATTCCCTTTCAGTATTTTTCCAAGTGCATTCGCCACTTATAAATTGACCGATAAGCAGGACTTGCAACTGAATTATTCGAGGAAAATCAACCGTCCGAATTTCTTTCAACTCATCCCTTTTATTGACTTTACAGATTCACTCAACCTTAGCAAAGGTAACCCGAACCTTGTGCCTGAGTTTACCAACCTGCTTGAACTATCCTATCAGAATCAGCTTGGCAACGGACATAACCTGCTTTCTACCATTTATTTTAAAAATACCAACGACCTGATAGCCCGTTATCAATATCCTGAAAAAAATCCGAATGCACCGGCCAAACCCGATACCGTGCTATTTACCAGTTATGCCAATGCATCACAAAGCTATACATACGGGCTGGAGTTAACATCCAGGAATAAAATTACGAAATGGTGGGACCTGACCAGTAATGTTAATCTTTTTAATGTAACGCTGAAAGCGGGTAATCTTCCGGGTGGTGTAGATAATAACCAGGTAAGCTGGTTCCTAAAAATAAATAACAGTTTTAAATTACCAAAAAATTATTCGATCCAGTTAAGCGGCGATTACCAGGCTAAAACATTGGTACAACCTGGCGGTGGCGGCGGCGGCGGGGGTGGCCGTGGAATGATGTTTGGAGGTGGAAATTTACCCTCTGCCCAGGGATTCATTAAACCTTTATATGGCGTTGATATCGCCATCCGAAAAGATTTTCTTAAAAATAATGCGGCATCATTAACCCTGCAGATGAGTGATATATTCCGTACCAGGCTGAACAGTACCTACACCGAATCCATCTATTTTATCCAGGAAACATCGCGCCGCAGGGATCCACAGGTACTCAGGTTGAATTTTAACTGGCGCTTTGGAAAGTTTGATGTGTCATTACTCAAGCGTAAAAACATGAAGGGCGAACAGGGTAATATGCAGGAAGGTATGCAGGGAGCCGGGCAGTAACACCAGCCTTGTCCGCCGCCGCTTCAGAGCGATTAAATCGCCACCGCTTCGGATATTTTATTCGTTTTTTTTAGGTTAATATCGAAAGGTTATGCTTGATGTATCCCCCCAATAACATTATCGAAGACCACTGCTCTTTCAGGGGTTCCGGCACTATAGCATACTGTTAGAAGACCTCTCCTTCAGGGGCAGGGGGCTGTTTGAATTATTTGCGTTAATTTGCCGCCTCATAATCAAATCGCTTCATGAAGAATATTAATTTTAAAACTATTCTGCCACACGCTATCGCGGTGGTAGTATTCCTTATTATCGCTGTGGTATATTGCCTGCCTGTTTTCCAGGGAATGGTAGTTAGCCAGCACGACATGCTGGGTACACGAGGTATGACCCAGCAATCGGTTGAATTTTTTGAAAAACACGGTACCTATCCGTTATGGACCAACGCTATGTTTGGAGGGATGCCTACTTTCCAGATTATGTTTGCCGCTCAATACAATATTGGAATATGGTGGATGCATAATTTATTTACGCTATTTCTTCCTTCACCGGCAAGTCTTTTCTTTTTATCCTGTATATGTTTTTATATTTTATCCCAGGTATTAAAGTTAAAACCATGGATTGGAATTTTGGGCGCACTTGCATATTCCTTTGCCTCCTATAATGCCATTATTACCATGGTGGGCCATGTTACCAAATTTGCTACCATGGGATACGCCCCGCTGGTACTTGCCGGTATTATTTTACTGATGCAGCGTAAATATATATGGGGCTTTGCCATTACCTTAATTTCTACCAACCTGTTTTTTAATCAAAACCATGTGCAGATAGTATATTATTTCATGTTGCTTTTTGTTTGCCTTGGCATTACATTTTTAATACAAACATTTAAAACGAAGGATTTTAAGCATTTAATATATGCCGCTGTATTAGCTTTTGTTGCGATTGCCATCAGCGCCTGCTCATTTGCTGTGATACTATTGCCTACCAAAGAATACGCTAAGGAAACGATGCGCGGCGGCAGAAGTGAACTTACTATTGGTGTAAAAAAAGAGAACTTATCGGAGGGCGGCTTAAAAAAAGATTATGCTTTTCAATGGAGTTATGGCAAAGAAGAAACACTCACTTTAATATTACCCAACTATTCAGGAAGCAGTAACGACCCTTCCGAATTTGGCGAAAACAGTAAGGTGATCGCTGCATTACAGGAGTCGGGTCTGCCGAATGAAGGTGTCAATTATTTCTATCGTTTTATGTCGCCTTACTGGGGTGATCAGCCAAATACCGCAGGCCCGGTATACCTGGGCGCGATCATTTGCATGCTGTTTATAATTGGTCTTTTCATTGTTCCAAAAAAATATTTATGCTGGTTGATACCCGGAACCATCATAGGAATTGTACTGGCCTGGGGCAGTAATTTTGCCGCCGTAAATTATTTTTTATTCGATCATTTACCTGCGCTCAATAAATTCAGGGCGCCTTCTATGGCGCTGGTACTTCCGCAATTTACTTTTGCATTGATCGCTTCGCTTGCCCTGCACCAGATTTTTTATGGTAAACTGGAAGAAGCTATTCTTCTTAAAAAATTAAAATTTGCCGCCATCACCTGTGGCGCTGTGCTGGCGATACTTACAGCAGTTTACCTTACCTCTTCTTTTACCAATGAAAAAACAATACAAACTAAAAAATCAATTACAGAACAATTAGCGCAATCGATGAGCCAGGGTAAACCGCCCACACCCGAAATGACCAACCAGGCAAATACCCTTGCAGGCAATTTTAATAAAGCATTGATAGAAGACAGAAAGGGATTATTTGGCAGCGATCTGTTAAGGCTATACCTGTTTTTTGCACTGGGTGGGGGCATCATCTGGCTGGGAAGTAAAAAGAAAATCAGCCCGCTTGCAGCCATCAGTTTATTGGCGCTTATTTCCTTTATAGATCTGATCGCAGTTTCTTCAAGATATTTGAATAAAGAAAAATATGCTACCCCCGAAGATTATTTAGCCGGCTTTACGCCAACTGCGGCGGATAATCAAATAAAAGCGGATACCGGGTATTTCAGGGTATTTGACCAGGCAGGAGGTGATCCTTTCCAGGATTCCCGTACCTCCTATTTTCACAATTCCATTGGAGGTTATAGCCCCGCCAAACTCGGCCTTTATAATGATTTAATCGAACATCAGCTTAACAAAGGCAATATGGAAGTATTTAATATGCTGAATACAAAATACTTTATCATCAATGGACAAAATAATCAACCAATGGCGCAATTAAACCCGGGCGCCAATGGCCCCGTATGGTTTGTAAAAGCCATTAAATATGTGAACAATGCTGATGAGGAAATGATCGCATTAGACAGCCTGCATTCACAAGATACCGTGTTGATAGACAAAAGAGAACAAGCTAAAGTAACCATTGCGCCCGGGTTTGACAGCAGCGCGGTTATCAAACTGGTTAAAAATTTAAATGATCATATTACTTATCAAAGCAGCGCTTCTACCAACCAGTTTGCAGTTTTTAGCGAGATATATTATCCCAATGGATGGAAGGCTTTTATCGACGATAAGGAAGCACCCATTGTAAAAGTAGATTATGCACTGCGGGGGTTGGCGATTCCTGCAGGCAAACATACCATCCAATTTGTTTTTGCACCACCTTCCTATAATTTAGGTAACAGGTTAAATCTGATCGCCGGGATCATTTCAATTATCGCATTGCTTATTTGCGCATTTCTTTTACTAAAGCCGGCCAGATTCTCTAAAGCGCAGTGATTGAAATAATATGACTGGTAACATGCGCCCGTGAGAAGCGGTGGCCCCTAATGGGAGTTTCATTTTTAAATCAGGTATCAGGCATCCGATGGATCTATCAATCATACTGGTAAATTACAAATCATCTCAACTGGTGCTGGATTGCATTGAAAGTATTTACCTGCAAACCATACAATACAGTTTTGAAATAATTGTGGTAGATAATGATTCTAAAGATGATTGCAGGGAACTGCTGTTAAGAAATTACCCGAAAGTGCGTTTTTTACCCTTAGATTATAATGCGGGTTTTGCCCGTGCCAATAATGCAGGCATTGAAATTTGCGGCGGAGAATCTATATTGATATTAAATACCGATACCATTATTTTAGATGGTGCTATTGACAAAACTATTACACTGCTAAAACAAAACCCTGGTGCGGTGGGCTGCGGTGTACAATTGTTAAATGTGGATGGCACCACGCAAATTTCAGGTGCGCATATAATAAGGGGGGGACTAAATACCCTGCTGCCCCTTCCGTATCTTGGCAGGCTGATCCGGTGGCTTGGCTATCGCTTAAAATCAACCATACCCAGTGTGCAAACCATTTCAGATACTATTGAAGTAGACTGGATTGTTGGCGCTTATATACTTGTGAAAAAAGAAGTGCTAAAGAGGAGCGGCTTATTTGACAACGACTTTTTTATGTATTCCGAAGAGATAGAATGGTGCGGGAGATTAAGGAAATATGGACAGTTGCTGTTGTTTGCCGAACCGAAGGTATTACACTACGGCGGCGGTACCAGCAGTGATTATTACAATACTTCTGAAAATGAAAATGGTAAAAATCTCTGGGATAATAAAGGCAGGCAAATCATTGTTTCTACCATGCTACGGATACGAAAGCAGTTCGGTGTTTTTTGGTACCTGCTTATCATCAGCACTTATGTTTTTGAAATCCCTGTGTTCTTTTTTTGCTTATGGATTGATAAGATATTACATGCGGGTAAATCAAAATATACCTGGCAAAACCTGGCAGACTACAATTCGAATATAGCTGTTCTGGTAAAGTACTTTTTTAAGATACTTTTCAACAAACCCTATTTTTATAAAGTAGCCTGAACCATGCAACTATCGGTCATCATCATAAATTACAATACATTTAGCCTTACCAGTAAGTGCATCGCATCTATCCATGAAAAACTTACGGGTGTTGAATATGAAATAGTGCTGGTAGATAACGCATCTGCCGAATGCGACCCTCACCTGTTTACGCAGCAATTTCCAGATATAAAACTCATCATCAGCAAAATCAATACAGGCTTTGCCGGTGGCAATAACCTGGGTATCCTGCATGCCAGCGGTGACTACATTTTATTACTCAACAGCGATACGGAATTAATTAATAACGCACCAAAGATCTGCCTCGATCATTTACGGGCAAATAAGGATACCGGCATTGCTACCTGCCAGCTAATTTACCCAGACGGAACAATACAATTCAATTGCCGTCGTTTTAGAACGATCAGTTGGGAGTTGCTGGAAATTTTTCCATTGTATAAATTATTGCCGAAAGCAAAAAAAGAAGCGTTGATGCTTCACCGGTATTTTGATCACCAGCGTTTTGCGAATTGCGACTGGGTGTGGGGTACTTTTATGTTGTTCCCAAAAACTATCCTTCAACAATTACCGCAGAAAAAACTGCCTGAAGATTTTTTCATGTATTGCGAGGATGTTTTATGGTGCTGGGAGTTTAAACGATTGGGCTACCAGGTTCATTTTTTACCGCAGGCAAAACTGATGCATATTCATAAAGGCAGCGCGAATAAAGACAAATTAAAAAAAATACGGCTTATATCGATAAAAAATCATGGAAAATTTATGAAAAAATTTTATCCTGACTTCAGATGGTATATTTTCGCCATGATTTATTATACCAAGCAGTATAGTGCATTACTATTGGGAAATTTTTATAAATAAATTTTGTCAATTCACTTTATCAATTATCTTTAACAATAAAAAAAACGAATGAAGACAGCATTAATCACAGGTATTACCGGACAGGATGGAGCTTATTTAGCAGAATTATTATTAAAAAAAGGCTACAATGTTCATGGCGTTAAACGACGCAGTTCACTGATCAATACAGACAGGATCGACCATTTATTCAATAATAAAACCCTGTCTGACCGTTTTCAGTTGCATTATGGCGACCTTACCGATGCATCCAGTTTATTGCGCATCATACAGCAAACACAACCCGATGAAATTTATAACCTGGCGGCACAAAGCCATGTACAGGTAAGTTTTGAAACCCCTGAGTATACCGCCAACTCTGATGGTATTGGTGTGCTGAGATTATTAGAAGCAATACGTATACTGGGTTTGGAGAAGAAGACAAAATTTTACCAGGCATCTACTTCAGAATTATATGGATTGGTACAGGAAGTACCACAAAAAGAAACTACGCCTTTTTATCCGCGTTCTCCTTACGGCGTGGCAAAATTGTACGGTTACTGGATTGTAGTGAACTATCGTGAAGCGTATAATATGTATGCTGTTAATGGTATTTTATTTAACCATGAAAGTCCGCTGAGAGGTGAAACATTTGTTACCAGGAAAATTACAATCGCGGTTTCCAAAATTGTTACCGGCCAGGAAGATATTTTAAAATTGGGTAACCTGGAGGCTAAAAGAGACTGGGGCCATGCCAAAGATTACGTAGAAGGCATGTGGCTGATGATGCAGCAGGAAGTTCCGGAAGATTTTGTACTGGCTACCGGCATTACCACCACCGTAAGGGATTTTGTAAGCATGTCTTTTGCAGAAGCTGGCGTTGAACTGGAGTTTACAGGAACCGGTATCGATGAAAAAGCTTTTGTTACCAAATGCAGCAACCCCGACTATCAACTGCCGGTGGGTAAACAGGTAGTGGGTATCCATCCCCGTTATTTCAGGCCTACAGAAGTTGAATTGCTGATAGGCGACGCCACCAAGGCCAACACTAAACTTGGATGGTTGCCAAAATATGATTTACCGATGCTGGTAAAGGAGATGATGGAGGAAGAACTGAAGATACAGAATGCAATCAAATAAGCAGGTTATTGAGTGCCATTTGAGAATTATTATTAATAAAACAGGTACGCTGAAAACTGCTTAGAGTAGGCAAAAAATACCGTCAAAAAAAAATGAAAACTATATTAAAGAGTTCCCTTGTGCTTCTGTTATTTTCCGCAGCTATTGTAATTTTTGAAATGAGTTGTAAAAAAGATTCGGTTGCCCAATGCCCGACACCTACATATCCAATTGCTGGACTATGGATAGGCACCTACCAAACTAATCAAGTTACACACCAGCCTTTGTACTACAGTTTTGTTATTAATCCAGATGGGACATTAATAGTAAAGACTAAAGGAAATCCCCCGGCGCAAGCGGTAGTTTACGCAACAGGCACATGGGTATTAACAGGAAATGTTTTTGCTTTTACAAGCGCCACCCTAAATTATTCAAGTATAGTTTCACAAAAAGGAACTTTAACATATAATAATACGGGCACGCTGACGGCTGGCACCTGGCAAAATACAACCTCCGACAATGGAATTTTTTACACAGGTACATTCCCGTCAATGGCAAGAGTTAATTAAAAATTGTAGGTTACGCATCACTCAAAAAACGGGCAGTGCCAGCTATGAATTTCAGTATTTAACAACTAACAATGCCCTGCACTCGTTTAGAATATTGGTTTTGAATATATTTTTTTAAACAATAAAAATAGATAACGCAACGCACTACTATCATCTATCCTCCTTGCAAGTTGCAGGGAGGATTTTTTTTCGGGATGATAGGAACTTGTAATTCCTAATTTGTCCGCCATTATCCTGGTTTGTTCAATAAACCGTTCAATGGTTATTCCGTTTCGGTTTTTGATCGATGACCGTAGCATCCGGTGCGCATAGGCATTGCAGTAATGAAGCAGGAACTGGCCACCAGATTCATGAATTACCCCTTGCAGTTTTTCATCCTTTTCTTTTAAACCTACCAGGAAATCAACAAATAGCCGGAAGGCAGTATGCAATTGTTGATCCGGTGATTTGTTAGTGGTGCTTTGATGTATCCTGAAAGCAAAACAATTTTTAGCGTCTACCGCAAAAAAACTTTTACCGGCAAGCATGGTCCACAATTCAAAATCTGCGAACAATAAGTTTGGATATTTTACCGGTATGCCGCCCAGTTCGTCATAATCTTTTGAACGCATTACATAACCTGTTCCCATCAGGTCGATGGTACTGGTTAAAAAAGCCTTTAAGAAGTCAGTGCCGGTATATGTAGCTTTCATTGCCTGCGATGCGCGGATCTTTTTGCCGTGAGCATCGATAAAATTAAAATGGGTCTGGTATAGACCCGCTCCAGGATAAGTAACGATTAAATCATCAATGGTTTGCAAAAAATCAGGATACAAAATATCATCGTGGCCGATTAAAGTAATAAACTCATTTTTTTCTATATCCTTTATTCGGCCCCAACTCTCTTCAATACTAAGTGAACGGGTAGAACTATGGATGATAATCCTGTTGTCGTTCAATGACCGGATCCATTCTACAGTCCCATCCGTACTGCAATTATCCAACAGGATCAAATTAAAATCATCCAGGGTTTGGGAAAGAATACTGTTTACACAAATCTTTACATATTCTCCGCCGTTGCGAACAGGTAGTATGATGGAATATTTATTCACTGCATGCCCCAGGCAGATTGAGTCATTAATTTTTTTTGTTCCGGGGAAGCATTGTCATAGGTAAGTGTCTGGTTATCTGAGACCAGGAGGTTTTCCTGATTAGATTTCCAAAATGTATTACTCCGGTGCCACTCCTGAGATTCATAGGTGATTCCATGCCTGTCTATCACCAGTGTTATTAATCCCCTTTTTAAAAGTTGGTTCGTTAAACTATTTCTCCCGCTTTCAAAACGGTAGGCATCCATTTTATTTTTGACGACTGGTTTTTTGAGAGAAAGCAAAACATCCCTCCTGATCATAAATGCATTTGTACGGGCATGAGGATTGGGGAAGGGTTTAAACAAAAAGCCCCAGTAAAAAATCGCTTTCAGAAAAAGCTTGTATTTGTTGACATTATACTTCCAACCCCGCATTGATTCATATATCCAGTTATGATTTTGAAAAACAGATGAATAATGGCTCTGATTAGAAGCAGTGGCTGAAATAAGACCAATTTTTGTATCAAAACCATTAGCGTATTTTAATAACCAATCTCCATGTAAAATCCCACTTCTTGTATTAATGAATAATAAATAATCCGTCTCAAGTTGTTCAGTTGCAAAAAAATAACTATCAATATCAAGTCCGGTGAATTGATACAATTTCTTATGCAGAATATTATTTTTTTCTAAAATCAAATTATAGGGGATCAAACTATTGTGGTCAATTTTTTCATCTTTGAAAATTATTACAAAATCATGTTCAATACCAGCCGGAAAAGTTAGATAAGAATGTATAAATTGCTGAAAATACCGTAGCCCGCAAGGAAGCCACATAAGATAAACCAGGGTAATTTTTTTTCCCGTTTTCATTAATCAATTAGATATATTTACGCTTACCTGAAAACCACTTGAGATACAAATATCTGCAAGAGGATTGGAAACGAAAATAATTTTTTAGAAATGCTATTTTCAATTCAACAAACTCTTTTGGAATAACTTCGGCAGCAAAATTACATGCATCCTCTACGTTTTGGATACTGGTTTCTGTGGTATACATATAAAGCGTACTACTGAGTGGTGAAAATTTCTTTTTAACTGCTGAAGACGGTGAAACATGAACCAATTTTGCCAACATATCATTTACATAATCTTCCATGCCATTTCTTTTACCCATTTCAATAAGACCATCTTTCATTTCGGCAATTTTATTTCTGTCTTCTTCCTGTCTCAGTTCAAGCATTACTTCATTCAGAACTTTCTTGATAGCAACTTTAGGAAATGAAGGGACAAGCCTATTCACCTGAAGCAAAGCTTCGGCAATTGGGACTACATTGCATCTTATAAATTTTAAGGAAGGATGAAAGGGCGCGTTCCCTTCGTCAGTAAGCAGATCATTAAATGAGCGTTGATCCACATTAGACCTGGTTGTAGCAAATCCCGCACTGGATTTAGAAGTAGCATTTAAAGTAACAGGAAATTCGAGCCGGATATATTTCTCCACATTTGCTGCAACAAATGCCCCTGAAAAAAAATCAGGTATACGGGAATGAAAAAAAACACCGTCATTTTTTTGCTTAAGCTGTTTAATTAATTCAACCGAAATAAAACCGCCATATAAACTGGGAAAACAAATTGTTTGGTAAATATTTTTTTTAAAAACTTTTTCTATCTCTGATGTAGCATTTACAACCCGGTAATAATTAGCCATAGGAATCATAAAAAAAGCGGGTAAGCCCGGCCAATTGTAGTTGCCAAAACGCCAACCAATAGCCAATATATCTGGATATTTATTAATTATATGCACAACTTTATCTATTGAACCTGGTAAAAAACCATCGTCAGAACCTAAGATTGAAATATACCCTTTGTCTGCATAATTTAATATATATTCAAAATGCTGCATCATAGTAAACCTTTGCGGAGTTTTAGTATAGGAGATTCTTTCATCGGTAAAATTTTGTAGAAGCTCCTTTATATTATCCTCGCTGCAATTATCACTAATAATTATTTTTAAATTTTTGTACTCCTGTGCAATTACAGTTTTTATTGTCCAGTAAAGCGTATCAATCCTGTTAAGGGTGGGAATAATTACTGTTAACAGCGGACTCAAATCCTTTGTCATACTCATAATTTTAGCTTCACTGATATATTAAAGAGAATACTTTCGGATTCAAGCAAAGCACATGACCGAATGAATTTTAGGTTTCTATCTTAACTCCAAATAACATAAAAAGACTTTTCTTACAGGATTTTTTGGGGAAATGAAAATATTTCGGCTTCCCTTATTATACTCTATAATGGTACAGTTTGTGCCACCTGCCAACTCTGCAACCATAAAAAATGCTGGAAACCATTTGAGACTTCTCCTTTACTTTACTCTTTTAAGATAGCCATCCGGGGCAACACTGATCAAAAGCTTATTGTTGATTGATTTATCCACTTCAAACTGTTCATTTGCTTTCATAAATTCCTTTACTGCTGTCAGGGGATTATCGCCAATTCCCCAGGGTCTTACATGACCGGGCAGGTAATTTTCCGGAAGCTTTTCAACAATTGTATCGTATACTACCATATAGGAATTTAATGAAACAAAGGGAGCATACATTTGTAATTCGGCCAAAACATGCTCGTGCGTATGATTAGAATCAAGTACAACAAGGATGGATTCTTTCCCGCCTGTATGCTCTTTTACCCTGGTAACAATAGCCGGATCAATGGAAGAACCCTGGATCATTTTTATTCTTTTATACATCGCATGCTGTTCAATGGCGGTTTTATTATGTTCCCTGATGTCAATATCTATTCCCAACACCTCACCTTTGCCAATCAACTCTAAAATGGATGCGTAATAAATTAAGGACCCGCCGTGTGCTATACCTGTTTCTATTACGAGGTCTGGCTGCACATTCCAGATGATCTCCTGCATGGCGATCATATCCTGCGGGTATTGTATGATGGGCCTTCCCATCCATGAAAAATTATAAGAATACTTTGCTTTATTTGATTCTATATTAAATGTTTCAGCAGCGTCTAATAATTTATCATTTGCGGCATTGGTTGCCACACGATCTTTGCGCTCCTCTTTAAATTGCTCAACTGGGTTATTCATTTTAATTGATTGATTTTAGTTTTTGATTATTGCCCCAAAAACGCATAGGTTCGTAATCTGTGTAGGGATAATATCCCAGGTTAAGTTGGATATGCTGCATTTTCTGCAGTAAATAATTTTGCACCAGTTCCTTAACACTAATGGGTTTACCACTGCAACAATTTATAACTCCGCTAACTTTATTTTGAGCAGCGATGGCAATAATATATTCCGCCACTTTTTCTACCGGCAAATAGTCCCTTTGCTGCTCTCCCCCGCTCATGTTAAATACCTTTTCGCCGTTTGCCAGCGCCTTATCTACCTGCGAAAGTAATGAATTAGGGCTTTGCCCTTTCCCATACATATAAAATAGGCGGATCCACTTTAACTGAAAATTGTTTTCCTGCTGAAGTAGCGCCAGTTGTTTCCGCAGTGCATCTTTCGCAGTCGCATAGGCGTTCGCAGGCTTTGTTTCCATTTCTTCCGATAAACACCCCTCCTGCATACCATATTCAAAACAGGTACCGGTGATAGTTATATCCCTTAATCCACGCTCCATACAATTTTTTAGAAAAGAATAGTGCAGGGGCAAATTTTCTTCCACATGAAACGCCGCGTTGTAATTTGGCAATCCCTGCCACGCCAGGTGGATGATCGCCTCGGGCTTATCAAAGTAATTATAGTAATTAATGCTATTGTCAAATTCCCTTAAATTGAACGGAATATATTTCACCCGGGGAAACCAGGATGCCTTGCTGGCATTTTCAACAGAGGAGGAAGAGGCAATTACGCTGTAATTTTGTTGTAATAACTGATCCATAACATACTGACCAATAAAACCCGTAGCACCCGTTACCAATATCTTTTTCATTTACCAGGTTATTCTATGATTTGTAAATGGGGAACCGCTACTAAAAATTTTCCTCCCCAGTCTTTAATATAAGCAAGCTGACGGGTAATTTCGTCTTTCAGGTTCCAGGGAAAGATGACCACAAAATCGGGCTGGTTATCCTTTAGGAATTGCTCGTTTACTACAGGAATATGACTGGCCGGTAAAAATTTATTTTGCTTATGCGGGTTAGCATCCACCACAAAACCGATAAGGTCATTTTTGATGCCACAATAATTCAACATGGTATTCCCCTTGGCTGCGGCACCGTAAGCGGCTATTTTTTTCCCCGCTCTTTTTTGCTCAATCAAAAATTCCGTTAGATCTAATTTTACCTTCAATGCCTTTTGCTGAAAATGTTCATAATAAGCCAACCCGTTTAATCCCTTTTCCCTTTCCTTTGTTAACAGGTCGGTTACATTGGGGGTAATTTCTTTGGTTGTATCAGCAATGTGTTTTGCATAGATACGCAGGGATCCCCCATGGGTTGGTATTTCTTCCACATCAAACATTTGAAGTCCTTGCGATTCAAAAATTTGCTTTACCGTATGAAAAGACAGGTAAGAAAAATGTTCATGGTAGATGGTATCAAACTGGTTATTATCGATTAGTTGCATCAGGTGGGGGAACTCCATCGTAACAACACCTGTTTCTTTAAGCATTATTTTAAGGCCTGCGACAAAGTCCATTATATCGGGCACATGTGCCAGCACATTATTCCCCAACAAAAGATCTGCCTTGATATGCTTTGCTGTTAACTCACCGGCCAGCCTGGATCCAAAAAAATCTATTACGGAATCAACGCCTTTTTCTTTCGCTGCTTCCGCGGTATTGGCAGTGGGTTCAATGCCAAGTACCGGGATATTTTTTTGCTTAAAATATTGTAATAAATACCCGTCATTGGATGCCACTTCCACCACCAGCGAATCTTCGTTATAACCAAACCTCCTGACCATCTGTTCAGTATATTCTTTGGCATGCTGCAGCCAGCTTGTACTGTAGGATGAAAAATAAACGTAATTACTATCGAAGATCGCACCGGATTTTTTGTATTCATCAACCTGCACCAAAAAACATTTATGGCAGGTATATACTTTCAGCGGATAAAATGTTTCCGGCTCATTCAACTGGCCGGCAGTTAAAAAAGAGTTGGAAGCGGGGGCATTCACCAGGTCGATGAATACATCTTTTAGCGCTGTTTTACAAAATCTGCATTGCATAATTAAAGTCCTTTAAAGTTGAAATCCAAATCCGGATGCTCATGGTCTCTTGTTGAAATATTGGTAAGTGCCAGGGGCCAGTTGATATTGATCAAAGTATCGTTGTATTTTATTCCTGCTTCTACACCCGGCGTATAAAACTGGGAGTGGTGATAGATCAATTCACTATCCTCCCGGAGTGCCTGGAAGCCATGCGCAAAGCCTTCCGGTATATAGATCATTTTTTTATTGGCTGATGACAGCTCTACTCCAAAATAACTTAAAAAGGTGGGCGACCCCTTTCTCAAATCAATGATCACATCATACACAGCCCCGGCGATACAGCGAACTAATTTTATTTCACTAAAGGGGGGCAATTGATAATGCATTCCCCTGATGGTACCGGTTTGCTGCGTGAAGGAATGATTCAGTTGAACCCACTCTTTTGTATGCCCGATTGTATTGAATTCATTTTTACAATAAGTTCTGGCAAACCAACCCCTTTCATCGATGATAGGTTCCAGCCCTACTACGTAACTATCTTTCAATGATGTTTCGGAGAATATCATTTCAGTTGATAATTTTTGATTTGTTGCATGCTGTAATCAAAAATATTTTCGCCCTGCTGTTTGTACCAGTCAATTGTCCACCGGATCGCTTCTTCGCTTGCTAATTTTGGCTGCCAGTTTAATTCCTTTCCAGCTTTAGTAATATTCAATTGGAGTAAGCCGGCTTCGTGAGGCTGGGTTGCATCGGAATGATCCGCCCAGGTCCCGGAACCCCAGCATTCCAGGGCAATGTTAACGAGTTCTTTTACGGGTAAATGATCATCGGGTAAGGGCCCGAAATTATAGGCGCCCGAGAATTTACCGGGTTCTTCATTCATTAATATTCCCAATATAAGGTAACCATTCAATGGCTCCAGTACATGCTGCCAGGGCCTTACAGCATTCGGATTTCTTACAGCAACGGGCTCCTCAGTTATTAAAGAGCGAATGATATCAGGAATAATTCTATCCTTGTTCCAATCGCCGCCACCAATTACATTCCCTGCTCTTACCGTTGCGACCGCTTTTTGATGTATGGGATATTGGCCTGGATTAAAAAAGGAACTCCGGAATGAACTTACCACAATTTCCGCAGCAGCTTTGCTGGCGCTGTAAGGGTCGTAGCCGCCCAGTATATCAGCCTCTTTGTAGTGGTAGTCAATTTCCCTGTTCTCGTAAACTTTATCCGTAGTGATGATAATAACCGTGCATTTGCCAGGCAACTGATTAACTGCTTCTAACAGATTGGCGGTGCCGATCGCATTTATTTCAAATGTTTCTGCCGGAATTTCATACGATCTCCTCACCAACGCCTGGGCGGCTAAATGAAAGATAAAATCCGGTTGGAAACTCAGGATTTCATTTTGCAGTTTTTCCTTATCCCTAATATCCCCGGTTACATTTTCAAAACCAATTTCCTTTTCAATTATTTTGAACAATCCTTTTTCGTCTTCAGGTGCAAGCGCATACCCTTTTATGTTAGCTCCTGATAAATGAAGCCAGCAAATCAGCCAGGCGCCTTTAAAACCAGTGTGACCGGTTACAAAAACTTTTTTACCTTTATAATATGACAATGAATTGTTGTTTACCACAGTTTCCATTTTGCGTTACCTTTTTCCCATAGTTCTTCTAATTCTATTTTATCTCTCAATGCATCCATGCACTTCCAAAAACCGAGGTGCTGAAAAGCCATTAACTGTTTATCTTCCGTTAGCTTCTCTAAGGGCTCGTCTTCCCACATCATATCACTCATATCGCCCTGCAGGTAGTTAAACACTTCGGGCTTTAATACAAAGAAACCACCGTTGATCCATTTACTCTCATCCTTCACCTTTTCCCTGAACGACTCTACTTCTCCATTTTTACCAAGATCCATGCCCCCAAAACGTGCATCCAACTGAATGGAGGTAACCGTTGCGATTTTACCATGCGCCTTATGAAAATCTAGCAGTGCATGTATGTTCACATCGCATACACCGTCTCCGTAAGTAAGCATAAAATCTTCATTGTCCGTATATTTTTGCACCAGTTTTAACCTACCGGCGGTTTTTGTATTTAATCCTGTGTCAACAAGGGTCACTTTAAAAGATTCGGCGCTGCTGCCATGGATTACGGTT
>JACMLJ010000080.1 GCA_014379625.1 Ferruginibacter sp. | reverse complement strand
GAAGAACGCAGCGCTGGTCCTGGTAACCGGCCCGGAGGTGGAAACCGCGGTGGCAGCGGCGGGGGATACAACCGACCCGGACCCGGGTTTAACAATGATCGCAACCGCTATTAATACTGGTTTTTGTTAGCAGTCAATCACCAGAAAATTCCTTTTTTCAAATGCAATAATCCAATAGCAGAAATTGGATTGGTATGTGGTATACCTGTGTATTTCTAAAAAAATACTATTCAATACTTTTCAATTTATTGACTTGCAAGCTGGTTTTAATGTTTCCTGTTTATTGAGTGCAACAATTGTTTATTAGTATGCTGGGGTGAGGGTCATAGCAGAGCGACGTTCACTTTACCTGCTTTTTCACATCTTTTTTTATACAGTATCTGCTATAAAATAAAACTTTGGCAAATAATATCTCTCCTATTAATTTAGCAACCCGTTTTTAGTATTTTTTTATCCCCCTGGTTCTTCGCATGTAATATCGTTAAATAACCGCCTAATTGCTTACCACGCAAATGATTCGAAACACAACCAGGGTAGAAAAACCTTTACCCGCCAACAATTAACCCTTCTACACGAGAGCCT
This sequence comes from Ferruginibacter sp., assembly GCA_014379625.1. Taxonomy (GTDB): domain Bacteria; phylum Bacteroidota; class Bacteroidia; order Chitinophagales; family Chitinophagaceae; genus Ferruginibacter. The sequence continues at coordinate 173,918 of JACMLJ010000080.1, read as the reverse complement.
GTTTTTTATTTTTAATTTTACATGATGATCGTCACACCTCAATAATATCGCACTGTTATTACTTTTAATCTATTCAAAAAAACAAAAGATTGGGGCCGTTCACTTTTAAAAAATCCGGATTATGAAAAAAATATTATCGGCATTTTGTTTACTGCTCATAGTTTTTGGATGCAGTAAAAATGAAACGCTGATTGCTCCTGCTCCAATCTACCCCAATCCTAACTACATAACCTACACCATTTTACAGGGGCAGCATTATTGTGATAAAAACAGTTTCAGACCCTTCAATGCCAATCAAATGGCCTTTAAGGTAAAATTTGACAGCACGGCTATTTACCAGTCATCGAATGCTGCCAATCAATTCGACATCAATAAATTGTATGGGTTTTCAGAAGGACAAAACCACCATATCAACAGTGCAAGGATTGGGTGGGTCTGGAACAAGAATGCATTGCGATTGTATGCATATGTGTATAGTGACAGCACGAGGAAAATGAAGGAAATTACTGCAGTTGGCATAGGTGAAGAAATTTCCTGCAGTATCGGTATTTCGGGTAAGCAGTATGTTTTTTCCGTCAATAAAATTTCCACAAGTTTGGAAAGGTCAATAGAAGGACCGGCAGTTGCAGGGTATTGGTTATATCCATATTTTGGCGGGGATGAGACAGCACCCCACAATATTTTTATTGATATTATGGATGCGATATAAAAAAGTCGGGACAATAATGATATCTTTTGGTGGCCATCCTGGAAAGCAGTTAAGGGGCCATATTCGCAGTTCATGGAAAATTCATTTTATATTGTTGCCGGTCAACTGCGGCATGAGCGGTTTCAAAATTCGCATTCAGTTATTCAAATCTTTATCAGGCAATACATGCGAACAGCCTCATTTGCAGAGGCTGGCGGCCCTTGAGGCCATGTTGTAAACGGAACTACAGTTTGCATTATTTGCTCCAACATAATTAATGAAAAAATAAAATAAAAATATGATTATAATCATTGTTTATCAATAATTATGTATGCACCTTTATGCCATCAAACAACAAAAAACTGTAACAGTAACCGCCGGTTAATACCAAAAGGCAAACAGCGAAATTTTAAAAAGCGCTTATAAATTCTCTTACAGTATGATGTTGAAAGTTAGCGTTGGCATATAGGATTTAAGAAGCTGTTATCACTTACCATATGAGTAATGTAATGCAACTAATTAATTTATGCAGAAAATACATAACAGCATATATGTTACCAATAACGTCAAAAGCCTTTGAAACCCTTTATAATGAGCCTGTAAAAATATGATTCAGTCTTTTAAAGCGGGTTATCAAAAAATGAAAAAGCTTCCATTGCGGAAGCTTTTTCATTTTCAGTATCTTTCCATTATTTTTTATTATTAATATATTCCTTGTCTGAAAAATAAAGGGTGAATCCTGCATCCTGACTACTATCTTTCCGATTGTATCGCTTATCCCCTTTCCCATAATCCCAATAACTTAATACAGGCAGAATATCGCCCGGCAATGCCTTGTATTGATAATCGCCCTTGTAGTTAATAAATTCCTGCGTTGTTTTTTCAATCAAGCCAAATCGATTTGAGGTAGTTGCCGGGTAAGCAATTCCACAAATTGAGCCGCAAAATGGAAAACCATATGACCTTTCTCAAAAGCAGGCTGCCTGTATAATTTAATGACACCACTCATTTGCTTATTTATTAATTGAAAGGACGCAACTAACTACGGGTAAACAGGCATTAAGCTTTTGTAGAAATAATACGATAGGTATGAATATTGTTGTTCTACAGTTTATCTATCGTTTAACAATGACATTTGCATTGTAATTAAAGGCACCTTAAACCTTCTATTATAATCCAACAAGCCATTTTCCTTACACAAAAACCAAACTTTATGAAATCCCTTACATTACTCTCAGATCAACAACTGGTCCTCCTCTACATGGGTGGCAACTCCGAAGCACTTTCAACACTGGTACTTCGTTACAAGAGTAAATTGTACACTGCCATTTATTTGCTGGTAAGAGATAAATACCTGGCTGAAGATATGTTCCAGGATGTATTTATCCGTGTAATTGACAAATTGAAGAAAGGCCAGTATACTGAAGAAGGAAAATTTCTACCCTGGATCATGCGGATTGCCCATAACATGTGCCTCGATCATTTTAGGAAAACCAGGCGTTTACCAGTCATTAAAACCAGTGACGATACTGATATTTTTGAGACACTTAACTTTTCTGTTCAAAATGCCGAGGAAAATCTGATCATAGGCGAAAGCCATGAAAAAGTGAGAAAAATGCTCGATTTGTTACCGGAAGATCAACGTGAAATAATTATAATGCGTCATTATGCAGACCTTACCTTTAAAGAGATAGCAGCCTTAAAGCAAATCAGTATTAATACTGCATTGGGCCGCATGAGATATGGACTAATCAATCTGCGTAAAACTATGGTGGAAAAGCAAATTGTATTGTAATACTGCTTTCCCCGGTAATATTATCTGCCCGTTTATTCATCCGGCAAAATCGTAAATCCATACTTCTGGCTTAAATTAACAAAAAAACCCTAACCAACATAAAACTATGGCAGGCTCCGGTCTGCCATTCTTTTTGCAAAACAGCTGTATTACCAACCAATTGTTCCATTGACGAAATTAGAAAACTCCATATTATACAGGTATTGTATTATTTTTTGATCCCTGCCCTTTTATTCATTTCTTCCAACGGCATTGCAATCATTCTTCCAACCGGCTGGTTTCCTTTATAAGTAATTACTTTAAGCATTACCGCATCTTTTGGAGGCGTAACCGCTTTTGTATATTTTGGATAAAACCTGTCAGGAAAGGAATTATCAAAACTATAATAGATATCAAGTCCTGTTGTTTCGGTTGCCAGTTCCACCAGCAGTTGCCCGTTATTAGTTTTTGCTGTAAAAATTGGGTCGTACATACTCAATGCATATTTTATTTCGCGGATATCATAGCGTTTAAATTGTTGCTCTACTTTTCGTACAAAACTATCCCAGTTCTTTTTTTCTTTGGGCGACCACACACACTCCGCAATGGCGAAAGCCCTTGGCCAGGTCATGTATTGCAGGTGCCTGGTATTGGGTATTTGTTCGGTCCAGATATTGGCCTGGCCGCCTTTTATATATTTTGCATCAACGCCCGGCGGCACAGGGTCAAACTGGTAAGCTTTATTTAAACGTAATGTGGAATATACCCTTGGTTCAATAATTACATCCCCCTGCATATAGTCGAGGTAGGCATAGGTTGATGGGCTCATCACTACATCATGCTTCAGTTTAGCCGCTTCTATTCCGCCTTTTTCGCCCCGCCAGCTCATTACCGCTGCATTTTCAGCAAGTCCGCCTTCCAGTATTTCATCCCACCCAATCAGTTTTTTCCCTTTCGACGCTATAATTTTTCCCACTCTTTTTTCAAAATAACCTTGTACCTCATGCATTGTTTTTAACCCTTCTTTCTTCATTAATGACTTTATCGCATCACTTTTTTCCCAGAAATTTTTTGCACATTCATCACCCCCTACATGGATGTAGTCAAAAGGGAACAGGGCCGCTACTTCGGTAAAAACCTTATCCAAAAAAGCATATACTTTTTCATTTGCGGGACAAAGACTGTTATCAACAAGGGCGGTAAATCGGCCATCACCGTGCCATTCCATTATTTTTTCACCGGAGCGTACCCTGTATTTCTCCGCACCAGGTGTGCAGGATAATTCGGGGTAGGAAACGATTGCAGCGAGGCTATGCCCGGGTACATCCACTTCGGGCAGGATATTGACAAAATGGTCCTTTGCGTATTGGATCACTTCTTTAATATCATCCTGTGTATAAAAACCACCGTAGTTAAGGGGTTCATCAGGTAGCGGGGTTGAAAAGGTTCCAAAATAGCCGGTCTTATCTGTGCGCCATGCACCCTTTTTGGTAAGGTTGGGCAAAGTTTTTATTTCTATCCTCCATCCTTCATCATTGGTTAAAGACCAATGAAACAAATTAAATTTATAGCGGGCCATCTGGTCAATAAAATCCATCACTTCTTTTTTTGTAAAAAAATGCCTCGATACATCAAACATCAATCCCCTCCATCCAAAACGCGGATAATCCGTAATATCTACACAAGGCAGTTCCCATTTGCCGGTACCAATGGCAATTTCGCTTTCTATTTCATTGGGTAATAGCTGAAGAAGGGTTTGGATACCATAAAATAAACCTGCGGGTTCATTTGCCCGGATGGTAATCATACCAGGAGTAACAGCTAAACGATAACCTTCGCTCCCAATAACCGGATCAGCTTTTTTATCCAGTATTAACCTGATGTGTGCATTTGCCGACTGGACGGCAATCGTAACATTATATCCTGTTGGAACGGATAGACGCTGTTTCAGAAACTGGATGACTGGCTGTAACGCAGGCAGTGCGGGTGCTTCAATGGAAATACTAACCGGGAGCTTAAAATACCCCTCCCCCCGGATCACTGTTACCGGCTCCGGAATAATGTTAACATGCCCCCCCGGGATTTGACCAATTGCGTATATACCAGTCAGGCAGCAGGATAATATCGTAATCAATCTTTTCTTAAGCATAACCGGATTCTATATTTTTTTGGAAATGGAAGTTTGCAAACAAATGTAGGTATTAAAATTAAAAATTATTTCTTTGGGCAGCCGCAGGACGGAGAGATTTACCAGGTTGTTGCGTTTCTCATTGAATAAAATATTTTTCAAATGGCGAAGATGTTTACAAACATACTTATACCCGGCATCGACATCACCCCCAACCCGTCTCCACCCTTCAGCGGCTCAGAATTTCGGGGAGCCTGCCCTGCAATTTCGAATTATTCCTTTGAACGATCAACAATGTTTTAGAAAGTGGTCACACTGAACCTGGCATAGCGGGACCATTGCATTTTATTAGCTTTGCAAAATTATGACAATCAGAACGGAAGCATTTAAAACATGGAAACTATCCGCCCCCATTATATTGGGAGAACTCACCCAGATGGCATTGGGTATCATTGACAGCATCATGGCAGGATCGATCAGCTACCGGCACCTGGCCGCGGCGGCATTGGTAAACAGCGTAATGAATATCCCATTTGTGCTTGGATTTGGAATGACCATGTCTGTTTCGCAAACCGTGTCGATGGCAAACGGAAGAAGAGATAGTTTGAAGGTATCCCATTATTTGTACAATGGTTTCTGGTTATGTACCATCTCCGCTATCATTATCGCATTGGTATTAAATTTCAGTAAAAATATTTTATTTCATTTAGGGCAGGATACCGAAGTAGCTGCATTGGGCGTCACTTATTTGCAGATCATGGGCTGGTCAATTATTCCGATGATGATGTTTATTGGTATCAAACAGTTTACCGATGGACTGGAACGTACAAGGACGGCCATGTTGCTTTCTATTGCTGCATTACCCATCAATATTTTTATTAACTGGTTATTGGTATATGGCAACTGGGGATTTCCAAGATTAGCATTAGACGGGGCGGGTTACGGCACATTAATAACCCGTATCCTGATCTTATTGATATTTATTGTTATTTTATTTGTACATCCATTCTTCGGCAGGTATATGGCCGTTAGAAAAAAACAATGGACACTGCAGTGGCATACCATCAAAGAATTGCTGCATATCGGTGTGCCAAGCAGCCTGCAGGCTGCAATGGAATCTGGTGCCTTCGCGGTATCCGGTATCCTTATAGGCACATTGGGAGCGGTGCAACTCGCGGCGCATCAAATAGCCATCAGTTGCGCCTCACTGGCCTTTATGGTGTCCTGGGGACTTGCACAGGGAGGTTCTATACGGATTAGTAATGCCTGGGGCAGGAACAACTGGAAAGACATCGCGGCTATTGGCAAAAGCACATTGTTAAGCGGTATCTGTTACGGCATATCGGGCGTGTTGTTTTTTGTTTTTTTCAGAAACCTCTTACCCCTGGCATTTAATAACGACGCGGAGGTAATGGCGCTGGCCTCGGTATTAATGTTGTATGCAGCCGTATTTCAAATATCAGATGCCACCCAGGCAATTGGGGTGGGTTTATTAAGGGGGGTTAAGGACGTAACCGTACCAACCATTTATATTGCTATCGCTTATTGGGTGGTGGGTATCCCCATGGGATGCTTAATGGCATTCACTTTTAAAATGGGTGCGGCGGGCATGTGGATCGGGTTTGTAAGCGGGTTAACAATGTCATCGGTTTTCTTAAATAATCGTTTCTTTAAAATTTTAAAAAGAAATGCCAATTGATTTTCCGCTTACGCTTTCCAAAATAAAAGCAGCACCGGTTAAGCGCTGCTTTTGACTGTTGTCATGTAACAAAAATGGTGAAAAATCAAATCGGAGTTAAGCGTAAATTATTCATTGTGATTATTCCGTATTTCACCATTGACAAAATAACGCGTTAATTTACGATTAACATAACGGCCTTGGTTTTCCATTTTTTATTTTACAAACTGTATTGTTTTTATTTCATCGCCCGTTGCTGTCATCAGTATATAAGTACCGTGCGGCAGTTTAGCTAAAGGGAGGTTGATTTGCCCGTTAACTGCGGAGAGCGTTCTGGTATACAGTTTTTTACCACTCATATCTATTACTGATAGCTGTACCGTTTGGGTAATGCCGGATAAAACTACCTTGATATTTTCTTCAATGGGATTATTCATTAACCGAACATTCCACTTTTCCCGGCCTTTTAATTTCAATAGTATAACCGGGCTTAGCACTGATTTACCATCCAGATCAGTGCACAATAACCGGTAATAAACCTGGTTATCAGCACTATGAATAATACCGGCGTCAATAAACGAATAGGCTTTACTGGTAGTTGATGCCCCGGATGCTTCAACGGTTCCGATGGACTTGAAATCCCGGCCATCAAAACTCCGTTGAACTGTAAAGCTTTTACTGTTTTGTTCCTGTAAAGTATGCCAGTTGAGGACGGCGTCGCCTGATTTGGACACTACTGTAAAATCAGCCAGCGATACCGGTAAAGGAATAAAACTGCCATCCACTGCATACAGATCGGTTTCTTTAGGACTATCCCCATTATCCGCTTCAAACAATATTTTACCGTTCACCAGAAAAAATGTAACCTTGATTTTAGAACCTGTCGGCCCCGTAATAATATCCGCTACCATACTGGTACCTGTCGATGTGCCATCAGTTTTCCATAACTCAAGTCCATTTGTTCCATTATTTGCAGAAAAGTAAAGTGCAGCTGATGTATAGACCCAGGAAATATTTGACAGGCTGATGCCACTCGGCGTGCCGGTGTAAATATCCTTTACAATCTGGGTGTGTGCGATAGTACCATCTGCCCCATCAGAAACCCACAACTCAGTACCTTCCAGGGCCGTTCCAGCCAAAAAGAAAAACTTATTCCCCTGGAACAACGCCTGGCCGAAAGTACCGTTAGTGACAGCAAACGGTGTGAAAATTAATGGTATACTCCCCGGGGTAATGGGCGAAAATGCTTTGAATAATTTAGTGCCCACCGCTGTACCGTCCGATTCCCAAAGCTCAGAACGGTTCGCCTGGTCAGAGACTGGAAAAATAAATTTATTGGATAAGTTAATGGCATTACCAACCAACACAGACGATATAGCTGGCCCGGAAACGATATCTTTTAACAGGGAGGTATTTGCGGTGGTTCCATCGGTGCGCCATAGTGCCCCCGCGGTTGTTCCATTATACGCATTAAAATAGGCGATGTTATTAAAAACATGAAAGGAATTGAAAACAGGAAAACTAAATCCGGGAAATAGTTCCAGCGAAGTTGAGCTGTTAGGCCCCAGGTTAATGTCAGCAACCATTGTTGTTCCAATCGCTGTTCCATCTGTTTTCCATATTTCATCTCCATGCGTTGCATCTGTAGCTGCAAATAAAACCAGGTTATTGAAGTTGTAAAAAGACCTGGGATTGGAGGAATTAGCCCCCCCATTACCGGTATTTATATCCTTCAGTAAAACAGTACCGGGGCCGGTTCCATCCGATCTCCATAATTCTACCCCCGATGCAACAGTACTTACCGATAACAAAATATAGGTTGCGGTCGAAAAAAGATGATAACTCCCGGGGGCATTACTGCCAACAGGGCCGGTAACAATGTCTTTTACAAGAGTAGTACCTGCCGGTGTCCCGTCTGTTCTCCAGAGTTCACGGCCCTCTGCCGGTCTTTCCGCAGTGAAATATAAAAAGCCATTGAGTACAGCAATCTCAATATCCGGGGAAGAACCCTGGTCCCCGGGATAAATATCTTTCAGCAGCGTTGTACCGGCGGGTGTTCCGTCTGTAATATATATTTCTGTACCGGTAAGCGCTGTACTGCCTGCAAAAATTAATTTACCGCTTAAAAATGTTATAGATCCAAGATTATCTTCGAAAATAATATCTGTAGAAAGCTGGATAGTACCAGTCAATGTTCCATCGCTCACCCATAAAGTCTGATCGGTACCGGAAATATAAATCGCCTTGTTGTTATTGAGCAGGAAATTAAACTGCAGACTTTTGTTTGAATTGATCTGGGTAACCTGTGCCTGGACCCCTAAAAAAGTTACAAGTGTAAATACCGTGAATAGAAAATTTCTTTTCATAAGTAGTTTTTTAAAAGGTTTTATGTAGAATTTAATAAAATGGATGAACCACTTACCGTTTTTGCCAAACATATACTACTGTAAAGTGAAAGAAATATTGGATTAGCAGCGTCAGCGGCCATTACCGGTGCATCGTCAACACTGAGCGGGGAGTTTTCATTGGAAATTTTGATTTTCCCAAACAGGACCACTGAATAGTTAGCACCTGCGTTTGATTAGAAATAAATGTAATTCATTTTTCCAATATTTAATATTCCTGTTTATAAATTAATTATGAAATTAATAATAGCTATAAACTTTGGGTTTTAATTGAAAGGAGAAGATGAGCGTTTACCCATGTCCCCATTGTCAGATGCCGGCATGAAATTTTTAAATACAATTATATAAATGCTTGCAATGCTAAATGAACGGATGGTTACTGTTTTATTATATCTCAATGGTTTATTGTAATTTTCCAAAAATCAGGCATCCGTTGTATCTGATAAGCAGTAATTTAAATTCCCGGCAAATGAAACCCATTCCCATTGTACCAGTAGCCAGGCAGTTTGGAAAAGCATTCCGGCTACTGATAAAAAACGACCCGATGCGGCTTGCAGGCGCTACTGCTTTTTTTACCACATTTGCTTTGCCTCCCATTTTACTGATACTGATACAACTGCTCGGACTCCTATTTAACCGCAGAAGGATCAGCCGGCAATTGTTTGTAAGGTTAGGAGATATTGTAGGAACAGATAGTGTACATGGGCTGGTGGGTACCCTACGGGCATTCAGGGGACTGGCAGTTAACTGGCCGGTAGCTATTGCAGGATTTATTTTCCTGGTGTTTGTGGCCACTACTTTATTTAAGGTGATCCAAAGTTCTTTTAACCAGTTATGGATGATCAGGAAAACAGGTAAACATAGTTTTGGTATGGCTATGGGCGCAAGGGCAAAATCTTTTTTGGTGATCCTTTTTACAGGTCTGCTTTTTTTAGCTTCTTTACTTGCCGAAAGTCTGCAGTTAATATTTGGCAAATACGTGATAGAACTAATGCCCGCCATTGGAATGCTTTTCAACAGTGTATTATCCACCCTCATTTCCATAATCACTGTTTGGGCCTGGTTCACAGTATTATTCCGTTACCTGCCCGATGGCAGACCAAGTTGGAAAGTAGCGATTACCGGCGCCCTGCTTACCAGCATACTTTTTAACCTGGGCAAATATGTACTCGGCTGGTTATTGCCCAACAGCAATATTGGCGTTGTTTATGGCACTTCAGCATCAATCGTACTACTGCTTTTATTTGTATTTTATTCATCCCTTATATTGTACTATGGAGCCGCTTTTACCAAGGTTTGGAGTATATACATTGGCCAGCCCATTACCCCCGGCAAAAACGCGATGTTTTTTGTGTTTACCGATCAGGAGGATAGCGAAAAAATTTGAAACGATAAATACCATCCACCCGGTTCCGGTACATTTATGCAAGCAGTTGAATTAGCTGGCTCCCGGGTTTCAACTGCCCTTTCATTAACAACAATCTGAATAAAAAAAAGGCTTTAGGCTTTATTATTACCGCAATTTCATCCGGGTGCTTCCCAAATTGTCGCTGGTTGGTGGGGACACCAACCAGGGCATGTAGCCTTGGTAGGTGTCCCACGGGCCACAGCATTAAACAGGAGCGACAATTTGGGATGCACCCATTTCATCCATTGAAATCTGCCATTCATACATTAGACCTGATCAAGATTATAGTGGGTTTGTAATATCGCTTAAGTTTTTAATTTATGGGTCCACTTTTTCAATGGATAATAGGCATAACCGGTATTATTTTTAATACTGCAGCAAGCACTGGCAACAATAACTCTGCTATCGAAATTTCTATGGTTAATGCAAACACTATTATTCCCATAACCGGTAATTCATCCTTAAAAAAAATTCCACCCAAAATTACATTTGACCCGATCGTAACAACTGATTCTGCTTCCTGCACCATTCCCTTTAGCAGGGCCGGAAACCTGATCCTCATTAAAGCAAAAGCCGACACTATAGAAGGCAGTTTCATACTGGATACCGGTGCGCCCCACCTCATTTTAAATACTACTTATTTCCGCAACTACCCGGCTTCCGGCCCGGTCAATGACGACCCGGGAGGTATTACCGGATCGGTTGCTTCCTTCTCGCCGACGAGTATATCACAATTGTCTTTTGGGCCGATAAAATATTATAATGTTGCCGCCGACCGGATCAACCTGGGGCATATTGAAAACAGCAAGGGAATAAAAATTTTCGGACTACTCGGTTTGCAGCTTTTCAGGCAATTTGAAATGATCATTGATTATGAAAAAAATGTAATCCACCTGCATTTGATCACCAAAAAAGAGAGGAATATTTTATTTCATAACCCTTTATTAAATGATACTACGCTGTACAGCATTACCCCAATATCGATAATGGAGGATAAGTTGCTCACCAGGTGTACCATGGCCGGAAAAAAATTAACTTTCGTCATCGACACCGGGGCCGAATCGAATGTGATGGACAGCAGGTTGCCGAATAAAATTTTTGATAATGTTAGCATCACCCGCCGCATCATGCTCGCCGGTACCGGTAATAATAAAGTAGAGGCGCTGTACGGGTACATTAAAAATATGAAGATCGGCAGCCAGGATATAACTACATTGCCGGTGATAGTCACTAACCTTGAAAAAATGTGTTATTCGTATAACCGGTGTATAGATGGAATGCTTGGATTTGATTTTCTCTCATTACAAAAAATTGGGTTTAATTTTGTAAGCCATAAAATGTACATATGGAAATGAGGAGTACCGCATATTACATAAAAAAACTGTCGCTTACCTGTTGCGGAATTATGCTGCTCATCCTTGTGGTTCCATTTACATTGTTTGCGCAAGCCCCTGCTGTTAATTATTTTATTAAAGATGGAAAAATGCTCATAGAATTAAAGAAACAGACGGATGAAAGCGCACTGGATAGTTTTATAATAAAATTTGATCTTTTCGACCTTGACCTTAAACAATTTGTAAAAACAAATTTACCGGATTCGCTCCAAAAGCTTGGCTGGAAACTTGAACAGAACAACGGGGATATCCTGGTGATCAGCAAACTTTTAAGGGGGTTTGATAATTTTGATAACCCTGCCGATAAAATTATATTCACTGAAAAAAAACCTTCCAATACCAACCAGTTTGACGCGATACATACGGATATAAAATATGGATACAACAGTTTCAGAAAAAAATCCCCTTTCCTGGTAAAGGATTCGCTGGTTACATTTTTTCTGCGCAATAACAGTAAGGCGCAGACGGTAATGCTGGCAGGCAGCTTTAATGACTGGAATCCCGGCGCGTTGGCTATGAATCAAACTGATAGCGGCTGGGCGGCCGATGTAAAACTTGGCCCCGGAAAATACTGGTATAAATTTATTATTGATGGAAACTGGACGGTGGATAAGGAAAATACCCTTGTAGAAAACGATGGGCAGGGGAATGACAATTCTGTGTTTTACAAACCAAATATCATTTTCACGCTCAATGGTTTCGACAAAGCAAAAAAAGTTTTCGTTGCGGGCAGTTTCAATAACTGGAAACCGCGGGAATTGCAAATGACCAGGACTAGTTCGGGATGGCAATTGCCGCTTTACCTCGCAAATGGAACGCATACTTACCGGTTTGTGGCAGATGGAAAATGGATGAACGATCCTGAAAATAACGACCGGCTACCCAATGAATTCAACGATTTCAATGCTGTTTTAAGGATTGGCCGCCCCCATTTATTTATACTGAACGGGTATTCCACCGCTAAACAGGTAATACTGACGGGCTCATTCAACAATTGGCACGAACATGAGTTATTCATGACCAAGACCCCCGGCGGATGGCAATTGCCTTATACACTTGGACCAGGTAACTATGAATACCGGTTTAAAGCAGACGGTAAATGGGTAAATGACCATGGCAGCGATACACCGAACGTCAATCCACAAAAAAAACGAAATGCATACCTCATTATCGATCCTAATTTTACTTTTCGTTTAAAAGGGTTCAACACTGCAAAAACCATTTTCGTTGCCGGTGATTTTAATAACTGGGCACCCGATACCTATGCATTGAAAAAGGAAGGGGAGGATGAGTGGCTTTTGAGTGTGCATCTTTCGCAGGGCAAACATCTTTATAAATTTGTGGTAGATGGAAAATGGATAATTGACCCGGGCAACAATCTTTGGGAACAGAATGAATTTAGTACCGGCAATTCAGTTATTTGGTTTGAGAAATAAGCGTGTAGCAACTCCGCTAAGCTAAAGGCATAATAAAATGCAGGGTTATCCGGGAAAGTTTCACCCTTTGTCCAACGCCTTAAACCTTTAACCGTATTATTTAAAATAACCGCTTATATGAAACAAATACTATTTGTAAACTTACAATTGCTATATATACTTTTGTTCCATGCAACACCAAATGTACCACCCTCACCGGGAGACTGCATTTTGCAGCCCCCCCTCCTGCAGATTGATTTTGGCAGTAGAGACCGGTCTATGGAGGTTGTTTTTTCGTCAACGGAAAATTATGACCGGGTTTATGCCAATTGCCCGGAAGATGGCAACTATGCCATCGTACCATCCACCAGCGATTGTTTTGGAAGTCACTGGATCACTATAAACCAGGACCATACGCCTAATGACATTGAAGGTAAAATGCTGCTGGTGAATGCAGCCTACCGGCCCGGGTTATTTTTTGTTACCAGTCTCAAAGATCTATCTCCCAACACAACTTATGAACTGGGAGCATGGCTGGTGAATGTATGCAGGGCAGGGTTCAATTGCACCCCTATCCGCCCCGATCTCCGTTTTATTATCGAAAATACTGCCGGTAAGGAACTGGCGAAATTTTCAACCGGTGAATTAACTCCAACGGGCACAGCTTCCTGGATGCAATACTCGGCTCTTTTTAAAACGCCGGCAATAGTTGGTACACTATCGCTGAAAGTAGAAACCAAGCCCGATGGAGGTTGTGGAAATGATTTTGCAATAGATGATATTACCATCAGGGAATGTATTGTACCCGAACCGCCGGTTAAAGAGGTGCCCAAAACTAAGGCGGTGATAAAAAAAAATATTCCGGCACCCAAACCGGTGTTTAAAGCAGCACCACCTGTAGGTACACCAGTAAAAAAGGGCCTTCCTGTTACTATCCAAACATCGTTAGCAGACAGCCTGGTTGTGGTAAGACCGGTAAAAATACCCGCACCGAAAATTTTAATACCGGCACCCATTCTTACACGGACAAACCCAATCATACAACAAATAAAAACCGTTGCCGCCGAGCTACTGATCAACTTGTATGATAACGGCGAAATAGACGGTGATACGGTGAGTATTTACCACAACAATAACCTGATCGTTTCAAGGGCCGGTCTTTCTCAAAAACCAGTTACATTCAGTATTGCGGTTGATGCACTGCACCCCCATCATGAACTGGTGATGGTGGCCAATAACCTTGGGTCCATTCCGCCCAATACCTCTTTGATGATTATAACTGCTAAGGACAAACGCTATGAAGTATTTATCTCCTCTTCCGAACAAAAAAACGCCAAAGTGCTGATCGACCTGGAAGAATAAAACGCAGGGAGGCTGGAAGGGGTTCCCAACTTACTGGTGGAGCTTTTAAAGGCTCCAATTTTCCGCAATCCATACAGTTTATTATTCATGAACAATAACGGTCACCGATACTTTATAATTAATAAACCATACAATATGGTGTCGCAGTTTGTAAGTACCCACCGGGTAAGCTTATTAGGCGACATGGGTTTCAATTTCCCGGAGGGTATCCATGCCATTGGAAGATTAGATAATCATTCAGAAGGTTTGCTGATTTTAACTACTAATAAAAAGGTAACCCGCCTGTTATTTTTGGGAGAAAAGTCTCATAAACGAACCTACCTGGTGCAGGTAAATAACTTACTTAGTAAAGAAAATCTGCACTTTTTACAAACAGGTATCCCTATCCGCATAAAAGGGGGACAGCAATACATTACTCCCCCATGCGAGGTAACCATTATAGAAAACCCGGATCAATTATACCGGTGGGCCACCAATTTACAACAATACGGACCGCATACCTGGCTACTGATTACATTAACCGAAGGCAAATTTCACCAGGTACGAAAAATGATCGGAGCGGTTCATCATCGTTGTAAAAGACTGATCCGTGTGTCCATTGAAGACCTGCACCTCGGAGATCTTGGGCCGGGATGCGTTAGAGAAATGGAAGAAGCTGTTTTTTTTAAGCTGCTGAATATTGTGGTTTAACTACTCCTTTATGCCGGGGATTAAAATTGACAATGAGCATTACGGCTTTAGCCAAAATATCCGTAAAGCTAAGCCATGGCACCGAATGTGAGTTCTTTCTCACCGCCCTCGAGGATCGGTGTAATTGAAGAAATTAACTCAATAACTACGGTTATACAAAAACTGTCATTTCACCAGCTTGATACCGGCCTAAAAAAATGGGATGCAATTCTGCTTTATCCTGGGCATTATAATCAACAACCAACGTAAAATACACCCCATTGCCAGTTCTATTTCCATTGAACACAGTGATACAATCCCGGCACGTTTTTGACTGGTTCGAATAGAAAAATAGTCACATGAAAAAGTATTTCATCTACCTCCCGCTGATTTTCCTGTTCCCGGGTTGTGTTGCCAACAGAGTTTTAAGACAGTCTCAACTGGAAACCTCCAATTTACGTTCAGATAGTGTGCAACTGGCGAACCAGATTATAAAGCTACAGGATGATATGGCGGCACTCAATAAAAGGATTGGCAACCTGAGTAACCAGAACTCACAACTGGGAGAACAAACAGCCACCCAGCAAAGCCAGTTGACCGAAACTGAAAAAACCCTGCAACAACAACAACAAAGTTTGAAACAGCAACAACAAAAATTACAACAGTTGCAAACCTTACTGGCACAGCAAAAAAATCAATCAGACCAGCTTAAAAATAAAATGTCGGAGGCATTAAAAGGATTTAATTCGAATGATCTTTCAGTGGTTCAAAAAAACGGAAAAGTATATGTCAGCCTTTCAGAAAATTTATTATTCCCTTCGGGAAGCGCAGTAGTAAACCCCAAAGGAGTTGACGCATTATCCAAGCTGGCAGCGGTACTTAATTTAAACGCAGATGTTGCCGTAAATATTGAAGGGCATACAGATAGCATCCCTATTCGCGGGCGTTTTAAAGACAACTGGGACCTGAGTACCGGCAGGGCAAATTCTATTGTTAGGATATTGGTAGACAATTACAAAGTGGACCCTGTGAGGGTAGTGGCATCCGGGCATAGCTTTTTCGATCCCCTGGATACCAATGCTACACTTGAAGGCAGGGCAAAAAACAGGAGGACAGAAATTATTCTTTCCCCTAAACTGGAGGAAATGTATAAGCTCCTTGAAATCTGATCCGTGTTGAGATTATTTAAAAATGCAGCGTTACAATAATTGGCCCATTGGCGCGACCTGCATTTTTTGTTACTCCCGCCATTGGGATATAATGCGCCAGGGCGAAAAAAACTGACAACAAGTTCTCAGTTTTTTTGATGCAGTGTCGCGATATGGCATTGAGTCATTTTCAAATTTTCTCATTTTCACATTTGAAATTCAGCCTATTCCTTTAGTTTTAATCGATCCGAATAATTTATATCCTGGCGTTAATTTTATGACAATCGGGTGCATTTAAAATTGTCGAAGTAGCCCCTGGTTTGTGAGGACACCAACCACGGCCAAGCCTCGATTGGTCTCACCAGCCACCGACAATTTTAAATGCACCCGACTTAAAATTATCCGAAAAGCTTTTTGCAAAAAAGTTTTACTTTCAACATACAAACAGGGTACTTTTAATTAAATCTATTCCCTTTATGAAAAAAGCATTGGTTATAGGTGGAACCGGTCTTATTGGCAAACAACTAATTGAGCAACTGCTTGCAGATAGCCGCTATAACGTGATAGCCCTGGCGAGAAAACCATTAGCCATCCAGCATGAAAAACTATTACAGCCGCCATTTGATTTTGACCATCCTGATAATTCATTAATAGTTGCTGATGAAATATTTTGTTGCCTGGGCACTACTATTAAAAAGGCCGGCAGTAAGCAGGGTTTTTACAAAGTTGATTATCAATACGTGTTAACGGTGGCCCGGGCTGGTTATTCCAATGGCGCAAAAAAATTTGCCCTGGTATCATCCCTGGGAGCAAATAAAAATTCCGGTATTTTTTATAGCAAAACAAAAGGAGAAATAGAAGAAGCGGTTACAGGCATTGGTTATGAAAGTTTATTTATTTTCAGGCCATCCATGTTACTGGGGCAAAGGGCAGAGTTTCGTGTGGGAGAAATGATCGGGAAATTGTTGATGAAAAGTTTTGCCTTTTTGATACCTAAAAAATATAAGGCGATAGCAGGCGGCCAGGTAGCAAAAGCAATGATTGACTGTATGAATTCCGGAAAAACCGGCGTAAATATCCTGGCGTCGGATAGTATCGCAGCTTTTTAATGAAAATTGTTTTGCCAAAATATCTGTTCAAAATCCCCCCAATATCCGGAAACACCCGATCGCTTCGGCATATACAATTGCCCGCAAACCCTGGTATGATAAGCATTGAATACAAAAAACCAAAAGCCAATTATATAAATATATTTTCGTCAAAAAAATACTTTTAAAATAATTGAAATATAAAATATGCCGCCTACGGAAGGTAGCCCGGAATATTTATAAACCCTACATTTGCAGCATGAAGTTTAATATCTTTAGTGAATTATCATACGAAGTATTTTCTCCCACCACTTTTATTTTTAATGTACAGGCAGCCAGGTCGCCTAATCAAAGCATTATTGAGGAAACGCTCCTGGTTACCCCCGGTTTAAACTTCGAAGAATTTACTTTGAATAACGTAGATGCACGGTTTATAAGAATGGAGGTTGGCACCGGTATCTATTTTACCATCACCTATTATGCGCTGGTAGACGTACAGTACAGGATCATTGATGAAAAAGCCCTTGCACAATCCATACCAATCATCCAGCTTAATACAGAAGTATTGCCCTATCTTTTTCCGAGCAGGCATTGCCAGTCGGATAAATTAAGAAAATTAGCCACCAAGGAATTTGGTCACCTGCAAAATACTTATACCAAAGTACTCGCCATAAATAACTGGATATTTAACAATACAGACTACATCACAGGCGCTACCGATTCCGGCACTTCTGCATACGACACGTTAATACAGCGGGAAGGGGTTTGCAAAGATTTTGCACATCTTGGTATAGCCATGTGCAGGGCTTCAGATATTCCTGCCCGTTACTTTACCGGTTACGCCTGTAACCTCAACCCCCCAGATTTCCATGCCTGCTTTGAAGCATATATAGCCGGGCAATGGATATTTTTTGACCCCACCAAACTGGTCCCTATTAATGGATTGGTAAAAATAGCTAACAGTAAAGATGCCGGAGATGCCGCAGTAGCCAGTTTCTTTGGCAACACCAATTGCACTTATATGAATGTGCAGTGTAGCGCTGCGGACACCGGCTTTAAGCCTTTTAACGCGGCTACCGGTAAAAAAGGAGCATTGTCCTATCAATAATTACCCCGCTGCCTGCCACCAAAAATTTTATGATCCTTTAACAAGTCGTTCATTACCTGTTTCATCAATGGTATTAAAATAAAAAACCTCCATTACTGAAGGTTTTTCATAGTGTACAATCATGTTGCTGCATGATTAGGTTTCATAGGTATTAATATGATTTCAGAGGTACGTGTTTATGTAAAGCTGCTATCTTAACTATGTGAAGATGAGATTTACTGATACAATAATTTGTAACAAAATCATTCCAATTTTTGTAGATGAATTTCGATACATATACCTGCTTAAGCTTTGCGGCCTGATATCGCTTCACGGGCAGTCCTTGTACTGGTATAACTCCCGTTCGGACCAGGCCCATAAATCAAGATATCGGCATACAATGAAAGCCGGCAATAAGCAAAAAAGGATAGCTGCCTTATGGGTTACCTTCAGCTATACTAAAAACTTCAAGGGCTATACCTTTTTCATTTGCTTGGACTCTTCCAGATCATCCTCATCCAAATCATCATCCTCGTCCATATCATCATCATCATCCAATCCAAATTCGTCTTCAAACTCATCCTCATCTTCGTCAAACATGGCATCGTCATTTAATATAACGAGCAATAGTATTTCACCATCGCCCTCCCCCTCTTTCAGAAAATCCCATTCTTCTATTTCCCATCCCTGTTCCAGCAATTCATTAATGCTGTCTACTTCATTAATAGTGAATGGATTGGTGGCACTTTGTAATAACTGTTTGGTGTCTACACTTACGGTAATTAACTTTTGCATAATTGATATTTTAAGGATTCAAGTTCGATTTATAAGAGAGGATTTCAAAGAAAACAACATTATGTTATTGTAATTTAAAGGTACAGCAAGATTTAATCTGAATCAAATTGTATAAATATCGGGAGCATTTCAACATAATAGTACCTGCTTTTAATTTTGCCGTCCTGTTAAAAGCCGGTCAGCAGATTGAAAGCAATTAAATTCGCCGGATCGTTCATCAGGGCTGTCAGCAAATATTTATCCAACATTCCTACCCAATTTCTTGTTAGATTGTACTATGCAGGTTACACTAACTATTATACGTTATCCCAAACGTTTTATCCTGTTTGCGGTGCTGGCCATGGCGGTACACAGGTTCCCTTTCTGGTTCAATAAGCAGATATCCTTCTTTAAACTGATGGGTTGTGGAAAGAATGGCAGTTTTGATAAACATCCCGACTGGCAACAGTGGGGCATATTCGCAGTAAGTAATGAGGCAACAGGCATTGCAGGTGCAACGGATAAAGATGTAATTAAGCTGTTGTATGGTCCGTTCATCAGTAACTGGCTGCGTTTTTTCAATTGTGAAACATGGACCATTTTTTTAGAACCAATAGAAGGACGTGGCTGTTGGGATGGTAAACAACCTTTCGGCCCCTTCGCAAAAAACACTTCTTATAATGGCCTGGTGGCTGTTTTAACCAGGGCAACCATACGTCTTTCAAAACTACCTGCATTCTGGCGAAATGTAAATGGAGTAGCCTCGCAGATGGCCGGGGCTGATGGATTTATAACATCGATCGGCATTGGCGAAATGCCTTTAATAAAACAAGCCACTTTTAGTATCTGGCAAAGCCGGGATGCTATGAAACAATTTGCCTATCAAATGCACCAGCACACCGAAGTGATCAGAAAAACCAGGAAAGAAAACTGGTACAGTGAAGATATGTTTGTTCGTTTTAAACCGGTGAAAACAGTGGGCACGATCAATGGAACTGATCCTTTGATGGGAAAGATATAAATTTGTTGCTCATCTATAGGCGTTTATTTATTGTGTTTCACTTTACCCCGCCTGTAACCTGGTTCCCGCTTCCTGCATACACTATTTAACGGGAGGATAATATGCATTTATGAAAAATATAAAACTGATAGAAGTTCCCAGTGAAATTGGTGCAGGTACCCGCGGCGCAAGCCTTGGTATAGATGCCATTAAAATTGCTGCCCTTGATTTTATGAGTAATTTTTTTGTGCATTTCCCTTCTGAAAAAATTGAAGTAGAAAACAACCTCTTATTTGAACCCATTCAATCGCCTTTTGGCAAAAGGATACACGGCGTACTCAACCTGTATGAAAAAGTAAGCAAGGCCGTAGGCGATTCCATTAAAGGCAATTTTTTTCCCGTGGTACTAAGTGGCGACCATAGTGTGTCCGGCGGAACTATTGCCGGAATTAAAATGGCCAAGCCTGCCAGTAAATTAGGCGTTATCTGGATAGACGCCCATGCAGACATGCATACCCCCTACACCACCCCTACCGGTAATATGCACGGTATGCCACTGGCGACCGCTATCGGCGATGATAACGAAGCGTTTAAAGTGCATGACCTGGATGAAAAAACCCTGAAAACCTGGGAACAATTAAAACATATTGGTAAAATATTCCCCAAAATTTTACCGGAAGATATTGTTTTTATTTCGCTAAGGGATTTTGAAAAAGAAGAAAAAGCGCTGATTGATAAATATGGGATTAAAGTAATTACCACAAACGAAGTCAGGCGCAACGGCGCGGAGAGCGCCAGCCGGAAAGCGCTGAGGCACTTGTCTGACTGTACGGATATTTATGTAAGCTTTGATGTAGACAGCCTCGACTCTTCCATTTCAAAAGGAACCGGCACCCCGGTAAGTAACGGCCTCAAAGAAAGAGAAGCGGAAGACCTGATCAGTAAATTTATGCAAAGCAGGAAGATCTGCTGTTTTGAAATCACGGAGGTAAACCCAACATTAGACAAGGAAAACCTTATGGCCGAAATTGCGTTCAATATCCTGCAACGAAGTGTAAATGTATTAATGTTGAACTAAACGGAGGGTACTCACCTGCGCGGAATTTAAACAGCGGTAAAACAATTGTCAGTCTACTATATCCTTTCTATATCCTTTGTATAAAAAACTGCTCAATAATTTGATGCAAGATTAGCTCCGCCGCGAAGGATCCGGACAGATTTTATAGCCCCATCGTCATATTCTTTTGGCGCATACCCGCCAGGGATGGGTCCATTTCTATCGCCTTGTCGCACATGCCCTGTCCTTTATCTTTCTGCCCTTTCTTTTGAAAACATAGCCCGGCCTGGTATAATGCTTTGGCATCCTTCATATCCAGTTCCATTAATTTCTGACAATATTCCAATGATTTGTCATACATTTTTTGTCCGTAATATGCTTCTGCTATATCTCTTAAAATATCTTTGTTCCCGGGCTTCTTAGCCAGGATGGACAACAATAATTTTTCCCCCTTATCAAATTCGCCGCTGTAGATATAAGCGTAGCCCAGGTTTTCGGCAAAATCATTACTTAGCGGATATCCTTTTTCTGCGGCTTTATTAAAAAATATCGCTGCATTTTTAAACTCGTTCTGGTTATAATATAATAAACCCAGTTCGTATGCCCATACATTTTTATCAGCATCGAGTTGCACTGCTTTATTATACCAGGGAAGAGCAGCTTTATACTGCTCCATGTCGAGGTAACTTCTTCCCAAAGTATAAACAGCTTCCGCATCATTGGGATTCTTAGCCAATACGCTTAATAAGCCTTTTATTGCGGCGCCATAATCTTCAAGGTGATAATTACTCATGGCAAGTATTTTTTCCGTATTGTCGCAACCGGTGCATTTCAAAGCAAATTCAACCGCTTTCTGAAACTGCCGATAGTCAAAATAAAGAGAAGTTAATTCCTTAATGGCCGGTTTGTTGGTGGGATCCAACTCATAAAGTTTCGTAAAATGACCTTTGGCAATATCTGTTTTTCGCATTTCGAGGTTGGCATAGCCGTTCTCCAACAGTGCTTCCTTATATGCTGCATTAAACGTAAGGGCCTTATCAAAGTATTTAGCCGCCGCCAAAAAGTGACGGGCGTTCTTTTCCTCCATTCCTTTCTGAAAGTATAAATTGGAACTATCTGATTTTTGGGAAAACCCAATGCTACACGCAATAAAACTGAATATTAATAAGGGTATTTTTTTCATAGAAAGGAGTTGAAGGCAAAAATTATTCCAAGATATTGGAATATTATAACGTTGTAAGACAGCTATTTATTTCATAAGCCCGTCTTTCTTATCCTTTAGTGCTGCAGGCCAGAAGTATCGATCACTTGACTATGCGTTTAAATAAAAACGGGTGTTTCATCACATTTAATGCCATGTAAGTTAATTGTGCCCTGTTATTAGTAAACAACATAAAATAGTGAATGTTCAATATTTTACCATTGAACATTCACTATCGCAAATCATAAATTTACTATAAACACCTCCTTATTTCATTTACCGGTTGTTTTGGACAATATGCCGTTTATGGAAAAAGGGTAGGTTAGCAGCCAACAATCAACCATATTTGTTTAACTTAAATTTAAGGTTAATCTTTAATCTTTTACAAAAACTTTGCAGACTTTTAACAACTAGTTACTCAGTCCCCCACCCAAAACACCCTTATGCGAATTAAAATCGTTTTATTTGTTTTTACCGCCTTTTTTTTAACCTCCTTAGTTTCTTCCGCCCAATCACTCACTGGTAAGATATCTGATACCGCTTCCCGGAAAGAGATTGCCAACGCGGTGGTTGCATTAATCACGCCCGGTGACTCTATCCTTTATAAATTTACCCGAACCGGTGCAGATGGGAATTTTGAAATCAGCGATGCCAAAGCAGGCAATTATATCTTAATGGTTACCCATCCTTATTTTGCGGAATACATGGATGATATCAAAATTTCGGCTTCGGGTACCCGGCTAAATAACCTTACCCTGATTTCTAAAAGCCAGTTATTGCAGGAAGTGATTGTGAAAAGCGGTTCGCCGATCAAAATCAAGGGTGATACGGTTTCCTATACGGCCGACAGCTTTAAAGTGAGCGCCAATGCAAATGTGGAAGAACTCCTGCGCAAATTACCGGGCATACAGGTTGATAAAAACGGCCAGATAAAGGCGATGGGGGAAACGGTAGAAAAGGTATTGGTAGATGGAGAAGAATTTTTTGGCGACGATCCGGGTATGGCGGTAAAAAATTTACGTGCGGATGCTGTTAAAGAGGTGCAGGTATTTGACAAAAAAAGTGACCAGGCAGAATTTACCGGGATTGATGACGGGCAAACAAAAAAAACAATCAACCTGAAACTGAAGGATGATAAAAAGAAAGGCTATTTCGGCAAGATAGAAACAGCAGGTGGTTTACAAAAAAAGATTGACGACCGGTATAATACCAACCTGCTTTTCAATGCATTCAAAGGGAAAAGAAAAATAGCCGGTTTTTTATTAAGGGGTAATACCGGGCAAAGCGGTTTAGACTGGCAGGACCAGCAAAAATATGGTGGGAATGATGATATGACAATGGGAATGGATGAAGACGGCGGCGGATTCGTAATGTTTTCAAGGGGAGGCGATGAAGACCCTTATATAGATACCAGGAATGGCCTTTTTGAAAACACCAACGCAGGTTTGCAATACAGTAATAAATGGAATGATAAGCATACGCTCAATTTTTCGCCAAAGTTTAACCAGCAGCGGTACAGCAATAACAAATATAGTTTTTCGCAATTCCAGTTAAATCCGGATACCGTATTCAATGATAACGCTGCCGAAAACACCTATGCCAATAAGCGGAATATTAAAAACAGTCTTACCTACGATCTTAAAATAGATTCGGCCAGTTCAATAAAAATAGTTACCAAGCTAAATATTTATAACACTGATACCAGGGTATCACGGCAATCAGAAAATACGAATATTGATGGAGTGGTTAATAATAACAGCAACAACGTTACGGATAACAATACCGACAAAACTGTTTTCAGCAATTCAATTTTATTTAAACATAAATTTAAAAAAGACAGGAGGACTTTTTCAATTAACACCGACTTCAATTCCCTCTCTTCCAAAAATACCGGCTATTTAAACGCAGTAAACAATTATTACAATGCCGGGGTATTAAACCGTACTGATTCAATAGACCAGAAAAAAAATAACGATAACCTGAATAAAAAATTATCGGCAAGGGCCGTTTACACTGAACCTTTATCTAAAAAATACTCGCTGGAGCTAAATTATGAACTGTCGTGGGCAAAAGCTGACAACGAGCTGGTAACCCTTAGTAAAACTATTGCCACTAACAATAAGTACGACCAGTTGGTGGATTCACTGAGCAATAATTTTGACCAGGCGATAACCACTAATAAAGCAGGATTAAAAATCAGTTTCAAGCATAAAAAGATCAAATATAGTTTTGGCAGCGCGGCAGGTTTTACAAAGTTTGATTTAAAAGACATTACCCTCAATAAAACCTATGTGCGCAATTTCACCAATTTGTTTCCTGCCGGGAACTTTCAGTATACCTATAAAGCCAATCATAATTTATCTGTGGGATATAACGGAAGAACCATTCAACCCAGCCTTAACCAGTTACAGCAACTTCGAAATAATAACAATCCCCTCAGTGAGTACATAGGCAATCCTCTACTCAAACAATCATTCAGGCACAATATTTCCTTGAACCACAATTCCTATAATTTTTTGAAAGAATTATACACGTATCAATCGCTTAATTTAAATATTACGGACAATGCGATCACCAATAGTGTAGTGATTGAACCAACAGGTAAAAGAATCACAAAACCTGTTAATATGGATGGGAATATTTCGGGCGGCGGTTATTTGGGCGCCGGAAAGAAATTAAAAAAACTGGATCTGAACATGAACCTGAATGTACAGTTCAACTATGGAAAATTTAAGGAACTGGTCAATAACAAAATCAATAGTAATGAAAACTCCAATGCTTCGATAGGATTAGGTTTAAATAAATCTAAAGCAAAACTGTACGATTTCGGTATCCAGAATGATTTTGGATATAATGTAAACAAATCGACTGCCAACAATAAAACAATAAAATACAATACCAACTCGGTAAATTTAAACGCTACATGGTATATTAAAAAGGTATGGAAAATCAACTCTGATATTGAATTTAACTCCCGTCAGAAAACGGATGATTTTCCGGCCAATGTAAATAACAAATTATGGAACGCCCAACTGGAAAAAACATTTCATAAAGATGAGTTTACCTTATTCTTTACCATAAAAGACATCCTGAACCAAAATATTGGCATCGACAGGAATATTTATGGCAATACCCTCACTGAGATAAGAAATGACCGGCTCAGGCGATACTGGATGCTGGGTTTCAGGTGGGATTTTAAAAATAAAAATGCAGCAGTAAAATAAACAACCATGAAAAAAACAGCCATTTCACTCTTCGCATTTTTATGTATCCATAGCGTGAACGCCCAGCAGTTTATTGATAAGGCCATGATCGAATTTGAGGTAAAATCAAATATCAAAAAAACAATGGGCGATGGGGCATGGGCCGAAATGATGAAAGAGAATTTACCCAGTTTTAAAATCGCTTATTATCAATACAGCTTCTCGGGCACCAAAAGTATTTTCAAGCTGGATCATTTTGACGAAAAAATAAAGATTCCTGATTACCTGAAAAAGGATGATGAAGAAAATCAATGGTATGTTGACCATAACCAGCGAATCCTTGACATGAAGAAGAACGTGGTTGGCTCAGCCTTTTACGTAAAGGACAGTTTACCGGCCATTCAATGGAAACTGACCAACGAACACATGGTGATAGCCGGGTTCAACTGCCGTAAAGCCGTAGGTAAAATTTTTGACAGTGTGTATGTATTTGTTTTTTATACAGATGAAATCCCCATCAGTGGCGGGCCTTGCAGTATTAGCGGATTACCTGGTATGGTACTGGGTATGACGATCCCGCGCTTATTTACTTCCTGGATTGCCACCAAGATAAGTATCACCGGTGTAAATGAAGCTGCAATAAAACCAACGGTGTCTAAAAAACCGTTTCTCCAGAAGGAATATAAAAAATTGCTATCAGACCGTACAAAGGAATGGGAGAATTATTACGAAGATAAAAGCATCATTAACCGTTTTTTATGGGGGGCGCTGTTATAGGGTTAGTCCTTAAATTAACCGGGGTGATTAAAATTTCAAATGTGCTAATTTGCTAATGTGCTAATATGCTAGTGTAAAAATGCCCAATTCCATTAGTGATTATCTACAAAAAAAGTGACAACTGGTTTGCAGTTTTTTCTGCCCTGGCGCCTACGGTTGATAAAAAGTATGTCGTTGAAATTTTAATAGCCCCCTTTTAATTCTGCTAATAAAAAATGTATTTGCGTATAATTGCAAAAGAGAGCTAACCACCTGTCGTCAACTCTACTGACCAAAACATTTATAACCGTTTCCTTTGCGACAGGTATAAAGTACTACTGAATAAAAAGGGAATATAGCTCAGCAATCCTGGTAAGGGATTATTTTTCGATTTCATCGCTGTATTTCAGCAGGCAATAGCGGCCAGTCTTTGTTGGATACATGCGCCTGTTTAATCAATGTTTCTATTTTTTTTACCACCTGTGGAAATTTTTTCGCCAGGTTATTTTGTTCTGCTGGGTCCCTGGCCAGGTCGTATAATTCTACAGGGGGTGGGGCAATGTTATTTACGGCTAATTTCACCGCTTTCCAGTTTTTCCAGCGCATCGCCTGGCGACCATTATTTTCATGAAACTCCCAGTACAGGTATTCATGTTGCTGTTGTTTTCCTGTTTTCAGCAGGGTGGGTAAAATGGAAAACCCGTCAATGTTTTTTGCAACGGAAATCCCTGCGAGTTGCTGAAAAGTCGGGTACAGGTCCCATAGTGCGGCCACCTGTGTTGAAACACCTGGTTTTATTTTTCCTTTCCAGTAAGCGATAAAAGGAACGCGGATACCACCTTCATACAAGTCGCGCTTGATGCCGCGAAAGATACCGTTATTGTTAAAAAATTCCGGATCGCCGCCATTTTCGCGATGCGGCCCATTATCGCTCATAAATATCACCAGGGTATTACCGGCGATCCCTTTTGCCTTAATCGCCTGTATAATTTCCCCTGTATATTTATCCAATCTTGCCACCATGGCGGCAAAGGCGGCATGGGGGTATGGTTCAAAGCGATGTTGTTCACCATCATTCTTAACTGCTTTCTCTTTTGCAGGCTGCTCATTAAATTTGCTTACATAATGATCATAAACACTATCATGCGGTACAATTACATCGCCATGGGGCAAAGTATAGGGCAGGTACAAAAAGAAGGGCTTGTGTTGTTTGGCAGATAAAAAACGCATGGCCTGTTCATGGATATAATCGGCAGAATAGACTGCATTACCGGTATTATTTTCCGGAAAGTTAATGCGTTCATGATTATTCCACAAATGATCAGGGTAATAATTATGTGCAAGGGTCTGGCAGTTGTAGCCCAAAAAATCATTAAAGCCTTTCGTATTCGGGTCGCCGGAAGTAGTGATATAACCAAGTCCCCATTTGCCAAATGCCGCTGTTGTATATCCCCGTTGCTGCAATACTGTTGCAATGGTTATTACAGAATCCGGCAAAGGTGTTTGTCCTTCAGGCTTTGTGCCTTTATTACCCCGAATTGCGGTGTGGCCGGTATGTAAACCAGTAAGCAAACTGCTTCTTGCGGGCGCGCAAACAGTAGAGCCAGAGTAAAATTGCGTAAACTTTAGTCCTTCTCTGGCCAGTTGATCGATATTGGGCGTTTCGGTTTTTTGCTGACCATAACATCCTACATCTGCATAACCCAGATCATCCGCAAAAATTAAAATGATATTGGGCTTTTGCTGTGCTGTGATTGAAACACCAAAGATGAAGCAAATAAAAAAAAATGCTACCCGCATCAGTAGATATTTTTGGGTTAACGCCTTTGAATTAGATTTTATAATCGCTATTAAAAGATCGGATCAGAGGAGCGAAAACTGTGCGCAATAAATAAGACCTCAAAAAATCAGGCATCATTTTATCCGCTCATAAATCTCTGCTTCTATAATACTCAATCTTCCGTTTGCATTTACATCATCCCTTGCCACACCATCATCTAATTTTTTGCCGGAAACTTCCACCATGGTATTGCCCCCGCCCTGTTTGGAAAGATCCGCCAGTTCGATCCTTATTTTTTTCCCTTTGGATGGTTTGCATACAATGGTATAATACCCAAGACTGCGTTGCGTGGTGTCTGCAAATACTTCTTTACCATCCACGGCAATGCGCAGGGGGTAAGTCCTTGACCGGAAATTGTTGAGTTTCAGGGTTACTTCATTAATGGTGGATGGTTGGTCTAATTCATATTCGATCCATGCGGTGGATAATTTGCCATCATTGTACCAGTCCGTCCTTTCATTGTCATCAAAGCTTTTCCAGGCGCTGTCGGTATTAGCGCTGGCGGTGGCTTTAACAATCGTCAATGCTTTACGTATCACTTCATAAGAAGGCGTTAAGGGTGTAGGGCCCCGTTCAAGATTAGAAGGCAATCCATCAGAAGTGAGTACAACAGTTAAACCATTTTCTACTGCAAACGGCTTTGTAACCAAGCTGAGTGTTGCATCACTTAATCCCTCTGAGGAGGCTTTAATGATTACTGTGCCGGTTTGCAGTGTTGACCTGATCAACGCACGGTTAACTCCCCCTTCAACAGGATAGGTTTTGGTGAGAATATAATTATCCGGCCCCTGGGCCATGCCGCCGCGCCAAACAGCAGGGCCATCCAATGTAAAGTTGACCATATTTAAAGCGGTTGGGCACCTGTTTCCTTTTGCATCAATTACCTCCACTTCTACTAATGCCAGGTCGTGGCCATCGGCTATAAATCCTTTTGGACTTTTAATATTCTTTAAGCGGAGCGCAACTGGCGGGCCAACAGTAATTTTTTGGGTTGTGCAAATTTGTTTACCCTTACTATCATAGCCAATGGCGCTGATAGTTCCTGGTATCCAGGTTACCCTTTTAAATGTATACAGAAAGCCATTGCTTTTTTCACCAAATCCCAATGATCTGCCATTTACTTTCAACTCCACTTTATCGGCAGAGGAAATAACATAGATATTCTTTTTCACAGAAGGATCATAATTCCAGTGTCCCACAATATGTATCCCGGGCCGCTCAGGATTAACCCAGCCATCCCACATTACTTTATGCGCATAATAATTTTCTTTGATGATCCTTAAGGCATCCACCTCACCGCTTCTCCTGTAATTCTCCGAACCACGGTGGTGGGTGTTGGTTTCCGAAAAAATGATATTGACCCCTCCTGCGCTTACACGTTTGCCGGTTCCCGGCCGCTCATTCCAGAATTCAAACCAGCGTTTTACATTTTCTACCGCATGGCTTTCCATATTGCGGTTGTACGAAGATGCATTTTGCCCGTTATGCAACGGCCCCTCGCCATCTTTATGATACGGTGGTGTAAAATCATCCCAGTATTTTCTTAGTCCTTCATCTCTTGAGTACTCGGTTGCCCATACCGGAATGTCTGCACTTTTATTGGTGTACAGCATCTCACCTCCATACTCGGCAACTTTACTGTCCAGCATTTCCCTGGCGCCAATTGCCCTTCCACCCTGGGGATCGTACTGATCACGGATCGCTTTCATTTCCTGCATATGCGCCTCACTAATGTTTTCGTTGCCGCATTCGTACATCATTATGCTGGGATTGTTCCTGCCATAAATGATCGCATCACGCATTACCGTTTTGCGCTGGTTCCATCGTGTGCCTGAAACATCCGCTTCTGCATCGCCTGCCGGCATTGCCTGCATCAAGCCAACCCTGTCACAACTTTCTATATCCTGTTTCCATGGGGCGATGTGCATCCACCTCACCAGGTTGCCATTACTTTCCACCATCAGCTTATTACTGTAATCGCTCAACCAGGCCGGAACTGAAAGCCCCACCGCCGGCCACTCATTTGATGTACGTTGCGCATAGCCATGCACAAGGATTACCCGGTCGTTCAGGTAGATCATTCCATCTTTAAAAGCTGTTTTGCGAAAGCCGGTTTTGGTATTAACCACATCCACCCGTTTACCGTTTATAGTCAAAATGGTTTGAACATTGTAGAGATAACCGTATCCCCAGCTCCAGAAATTTATACCATTTATGACAGATGCAGCCTTCACTGTTTTTGTTTCTCCCGCAGCTATTGTTGTTATGTTTCCCAAAAAAGTTTTAACGGGTTTATTATACAGGTCTGTTATCACTACCTCGTATTGTACCTGCTGATCCCGGCCGCTTTCGTTCTTTACTTCCGACTCTGCATGTATGGTTGCCGTTTTAGCTTTTATATTAAAATTGTCTGCAAACACGTAAACACCCGTTGTACCTAAATGGGTAAATAAAGGAAGTGTCTGGTAAACTTTACCGGCTACATGCAGAAATACATTTTTATTAATACCGCCGTAATTAGCGTTAAAATTTTTGTCTTCCCACTGGTACTTCTGGTTGGTGGCTTTTTCCCGGTAATCCCAGTCATTATCAATTCTTGCGGCCACTATATTTTCTTCACCAAACTTTACCAGCCCCGTTACATCAAAACCAAAACCGTTAACGCCATTTTCGTGCATGCCAATATGCGTACCATTCAGGTAAAAATCCCCTGCCTGCCTGATGCCTTCAAACTCCAGAAAAACTTTTTGACCTTTAGCCGTTGGCGGCAGTTTGAAATGTTTGCGATACCAGGCAATACCTGTTGAAAGGTCCCTGATGTCTTTTTTAAATGCATCGTCTTCGTTCCATGCATAAGGAAGTGTAACGGGTTTCCACGAAGCATCATTGAAAGCATTTGCTTCGGCACCTTTGGCATCCCCTGTAAATACCTTCCAATCGCTGTTGAAATTATACTTTACCCGTTGGGCATAAGAATGGGCACTTAAACAAGTAACAAAAAACAGCAGTATCCAACTTTTAAAAACTTGCATATTTATATATTTAATGAATTAACCAAAACAAATTTCATTGCAGTATTGCCCACTGTATCATTACTCCCGTTATTTATCCAAGGTAATCTTCACCAGTCCCACTTCCCGTTTGTAAGTAAAAGGAAGAATGACATACTCATTATTTACCGCCTTCAATTGCGGCAATAAATATTCGTACTTCTCAAAAACCCTTATATCCCTTGCTGACAAATAATTACCGCCGTTTTCGCTAATCATTAATAAGCCATGGTTTTTATTGAAAAAAGTCTGGGCCAGGAACAGGTAACTTTTTTTACCCAACATAACATTGGCATATTGGCCCGAACGCAATGTATAAGAAGCCTTGTCATTAGCAACAATGCTATCATTTATCAATTTAAACTGTGCATTCAGCAAGCTAAAACGTATGGCTGGTATTGAGTTCGAATTTACATTATACCGGTAAGCTCCCGACACCTGGCGCTGTGGCATTTTAGATAAATAATCGTCCCATCTTCCTGCGTCTGTCTGGTCAATATTATTATCAAAGCCCCGGTCATAGGGAGATGTTGCATTTCTGCGGAAACGTATATTGCTATTGCTCACACTTATCCATTGAGGTGTCTTTCCGTTAACTAACAAAAAATTGTCTGAAACATTTTTGCTGAATTGTTTTTTCAGATAAGTTATCGGTTCCACCTGGTCAAGAAGGTGGTTCAACTTAGTGATGAAGACCGTACTTTGTATCATTGAATAAATAATGATACTTGAATCAATTGCATTATACCTGAATGCAGGTCCCTGATATGCATTTGAACCACTATAAAAGAAACTTGTTAATAAAGTACCCGTTTCTAAATCCGCTTTTATTAACTGTAATGAATTGCCGATGCTATCATTAGCTGTTTTCAGTATCAATAAATCATCGCCTGCCAGCATCAACTGTTTTAACTGCTCTTCATATAACTTAAAGGAATAAAAAACGTTCTTTGAAATTTCCACTTTCAAATTTTTATCTACCTGTACCACAGTGCTGCCTATTTTTTCAATTGCATCGTAATAAGTGTTGCCTATAATAAATAGCTGGTTGTTTTTATTAACTAATTGCAAGGTAGCAGTGTTTTTATTTAAGGATGTTTCAATGACCTGCTGAAACATTTCAGATAAAGCAACTCTGTCACCTTCCGGGTCAATCCTCCATAATTCATGTTTTGTACTTCCGGTTTGATGGATATACAAATAGTAAAAACCGGGAAACGGAATAATCTTAACATCATTGCTTTGACGTAGTGTAAACTGCAATACTTTCTTTGAGTGCAATTGAAGCTGTGCATCAAAAATATAAATAGCGGGTTGCTGGTTTACTGCAAAGGACAGTACATGATGAAATCCGGAAATATCAGCTACCAACTGCATTCCATCTGAATAGGGTAACCTGAAATTTTGCCTGCTATATTGTATTTTTTGGGGATATGCATGCAACCAGAGCATTAAAAGCGCCGCACCTATACAGCATAATTTTCGGGTAACCCCATTTGAATTCATCACAGCAATATTTTTATAAATGTAAGCCTGTTTTAATTTAAACAAAGTATTGAAATTGCAGAGCGTTCCGAACAGCGATTAGGGTTTGCATGAATGTTAGGTAAAAAGGATGAAGTTAGCATTCAGCAGCAACCTTGCCGGCCTTTTTTATTAATTAAAATGTTGCATAATTATAGTGAAACCAATCAACATCTATCCATCCTTTTTCTTCCTGTTCATTAAAGCTGTATATCCCAATTCTGTCACCACGATAATATCCCCAGGTTAATTTATACTCCCCACCCAGCGGAGTAAATATTTTACCATCAAGACTATAAGCATAATGGCTTATTCCATCAAAACCCCAGGCTGATCTTAACCAGATAGCATTACCTGTAATTATTGGCCCTGCTGTTTCCTTACCGTTATTATCGTACACTAACCTACGCACACCTGCAAGCTGTTTTATACCAAAAGTACTATACGTGGCTGCATAGTGGCACAATCCGGCTAACTGCCTATCAGCCATTTTTGTAATATCCATTTTAATGGTCACTTCATTTTTTTTGGTGCGCATGCAGCGCTGGGTAATGGTATTGCCCGCCCTGTACAATAGTGAGCGTTTGTCTTTTTCATCTTTTAATTTAACGGGTACAAAAGCATGCAGCCTTAGAAAACCGGCACGCTGGGTGAGTGACCAATTCTCTTTTCGCGGCTGGTAGTTCCACTCCCACTGAACAGGTAGTACAGCATTGTTAAACTCATCATTGGTTTGCGGAAAAACTGCCGTTGACTTCGGTTCCGGCTTTTTATGCTCCCAAATCATATTGCCAATCGTATCTGCGCCAACTGCTCCGATGATGGGCCAGCCATTTATCCAGGTAACGGGTAAAAGGCAGGCTGTCCTCCCTTCCCATGAGCCAGTGCCCTGGTGTGTAAAAAACCACCAATCACCGGATGGCCGCTGAATCAGGCCGCCCTGGTTGGGTTCTTTATCTTTTTGTTTATTTACATGGAAAAGCTGTTTGGTTTCGTAAGGCCCGTAAATATTTTTTGAACGGTGCATCATTGGCACCCTCCCTTCGGATTTTACCTCGCTGTAAAAATGATAATAGGTGCCGTTGATTTTATATAATTTACTGGCTTCGCTTCCCTTTGACTGATGAATAACGGAATCTGATTCCATGATAATTTGTTTACCATCTGCATTCATTTTAAATAAATGAATTTTATACTGATCGGCGAAATTGGTGGTGACCAGGTAGCCCTGGCCATCATCATCCCAAAACGGGCAGCAATCATCCCAACCGGATACGCCCCACATTTTATGCAATGGTTCCCAGGGCCCGGCAGGGTTGGAAGCGGTGCTCATAAAAAAGCCCTCCCCCGGTGTACAGAAATACACCCAAAATTTATTTTTATGAAAACGGATGGCACCCGCCCAGATACCCTTCCCGTAGCGGTCCATCTGGTCCCAGTTTAAAGCCGGGCTTATCCTGGTAAGATCATTTGCAACGTGGCCCAATATTTTCCAGCTCACTAAATCCTTTGAATGAAGGATTACCATACCGGGGGAATATTGGAAAGTGGATGAAATGGCATAGTAGTCGTTACCCACGCGAATAGCATCAATATCGCTGTAGTCGCCCGGCAATACGGGGTTAATATAGGTACCGTTTCCCTGATCGCCCCATTGATCGCTTTGTTGGGCAAAAGCCGCGTTAACAATAAAAAGCAAGAGCAATGCAAGGGCTTTTTTCATAAAATGGAATTCGTATTAACGCAAACGGTGTTTTTTAAGAGGATGGTCGATTGGTGAATGGTGAATGGTGAAAATGCTGATTCCTCATCACTTATTACTCATCACTTATTACTCTGCCACCCTCATTTTTTTAATTTATACACTTCACTGCCCGCCAGTAAAAAACAGCCTAAACCAAAATCTTCAAAGTCTGGCTCCCTATCGTATAACACCGGCTGCGATTCTTTTGGTTCTTTACCCGTACCCTGTACAAAGCCTAAGAAACCATTTGGATGTACAGTTTCTTTGGCCATAGCGTTCCATGCTTTTATTACAATGGGTAAATATTTTTTCGGGTCGAGGTGACCATTGTTGATGCCCCATGCCATTCCATATACAAACAAAGACGTGCCGGTTAATTCTTTACCGCCAAAGTTGGAAGGATCATGCAGGCTCACATTCCAGAAGCCATCCTTTCTTTGCACGGCAGCCAGCGCATTCATCATAGTTTTAAAATCGACCAGGTATTCGCTGCGGTGTGTTTCATTCTCCGGAATTGCGTTTAATACCCTAACCAATGCAGCCACCACCCAGCCATTCCCCCGGCTCCAGTAGCAGTCTTCACCATTTGGTTCTTTGTAAGGCGGGTCAAAATCCTTATCGCGCCACCACAATCCTTCCGCGGCATTGTACAAACCATTATCCCCATGTTTGTATTTGGTATACGCATACATCTGGTACATGCGGTGAAAATAACCGGTGTCTTTATAAATAGCGCCTAATTGTGCAAATACGGGCATGGCCATTTGTATGGCATCAATCCAGTTCCAGTCGTCAATCTTCTGCGATTGCATCATCAGGTCAACAGATGCTTTAATACTGTCAATCCTTCCCGGTTTGTTATCAGCCAGGTACAAATCAATATAAGTTTGTCCGCAGGCCTGGTTGTCCCCATTTCTTGTTTTAATGCCATCTCTTAATGACCAGTTGTGTTTTGCGCTCCAGTCCACCGCATAGTCATAGTAGACTTTATTTTTGTCAACGCTATATAATGCCATCAGTCCTTCATAATAAACAGCCCTTGTCCATATATGGCTGGGCCAGGTACGATTACGGGAGGGAACATAGATAGGCTTTGCAGGATCGGGCCATTTGTTCATGAAATATCCATTGGCTTTTTGTAACACGGCCAGCACTTCATTTTTACGGGGAAGTTTTTGGGCAGTAGCACAACCGGAAATAAAATAAGTGGAACAAACCAGTGAAAGGCAATAAAGGAAAATTCTATTTTTTAATATCATGGAGCAATCGTTTTATTTGTATTTTTTTACAGCTTTACACCATTATTAAGCAAGTGCACTGGTATTTTTGGATTCACTTAAACCAGCCTGCATAATTGACTACAGCAAAACCCGTAAAATATTGCACAGTTTAAATCATGTTGCGCATTTATCCATCCTGAAGCATCCTGATAAGGGAATAACGGATGCTCTTTTTTGGCCCAACGTTATGTACTTATTCAATACCTGTTTATGAACAAAATCAGAATGTTGTAAACAACCTAAACGACATCCTGCCCAACTCATATACAAGGGCTTTAACAGCCGACCCGCCGAATTTTTAACACATTGCCAATATAACAAAACAGGATGTTGCTGTTGCTACAGTAGATGCTTTCCTATCATTTCCTCAACACTCAAGCCGGAATCATTAAAATAAATATCGGTATGAAATTTTTCAAGATAGGTAAGCAAACGAATCAATTCCTTTTTTTCAGTTTCTGAAAGGTTCCCGGCTTTTAATTTTAAATCTGACACCGATTGCTGAAAGAAATTTTCCCAGGTTTTTTTCCCTTTTGGTGTCAGCTTTACCCGGTGCACCCTTTTGTCCTGCCTGTCTGCTGTTTCTTCAATAAGCCCTGCCCTTATCATCCTTTTCATCATCTGGGTGCCGGTGTTGATTTCTGTAATAGTGTCGGCATACACTTCTGTTTTAGAAGGCGTGCCTATTTTATTAATAGAAATAAGAAAAAAATATTCATCGATGGAAGAAATTCCGTTCGCTTGCAAAATATCCTTTGCATACCAGCGAAACATTTTACTTAGCCGATGTATAAGCCAAACAAGCGTCCGGTTATCATTACCCGTATTGGCAACCTCAACAGGATGAGCCTTCAGGCGCCTGTTTAGCCAAATACTGAATGCTGACACATTATCGCTGCCTGTTTCACTATGAAATTCACCAAACAGGTTAACCACTTCTATCACTTTTTGCCCTTTCATAAATTGAAATTACTTACGAATTGTAAAAATAATATACTTTTGTTTAACACTAAAATTTTATATTTTAGTTTTTAATTAAACTATTTATTACTTTAATTGTCTACTGCAAAAACCATTCAAAATGAAAAAATTGCTTATTGTGCTAATTTTCCCAGGGTGTCTTTCCTGCAAAAAATCAACCGATACAATCGGAACAATGCCGGCACCAACCATCATTTCTTTTACCCCAACATCAGCGGGTAATGGAACAACTGTCACCGTTGCTGGCAACAATTTTACCGGGGCTACTGCTGTAAGTTTTGGCGGAGTTGCTGCCGCTTCATTTATTGTAGTAAATGCAACCACAATTACGGCAGTGGTAAGCGCTGGTGCATCCGGGAATGTAAATATTATTACCCCTGCAGGTACGGCAGCGCTGGCGGGGTTCACTTTTTCAACTGCCCCGGCAGTTCAAAAAGGGTTGGTCATTCATCATGCCAATATTGGCCAGTGCTATGGAAAAGCCATTGCCGTTGACAACCACGACAATTTCATCATCGCAGAATTATTCCAGGGAAGTATAAATGGAAAGCCATATACGAGTGCAGGTAATATTGATGCACTCTTTGCCAAACATGATAAGAATGGAAATATCCTGTGGGAGAGAACTGCCGGTGGCGCTGGAAGTCTTACAACACCACATGGTGTAAAAACAGATGCATCAAACAACATTTATGTAACTGGCTATTTTGGGTTTGCGGCGAGTGCTACCAGCCGCACTGTCAGCTTTGACACAAAAACAATAACCTCAAAATCCGATTTCGATGTGTTTTTGGCAAAGTATAATGCTGGTGGAGTTATTCAGTGGGCATTGGCATTGGGCAATACTACCGGAGTAACGGAAGAAAGAGCATGGGATATTGCAGTAGATGCGGCTGGCAATAGTTATATCTGTGGTGCATTTAAAGGTTCAGTTGATTTTAATCCCTTGGGAACAACGCCAAGAACCTTAACTGCTGCAACGGTTGACAACAGTATTTTTCTTGCAAAGTATGATGCTAACGGAATGAACCTATGGGCAGCAAAAGTAGATGCCAATCTTGGTGCAGTGATGACGGAAGCCTATTCGGCTTGCGAGATTGATAATAATGGAAATGTTTTTCTTGCAGCAAATTATAGAAATACAATTACAGTAGGGGCTAATAACTTTACTTCAGCAGGAAGTACAGATATTTTATTAGCCAGTTATTCGCAAAGCAATGGTACCCCTAACTGGTCAAAAACTTTTGGCGGTGCCGGTAATGATGTTGTTTCTCCCGGTGCACTTAGAGTGAATACCGCCGGAGAGCCCCATTTTACAGGACGGTTTGCGGGAACAAGTAACATGGGAGGTACAACCATTACCAGTATTGCGGGAGCGACAACAAATTTATATGTAATGGCTTGTACTATTACCGGAACCACCAAATGGGCTGTAGCCGTACCCGGAAACAGTGGACAGAGTGGCGGACACAGAGTTGGGTTTGATAATGTTGGAAATCTTTATATAGCTGGCTGGTACAGTGGCAGCGGTACATTAAATGGTATAAACCTGTTGGCAAAAAGTGGAACAAATGCCGCAGACATTGTGATGGCAAAATTTAATAGTACCGGTACATTACAATGGTTAAACAGTTATGGTGCAGTTGGATTTACCGGCGAATTAAGCATAGCAGCAGGGCTGGCAATTGATAGCGAAAACAATCTGCTGATTACCGGAAAATTTTATGGTACTGATGTAGATTGGGACCCTTCAACAACGATGGATTTAAAAATTACATCAGCCGGTCTTGATGACGGAGTTACTGCTAAATATAAAAGTGACGGAAGTCTGTGGCAGAAACCATAGTAAATCAAGTGTTGGCAAAATACGGGGTGAAACCTGCAACTTTTGGTATTTTGTATTTTACTGTACTTTATATCAAACCGGCACTATCAATTAGCCTTTTGTTTTTATTTCCAAAATTAGTGTTTCGTTCGTCATCGGTGCAGGGCTAACAGAATACCAGTGTTAAGTTAAGTGCGAATGGGCAAGGGTGAATGGGCAATATTTCACCATTCACCATTTACAAATCGATACGCCATTTTACTATAAGCATAACACTAGTTCCTGTACCCCAAAGAAATCATCTCCTTTCTATTTTACCTTAAAAAAGGTAGTGAGTTTTTTTTAAAAAAAAATATTGTGCCACGAGGTTTACCCGACCGGTTGTGTGTCCTTAAAATATTTTTTGTTATCACTGACTTACAAAGCCCTCACCCATATATTGCGATAACTAACGGCATTATTATGATCCTGTAGCACGATGGGTTCTTTGCTACCATGCTTTTGGTACTTGGGAACGCCAATAAACTGCATAGCTCCCCACAGTGCCACATTATTTTGTACCAACACGCCATTTTGAAAAACGGTCATACGGGCAGGTGATTTTAACGAGCTGTCTTCATAAAATTGTGGTGCGGTAAAAACGATATCATAGGTCTGCCATTGCCCCGGCGGGCGGCATACATTTGCAAGGGGTATATGCTGCTTATAAACGCTGCCCGCCTGCCCGTTTGAATAAGTGCTGTTGTTGTATGAATCCAATACCTGCAACTCGTAGCGGCCCATTAAAAAAATACCGCTATTGCCCCGGCCCTGTCCTTCACCCGCTACTTCTGCAGGAGTACGCCATTCAATATGCAACTGACAATCTCCAAAACCCTGCTTTGTTTGTACATCCCCGGCATGTGGAACTACCGTCATAATATTGTCTGCTACTTTCCAGTTAAAGGCTTTGCCATCTTTATTTTGCCATGCTTCTGCATTTGTACCAGCAAACAAAACAATCGCGTCTGAAGGAGCATCTGATGAAGTACGACCAGGTGCAACTACTTTAGGAACAGGTTTCCATATTTCAGTAAGCTTTGGGTCGCCTTCCTTTTGCTGGGAAATGGCGAATACTGTAATCATTGATAAAAGATTAATTAAAATCAGCTTCTTTTTCATAATAATTTTTTAAGATTTATAGCTCCCTGAGCAGTACATTTTTATAAAAAACTTCCGCGTATTCAGATTGCAGAAGTATCCTGCCCTCTTTTACACTCGCCTCCTCCCCGTAATTCACCACCACTCCGTTTACGATGTGCACGCATTTGCCGTTGTAGGATATCACTTCCACCGTATTCCATTCACCGGTGGGTTTCTCCGCATCCTTATGTTTGATCATCCTTGCATGGTTCATGGGTACATTCTGCCTGCCATCTACTTTAATGGTGCTAAAACCCAGCAGCCAGAAATCGCCTGTATCACCCTCCTGTACCTGGCATTCTATAGATTGCGGCCAGATGGAATCAGGCTCATTTACTGGTATATTGTAACATATACCTGCATCCCTTTTGGCACTGTCCCGTGGCGGCCATCTCTTTTCGCCCCATTTAAAATCAACTTTAAAATGATAATTACGGTATGCTTTTTCGGTGATGGCATATCCCAGGTCCTTTCCTATCACATGCAGCATTTCATTCTCTATCCTGAAGTTATTGTTGGGGTCTTTATTTTTACCAATTTTGTTTAGAAAACTGTGCCAGCCGGTTAAATCCCTTCCATTAAATATTTTATGAAACGGTTTACCGGTTACAGGAATTATATTTTTCACTAAAAAAACATAGTCATTGTAATCGCCGTTTTTTGCTTCTTCAAAACAAACTAAATAAGTCCCTTTCAATACGCTACCTTTTTTATCCTTCACGGGGTAAATTCTTGTTGCATGCACTGCATGATCAGGATACAAAAGCATATTCCATACATCCTCCGACCAGGCAGTATGGGAAGGACTGGTAGAATAAAATCCAAAAACAGCAGCGCCAGGATCAAAGAAACCGCTGCCTGAAGCTGTTGCCGGAAACAATGCCTGGTGCTCAGGATATTTACCCGCTTTTGCCAAAACACCTACCTGCTGCTTACCAGGGCCTGTTGCCTCATTGGTGTAA
This sequence comes from Ferruginibacter sp., assembly GCA_014379625.1. Taxonomy (GTDB): domain Bacteria; phylum Bacteroidota; class Bacteroidia; order Chitinophagales; family Chitinophagaceae; genus Ferruginibacter. The sequence goes on along the minus strand of JACMLJ010000080.1, from coordinate 133,295 downwards.
TATCCAAACGGAAGTTCAAAATCGGGTGAATACCTGGCAACCGGGACCATTTCTACTTTTTCGTTACCCGCTTTACGGAAAAGTGAAAATGAAATCTCTTCACCCTGCAATGCAGGGAGGGCGTGGTTAGCCAAACTTGTCCAGCCTACATTTATAGGGTAACCGAGCGCATCAACCACCCTGGCGAGCGGGGCTTCATTTTCGCCTTCCAACCCATTTGTACTGAGACCGGTGAGGTTGACTTCTGCGATTGTTTTACCCAATGAATTTTTAACCTGTAGTTTCGCTTTTGCGATCCCGATAAAATCCAATGCAGGGTTAAATACCAGTATCAATTTTCCACTGTTATTACCCGAACTATTAAAAGAACGTATCTTAAAACTCGTTGTGTCGCCAATGTTTAACCTTAGATTTTTCATTACCGCATCGCCTGCTTTTACTGGTAATACAATCGTAGCCGGCTTACTCATTGTTCCTTTTATGGCCGAGAGCGTAACTGTTTTTGTAATTAATGATGTTTCCTGTGCATTGGCTAAAACTAAACCACCAAATAAAATAAAGGCAATAAAAATGATTCGTCGCATACGATTGATTTGAATGTAAATTTTATTGAGCTAATAGCGTAGTTGTTATGCAGGATTGATTTTATTCAAATTTCTTTTAGAAATGGCGGCAGGTGTTTCATCAGCTAAAAATACTGATTCATAATTAATGAAAATGATATTTTTTTTAAATGATATTTTTTAGAACGGCGAATGCTTTTCTCCCTGCCATGGTTTGCTAAGAAGGATTATGTACATCCTAATGATTGATCTCAAAGGAAAAAACCGGGGCCTGTCCAAAAAATAGAAACAGGTCCCGGTAATTAGATATAAAACAGCTTGATCCCTGCCATAAAAAAATCAATACCCGGGGTTTTGTGCGTACAGGCCCGGCGCCGCGTCTAACTGGGTTTGAGGCACAGGATAGATGATAGCATTTGCCGTGATGGGGTTCATCTTTTTTAGGGCAGCATCTTCAACTGTTCTCCATGCATTCATGATGGTGATCAGGTTACCGCTCCTTTGCAGGTCGAACCAGCGCAAGCCCTCTGCGGCAAACTCTTTCCTGCGTTCATCAAACAATTGTGCGAGGGTAACATTTGATATTGCAGGTTGTGCGCCCCTCGCCCTCACCTGGTTTACGATTGCGTCAACATCAGCCTGTGTACCGGGAGTGCCGCCACGTAAAATACATTCCGCTTTAAGCATCAATATATCCGTATACCTGATGGCAATAAAATTAATACCCCAGTCAAAACGGGTTAAAGGCACTCTTGTAGTGTCTAAATATTTTCTAAAGAAGGGTTTTGTTTCGGTAGTACCGGTATAGGTATAAGGTGTGGTATGTATAGTTGGAGATTTGCGTGTATCCGTTGCAGCATAACTATTCAACAGATCGTTTGATACCGAAGGCGTTCCAAGTGCTCCGCTTGTTGATGGATTACCGTATGCATTGAAATAGTTTTGCGGAACAAGTTGCCAGGGAAATACAGCTCCTAAAACAGGGTTGGTTTGGCCTGTGAGGTAAATTACATCAAATACAGCTTCTTTATTGACGCTTGGGTTTTGATTGGTGTATGAAAAAATACCGGTGCCGCCACTAAAATTAGGATTGAAAACAAAACCCCCATTGGTAATAATATCCTGCAATAAAGGAAGGGCAAGGTTCCACTCACTTAGTCCCAGGCCAGGTCCTTCAATACCATAAGTTGGTCCTGAACGGGACATGTACACTTTTGCAAGCATTGCTTCGGCAGCATATTTGGTAGCCCTGCCTACATCGGTTGGACCATATCCTGGAAATGTTCCGGAGAAATTAGCCGGCAGGTTAGCCATTGCAAACTGAAGGTCAGCAATGATAAATGCATATATATCAGCCACCGGGCTGCGTGCAATGGTAATCGCCTCATTAACCAGTACCGGGTGATCAATAATGGGCACCTTACCAAAATACCTGACGAGGTCGAAGTAAAAAAAAGCGCGGAGGAACCTGGCCTCTGCCGTTAACCTTGTTGCCAATGTCGCGTTGCCGATAAAACCGCCGTTTTTAGCGATTTGTTCAAGCGCTGTATTGGCCCTGAATATACCGCTAAAATTTGCCGTCCAGGCCTCTTCAACATACACATTTGCCGTTATCCCCGTTGCAAAATTATTAATAGGATCAGGGTCACGGCCAACATCATTGGTAGGGTATATATTATCTGATCTCACTTCAGAGAGGAAAAGCGATCTCTCCGGATAGCCCCTCAGGGAATTGTAGGCTGCATTGACAGCTTGTATAAAATCGCTGGGTTGCAGGTAGAAAGTTATTGTTGTTGGCGATGAAATTGGGATCTGTTTTAAATCCTTTTCGCAGGATGATGCCAGGATGGAAATCGCTATGAGTAAAATAAAAGATATCTTTTTCATTTTTTTAGATTGGATAGTTAAAAAGTAATGTTTAACCCGAATATCAATGATTTTGCCAGTGGCATCCCGCCATAATCGCCTGCAATAGGGTATGCAGTATTGGAACTCGCACTGGTGTTAGCAGCTTCAGGGTTTAAACCATTGGTATATTTATCATGACCGAAAAAATTCTCTAAAGTAAGGTAGGCCCTTGCACCGCGGATCGCCTGTGTCTTGAACAAGCCCTTCAAATTATAACCTAAAGTTATATTCCTGACCCTGATATAGTCTGATGAGTATAACCAATCCGTTGCAGATGTAATTGGACTGTAATAGGTTGAATAAGCTTTACCAAACCTTCCTTCACCCTGGTTATCGGGCGATCTCCACCTGTTAACAAAAGATGCAGGGTGGTTATCGGATCTTCCCTGCCCGGGACGTGTAAGGGCCCTGCCCAGTTCTGAAAAGATAGCACCACCCGATTGACCCTGAACCAAAACAGTCAGGTCAAAACCTTTATACCTGAATGTGTTGGTAACGCCATAAGTATAGTTGGGATTGGGATGACCTACAATCACTTTATCCGCCTCACTTATTATACCATCGTTGTTGGTATCCTGGTACCTGAGATCGCCCTCGGCCTGTGGACCGTACCTGGCAACATTGTTCGCGAGATCTTTAGCGGATAGAAAACCAATGGTTTGTAAGACATAAATGCTATTTAGGGCTTGTCCAACCCGTAAAATTGAGCTGGTCACATTATTACCATTGGGTATAATGATTTGTGTTTGACCAGGGGCCAAAGCCTCAATCTTATTTGTATTATGGGTTACATTTACAGAAGTAGTCCACTGAAATAATTTACCCACGATGTTACGTGAGTTTATTTCAAGTTCCTGGCCGATGTTTCTTACCGAACCAATATTGGTAAGAAAGCTTTGAAACCCGGTTGCCGCGGGAACCTGAACATTTAATAAAAGGTCGGTATTTAATTTATTGTAATAATCGAATGATCCGGTAATACGGTTTTTTAATATCCCGAAATCAATACCGATATCATAGGTCTCTGATCTTTCCCATTTCAAATCCGGGTTAGCCAAAACATTAGGCGCCTGGCCATTTACCGTAACCGGCGTTGTACCTAAGGGGTAGGGTGAAGAGCCGATGGTGGAAGCCCATGGATAATCATTAGGTAAATTATTGTTTCCGTTTACCCCGTATGATACCCTTAACTTAAGATCGCTGATTACCGGTATTGCTTTCATAAATTTTTCATCGCTGGCTATCCATTTCAAAGAAGCAGACGGGAATACCCCGAACAGATTAAAAATACCAAACCTGGAAGATCCATCCCTGCGCAAACTTGCAGATAAAAGATATTTGTCTTTATAGCCATACTGCAGACGGCCAAAATAAGAGATTAACACGTTTTGATTGGATTGAGTATTACCGGTAACTGCAACTGCAGAACTTAAGGTTTGTATCACAGCACTATTAAATCCTCCATTTGAACTCATTGTTGTTCTGTCCAACCGATCCCAATTGTAAGCGTAACCCGCCAGTACGTTCAGGTTACTATGAAACCTGTCAAAGTTTTTGGTATAATTAAGGGTATTTTCATTTACAAAGGTTTGCCTCCGGTAACTGTTATATGTTCCGGAAGTAGCAGCAAGGAGATTGTTTGTTCCCGAAAAGGTTCTCGTTGCCTGGGTGCCCGCCGTAAGGTAAGAGACATAGGTACTGGCAATATTATCGGTATTGTCTAAATTAATTGAACTTCTAAAACTTAAACCTTTAATAATCTGCAGTTCTCCGTATAGTGTGCCTAATGTACGGTATCGTTTAGTTGTACCCTTGTTGTAGGTTAACTTACCTAAAGGTGAATTGGTTGTGCTGCTATAAATATATTGCCCGTTTTTTCCGGTATTGGGTAATAAGCCCATGGTATCTTCCTGCACGGGCGCCAAACTCAGCGCCTGGTGAAAAAGAGAATTTTGTCCATCCACACCGGGATCCTGTGTAATGGAAAAAGTAGGGGCAATGTTGAGACCAAATTTTAATTTTTTAGAAGCATTCACTTCTAAATTTGCTCTAAGGGAATATGCTTTGTAACCCACGTTTACAATAAAACTTTCCTGGTTTGCATAATTTCCCGACATGAAATATTTAACGGCATCCGTTCCGCCGCTCACCGAAACCTGGTAGTTCTGCATTTGGCCTTTCCTTTGTATTGCGTCCTGCCAGTCTATGTAACTTAAGCCCGGATGACCTGGTTGTGACCACCGGGGGTCCAGGATATAATTGGCGTTAAAAGCCCCGCCATTTCTTAAGAGGCGGGTGGCCCGGTCATCATTGGCAGTTGCACCTACAGATCCGTATTGTGCTACATACGTTGCATTAATTACTTCAGTGGCCTGTTCAATCCACTGGTCACCATTCATCATATTCAATTTTTTAGCCGCCTCATTATACCCTGCATAGCCGTTAAAAGTAATTAAAGGTTTACCGGTTTGCCCCCGTTTGGTGGTAATCAAAACAACACCGTTTGATGCCCTTGAGCCGTAAATGGCAGCAGCAGACGCGTCTTTTAACACTTCAATACTTTCTATATCGTTTGGATTAATATTATCTAAAGGATTACCAGTAGTAAAACTGCCATTACCGGCATTGCTGGCGTTAACACTTAAAGGGAAACCATCCAGTACATACAAAGGCTCATTGCCGCCACTGATAGAACCCGATCCACGCACCTGGATACTAAAAGCTTTGCCGGGTATACCCGTACTTTGTTTTACGGTAACACCGGCCAGTTGCCCAACCAATGCCTGGTCAACACGGGTGATCGCCCTTTCATCAAAGTTTTCATTTACCAGTTTACTTACCGAACCCGTTACATTTCTTTTCTTTTGTGTGCCGTAGCCAATCACCACAATATCGTTGAGTGATGAGGCTGTGAGGGAAAGTTTTACGTTGATGGTTGTTTTATTTCTTACCGGTATTTCCTGGGGATCAAACCCAATATAACTAAAACGCAGGGTGGTATTGTCAGCAACGCTTATTATAAAATTTCCATTCGCATCGGTCGATACACCCTTTGTATCGCCCTTTACAATTACCGAAACGCCTTCAAGGGGTTTGCCATCAGCATCGGTAACTGTACCGCGTATATCAATTGGCGGGGCCTTGCCTGGCGGGGGGTTACTGATCAATGTGTTTTTTTCCAAATGCCGGAGAACCACGGTCTTTCCGATGATCTCCCAGGTAAAAGTTTGCCCCGAAGTACACAGATCGAGTACCGTTTCCAGGGAGGCATTTTTAACGGAGATACTAACTTTTTTTGCTTCATCAAGCAATTCAGTTTTATACCAGAAAGTATAACCCGTTTGTTTTTTGATGCTTGAAAATACCTTTTCCAATGCCGCGTTCTTTTCAGAAATGGTTATATTTTGAGTATAGCTTTTGGCGCTTACCTGCAAACAGGCCGCCAGTAAAATAATAGCGGTTAATTTCATAACACGCAGGGTTTTGGTGATGTGCTTCCGTAATAAGAACGAAAGTTTACAGGAAATCATTAAATACATAACTTCGCATTTGTTTGGGTGAACAATAAATAGTCTGACCAGATTATATAAACAGGTTAACTCAAATACTTGCCGGGAGTGTTCCACCACTTCCGGTTTTTTTCGTCTTAACCTTTATCTTTTACCCGTCTCAACAGCGGGCGATTTTCAATTTCAGGGCATCACCATAATTTTACCATTGTCTATATTGAACCGGATGCCGCTTGTTTGCAATATTTTCAACATTTCCGATGCATTAACATTCCTGGAAATTTCACCCCGGTAATGTCCTGCGGGCTTTGCCCCAACATATACAACGTCAACATCATACCACCTTTCCACCTGCCGCATAATTATTTCAATGCTTGCTTTGTTAAACTGGAACATTCCATTTTTCCATGCAACCACTTCTTCCAGATCCGTATTGTCACATATTTTTACCAGGCCTTGTTTATTTAAATTCGCCTGCTGGCCGGGTTTTAAAATCACCTGTTTTGATCCCTCATTTACTGAAATAGTATTGATCAGTTTTATACTGCCTTCCAGCAAAGTACTTTTAACCGCCGCTTCATTACTGTATGCGTTAATGTTAAAATGTGTACCCAATACTTCTACTTCGCCCCTGTTGCCTGAATCTGTATTAATTTTTACTCTAAACGGCATGGCAGCATTTTTTGCTACTTCAAAATAAACTTCACCTGTTATTTCCACTACCCGCTCAATGCCCGAAAAAACAGTTGGAAACCGTATAGACGATGAAGCATTCAGCCATACCTTGCTGCCATCTGCCAGTATCAGCTGATACTGACCGCCCCGCTGCGTTTCCATTTTATTGTAAACAATCTCGCCGCCATTCTCCTTTATTTTATCGTTATAAATCAGTTGACCATCTTTATTGTCGATTTTAGCTGCACCCTGCTGTGCGAGTGTTCCGTTATTGACGCTGTCCAGTATAATTGTATTTCCGTTTGCTAAAGTGAGTACTGCTTTATTACTGCCCGGGGCCGCATCATTGGTAAGCTTCTTTTTAATAACGGCTTTGGAAGCAACCACCCCATTTCCTTTTCCCGGATTGTTATTGAACAGGTAGTTGATGCCCGCCAAAGACAGTATTACAATGGTAACGGCCACTGCTATCCTCCGCCACCCGATTCGCGTTACTAAATTTTTATTCCCCATTTTTTTTTCTTCGCCTATATGTTCCGCCCCTGCCCCTGCTTTCATCGAATCCACCATCATTTCATCCAGTTTCCCTTCTTTTAATAATTGAAAAAAAATCACTAACTCTTTATCCGAGGCTTTGTTTTCGCAATACCGTTCTACGAGTTTTTGGTGAAGTTCTTTTTCTGTCATTTCGTGCTTTTCCATAATAAAGACAATAAAATTATCCCCGGGGGTATCCCGGGATAAAAAAATATTTCGGTTGATTAATTAAGGAGGATGAAGCCAAGCAGCATACCCAATGAAATGCCCAGTTCGGTTTCAACAGACCTCTTTAGCATTTTCATGGAATGTACCATGTGATTTTTTACAGCATTGCGGGAGATGCCTAATTGTAAAGCCACTTCGTTGTAGCTTTTGGCCTGCTTACGGCATAAATTGAATACTTCCCTTGACCGGGAAGGGAGACTGGCGAGTGTTTTATCTAAAAAACGCTGGTATTCGTGATGGAGTATTTCTTCTTCTGCACAAATTCTACCGGCTTGGTAATGGCGGATAATTTCAGCCAGTCCAGCCTCTTTCCTTGCGGCCGCTTTAAGCACATTCATTGTGTAATTGTACGTAACAATAAACAGGTAATCCCTGAATGACCGGATCTCCTGAAGCCTGCCGCGGTTTTCCCAAATTTTTAAAAAAATTTCCTGCGAAATATCCTCCGCAAGCTCGGGCGACTTTACGTATCCTACAACAATTTTGGACACAGAACCATAATAATGTTTATACAATACACAAAATGCAGGTTCTTCACCTGCCCCTATTTGAAAGAGTAATTCCTTTTCATTAAAAAGCGGGGTAGCAAGCATGATGATAATAAATAGTATTCTTTAAAAATATAAGCAGCCCGGACTACATGCAATGATTTTTGGATAAGCCGTAACCCACTGTTAGTATACAGCCAATCAATAGCTGCATAAACTTACCGTTTCGAGTTATCTAATATGAATATTCGTGTGAAAGAAGACAGAACTTTCATTAAGCAATCGTATTGGTTAGCAAGATAATTAAATGTAAAATTTATATTTTTCCAATCCATCCCGTACTGTCCTGTCAACTTTTATTGACCCTGTTCTACCGGATAGTTTAAACAAAAGAGGGATAAATAACCGGATGCCTGGTTTTGACAGTAGCTGCCTGAACTAATATTATTCCAAATACAAATTATTGTTGCCATTTTATTTAGGATTGATAATGGCTGGCATGGGTTTTAATTCATCCGGATTTCCTTTTGTATAGGGGTCAAACACAAATTTAGAAGGTGTTAGCAAAAGATCTTTTACCAGGGTAATGTCAATTTTATCGGGAGGATTGAATTGGTCGCTATTCATATATTTTTTAAGGCTGAATAGTAGTTGTTTGGCGGCGGGGCCGCTGGTGTCTGCAAAATTGGCGCTGCTTATGATGATTTTCCCATTGCCCACCCTTGCTTCAAAAACCAATGCCAGCCTCCGGTTGAGGAACCAGGTATCAATTGGCTGTACCAGCGGGCGGAAGTTTTTGGGAAAATCTTCCAGGTGCATTACCTGCGATTTGTTTACAATTTCCCACCATTGCAAATCACTGTAAAAGCCGGTTGGAAATTCCCTGAAAGCGGGGTGAAGTTCATCCAATAATATCCCCAAAGTATGTGGGGGCCGCATTTTAAACCAGGACGTATTCCAGAATACCGGCAGGAATGTTTGTACCACCTCCTTTCCTTTCACCAGTTTGCCAGCTATATTCAGCAATACCTTTCCGCCTTTCTCCAGTATATATTCCGCATTTTTGTCTAAAACGGTTGTATAATAAATTTCATTGCCGGTAACGGGCAGCGTTTTTGGATACACCCAGATATTCCAACTGTTGAGGAAGTTGGTGTTTTGTATGCCCACTTCAACAGTTAAAGCCGTTGCCTTTAAAAATGACGACAGGCCATAACTGATATCACCGACCCAGGTATTTTTACCACTGGCTATGTCAGCCGTATCGAACAGGGTTTGCTGCAATAGTTTTCCCTGTGCATCTTTTATCCGCCAGTAAACGCTGGCATGTTTAAAACTTGATTTGCCGTAATGATAAATTTCAACCGACCCATTAAATGTTTCATTGTTGGTGTAAACAAATTTGTCTGTTCGTAACAACGGAACAGTTGAATTGCAAAAGCTGCTGAATTGTTTGGTGGTGATGTATCGTTTGTTTTCCCAGAACGGGTTCATGGTACCTATCAGGGCTGTTCCCTGGCCTGGAAAATCCTGTAGGCCAAGTAACTGAAAACCCGCCAGCCCTTTTGTACGAAGGGTTTTTTCAATTTCATTTTTATAACAGAGTACCTGCAACTTCCCGGAAGCCAGGTGAAATTTTTCCGCCTGGTCACCCATCCCTTGATCCCGGAGGTCTTCTTCAAACAATTCAAAATTTTTTGCGCGATAGGCGCCGGTATATTTTTTTATCTCTGTAAAATCCGGAAATACGCACCACTGCCCCATTTCATGGGTCACGTATGGCAGGATAAATTTTTCGATAGCCAGGCGGTAATCGGATTTGCTTTCGGGCATGGCATTCGTCCAGTTTAAATTGCGTGGGCCCGATTTTACCATATACTCATTTTCCGGTACGAGCGGCCAGCTCATTCCCACCGATGCCCCGGTATAAACTCTTCTTGTATCTTTGGCCTTCCAGTATTGTACAAATGCAGCAAGGTATTTTGCCTGGTTTTTGCCACCGGGCTCATTACCGGAAGCCAGCATACAAAATGACGCATAGTTACCATAAGCCTTTGCGATTCGGTTGGTTTCATCATAAATAAACTGGTCAATGGGTTTATTATCTCCCAGCGTAACGCCATGATTGGGCCAGGTGGGTGCTTCTACCTGCAAATAAAAACCCGTTTTATCCGCTGCAATAAACGCGGCTTCCGGCGGACACCAGCTATGAAAACGGATATGGTTCAACCCATGTTCCTTAGCCACCCTAAAAATACTAAGCCAGGAGTTTACATCAGTGGGCGGGTAACCCGTCAGCGGAAATACACAACAGTCGACAGTACCCCTTAAAAAAACGGTATTGCCATTTATAATAAAATGGGTGCCCGCGGTTTTAAAATCTCTCATGCCGAATTGTATGCTTTTCTCATCTGAACCTCCAGCAACAGTATTTAGTTGCACCGAAAGCTGGTACAGGTTGGGGTCGAATTCATCCCATAGCATCATCTGCCCACCCATTTGTATGGTTGCTTCAACAGATTTTTTATCATGAAATGCAGCGGGCAAAATCTTTACCCCTTTTACAATATGGACTGTTTTGGCACCTATACTTTTTGCCGAAAGAACAATAGTTTTTACAAGGGATGGGTTGCCTTCGATATTTAATATAACTTTTACAGATTTAGCTTTAATATCCGTGTACACCTGTACATCCGCAATATAAACCGGGGGTGATGCAATCAGTTCCATTCTCCCGATAATACCGTTCCAGTTCCCCTGTGTATGGTCGGTGAGGCTGTGAGAATCTTCTCCCACATTGATTGTTTTGATACGGTTATCAATTTTTATGGTAATAATATGCTTTCCGGCAAACAGGTAATTACCGAGATCATATTGATGAGGGGTCACCATACTGTTTTGCATACCCATTGCCTTACCATCAATCCACACAGTAGTCTCTGTATGGCATCTTTCTAAAAATAAACTGATATGTTTTCCTTTCCAGGATGCAGGGATGATGACTTCTTTCTGGTACCAGGCGGCGCCTGTATAATATTTTGCCGGGGTAAGCCAGAACGGAAATTTTATATTACCGGGTTGCCGGTACTTCGCAAAGCGCGGAATAAAAAACCAACTGCTGTCATAAATACTGCCCGTCCATTTTGTATGCAGCGTTACCCCATCGCCTTTATTATTGGTAAGCATTGACCCGGGTAAAAGAATATGATCCTCCAGCTTTTTATTAAACCAGCTTTCATTAACCCCGGCATCGGTGGGGTCAGTTTTAAACCGCCAGCTACCTGCCAGAGAAATCTGCTGTGCCTGTACCCCATAAAAATTCCCTACCAGTACCATCAGCAGGGCAATCATGTTAAGCTTTAAATTTTCTTTTTTCATCTGTAAATAATTAGTGTCTGCAAGAAAACTCTATGATTGACAACTGGTAAAGGTTTTAAAATATTTTCTATTGCGAATCTTTGCTTCACCGACCATCTATTTAAAATCATTTTTTTATTTTTATCCCCTTCAATTATTTGTCGATCATAAAATAGTTCGGCTCATTGCCGGTATTCCTTTTCTGAATAAGTTAACTTTTGTCAACTCGCTACTTTCGCCTCCCCAGCCGGCGGGGCTGCGTAACCGAAACGCCGCTGTTTTTGCTTCTTTGAAAAAATAAGCTTCGCATTTTTTCAATTCCGCCTTCGGCGGAAGACGAACCAACGAAAGGCGGCTTATCCGGTTATTGGTGTAGAAAATCGAGTACCGGTCACATTTAAAATTTCGTAATCATGCAGATCCGTAATATTGCATTTGAGAGCTATCTTTAATTTCAAATAAGTAACATTCAGCAGGCAAAATTTCCTAAACTTATTATTTGGAAAGGGTTTCAAAGTTTTCTTGCAAATACTAATTAACGGTGCAATATTTTCAGGATGGATAAAATCAGTTCGATTTAATACCTGGTGCCTGATTTTGATGCCTGGTTTCTTTTGAATACCGGATGATGATTAAAAGTGTTCCATCATAAATACATTCCTATACCTGCTGGTTGATGCGCGGGTCAATTTATTTTTTTGAAATTAAATATTTATTCAACTCCAAATTTTTTATTAACCTTATCCCTTCAGCGACCGACGCGGCGTTTACCCTTGCCCCGTCAACATTGGTATGGGTATGGTCGCCGGGAAAAAATTTCTTTACTTCATCGGGGCCAAGTGCATCATACTTATTGGCAGTGATCCCATTGAGGTCAATAAAAAATGCCCCTTCTTTTTCTGCCACTTCCTTTGCCCATTTACCAAAATCATTATCAGCACGTTTTACTTTACCCTCTTTAAATTCGTTTCTTGGTATCATTGAGACGATGATGGGGATGGCTCCTTTCGCTTTTGCCTCCTTCACAAACTTTTTTAAATACCATCCATAGGTATTCACTATTTCTTTCGTGCCATCCGGCCAGGTGAGTTCTACTGCTTCATCACCGGTTCCTTTTAGCACACCCCTTCTTCCACCCCTGCTGGTATCGGGTTTGCTGCCTTCATTGTGCCCAAACTGCATGATAAGGTAATCGCCTTTTTTTATGGTGCCCATCACTTTATCCCATCTTCCTTCTTTGATAAATGTACGGGTACTACGACCGGCCATCGCCTGATTACTGATGCTTATTTTTTCAGTATCAAAGTATTCCCCAATCATTTCGCCCCAGCCACACTGGGGACGGTTGGTATTGCGAACGGTGGAGTCGCCGATGATATAAATGGTTGGCTTATCTTTTTGTAAAAGAAAAAGAGCGGTAAAAAGGATTGATAGGCTTAATATTATTTTCACAATTATTGGGTGTTTTAAAATGATTGATGGATTAATATTATTGATGGGTTGTGGTGGATATATCATTTTTGATTTCGATGCGCTTTACCCATGGCCGCGTTATTACGCCCTTTCGGTTCGATGGGCTTCACCCATCGCTTTTGTATTGCGCCCCTTCGGGGCTTGTTGAATATTGATAGGCTGCGCCATTCGCTATTGTATTATGCCCGTTCGGGGCTGGACTTTGGAATTTTATTTCTTTTTTAAGATCACAATATTTTGTTTCGGTGGCTTTTGCATTCCTTCGCCTAAAAAATAATCGGTGTAGGGCGGTTGATTATATCCCACATTTTGCCAGGCAATACTTAACCGGTATTGCGGATTGTGCATCAATGTATAAAAACGATGATCGGTGGAGATGATGGTGGAGAAAATTCTTAATTCTTTACTATCCGCCGTTCTGAATATCACTTCCTCCCTCCAGTCGCCCAAAAGATCGGCGCTTAATGCCGGGGTGGCCTTGGTGCCGTTATTGGATAAGCAATTATAGATAGCTGCATCAAAAATATTATCCAGTTTCCCGTTTTTATAATCCCATTTATCAATACGTGTTTTATCAAGCAATTCGGTTAACAGGTCTCCATCCCACCAGATGCGGAAGTTTACACTGCGCGGGCTAACGCCGATCTTTTCGCCTTTGGCAGACATCAACCCTTCACCGCCGCCCCAACTTTCGTAACCGGGATAACGGGGATCGATATCCGCACTCATGCCGCGGCCCACATCTTTATCCTGTTCGCCACTCCATAAAATTTTGCCGGTAGCTGCATCATACATAGCGGTACCGGGCCCCTTGGTACCTTCTTCAATTTCGTGTATGCCAAATACTTCCAGGCCGTGATGGGAAGGATCCATATCTGTAACATGCACAGCGTCACCATGCCTTAAACCGGTAGTATATAAACCTTTGCCATTATCATCCACACACATACTTCCATATACAATTTCATCCTTACCATCATTATCCACATCGGTCACAAATAAATTATGATTGCCCATTCCGGAAAAAGGATTGGCAGCATCCTTTGAATCAAATACCCAGCGGGACGAAAGTTTTTTATTCCGCCAGTCCCAGGCGGCCAGCACAGTTCTTCCATAATAACCCCTGCACATGATCACACTTGGATGCACCCCGTCTAAGTAAGCAACACATGCCAGGAACCTGTCTACCCGGTTGCCCGAATTATCATTGCCGCCATTACCCCCTCTTCCGCCCCAGGTACCTATATCACCCCTTGGAGCGAGGTAATTGGTGGTGGCCAACTCAGCGCCGGTCAACCCATCAAAAATGGTGAAGTATTCCGGGCCATCCAGCACTTTGCCTTCCTTCTGCCTGTCACCTTTATTGCGGTAATCTTTTGTACTATCGCCAATCACCTTTCCCTTTCCATCGATTGTACCATCCGCGGTTTTCATAGCTATTTCTGCTTTACCATCACCGTCAAGATCATACACCATAAACTGGGTGTAATGGGCACCTTCCCTGATATTTTTTCCCAGGTTGATCTGCCATAAAAAACTGCCGTTCATTTTGTAGCATTGAAAGATGGCAGGGTCTGTTAGCCCGGCCTGCGCATTGTCTCTTCCCCTGCCGGTTTGGTGTACAATAATTTCATATTCACCATCCCCATCCACATCACCAACAGAGAGGTCATTGGGTGTATAGCCGGCAGGTGTTTTAAGCGGGATGGATAAATAAGGCATTGAACCAGGGAGCCATTCAAAATCCTTGTCGCTATGTTGCTCTTTCCCTTTGATGATTTTTTTTACACTATACCTGTTGGCCTTTGTGGTATCGGCCGTTTCGTCGCTGAAATTTGTTCCGTTGATTAGTGGCTGCTGGTTGAGCTTTACTGTTTTTCCCTGGGTTGTCCTGTACAGGTTAAAAGCGATATCATCCGGTTCATCGCCCAATAAACGCCAACTTACAAAAATTTTCCCATTGCCCTCATTCATTGCATATATCCCCCGGTTCAGGTATTCCATTTGCCGTTGCGCATAACCATTACTGAAAGCGCTCAAAAAAAAGATGACGGTAATTGTTTTCAATAAAAATTGCATGTTTAATTTTTTATGTTGATGTTGATACTTTCCGTTTTTAACCCATCCGCGGCAGCGGTTACTTTAATAACTCCCGTATTGGCATTCGCTTTAATGATAGCAATACATTTACCCTTAAAAGCCCAGCGTTCTTTAGTGAGATAGGGGTCTGAGCAGGAAAGGTCAGCATTGTCAACGGCAGCAATTACCCCCGGACCATCCGTATTAAACCTGATTTTGTCGGTTGCATTCAAACAGGGGAGTCCTGCCTCATCGGTTACGGTGGCGGTAATATATACCACATCATCCCAGTTGTTTTCAATGCTGGGCTTATGCGCACTCAACACAATTTTTGCAGGATTGCCCGTGGTGATCAATTGCTGTTCGGCTACAATTTTTCCGGCATTTTTTGCTACTGCTTTTAGGGTGCCTTTATGAAAAGTGATTGACCATGATCTCGGGGAGGCATTGTCGGCAGGACGTGCCTTTGATCCAACTGATACATCATTTAAAAATAGTTCTACTTCGTCACAATTACTGAATACCTGGAGCATGGCCTGGTCGTAGGTATCAATATCTGTCGGGCTCCAGTCACTGATCCAGTCACCTGCACCATCGTTGCCCTGTTTGCGCATTACATAGAGCATTGGCTTATCACCCCACCAGCTCTGGCGCTGATAAGCGATATCTTTTGCGCCACCGGTTTTATCAAGCAAACCAGATCCATGCGCTACTTCAGGCCAGTCTGACTCGCCCAAATAATCTATGCCTGTCCATAAAAACTGGCCCGACATATAGGGCTTATCCCGAAGAGGCAACCATACCCCCTGGCCATGCCCGTTTTCTGTACCAATTACTTTCCGGTTTGGATTTTTTTCATGCGCTGCAACCAATTCATTTTCCCGGTAATTTTGTCCCACCACATCCATGATTTCGGCGAAGCCGTTTTCGTACACCTTTGATATGCCAGGGCGGAATAACGCCATTGTAACCGGTCTTGTTGGATCCAGCAAATGAATCAGGTCCTGCTGCATCTTGTATTTTTTAAAACCGGTTGAATCGTTCAGCTTATCATGAATTTCGTTGCCAATGCTGTAGATCACAACGGATGGATGATTCCTGTCGCGCAGTACAATATCCCTGGTATCCCTTTCCCACCAATCGGTAAAGTAGAGGTTGTAACCTTTTTCAGCATGACTTTTGGCGGAATTCCAGGTATCGAAAGTTTCATTCATTACGAGCAAGCCCATTTTATCACAGAGATCCAAAAACTCCGGGGCCACTGCGTTGTGCGCCGTACGGATGCCATTTACACCCAGGTCTTTTAATGATTGAAGGCGCCTCTTCCAGGCAGTTAACGGAACTGCCGCGCCCAATGCCCCCGCTTCGTGGTGCAGGCAAACACCTTTTATTTTCAGGTTCTTTCCATTGAGAGAAAAGCCGGTTGCGGCATCGAACCTGATATCCCGGATGCCAAACGAAGTAGCTTCTTCATCCAATGACTTTTTATCCATCAAAATTTTAGTGATGGCTTTATATAATTGGGGGTTTTCAATATCCCACAATGCTGGCTTCGTCAACAATATTTTTTGCTTAACCGTTTCCTCTTTTTTGCTTTCTATCTTTTGCCTGGATTCAATCGTGCCAACTGTTTTACCATCCGGTGAAATAATACTTGTTTGAATAACCAGGTTTTGCACGGCCGTTGACTGGTTACTGATCTTTGCCTCAATATTTACCGTTGCTTTTTCTGCGGTTATATCTGATGTGGTAACAAACGAACCCCAATGTGCCAGATGCACCGGGTTAGTAACAGACAGGCGTACATGCCGGTAAATGCCCGCGCCGGTGTACCATCGGGATGCAGGCTGAACGGTATTGTCGGCCCTTACCGCTATCACATTCTTTTTATCTTTCCCAAAGTTTAAATGACCGGTTAGTTCATATTCAAAACTCACATAGCCGTTTGGCCGCTTTCCGAGGTGGTAACCATTGATCCAGACATCGCTGTTTGCCATTATCCCGTCAAACTCAATGAACACCAGTTTTTTAGCATCGGATTCGTTTAGAGAAAACGTTTTGCGGTACCAGCCAATTCCCCCTGGTAAATATCCCCCGCCCCTACCGGTTGTATTATTCCTGTCATAAGGACCTTCAATACTCCAGTCGTGCGGTACATCCAGTGAACGCCAGGGAACATCATTAAAATCATTTTGTTCTGCACCCTTTGCATCGGCTTTTAAAAATTTCCAACCGGCATCAAAGGAACTGGTGGTTCTTGATGGTTGCTGGGCATTGATTGATACCAATAAAAAGCAGCCTGCAATGGCCATGCAGGTTTTATAAAGGAGAGATGACATTTTTTTCATGCGGTATTTTTTGTTGATTGTTTTTATTTATTATGCTGATGGCTTTATAATGATCTTTTAAAATTCGATTCAATATTTAATAACCCCGACTGCATTTATACAATGGCGCGGCATCAGATCAGGCCGAGGCCTGATCCTACAATTGTTGTTTGTTTTTAATAATTGTGATACCTGGTTTTGGCGGTTGGTTCATTCCTTCACCTATAAAAAAACTGGTATGTGGAGGTTGATTGTACGCCACATTTTGCCACACAATGCTTAGCCGGTACTGGGGATCCTGCATCAGGGTATAAAACTTTTTATCCGTAGGAATGGTGGTGGAAAATATCCGCAACTCCTGGTTGTCTTTTGTGCGGTAGATCAGCTCTTCGCGCCAGTCGCCAATAATATCCGCTGACAGGCAGGGATTAGATTTTGTGCCATTATTTTTAACGCATTCAAAATCTGCAGCATCGAAAAGTTTAGTGGTGTTACTGTTGTTGTAATCCCATTTGTCTACATTGGTACCATTCAGTATTTCACTTAATACATCCCCATCCCAGAATATACCCATATTGCAGGCCGGGGTTTTTTCAGCGATCTTATTCCCTTTGGCATCAAACATACCGGTAATGCCCGCACCCGCCACCCAGCATTCAGTACCGGGGTAGCGCGGATCAATATCCAAGGCGAGGCCACGCCCGGGGCCTTCGCCATCTTCGCCCGCTTTTTGGGATGCTTTTTTCCAGATCACTTCACCCGTTTTTGCATCGCGAAAATTGGCACCCGCATCAGCAAAACGTTCCTGGATATCGAATACCTCCATGCCCGGCCTTTCAGGATCGAGATCACTTACATGCAATGCATCACCATGCCCCAAACCGGTTGAATACAATCCTTTACCATTGTCATCAATCGTCATAGCGCCATACACAATTTCATCTTTACCATCATTGTCAACATCCGCAACCGTTAAATTATGATTGCCCTGTCCCGCATATTTTTTATTGTCATTGTCATTAGAATCAAATACCCAGCGTTTATTTAGTTTTCCATTTTTAAAATCCCATGCCGCCAAAATAGTCCTTGTGTAATAACCACGGCACATTACCAAACTTGGATGCACCCCATCCAGGTAAGCAACGCAAGCTAAAAAGCGGTCCATCCTGTTACCATAGCCATCACCCCAAACCGCTTTTAATTCTTCTGTTGACGGGTTTAATTTTGCATGGCGTGGAGGTGTATAGTCTGCTGTATTAATTGCTTCTCCGGTTAAGCCATTGAATACAGTTAAATATTCAGGGCCTGATAAAATATACCCGCTTTTGTTTCGCCAGTCTTTTGTTGAATCGCCAACTACCTTTCCTTTTGCATCAATGGTACCATCCGCTGTTTTCATGGCTACTTCCGCTTTGCCATCACCATCCAAATCATACACCATCAACTGGGTATAGTGTGCGCCTTCCCGGATATTTTTTCCCAGGTTAATCTGCCATAATAAAGTACCATCTAATTTATAAGCCTGGAAGATGGGCGGGTCAGTGATCCCTTCCTGTGAATTATCTTTTCCCCTGCCGGCCTGGTGTAAAATAATTTCATATTGCCCGTCACCATCCAGGTCGCCCACGCTGGCATCGTTGGGCGCATAGCCCGTAGGTGTTTTTAATTTTATAGTGAGGTAGGGTGCTGGATTTGCTTTCAGTAAAAAAGCTTTCCCGTAAGCTGATTCTTTACCATTTACGATGGGCGCAACAAAATAGGAATAATTTTTATTGGGATCGGCTTTCGTATCCGTTAACGAAGTGACATCTGCAACGGGCTTTGGATTCAGCCGGATGGGTTTTTCATTTTCCGTTGCCCGGTACACATTGAAAGCAATTTTATCGTCGTCAGTTGTAAGCAAACGCCAGCTCACAAAAACATGGCCCTTTCCATCGGGCATAGCTATTACCCCACGGTCGAGATATTCCATCCGGCGCTGGGCCTGAGTTGTACTAACAGTAAGGATTAGCCCAAATATTAAAAATAATTTCATCGTAGTGGAGTTTTTTCTTTGCATAATTGATTATTTTTTTACCAGCGATATTTCTTTGCGGAACATGTGCGATGGGCTGCACCCATCGCTATTATATTTCGCCCTTTCAGGGCTGGTACTGGTACAGCTTCACGCATCAAAAAATTCAGGCAGCAGACTTTATACTTTTAATGATTAAAAAAAGTGATTGCTTTATTTAGAGAATGTTCCATCTTGATTTAATTATTTCCAATACCATATTTTATTGCGGGCTGCTCCCTTGTTGGTGTTTTTTTGTATCATTTATTTTTGCGATGGGCTGCACCCATCGCTATTGTATTTCTCCCTTTCAGGGCTGGTTCTGGTACAACTGCCAGCATCAAAAAATTCAGGCAGCAGACTTTATACTGTAAACTGCAAGAAATAGTGATTAATTTTTTGCCCATTCACCATTGACCATTCACCATTCACCTTCGCCCCTTCACCAATCCAGTTTTAACAATGCCACGGCCTGCCCCGGTAATGTTAAGTTGTACACCCACACGCCATTTTTTACTACTACCTTTATTGGTTTGCCAATCGCCTGTAACAGCCCTGCTTTTTCCAGTGTTAATATTTGCTCTTTGGTTGGTTGCTGCGGCGATCCCATTTTCTTCCACACTTCATACGAATTGCTGTGTTCACTGTCAATCCTGTATTGTGTGATGGTTATATTTTTTGCCGGTATATCTTTCACCTGCACAGACACCTGTTGCGGTGCACCAGTGGTATCATCATCGTGGTAATTCCAAAGCATGACGGTACAATTATTTTTATCTTTTGCGGCCAGCCCCCCTACATCATTTCCCTTTCGTACACTGGAATCCCTCATTATCGCAAAGGGGTACATTTTATTCCCGTTAACTTCTACCCGCTTTCCTTTCATCATGCCAAACATGCGGAACACATTGAGCACGGGTTTATCTACACCATTGGTGGCCAGGTCACGAAAACCGTAAAACCAGGGCTGGTCCTCAAATTCAAAAGACCAGGAAACCGCACCGAGAAAATTTACCTGGTGATGATCGGCCAGTAAATATTTTCTTGCAAACGACGCAGCCGTATAACTTGAATACATGGTTCCGTTGCGGTAAGCATTCTCCGGATTGGTGGCCATACCGCAGGCCGCGCAACCTTCGGGGTCACTTTCACCTATAATGATGGGAAGGTTTTTTGTTTCCGGGTAAGATGCAACTATGGCGAAACCGCTGGATATATCCCTTAACTGCGTACCAACGTTCATGCGTACATGCCCATTTACAACACGGGGCGATCCCTTGGCATGAAATGCGATAAAATCAAGCGGCGTTCCAACTTTTCCGGTTACATAATTGGTATCATGCAGGCAATGTTTAATAAATGTTTTTAAAAAATCCGCGGCCCCTTTTCCTGAAGGGCCCGTTACATGCGGTCCCCCGATCTTTGCTGTTGGCAATGCCCTTCTAACGCCGGCAGCCGAGTAATCATACAATTTACAATACTCCTGCACCGTGCCACCCCAATATGGACTGTTGGGTTCGTTCCACAATTCCCAGTACCAGCTTTCCACTTCTTTTTTACCATACCTTTCTACGCTATGCTTTACCCATTGATACACCAGTTCGCCCCATTTGCTATAATCTTTTGGTGGGTATCTCCATCCTGTATGAATTTTGTTATAAGGCTGGCCGGGTTGCCAGGTATGCTGGTAGGGTTGTGGCTTAATGGATAAGGCCTCGGGCATAAAACCCAATTGCGCCATTGGTTTCATGCCCCGTTGAATATAGGTATCAAAAATGGAATCCATAATTCTCCAGTTATAAACAGGGTTGCCATTGGCGTCTTCTGTATAAGCATTGGTGGAACCCCATTTTAAAGCCGGAGTGCCGTCACCCGATGTAAGTAAACTATGTGCCCTCACAAAAACAGGTACTGGACTAAGCGCCGCCAATTCTGACAATAACTTTTTACCGTCTTTCATGTAGGTATAATTTGGTTCATCGTAACCAAACCAGGCCCATACAGGTTTTATGTCGGCGATTTCTTTAGCGCCATTTACATAAATGAAAGCAGTATCATTTGTTTGCTGCGCATGGGTTTTTAATAAACCCGTAAAAACAAGTAAGAGCAATACCACAGTAGATTTTATCATTATGATGCTGGTTTTTTTATTGAAAAAGAATACACCTTACATTGCCCTCGCCCACACCCCTCTTCGTCCTTCAACAAGCCCAGGATTTCGGGGAGCCAGGCCCTGCTGCCGCAAATTGCTTTTGAAAGATCAAGCCGGTTGTTCTAAATACAAAAATTTAATAAATGGGAATAAATTCAGCAAGCGTTTATGAAATGCGTTTTATCCCGCGCTAATTATTTCCCAATTGCATCCCTGTTGAATTGGTCACATTCAGTTTCTTTCCATCTGCACCCGAAAAAATTACATTGGTTAACACCCAACTATTACCAAAAGAAATATCACCGGCGGTGTTACCGGTTACTTTGACGACATTAAAGTGAAAACCCTGCAAAAAAGATTCCTTTAATCCCGCAGCATTCACTATTTTTCTTACCCCTTTGGCGGATATATTGCTTACATAAATATTTTTGAAATGCGGGATGCCTTTTTCCGCAGGCTCCACTTTATTCAGCATTACTTTCCAATGCGGCGGTAATGAATCATAATTATATCCTTTTGGTAATGTTGAATAACTGTAAGAAGGGTTCCAGTTCATGGTGAACTGAAAAGCGGTGCCCACGCTATCCAATGAACAGTTTTGAAAATAAATATCTTCCACGGTTCCACCCCGGGTGGTGGCCGACTTGATGTGAAAACCATTACCGGTTCCCTTACCCACCAGGTCGGTAGCAAGCACATGGCGTATACCGCCCGATGTTTCACTGCCCAGAGTAAGTAGTCCCCCACCTTTGCGCGCAATACATTTTCTGATCACTACATATTCTGTAGGGCGGTTCACACGCAATCCATCCCAATCCCGCCCGGCTTTCAAACAAAAATCATCATCGTTGCAATCAATATCGCAGTTTTCAATCAACACCCAGGACGATGAATCCACATCAATACCGTCTGTGCTTGGGCCCTTGCCATCTTCGTTGTTACGAATAACGAGGCCATCGGCTGTGATGCGCGTTGAATACAATAACTGCACTGTCCAGAAACCGGCGTTTTTAATGGTAATTTGTTTCAGTGTTATATCGGATGAGTTTTGTACAAGTACGGTCCGCACCCGCTTTGCATCGTAATCAACAATCCAGCGCAGGCCTTTTGATTCATAGTCTTTGCGCATGGCCCAGTATTTATCCCAGCAAAATTTTCCCCTGGCATTCACCACTCCTTCACCCGTTAATGCAGCGTTTTTTACGTTCAGCATATTGATGAGCGCTGCCGGCCATTTCATTTCAATTCCTGCGATCCTTGTATCTATTTCGGGATAGTCATCAAAATTTTGCGAACCCAGTAAAATTACCCCCTTATCAATCCGCAACTGTGTATTGGTTTTTATAAACAGTGAACCAGTAACATAGTTACCCGGCTTTAGTATTATGATGCCACCGCCCTTATTTGAACAGTCATCAATAGCTTTTTGTATGGCTTTTGTATTGATGGTCACCGTGTCACTTACCGCACCGTAATTGTTGGCTATAAATATTTTTTTTGAGGAAGGAAAGGATTTCGCCCCTACTTTATTTGCCCAGTTGAGCTTAGGCATTACCTGGGCAATGGAGATTTTTACCATTCCGAAAAACAAGCATAATATTGCAACGGATAATTTCATTAATTTATTTTGATATTTTACTTATAGTTAATAGTAGCCGGATTTCAATTCGCAGCATCCTGCTTGTATCAGCCGCTCAGTTTTTACCTTCGGTTGTTAATTTCCAGTCGTCTGTTCTGAAAGGTGATGCAGGCAGACCGGCCTTATTAAATAAATTGGGTGAAGGAACATTTCGCCAGGCAAAACGAACGGCTGCCGGGTTTGCAACAACATCGCTCCATACCACAATCGTATTGCCTTCTATGATTGCCTGCGCAGGAACAAAATTTTGATCGTTGCCTGCAATCGTAAACTCCTTTAATGAACCCCCTTTTGAAATCAACCCATCGGCATAATCAAATGCTATTCTTATTTTATTGCTTTCCATCTTTACCGATTTGTATAATGGACCTGAAACAACAATGGTCTTTTTTCCATACTCATTTTTTAAAGCCCATAACGATAAGCGTTCGCCTACGAGCTTCTTATTGCGTGGATGAATATCCAGCGAGTCACCGTTATCGGTAGTAACCGCCATACCGGTATGGGGCACCGTTCTGTAAGCGTACAGTTGCGCATCCCGTATCTCCGCATGCTGGCTGCGGTGCGGCGAAATCTGTACAAAGTAAAAGGGAAGTTGAGGGTTTTTAAAATCAGACCTCCAGTCAGCAATCATAGCGGGAAATAATCTGCGGTACTGGAAAGCCCGGTCGACATTACTTTCGCCCTGGTACCAGATAACGCCCTTGAGTGTATAGTGCACAATGGGGGCAATCATGCCGTTGTATAATTTGTAAGGCGATTTGTTGTGATTGGGACCGATTGGGCCGGCAGGTGCCCCACCTTTTCTTTTGCTGGTATCCGCTTTCCATTTATCCAGTGCCAGTTTATGTTTTTCAAGTTCCGCCGGAAATTCGGCGCATTGTTTTTTATAGCGTTCCAGTATTTCATTAAAACCGGGATCATTTTCCAGCACCGATTTTTTTGTCCATGATTCCGCCGGTGTGCCGCCCCAGGTTGAATTTATAATGCCGATGGGGAAACCGGTTGCTTTATAAATTTCTCTTGCAAAATAATAGGCCACGGCAGAAAAAGTATCTACGGTTTGTGGCGAACAAATTTTCCATTTACCGGTGAAATCTGTTTGTGGTTCATCAGCAACCTTATTGGGTATATCTATCATGCGGATAGCGGGATAATCCGCCTCCTTTATTTCCTGCTGGTAGTTAATAACACCGGTGTAAGAGTTATTGGTTGTTTTATTTACAAAAAATTCCATGTTCGACTGGCCGGATGCCAGCCACACTTCGCCGAGCAACACATTTTTTATTGTGATGTTATTAGATGCGGTAAAATTGATGGTGTAGGGTCCGCCTGCCGCTTTGGTTTTAATATTGGTTGTCCAGTTGCCCTTATCATCGCAAGTAATGTTTACCGGTTTATTGTCCCAGCTTACCGCAATGGTAATTTTTTCTCCCGCATCAGCCCAACCCCATAGAACAATGGTAGATTTCTGCTGCAATACCATGTTGTCATTGATAATTGCGGGCAGGCGAACCTCAGCAAAGGAGCATTGAATAATAAACAGGGTGGTAATTATCAGCAATAAATTTCTTAACCAACGAGTAGTATACATGGCAGCAATCGTTTACAGGCGGGGAAGTTAGTAGTTATCTATTATCTATCCATCCTGAAGCGTCCTGATAAATACATAACCGCCCCGGCGATATTTATTTGATACGGTCCCTGTAACCCCTGCCGGTTTTTTATCGCCGGCCGGGTTACAGGAATACTGTTTTATTGATCACCGCTGTCTGTACGAAAAGGTGAGGCCGGAAGATTTGCCTTATTGTATAAACTGGCGGGTGGATTAGTTCCCCAGGCATAACGCACCGCTACCGGGTTGGTAATATCCGAGCTTGAAACCACTATTGTTTTCCCTTCAATGGCAGCACTGGCCCAAACAAATTTTTTATCTTCACCCGCAATGGCAAAACTTTTTAACAGGCCATCCTTTGCAAGCAAGCCACCATTAAGTTGTTTAAAATAAAGGCGGATATTACTGCCTTCCACTTTCATTTTATCATAAACCGGACCCGAATAAGCAACTTTTTTACCATATACGGCCGCCAATGCAGCAAGTGCAAGCCGCCGCCCGATTTCCTGCTTATTTTTGGGATGAACATTATTCATATCTGTCGGATCGGCATTGTCAATAGCCACCGCCATCGCTGTATTGGGGATAGACAGGTTTTGTAATTGTGCTTCTCTTTTAATGGCTTCTGAACCACCCCTGGCAGGGAGGGAGTCATAAGTTTTTCCAATATTTGCCAGTTGTACATAGAGGAAAGGAAAGTTGCCCTGACCCCATTGTGCCCGCCAGTCTGTAATCAATGTCTCCATGATTTGCCGGTAGATTTTTGCGGTTGGACTGTTAGATTCACCCTGGTACCACAAAGCACCACGGATAGCATAGGGTACTAATGGCTTTACCATCCCATTCCATAAAACGGAAGCGTTGTGCTGGTCGCGAACAGGATCGGGGTTGCGCGGGCCCCTGGGCGGATTTTTGCCGGCAGCCTTTGCAACTTCTGCGTCTTTCTTCCATTTTTCCTGCTCGGCTTTGTATTTAGCCTGGGCTTCCTTATCGGAAAGGTATTTGTTTAATTTTTCTTTGAAATTATCTACCAGGGGTTTGCAGGCGGGGTCATTCAGCAATGCTTCTTCCCGTACCCAGGCTTCAGCGGTACTGGCTCCAAAGGCGGTGGTAATCAGGCCCACAGGCACTTTTATTTTCTTTTGAATATCCCTTGCAAAAAAATAAGCAGCGGCCGATAAATGGCCAACCGTTTGGGGAGATACCAGTTCCCACTTACCGGTAACATCATTTTGAGGTGTTGCACTGGGTGTAAAATCCGTATCAAAAACACGGATAAGCGGGTAATTTGCAGCAGCTACTTCTTCCGCCTCGTTGACAACCCCGCACCAATAACGGTCTTCTTTAGCAACCGTCATATCCATATTTGACTGACCGGAACAAATCCAGACTTCTCCCACATACACATCGCTAAAGGTAATGGAGTTATTACCGGTTATCGTCATGGTATATGGCCCGCCTGCTGAAAGCTTTGCAAGGTTAATCATCCAACTGCCGCCGGCGTTAGCAGTTGCCGTTACTGTTTGCTTATTAAACACGAGGGTAACTTTTTCACCCGGGTCAGCCATTCCCCATACCGGCACTTTACTATTACGCTGCAGCACCATGTGGTCGCCAAAGGGACTCGCTGGTTTAACATTGGCATATATATTCAATGTGCCCAGGCAGCATATCAAAATACTGATATATTTTTTATTAAAATTTTTCATAATTGAAATTTATTTTTTTATTGTTCATATTAAATACAACAGGAATTTATATAGAATTTTTACCACTAATAAATTACAGTGCGATAAGTTTCGCTAATTCAGCCTGGGTTATTGTAAACACGGTGCCATGCCTTATGCCTTTTGGCATGGTGAGCTTTTCAGAAACTTCCGTCCATGTTTTTAAATCGGTTGATTCGATAGCGCCATACCGATGCAGGGTGTATTTATCAAAATATACCACCCACTTATCTCCTATCTTTAAAACTGTTGGACCCTCCGCCCAGTATTTTCCGGTAATGGGTTCAGATGGTTTGCTATAGCCCCCGGTTAATTTTTTACTTGTCGCGATGCGGATATTTTTTTGTGCGGGCTCCTTTGTTTCATCTTTTAAAAACATGATATACTGATTTCCATTTTTTTGAATGGTAGCGTCAATAACATTAAACCGGTAGTCGTACAGCAATTTCGTTTTACTATAGGTTTTAAAATCTTTTGTGGTGGTATAATACATGCGGTGGTTGTATTTGTCATCGCCTGCGGTATCGCCCGCGGCAAATCTACCGGGTATGGTAGTGGCCCAGTAAATCATGTATTCTTTCTTTTTTGCATCATAAAAAATTTCCGGCGCCCAGCAGTTACGGGCAGCCGGTTCATCTTTCATTACAGGAACAAATTGCTGTTCGCTCCAGTTAACCAGGTCGGTTGAATTGGCATAACCAATACCACCATCATTCCAGCTTACTGTCCACACCATGTGAAATTTTCCATCTGCGCCGCGCACAATGCATGGATCCCGCATCAGCTTATCTTTGGCTACTGCCGGTTTTAAGAATGACTGATCCTTTTTTAATGCGGTCCATTTAAACCCGTCATAACTATATGCCAGGTGCAAGCCATCCTGCCCATTATCTTTAAAATAAGAAAACAGGTACACGTTCTCGCCGGTTTGCGTGTAACCGGGTTGAAAGAACAATACCGTAACGGCTATTAATAAATATTTCTTCATGTATATATTTTTATCGATTTTAAAGTTCAGGACGAAAGGGCTGAACGCCAGGGTTCCCAACCTTAGTAATACATTTAATAATCCGAACAACGCCTTCAAAGGTTGGCAACCCGGTCTTAAAGTACCAGTATCTCATCCCACACTTTCTTCAGCACCGGGATACCATTTGCCAGATTATTTTTCCTTGTTTGCAAAACACCTTCACCGGGGTAAACTATTTTTTTGGATGCGTCTGCCCCAACAGATTGATGATAATCCGCGATAATGTTCTCTACTGTTTTTGTAATAAGGGAATGGTTACCCAGCTTTGAAATATCTATTGCAATAAACACCTGCGATAACCCGTGCTCCACATCCTTTTTCGTTATTTGATGCACGGATAAACCACCCGATAAAACAGTAGCCAATATATCCAGCAGCAACGATAATCCTGCGCCTTTCCAGTAACCAACCGGTAAGGGACGTTTTGATTCAAGTATGGTCGCAGGATCATTTGTCAACTCACCGCTTTTATTGTAGCCGCCATACACCCGCAGGCTTTCATTTTTTAATACCGCCAGTTCCATGGCGCCATACGAAAATTGCGACATCGCCATGTCCAGTACAATGGCTTCATCTTGATACGGCAATGCAATTACCAATGGATTATTGCCCAGCCTGGGATCAATTGCCCCCCACGCCGGCATGATGGCGGTGGTATTTGTAAAGCCAATAAAAACCAACCCTGCTTTTGCGGCCTGCCATCCATAAGTTCCGCCCCGCATCCAATGGTTGGTATTTGCCAGTGCCACGCAACCAATGCCATATTGCTGCGCCAATCGCATTACTGTTTCGGTTGCATGCACCGCATTTAGTGGCCCCGGCCCCAGGTTACCATCCCATTGCTCCATGCCGCCCAATTTATTGGTCAGTGTTGGTACTGCGCCTGGCAGCACATATCCATCTTTTATATATTGCACAAACCGGGGAAAACGGTTTACACCATGCGTATAAATTCCATCAACACTATTGGCTGTAAAAATTGAAGCGCATTGGTTCGCCTGTTCTTTGGTAAACCCAGCATTCAGTAATATGGAAGCAAAGCGTTCCTGCATTTGCTGAGGTGAAATCAATATGAAACTGGTGTCGGGCATTTATTGTGATATAAAATATTGTTATTGCAAATCATCGGGATCAGTTCCCTGCCTCCTTTCCAAAATAGAAGAGGCGGTACCGACGACTCTTAACAAACTATTTAGTGTCTGTAAGAAAACTCTATGATTGACAATCGGTAAGGTTTTTAAAAGATTTCCCTTCCCGAATCTCAACTTCGACAGCTATCTATTTAAAATCAAATTTTTTGTTTTAGTCACCTTCAATTATTTGCCAATTACAAATTTGTTTGCCTCCTTGCCGGTATTACTTTTCTGCATAAGTTATCTTTTGCCAATTCGCTACTTTTGCCTCCCCAGCCGGCGGGCTGCGTAACCGGAACGCCGCTGTTTTTGCTTCTTTCAACATTTCGGCTTCGCTCAATGTTAAGCTATCGCAGCATTGAGCGAAGCCGAAATGTTGAATACCGACTTCGTCGTTACCTAACCAAAAAAGGCGGCTAACCCGGTTACTGGTGTAGATATCGAACAGTGGTCACATTTAAATATTCGTAATAATGCAGATCGGCAATATTGCCTTCAAAAGCTATCTATCCAATTTCATATAAATAATATTCAACAAGCAAAATTACCTAAAGTTTTTATTTGCAAAGGTTTACATAGTTTTCTTGCACATCAGCTTTATCTTTAATGAACCCATTTCAGCTACCCTTAAAATCTACAACTTTCTAAATATTTAATAGTTATTCCTTTTGTCCTCCCCTTCAAAGTTAGCTGTTGGAGAAATGTATGAATTTCAGTAGGGCCTCACCTTCGCAAAGTAACGCCCATCAACCCAATCACCACATCATTGGCAATTGCTTTTACTGTTAAAGATTTTAATACTTTTTTTTCATTCAATGGCATATCCAATACGGTTGCCGCCCCTCCATCAATCATTTTACCATTATAGGCTGCAATACTATTATCCCAGTCAGAAACAATCTTTCCTGTTTTTAAATGGATCCTGACAGGCCTGGGCGCATCAATAGTAAAAGCAAAACCATCGTCCATATAATCCTGTTCGATGGGCCACCATGTTTCCGGGTTCTTTAGGAGCAATGTATCAGCACTGTTATCGGCATACAAAATAATCACCGCTCCATTCACGATCCTTGATTGCATTGGATTGGTAGAACCCGCCATCAGCAGGTATAAATGAGCAGCTTTCCCCGCTAAAGGCACCACCGCTTCTTTTGGGTAATTATCCCATTGCGAGGTAAAGAGAATATTTGATTTTAATGTATCCGACGGGGTGGAAAATGGAACGCCCTGCGGCAACATAAACAGGTTATTTTCACCCGCCAGTTTCCGCAATCCATGATCATCAATGTTAGCTGTTTTTAAAGGGTGGGTCCAATCGCCAATGCCTTGTACAGGCAGTTGCAAAGTGGCAACTGTGGGGCGGGGAGAAAGGTATTGGTTTTTAAAAATATTCGTTACCTTGTCATTGAACAGGTTACTTAAATCAATTGTTTCGGCCTTGGCGGACTCCATTCCCTGTTTCCAGTTGATTAGCTTTTGACGGGCAGTAAAACCATTCCCGGAAAAGGAAACTTGGTTGGTTCCGGGAATTGTATACCGGGGTTCAACATTTACTTCGATACCTGGATTGCCGGGTTGAATTTCCAGCAACTTTGTAAATTCTGTGTGTCCTTCATTCAATACCATGTTTCCTTTTATAAACAAACCTGTATTATTCCTTATTACAAACTGCAGGCCTTTGCCGGATTGTATAAATGGGGAGGTTATTTCCACCGCATCTACAATGGTAATATCCAATGGTTGCCACCAGGTAAAATCAAGTTGTTTTAATTGCACAAATATAATGTGACTACCTTTTGAAGCGTTGACCTGTCCAGTAAGCCTTTCCCCTGTATGTTGTGCCTGTAATAATACTTTTTGCGGATCAAACCATTTCAGGATAACTGCTCCCGGAAACTGCAAACTTAATTTACTGGCCCGGATGTATTTATCCTGCAACCCAAGGATGGCCGCTTTTGTTCCTGACCAGGTTATTTTTACCACATATTTATTTTGAATGCCTGCGGCAATTTCAATAACAGGTGTTTCAATCGCGTCGTTTATATTTTTCCACAGCGTTTTTTTTCCATTTACCGTAAGCGATTGAATTTGTATACCATTTGCCTTTAGCAATAATTTCAATTGCATTTTTTTAGTAAAAGCGGGAATAACCGTATAAGTATCTTCTTTTCCGTTTCTTTTAAAATCAATGGATATATCGGGTATCTTCAGTGTCGCATAATTCCATGAAGCAGGAAAACCTGGTTTGAGTACCAGCTCACCCTGCAGGGCATTGGGTAAAATACCAAATAAACCTTCTACCAGGCTTCTTGCCGTCATGGCAACAGGATCTGCAAAATCGCGGTACGCTTCGCCCCTTGCCGCATCATAAAAAGATATCTGCCCGATATTGCCGGGACTGCCACCGAGGTACATTGTTGACAATAACTCACTCTTAAACAAATGGAAGCCTTTTTCATTTCGTCCCGCCTGCCAGTTGGCCAATGCGGTGTGCATCACTTCGGCTGTTGCTACATTATTAAGGCTCCAGTCATAGGGCATCCACCTGCTGGTGCTGATGGTATAATAGCCATCCTGCAACCCCTTCGCCCTTACCGGGATATGCGGGATATTGGCATCTATATAGCGCATACTCTCATAGCCCTGGAATGCATCTGGCACATCGCTGTCAAGCGCGTGGTACAATGTCCATATAGCTGCATTGGTATGAAGCAAGCTGTTGCCCAGCAGATCTTTGAATTCTACATAACTGCCTTTTTCGGGCATCCACAAAACGGTGTTGATAGCTTTTAAAATTTTTGCTGCTTCTGTTTCATAAGCTGACCCATCTTCACCAAGCAGTTTTGCAATGACCGCTGCTTCCTTATTGGCTTTGTAATTATAAGCCGAGGAGTGTGTAACCGCCCCTCCGCTATATTGCAGCGCATCGCTTGCCCAGATAGCCGCATAAGCATCATACAAACCATCCCCATCCGCATCGAAATTTCGTTTCTCCCAGGCGAGGTGCCGGGTAATAACAGGCCACATTTCTTTTGCAAAACTGGTATCTCCCGTCCATTTAAAATGACGAAGCAATGCATCTATATAAACCAGGTTCATATCATAATGATGCGGACGAAAGTCGCCGTTTGGGTTTCGACTGATATACCCGTTGCTGAAAACAGAAGTGCCCATTTTCTCCAATGACCTTGCGAGATTCAAAGCCGTATCCATGATAACCGGCCCGCTTAAAGGGGTTGTTACCTGCGAAAGTGAATAGGCTTTAAAATGCGTTTTTGCCCGGTCGTGCCAGCTTAATACATCGCCAACATAAGGCCCCCGCCACCCATTGAGCCTCATACGCCATCCGATAGAGCCATGCAGGTAGGTAGGGTTTTCCCAAACAGCATCCGCCGCTATCCCCAATACGCCGCCCAGTGTATTGAGGTAACTATCCGGTGTATTCATTTTGATCCTCCCTGCTAATTTTTCCCGGGCAATTTCCGCCTGGTTAAACAATTGCGCTGCATCCACATTGTTAGCAGATTTACCACTACCCGGTTTTTGAATAACGAAGAAATAAGTCTCCTTATTTTTTATTGTCAGTCTGCCGGTAACTACAGGGGCCTTGTTTAGTTTTGACAGGTACAACCAATCGGGAGAATCCTGCCGGGCAGCATCGGCCACATGCAAGTTCATGGCTTGTGGAAAGCACCCTGCCATATTTTGCTCTATGCCGATCTTCACTGCCTTTACTGTATCCGTTGCAAAATTTTTATTTACATAAGGATCCCATTCTGCTACCACACCTGTTCCATACTTTACAAAAAATGAATTGCCGGAAATACTATAATTATTGTCCAAACAATATTCGGGCTTTAAATAAAAACTACTTTCCGGATCGGGTCCCATATCACCATCCCGGCTGAATTTTTTGCCGGAAGCCCCTCCGTAAACAGCTGTTAATTGTACAGTTGCCGGTACATTTTCAAACCACATTTTAATAACTATTCCTTCCGCATTTCCCATGGCAAGAACAATAATATGGAGCTTCCCATTGCCCAGCATTTTATCCTCAATATCATAGATCATAGTTCCGGGGCGGTAAATAGCGGTTACCTTACTTGTATTGATCAGCCACTTACTGGTATCATTAACCGAAAGGCCGAATTTTATATTGCCCCCCATACCCGGCATGTATAGGGCAAACTCAGGCAGGTCGCCCGCTTCTACCCGAAAGGCCGTATTGGTTCCGTACAATGCACGGTTGAAACGCTGTTTCCCGTTCACGCAAATAAAATCGTTGCCATCGGGTTTGTAATGCAGGCTTCTTTCCCTACCATGCCACCATTGCGGCGGAGCTGGTTGTTGGGCGAAGGCCATCAAACCTGTAAGGAAAAATACAATAAAAAATCCAGCGAATTTTTTCATATCTCGCGTTTTATTCCACAAGCCATTAGCAGTTAGCTGATTAAATTAAATGCTTAATCTACCGGGTGATCGTTGGGTGCATCCAGCCCATTCCAAACCTTTTGCGCCGTCCACATTTCGGCAGGGGCCGACCAGAATGGATCTGTTTCCGGTAACCCCAACGGCAATAAAATAAATGCGCATAAATAAAGACTGCCAGTAGTGTTGTACACATCAGCAATATCGGGTTGCGCACCATGCAACCCGATGGTAAGCCAGCCTTCTTTTGTAAATGTTGACGGGCTTTCCATTGTTTTTTTAATCACGGCGGTTAAAGCCCCACGCACCTGCGCGGGATGCAGGGAAGTGGGTAATTGTGCTCTCCATGCCATGTCTGCGAGGTGGTGAAAAGCCCCTCCCCTATACACCAGCGATCTGCCGGTAGCAGGGAAAGAACCGTCTGCATTGATCAGTCTTTCCTGTATAACAGCATAGCGCTCACTTCTTGTTTTTAGTTTGCCGGCCAGCGATGTGTAGTCGGTTTTCTTTTCATTTAATGTTTGCACCAACTGGTTAAGGAAGGGATGTATAACATAGCTGTTATAGTAATCAAAGTGAAAGGATTCTCCATCCGAATACATTCCATCCCCTACATACCATTTGTCCATCTGCCGCAATACCAGGTCAACCCGCATTTCATCCCAGGCATAATTGTATTTGCAAAAAAACGCTTCAATTATACCCGAAAACAATAGCCAGTTACTGTAGGCAGGCTTTACTTTTCGCGTAAGCAAAAACGCATCAGCTACCTGTTTACGGGTGGTTTCACCGAGGTGCTCCCAGAGCCAGGGGCAACGTAACAATCCTAACGCCATAAAGGAAGCATCTACCAATGGTTGCCCGCCCCTGTGCCATTCCATATAATCTTTTGCAGCAGGATTGACTGCATTAGCAATAGATTTCAACACCAGTTGCCGGTACTCATTCCGCAGTTCTTTTTCCATGGCGGACCCAGTTTCCAGCTGTAACCAGGGCGATATTCCGCATAATAAACGGGCGAATGTTTCGAGGTAGGCAGCATTTTTCCTGGTGGTTGGATTGTCAGTTCTTTTAGATAGCATTACCACCATATTAATTTTCAACGAATCGTTGGCAAGATTGGTTAATACAGGCCTTGCCAGTTTATCTAAGTGCTGCAGCCAAAACTGCCTGTCTTTTATTCCGGCGGTATTGCTTTGTGCCGCAGCAATATGCACTGTGATCATTAATGAAAGAAAAAGCGCTATTGGGGTTTTATTCATATAATTACTTTTTGAAATGATGCCAGGTATTAAAACACATTATCCACCACCGGCCGGCTGTATTGCTCTTTGTTGTTGCTTGTTTTGGGCATCCCGAAATAGAAATACAGCGTGCGCTTTTTATTGCCGGTCAAATGGTTCAGTTCACTTTGCGGGCCATATACCCTGGTGTTGGTGGTGAGGCCTGTCGCAAGTTTGGTTCCAATGGGAGGAATACAATCCAGGAAAGAAATATTACCCACCGGTAATTCAGGATGCGGTTTGGTAGCGCTGCTCAACGCATAAAAATCAAAGAGCCGCACAAACAATCCACTGTCCTTACTGGCGATATACAATTTGCCTTCCACTGTACTCAGTTCCATCCAGCTAATCTCTCCATAGTAACCTTTAAATTCCGGGTAAACCTGGGCGGCATACCCGGTATGGGTATTATTATAAACATTCTGCCATACATTCACGGGCATGCCCTGCAAACGGTTCTTCCACTGGCGGTACGGGCCTTTACCCAACCACCTGCTGCCCAGGATATAATTTTCCGGGTAATTAAAACTGATGCCTGCAAAGGGCTGGTCACCTTCGATATTGTATTCGTACTCCAGTGTAGTCCACCCGCTTGCATTGATTTTCCATTTCGTGTATTTCATGTTGCCGCTGTAGGTAAATTCAACTACCTGGTCATTCCCCTCTTTATAAGTTTTGGAGGAAGCAAGGACTGCATTACCTTTCACCAGCACAGGACCATTGTTGAACGAAAGCGTATAATCGTTGGCGGTATTTTTAGTAGTAACCAGGTTGCCGGTTTTTTTATCCAGCACTACACTTACTTCGCCACCGGTAATAGTGTACACCGTATCGGTTTCCGTGATAGCAGTAGCTTCGTTCTTAACCGTTACAAAATCAGTAAGCAGGGAAATATTGTTCTTTATTTTTGATGTCCACTTATACACTTCTTTGCCAAAATTATCTTTGGCCATCACTACCAGCGCATCATAATTTTTATAGTCGGCCGGCAGGTTAATACGTAATATGCCTTGTTTTGTTGCAGCAATATCGGGCGAGGTGATCGTTCCTTTTTGTTTTACCAGGTAACCGTCGAGCCGGTCGAAGGGCTTACTGAAATTTACCAATGCCCAATAGAAGGTACACTGATTGGCATTGGTGAAATGAAAACGGTTATCCAGTGGTATTTGTCCATTAAAGTCGTCGGGCAACTGCGCAGGCATATTTAACCGGATGGGAGAAAATATTTCACGCAGTGCGTAAAAGCTCCCTTCCTTTTCGCGGTGCGGCCCCATGATGCCATCATTCGCGTTTAAACCGTTTGCATCCAGCATATTATTCAAATCAGTGCGCACCACGCCTTCATCTACCATTGCCCATATAAAACCACCGGCCGATTTCTGCGACTTCCAATGCAGGTTCCAGAAATCTTCCATCGCCGCGGCAGCTCCTCCATCATCCTGCGAATGTAAAAATTCGGTGGGCATGTAGATCAGGGAATCGTTCAATATTTTTTGGGTACTGTAATAATCTTCATAATGGTTACAATCAATACCATTGAACTGGTTACCGGGGCGGTGGTGCGGATGAATAACAGGGCGCTGTTGAAAATCCCATTTCACAAAATCATCATCCAGGTCTTTGTTGGTACCGCCTTCATTGCCGTTATCCCAAAATATAATCGAGGGATGGTTCAAATCCCTCAACACTAATTCTTTCACCAGGGGTTCGCCCGCTTTTGAAGAGTAAAATTTTTGCCATCCTGCCAGTTCATTCAATACATAGATCCCCAGCGAATCGCAGAGTTGTAAAAATAATTTATCGGGCGGGTAATGGCTGCAACGCACGGCATTCATGTTCATTTCTTTCAGCAGTAATGCATCCTGCAACTGCTGGTCATCGCTCAATGCCCTGGCAGTTTCGGGCCACCAGCAATGACGGTTGGTGCCTTTAAATTTTACCTGTGTTCCGTTGATGTACACACCTTGTCCGTACCTGATCTCAATGGTTCTGAAACCAAATTTTTCATTCAGCTCGTATAATTTCTTCCCTGCGGCGTCTTGCAGTACCACATTGGCATTGTAAAGATGGGGAGTTTCTGAAGTCCAGGTTTTTATATTGTTTACCTGCGCATTTACAAGGGTAAAGCTGTCTGATTTTACAACAACAGTTTTGGCAGTGGAGACAAGTTTTTTATTTATATCGGTGATGGTGGTAATGATGGTGGCATTTTGTGCCAGTCCTTTTGCCCACACCTGCATAGCAAATTTCCCATCCCCTTTTGCGTCTATGCCAACATATTCAATAAATTGTTTTGGAACCGCTTCTAAAAATACCGGGCGAAAGATGCCGCCAAAAACCCAGTAATCGGCCAGGCGCTCTGCATTGTTCACGCTGGCGTCGGCGCTCATTTTACTTACCGTTACTTCCAGCGTATTGGGTTTATCAAAATTCAGCAGGGCCGTAATATCATATTTGAAACGATAGAAGGCACCCTGGTGAATGGCCCCCGCCGACTTACCATTTATCTTAACTTCGGTATCCGTCATGCTGGCATCAAAAACAATGTTGATCTTTTTGCCCCTCCACGTGGCGGGTACTTTGAACTGGTATTTGTAGATGCCCTGTTCATCATTAAACCTTGCATTCTTACCATTGGTTTTATAATCACGGCCATAATTATAATTGCCAAAGCCCTGCTGCTCCCAGCAACTGGGTACTTCAATCTTTTTCCATTCCCCGCTGTTGCGACCGGCAGTACAAAAAAAATCCCATTGCACCGTGTGCTTTGTATCGGTGCCGGAGAGGTATTGAATTTGTTTTTGTTGCGCATAGCCATGGGGCAACAGCATACAGCCCATGCTAACCGTGAGGAACAATTGTAATTTCTTCATTGATTCAATCGTTTTTGTTTAAAAAACTCTATCGTACTAATCACCAGGCCCGGATCCTGAAAGTAAATCCGAATGCTGGTTTTCTTCTCTTTGAATACATGTGTACTTTTTCCCATACTGTAACCCCTCGTTACGTTCTCCCGCCATACCCTGCTGTCTGCTTCGGTATGAACATTTACCGTGGCTTCCCCATCCCCTTCCACCGCAATTCTATATCTTAAAAAGGCTGATTTATTTACATCAAAAACGGGCAGGCATTTTACAATCACAGTATATTCCCCTGCAGGTAAAGAAACTCCCCACTCAATATATGCGCCCGCTGTATCACCAGTTTTACCGTTTAGCAGGTAGGAAGCTATTGCACCGCCACTGATGCCGATCCCTTTTATTTTTCGCAGTTCAATAAAACTATCTGCACTTTTAATTTCAGCATCAACTGCATGTAATTGAAGGTTGGGAATGGGTGCATTAGAAAAGGCGATGGCTAAAGAATCCCTTTTTTTTTCATTCACGTCATTATATAAAGGGGGCATTTTAAACACCGCCTGTTCACGGGGATGCCAGCTCATTATATTATCCCATTTACCATTGGCCATTTCTTTATTATAGATATTGGTAATGAACCGGATGCTGTCAAATGCTTTTGTTGACCGGAGCGAACAATATTCAGCATCTGTTGCCGGTTGATCCTTGCGGAAACTGCTTTTTGCAAATAATATTTTTTCATTCATCAGCTTTGCTCCCAAAACAGGATACAACACCAGTTGAAAATAAGCATCCTGCAATGAGGCAGGTAACCTAACCTTTATTTGCTGAGCTTCCTGGTCCAGTGCGGCATACCGGTCCAATCTTTCCTGCAACTGTGTATGGGTAAAATTAATAGTATTGATATGCTCCGGTTTGCCGGATGCAGCCAGTAAATAATATTCATTTTTTATTGCTGCAATTTCAACTGCAAGGGCATCACCAAATATTTCCGAGGCCCAGCTATTTGTATAGCTAAATGCATTGGCTGCCGACCATTTGTTTACATCCCATGCCATATCCATAGCAAACTGCAATTCCAGTTCAGCGGGTTTTATATCCCCCACATTGAACACCCAAAGTTTGCCGGCCCCCTGCCTGTAAGCCTTCTCCATTTCATAAGCGATCAATGAAGGCGAAATTGAAGACAGCCAAAGGTAATCCTGCGGCGCCCCCCAGTACGACAGATGGTAATATACCCCATGACCGCCAATTCTTTTTCTTTCTGCCTCACCTGGTAACTGCCGGATATATCCATGATTATCATCCGGCCAGATGATGGTGACATCTTCTTCTAACTTCAATCCCCTCCTGTATAAACTCAGCACTTCTTTGTAGGGTACAAATATCTGGGGCAAAGAGGAGGCGGGTTTACCAAAATTAAGGTTCAATATTTTCCGTTGATCTGCAATCACTGTTTGTAGCAGTTTTACTTTTTCGACCGGGTCTTTGGGCCCGGGCATGCTACCATCATGCACACCACGCATCCCCACCGTAAAAACAGACTCGTAATTAACCGCTTCTTTTATCCTGTCATTCCAATAGGCATAAATTTCATCCTTATTCACATCATAGCGCCATTCCCCAGGCTTCCTGCCATATTCTTCCTGGTAAGTTTCTGCCCATTCGCATACATTATTACGAAGCATCGGTTCACAATGACTGCCGCCAACAACGATGGCATAATCATCCGCAACTTTAGGATTTTGCTTGTAATAATAAAATGCTTTGGTGCATGGGTGCATCGCCGGCCAGATATAATTGGCTTTTAGCCTGAGCAGCAGTTCAAAAACCTTCGCATAAGTTTTAGGGCCGATATCTTTAATGGCAGTATCCACCTGTTTGGCCGCCCAGGGTTGCAGCCCCCAGTCTTCATCGTTTATGAAGATACCACGATACTGTACGGAGGGCGCAGATGAAGTGTAAGACCCTGATACAAACAATTGCTTTCGCTTTACGGGCGTTACATCCGCCCACCATACAAAAGGAGATACACCCATCATCCTTGACAAATGAAAAATACCAAATGCTGTGCCCCGCCTGTCGCTGCCTGCAATGACCAATATTTTTTTTGAGGGAGCGTTAGCAGGGGTTACCACGGTGATAACAAACCGCTCCCATTGATTGAGTATGGCTTTTACATTTATATTTTTTGAGGCAATGAGTGCATCAACATAAGTCGACCGGCCAATAGTGCCGGCTACGATAGCGTACTTACCGGAAATGCTTCCGCCAGGTAAAAGACGGATTTGCTTTTCGGTAATGGTTTTTACATCCTGCGCAAAAGCTTCAGCAGCAATTTTTATTACTACTGCATCTTTAGGATCATAAAAAAAAGCAGGCATGGTAGCCTTAGCTGCGACCGGGAAAGTGTAGCTTGTTTCTCTATTGTTTACCACGAGGGTATTTTCCTGCCCGGCAATAGTTAACTGAAACAATGAGAAGATCACCACCAATGCAGTTATCTTTTGGGATATTGTATATAATTTATGTTTCAATATTTATATTCCTTTACCTGGCCGGTTTTAATTTTGAAGTTACCGGTTTATCCCTGTCACAAACCAGTTCTCCGTTTTTATAAAATAATTGGGTTAACTGTATTACACTCCGGCGGGAATTGATTGGACCAGCATTGGCAACGTTATTTTTTTCCCTGTCGGGGTGTGTAAAATAATAAACGTAAACCATGTTATCATTAACTACCACGTCGGCATGTCCGCCAATCGCCTGGTCATCCAAACCATTGCCCGGTTGCTCTAAAATCCTGGTTGATTGTTTTGTCCATTTTAACAGGTCATCTGAATAGTATATTTCCATCCCTTTCCATACATCTACTATCATCCAGTATTTGTTTTGAAATTTAAAAACTTTTGCCCCTTCCCCCTTTGCCGCAATAGCTTTTCCTTTGTCCACCCAGTTGTACAGGTCTTTGCTATCGGCATAATACATAGATTTTCCATCCTTCTCGTTATTGTACCACATGCGCCATGTGCCGTCCGGCAATTTAAATACCGATGCATCCAGCACTTTCTGGTTGGCGAGTTTCAATGTTGATTCATATTTCCAGTTTAGTAAATCTTTACTGGTTAAATGCAATATATCCCTTGGATGGTTCCAGTCATTGAAAGTACCCGGCACATAAGTGAGATACATGTGATAGATACCTTTATTTTCAATTACATCAGGCGCCCAGAATGTATAGCCACTATCCGGCCGGTAATTAATATTTGCCGTGTCTTTGTATGTCCATTTGAGTCCATCTTTTGAAACCGCAATACCTATCAATGTACCATGCACCCATCTTACGCCTGCGGTGTCTGTAGTATTGGCGGCGCGACGGTTGGTGTACAGCATCCACCACTGTTTTGCCTTTTTGTTCCAGACAATCACAGGGTCTGCGGCGCCATCATAAACAGGGTCGATATAGAGTGGCTTAGGTGCCGGTTGCTGCGCATTCAATTGCTGCGGCAATTGAAACATACTAACTAATGCAAATGTGTAAAATATTTTTCTCATTTTTTAAGTATCCGTATTTCTACTTAATGATAGTGTTACCTTATTCGTAAAATGAAAGCTTAATCCCAATGACCGGTGCCGAATTATTTGGCAATGACAATAAGCGTTTTACTTGTGCCAGTTACAGCAACTTTACAGCCTGTCTTGCCAGCATCTTCCATTCTTTTTTATCCTTTTCCCACACGCTTAAAATAGCGAGGTTAACCGTACCCGGTTCTTTACCTTTATCCTTAGTGGTTGCACTCAGCCTGTGACGAACGATGGCCGTTTTGCCCGATACATAAATAGTTTGACCGGTTAAATCAATCGTTACAAAATCGGAATTACCATTGACAATATTTTCTACAAATGAGCCCTTGCTTTCTACCTTGCCGCCGGAATGCCCGTAGCTCAGCGAATCGTGTGACAGTTTTTCCAGCGTAGCTTTATCAGCATCTACCATGGCTTTGCGCAATGCCTCCACTGCTGCGGCTACGGCTTTTTCCTGTTTTGATTGTGCAGTGATTGTTGTGCTGAAAAAAAACACAAGCAACAAAAGGGATAAAAATCGGTGCATCATAAGATTGTTTGAATGATTCAATATAATATCAATAATTAAGTGTGTTTAAATTGCTTTCAGCCCCGCCTCTCCAAAGCCTGTCTGACGGGAAAGGTCAGGGAGAGGAAGCCTGGGCAATCGAATGGAAATCATTTTTAAAAACCGCGGGCTTTTACCCATGAACAAAGTGCATAATAAAAATTATTTACTTTTTTTACCACTATTTAAAAATATTAGTGCTCCAATACAACCGGTGTTAGCGTTACCGGCCCAAGTAAACCCGCAGCCTTGGGTTGCCATTTAATTGCTGTAAATATTCCATCACTGCCTCGGTTTTGCGCTAAACGGGCCGGGAAATTGGTATTGTAAAATTTCTTCCATTTCACACCACGTTTTTCAAGGTCCACTATCCTGTTGGGCATTCCGTTGGTAACAAAAACCTGTAACAAATTATTCTGTTGCAGCAATGCGGCATTAAGGCTGAGGCTAAAAGTGGGGCCAATCAATGTTTGCAATTTAATTCCATTCAACCATACTTCAGCCGTTTCCTGTACATTTCCCAGGTCGAGTAAATAGGAGGAGGCTGTGCCCGCAGGCTTCGCAAACCGGATACTATACTTAGCGGTACCGCTAAATTTCTTTACCTCATCACCAGTTAAATCAGTCCATGACCCCAATTCGCCTGTTTCGACATTTGGCGGTAGTGAAGGCCCGCCTTTTATAAACTGTATTGCCCAGGTGCCTTTTATTGCTACTGGTGCCGATGCTGCTTTATAATAAGGATAGCCTTTGCCGGTGATGGTGGTATTGGCTGTTTTTAAAATACAGCTTTCGCCGGCCTGCAATTGCAGGTATGCTTCAACGGTACCATTATTCAACCTTCTTTTGGCCAGGCCATTGGTTGCAACCATCGGGTTAAACAGCGCTATATTTTTTTCTGTTGATTGCAAAGGTACCCATTCACTGACGGGTTGTTTACCCGGGTTACTGATAAAATAATAGTGCCCCCCGTTATAACTGCGCCGGTTGTACTGGAGGCCCTTATCCACCAATATTTCCCTTACCACTTTCGCCTCACTCATCAGTTCATCCAACTGATCGCCCACTAAAAAGAAACCTTTGCCAACCCTGGCTTTTTTTACCGCGTTGCCGGTGGTTGAAAAGGATAAAGCATCGATGATGGCTTCCAGCTTCTTTTTCCGTTGTTGCAACTGAAACATCCCCGGCACATCATTTGGCAAATGCTGATGAAAAACAATGGTCGCCCCATTGGTTGCCAGTGCCATTAATTTTTCCATCGTTTCCAACGGAATAATTTTTACATCGCTTAAAAGAATTGTTTTATAATTGTTTTTTACGGTTTGTAATAAAACACCCCGTGATTTTACCTGCTCTATAATTTGTTTGTCTGAAACCAGGTCAAACGCATACCCTTTCTTTAACAACCACTCCGCGCTTTCCTTAAACACGGTATTTCCAAAACCTTCCATACCATCAAAATGATGGAGCATATCCCTGCCGGGGTCGGCATTTTTATCATTGAAAGGAAAGTACAGCAACACGTCATTATCAGGTTTGCCCTGCTGCAAAAAGCTCTGGCAACGGGCCACATAATTATTCAGTGTGCCAAAATCTTTCCAGAAAGGATTGGCGGGTGTAAAATGCACCGCCGCATAAAATAACCATCCCGGCCAGGGATCATTTTGCGGCGAATAATTGGTGCCATGCCAAAACACATGGTTTACACCTCCAACAAAATATTTATCCACCGCTTGTTTTACATCTCCCAGCGAAGATTGAAAATGTTCATTCAGCCAGGTGGCTGTTTCCGACGCCGCCAGGGGCTTACCCATTACGTTGGCAGTAGAAGTGGCGAACTTAAAACGCAAAATATCCTCCCCCTCCGTTTCAGGAATATCAACAACAGCATAACAATCCAGTATATTCGCAGGAGACCCATGCGATTGATTTCTTATTAATTTCTTTTGCCCCGCTGCCCAGTGCTGCCAGGGCTTTGTGAAGTGATCGAGCACCAGGTCGGAAACGGTTTGCCGGTAATCCAACAATACCCTCCTGCTAATCTCCGTGGTATCCCTTGCAAATAATTGCGGCAGATAGTTTTTAAGGTCGTAACCCCGCAGTTTTTTAAACTGGTCTAAAAAATCGGGTGTCCAGTTGCTTTGCCCTCTTGCATCGTCCACCTCGTAGCTATCATTAAAATAAGCACGGATACCACTGATATCTTTGCCTTTGAATACTTCATCGAATTTGTTCAAATAATGTTTTAAAGCCGCAGCATTAAAATGATCTATCACATCGCCTTCTCCGCCTGGGGCTGCACGCTCTACCATTTTTCCATGCCATC
Organism: Ferruginibacter sp.; assembly: GCA_014379625.1. Lineage (GTDB taxonomy): Bacteria > Bacteroidota > Bacteroidia > Chitinophagales > Chitinophagaceae > Ferruginibacter. Next base: position 89,775 of record JACMLJ010000080.1, on the reverse strand, counting down.
CAATAAATAAAGCGGTTAATTTCCAATTGCCTGAGGGGGCCGTCCAGTTGAGTTTTCCGCCAGCGTTTACTTTATTGGTAAGATCCAGCACTTCTCCTTTATCGCTGTAGGCCATTAAAGTATTTAAGGTTAATGGCATTTCATAACGTACCTGGTCAAACGCATAGGTTTGTAAATTTTTATTGGTGGCAATGGGGTAGGATAATGATTTAATATCCACCGCCGCACCGCCTACCGTTCGCACCATCGGCTGCTGGGTAAATTGTACCAGTTCACTCAATTGCTCTCCTTCTTTTAAAGTATAAGATTTGATGTTTACATTTTTGCAGGCATCCGCCGGCGTTATCCATGGTCCTCCAAATGGCCACCCTGTCGCATTGGCAAGATCTATTCCCAGGTTTAACCGTTTTGCTTCCGCCAATGTATGCTGTAACATTCCCATCCATTTGGGCGATAAAAAATCAATGAATTTATCTTCGGCCCCTTTAATACCGTAGATGGGTGTTATCTCCAGGCCACCTAATCCAGCCTGCTGATACAATTGCATGGCGGCCGTTAAATTTGGCTTATCTACTGCGCTCCCCTCCCACCACCAGCGGGTCCAGGGTTTGTTTGTTTGTGTAATGGCGGGCCATTTTATTTGCGCACCGGTGTTTTGTAAAAAACAAATTAATAGGAATACAATAATATTTTTTTTTATCATACGGGGATTTGATTTTACATTTTTCATAGGGCTTTGCCCTATGCTTTAATATGCAGCCCTTTCAGGGCTTTTTTATTGAAATACTTTTAGATGGTGGACTTTGCATTTCATTTTCACATTTTCACATTTTCGAATTTTATCATTTTCACATTTTTCTCATATTCACATTTTGCTTTTCATCACCTCCACCGCGTACACATTAGCCTCACCTTCAAAATTGGCGCGGAAGATGATCCATTTACCGTCGGGACTAAAATGAACATTGGGTTCCAGTTTATATTGATGATGTTTCATGTTCACTAATTTTTCTGAAATAAATTTATCGCCGTTGGGTGTAAACAAATAGATCCATTGCCCGTCCGGCGCCTTGGCTACGGCACCCGGGTCGCCGCCATCACCGGCAAATAATGTTTCTGTATCATTGGAGTTGTAATGCACACTCCATTCATTGCGTTGCAAACTATATTTCATTTCTTTGCCGGAAGCTACATCATATCCATTTACAAAAAATGTTTCGCCTTTTGGCTGTTGCAGGTCAAACCAAATCGTTTTACCACTTTTACCAAACCATTCGTGGCCCCAGATTTCATTTGTAATTGTTCGGTGATGAATTTGTGTAACCTGTTTTGTATTCACATCAATGGTCCATAGCCTGTTCAGCTTATGCCAGGGCCCTTCGTGGCAAAACATTAATAAATTGGGATTAACTGAAGAGAACTGAACATGGTTCAGCCAGGCGCTATCAGTAAATATTTTATTTAGATTTCCTGTTTTAACATTGATTGTAAATAAAGTTTTAGGCAGCCTGGCTTCATAAATCAAATTGAAAAAATCGCTTTTATTAGGGTTATTCTTCAGGATTTGTTTTTCGGCATCCGTAGCCCTTGACCCGGCGAGCAAGGTACCATCTGCATTTACAGTAGTAATGCCCGCCTTAAAATCTTCCGGGAAAACATACACCAATGTTAGTTTTTTGGTGGTTAGATGAAGGGAGAAAACACTGTCCTTAATTTGATAGAAAATCGTTTTAATTTTTTCGCTTACAATCTCGCCGTTCATGGGTGATGCATGAAAAGTTAGTTGCCGGTTTTTTTTAGTGGTAAGATCAATACTGTAAAGCTGTTTATTATTTACATTAATGTTATAGGTCTCTTCTTTTTTCATGTCAGTAACATCATTGGGATTTTGTTTACTGCTGTTATAGAAAACCATTTCATTACCAATAAACGGGTTATTGTGAAAATAAAAGCTAAGGCTGTTGCCTTCCATGCCGGCAGATAATTTTACTACTTTGTGTCGGGTGTCTTTATCGATCCATTCACCGGGCATTTTTTTGCCGCCGGTTTCTAATTGTGGCTGTGCTGTTATATGGTTGCAAATAGCAATGCTGAATAATAAAATAATGCTGTATTTCATACTGGCTGAAGTATTTTGGCAAATCGTTATAAAATGAGCGATTCAAGGCTACAATTTAAACTAAATCCGGGCAATGCCATCCTGTAGCTTCCTGCATTGGGTTCTGGAACCCCGAAGAGAAGGTTTTGCCCCCGGCCCCTGAAGGGGAGGTCTTCGAATACCCTGTTGGTTATGCCGGTCTTCAATGGCGGTAGTTAACCAGAATTCCGCCACGGGCGGTTGGCAGGCTTTTTCTTATTTTAGTTCCAGCACCACCACGCTTTGTGCCGGGAGTTCTACTACTAGTTGATCCCCATCCTTTTTTGCTCCCCCGAAAGACATAATTTTTATATTGTTTGGATTTTCAAAGCTGTTTACGTCGGTCAGTTTTTTTGAAGTTAGTAGCTGTCCCTGTGCTGTTTTCCAGTTGATGCCCGGCAATGAACTGCGTATGGTTATTTTTTTATTGGGGTCAAGATTTACTAAGGAAATATGCACCGCACCGGCAGAGTCTATGGAGGCAGAAATATTTACAGCGGCAATTTTATTATCCCCATTTGAATAGTCAGGCGAACTGAAATTGACTGGTAATAATTTGGCATCCATGTGCGCTTTATACATATCAAAAATATGATAAGTAGGTGTTAGTATCATTTGGTTCCCCTTCGTCAGGATCAAAGCCTGCAGCACATTAATGGTTTGCGCGAGGTTGGCCATGCGTACCCGATCGCTGTGGTTATTAAAAATATTCAGTGTAGTGCCTGCGATCAAAGCATCCCTCAGGCTGTTTTGCTGGTAAAGGAAGCCCGGATTGGTGCCAGGTTCCACATCCGTCCAGATACCCCATTCATCCACAACCAACGCCACTTTTTTTGCGGCATCGTATTTATCCATGATGGTGGAATGGCGGGTAACTAACTCATCCATGTACAGACAATTCTTCATGGTATTGAAATATTCTTTTTCATCAAAGTCGGTGGCTGAACCCTTTTTGCGCCAGTTGCCGGTGGGTAAGGTATAATGATGAAGCGTGAGCCCCCACATACGGTTAGCCGCGTTTTTCATCAGTACCTCCGTCCAGTTATAATCGGACGAATTGGCGCCACTGGCGATTCTCATTAAAGGGGCATCCTGGTAATTTCTTGCATAGGTTGCATACTGTTTATACAGATCCGAATAAAAATCCGGTGTCATATTTCCGCCACAGCCCCAGCTTTCATTTCCCACACCCCAGAACTTTACCCTCCATGGTTTGTCCTGCCCGTTTTGTTTTCTCAGTTCGGTCATGGTACTGGATGCATCAGAATTTAAGTATTCCACCCATTTCGCCATTTCTTCCACGGTACCGCTGCCCACATTTCCGGCGATATAGGGTTCGCAGTTGAGCAGGGTGCACAATTCCAAAAATTCATGGGTACCAAAACTATTATCTTCTGAAACGCCCCCCCAATTGGTATTTACCATGTGCGGCCGCTGTTTACGTACACCAATACCATCCCGCCAGTGGTATTCATCGGCAAAACAACCGCCCGGCCAGCGGAGGTTGGGCACTTTTATTTTTTTAAGGGCTGCTACAATATCCAGCCGGATACGGTCTTTCTTTGGAACATTCATTGAATCTGCTACCCAAAAGCCATCATAGATACAGCGCCCAAGGTGCTCTGAAAAATGACCGTAAATATGCCGGCTGATAGTGGTTTTGGGATTGGTTCCATCAATGATCAGGTTAGTGGCATTTTGCGCATAACCGGCAAGGTTAATCAACAGGACAACTACCAATAATCCAGATATTTTTTTCATATTGCAATTTCTTTTATGTTAGTGAAATAAATGAAGCGTAAAATTATTTGTTTTTTGTTTCTTCTTATCCGGGCCAATAATTTTTAATGCTTTAATGCCCTGTATCGCTCCATTGCCTCCACAAAGTAATAATCGGCATAAGTAAGCGGCGTATCTATTTCTGTTTTCTGAGGCATGTGGCCCACACAATGCTGTATTAAAAAACCGCCGTTAGTGCCGGCAGCGGCCTGGTAAGTTTGGTTCGATAAGGATGCTATCATTTTTTCCGCAGCTTTCAAATAAATGGTTGAATTTTTTGCATCCGAAAAACCACTTAATTCAATTAATGCGCTGGCCATGATCGCCCCTGCTGAAGCGTCTCTTAGGGCACCTGGAATACCGGGAGCATTGAAATCCCAGTAAGGAATTTTATCGGCAGGAAGATTTGTGTGGTTGAGGATAAAACCTGCAATATGACCGGCCTGTTCCAGGTATTTTTTGTCCTTTGTTTCGCGGTACATAACAGTATAGCCATATAAACCCCAGGCCTGCCCCCTTGCCCAGGCAGATCCATCGGCGGCCCCCTGCGCTGTTTTCTTTTCTTTTACCTGTCCCGTTTCCGCATCGTAGTTGATTACATGATAAGAACTGTAATCGGGCCTGAAATGATTTTTTATAGTAGTATTGGCATGGGTAACTGCAATCTTATAAAAAGAAGAATCACCGCTTACCCTGGTAGCCCAGAACAACAGTTCGAGGTTCATCATATTATCAATGATCACCAAAAAATCTGAAGGTTTGGAATCCCAGGACTTGATACAACCTGTTTTGGGATTGAACCTGGTGGACAATGATCTTGCGCTGGTTAATAAAATCTCCTTGTATTCCGGTTTGGGTGCAATCCTGTTGGCGTTGCCAAAACTGCAGAACATCATAAACCCAAGATCGTGCGTATGGGTATTGTTTTTTTCCTTTTCAAGCAGCACTAACATCCTTAGTGCTTCATTATACAAGGCAGGGTCTTTTGTTTGCTCGTAGAGGTACAATAAAGTGCCGGGATAAAAGCCGCTGCACCACCATCCGGAATTGCTGAATTCATACTTGCCGGTTGCCGGGAAATAGGTTTTTGGAAATTTATCTGCCGGAAGATTTTTTGCCAGTACTTTATATTGGGCAGCGGCATCCAGGTAATTTTTCGGGATGGCCTGCAACAGGTTTTTATCGGGTTGGAAATTTATTTTCTTTTGCGCATGGCAGGACAGACTAAACAATGCAACACCAAGGCAAAGCAAAAAAAAGAAATGTTTTTTCATAAAAGATCAATTGAATTAAAGATTATTTTTTGTTTTTTGGATCCCATTCCAGTACCTGTACAAGCTGGGGAGCCGTGCCCGAATTACCTTCACCATCTGCCTGTACTACATTTTGAATGAATACATTCAAAATGCCTTTTTCTTTCCATAATTCTGTATCATAAGAAGGTTCCCAGCTACCCAGGCCATCCGGGGTGAGATCGGCTACGGACCACTTCTTTTTTTTAATATTATTGCAGGTGGCTACAGAAACTTTATCCCCCCTTTCCGCATCCCTGAAAATAACCGCGGTGCTCAAACGTTTCTCGGTTTTCCAGGTAATGATCTGCGGCCTTGATATTGGAATACGTTTGGTACCCACACCACTCAAACTAAAGGGGCTGGTGCGAAAACCCAGGTTCTGAACATTCCATTCCCTGCCGGTTTTATAAATAACATGATATTGCGGGATAGTACCGTCCGCTTCTTTGTAATATGTTGCGATAAAAGGGTTGCCCGCTTCATCAGCAACCATTGATGTCTGGTTGATCAGTTCACTCTTTTGCGGGATTTTGCAAATATATTCTGCGGAAGCGGCATTGATTGGAAGCGTATATTGTTCACCGGTAGATTTCTCCCAAGTTTTTCCGCCGTCACGGGAACGGGCATAACAGACGTCATGGTTACTGGCCACATCCGGGCTTTCGCGCCATACCCAGGAAACATGTATGGTGCCAGATACATCCGTACAGGCCTGCCAGTAAGCGTTTCGCTTCCCTTCGCCATCCACCAGGCTGCTTTGTACCGTGATCCATTTTTTTGTATTAACCGCGTATTCATTTATTACCAGGTTACCATTCCCCGACGCCCCGTTACGATAAAAAAATAAAATATTTCCCCCGCGTATTTTATAAAACTCCGGGTAAGTAACTTTTTGTTCGTTACTACCAGTCATGGGTAGCCTACCTGTTAATTCCAATGAACCGGGGTAAATACTTTTGCAATAATTCAAAGGGTTGTTATGATGATCCCACGCAATATGGAGATAGCCATCGCCATCCACCATAATGCAGATAGTGTTATGGGCATCGGCGGCATTGCCCTGGTAAGGCGTTTGTTGCAACAGCCATTTCGCAGTGCCCGATCTGCGTTTGCCCAATACTACAAAACGGTTGTTATTGTAATAAGCGATGAACTGTGTATCGCGAAATGTAACCAATGAATTTTTTCTGAATACCACCGCGTTTACCGAATTTTTTGCCCAGCCGGTATCTACCGGTACCAATTGTACGGCTGCTTTATTTTGCGCAGTTAAACTGTTGATGATTATAGTTAAGCATAAAACTAAATAGAAGCGAATCATGCGGAAAATTACATCAATTAAAACAATTCAGTTCAAATCATCAAATAGCCTGCAAACGAGCGGTAAAAAAAGGCCGGTAAGACGCGCTTGACCGACCCTTGATGAGTCATTTATAACTAGTTGCTAAACTTGCTGATGGTATCAGTAACCCGGGTTCTGTTCTAATTTCGCGTCTTTATTCAAATCAATCTCTGATTTTGGAATAGGCAACAACAGGTGTTTACTGGTTAAGCCGGCAATGGGGGTTGTACCGGTGCCATTGTTAGCATTTAAAGCCAGGGCACGATCAACGAGTTTACCCGTACGCATGAGCGTCATACGCCTGTTCTCTTCACCAATCAGCTCCCTGGCCCTTTCGTCTAAAACAAAATCCAATGTCATTTGCGAAGCCGTAACCTGCGGGGCCTGGGCCCTTGTTCTCAATATATTTATCGCATCGGCCGCCTGTTGCATTTTACCTTGTTTTACCTGCGCCTCCGCTAATAACAAATAGGTTTCCCCAAGTCGCATCAAAATGATATCTTTTGTCATAGCGAAACCAAATTCGCCATCAACATTATTTGCCAGAAAATCCTGCCATTTAGTGGTACAGGGCGTAAGCCGGAAAAGCGTATCCGTACCGCTATAAGGCACCGGCTGGCCATATTTTGCATTTGCAGGATCATTGAACCAGTATTGCCTGCGGATATTGTATTTTGAATTACGCATATCCCCCGGGGCATATAAATTGTATAAGAGCCAGTTACTTAAACGCAGCCGGGAAATACCCCTTCCACCGAGCGAATCAGCTATTTTCATACCGGTTACCTGGTAATAGGCGGCCCCCCAAACCCGCCGTTGCTGTGGATTATTGGTGATACCACCGGGTACCGTACTTGGATTTTCCATCTCCAGCACCCAAATAGATTCTTTATTTCCCTGGCTTTTGCGTTCGTTGCCATAAATAAACATATCAGAAAAAGCATCACCGGGTTGTAAAGCCCTTGTCCCAAAGCGTGCATTGACAATGCTAAACTTATTGCTGCTGATCACTGCCTGCGCCTGCTGCTCTGCAAGATCATTTTTTCCCATACGCAGGTAGGCTGTTGCAAGCGCCTGCTGGGCCGCAGCTTTGTTCACCCGCTGGTACATTTTTCCTTTCGAATTGGATTTTACATTGTCGACATCCGGGAGTTTGGAGGCGGCAAAATTCAGGTCTGTTGCAATTTGGTTATTAATACTATCAAGGGGCGCACGTACAAAATCTGTTTTGGGTGCGGTAATAGGGGCCGTAATCAGGGGCACACTTCCATAAAGCGTCGCCAGCATGTTGTAGGCATACCCCCTGAAAAAACGGGCTTCCGCATTAATTGCATCCTTACCAGCCTGGCTAAGGCCGCCAAGGCCGGGGCTTTCCACATTCGTAATAATAACATTGGCGTTATTGATCATCCGGTAAGCATAGCTCCAGCTAAAAGAAGCGGCAAAATCCGTAGAGATCAGCGAATTATAATTGGAATAAGGGATCTCTACACCCTGGGTTTGCGTGGGTATCGAAAAGGCTACATCTGTGCCTACCTGCCATACGGCCAGCCATCCCTGGTTATCGCTGTACGTATAAAAAGTACTGAAATGATTATAAAGACCAGAGAGGGAAGCTTCAAATCCAAGAGAATCGGCCAGCGTTTCAGGTGCATAAGAAGAATAAACATCTTCCTTTAAAAAACTTTTTTTGCAGGACGAAACTGCGAGCAAAAAAACGGAGCTTATTAAGAAAAGACTTATATACTTTTTCATTTGAATTTCATTTTAATGGGTTAACGAAGTGTTAGATTTAAACCCGCAACAACGGACCTCACCTGAGGATAGTTATTGGTCCAGTCTCCGGAGCCCCTGAACGAATAGTCAAATTCAGGATCCCAACCTACCCAGTTTGTAAATGTATACAGGTTGCGGCCGCTTACATACAGCGTTAACCCGGCTAATTTTACTTTATCCAGTAACGACTGAGGCATTGTATAACTGAGGGTTATATCTTTAATTCTTGTATAGCCTGCATCCTGCGGATAGCCATATCCTCTTACATTGTTAACCGATGTTCCGCTTAACCCGGGGCGGGTATTGCTTTTGTTTTCAGGTGTCCAGTACCCGATTTCGCCGGGTACATTCATACGACCCGCCTCATCTGCATACACCTGGTTAACATTATTTCTTAACGCTCCCCGAACAGTTTGAATAAAAACATTAAGGTGCAAAATATTTTTATAGTGAAAGGTGTTGGTAAAGCCACCGGTCCACTTAGGCAAAGGCGATCCCAAAACTATTCTGTCATTCGCATCGATCTTACCATTTCCATCGATATCTGCAAATTTCAAACTTCCGGGTTTAGCGGCCGGGTCCGACCGGGATGCATCTTCACCTTCCTGCCATACCCCCTGCATCTGGTAATCGAAAATAACCCTTACCGGCTGTCCTATAAACCAACGGTTTCCAAGATCACTGATCTCTCGTCCCGTTGAGTCGCGATTGCCATAAAGGCTAATGATCTTGTTTCTGTAAGAAGTGTAATTAATAGATGTTTCCCAGGTGAAGCTGCCGGTTTTTACGTTCACCGTATTCAGGGTTAGTTCTATACCCTTGTTTTGTATCTTTCCAAGATTGTCAATAATGGAAGAGTAGCCGGTAATAATGGGGATATTCCTGTTCAATAAAATACCATCGGTTTTGGTTTTGTAGGCATCTATTGAACCACTGACCCTGTTTGTAAATAAGGAGAAATCCATCCCAATGTTAGACCCTTTGGTTTCTTCCCAATGCAGGTTGGCATTACCCAAATTGCTTGCTAAAACACCAATTGTACTGATACCGTTAAAAGGGAAGCGGACCGTTGCATCTGTTGTGGTTGTTTTATTTATCCCAATCGCCTCATTGCCGGTTTTGCCATAAGAACCCCTTAGTTTTAAACTGTTTACAAATAGCAGGTCCCTCATAAAATTTTCACTACTGATATTCCAGCCCAAGCCTATTGATGGGAACACGCCATATTTAGTAGTATTAGCGCCAAATACCGAAGAGCCGTCCCTTCTCGCGGTAAGCGTTAATAAATACCTGCTGTTATAAGAATAATTGATCCTGCCCATTTGAGAAGCGTTTTTCTTGACGTCTCTGTAGGAGCCTGTAAAATTATCAAATATACCGCCTGCACTAACCGTAGCCCCTGCACCTAAATTATTAAAGGATAACTGGTCGTTGATAAATCCCGTAGCATTGGTAGCGTTAGCGATGTATTCTTTTTGCTGGGCACTATACAAACCGGTGAAATCAAAATGATGTTTTTTCCAGTCTTTGGTATAAGAAAGTATATTTTCTACAATCCAGTATTTTGATTCGGAACTGGAAACACTTGCTGTCCCAAGGGGACTGTTGGCATTCCTGCCTGAATAATTTCCGGAACGGGATGGTATATAGGAATAACCGGCATTTAAGCGGTACTTTAATCCTTTAACAGGCTTCAACTCCAGGTAGGCATTTCCGTTTAGATTGTTGCTCCGGCTAACCCTATCTGTATTTAATCCCAATAAAGGATTGGTGTATAATATTTCGGGTGACATGGGGAAAATTTCATACCCGCCGTTGGCATTGTATAATTGGGCATAAGGGCTCATAGCTGCTGCGAGATAAAAATTGCTCCTGCCCCCATCATAGTTATTTGCCGTATAAAATAAGGAGGTACCAACACTCAGGTAGTCTGTCACATTGATATCTAAATTAGAGCGTAAACTAGCCCTGTTATACTGGTAACCTTTTATTGGGCCTTTCTCTTTCATATACTCACCCGAAATATAAAATTTAGCATCCTTGCTGCCCCCCGATATGCTTAAGTTATGATCCTGGATAACACCGGACTGCATCACTTCGTTTATCCAGTCAACAGGCTTGTTGCCTGCATAATAATTATTTCTTTCGAAAAGATTGGGCAAAATGCTCGTATCAGAAAGGTTTTGCTGTTTTTTATAATCCACCCATTTCTGCAGGTAAGCCTGGGGGCTTGCAGGTTCTAAAATATGTGCTAAATCTTCCGACCCTGCATAGGCGCTGTAACGTATAACCGATTTAGCACTTCCTCCACGTTTGGTGGTAATCAGTATTACCCCGTTAGATCCCCGGACCCCATAAATCGCCACGGCGGATGCATCCTTTAAAATTTCCATAGATGCAACGTCATTGCTATTAATATCGTTAATGCTGGCGTCCTGGCTAAGTGGTATCCCATCTACTACCAGCAACGGTGAAGAGTTTGCAGTAATAGAATTTAAGCCCCGCACCTGAACTGTGGCCGTTCTGCCCGGCACGGCTGAATTTTGCACCACACCAACGCCTGCAACCGAACCCTCAATGGCATGAAATAAATTGGTTACCGGCAATTGCGACAAGCGGCTTTTGGGAACTGAAGAAACCGAACCGGTTACATCTTTTCGGCGCTGGGTACCATAACCCACAACCACTACTTCATCCATCGCATTCTTTTCTTCCTGTAATGTTATATCAATGCTGTTACGCCCTTTTACATTTATCTCCTGCGATTTAAATCCAACATAACTCACCAGCAGAATAATATTTCCGTTGGCAACGTCAAGGGTAAAACTGCCATCTTCTTTGGTGGTAGTACCATTGGTAGTGCCTTTTTCCACAATGCTAACGTTTGCCATGGGTTTACCCTCTTCATTATTTATTTTGCCCCTGATTGCAAAAGCAGGCGCTATATTTTTTTCCCGCGCGGCATGCAGTCCCACAGCAATAACTACTAAATTGCTTCCTACAATTTTAAAATCCAGGGTTGTTTTATCCAGCAGCTTTTTCATTACATCATCTAATGGGACTTCCAGTACGGATATGCTTACTTTCTGGCCCGGTGATAAAATGTCGTCGTTGTAAACAAAACGGAAAGTAGTTTGCCGCTCAATTGCTTTAAAAACTTTCTTCAAAGTCGCATTCTCCAGGTGGAGCGTAATTTTTTCCTGGCCATAGCTGTTACCGGCAAACGACTGAAGCGAAAAAATACAAATAAGAAGAATCGTCATTTTCATTATAAGCAGGCATTTAATTATTGAAGCAGCGGTGCCATAAGGCACCACGCATCCATTTTTTTTCATAACTTCATTTTTAATTGTTAGAGGATGAAATACGCATCCGGCTCGCCGGCATTTCTGATTTTAGCATAACGGGGAATGCGTCAACATTCTCCGTTGCTTTTTTTGTTTGAGTTAGTTTGTTTTTTTCATATGCAGTTTTTAGATTTACAATCGTTTATTATTAACAGATAGGTAAAGAATAGTAAAATTTTGATCATTCACTTTTCACCATGGACCATTCATCATTCACGATTTTCCATTCACCACACAGTTACGGTCCCATTCTCAAATTCATAATTAAACTGGCCCGACAGGCGTAACGCTTCCATTACTTCATCCAATGACTTATTGTTGAATCCGCCCGTAAACCTCAACTTTTTAAGCTTTTCATTTTTAAGTATGAATTGTACATGGTACAATCGTTCAAGTTCAGTAACAATTTGTGCAAATGGCACACCGTCAAAATCAAGCATGTCTTTTGTCCAGCGTGTTTCTATATTGCTGCTGTCATCACTGCTGTTTAAATAAATTTTGCTCAGCGTCATTATCTGCCGTTCTTCGCGGGGGCTTCCGTCCACGGCGCTGTTGCTTGATTTTTTTGTAATACTATTGTTAACCACTAATTTTTCGTTTGGTCGTAGTATGTATTTCTTATCCGGGTCATTATGCAGCAATATTTCCACAGAGCCCCTTATCAAGGCTGTTTCTGTAGTTTTTTCATTTGGGTAACTTCGAACATTAAACGAAGTACCGAGTACTTTTATATCAATGCTTCCCGTGTGTATAACAAAGGGTTTGGATTTATCCTTTACCACATCAAAAAAAGCTTCCCCGGAAAGGCTTACTTCGCGTATATCACCCAAAAAATCATTTTTATAAGTAATTGTACTGTTCGCATTCAGCAAAACCTGGCTTCCGTCCGGTAATTGCACCTTAGATTTTGATCCGGGTCTGGTTGAAATTACATTGCTGGCTAATCCTTTTGCAATCAACTGTTTGTCATTATTAGCCGGAAAAATCAGCAATATCCCGATTATTAAAGATGCGGCAACAGAAACGGCCCACAAAATTTTCGTGTATTTACCACGGCGGGCAACAGGTGGTATTGCTTGTATATTATCCTTTGCACGAGTTGCTGCATTGTTTTCATATTGTAAAGCAGGCTCAGAAAGATGATTGCTCAAACGTTGAAGGTGCCTGTCAAAAGCCATCGCTTTATCAGGATCATCAGGCCGCTTTTTGACATTCCAAAGGTTGCACAGTATCTCCGCCCTGAGCGTCTGTCCGGGGTGCTCTTTTAAAAGCGTTTCCAGTTCCTTTATTTCTTCCGGGTTGGCCTCCCCGGATAGTTGCAGGCTCAGGAGTAGCCAGATTCTTTCATCGTTCATAAAATACTCTTCTATTAACAGGGACAATAAACCGAACCACAAAGTACCAAAGAGAAATATATATTTTTTCAGTCGGAGTGCCCCGGAAAATAAAAAGAACCAGGATGATTAGTGATATTTGATAAATGTAAACTGCCGGTTTAACGGTGAATGGTCAATCAATGTCGCTTAGGGCTTTTATTGCCCCGTCTGCCGCGGCGAACGGGGATAAAAATTGGCAATAAAAGATGCGGCTTTAGCCGAGACATTGTTTGGCTAAAGCCAAAATGGAATATGGTAACTCCCTGCCCCCAACGCTGACGGGGCAATAAATTGCAGGGCTTAACTAAACACCATTGAATGTTGAAATATTGAGCATTCGCGTTTAACTTCACACCAGGAATCTGCTACCGCATACCCGGATCGGGAAATGAGTTGCCTGTTGATCTTATAATTTGTGTGATGAATAAGTGGCGGCCCGATGTATATTAATGCGGGTAAGATCAGGAATGGCCGGCATTACGGGTTTTAACAAAACCCGCACTGATATAAGCAGGAAGTGTTTCGGCTATTTTACGCGTGGCGATAGCTACCTGGTTGCGAACAGTTAACACAGAAATGTGCAGTATCTCTGCAACTTCTTTATACTTTAACCCATCTTCTTTTACCATTTGAAAAATAAGCCTGCACTGGGGTGGCAATTGGCGGATGGCCTGGTGTATGGCGTTTACGAGATCAGCAGAAATACATAATTCCTCCGGGCTATCCAGGCTGATGACAGATTCAATATCTATTTTATCAAGATTTATTACAGGGTGCTTGTAATTTTTTGTGATATAGTTGAAAGAAAAATTTTTTGCGATCGTATAAAGATATACGACCAGGTTATCTACCTCCATTAACCGGCCCCTTATTTGCCACAGCTTGATAAAAACATCCGAAACAATTTCTTCAGCGGCTTCGTTGGATTTGACAAGAGAAAAGCAAAATATCTTTAACCGGTTAAAAAAAATGTCATACAAACCTTGGTAGGCCTGCATGTCTTCATTCAATGACAGATTTTGCTGAAGCAGTTTTATATGATCATGATTTTTCAACATCTGGCAAACAATCAGTTATCATTATGACGAACCCGGAAATACTTCAGCCATTTCATTAAAACAAATATAACAAGATGATCGCTGCTTACAGATTTTTTTTCTTGCAGGATCACTTTTTTGTTTTGGTTCCGGCAATCATTTATACCTCTTTGCCCCGCCTTGCAAGAGGCGGTTATAAACCTCCACTTTATCCTGCAACCACTATTTTATTTTTCGCGGCGGTCAATTCCCGTCAGGTTTTATCGCTGCTGTTAAAGGGCTTAATGGCCAGTACCATTTTTCAACAGCATCCGGTTTTGCAGGATCAAAAACAGGGATATTCTTTTTAAAATACCTGGCAATGGGCAATTGCTGCTCCTTTATTGACTGCACAATACAGCGGGCAATTTCATAAGCGCCATAGGTATTAAAGTGGGTGTTATCCTCCAGTTTTTTTTCCTGGCCGGGGAATGTATTAGGAGGATAATGTACAAATGCTTTAACAGATTTTTCTGGTCCCCATGCTTCATACAAAATTTTACTCATGACATTTAAATCAATCAATGTTATATTTTCTTCTTTGGCGGTTTGCCTTACCGCTTCGGGATAATCTGACAAGGTATTGACGATATGCCCCGTTGCGTCAAAGCTCCTGCGGTTCATGGAAGTAACGAGTATGGGGATGCCACCCTTCTTTTTTACTTCGCTGATAAAATAAATTAAATCCTTTTTGTAAGAAGTAAAGGGGCCGACGCCTTCGCCTTTTTGCTTTTGATCATTGTGGCCGAATTCTATAAATAAATAATCACCTTTCTTCATAAGGCTCAGTACTTTTTGCAGGCGCCGCGCACTTTTAAAAGAACTAAGCGTTTCCCCGCTTTCCGCATAATTAGCAATGCAAATATTACCGGCTTCAAAAAAAGACGGGATCATTTGTCCCCAGGAGGCCCAGGGTTCCCTGTCCTGGTCTACTACCGTAGAATTGCCTGCTAAAAAAATAGTGGTCGCTTTCGTGTTGGGGGTAATTTCTACTGCACAAATTTTTGCGGCGGTATCACTAAATTCTATGGTCAGCAAATTATCCCAGTGGAGGTAGGTAATTTCTCTTGTTTTTAATTTTACTTTCCCTGCTGCACTGCCATTACTATCCCTGATAATACTGTCTTTAACATGCACGGTAAAGTATTCGGTTCTTATTTCTCCTTTTTTAGTTTGTATATTTTGTAAAAACAACCTCCTGCATTCTGCCCTTACGGTGGTGGCAGAACTGCCTTTAATATCGCCCAGTGTTAGTTTTATATCATAATTTCCTTCCGGTAGTTTTACAGAGAAATAAAATGGCTTGATACTGGTGATATAGTCTGAACTACTATTTTTTTTTGCTCCCCTGCTCACTTCTTCCACTTCAGAATTATTTGTAAATCCATACCCCAGGGCATCCGTAAACAGGCTATTGCCGGTAACAGCAATATAGCCCGGCGCAGCGGCGCTTCCGCCAAAATCAAATTTAAAACCGCGCTGTAGCTGGGCATTGGCTGTTAAACTAACAAGCAACAACCCAATGATTGAAAGTTTTGAAATCTGCGTCATTTATTTTTCTTTTGTTTGATAATTGTTTATTTGTGATTTGCTATTTCGTTCCATTGGAACGTGATATGGATAGCAACGAAACAGACAAGGTTTCCGTTCCGTAGCAACGTTATGTGCTTAATGGATTTCGCGGCAACATCCGTAATTAAAATTCAAAAACGCTTCGCCACCTAACGTTTCTATGGAGCGCATTGAACCCTCATTATTTTTCTACCCATATATCGTCCTGCCGGACGAAATGAAATATGATGGCTTTGCCAAAACCGAGCTGGCACATTGAGTCAGACTTATTTCATTTCCATTTTGTGTTTCAATCCAACATAAAAAATTTACCCTGTACGTTACCGTAATACCCCATTACTTCATTTCGCCCATACTTCATACCGCTTTCCAACAGTTGATTCAAATGAATGGATATATTGATTTTGTGAAAATAATTTTACCTGTTGGGTGCTTGCCAATGCACCTTTAATGGTAACCGGGGCATTGGTCCTTAATTTACAAAGGCCACCCTTTTTTGAAATAACAACCGCCCTGGAAAGCTTTCCACTTTTCCACCACATTTCTATTTCAAAATCCCCTCTTGCAATCAAACCCTTTACGTGACCGTCTTTCCAGGCATCCGGCAGGGCGGGTAATAGTTGTATCTCCGTTAAATGACTCTGCAACAGCATTTCCGCAAACCCTGAGGTACCTCCAAAATTCCCGTCTATCTGGAATGGAGGGTGCGTATCAAATAAATTGTTCATGGTGGATTTCTTTAATAGTTCCTGTACCATTTTATAAGCATGATTACCGTCTAATAAACGCGCCCAGAAATTTATTTTCCAGGCCATGCTCCAGCCGGTACCTCCATCACCGCGTACCAGTAATGTTTTTATTGCCGCATTGGAATAAGCGGTATCGAGCAGGGGTGAAATCTGCCGGCCCGGATGCAAACCAAACAACTGCGATACGTGCCTGTGCTGCGGATCCTCATCTTCCCAGTCGTCGTACCATTCTACCAGGTTGCCCTTTTTGCCTATTTTTAAAGGATTGAGTTTGCTTCGTTTTTCTTTCACCAGGCTTGCAAACGGCGCATCGGTTTTTAATATCGCTGATGCTTCCATAATATTGCTGAAAAGATCGTAAATGATCTCCATGTCCATCGCCGAAGCAATGGTTACTGTGCCTTTAAATCCATTGGGATGGATATACACATTTTCGGGTGAGGTAGACGGAGCGGTCAATAATTTGCCATCCTTTTCCACCAACCAGTCGAGGCAAAATTCCGCCGCGGATTTCATCAGGGGATAAGCGGTTTCCCTTAGAAATTTTTTATCATTGGTAAAACGAAAGCGCTCATACAAATGCTGGCTAAGCCAGGGACTGCCCAGGCTCCAGTTGGCCCACTTAGGATCTCCGTTGCCCTCCCCCACCGGGTTGGTTTGCGCCCACATATCACTGTTATGATGCACTGCCCATCCCCTCATATTGTAATAATTTCTGGCGGTGGCAGTGCCGTTCGTCGCCAGTTTTTTGATATGCTCCATCAAGGGCTCATTCATTTCAGAAAGGTTGCACATTTCGGCCAGCCAGTAATTCATTTGCAAATTAATATTGGTGGTATAATTACTTCTCCAGGATGGCCGGATCAACTGGTTCCAGATGCCCTGTAAGTTGGCAGGGATACCTCCCGGCCTCGATGAAGAGATCAATAAATAACGGCCGTACTGGAAATACATTTCTTCCAGTTCAAGGTCTTCTTTGCCTGCACGGTAATCCGACAATCGTTGATTGGTGGGGATACCGGATACCGGATACTGGATACCGGATACTGGTTGCCGGATGCTGGATACCGCTTGCCGGATACCTGTTAACGAAAAAACAAGGCGGTTAAAATATTGTTGATAGTCCTTTATGTGATCTGATCTTAACTGCTCATAATTTTTTTTCAGTGCTTTGTTCAAATAAGCCAGGGCCAATGCATTTTCATCTTTCCCGTCTTTATCCGGACATTTATCATAGCCGTTAAAACTGGTGGCTGCCACTACGTACAATATCACTTCGGATGCTTGGGTGATCACCAGGGAGCTATCCGTAGCCGATAGTGTACCATCCTTCAGTACGGGTTTTATCCTGAACTGAAAACGCATTCCTTTACATTGACTATCTTCTTCAAATACCAGGGGCTTTGGATTACGGCGCTCGTCACTGGTTATCCTCGCTTTTCCTTTTAACAGTAATTGTTTATCCGCGGTAATTAGTTTAGTGTACTTTAATTCGTGGTTTACGTCTATCGTAAAATTTAAAGCGCCGGGCTTATTTGCCCGCAATCGTATCATGATCACCTGGTCTGGTGCGGACGAAAAAATTTCTCTTGAAAACATTACCCCATTCACCGCATATTGCGTGAATGCCGTAGCATTGGTAATATTTAGTGCACGGTAATTTTTAGCAGTGTCATTATCCCCTTTTTTAAACTGGTGTTTGATAATAATATCTCCCAAAGGCTGGTACATCTGTGTGTTGGGTCCCTGCATTTTCCGCAGCAAACCTACGGCCTGCCGTATACTGTCTTTAAAGAGCGCATCCCTTACCGGTTGTAAATATTTAGGCGCATCGGGATTAGGATTTAAATCAACCGGGCCACCCGTCCATAAGGTTTGTTCGTTCAATTGAATCAGCTCCTCGCCGGCCCTGCCAAAAATCATTGCACCTAACCTTCCATTACCAATTGGTAAGGCTTCGTTCCAGTCCTTTGCAGGAGTATTGTACCAGAGTATATAATCTTTTTGCTGGGCAATTGCTAAGGAGGCAAAAAAAATAAAGAGACAGAAAAGGATTGTGTTTTTATAATTCATTATGATGGAATTTATGCAAAGGTGCAACTTGAATGCTTTGTGGCGTTTTATAATTTTTCAGAAAGCTGTTTTATAAATTTCGGGGCCGGTAAATCATTGAAATTAATTTCCCTTTATCTGGGCATTGTCCAGGTAGTTAAAATAGCAACTGGTTATTACCTATTCGTAATACTGCAATGAACTGTCATTTATTTTAAATTTATTTTTTTCCATCAACCGGTACATTTCAGCGGCGGCTAAAATTGCCGGCCCATAGCCATGCGCGGCAAAAACATTTACGGGTCGGTAGTAATAAAACGCTGGGTCGAATGCCATGCCTGTACCCACGCAGGTTCCTTCCACCTGTCCTTTATCATTTATTTTTGTAGCTACGGCATTCCAGGCCAGCATTGCCATCGGTGCATAGGTTACCGGGTCAATCCATCCTTTGTTGCAGGCATGTGCTATGCAATAAGCGTAAATGGCGGTGGCGGAAGTTTCTAGGTATGAATCCTCCCTGTCCAGTAACTGGTGCCAGAATCCTTTGTCGCCCTGGTAGTCAGCCAATCCTTTTACATGCGCTTTTAATTGTTGCAGTACAAATGCCCTCCCCGGATGATTCGCCGGAAGAACATCCAGCAATTCCACTTTTGCCAGTAACGCCCATCCGTTTGCGCGGGCCCACCTGAATTCGGGGTGCGTTTCCATGCTTTCTACCCAGCCATGCATGTACAAACCTTTTGTTTTATTAAACATACGTGCACTGAATTGCCTTACCTGCTTTACGGCATCATCAAAATATTTTTTATCCCCGGTAAGCTTTCCCATCTGTGCCAGTGCCGGTACGCCCATGTACAGATCGTCGAGCCAGAGGGTATTTTTCTGCGGCCGTATGCGGGCCAGGGTACCATCCGGCAAGCGGTATTCCTTCCTAGCCACAAAATCTACCAGGTTATCAATCACGGGGCGAAGATCATTATTCACACCGGCCCTGGTTGCCTTGATCATTGCCGCGCAAATTGCGCCTGCATCATCTAATGCTTTGGGCTCTATGGATTGGCGAAATGGATAATTATTTGTTTTATACAAACCTGCCGCCTTTAGTTTTTTTACAGCAGGGATCCAACCGGCTATAAAGGAAAACCGTTTTTTTACATAGTCGCTATACTTACTGTCACCCGTAGTTTCGGCCGCCAGCAACATACCGGAATAAGTAACTCCCCATTCGTAACTGGTTAGCCTGAAATCGCCCTGCTGAACCATTGTGTTGGTATCTAATTTTGACAGGTCATTTACGGCATCACCGGTTTGCCTGTTGATCATCTGCGCCGGGGTAACCGCGTCTAAGTAATTAAAAATCTTATCCAGGGTTGTTTTAATGGCCTCCTTTGGCATTGGTTCGTAAGGGGTAGGATAGTCAACTTTTAATGCATGCAAAGGTGCATTTGCATCTGTACCCGTTTTTACCTGCGCTTTTGCGGCAACTGTAAATGTTTGTACACCAATTAAGATCAATATTATCTTGTGCATATGGCAATTTTATTAATGAATGAAGTTACCAATCTATTATTATAAACACCGGGTAACCGGTTCAACAATTGTTTAATAATTTATGATAGTAAAAGGACGGTACAATTTTCATTGCCCGCCCCTTACTGTTACTGTTTAAGAAAATGTTTAGTTGTACCCCGGGTTTTGGTAAGCTGCCATATCCGCCATACTCATAGGTTTGCCATTTACGGTTTGCGCAATCATTTGCAAATAAGGAATCGGGCGCAACTTATGGAAGGTTGCGAATGACAGACTGATATCCGCATTGAATAACTTTGTCCGTTCAAAGAAAGTTTCCGTTCTCACCAAATCCTCCCAACGGTAAAATTCACCACAAAGCTCTCTTGTACGTTCGTTCAACATAAAGTGAATAAACCTGCTTGTAGTTGATGTTGCAGATGGCGGATAATTTTCACTTGCAGCATTGGTAGTAAATAATGTTGTTGCAGCAAGATTGTTTGTCTGGGTATTGGCTAAAGAAGCAGGTCCACCCAGGTATAACCAAATCTGCGAACTTCTGTCTTCGTTCGCTTTAAAGGCGGCCCTGTTCCGGATTACATTCACATTTACCAACGCATTTGCATAGTCCCCTTTTCGGCCATAAGCTTCCGCGATAATTAAATAGGTTTCAGCAAGGCGGGCAAAAGTACCATTGCGGATACCTTTCGCTTCATTGTTGGTGGTGGTAAGCCTGATAGGGTCTGAAAGCTTTATCATGCTTAAATATTTATTAGGGGAAAAATCAGAAGTCACCGGGGCGCCAACCGCTGTTTGCTTATATCTTGCAAATACCGCGTAGTAACGCATTGCTGCAATTTTAGACGTAAGCAAGGGCATATTGGCATTGTTAACGATATATATTGCCGAAGTATCACCTAACATCACCCTTGGTTTACCCACTAAACTTGGATTAGGAGCATCCGTTGTGGTAAATTTTGGAAATGTTTCAGTTGCTGTAACATTCAGGTTTCTATAAAAAACGGTTTGAAAAGTTTTAAAGAACCTGGAATCATTTATTTTATCGAAAATATCAATCGTATAATCAGTTGGGCGCAGCCTTCTGAATGGCCTTCCGTTAAAGAAATCCCTCGCCATACCATTGATGCCAACGTCGTACTGCGAAGGATAGTACAAATGGGTTTGATTATTAGGAAGACTATTGGCCAGGCTTAAATTTGAACTGAACTGGGCCGCGTATATTATTTCGTTACTTGCATTGTTAGCGTCGATCTTTGCTTTACTGCTAAGCGGAGGCGCTCCATTTTCCCCTAAAGGAGCAACTCTTCCATCGGGATAAGCAGCATTAAATAAACTTCCATAATCGGCTTCCAGGGCATGGCCGCTCCTGGTAATCACTGAATCCGCAAACACAATTACACTGTCCATATCGGTAGACTTTTGCCCGCGGGCATCTGCCACGGCGCTGCCCCTGGTGAGATATGCTTTGGCCAGGAAATGATAGGCCATCGCACGGGTTGCCCTGCCCCGGTCAGCACCGGTATACCTCCAGGGTAAATAAGGACCGGCACTTCTAAAATCATTGATAATCTGGTCATACACCTGGGCTACAGAAGCCCGTGGAAACTCATATTGTGGTTCTGCAGGTACGGATGTTACAAGCGGAAGCCCGCCGAATTGCTGAACCATCTGAAAATAATACAATCCCCTTAACGCTTTCAATTCCGCGATGCGCAAATCTTTTTGCGGCTGGGTGGCTAAAGTTTTTGAAGCCCCGTTACTGTAAGCGGATATTAACTCAATCCCCTGGTTGCATCTTCTTATTCCGGAATAGTTATTCGTCCAAAGTCCGTTAACAAACGCATCATTGGAATTTAAATTTGCATCGTAATCATTGTAACGGACATTATTAAACTGGTCACCTTCCCTAAACTCATCAACACCAAAATTGTGCATAGCATAGGATTGTTCTTCGTTAAACTTCCATTGCAGCGGAAGGTAAGCCGATTTTACCAGGTCTTCAAGCCCCGCATCCGTTTTATAGTAATCCTCGGTAAGTGTTGTAACGAGTTCCTCCTTAATAAATTTCTTGCAGGATATTGTGGCAAATACCATCGTTACGGCCATTATCCAGGATATTTTTTCAAAATTAAGTTTCATATATAATAATATTTTTTGTTAGTTATTGGTTTTACAGATCCATTTTTATACCAGCCACAAAACTTTTGTAACTGTAAGATGTGGGGCCGGTTTGATTGGTAGTTGTACCGGGAAACTCCCTGTATGGAACGGTTTCAGGATCATAATACGCTGAGGTGTGGATTAAAATGGGGTTCACCGCGCTAAAATATACTGCCATGCTACTCATGCGCATTTTAGTGGTTATGCTTTTAGGCACCCTGTAAGTGAGGGTAATATTTTTGAATTTGGCAAACGTAGCTTTCGTGTAGGTCAATGCTTCCCAGTTCAGCGGCACATCCGTTGTTTGGGTAGGTTGCTGGAACTCGTTGCTTGGGTTCGTAGGTGTCCAAAAGTTTACTTTATTGGATTGATAACGGCCTACCATAGCGGTACGGGGTATCCTGTATAAACCGCCTACCCTGAAATAAACCAGGAAGTTAAGTTCGAAATTCTTATACGATACCGTGTTGCCTATGCTTGCTACAAAGTCGGCATTGTGCGATCCCAGGATCACCCGGTCTGCGGGGCTGTATGCCGAATCTCCATTGGCATCCTTGATCCTGATCCTGCCTGGCTGATAACTAACATTTGATTTGCCATTCTTTATCCAATACCTGTTTGCCAATACCCCGCCTTTCCCGGCCACTGTATCTGAATATTGAAAAATGCCGTCTTTCTGGAAACCCCAATATACCTGCAATGGCTGGTTCAGTAGCCAGAGATTGGCAAAATTGCTATTGCCACTTCCATCTATATCCACAATTTTCTCTTTATTGGTTGTAAACATAAAATCAGAACTCCACCTGAAATTTTCTTTCACGATATTTTGAGTATTCAATGCTACTTCAATACCCCGGTTGGTTATCTTACCGAGGTTAATAAATACAAATCCAACACCATTGGCTGTAGGAATTGATTTACGCTGTAATCCGTCAACAGTACTGGATTTATATATATCAATTATACCCGAAATCCTGTTTTTTAATAAGCTAAATTCAAGCCCCAGGTTGGTAGTGGTAGTTTTCTCCCAGCCAAGGTCAGGCGTACGGAAAGTGGTAGGCGCCGACCCTATGGCGGCTTGTCCGTTGCCCCAGTTATAATTGGTAAATCCCAATGGCCCGGCCGTCTGGTAGGGTGCGATGGAAGCATTACCCACTGTTCCAATGCCGGCCCTTAGTTTAGCCCTGGTGAAAACATTCTGCTTTGTAAAAAAATCTTCGCTATCTAATTGCCAGGCTACTGAAGCCGCCGGAAACCATGCGCCGCTGTTGCCTTCTGCCAATACGGAAGAATTATCATAACGGCTACTTACCGTGAGCATGTATTTATTCTTAAAACCATATTCAACACGGCCCATGTAAGATAAATACTGGGTGGAAGAATAAGTACCACCGCCTGTTACCAAAGCATCCGTGTTTTTGTCCAGAGAAAACCATTTTTGCGATTCAAAAATTAAATTGTTAGCAGAAAGCGTTAATGAGGAAGAACGGTTTAAACTTTGTAATTCCTGCAATAACGTTACGTTAATGGAATGATTGGATCTTATTTTTGTGTTGTAGGTTAAAATATTATCATATACCCAGGAAGATGAAGTATTACTTGTTTGCGATGCATTCGCAGCGCTACCCAGTCTTATAGATGACTGTGCACCGTTAAAGGTACCCCGGGTTGAATTCCGGTTATCTAACCCAAACATGGTACGGTATTTCAGCCCTTTGAATAGTGTAACCTCGGCGTAAATATTCCCAAAAATCCTATTGGCTTTAGTTTCGTCCAATACCGTGTTGCGGTCATTTACCGCATTTACAATCTGGTTATCCTTGTTGGGATATAAAATCCAGTTACCGGCAGAATCATAGGGTTCTACCATCGGGATCATTCCGGAGGCATTGGCATATGAACTGGTACTTGTATTGGTAATGGAATGGATAAAATTAATGCTGGTTCCAAAGGTTAAAAAATTTACGGGTTTAAATTCTACTGAATTACCAATTGAAAACCTGGTATAATCCTGCGCATATTCGATACCATCCTGCTTAAGATAACCGGCACTGAATGAAGCCTTAAATTTATCGCTACCACCGGTTACCGATATATTATGGTTGTTGGTGCTGCCATTCCTTAATCCTACTTCGTTAAGCCAGTCAAAACTTTTAATACGGGAAGGATCATACAAGTCGATACTATCCACCCGCATGGCGCCCATAAACTGCAGGCTTTGTAATACAGCCCTTTCTTCATCCGTGGTAGCTCTTTTTTGGGGAATATAAATATTATTAACAGGATCAAACGTGCGCCAGGTGTAGGCATCTTTTATAGAATTCCATTGTTCGGTACTTCCAAACCTGTTTTTAAATAAAGCAAGATCGGTAAGCGCATCCGGGTAATAAAATAATGGGTTACTGGCAGATCTTTTAGCAATATTGCGGGTATAAGATGTATCGGCAAAAAAAGCTTTCCGCCATGCATCAGAAAGTTCCATAGAATTCATCATTTGTATGGGCCTGATGATGGATTCAATGGAATAACTTCCCTGGTAGCTTACTGAAGTTTTACCTGCCTTCCCTTTTCGGGTGGTAATCTGCACTACCCCATTGGCGCCCCTTACTCCATAAATGGCTGTTGCTGATGCATCCTTTAAGACATCAATTGACTCAATATCAACAGGATTAATATCATCAATGGTATAACTGACCGGAAAACCATCTACTACATACAACGGATCATTACCGGCGCTTAAAGAGCGGTTCCCCCTGATACGTATGGAACTCCCTGTACCGGGACGAAAACCATTGGGTGTAACGTCAACCCCGGGCAGCCTGCCCTGCAGCGCCTGCGTAAGATTTACAGTGGGGACTGACCGTAGATTTTCACCGGAAATAGAAGCAGTAGCGCCGGTAACTTCTACTCTTTTTCTCGAACCATATCCAATCACCACCACATCGCTCATGTTATCCGTGCTTGCTTTTAGTGCAACTATTATTTCGTTATTGCTATTGACCGCCACTTCACGAAGTTCCTGCCCAACATAACTGATTTGCAATATTGCCTTATTAGAAGATACCATCAACTGGTAGTTTCCCAACTGGTTGGTGACCGCAGAATTCTTTTTACCCTTTTCAATTACGGTTGCGCCTTCGAGCGGTTTACCAGTGGCATCGGTAACCGTGCCCTTTACCGCGAAATTTTGGGCCATTGCCGAAAAAGAGGAAAGTAGAAAAAGGAGCAGGATGTAAAACGGGTTTACAAATGAATTTTTTTTCATACAGCGTTGTTAGTTTTGGTGAGGAATAATCGTTGTATAAAAATATTAATTTAGTAAAAACCGGCATCCTGTACTATCCTGAAATTATTTTTCTTTTTAATGATGGCTTTTGAAATAGAAAATCTTATCAATGCAGCATTTAAGGCCATTTCTTTTCATGGCCTGCAGGCGAAAAAATCAACCTGCACAACCGGTAAAACAGGAGTTGGCCATTTTATACTGGTTTTGTGCTGACTTTCTGCGGTACCATTACCCGTAAAGAAAATAATTACACAGGCATAGTGATAGTCTAAATCAAAATTCCCGGGACAATGTAAAAATATGGACCTGGTTACAGGGCAGTGGACCCACAGGAAAGAAATAAGATGAAGGATTAATGCTGTTAAAAACAAAAGGCTATGCATGACTGAACCTGCATAACCTTCCGTATTTTTTGACTGTTAGAAAATCTTAAGAACGATTATAATTTAAAGGGCAAATACCAATTTTTTTTGTCCATTAATTTAGCCCTTGTTGCATCAGCAAGCGGGTCGCCATCTTTTTTCAATTTATTATACACTTTGTCTGCTAAAAAAGCGGGGTCATTCCGCCGCAGGGCAATGCGCAGCAGGTCGGGCCAGCGGCTACCTTCAAAGGCGTTTTCCAGGGCGCCTTCGTTGATAAGGCCATTTTCAACCTGTAACAGGCTATCCGTTGGGGAAGTGATCGTATAAGGGGTAATGCCTGCCCTTGACCTGATACCAATATTGCGGTACCAGTCTGACCTGAAAAAAGGGATTTCACCATTACGTGCATCAAATTTATAAGGATCAGGATAGGAAAAGGTATTCTGCTGATTTGTTTTATCATTGATGGTCGGCAGCGTTGAAAAAGTAATGGTCAGACCCTGGTTAAATAAACCGTAGGCAAGCTTGTAGAACCCGTCACGGTTGGCTGCTTCAGCAAATCGCAGGTGAAGGAGCGTTTGCCGGTATAAATACCATTTGCCGTTTTTTGCAAACGGGTTCACGGGAACGTTCGTAGCGTAATTGATATAATCATATAAATATTTCATAACAACCGGCTGCCCGCCAATATTACGAACGCTTATCAAACCCCGCGCATCATAAGGGATGCCAGTTGTACTGCCCGCAATGGTTATGGGGTTCTGCTGCTGGTTATTCCAGTTATCGATAATTTCCTGTGAAGGTTTTACCAGGTAATCGCCCCCAATGGGTGAAAATAACTTAATCAGCGGGTTCTCCGGTTTAAACTTACTGTCGTATGGTAAGGCCCATACCCATTCCCGCGTATAACCAACATCATAGGGCCTGTTAAATATGGTGCGCCATCCATCAGCCATGTTGAGCGTAGATGCATCCCCCCCCCTTGTATAACTTATATAATGATTAAAATTTCCACCCCAGCCCACCTTCCACTGCGTATAACGGTTTTCAAGTGAATTATCGAAAGACGCATATTCCATCACCTGCCGGTAATAGGTAGCAGACTTTGTATAATTGCCTTTCCATAAATAAAGGTCGCCGAGCAAACATTTTTTATTAATAAAAAAGTTATTGGTGGGCGCGGCATCCAGCACAATGTTCAGGGTTGTTCCTGTTGGATACTGATCTTTAAATGGGATCGCCTCTGTAAAATTGATCAGGGTGTCTAAAAGTGCATCAAATTTTATCTTAGGAAAAAGCGCGGGGTTGTTGATGTCTGATACATTCTCCAAAGCATCGGTAACATACCGTACCTCATCCCCAAAATGTATCCCCAGTTGCAAGTATAAAAAAGAACGAAGGCAGGCTATATCGGAATAACGCTGGTTAAATTCCGCTTCTTTCAAAGCGTTCTTTTGCTTCATGATAATAAAATTCTTCAGCACATCATTACAGTTAATGATCAGTTCATAAAATGGGCGGGGTGAAGTGTATGGGTTATCAGCGGTAACCGTATGCGTGCTTACCTGTCGCAGGTACTCATCGGCATTGGCGGTATAATTCAACAGGTCGGCACGCAGTTCATTCAGGATAACATACTTGTCGGCCAGGCCCATAAATTTGCCGTAAATACCCATTACCGCCGCATCCGCATCATATACATTGCGGTACATCAAAGTAGCATCCAGTTCGGTTCCGGGTGTAAGGTCGAATGATTTTTTGCAGGAGCCCAGGCATACGAAAATCGCCAGCGCCAGCATTAATTTTTTGATTGATAACTTCTTCATATTAAGGTCAATTACAATGTTTTGATATAATTTTCATACGCGCTGAATATCTATAAACCGATTCTTACCCCCAGGGTTATATTCCGGAATTGCGGATCGAGCCCGGTATCAATGCCCTGCGAAAAAACGGAGGACGTTACACTGAATTCAGGATCATACCCTTTATATTCCGTAAGTGTAAACAAGTTGGAAGCCGTAGCATAAACAGCCGTGCTTTTTAGCGCCCCTTTTCCTTTTAAAGGTAAATTGTATTGAAGCGATAAGGTACGCAGGCGGATATAAGAACCATCCTCAATCCAACGGTCGCTAAAGCGGCTGTTACCTGCCGGATCGCCCCAGGTAGCTTTGGGGGTATTGGTTACCTGACCGTTACTACGCCAGCGATTGTTTACACTGATCAACTGGTTTTCCACGCCATTCACCGACTCCAGGCGATACCTCAGATAATTATATATATCATTTCCCTGGCTGAAGGTAAACAGTGCGTTGAGTTCAAAATTTTTCCATGCTACCCTGTTGGTAAACCCACCCGTGAATGCAGCATTGGGATCGCCGATTACCTGCTTGTCGTTATCGTTGATTATTTTATTGCCGTCCAGGTCATTAAACCTCACATCGCCTCCTTTAAATGAACTGAATGATCCATCCGCATTTTTCTGTTGAAAAGCAGATGCTTCGGCGTCTGTTGCAAATACACCATTGGTGGTGTAGCCATAAAACTGGTTGGCGGGTTTGCCAACGGCGGTGAGTATATCGCCGCCCGCATACTGTGTAATAAACTGCCCGTTTGGTACCGCCAGTATTTTATTTTTATTGGCAGCAATATTTAACCCAAGATCCCATTTAATACTCCGGCTGTTAACTAACCTTATATTCAGGGTTGCTTCCACGCCGGTATTTTGCATTTTACCTCCATTGGTAAGCATGCTGGTGAAACCTGTTAATGTTGATAATGGCTCATACACCAGCATATTATCTGTTTTGGACTGGTACACATCAAAGCTCATGTTGATGCGTTCATTCCAGAAAGCAATGTCTAAGCCACCATTCAGTTTACGACTGGTTTCCCATTGAATGGCGGGGTTAGCAATACCGCTTCTTACCAGTCCCTGCGCGCCCAGCAGGTTTTGCGATGAATAGGTGCGGCGGTTGCTGTAGTTTCCGATATCATCATTTCCGCTAACACCGTAAGTAGCCCTTAATTTGAGGAGATCAATACCGGAACCGGCCATAAAATTTTCGGAAGATAATAACCATGCCGCTCCAACAGAAGACATCACCGGAAATTTGCTCCCTGCTATGCTAATACCTTTGTTAGCCAGCTTTCCAAATCTTGAAGACCCGTCCATGGCTGCGTTAAAACTTAAAAATAACTTGTTCATAAAATCGTATTCCGCACTGAAATAGGTATTGAGCCAGTTCCACTCACCAATACCGCCTCCTACCTGCCTCAATGCATTCAATCCGCTTTGAACACTAACCAGGTCATCGGTGGCAGAGTTGAAACCCAATGCGAAATCCTGTTCAGCATCATTGTGCTGGTAACGTAAGCCCAATCGTACGCCGAGGTTGTGCAACTGGTTAAAATTGCGGTTGTACTCTACCCGGGTGTCATTAAAAAATGTAAAAAGCCTTTTCACCTGCGTTCCCATCCGGCTGTCGGCAATGCCATTGCTAAGGGTATCATCTGCCACACCTTTGCGGGGAACAAAGAAGTTTTCCCTTACTTTATCGTATACCACGCCAAAAGTAGTATTGGCGCTCAGGTATCTCGATATATCATATCTAAAACCGAAAGATCCAAAAAAGCGATAGTATTTGTTATACGCCTGCATATTTTCAATGATGGCAGAAGGGTTACTAATACCCAAGGTATCGCGGTCAGCAAGGTTTGGAGATTCCACACCTTTATTATTTACTTCATTATCGGTCATAAACGGCGCTTTTACGAGCGCAAGGTACAAGGGCGCGGTTTTATCAGATATACCCTGGTCTTTCAGGTTTTGTTCATTGTAAGTAAACGACAGGTTGGCAAGACCGGTAAACTTTTTGGTAAAATTAAATACTGCGTTGAAACGGGTATTATAACGTGAAAAATCGGTATTTTTTACGATACCGTTATTATTGGTGTAACCCATACTAAGGCCATAAGTCGCTATATTATCACCCCCGGTAACTTTTAAAAATATATTCTGGTTCATGCTGTTAGCCAGCACGTTTTTTTGCCAGTCTGTGTTGTAATGGTAACGGGCGTATTCAGGACCGTTAACATCATCGTTCATATATGGTTGTGACGCAATTTGTGAACTGGTCATTCCTTTGCTTTGCAATACCTCGCTCAGGTAAGTCCTGTAATCAGCGGCAGCCATCACCGGAAGGTTTTTAGGGGCACTGTTAAAGCCCGAGTATATGGCGAAATCAATTTTTGTGGCCTGGGTGGTTGCCCGCGATGTAGTAATGATAATTGCCCCGTTGGCCCCTTTTGTACCATACATACTGGAAGCGTCTTTCAGTACAGTAATATTATCAATATCTTTCACATCGATCAAAGCCAGTGGGTTGGTATAGTTGTTGGCAATAATGCTTTCCCCATAATCATTGGCATCATACAGCATATTATCTACCACTATCAGCGGCTTATTGGTAGCATACAGGGAATTATAACCTCTTAAAAATAAATTGGCGCCCACACCGGGTGTTCCTGAACGCCGTATGGCATTAAGACCCGCAATACGGCCCTGCAAAATCCCATCCGTTATTTCTGCCGGCTGCGCCCATGCAGAGTTAACATTATATTGTCCGGCTGCCGCACTTACATTCCTTTTCGCCTGCACCCCAAACGGCATGGTAATCGGGTCGTGAAACGATTCATGGGTATCATCTAATAAAGCGGCGTTAACCAACCTGCTTCCCTTAAGCGGAATCCGTTTGGTATCATACCCTTCTCCCTCAATGGTAATGGTAGATGAATAGGAAGGCACTTTCAGTTTAAATTTCCCCTGGTCATCGGTAAGTGCCGCCGAATAATTTTCTACCTGTATGCGAATGCCTCCAATACCTTTTTTTGTAACCGCATCGGTAATTGTACCGGATATATTTACGCCTTTTTTGCCGGTCTCCCTTTTTATGACAATTGTATCGTTTTGAGTTTGCGGGGTTTGCGCATTCAACATTCCTGC
The DNA here is from genome assembly GCA_014379625.1 of Ferruginibacter sp. Lineage (GTDB taxonomy): Bacteria > Bacteroidota > Bacteroidia > Chitinophagales > Chitinophagaceae > Ferruginibacter. Next base: position 58,928 of record JACMLJ010000080.1, on the reverse strand, counting down.
AACAAGCACCAATATAGAGGCGGCAATCGTTTTTTGTAGGTAACTTCTATTTATAAGCATCGTAATGGTATATGTTTCAAAAAAGATTAGGGTTATAAAACGGGTTCAAGCCTTATATAATCGCATACAATTGGATTGGTAGCTTCCGCAGTATTGTTAGCGGCAGTTAAATAAATATCAAGCACTGGGTTATAAGTGGTTAAATTAAACTCACCCAGGTATACTTCATTAAAATTATTGAGGGCAACCGTTATATAAGGAAGAACTGCGGATGTAGCAGATCCAATGCCCAATTTTTGGGTAAAAGTGGTTGTGAGACCATTAATATTATCGTGTACCGCTACCCAGTAAGCCTTATATTTAAGCGCCGGTACCCCATTGAGGCGATAGTTAAGGTTAAATAATGCCAACCCGTGCCTGAATACAAGTACATCCCTGAAATCTTTACCAGTTACAGGGCTAAACCTGTCGCGAAAATAAGTGTTGCCCCTGCGGTCGGCGCTTTGGAAACGATAATTTTCAGCCTCTATAACATATTGCTTGAATTTTCCTTTCGGCGTTATATCCAATTTACTCATGATAAACACTATCCCGTTGCTGGTTTTGATGGTTTGAACGATAGCGCTTTTTTCGATCCCCATTTTTGTATTGAACTTTGACAAAATGGAGTCTGGTATGGTGGCGGGGTTATATACGCCTTCCACGGCAAAATCCTTTACCACTTCCTGGCTCGACAGTTGGGTGGTACTGTCCACTGTTCCGGTGACAAAATATGGTTTAAACTTGTTTACTTCAGTGTCCCAGGCATTATCGGTCAGCATAAAAAAAGTATATTGTTTGCTTTCCTCGCGGATATCGTACACATTACGCCAGAAAAGGTTTGTGCGAACAGAATCAGTGCCCGGCTGGTAAACAGGGTTACCGGTCATGGGATCCACCCCGATCTGCACCGCATTGGTATTATCGAAAACATTGCGGAACAGGGATAACAAATACGCTTTTTGTTTTGCAGGCGCAAGGGGACTTTTTTCCAGAAATTCCCACGCGTTGGGCAGTGCCGGCAACATTTTATCCAATACCTGCAATACCCCGTTTTTGGCATATTTATCTGCTTCACTGATATTGGCATCTTCGAGCTTTTTACCCAGCATATTATTGTATTTGCCATTCAGCATTTGCAACCTTAGCAATGCAACAGCGTTAATAGTGTAATAAGACTGGTTAGTGATGTGATTGCCTACAAACATGCGTAATTTTGCAGTATCGGCTACAAGTGCGGGGTCAAGGGCAGCTAACGCTGCATTGGTTGGGGCAAAAACGGTATAGGTCCTGGAAGAGGAGATCACTTTATCGTACCCCGATTTGATAAGCAGTTCAGCAAACTTGCTGAGGTTGCTGTTCTCGCCTATTTGCTGAAACAGGTCTTTATCCACTGCAGGATCTGTTATGGCATTGTGTTCGTCCCATTTTTTACAACCAATAAAGGTGAGTCCTGCTATTGCAATCAGCAGCAATGGTTTAAAAATCTTTCTGTGCATCATAGCTTTATTATTATTCCAGCCTTACTGCCGCAGTATATTATCTGTCGGCCGGCCATTGGTTAATACTGTATTAGAGATATATTTTAGTTCCATCCTGCCGGAAACGCGGTAAAAGCTGGTTATCATCTACAGGAATAAAGTGTATCATATCAACATGGTTGGAGTTGGTAGTACCACCGCCATTGGGCACTTCAAACCTGAGTTTATGCCTTTCTGTTGTTTTTATATCTACCGTTCCTGCCAAACGAGCGGTAAACGGACCGGTGGTGTTTTCCGTATAGCGTTTCCACCCAATGGATTCCAGTTCAGCATCGGTTCCGCCGGGCCTGCCCTCCGCAAAGTTGATGGGCCGTTGTAACAGTTCGCCATTAACCACTACATTCACCCGCACACTTCCGGCGCGGTTCCGGTAACATACCCATACTTTATAACGGCCCTTGATCACTACCGGTGTTGTAAATTCCATCCAGGCCGACCTGTTGGGACCACCCAGTGAGATGCTGATAATATCGTAATTATAAGCAAAATTAGTAAGTGTACCTGTAGTGGAATATTCATATAGAAAACTATTACTGGCGCCTTTGTATTCCCAGTCAATGTCTTTAATGGGCCTGTCCTGTTCGTTCTGGCGTACAAAAGTGTAGCCTTGCTTTTTGTAATATGCGGGGAGTTTCATTATCTCAGTAAAAGCTGACAGGTCCCAGAACACAGCGGCAGGTTTTCTGTATTTTACCATAAAATGGGCAACAGCATTATGCCAAACCCCATTAGTAGAAGAGTTATCGCTGATATCCCTTTTTAATAAAACCCCTTTTTCCAGGATATCATTAAACAGGTCTTCATTTACAATTACTTCCTGGTTAATAAGCTGGGTACTGATTACTTCCTGGGGTTGCAGGGTCAAATGCGAAGCGGAGGTAATAATATCCCCCAAAAATTTAATCCCGGGCAGTATGTGGTAGGCCATATACATATGCAGGCTGTCATTAACATTTAGCGGGTTACCCGTTTTTGAATACTTCGCTTTCAGTGCAGCATAGGAGCCATACCCGCTATCAGCAAGGGCCTGATTGCTTTCGGCGATCACCGTCATCCAGCGTTTGGTGGTATCCGGGTCAACAGTATTTAACAAATCATAATAGCCCGTTTCTTTCATCGCCTGCACAAAAATGGAGTAATTGGGATTGCCCTCTAATTGTTTGGCGATTGTTAGACTGGCGGGTACAAGCATATGATCTATTTCATGGATTATCCCGTTACCCACTTTTACATTGGATTTGGTAACCAATGCCTGGCGGTTAACGCTATAACTGGATACATTTGATTTGAAAAGCACACCCGTGATAATATACTGCCCCTGCATGGTGGGTACCGGTAACCTGCCGTCTTTAAAAGCGCCGGTAGTTACAGTATCAGCAAGCAGGTGAAATTTTACCAGTTCCTTTAATGTATTGAGGTTAGCCGCCTCCACATTGGCCGCGCCTACTGAAGCCAGCCAGATGGTGACACCGCTGTTGGTAGGTGCAAAAAGGGTGTAAGACCCATAAGCATCTAAAAATGCGCTATTCTCCGTCCTGTCCAGTATCTGTTTGAATAAGGAAAAAGAATCGGCGTTCTTTTGAAGGTAACCCGTAATATTTACATCATCTGTTGTAGATAATTTGTAATCCTGCTTTTTACACCCCGCTATGTAAACAATACTACAAAAGAAGAGCGCAGAAACTGCTTTGACGATGGCTTTATTATTCATGAATAATCGTTATTAACTATTTATAAAATGGGTTTTGCTCCAACAATTTATTGGTTTGGATCTCGTAGAAATAAATCGGAAAATAATGGCTGTTTTTATCCCTTAACTTATTAAATGCAGCCTGCTGCCGGTCTGATGGAATACTAACCGAAGCTACATTCAACAGGATTTGCAGTCCGGCATAATTATTACGTTTTGCATTACGCAATACATCGTACCATCGTTTACCTTCAAACGCAAACTCCCTTTGCCTTTCTTCCAAAATAAAAGTTGTCATCCCTGGTTTACTGGTACTATCCATTGCAGTAAAGTCAAGGGCCGATGCACGCTGGCGGATCGTTTTTACAATACGGGAGGCTTCGAGCGGTTGGTCTAACTGGTTTATCGCTTCGGCCTTCATCAACAGCACATCCGCATAGCGATAAAATATCCAATGAGCAAAGGATTGTTCCAAAGACCTTAAAGTTGTGCCATTGTTGTCTGCCCCTACATATTTCCAGATAGTGAAATCGGTACCACGATAAGAGGTTTTATCGCCCCTCCAGTCTACGATAGGAATAGTATTCACGGCATCGATTCCATATACATCTTCCGTCAGGTAGTTGGCTGCACCCCAACGCCGGTTTCCCGGGGTATGCATAAAATAATAAGGGTTTAGCTTTTGCACGTCAAACTGCAATTCAAAAATGCTTTCGTTTGAATTGCCTTCATAAAACACTTCATTGAAGAAATTAGGTCCGCTGATAAGGCCAAAATTTCCTGAATTGATAATTTTATTACATTCGGTAACAGTTTCGTTGTATTTTTCCATCCAGAGGTAAACATCGGCCAGTAGTGCGTTCACGGTATACCGTGTTACGCGGCCTTTGTCGAAATTTACGTTACCATAACTGAGGGGTAAACTGGGTTCAGCCTTTTTTAAATCGGCAACAATTTGGTTTAATATAGAATCCCGTCCTGATTTGGGAAGGGGTATAATATCCTGGTCGCTAACGGTGGCGTTTAACTTTAAAGGAACATCGCCAAAACTACGTACTAAGTAAAAATAGAGAAGCGCTCTGATAGTTAATGCTTCACCTGTTGCCCTGTCAAGCTGGGCTTGTGAAAAAGTATTATCATTTTGAAGCACCGGCGGCGCCAGTTCAATAACCGTATTACAGTAATTAATGGTTTGGTAAAAAGGGCGCCAGTTAGTAAATGAATTGGTAGCCAGCATATTCAGGTTTACCATATCCAGTTCATCCTGGGTTGCCCTGAACCCCGGAGTTACCATATCGGCCCTCGCCTCTCCCCAAACAAACAAATAGTCAGGTAGTGTTCCGCCCAGCATGGATGCGTAAATACCGGTTACCGCAGCCTCAACCTGTTCCTTGGTTTTCCAGAATTCCTCGCGGACAATGCCATCTTGTGGTTTAAGTTCAATCCATTTGGTGCAGGAAAGAAAACCGACCAGCAACCCGATGGTAACAATTATAAAAAAAAGCTTTTTCATTATGAAGTATGTTCGTTATTTCTTTTGTTGTGTTTCTTGATATCTTCTAAAACCCTGCAACCAGCCCGAGGGTAAATGTTCTTGATGGTGGCGTCATACTGTTATCGGTAGCCACGCGGAAAGGATCGGAGCCACGGGAACTTACTTCAGGGTCCTGCCCGGTGTACTTGGTCCAGGTAACCAGGTTTTCCGCTGTAACATAAGCGCTCAGGGTTTTCATTTTAAGTTTTTCCAATATCTTTTTATCGAATGAGTAACGGGCGGTTGCGGTGCGGAAGCGAAGGAAGGATGCATCTTCCACGTACCGGTCGCTCCCTAGCCAGTTATAACCCCCGGCAATAATACCACGCGGGATATCCGTTACATCGCCCGGCTTGCGCCAGCGACGTAATACAGCAGTGCTCTGGTTATCGAACCCCGACATGCTGGAAGTAGACATTTGGGTGCCATTCACCACTTCATAGCCATAACGGTAACTGAAGAAGGTGGAAAGGGTGAATTTTTTAAAGGTGATCACCGGTCCGAAACCACCGGTGAATTTTGGATTACTATTGCCTAAATACACTACATCCATATAATTGATGTTGCCGTCGTTGTTAATATCCTCATACATGGCGTCGCCCGCCTGGAATGTGTAATCAACAGTTGGGTAATTAAACCTGGTATAAACGATTTGGCCGTTGGGACCTGTAATTGGCTTTCCGGAAGCGCTTTTAGCAATGGTGGCTTCTTTATCGGTGTAAACCCCTTTAAATTTATACCCGTAAAAAGAGCCAAAAGGATTATCTACCTGTAATAAACGCATGTACTCCCCGTTTCTGCCCACATCGCCCCTTGTGCTGGGATAGAATTCAGAAATTTCACGGATGATATTCTGGTTTTGCGAAATATTGAAATTAAAAGCCACCGTCCAGTTTTTGTTTTTATAGGGGGTGGTCCATAAAGCAAATTCCCAGCCCTGGTTATCCATGGTACCCACGTTCATATTAACTGAATTAAAACCGCTCACGGAAGATATCTGTAAGCCATCAAAAAACAGGTTCTTGGTGCGGTTACGGTAAACATCAATATCGGCGCGTACCCGGCCATTGTTAAGGGAAACATTCATGCCCACGTTCATACCATGAACAGTTTCCCATTTCAGGTTTTTCAATTCCATGGTGGAAGGGATTACCCCACTTTGTCCCAGGTAACTCCAGGGATAAGTGGAGTAGGTATTATAAAATGTATAGTCGTAACGGGGTGCATTTCCGCTCTGTGCATAACTTGCCCTGAAGCTCAGGTCGTCTAATTTTTTAACTTTCTTCAGAAAGTTCTCCCCTGATACACGCCAGCGCATTGATGCACCGGGGAAAAGGCCATACTTGTAATCCGGCCCAAAACGTGAATTACCATCTCCCCTGAGTGAAGTTTGAAAAAAATACTTATCACTAAAGCCATAATCCAGAATGACAACGGCACCCACGGTACGGGTTTGCGACACCCGGGATACTGCCGCCAGTTCCTGGTTTTGTGTACGGGATGGTGCGGAAGGATCAACCAATAAAGACGAGGCGGTGTTGGAGGTCATTATCTCCTGGTTTACGGCTCTGAAGTCGGAGGTAAAAATATTAAGTGAAGTGGAGAAATTATGCCGGTCGTTTTTCATTTTTGGCGTAAAAGCCAGGTTGGTTCTGGTGGTAACGCTAAACAGATCTATATCGCCATCGTATGCCCGGTTTACCACTGTTTCGGTATTGGGTCGGCCGGTAGCTATCTGCGGCAGAAAGCTGCTGTTTTTGGTATTATTTATATCAAACTGAACATCAAAACTGGCGCGTAAAACATCCTTCAAAATCGCATAGTTGATCTGGAAACGGGGAACCACCCTTTCGCCTATCACATCAAATTTAGCCTGGGTGGCCATCGCCACGGGATTATAAATATAACTGTACTGCCCCTGTATATTAGAAGCAGGTGAAAAATAATTAGGAGAAAGGTTACCGAGTTCATCATATTCAAATATGCTCATGTTAGGCATTTTAAGGTAGGCCTTACCACGAATGGCGCCATCTTTTTCACCGCTGCTTAAATAGTTACGGCTTTGGTCGGTATGTGTATAAGCGATACTGGTAAATATTTTGATCTTTTCAGATATGGTATAATCCAGGTTGATACGTGTATTGATGCGTTTAAGGGATGTGCCAATGGTAGTACCCACCTGGTCAAAATAACCGATGGATGAAAAATACTTGGCTTTTTCGCCACCACCGTTCATAGAAATGGTATGATCCTGCAGTGAGCCCGTCCTGCTGATGGCATCAATCCAGTTTACATTATTACTGTAATTATAATACCAGTAAGGGTCATTGGGATCATAGTTAAACTCACGGACCGTTGTGCTGTTTAGGGTGGAACCGATCCGGTTCATAAACGCTTCAGGGATCAGGGTGGAATACTGGTCGCCATTGAGCATCGGAATAGCGCCGGGTAACTTAGACGTAGCCCCCTTAAAAGTATAGGTAATACTGGGCTTCCCACGGGCGCCCCTTTTTGTTGTAATTACCAGTACGCCGTTTGCAGCGCGGCTTCCCCATACAGCGGTAGCGGCGGCATCTTTTAATACGGTGATATCTTTGATATCGGCCGGGGAAATATTCAGTAGTTGTGCATATCCCTGTTCATCGGCGCTGCCAAAATTAAAATCGCCGGGTATTTCTGTTTCATAGGGCATCCCATCCACTACAATCAGCGGGTTACCGGTGGAGTTAATAGAGGAAACCCCACGGATACGGATATTCATCGCAGCGCCGGGATCACCACTGGTAGCGGTAATATCCACCCCCGCCAACCGGCCCTGTATGGCCTGGTCGATACTGGCCGAAGACATTTCTTCTACATCTTTGGCGCTGATTTTTGCTACCGCCGTAGTTAGGTTTCTTTCAACCACATTGCCCATTCCATTGTCAACCCTTCTTGCTGCAACTACCACCGCTTCATCCAAATCCATGGAACCGCCACCCTGCTCCAACTGAAAATTGATGCTGGTTCGCCCGTTAATATTCTGGCTGATGGTTTTATATCCAACATAAGACACGGATATTTTGTCTTTGGGATTGTTGATCCTTAGTACAAAGTTACCTTCGATATCAGTGGGTGCCCCCTTTATAATTCTTCCATCGGCATCTACTTCAGATACGGAAGCGCCCTGAACAGCTTCTTTGGTTTTTTTATCAATGATCTTACCCCGGATAACAATAGTGCCGGGTGTTTGTGAAATTACCTGCAGGCATCCCGCCGCGAGAATTAATACACAACATATTTTTTTAAAGTATTTCCGCATATCAGTAAGTTTGGTGTTGGATTATTCTATATATTTTAAATAATTGTTAACCAGGTGAATAACACAGCGGTTACTCAGGTAATAGCTGGGACTGGAGATCACTGTAGCAGAACGGCTGTTCATATCCGTAAGACTGAGTAACCCCGGGGTGTTATTGACAAATATGGTGGTTGGGTCGCCGTTGACCTTTTTAAAGATCGTTTCAAACGCACCACTTTCCACCCCATCTGCCCCAACCGTTCTCTTGTTGAGGAAGTGATACAAAATGAATTTGTTCACCAGTTCTTTTTCAGCGGGTAATGAGGGGTTAAAATTTGGGACCCGGGCGGCGCCAACACCAGTGCCCGGCAATACTCCATCAACCACGGCTTTCTGAATAGCAGCTTTATCCGGTATAAATAATGTATAAAAAGTACCACTTGCCACGCCGGTAATTTCTTTGGTGGCACTGTTCCATAAAGCTGAATTCCTAAGGTACTGCCAGAAAGAGTTATATGGAGAGGTGACCGGTGTTCCTATATTTTCAATATGCTTACCCACCACGTATTCGCTAAACGGCATCAGGCGGTTCATATAATAAACCCGGCCATTTTTTGCGGTTTTAGTTCCGGTAATATTGGCTACTTTAGTACTTATATCCAGTCCGGACGTATCCACATTTCCGGCCGCGAAAACGGTATTATTTTTATAGCCGATATACTCACCTCCGTAAGACATCACAACACCTTCGCCGGCAAGACTATTTAGCACCACCCTTGGTACCACATGCATATTTATAATGCGCTGCAGCCGGTTGCGGGTGGTTTGCCCGGTGCTGGCCGCAACCGGTGAACCCGGTGGTGGAGTAAAGCGCCACTGGTCATTTACATTGGTACTGATAGTGACATCTTTAGTGTACCCCATGGCATTAAACATACTGTCACTGATCATAAAGAGCGTATAGTTATTGTAAATATTTGATACCTGGAATTTCAGTTCCAGGTTCAGCATGGTGATCATCATGGAATACTTTGGATCGAGGTAAGCCCTGCCATACACGCTGCTGAACACGTTAGCGTCCTGCACTTTTTTGGTACCATAAAAAATACCGTTACTCAATATCTTTTTATCCGCTATATCGGTTGCAGGATTAAACCGGGCTTCTTCATTAACGAAACTGAATGTAGTATTGAACTTGCTGGGCCATACAACGTTCTGCCACAGATGGGCGTTAATAAAATCGTAGATAATTTGCCTGGGCATCTGGTCGAGACTGGTATAATTTTCCAGCAATACCGTATTGATATAATTTTGAAGGGTGGTGTTATCGGGTACAAAAATGCTGTAACTGTTGCTTTGGGCATCATTGTCCTGTTGCTTTAAAAAATTCTCGTTATTCAATGAATAAGCCAGGTTTTGATTGTATACTTTGGTGAACACCTGGTCCGAACCGCCCTTAATGTTCTGGTAACGGGTGGTTACCCCGGGATTTAAAATATACTGAATGAGGTACTTATCAAAAATACTTTTAAATAGGCTGTATTCAGGTTTAGTGGTTATGTACTCGTCAATAGAAGGCAGTGCGGTAATTACTTTATTAATTACATGTATCACGCCATTTTCGGCGGGTATATCCCGCTCGGTAACAATAGCGTCTGCCACGTTAAAACCAGTATAGCTCGTGCCGGGAAAGAAATAATTGTAATCAGCAGCATTAAGGCCTTTACTGGTCATAAAATTATCAACAAAATAAGGTAGGCACTTATTATTGTTATCGGCTTCCACATAATAAATTGCGCCATTATTGTTACGGTTGGATGAAATCACTTTAATGGGCTTCCCGCTTGTATCAACGCTGCTATACACACCAACAGAATAAGCGGTTCGCCTTCTGAAAGCGCTGGCCGGCACCCATCCTATTGAACTCTGGTAGTCGCCGATCCGTTCTTTTTTAAATGCGTTGTACACTAAACAATACGTAACAATTGCACGGCAGGTACTACTGTCAACCTGGTCAATACCCGTTATGTTTTTTTCCTTAAAATATACCTGGAACGCAGAGTCATGGGGCGCAAAAAATGTCCAGTAACCGGCAGCCCCTAATGTACTTTTATACCCGGCCTTATCGATGGCCGCAAGCAGGTTTACAAAATTCCCTTTCGCGGCAAGTTGCTGGTAAATAGGTGGCTCAAGTGTATCGGGACGGCCATAATATTCATCATATGCTTTTTTACGGCAATTCACCAGTAAAACAGTAAGTGTTAGAAGAATAAGAAATCGCTGTATTATTTTATTCATGGCAGATGTAGATATTTAATAGTTGGGTTTTAAAAATCCCGGGAGTGATCCATATAAACGCAGTGTAATCAAGACATACAAAAAATAAGAAATGTGGTTCAGGAATTTACAGCCAAACAGGCCCTGAACATCACTAATGACATCTTAATACTACCTGGTGAATTGACAAATCCAGTTGAATCAAAGGGCACATCGTTGGGAGGAATCACAAATACTGTGACGCAAAAAATTTTAGCAAGCATGGCAAGCGGGTTTTGTTTTGGTTTAAAGAATTATTAGTACAAAATAAATCTATCAGCTATACTTCTGTTAAATCATCGTTAAGCCTGACTCCAAATCTGTTATAAAAGTAAAGTACCTATACAAATAAACTATCCTGCCCTATCCTGAATTTTATGAAACTGGTAAAAAACTTATGCAATCGTTACCGGAAACTTTGAAAGAACGCACCCGTAAAAGGCTGGGAAGGGCTTGTAGCAAGTTTTACATTACTACATCTTGACATTAGAATCGTATAAAATGCTGCTTTAAAATTTAAAAAACTAAATTAATCGGAGCCATTAAAACTAAAGGAAGAGCCTGAATTTCAAATGTGAAAATGAGAAAATTTGAAAATGACTCAATGCCCGTGTGCGACACTGGATCAAAAAAGTGAGCACTTGTTGTCCGTTTTTTTCGCCCTGGCGCTTATTTTAGTTTTGTTGCATATGAAAAGGTTCTGCAGGATGGCGTATACCCCCGGGAAAGGGAATTTAATACAATAAACGGCTGTCAAATACTAATTGCCTGGCCCCTGCCGTAATATTTCAATTCAATGATGTCATTGGGTAAGGCTTTTTTATTCCATGCCTTATGAATGGACAAGGCAGTTCCAACCGCAGTTGCCTGCGCCATTGAGGCGGCGAATATTTCCATCTCCGGAAAATACATAGCGAGCAAATTCATATATATGGCGTTTTTACTAAATCCGCCATCGACAAATATTCTTTTGGTGACTGTTCCGCGCAGTACCAATTGAGTAGAGAAACATTGCTGCACCATTATATCCAGCACCAGTTGGTGATAGGCTTCCGTGTCTGTTTTGAATTTTGAAATCTCCCGCTGTGGAAAGGCGGATTCTTTCAGGTTGACCGGCTGGTTTTGAGGGGGCATTTTTTTTTGCAGTTGGGTGGTAATATCTGCATTGTAGCTCATGTTCCTGTATCGTACTGTATTTTGGTTAAAATGCTCCGCAATTCTTTTTACCTGTTGCTCATGTTCGTATCCGGCAAATAAACGGGAGGCTTTTATGGGCTTGCCCTGGTAGGTCATATAACAGAGACAGTCATTTTCCAGTTCCTGATTGGTAAGGGGCGTTTGGTTAAATGGATTTAAGCTGATACACCAGGTGCCGGTAGAAATTAAAATAAACGGTTCCTGGAAATTAACGAGGTAGGGTATTAAAGCGGCAGAGCTATCGTGAAGCCCGATGCCAACGAAATAATTTCTACCCGGGAAAGCTGCCGGCAATACTTCGTTGCCGGGTAAAACAGGCGCCAGTTTTTCAAGTATGCCTTCCTGCGCCACCCACCGATGATACTTGTTTTCATAAAAATCCCAAAGATTGGTATGACAGCCAATACTGGTAATGTCTGAGCAGGGGATACCGCTGATCAGGTAGCTGAGGTACTGCGGCAAATGCAGGGCATATCTTATTTTTTCAAACAATTCGGATCGTTCGTATTTGATACGATACAACTGCATCCCCGAATTTAAACTCCCCAAAACAGGCGATGCGGTTAAATGCGCAAAAGCCTGTTCACCGCCATAGGTTTCATAAAATTGTTTGCTGAGTTGTGCAGGATATTCTTTTAAATAATTGTACAGCGGGGTGAGCGGGTTGCCCATTTCATCAATGTAAACCAAACTGGCGCCATAGGTAGAAAAGTTGATGGCCCTGATACTAAATTCCTTCATCCGGAAAACCTCCCTTAACGAATCAAATACACTCAGGCGAAGGCTTTCTAAATTTTCGCAATCATCACCATCTTCGTCCTTTGTTTCGGTAAACCTCGCCGATTTTTCATACACGATCTGGTAGTGCCGGTCAAAAAGAAATAATTTCTTATTGGTTTTACCAACATCAAAAATTGCTATAACTGGTGTAGCGGCCATATGGTTCTTTCTCCTTATTCCGTATCAAAAAGAGGAATAGAAGCTTATAAATTTTTGAATTAATCTTTTATTCCACTTTCATAAGCTAGTCGCCATGCTTGCTGAAAAAAAATATATTTATATCCTTAAACAACATCATCGAAGCCCCAAAACTTATCCAAAACCATCACTTCAAAGGAGGTTTTTTACAAACCTGTTGCTACAGTTGACTGCCCCCTTTCTTTGATTAACTGCTCTCTTATCTTCAGGGAACGGAATACCTGCAAAGGTTGTAAGGCCCCGCCGGATATCATCCTTGCTTCTGCCACAAGCGGGCGTACATCTGTTCTGTAGGCGGCCTGCAATATTTCCTGCGCCTTTACCACATCGTTTATTTCCTGTGCAGCTTTCAATGCAGGAGTGTCCACCATCAGCGCCTGCGCATAGGCGATCATGATCGCTTCGATGGATTGTAACAGGTCTTCCAGAGGATCCTTTACATTATGACTTGCGTCAATCATCCAGGCCAGGTCGGTGGCATGATCCATGCGCTTTGCATCCATACCTTCCACCAGTTCATTAAAAATTAAGAATAACTGGTAAGGATTGATGCTGCCTACAGTTAAATCATCATCGCCATATTTGCTGTCGTTAAAATGAAAACCTGCCAGCTTATCTTCCATCATTAATAAGGATACGATTTGTTCAATATTCGCGTTGGGCAAATGATGCCCCAGGTCGACCAGCGTAAATGCCTGCGGCCCCAGTTTGGAAGTGTATAAATAGGATTGCCCCCAGTCTCCCACTGTAGTGGAATAAAAATTGGGCTCATAAGCCTTGTATTCAACAAAAATTTTCCAATCTGCGGGCAGGGCTGCATATATCTCCTGTAAACCTTCAAAAGTATTTTGCCATGCCTTTCTAAAATTTAACTGACCCGGGAAACAGGATCCGTCTGCCAACCAAACGGTTAAAGCTTTGGAGCCCAGTGCCTCCCCTTGTTTTATCACTTCAATATTATGCTCAATGGCCTGCTTACGAACTGCTTTATCTACATGCTGCAGGGAACCAAATTTGTAGCTCAGTGGCTGGTTGGCCTGGTCCTGGAAAGTATTGGAATTTACCGCATCAAATTTTATATCATGCATGGCTGCCAGTTTCCTGGTCTCAGCCGCGTCGGATGGTATATCCCAGGGTATATGCAGCGAAATGGCGCCACTGGATTGATTGAGGGCGTGCAATAAACCAATGTCTTCGATCTTTTGTTCGAGGTTACCCGGTTCGCCGCCTCCGCTAAAACGGCCAAATCTTGTGCCGCCGGTACCCAATGCCCAACTGGGAATAGCTACCTGGAAATCAACCAGTTTTTGAATAATTGCGCCGATGTTATTAATGCCGGTCGCAACGTATTCATAACTGCGTTTATGGGCTGCAAGGTTGTTAGTGTTGCTTTCTTCGATCAATCGTTTATTCAATAGCATAACCTTATTTTTTATGGAAAATGAGAGTGTAATTTATGGTAAATAAAACAGTTCAGGTAATGGAATGCTCACCGGCGAATTATCTTCGTTGGATTCCATAATATCTTTCATATAGGCCCACCATTTTTGCATGAGGGGATTTTGGGGCAGGCTATCCAGGGCCTGTAAATTATTGGCTTTTAAAACACCGAATAAACTATTGGTACTGTGATCTAAAAATATGGAATAGTCACTTATACCAGCTTCGTTTAATAATAATACCAGTTCCGGCCAAATTTCATTGTGCCTTTTTTTGTATTCAGCCTCCTGGCCTTTGTGCAACTGCATTTTAAATGCTACGCGATTGGTAATTGATTCTTTATCTTTATTCATTGGTAAGAGAAAATAGGTATATTAAATTTTCGATGGGCTGCACCCATCGCTTTTATATTACGCCCTTTCTTTCAGATGGGCTTCACCCATCGCTTTTATATTACGCCCTTTCAGGGCTTTTTATCTTACAAATGCCATTGCTACTCCTCCATCTACATTTAAAATATTACCGGTGGATTTATTTAATAATCCCCCTGCAAATGCAAAACACGCATTGGCGATATCTTCGGGTAATATCATTTCATTTAATAAGGTCCGTTTGGCATAGTAGGCCGGCAGTTCTGCCACCGTTATACCGTACGCTTTGGCACGCCCCTCGGCCCATCCCCCGGCCCAGATATTTGAATCGGCAATGACCGCATCGGGATTTACCGTGTTTACGCGGATCTTATCTACCCCCACTTCCGCCGCCATCAGCCTGGTTAGGTGCGACTGCGCTGCCTTTGCAGAACCATAGCCGGCGTTGTTAGGACCTGAGACGATAGAATTTTTTGAAACAATATTGATCACATCTCCGCCAATACCCTGTTTACGCATAACGGCTATGCCTGCCTGCGAAACAAGGAACTGCCCTTTTACCAGTATATCATATAATTTATCCCAGTCTGCCAGCGTATGATCGGGAATTGATTTTGAAATGCTGATACCTGCATTGTTTACGATAATATCCACACCTCCAAAAGCAAGGGCCGCACCTTCCATGGCTTTGTTGATGGTTTCGAGGTTAGTAACATCCAATATCACGGCGGCCGCGGTGTCCTTTCCATATAATTTGGTAAATTCTTCCGTAGCTGACTGCAACCTTTCTTCGTTGATATCATTGATAACTACGCAGGCGCCCTCATCCGCGAATTTTTTTGCGATGGCTTTTCCAATGCCGCCGGCGCTACCTGTTATCAACGCAATGCGGCCACTCAGGGATTTAGGCTTTGGCATCCTCTGCAGTTTTGCTTCTTCGAGTAACCAGTATTCGATATTGAATGCTTCCTGCCTGGGTAATGAAGTGTATTCGGAAATGGCTTCCGATCCTTTCATTACGTTGATGGCATTGATATAAAACTCAGCGGCTACCCTTGCTGTTTGTTTAGCTTTTGCAAAAGTAAACATACCAATACCCGGGTACAATAATACTACCGGGTTGGCATCCCTTATTGCCGGACTGTTGGGATGTTTGCAGGTATTGTAGTAATCCGCATACATTTTACGGTACGCTTCAAATTCAGGCGCCAGTATGGCTTTTATTGCAGATGTGTCGCTAAGGTCATCAGCCGCCCCAAGGGGTAAAACCAATGGGCTGATCTTTGTGCGTAAAAAATGATCGGGGCAACTTGTTCCAAGTGGGGCCAGCCTGCCGAGATCATTGGAGTTGATAAATTCCAGCACCCGACTGTCATCTGTAAAATGACCGATCATACTTGTTTCAGATGAGCAGAAACCCCTCAATACAGGGGCAAGTGCAGCGGCCTGCTTCAGTCTTTCTTCTTTTGGAAGTGAAGTTATTTTAGCACCGCCAAATACTTCGCCCTTTTTACCATAATTATCAGCAAGGTATTCTGCGCAGCGTTCCACTACTTCGAGGGTATTCACATAACTTTCATAGGCAGTATCGCCCCAGGTAAAGAGCCCGTGAGAACCCAGCATGATACCCCGGATGCCGGGATTTTCATCTAAGCATTGTTTCAATTGCAAGCCAAGGTCAAATCCTGGTTTCTGCCATTCAACCCATCCGATGGTGCCGCCGAATAATTCCTTCGTAATTTTTTCACCATCTTTAGCTGCTGCGATTGCAATAGCAGCATCCGGGTGTAAATGATCGATATGTTTAAAGGGAAGGAACCCATGCAGGGGCGTATCAATGGAAGGCGCTTTGGATGCCAGGTCGTATATGCAATGATTAAATAATTCAACCATTTCATCTTCAAACTCAATACCCCGGTATACGGTTTTCAAACTGCGTAAACGATCCACGTACAAGGCAGCAAGCCCGCTTTTTTTCAAAGTGCCAATATCACCTCCCGAGCCCTTTACCCACATTACTTCGGTTTGCTCACCGGTCAGAGGATCTTTTGTCATTGCTTTACACGAAGTATTGCCACCACCATAGTTGGTTAGCCTTAAATCGGCCCCCAACAAGTTGGAACGATAAATTAGTAAAGCAACTTCATCACCAGCAAGGTCTGCAGCCTTAGTTTCATCCCACAGGTAACTAACATGTTTAAAGTCCCCATCTCCTAAACGGGTGTTAGTAAGGCTATTTTCTACAGAGGGGTTAGATGTTTTATTCATAAATATGATTTTAGACTTTTGTTATTTTTATTGTTAACCTGGCTATTAAATTACCTTCTTTTTCCCTCCACCGAGAGGATTGCAGTTTATTTTAATGAATTACCATAACCAACGATAATTATGGAAAGTATGATGGTTGCGATACCGATTATGATTGTACGGCTTGTTTTTTTACTTACATTCTTCCACTCTTTTAAAACCAGTCCCCACATATTGGCAACTAAAATAATAAATGACATGTGCAGTATCCATGAACTCGCACCGTTGCCGAGCTTACTTTCGCCCATTCCATAAAAGAAAAATTGTAAAAACCACATCGTACCACCTAATGCGCAAAGCAAATAATTTTTTAACAGGGGCGTTTTTTTATTGGTATAATCCCCAAAGCTTTTGTTGCGGATATTTAAAATAACACACCAGATAAAATTGGTGGTAAGGCCACCCCAGAGTATCACCACGAATATTACATTATTGCGAAATAAAAATTCCCCCTGGCCCAAGTTAGCCGCTTTCCAAATATCATTGGCAACAATACCCAGCGTAGTTCCCGCTTCTATGCCAAAACTAAAACAGGCGCTTAACACACCGGAAACAATTGCCACCAGCAAACCTATCCCAATTTTGAATTCACTGCCCGATGCATCTGTTTCCGCGCCACCGAGTTCCTTATCTTTCATAGCGCCGGCTTTACCACATATAATGATCCCCACAACACATACCGCCAGTCCCAATACAACCAATAAGCCCCAGGTTGTGCCAAAAAGATCGGCAATGGTATCTTTCCCTGTGGTAGGAGTAAAATAATAATAGATAGATGGAATGATCGCCCCAAATACGGAACATAAACCAAGTATGATGGAACTTCCCAGGGCTACACCGAGGTAACGTACACCCAAACCATAGGTAAGTCCACCGATTCCCCATAATAACCCCATTATAAAAGTTGCACCCAATACACCGGCGCTTGAGTTTTTTATAATATCAAAAAAACCTGGAATGGTAAGATATGCTGCAAGCGGGGGAACGATCAGCCAGGAGAAAAGACCGCCAACGATCCAAAAACTTTCCCAATGCCAGCCCTTAACTTTTTTGTAGGGCATGTAAAAACTACCAGATGCGAAACCACCTATAAAATGAAAAAGAACACCGAGAATGACACCCATTGGAAAATTAATTTTTTATATAAACAAGCAATAACGGCAATGAAGTTAAATATAGCCTTACGCTTACCTGTCATGAACTGTCATGCTTAAAATGCCGGATGCATCATTACCATACCGAAAACCCCGTATTTATAAAGCTATCGTAGGGTTACTGGTTTTGCAAAAGGTCGATGCGCCATATCCCTATACACCCATCTTATTTTTCTTTGATATTCAGTTTATTACAAAAAAATCTCCAGCAATTTACAACTTAATCTATTTTAATAACTTATAACTCTGTAAATCTTAAACTCGCTTTTACGAATACCAGCGAAGAAAGCATTCAGCAGGTACCCAACCTAAACATATCATTTACTTAAACAAGTTTTTTCTTAATTTGTACCATGAAAAAATCAATCGTTGTAGGCTTCTTTGCTGCAATATGCTTTGCCTTCGTTACCATTACCGGTAAATACAACGGCGATGAGCCGGAACATATAGCACCCAGTAAACAAAGAACAGGCAATGCGGCAAAGGGTTTTAACTATTTGATCACAGGCGATTATTTAAAAAGCGGTATCCCTTACTCGCTTTATACCCTTGCAACCCCTAAAGACACCAATAATTTTTTACAGCGTACGGGCAATAACAAAAATTTACAGCACGACTTCACTGCCGTAAAGGCACCGAACGGTGAACTGGTGGTAGCCCCCAATTGTTTGCAATGCCATGCCCAGGTTTTTGATGGAAAACTGGTTGTTGGATTGGGCAATTCGCTCAGCGACTATACCGTAAACAGGGAGGGTGCGGCATTGTTTGCTGAAACTTTGTTAAAGAAACTTACCGGCAGCGAGGTAAAGAAATATGAGGCCGCCAGAAATTTTATTGTATCTGTCAAAACCATCGCACCCCAATTAATTGCGCCCGTTAAGGGGGTCAACCTGGCTGACAGGTTAGCCTACCTGCTTGTTTCACACAGGGATCCCCAGACATTGCAATGGAGCGACCAGAACCTGATGGCACTGCCGGATGACATTATACCCACCGATGTTCCTGCATGGTGGCTGCTCAAAAAAAAGAATGCCATGTTTTACAATGGTTTTGGACGTGGGGATTTTGGCAGATTCCTGATGGCTTCCAATTTACTAACGGTGTCGGGTACCGCCGAAGCAATAGAAGTGGACAGTCACTTCAATGATGTGCTGGCCTATATAAATTCTATTCAGCCACCACCATATCCCAAACCCATTGATGCGGCTAAGGCGACCGAAGGAAAAACTATTTTTATGGCTAGCTGTAAAAAATGCCATGGAACCTATGGTGCAGACGCTACTTATCCCAACCTGCTGATACCCGCCAGTATCATTAAAACCGATTCCATGTTATATACCGCTAATTATTCAAACCCGCAGTTTATTGAATGGTTTAATAAAAGCTGGTTTACCACCGGAGATCACCCCGCAAAATTAGTTCCCTACAGGGGATATATTGCTCCTCCATTAGATGGCATTTGGGTAACGGCGCCGTATATGCACAATGGTTCTGTACCCAACCTGGAAGCCATGTTAAACAGCAAAATACGCCCTGCTTACTGGCAGCGCAGTTTTTCAAATCCAGGTTATAATTATGATATCCCCGGCTGGAATTTTATAACAAAAACAGAACCCGGTGACAGCGAAGTGTACAATACCACCTTAAAAGGATATAGCAACAAGGGGCATTATTTCGGCGATAAATTTTCAAAGGAGGAGAGACTGGCATTGATCGAATATTTGAAAACGCTTTAGGAATATATCAAAAAAAATCATCCCGAAAAGACGCGGATATTCCCGATATCTTTATACACTAAAAGGTTTACGTGGTAATTAAGATGAAGGTCAGTATAACGCTTTTTTTAACCTATTCAATGAAATTATCTGATTACCCGCCATGTAGAAAGCGGTAGATTTTACCAGGAAGGTCTGACCTTACAACAACCTTGAATTTTTCTTAACTTTTGCCCACAACAATTCCACCAACATCATTTGAAACTTCAATCCACAGCAGGTTATAAAATTATCCGGGAATGGTTATCTGCCAAAGGGAAGGAGCCATTTTTATTCCAGCAACAAAGCTGGCAACATATCATCCATCATCAAAGCGGGCTGGTAAATGCACCTACCGGTTGCGGTAAAACCTTTTCAGTTTTCCTGGGGGCCGTCATTGATTTTATCAACCGCAATCCCAAAAATTATCAAACTAAAAATAAAAATGGTTTACAATTAATATGGGTCACCCCTTTACGTGCATTGGCAAAAGATATTGGCCGGGCAATGGAAGATGTGATCTCCGAATTAGGCATGAACTGGAAAGTAGGCATCCGCAATGGCGACACTACCAACAGTGATCGCCAAAAACAAAAAAGGCAGATGCCCGAAGTGCTCATCATAACCCCGGAAAGTTTACACTTATTGCTGGCACAAAAAAATTACCCTGAAGTTTTTAAAACACTGAAAATTATTGCCGTGGATGAGTGGCACGAATTAATGGGCGGCAAGAGGGGCGTGCAGGTAGAACTGGCGATATCAAGAATAACCGGTTGCTGCAGGCGGCATGTAGCCAACACGGTTGCTATCAAAAATGTTACCCCATCAGCAACTGAGTACTCCGCAGCAGGTAAGCCGACACCAAAACTGCCTAGCCAGAAACCAGCAACTGAAAACCTCCAACTATCCATCTGGGGCATTTCTGCTACTATTGGAAACCTTGAACAGGCGAAAGCCGTATTATTGGCGCCTACAGGGCTTGAAGGGGTGATCGTTATGGCCCATATCAAAAAAGATATCCGTATCGAATCCATCATACCTGATGAAATTGAAAAATACCCCTGGGCCGGGCATTTGGGAATTAAGTTAATTGCAAAAGTAATCCCGATAATTTATTCCAGTAAAACCACGCTTATTTTTATTAATACCAGGGGGATGAGTGAGAGATGGTACCAGGCTTTGCTTACGGAAGCGCCCGACCTGGCAGGCCTGATCGCACTCCATCACGGCAGTATTGAGCAGGACCTGCGTTTATGGGTAGAGGATAATTTACATACCGGCAAATTAAAGGCGGTGGTATGCACAGCCAGTCTCGACCTGGGTGTTGATTTTCGCCCGGTGGATACCGTTATACAGGTGGGCTCGCCCAAAGGTGTTGCCAGGTTTTTACAAAGGGCCGGAAGAAGCGGTCATCAACCAGGGTCTGTAAGTACCATTTATTTTTTACCCACACATTCACTCGAACTCGTAGAAGCCGCCGCTTTAAAAAAAGGCATCGAAGAAAATTATATCGAAAGTAAGGAGCCGATGCTTTTATGTTTCGACGTATTGCTGCAATACCTCTGCACCCTTGCCATCTCTGATGGGTTCCGTCCCGACGAAGTCTTTAAAGAAATACAATCCACTTACTGTTTCAGCGATATCACTACCGAAGAATGGCAGGAACTGCTCTTCTTTCTTACCCAGGGTGGGAAGGCCTTGCAGCAATACGATGAATATAAAAAGATAGTGATCACTGATGGGGTATACCGCATAGAAAACAGGCGGATAGCCATGCGCCACCGGATGCATATCGGTACCATTGTGAGCGATGCCATGCTGAAAGTGAAATTTTTAAGCGGGGGCTATATTGGGGTGATAGAAGAATACTTTATTTCGCGTTTGCAGGCCGGTGATGTGTTTACCCTTGCAGGGAGGAACCTGGAGTTTTTGATGATAAAAGAAATGACCGTATTGGTAAGAAAATCGAACAGTAAAAAATCAATCGTTCCCAGTTGGATGGGGGGCAGGATGTCTCTTTCAGCAAACCTGGGACAGAAATTAAGGGAAGTACTGGCCCCTTCGGGAACTCACCGCAAAAGGGAGACTTATGAAGAGATCAGGGTTTTGCAACCGCTTTTGCAATTACAGGAGCAACTTTCCGGCATCCCTAATGAAAAGGAATTATTAATAGAACACCTGGAAACGAAGGAAGGTTTTCATGTATTTGTATATCCCTTTGAAGGACGCCTTGTAAACGAAGCGATGGCGGCAATATTGGCTTACCGGATCAGCCTTACCATGCCCATCTCCTTCTCCATCGCCATGAATGATTACGGATTTGAATTGCTGAGCGATCAGCCCATACCGTTAGATGACACCAATGCATACGAACTTTTTTCGGCAGACAACCTTTTGGCCGATATCCAGAAAAGTATGAACTCAACGGAAATGGCTAAACGCAGGTTCAGGGATATCGCCGTAATCGGCGGACTCATTTTCCAGGGCATGCCGGGTGAACAGGTGAAAGCAAGGCACCTGCAAAGCAGCGCCGGCTTATTGTTTACTGTATTTAGCGAATACGACCCTAACAATGTATTACTCAAACAGGCTTACCGTGAAGTGTTGGACCAGCAAATGGAAGAAGTACGGTTAAGAAATGCTTTGGAGCGGATTGCAGGCAGTAAAATAATAATTAATTTCCCTGAAAAACTAACCCCATTTTGCTTCCCGATATTAGTGGACGGACTCAGCCGCAATAATCTTTCATCAGAAAAATTTGAAGACCGGATTAAAAGGATGCAGGAGCAATTGGATAAATAGATGGTGATGGCTGATTTTTGATGACCGATGTCCGTTGGTTAACCCGGTTGCGCATTTGAACTAAGGAAATTAAATACAGGCAGGTCCGGAACCGGGGTTAAACTGAAACAAAAGTTTGAATTGACTTAGTGAAAAGACGGTGTTTCACCATTCGCCATTCACTTTTCACCAATCGACCCGTCATTTTATGCTTAACATAACACTACTATTAAATTACCACATCAAGCTGTTTACCGGTTTCATTTGCTTTCTTGTCCATTGCAGTTCCTGCAAAAATACCGATCGCCATGCCTATTGGTAATCCTATTGCTAACAGCCCCATATTACCCGAACTTATCCCTATCGCCACACCAATTGGCATTCCAAATGCCGACATTCCTAAGGCCAGCCATATATTGCGGTAATGATTTTTTGTTACGAGTTTAAGCTCTTTCTCAATTAACTTCAATATAGCGGCTTGACTGTTTTTCAATTGTTTTAACAAATCCTTATCCGATCCGGTAAAAAAATTTATCTCCTCTATATGGTGATTAACTGCATTCACGATTTCTGATGGTATGTCCTTTTTTTTCAGTTCATTGATTAGTTTTTCGAAGACAATATATTTATCCATCAATTTTTTGTCCTGCCCGATGTTTGGGTTTTTATTAAGTTCTTTAAATTCCATAGAAGATAAAATTATGGTTTGTTCTTTTATTACCGGGTACAAATTTTAACCCTTGTCGCTGCTGTGTTTTCACCTCGTACAATTTGAATTACAAAACTACTTTCCGTGAAACACCAATATCTAAACCAATTCGTATTTAAAACGTTCATCACCACCATATAAAAACAACTACCAGTACTAATCCTGCATAGCCAAAAAATATTAAACGAGGGGTGAAAAAAATACAGGCAACTCTTTTAAACGTCGGGATTTCATGGATCCCTTTTTATAATTTGTGACTTATGCTGTGGAAAATCTCCGCATGAGCATAAGGTGCCGCGACCATAAAAAATGAACAGGATATTTTACCAATCAAAAGAACTTTAATTTATTGTTAGTACCTGAATCAGGCACTACTTAACAAGGTATTTCCGCTGCATGGCATATAAAATAACAAATATTACAGGTATCCCTACACCCAAAATCACACTAACTACGCCCGTAAATTGCGCAGTACCGAGCAAAATAAAGTTGCCGATCAACGGAAATAACTCCCCGCCAGTGTAGATCCAAAATCCATCCTTTTTAAGTTTGCGCATCCAGATGGCCCCAACAATACATAAAATAATGCTGAGTAACCCAATGATCATTAATGGAACGAGGTTGGCCTGGGATAACTCTATCAGCGATTTACCTTTTTCCATTTCCTCCAGTTCTTTCGCGGTAAATTCTTTGCCGGAACTTCGCGCCTTTTCCATAAGGCCCAGGAAAAACTTGTTAATCACCGGGGTAAGTAAAACAAACACCAATCCAAGCCCGCTGCCAATAAAAGTAAGTATCGTAAGCACGTTGATGCCTGAAGGCAATTTTGGTTTGCCATCTTCTGTATATTCAACTGTATCAGGAGCAGTAAGTGAATCTGTCATGGTATAAATTTTTAACTAAAGTAAAGACTATATATTTCATTTCAAAAACAAACAACCAATTATTTTAAACTTATCCATTTTACCTTCGCGGATCATGCAGCAATTTATTCCGCATACTTTATCGGGTAATACATTTTTATTATCATCCCAGCGGTGTATTTTCTGGCAGGAACAAAAAGCGCTGATCCTTTCCGACCTGCACCTGGGTAAAACAGGACATTTTAGAAAATCCGGCATTGCGGTGCCACAGGCTATCTTCAAAGAAGATATGCAACGCCTGGTAACGCAATTGCAAATATATAAACCCGATCAGGTAATTGTGATCGGCGATATGTTTCACAGTGCTGATAATAAGGAGCATGACTTTTTTTTGAAATGGCGAAATGATTTTCCCAAACTTGCTATTCACCTGGTGAAAGGGAACCATGATATTTTAAGGGCCGACTGGTACAATGCAGCGGGTATTATTCTCCACCACTGCCAACTTGCTGTAGGCGACTTTGTATTTGTGCATGATTTTGCAGATTGTTCAGTACCTGTTAACGGCTATATCTTTAGCGGCCATATTCACCCGGGAATAACCATCAGGGGACTGGGAAAACAGTCCTTGCGCTTTCCCTGTTTTTACTTTGGAAAACAATACGCAGTATTGCCGGCCTTTAGCAGGTTTACCGGCACTTATTTAATTAAACCATTGAAAGGAGAAACTGTTTATGCAATAGTACCAACCAATCCATTAAAAGGCGAATTGGGGGGTATACTGAAAGTTTAAGGTATGGATCAACTTCTCAAAATTGCTTACGCACCCATTTACGCACATCCGTTGCCGGAAGGACACCGCTTTCCCATGCTCAAGTATGAACTGATACCGGAACAATTATTACACGAAGGCGCCATTAGCAGCAAAAATATTTTTGCCCCACAGCCATGCACAGACGAAATTATTTTATGGACGCATCACCGGGGCTACCTCGAGAAACTGAAAAACCAAACACTTTCGGCAAGGGAACAGCGGCAGATTGGTTTTCCGCAATCGCCGCAGTTAACGCAAAGAGAATTAATTATTGCGCAGGGTACCATCGATTGCTGCGGGTATGCCCTGCAATCTGGTGTAGCGTTGAATGTGGCTGGCGGTACACATCATGCTTTTGCCGACAGGGGTGAAGGGTTTTGCATGCTGAACGATATGGCAGTAGCGGCCAATTATTTATTAAAGAAAGAAATGGTTAATCAGCTCCTCATCATCGACCTGGATGTGCACCAGGGGAACGGTACGGCCAAAATATTTGAAAATGATCACAAGGTTTTTACATTCAGTATGCATGGTGAACATAATTATCCTTTTCATAAAGAAAAAAGTGATCTTGATATTCCTTTAGTTGATGGGATGGAAGATGCTGCCTACTTATCCATTTTAAAAGAGACTTTACCCCAACTCATTAAGAAAGTAACCCCTGGTTTTGTTTTCTACTTATCGGGCGTGGATATTTTAGCTACGGACCGGTATGGGAAATTAAAAGTATCCATCAATGGCTGCCGGCAGAGGGATGAATTTGTTTTTACTATTTTAAAATCGAATCATATTCCCTGCACGGTTTCGATGGGGGGCGGTTATAGTGCGGATGTAAAAATTATTACGGAAGCGCATTGCAATACATTCAGGGCCGCAAAAGATATTTATAACTTGTAAAAGCTGGTCAATGGTGAATGGTGAATGGTGAAAGTTCAAAATTGTCCATTGCCTGTTCCGCATTATCTATTCCCTACTGCCTAATCACCCTTCCATTCGTTATTGCTAAAGTTGAGATCAGGAAAAATCCTGGCGGGATCAATCGTTACCGTCTTTAATTTATCTTTTGTAGGAAGTTTTATCTTTTTTGCGATGCTATTGTTCCAGATTTCAACCGGAAATTTCAGTGATCCCTTTTCCCCATTCACCGTTTCGTAAGTGAGATTGACGGGCATCGCCATCTGGTTAAGATTGGCAATGGTAACCAATGCTCCGTTTACCGCGTCATTATTTTCATATCCCACTGAAACGATCGCCTGGTCTAATTTAAAGTTTTCTAAAAACCAGCCCTTCCAAAACCAGCCTAAACTTTCACCGGCTACATTTTCCATTGTTCTGAAAAAATCCCAGGGGGTGGGATGTTTATAGGCCCATCGCTGAATATAGGTTCTGAAAGCATAATCAAAACGCAAGGGACCTAAAATTTCATTGCGCAACAATTGTAACCCGTAACCCGGTTTGGAATATAAAGCCGTGCCGATATTCGCTTCCTGTAAACCATCAGGGGTATTCATAAGGGCTTCGCTATTGTTGCCGAACATATACCCACCCCGGGATTCCATTGTAGCAGGCGCTGTTTTGTATTCCCCCTTATTAAAATCTACCACAGCCAGTGAATTAATAAATGTATTAAAACCTTCATCCATCCAGCCATACTTCCTTTCATTGCTGCCCACGATCATTGGAAACCAGGTATGGCCAAACTCGTGATCTGTTACACCAAAAAGTCCGTCTGTTTCTGCCTGGTATCCGCAAAATACAATGCCGGGGTATTCCATTCCACCAATGTTGGAAGCCACATTTGTAGCTACCGGGTAAGGATAAACGAACCATCTTTTGCTGTAATTTTCAACACTCGCCTTGGTATATTCCGTTGATCTTCCCCATCCTTTTTCGCCCTTGCTCTCTGTTGGGTAAACACTCATCGCCAGGGATGTTTTACCACCAGGTAAATTGATTTTCGCCGCATCCCAGATAAATGCTTTGGAAGAGGCCCAGGATGCATCCCTCGCATTGGATATTTTGTAATGCCAGGTAAGGGTAGCTGTTGCAGGTCTGGAAGAAGCCTCAGTAATTTCTTTCTCCCTTCGGATCATTACCGTTTTATCACTTTTTTTTGCTTCTTCAAAGCGGGTAAGCTGTATGGGGGTTAACACTTCTGATGGATTTAATAATTCGCCGCTTGCCACTACAATATGCGATGCCGGGGCAGTAATGGTAAAATCAAAATCCCCGTATTCGAGGTAAAATTCACTCGGGCCCAGATAAGGCAAAGTGTTCCATCCTTCCACATCGTCAAACACGCACATGCGCGGGTACCATTGGGCTACCGAAAAGATGTCACCATTTTTTGTGGGTTGAATCCCGCAGCGATCAGCACCATATTCGGGTAACACAAATGCGTAATCGATTTTTATTTTAACTTCATCCCCTGATGCAGCCATAGGTTTTGGCAACCGTATCTGCATCCTGGTATCCGTAATAATATAATCGGTAATAATGGCATCATTCAATTGTAAAGCACGGATTTTAAAACCACCGTTAAAATTACTTTTTGCATCGCCGTAACGGCTGCGGCCATCCACGGGCATCCGCACCTGTCCCCGGCTTTCTTTGGTAAATAAGTTCTGATCCAATTGTAACCATAAAAATGGCAGGATGTGCGGACTGTTATTTTTATAAGTAATGGTAACGCTACCGGAAATTTCATGCGTGACATCATTAAGAGAAACTTTCATCTGGTAATCCGCCCTGTTTTGCCAATATCCCACATTCGCTTCACCTGTTGAAGCCCTGGTTATAGATTCGCCCATAGGGTAAAACATGGGTGAAAATAAAACATGGGGATCATAGGCGGACAGGATTGGTGCTTCATCCTGGGCCAGGGCAGAGAGCGAAGTACCACAAAAAAATAACCCCGTAAAAAAACTTTTCATACTATAATTTTTGAGTGTTGAAGATAAACGAAAACTTATAAAATTGATCTCCCTCAATAAAAATATCACCTCCATTCGTTTAACAATTTCCTTCCGTCTTCTTTTATGACCGGGTCATCCTCGGTTTGATTGGGTACGGTGAGCATTTTAATGAGTATTGCCCGGGCCTTCGCCAACTGGTTATTCTTTTTATAAGCTTTTGCCATTTCAAAGTAGTTTAATATGAACCCATCCGTAATCGCATGCGCTTTTTCAAATGCAATAATTGACGCTGCCATTGAAGCGCCGGGTAAACCTCCATAGAATAGCTTAACGGCGGTTTTCTCCAATCCGTTCAATGTACTTATTTCATAATGCCAGCGGCCAAGTACATGCCATGCCTTAAAATTCTTTGGGTCATTTTTCAGGGCTGCGTCTACGTATTTTTTTATTTCCTTGACAGAATTTATTTTTTCCTTTCCGGTTTTATTCAGTGAACTCCTTCCCAGGGCTATCGCCATCACACAATTTGATTCGGAATTATTGGGATTTACTTTTAAAGCAATACCGGCGTAGGTTTTAGCTGCCGAATAATAGTCTTCAATCAAAGCCGGATTGGTCTGCCGCTTGCCAATCCTGCTGCAAAGTTCACTGCATTTATTCAGTGCGTATATATTGATGGGTTGAATTTTCAGTACTTCTTTAAATTTAATGAAAGCTGCTTTTTCATTGGGGACAGTTTCTAAACGATCCGCTTCCCTGAGCATTGCAGCAATATCCTGCGCTGCCAATGGAAGCAGGAAAAGAATGGAAAAAAAAATCATCCAAAGGGTCTTCATACTAAGCTGATGTTTTATAACTCACGCCAACAATACCCTGGAAGTTTTCGACCGGGGGGGATAATTTATTAATGGTAATGCTTACAGATCTGATTCTTTCGTCAACGGTTTGAATAGCCTGGGCTAGTTCCTGCGCCACGGTTTCCAGTAAGGGTGTAGCCTGAAACATTCTTTGTTTGATGATATCATACACGGTAACATAGTCAACAGTTTGTCGCAGGCTGGTTACCTGGCCGATGGTATCCACCACAATGTCCGCATTTACTTCAAAATCATTACCTAATATTTGCTCCTCCTCATAATAACCATGAAAGGAATGAAATAACAATTTGTGTAAGTGAATCGTGAGCATTTAAATGGATAGTTTTTAATTGATAATTGGAAAATGAATGTCGCTTATGATATTTTTTTCCTGTCTGATCTCACCTTAATCTTCTCCAAAGGAAAGGATTTGACTAAACGAAATTGATTGGATAATGAATATTTGATAACGGAATAATCAATGTTCCTGTTTAACGGGCAGTTAATTTTAATGGTAAATTTAATCCCCTGGTTTTTTAAGTAACCCGGGTAAATTAATACCCTTATAATGAAAGGCATTATCCATTTTGCACTCAATAATTATCCTTTACTCCCCGCTCCCCCAGCCATCTTTCTGCATCCAGCGCCGCCATACAGCCGCTGCCCGCAGCAGTTACCGCCTGCCGGTATATTTTATCCTGTACATCTCCTGAAGCAAATACACCGGCTATATTGGTTTTGGAACTACCCGGAACCGTAATAAGGTAACCTGCTTCATCCATGTTTAACCAACCCTTAAAAATGTCACTATTGGGATGGTGCCCGATTGCCACAAAAAACGCACTTACCGGTATATCCTGTTTTTCGCCTGTCTGGTTGTTCTTAATACGGACCGCCTCCACTTTTTTGTCTCCTAAAATCTCGTCCGTTTCACTATGCCAGTACATTTTTATATTGGGGGTATTTACTACCCTTTCCTGCATTACTTTGCTGGCGCGCATTTCACCTTTTCTTACTATCATGTGTACCTGTAAACATATTTTTGAAAGATAGAGTGCTTCTTCCGCGGCGGTATCACCGGCGCCAATAATGGCAACCTCTTTCCCTTTAAAGAAAAATCCATCACATACCGCACAGGCGCTTACCCCATAACCATTCAATCGCTGTTCGCTTTCCAGTCCAAGCCATTTTGCTGAGGCCCCTGTAGATATGATAACCGCGTCTGCAGCGATCCATTTTTCTTCGTCTATTTCAATTTTATAGGGTTGTGAAGAGAAATCTACTTTTGTTGCCAGCCCATACCGTATATCTGTGCCCATCCGTCTTGCCTGGTTTTCAAAATGAACCATCATCTCCGGTCCCTGGATCCCTTCGGGGTAACCGGGGTAATTTTCAACTTCAGTGGTGATGGTTAGTTGTCCTCCCGGCTGGATGCCCTGGTATAAAACGGGGTGCAGTCCCGCCCGGCTTGCATATATCGCGGCAGTGTATCCGGCAGGCCCCGACCCGATTATTAAACAATGAACTTTTTCAATGGTACTATTTTCCATACTATTTTTTGTTGCGGCAAAATTACAGCAATTCAATCAAAGGCAGAAGTTGAAATGATTGGGTGGTATATCTCAAATCATATCGCCCTTGTAGTTTTATTTACAACAAGATTTAAAGAATAGCCAGCCTTTTTATGTGATTTATCATCAATTACAGCCTATTGAAGGTGCACAATCCCTTTGATAGCAAGAAAGCACCTGGTATGGTTAATGGAATCGGGAGCAATAAAGCTTTCAAAATTGATTTCCCCCTTTTGAAGTTTTAACATTACAATAGTAACGCAGCCTGTAAATGCCGGTATATTTACGAGGTTCCATCCCATTTTCCTAAATCGTACATCTTACCTGCAAAGTTTGCGTTCTAAACTTTATTTAGGAATCACCAGTGTTTTATAAAATGCCGAATAACCATAAAAGGCGCCCAATGCCCCATTGCTGATGTTGCCAATAACTTTATTCGGTTGCGCAAAGGGGTTACCAATACTTTGAAAAGCAAATTCCCATGTACTCCAGAACGTGTATGAAGGTTTATCAATATTGCATAGCTTAAGGGAAACAGTATCTCCCCTTTTGAAATAATTACTGTCAAAGGGAACCAAATTATTCCGGTCAATGCCCGGGTCAACCTGCGACTGGTAAGTGGTATTGTCAATAACCTGGTCATCAAAAACAGAATTTTCGCCCGGCAAAAAGGGCCCGCTGTTTTTACTGGTAAAATACCGGATATAATTTCCCAGTCCGGGCGGATCTGTAGCTCTTACCATCACAATCACATTATTGGTATCCTCTGCAAACGGGGCGGGGGTCCACCATAAAGAATCCGCTTTTTTAGTCAGCGCTGGAATGGTAGTCGTTGCAGTATAATCCTTGCCACCGGTTTTGATATTTAGGGTATAACGGGTACTGAACGCGCCAACAAAGGCAGTAGCCAGGTTAGCGGAATCAATACTGTAGGAGTATATTGTAATGCCCCCTCCGAGCTGGGTACCATATTCTTTTAGTTTATGGGTAAGCACCCCATTAGACATGGTTACCTCCGCACCCCGTACAAATGAATTGAGTAATAAAGTGGGATTAACCGTGCTGAAAAAATCTAAACTTTTAGTGAGCACTACTACCGGTGGGCGGCCATTTTCGATATTGGCATCCACCACCAGTACATCTGCTGAATTTTTTAAATTAAAGTTGATGTCTTTTTCACATGCTGAAAAAAAAGCAACTAAGCATAGGGCACTAAATATTTTTTTCATTTTGCAAAATTAGCTGGTTAAAACAAAATTTCCGGCTATTGGTTCAATAATAAGTAATGAGCAGGGTTACTGCCATAAGGCATTACTCATGATCCATCATTCATCAGTCATCATTAATTATTGCTGATTAGCTATCATTTATTTAATATGGGCTTTAAAGTGTACCCTTCCTTCCGAAGTAAACTGATCAGTCCTTCTTTACCCACCAAATGACCTGCGCCAACTGCTATAAATACGCTTTGTCCTTTCATTATCGTTTTTAACTGGGCAACCCAGTTTTTATTGCGGTCATTTAGCAACAGGTCCTGGTGATCTTCCATTCCAAACTCACTATCCTTAAACAACTTCTCAATCTCCATCAGCCTTTGTGTTTTATATACCGCTATCATCGTATCAAAATATTTTTGGTAGGATACCATACTATCGATTGATTTTAATAACTCCTTTGCCTGCTCCTCATAAGGAATACTATCAAATACGGCTGCCTGGAACTCCATCGTCTCCAACCCCTTTATCTCCTTTTTCTGCTGTTTTGCCAGTTTCATTAACTCTTCTTCCACTCCTGAAACTGTTTTGCAGGGCATCATTTTTGGATACAATAAGGCCGCCAGGAAAAAAGGTTTGGTACTTTGCAGCATACCAACCGGCATATGTAAAGTATCCTTAAAATAAGCGATAAGTTTTTGATATTCATCCGCATTGTAAAGGTCCTTCAATTTCTTTCCATCTTTCATATTCATCATCAGTAACCCGCCCAGCAGGATGGCAGGGTCGTCCATGTCCATTTCAAGGTAAACAACCCCCGAATTACTGACGGCGGTTTTTAATTGTTCACTAAATCTTATATCGTTCTTACACATCAGGTGAAAAGTGCCAAATAAATAAGAAGAATTTTTAAGGCCCCTGCCACTTATTTCCCACAACAAACTGTTATCATCGGCATTTACTTTTAAGCTCACCTGCTTTGATTGCGCATTACAGGAACAAAAGAAAAACATAGCGCCCAGTATTTTAAGAAGGTTCATTTTTGTAGTTTTTATGAATCAGGTTATTTTTTCTCAATTTAATATTAAATACAGCAATATGCCCAACTTGTTCAAAAATTAACGATGGCCTGACAAAAAGGGTGCATTTGAAATCTGCCGGGTAGCTAAATTAATCGGAGCGATTAAAACTATAGGAAGATCCTGAATTTCAAATGTGAAAATGAGAAAATTTGAAAATGACTTAATTCCGGAGCGCGATACTGCATCAAAAAAGTGAGAACTTGTGGTCAGCTTTTTTTGTCATCGCGCCTACAGGAAGTCGCCGACTGTGGAAACCCCGTCGTAAGGATGAAAATAATAATAATATACTTTTGCGGGAATGAGCCTGTTTCGCAGCCCTTCCGCGGTTGAAGGGCATTATCCTAAAGAAAAGTATATTCGCCTGATGAAATTCCTTTTTTCTCTTTTTGTTTTTGTAGTGCAAGCTGCGGTGGCTCAGAAAGATTTACCGGGATTTGGCAATATTGATCAGGCAGATTTTGAAGATAAAGACTGTTTTTTTGATCCCGGGGCCGAAGCCTGTAAGCTCATTGATTGGGGCAACAGGTATTATACCCGAAGCACAGATGACCCATCGTCCTTTACGGCAATGCATGAACGAAGAGTCCGTATAAAAATATTAAAACCGTCCGGACTTTCCTATGGCAATTTAACCATCCCATTTTATAGCCATAATAATGATGAAAGCATAATAGACATGCAAGCCTGCACCTATAATATCACTGAAGATGGCAAAATAAAAAAAACAAGGGTTAATAAAAGTGCTATATACAACAACAGGATTAATAATCAATACAGCGAAATGATCCTTGTTTTTCCAGATGTAAAAGTCGGAAGCGTTATAGAATACAAATACCTAATGCGGCTCAAATCATTTACTGAGATAAAAGACTGGTATTTTCAAAGCAGCATACCTACAAAATATAGCGGGTACCAGGTTCGGATACCTGCCCTTTTCCATTTTGCCATACAACCACTGACAGCAGATTCGCTTGAAACGAAGGAAGCTACGATTACAGAAAGGCTGATGATAAAAGGTGGTGTGGTAACGAGCACTACAGTACAGAAAAATTTTATTATGCGCAATTTGCCCGCTGTGCGCAACGAGCCTTTTATGGGTTCTGCCAGGGATTACCGGCAAAGATTGTCCTTCCAGTTATCTGAAATTGATTATGGTAATGGGAATGTGGTAAATATCCGCAGCGACTGGGAAGACATAGTTATGGAACTTACAAATGACCCCTGTTTTGGAATGCAAATAAAAAAAAAACCTGCCGGAACAAAAAGGCTGATAGCAGATGCACTTCAAGTGGAAGGAATAGAAAACAGGATGGCATTGGTTTATAATTATTTGAAAAAGAACCTGCGTTGGAACGGGCGTGAAACAATCTACTGTTATGAAGGAATAAAAAAAGTTTTTCAAAAAAAGGGCGGCAGCAGCGGTGATATCAACCTCTTACTTATATCGGTCCTAAACCAGGCAGGTGTACACGCGGTACCCATTCTCTTCAGCACCAGGAATAATGGGTTGGTCAATACCGCTTTACCATTCATAAACCAGTTCAATACGGTTATGGCATTGGTGGAGGATAAAAATAAATTTTACGTACTGGATGCAACCGATGAGTATGCAGGATATCATTTAATACCTGAAAAAGTTGTCAATACAAGGGGTTTTGTGGTAGCCGATGACAATTGGCGATGGCTGGAAGTTGCTGATACATTGCACAAGTATAAAGTAATAACCGCGGTAAGCGGAGAAATTACAGCAGATGGAATGATGAAAGGAGATGCGCTGATCAGCAGCAGTGGATACGCACGTAAACAGCTATATAAGGATTGGCTGGAAGGAAAAGAAAAATTTATTGCGCACCAACTGGGAGATAAAAATATCATGGTACAGATCGATGGCCTGGAACTGGACAACCTCGAAACTGATTCTTTGCCCCTTGAGCAGAAACTACGATTTTCTACCGCACTCAGCAATACGGGCGGGCATTATTATTTCAATTTGAATCTTTTTTCAGCATTATCAATAAATCACTTTACAGCTACCGAACGGCGCACCGATATTGATTTCAGCTTCCCGCAGGAATACACCATCTATGGAAATTATACGCTTGCAGGCAACTTCCGGTTTGAAGAACTGCCCCAGGATATTTCACTGGTTATGCCGGATACCAGTATTGTATTTAAAAGATTTATATCCCACGATAATAATTCATTGAATGTAAGGATCTCGGTTGATTTCAAGCGGTGCTATTATGCCGCAGAGGAATATCCCGACCTTGCCGCTTTTTATAAAATATTATTATCCAAACTGAATGAAGCGATCATTATAAAAAGTAAGGATCCATGAAAAGGACGCAATCATTATTATATCCGGCTTGCTACCGCTTTACGGCTATTGCGGAGTTTACAGCGCAAAAAAAATGTTTCTCAACCCGCGGATTTATAAAATCCGGAGCGGGACTCTACCCGGGCCAGAGCATCGTACACGTAATTTTTATTTTGAGCACCCATTTATTAAAACTGATACTACCATTTACCAGTTGCCGGAAGGTTTTGGACTGGAACCATTGCCCGGGGCAAAGCAATTAACAATTGAATATGTAGTTTTAACCCGTCTTGTGTATTTGATGAGGGTAAAAATAGCATTTTATCTGTTGCAAGGCTGGAACTAAAGGAATATAAAATATCGGCAGATAAATTTTCATTCACAAAAAAATTTTTTTGATGAAGTATGAAGAAAGTTTACAGAAAAGATTATAATAAAATGCTTATAACAGGCCATATAAACTTCCACCCTTTTCAAATAACCGGTCGGTTTTCTTTATTGTTGCAGCATCCATTTCTACCGGTGGGGCATGATGGGGTTTTATCCTCGCGTCAAAAATCAATGGGCCGGCACATCCCCAATGTTTGTTTTCGTAGAAGGTTCCGATTCCATGTATATCATGTGAAGGATTACTGCGGGTAAAAGTGACCCATAAAAAATTTCGCAGGTTTTCACTTACAAAATCCGCATTGTCGCAAATGATAAGCAAAGGAATGGACGACAATGCTCTGATGCTGTTTGATAGTTGCTCATCCAAACCTGCAAACTCATTTTTTGCAGTATCGTAAGTATCAAAAGCTTTTGCCTGTATGGCAACAATCCCGGGTATAACTAATTGTGGATTTTCAAAACCCTGCAATACCTGCAGGCATGCTGGTATGGTGGTGGCTAATTCCCTCACGGTCTCGCCATAAGCAGCAAACACTACCTTACTGCCGCTATTCAGTGAAGTGCCGGAATAATCGAGCGTATCAATTGTTGTATTGGTGTAGAAATGTATGTCCCGCTTAAGGTCGATCCTTTGGAGTATATATTGAAAAAAAGCGCCAATATCAGCCGTACTTAATTTGTTGGTATCATCTGCCGTAATGAATAAAAATTTTGCAAGGCTCAACTGCCCTGTTCCAAGAATATGATTGGCAATGGTTAATATCTCGGAGGGCTGCTTAGCCGGTGCATAGGGTGTATACCGTTCACTGCCTATGGCTAACAACAAGGGGTGTACGCCGGCTGCATCCACCGCGTGCACTTCTTTTAACCCCGGTATTTCCGACTGAATGGCGCTACCGGTAATTTCATGTATCAACTGCCCAAAGCTGGTATCTTCCTGTGGCGGGCGGCCCACTATGGTAAAAGGCCAGATAGCATTTTTCTTTGCATATACTTTGTGTACTCTCATCAATGGAAAGTCATGCTTCAAACTGTAATACCCAAGGTGGTCGCCAAAGGGCCCCTCGGGTTTATTCTCGCCGGGATACACTTCACCGGTAATCACAAAGTCAGCATCGGTACTGATGCAATATCCATCAGCATAGGTATACCTGAACCGCCGGTTACCCAATACCCCGGCAAAGGTTATTTCGCTGATGCCTTCTGGTAAGGGCATAACTGCGCTAACACTATGCGAAGGGGGACCGCCGGCAAATACGCTTATTTTAAGAGGCAATCCTTTTTTATTGGCCCTGGTTTGATGCACACCGATACCCCTGTGCAATTGATAATGCAAACCGATCTCTTTATTGAATTCATATTCGTTTCCGGATAACTGTATGCGGTACATGCCAAGGTTGGCATGCATGATGCCCGGTGTATCGATATCTTCTGTGTACACCTGGGGAAGGGTAACAAAAGCTCCTCCATCCATCGGCCAATGCTGTATTTGTGGTATATCCTGTATCTGAATTTGTTCGAAAAGCGCCGGCCTGCTGACAGGATTTTTTAATGGCAATGCCTTGATTGCCGCAAGGCCCGCTTTAAAATTTTTAACCGGATGCTTAATGGCTTTTACAGGATCGTTTTTTAATTCGATCAATTGCTGAACTATATGAAGCGTATCCCTGAAAATAAATTTGCTTCTTTCCAAAGTACCAAATATATTGGAAGCTGCCCTGAACCTGCTTCCAGTAACGTTTTCGAAAAGAAGGGCAGGTCCGCCGGCTTCGTGTACACGTAAATGAATGGCTGCCATTTCGAGGCGGGGGTCAACAGGTTCCGGGATACGAATGAGCTGACCGTTCTTTTCAAGATCAGTCAAACAAGCTTCTAAAGATTTATATGCCATTCATTATAATTTCAGTGCAAATGTAAAACACTAAAACGGGAGAATGGTTGAAGCAATAAAGAATTGAGAAGGTGTAGGGTGAAAGTGATTAATATATATTTACAGGGCAGCCTGTTTTGCCCGAACCACCGCCGTTACCATATTTTGGTGCCAGCCGGAAACTTATACCTACGCCGGTGAAATAATACCAGTCTTTACTTCCGGGATTTCCTCTTTTAATGCCCGCTGCAGGATAGGCTGTAGCGGTCGCCTTTAATTCATCTCCCCTGAAAGCAAGGTCTACCGCACGCTGTCCGTTGTTAATCAATAACAGCGTCTCGTCTGCATAAGTGGTACTTACGTCATCAAGGTAATCAGTAAATGTTTTGCGAATGCCAATTTCAAAACGAATCCTTATATTTTCAGAAAGCGCAAGTTTTAATCCACCGCCAAAAGGCAAAGCCATAGTGGTAAGATTATACTTTGTTCTTCCCTGGTAGAATCCCTGGCCTTCGGTACCAAGTCCCTGCAAAAACACTTTTCTGCCTGCAGAATCTATCGCGGAGGGATTGAAATGAAAGGCAGATATGCCGGCAAATACAAATGGGGTTACACTTCTTTCATACAAATTTAAAAGGTCGTATTCCAAACCAAGGTGTATATCTGTTACAGGAGATGAAAAGCTAAGATTACGGCTTAAATACTTGCCGCTTATTTTATCGTCGCCTGCAACTTTTCCAAAGTTCAGGTTCGCACGCAGGTACAACTTATCTGAAAATTCATATAATGCACCAATTCCAAAAGCCGCTTTTGCCTGTTCAAATGTAAATCTTTTGGATTGCAGGTCTCCCTGGTAATTACTGATACCCCCAAACAAAGTAAGGTGAAGGTTTTGAGCTTGTGCAATTGTACAACTCAATAGTGTTACGGCGCTTAAAAATAATATTTTCATAAATATTGTGTTAATCCGGAAGGATACAAAAACCATTCCTGTTATTTTATAGTAAAACAAAACGATTTTCTTACTGAAATAGTATGTGGTTAAATAAATATTTTTATTATTTAACGGGTACCGGCGAAAAGTTTTGTTTTTTCAGAGCAATTTGTTTACCCAGTCTGCATACCCAAAATAACAAAAAATTCTTTTATGGAGAAACCGGCCATTAAGTTATATCATTAAAAAAAAGCCTATGTAAAAACAAAAACCCGTGAAGTAAAAATCTTACCAATGGTTAGATTGCTAAAATATAATGATTTATTGAAACAACAAAATAGGGAGGATGTATTTCAGGTCCGGCTGTTTGCTTATTCCATTTTGATGTAAGCTACCCGCCTATCATGATAGAGATACTGTTAATTGATAGCTGCTATAATTTACTTAAACAGCATCGGCGCAAAAAATACCAGGTACCTGCGGGTAAAAACAAAAGAGTGCGCCCCGGGGAACTCCTTGTACTGGTATTTGATACCATATTTATCAAATAATGCCAGCATGGCTGTATTGTTGGTTGCAACAAGGTTATCATCTTTTCCTTTACCAATATAAAACAGTTTGAACTGATTGATGACGGGATTTTTCAGAACCCCGGTATATTTTTCATCTATTTCTTTTATTGATGCGGGGAAAAATCCGGTACCCATCGGGCAAACATACCCGAATTTATGGGGATTCCATAAAGCCAGGTTCAGGGTTTGAATACCGCCCATTGAAAAGCCGGCGATGGCCCTGTCTTCTCTTTTGGCAGAAGCAGGATAGTTTTTCTCAATAAACGGAATGATATCATCCAGCAGATCTTTGCAAAATGGGTCCTGGTCCGGACCTGCACCCATGGAGAAACCTTTTGCGGCCGTATGCCCCGAAGGCATTACAACCATCATATCTTTCAGCTTTCCTTCGGCATACAAATTATCCAGGATCAGGTTGGCCTTAGCGGCGCCTGTCCATGAAATATCGTTATCGCCGCCGCCGTGAAGCAGGTACAGCACGGGTAATTTGCCTTTTACTTTACCAGCGCCGGGCGTAAGATAAACATGCATTCTCCGTTCTGCATCAAGGGAATTGGAATGATACAAAATCTTTTCTACCCTGCCATGAGGAACATTTTTCAAAGCAAAAAACTCCGTGTCCGGGCCGTTCATAATAAAGTAATTGAACAGTGCATTGGGGTTCTCTTTAAATTCGGCGCTTTTGGTATCCAGGGTATTTATGCCATCTATATTAAAATTGTAGGTATAGGAATCCTGCGGAATGGGGCTTGTTGTGTAAGACCACACTCCATTGTCAGCTTTGATTAATTTTGCGGCAGGCGCCCCTAAAGTAAAGTCGCCCCCTACTGTTACTGCTGATGCTTTAGGCGCAAAGATGCTAAACGTAACCCTGTTATCAGCCCCCACCCTAACGGATTGCAAAGTATCATTGATTGTCGGGGCACGGTTGAGCACCTGGGTTGTACAATATCCGCCCGGGAATAATACAGCAAATGCAAACAGGAGATTATTTTTTTTAAACATGGAATAACAACTATTTTCTGATATGATTAGCGGAAAATGCGCTGCGAAAAAAGATACAGATCGTTTACCCACATGGTCATGTTATGGCTGCCCGCGATCACCTGCCAGATATGGGGAACTTTGTTTTCTTTCAGATAACGATGTACGCCCTGGCTGATGCTGATAAGGCCATCCTTATCCCCGCAGGAAAGGTAAAGCAGTTTTATTTTTTTTGCTGCACCGGCAGGATCAGGCACTAATTCATCCGGCTTCTTTGTGTTAGGGGCGGATGAAAATCCACCTATCCATGCAAAGGTATCGAGGTGGCCCAACCCAAAATTGAGTGATTGTCCGCCTCCCATGGAGAAACCGGCAATAGCCCGGCTTTCGCGGTCTTTGATAACAGGATAATTTGCTTCTACAAACGGAATTACATCATTGAGCAGATCTTTTTCGAAATTTGCAAACGCTTCCATTTTTTCCCTGGAAAATACATTGCCTGTATCGGCATCATTTTTCATGGCGCGCCCATTGGGAAATACAACGATCATGGGAACGATCTTTTTTTCGGCATATAAATTATCAAGAATGGCATCTGGTTCAGCGTACTTGTACCATTCCCTTTCTGTGCCGCCGATTCCGTGCAAAAGATAAAGCACCGGATATTTTTTACCAGCAGAATAGCCCGGGGGCGTATAGATCAGTAATTTTCGTCTTGTGCCAACAATCTTTGAATCATATTGTACTGAATCCGTTTTGCCATGCATGATATTTTCCCGCTTTTTGTCAAAGCCTGCGGGTGCATGGGGAAAAGCTTCGGTATCATCAGCAGCTAAAACGATGGGGCCCCGTGGCGGACCTGGCTGGGCGGTAAGTGTGTTTGCAAAAACGATACAAAAAAATAAAACCTGTATCCGGAGATTTTTGAATAGCCCTTTCTTACCCGTTGTATTTTTTTTCATGATCTATTTTTATGCTTAAGCACTACAATTATTGGAATTAGCAAGCAGTATGCAAATGAAAGCCGGCATAAATAATAATAGCTTTTTCTAACAACATTACTCTACTCCCCTCACCAACATCTGCAATGTATAAACCGACTCCGAGGCTGTGATGAACATTGTTGTACGGTTTTTACCACCGAAGCAAATATTACCTACCCAGTTAGACGGAACTGCGATATTACCAATCCTTGTCCCCAATTTATCATAAATGGTTACACCCTTGCCTGTGAGATAAAGGTTGCCCATATTGTCAAGTGTCATACCATCTGATCCCTGGTTTACAAATAGCTGCCGGTTAACTAAACTGCCGTCTTCATTTATTGTATATTTATAGGTTTTATTGTCACGTATATCTGCTACAAATAAATTGCTTCCGTCCGGTGTACCTACTATACCGTTGGGTTGTACCAGCAGGCTGTCCACCAACACCGCTTCTTTATTTCCTTTGGCGAGATAATAAACGCTCTGCTTTTCCAGATCGGGCTTTTTTCTTGCCCAATATGGTCTCTGGTAGTAAGGATCAGTAAAATAAATGCCTCCTTTTTTATCAATCCATAAATCATTTGGACCGTTTAGCTTCTGCCCGTTAAATTCGTTTAATAGCACCACTACCTGCCGTTTTAACGTAATGGCCCACAGTTCATTTCTTTCATCAGCACAGGCAAGCAGCCTTCCTTTTTTATCAAAATATAAACCGTTGGAACGCCCGGTTTTATCCATAAAAACAGATAGCTTTCCATCAATGCCATACTTCCAGATTTTATCATTCGGCTGATCAGTAAAATATATATTTCCCTTTTTATCTACTGCAGGGCCTTCTGTAAATTTAAACTGGTCGGATACCTGGAAAAGGGTAGCACCCGGTTGTATAAGTTTAAATGAATCAAGCCGCTGGTTAACAGTTTGCTGACTTTTAGCCATACCGGCAAATAATAAAATAACAGTAATTATAACCCCCGTTTTTTTACACATTTTAAGCTATTTGTACAATTGTTCTTTGATAAAATAAGGAAACAGTTACATCTGCACCCTGCATTATGTTGGGGTAAAGTAAAGGCTTAATTTAACACCCGACAGCTATTCACCATTCACCATTCACAAACTTAACTTAACACCAGCCCTAATTAAGTGTCAGCCGCAATAAAACAGAACCATGCGCATTTATTTTTTGTGTGTACTTTTTTTTGAATTCACCGAGGTTTGTTTTTTTCCATAAATCCCTTACTTTAACTACGCCTTTCCATTTAAGGTCGGCAAATGCTATCGCCACTTCCTGCGCTGAATCGCTGATATTAAAAAGGCCAATATACATATCTTTACTGCCACTTACCTGTGATACCCAAACCATGCTGCCGTCTTTTTTGTAGAGTTGCCGTGGGTTTTCTCCCTGCTGGTTTACGGCCAGCACTTCTTCATTGGTAAATAATTTTAGTTCAAGCGCCCTGTTCTCCGGGAGATTGCCACCCAGCATTAATGGCGATCGGTACAGGCACCAGAAATTCATGTGCGTATACAATTCATCTTCATTAAAACGGCTATAACGCTCAGGGCCAACAGGGCCACGTTTAGAGAGCTTTCCAATCTGTATCATATCGCAATCTGGCCAGTGACCCGGCGCGCCGGTACCTTCCCAGCTTTTTGCATAATTGAACATGTGTAATATCATCTCCCAGTTATCCCAGAAGTCGTCGGCCATGCGCCACATACTGGTATGCTGCTTTACATGATTTGTAGCAGACAAGGCAGTTTCGCCGGGCGAAATACTTAATGGCATTGACCTGCCTGACTTTTCGATAGCTTTCTCATATCCTTCAACTTCAGCGGTATGGTAAGGCCGGGCAATATCATCTACTTTTATAAAATCCACCTCCCAGGAGGCATATAATTTAAGAATGGAATTCAAATATTCCTGCGCCCCGGGTTTTGACATGTCTAATCCATACATATGATTCATCCATGTACACTTGGAAGAAGTATCAGCAATCATATCGGCAGTAATTCCATTGGCGCCCAATACCGGGGATTTAGACCATACCGCCTGCCTTGGGATACCCCGCATTACATGTATGCCAAACTTCAATCCTAAACCATGCACATAATCACTCAGGGGTTTAAAACCCTTACCACCAAAAGCAGATGGAAATTTGTGCGAATGGGGTACAAGCCTGCCCCACTCGTCCATCGTTAACCAGGGAACATAAGAGCCATCCTGTAACTGCATCTGGTAGGGGTTACCTATTTTACTGCCAACAGGATTGTCGTAAGACCATAAAAAATCCACTACTACGTATTGCCATCCAAATTTTTTTAAATGCTTCGCCACATAATCAGCATTGGCTTTTACTTCATCCTCGTGAACGGCAGATCCGAAACAGTTGTAACTGTTCCAGCCCATGGGTGGTGTTTGCGCCACCTGGCTAAATGCATTATCGGTTGCCGTTATAAAAAAGCCTGCTGCCATTATTAGCATCTTTCCAAAAAGTTTCATAACCTGGTTGTGTTTATAATGAATGGGGATATAATTCTGTACTGTCTCAACCCGGCCCTCTCCAAACACAGGGAGCCAGATGTGAACAATTCAAAGCAGTTTTTGAACAAGAAAGATAAGCTTAGATACTGCGGGATCAAAGCGCTTTTCCAATTTACAGGGATCAATGCTGACATTTTTAATATCGATGCAATACCCATATTTTTTAACCTGGTGCCTGCAATTTTTATAATTGCTGAACTTTTATAACACTAAAGGAATAAGGTGCCGCGGTGTAATTAATTTTGTTGCCCTTCACAACAATGGCTGATTCTTTTGGGGAAAGTTTTTGAGGATCATCAAATGAATTAACCCTGTTCAAATCATCACTTTGTAAAAGTGTTGCCAATCCTTTTGAAGCTAGTTTTTTTGCGCCCTGCACATTGATAACAGTTGGCTGTGGCCTGGCAGAGGCATTTACAATTTTGATAATTAATTCATTGGCTGCCGCATCTGTTACGGCCGAAGCATACAGGCTGTCCTGACCCGCAACCACATCATTGTTTAATGTGATGGGTACAACTTTTGTTCCTTTATTCAGGGCA
This sequence comes from Ferruginibacter sp., assembly GCA_014379625.1. Lineage (GTDB taxonomy): Bacteria > Bacteroidota > Bacteroidia > Chitinophagales > Chitinophagaceae > Ferruginibacter. The sequence continues at coordinate 15,378 of JACMLJ010000080.1, read as the reverse complement.
TACAATTTCTGTACATAATAATCGGGTGTACCATACGATTGCAGGTTGTTTACCCAAATAAGATCGGGTGTCCATTGCCATCCATCGATATGCGCAAAAAGTGGCGCGTAGGATGCCATCACCACCACATCTGCATTACGTTCCAGCCCGGTCATAAAAGCTGCTTCTGACAAAGCGGTAAGCCAGTTGTTTTTATTATTAACGCTTACCGTTTTATCGCTTTGGGCAGCATATTCTCCCCCGAAGATTTTTGACCCGGTTCTTGGATAATTATCATACCGCCTGGCATTGGCAAAAAACCATTCAGGTTTCCGGTAATAATGCTCATCTATAATATCTGCATTCATTTTACGCAACTCACCATCAAGATAATCAAAACGGCCGCCTTCCGGATCGGTGCCCGAACTGTTTACTATTTTAAAACCAGGATACTTTGCCTTGATTGCCTTCGTAAACGCAGTTAATCGTTCTACATATTGGGGCCCCCAGTTCTCATTGCCAACACCCATCATTTTTAGTTGAAACGGTAACGGGTGCCCGAGATCCGCACGAACCTTGCCCCAGGTTGTGCTGACATCTCCATTGGCAAATTCTATAAGGTCTAACGCATCCCGGATATAGGGATCGAGTTCATTTAGCGGAACCACTTCCGCGGTATTAAACTGGCAGGCCATACCACAATTTAAGATGGGCAATGGTTCGGCGCCTATATCTTCCGCCAGTTGAAAATATTCGAAGAACCCTAAACCGAATGTCTGAAAATAATCAGGCGCCGGGCGATGGGCAAATTCAGTATTCCAGCGATTAATGATCAGTTGCCGTTGCTCAACCGGACCAATCGTTTTTTTCCACTGGTAGCGGGTCGATAAATCAAAACCCTCCACAATACAACCGCCGGGGAAACGGATAAAACCGGGCTTCATGTCTGCCAGTAATTGAATCATATCAGCACGCATCCCACCGGGCCGGTTTTTCCAGGTATCTGTCGGGAAAAGCGAAATCATATCGAGATCAATAACGCCATTTCCTTCTATCCATACATTCATTTTTGCCTTTAACACGGTTGCGCTTGCAATGAAACTTACGGATGCTTTGTGCCAGCCAGCTCCGGCTTCATTGGGTGACAGCGATGCAGCACCAATTATTTTTCCGGCACTGTCCGTTAATTCAACATGCATTTTAACACCGGCTGACTGCTGCCTGTACATCACTGAAAAATCGTACTTCAACTCTTTTTTTATTCCCATGCCCCGAAAGCCTTCATTGGTTAAACCGAGGTCACCCCTGGAAGCGTGATCCGCGACAACCCTTATAAAACGTGGGTTTGATGCATTCTCTTCTTTTCGGTTGATAACAAGAACAGACCCTTCCTTAGCCAGTTTTTGCTGAACCTTCCAACCCATTAACGGTCTGCTGAATTCAAACGAGCGGTTTTTTACCAGTTCCGCGTATATACCCCCATCGGCGCCAAGGTTTATATCTTCAAAAAAAACACCCCACATGGTTGGCTGAACAGTTGCTTTGGATTCATTGATTTTTACCGTTAAAAATTTTTCCCCCTGGGCATTGCTTTTAAAAGGAAAATACAACGCTGTAAACAAGACAGCATAAATAGATAGACGAAAAAATTTCATAATGATAGCGATAGTTATATAATTTACAGGCATTTTATATTAAGCCTCACCTGCACAACAGATATTGATACAAACCTACATCACAAAGGCATACAATCATAATTTAAAACAGATAGTTTACCCTTTTATTTTTTGTGCTGAAATATAATCAGCGTAAGAAAAATTGAAATAAATTACCGGACCAGGCATTACGCATTATAATGTAGTTAATCCCAACATCACCTTAAAAATAAGGATACAGTTATAAGGCTGTATCCTATGACATCTATCAATAATTAATGGCTATAAATCTCCTGCTGAAGGCATCAAACAAAATATAGCCGGCAACCTTGTTCTTATCCGAATGGAAGGCCAGTTAAATTACAAAGTATCCTGACATGTTTGTCAACAGTAAATTATACTTTGTGATTAACCATAAATCTGCCTCTTCAATTGTAACCAGGATTTTGGCCCAGGTTTGGATTTTTATTCATTTCATCCAGTTGAATAGGAAGCCAGTACATTTTCGGCGCCACAAACTTTCTTACTTCTACCAGTCTTGGGAGAGCAGTACTTGTACCCGGAGAATAGGTATACGTGTACGGGGGCGCAGTCCCTTCACGAACAATAGTAATACCGGTTGCATTTTTGTTCAGCACAACATCAGCAATCATCCATCGGCGTACATCAAAATAACGATGCTCTTCAAAGGCGAGTTCTACCCTCCGTTCATACACGATGGCTTCCCATAGCTGAGTTCCGGAAGCAGTTACACGCGGCATCCTGGCCCGGTCGCGGATAACATTCAGTGCAGTTCTGGCGCCAGCTTCATCCGCTGCGAAGAATTTTGCTTCAGCCAGGTTCAGGTAAAGTTCACCAAGCCTGAACCAAATCCAGTTTTTTGGATTAAAGTTCCAACTGCCCTGCACTTCCGTTTCATCCAAAAATTTACGCGCATTGTAGCCGGTTGCACTGGTGTTCCAGGAATTAGACCCATACTTTGTATCTAATCCGCCTGTTTCGCTGCCATCGGGCTTTTTGAAGTAAAAGGTCTCCACTTTGCGACCCTTCCACATATCACCATCGGATAACACAGTTGCATATAAACGGGCATCGCGGTTTGCATAGGGATTAGCTTTATGAACAGGGTTGTTCCAGCTGAATTTGGTGCCGTCGCTCATTTGAAAATCATCTACAAATTCAGCAGTAGGTGTATTTCCTCCCCATGCCCCGTAGCCATTTGGACCATTTGCTTCATCAATATACCCAAGGTTTGTACTGCTGGCGCTGGTACCTCCCTGGCGGTCAAAAATAACTTCGGAATTTCCGCCTTCCATAAATATACCCGTGTAATTCTTTTTTACGTCAGCTCCATATTTGTCAAAAAGGGCATAACCATTTGCCAGCGCTGCAGTAATAGCAGCCTGTGCCGCATCAGCAGCTTTCTGCCAACGGGCCGCGTCGGGTGTTTGATAATGTACAAAGAAATTAGGATCATCGCTTCTTGCATTGCTCATGAGCGGACTGGCTGCATACAATAATACCCTGGATTTGAGTGCTAATGCGGCTACACTGGTTGCCCTGCCTTTATTGGTACCGGTAAAGCCTGGCGGAAGAGCTGCCGCAGCCTTGTCACATTCTGCAACAAGAAAATCAATATTTTCTTTATAGGTATTCCGTTTTAACTTACTTATCTCCCCAACATTATCAATACCATAGCTCTTGGTTATAAGGGGCATTGCCCCCCAGCGGTTAACCAGGTCCCAATACATCAGCGCCCTGATAAAGGTAACCTCGCCTATTAAACGATTTTTGAGGTTCAGCTCGGGGAATGGCACTTTGTTGACATTGTCGAAAAAGATATTGCAATTGCCAATATTTCGCCAAACTACGTCCCACCTGCGAAGATTTTCACCCCAATGCCCCCCGTTCATGCTACCAATAAAACTCGGGCTCACATAACCCTGGGTGATAGGCTCTGTACTGCGTGACCATGTAAGAAATGATTCATCGCACATGGAACTTACCCATGATTCTGAGTACCAGCCATGCCCGATCTGGTTATACCTCGAATTAACAAATGCATTGACGAGACTTGGATCAGTCCAAACATCCTCTTCAATGATCTGGTCTAAGGATTTTTTATCAAGAATATTCTTTTTACAGGAAGCGGTAAAAAATATGCAAACCACTGCAAGGGTTGCGTATAAATAATGAAAATTCTTTTTCATAATACTTTATTTTAAATTTAAAAAGTTAGGTTAAGCCCGAAATTAAATACCTTGGATTGTATATTAAACCAGCCGGCATAGCCCTGGCCGCTTACGGTAGCTTCGGGATCAATGTCTTTAACACCCGTAAATGTTAACAAATTGAATCCGCTAACAAATACATTACAATTACTAACATGCAATCTGGACAGGAGGTTTTTAGGCAGTGAATAAGTCAATTCGATATTTTTCAACCTTAGATAAGATGCATCGTTTAAAAAGAAAGTATTTGGTTTCGCGGAAGGTGTTCTTTCCCTGTCAATAATTCTTGGCCCGCTTGCGTTTGGATTTTCGGGGGTCCAGCGGTTATCAAAAAAGCTATGGGTATAATTGCCTATACCACCGGCGCCACCCTCATAAAAGGTGTAGGTAGAAACCTTACCAGCCCCCTGCCATAACATACTTAATTCAAGTTGCTTCCAGGACGCGCCAAGGTTAAATCCATAAATAATCTGAGGTGTTTCTGACTGGTTTAAACGTATCCTGTCGTTTGCATCCAATACCCCGTTATTATCTACATCGCGAAAAATAAGATCCCCTATATCCGCGTTTCCCAAACCGGGATACTTGGCCAATTCAGCTGATGTTCTGTAAATCCCAATTGCTTCGTACAATAACCAGTTAGCTCCGATTGGTTTTCCTGCCTGCTTTTGCCATTCAGGTGTAGCTGCAGCTTCGTTTTTATTGATAATTTCACTTTTAGCATAGGTAAAATTTCCGCCTATATTAAATCTTACATTACCAAAAAATCTATTATAACTTAAGCTTGCTTCAACCCCCCCTGATTTGCATGACGCATCATTTACGGCAGGAAGGGTAAGACCGGCATATTCGTTAACCACTGCTGTTGGCTGGGCTAAAATTTTATCACGGTTCTGCCTGAAAAAATCCATCTCAAAAGAGAATGCATTTTTTAAGAATTTTGCTTCAAACCCTAAATTATAAGTTGTGCCAACTTCCCAGGATACATTTGGATTAGCGGTTTGCACCTGAACGAGACCGGTATATGCTGCGGGATTAGCCCCGCCAAAAACGCCATTCTGACCAAAAGTATAGGTGGTAAGGTATGAATAACGCCGGTCCTGCCCATCAAGAACCACCTGGTCATTACCCATTTTTCCCCATGAACCTCTAATTTTGAAATAATTGATAAGCTGGAAATTTTGTTTCCAGAAATTCTCTTCAGATGCCCTCCATCCCAAAGAAATTCCGGGATAAAATCCAAATCTGTTCTCTTTTGGAAAATACGCGGAGCCATCGTAACGCCAGTTAAACTGTAAAAGGTATTTTTCGGAATATGAATAGTCGAACCGTCCAAAATAATTCTGGCGGCCGACTTCTGATGCCGTTCCGTCGTTTACTTGAACCCGGGCATCACCCGCAAAAAGCTGATCTACCGATGTAGATACAAAATCCTGGCGTTGCCCCCTCAGGTAATCAAATTTATTTTCATATTGTTCATAAGCTACAAAAGTGCTGATATTGTGCACCTTATTAAAAACCCGGTTATAAAGCAACCGGGCAATTGCTGTGATGCCCAGGCTCTGGTTCATACTTTCATTGAGGAGGGCATTTGTAGGGCCATACCGGTTGGGCAGGTATTCGCCTGTTGAATTATTAAGGGTATAAAGCACCCAGGCCTTATTAAAACTTTTAAAGAAATTATTGCTTTTGTCTATCGACAATCTTCCGTCAATACCTAAGCCTTTAGTTATCTTTGAAAAATCCCAGTTGAACCCTATATCAGCATTAATATGGGTTGACTTGTCTCTGCGATAGCCAGTAGTTCCGTCAACGGCTGTTAAGGGGTTGTAACCGCCAGATGTTACAGCTCGCCGTAATCCGTTTGGATATACCAGTAGTTGCCTGGGATCGCCCTGTACAATATTGCGCCAGATCTCCCCCGATCCAAACCCGCTTTGGTAGGGAGAATTCCTGTCCTCCTGCCGGAGCGACAGGTTTGCAAAAAATCTCAGGTAGTCATTCGCCTGGATATCAAGATTTGAGCGCAGATTATACTGTTTGTAATTACTCGCGCTGTTTTTATAGATATTGTCTTCATACTGGTAGCCCAATGAAGTGAAATATTTCACATTTTGAGAACCTCCGGAAACAGTTAAACTATGTCTTTTTTGTATGCTATGACTTTTTAGCGCCTCCTTCATAGGGTCTATATTCGGATAGTTTACCGGGTCGGAACCATCCCTGAATTTCTGTATCTCGGCTGCGGTATAAGTCGGTACGGGATTTTTATCAATTAACCTGGTAATGTCATTTATGGCTGTGGCATAATCAGCAGCGTCGATCATATCAGGTAAAATGGTTGGAGATTTTAATCCATAATTTGTTGAATAGGTAATATTTGTTTTACCTGTTTTGCCGCGTTTTGTAGTTACCAGTATTACACCGTTGGCAGCGCGGGAACCATAAATGGCTGCCGAAGCATCCTTCAGTATCGTTACACTTTCAACATCATTCACATCAATCCTGCTAAAACCACCTGCACGGTCAGCTACTCCATCCACCACAATTAAGGGGCTATTATTGCCTAAAGTATTATTTCCCCTGATCAATAACCTGGAGTCATCAAAACCCGGCTCTCCACTGGTGTTTTTTGCTATAAGTCCGGGCATACGGCCTACCAGGGTATTGGCAATAGGACCAGTTGGTACTGCTTTGATATCTTCCCCTTTTACAGACGAAACAGCGCCTGTAAGGGTAACTTTTTTTTGAGTGCCATATCCAATCACCACCACTTCTTCCAGGCCGCCTGCTTCGGAAGCAACAAGTTTTGCTATAATTTCGCTTTTTCTACCGGCAGAAACTGTCATTGTCCGGTATCCTACAAATGATAGTTCTAGTTCTATATTAACATTTTCGGGAACAGATAAACGGAACCTACCCTGCGCATCAGTGGTAGTGCCTGTTTTTGTACCCTTAATAAACACGGATACTCCTGACAGCGGGTCGCCTTCCTGGTTGGTGACCTTGCCGCTTATATCCCGGTTAGCGACGGATTCAGCAGGCGGGGCGTTTTCCAGGATTATGGGATTCAATGAAGCTTTTAAATTTTCATTAAATAATATGATGTTGCCATTAATCAATTTATAATTTATATGCAGCGGTAATATTATTTCATTAAGGAACTCACCGAGTTTTTTGCCGCTTACATTAAAACTAACCTTCCTGTTGGCATCAATAGCCCTGGAGCTGAAAACAAATTTTACATCTGCAATTTTTTGAATTTTCTGCAGTGCGTCTTTGATCTTTATATTTTCAACGAATAAGGAAACGGGCCGGTCCAAAATCTCCTGCCCGGTCATTTTTTTGGCAGCCGCGGAAAACACAAAGAGCATGATCAATAATTGTACAAATGCTATTTTCATTGCTATTATTTTAAAAGCAACTATTGCCTTTTTTTTCATAATTTGTATTGTTTTTGTACGTTAAATAATCTGATGCGGACAAGATCCATTTCGCCACTGGCGGAATGCTATAGCCGGCATTACCCCAAGTATTGCCGGCTTTTTTATGGATCAGTAATTTTAGGTGATGTAGGTTTTAATAATCATATAGCAGTTTTTAGGTTTATAAAAAAAAATACAATTTTTAAGGACAGCCTTTGCCTCCATTGATCAGTATCCTGGTTCCCTTTACCTCATAGTCTGACTGGAATGCCTGGCATATAAATTCAAGTTTATGAAAAATAGACTGTTGTGAAAGGTCACCGGTGAATGGGCAGTTATTCAAATCCTTGTTGGCCAGAATAATTTCAATTGCATAGCTCTTTTCCAATTCTGCCAAAACTTCGGAAAGCGGGGTATCATCAAATACAAATCTTGCACCTGCACCCTGGTTATTTTCCACAGGCACCACAATGGGAACATCCACCAGGGAAGTTACAAAATGCCTGTTCTCTGTATAATAAGTAACTTTCTGATTGGGGGTAATGATAACACCATTATTTTTTTTCTGTTGCTCATTTAAATTTACTTCCCTGCCATTTTCATAAACAGCTACACGACCTGTGCGCACTGATACTTCTGTTTTATCCTTTATAATTTTTACATTGAAACTGGTACCTAATACCTTTGTTACCAACCTGCCATTATAAACAAAAAAGGGCTTTGCCGTATTTTTAGCCACATCAAAAAAGGCTTCCCCTTCGAGGTAAACTTCACGCCTGTCTTTTAAAAAATGCCTGGCAAACGCAATCTTGGCTTTTGGCTGTAAGATAATAATGCTCCCATCTTCAAGCAGTAGCTTTTTGGGCAATTCAGTAGAATTGATTTCCTCAGATAACCCTTCTGCAACCTTTGCACTTATTAACGTACCCGTTACCCGTTTAATTTTGGCGGAATACAGAAAAGCGCCCACCATGCAGACTATTAAAATTGCAGCCACAGATGCCCACTTAAAGCTGATCCGCCGCAGACTTTTTACGGATCCGCTGTCCTTTATAGATACCTGGCCTGTTATCCGATCTTTGATGGTGTCCCACATCCTGTTTTCTAATTCATAAATTTCCCTGTTACCAGCAGAAAGTTCTTCCTGCTCATCCAGCAACTCATACCATTGATTTACAAGTGCGGCTTCTGCCTGTGAGCAGGTGCCTTCTATATACCTTTTCAGTAACTGGTGAAATGCATTACGATCCATTGGTAAATTATTTTTTTATCATTGTATTGGTATCCATTCTATCAACCTTCTTTTTATAGCAGTTGGCATGAGTTTAATCGTATTAATTACAAAAAAGAAAAGGATATTTAACCCGGCTGTACCTGTAGCAAGTCTTCGGCAATTAATATGGCTTACTTATATAGTCAGCTGAAAATGGATACACCCTAATGAAAATTAAAAAAACATCCGGGGGATTGAAAAGACGGGGTGATACCTGATGCAGGAGTAGCAAATTGCTAAAAAGTTTTCTATCAAAACAAAGGGATAAAGGAGGAAAGAAACAACAGGATAACAAAAGGTCGTTAACCGAACGGAAAAATAAAAAAAACTAAGTTAACAGCTATAAAATCTTTTAAATAAATCCGCATAATTTTAAGGGAACGGGTAATATGATATTCCACAGTTTTTTCGGAAATATGAAGGTTGCGCGCTATGTCTTTAATGGAATGATTTTCCATGCGGCTGAGCTGGAAAATTTGCCGGCTTTTTTCAGGTAGTTTTTTAGTGGCTTTGTCAATAGCCCCGGATAACTCATGGGTTAATAAAATACTTTCGCAACTGTCTTCTTCCTGCGCTACAAACATTGAAGACTGAAGTGTATACTTTTCCCTGAGAATTTTTGACTTAAGAAAATTAATTACCTGGTATTTAATGGCTGTATTAAGGTAGTTTTGCAATTGCCTGATATTGGCGGTTTCCCGGTTGGTCCATAAACTCACAAAGACATTCTGAACCAGTTCCTCAGCAATATTTTTTATGCCGACTTTTTTGATGGCGGAGAAATAAATATTTTTCCAGTACCGGAGATAAATCTCCTTTAAAGCCGCCTCATCACTATATTTCAGCAGTTTTAACAATCCGTCATCTGGTAGTAACCGATAGTCCATTGCAAACAATTTAAAGGCGTTTCAACAAGTTTTGGTTTACCCGTATTTTCCTGGCAGCATTTCTTTTCAAAAGGGTTAGTGATAAAATTCACAACAAAGCATCCCCGGGATTGGTGGCTTTATTGTTTTAGTTTTTCATTGTAATTAGTTTATACAATTTTCCTTTAAGGGTATTAAAGGAGGTAACATATCCATGTGCATCTTTAACCGACCTGGCATTTACGCCGGTAACATTCACGGGAACGGAGGTCCTGATTTTTACGGGTTCGCCTGACCCTGAAATAATAGTTGCGCCCGTTAACAAATGATCTTTCCAACTAATGGCTACTTCAAAATTACCTCTTGCTTTAAGACCTTTTATGGTTCCTTCCTTCCAGCTATCCGGTAATGCAGGCAAGAGGTGTATTTCGCCCAGGTGGCTTTGCAAAAGCATTTCGGCCATACCGGAAATACCTCCAAAATTGCCATCAATCTGAAACGGCGGATGGGCATCAAAAAGGTTGGCATAAGAACCACCGCCATTGGCATAATTGGTACCTGTTTGACCCGTAATGTGCAATAGTTTACGGATCATATTATAAGCATGATTACCATCTAATAATCTTGCCCAAAAATTAATCTTCCAGGCAAGGCTCCAGCCGGTGCCATCATCTCCCCTTAGTTCCAGTGTTTTCTTTGATGCGGCTGCAAATGCGGGTGTGGTTATCGGGGCAATCTGCCTGCCGGGGTACAATCCAAACAAATGCGATACATGGCGGTGGTGAGGATCTACATCTTCCCAATCTTTATACCACTCCTGTAAATTTCCTTTTTTACCGATATGCAGCGGATATAATTTATTTTTTTTGGCGATGATAAGGTTTCGAAAATCCACATCTTCATTTAGTTCTTTTGAAGCTTCAATTAAGTTGGTAAACAAATCCCAGATAATTGACATATCCATTGTAGTTGCGATGGATGCGCTCCCCCTTTTTCCTTTGTCGTCAATAAAATTATTTTCGGGCGAAAAAGATGGAGCGGTTACCAGGTAGCCATTCTTATCTTCTACTAAAAAATCGATACAAAATTCAGCCGCTCCTTTCATTAAAGGATAAGCCTTTTTTTTCAGAAATTCCTTATCCTTCGTAAACTCGTAATGGGTCCATAAATGTTGCGAAAGCCAGGGTGAGCCCATCGTCCAGTTAGCCCACATTGGATCGCCCTTGCCAATATCACCAACCGGGTTAGACAACGCCCAGATATCACTATTGTGGTGTACAGCCCAGCCTTTAGTATGATAAAATTCTTTGGAAGTAACTTTTCCGGTAGCCGCTGCATTGCTGATATAATCTAAAAAAGGAAGGTGCAATTCCGAAAGATTAGTTGGTTCAGCAGGCCAGTAATTCATTTGCACATTGATATTGGTAGTATAATTTGCGCTCCATGGCGGCCTCAATTCTTTGTTCCATATACCCTGCAAATTAGCCGGAACCCCACCAGGCCGAGAACTTGACAGGAGCAGGTACCTGCCGTACTGAAAATACATCGTTTCAAGTGAGGGGTCTTTCGCTCCTTCGGTATAGCCTACCAGCCGTTCGTCAGTTGGCAGGGCTGCATTTTTATTATTTGGTGGGATCGAAAGCTTAAATGATACCCGGTTAAAATAACGATGATAATCCGTGAGGTGATTGTTTAATAATAACTGCCAGTTTTTTTTAACTGCGGCAGCCAGGTATTGTTTAACCAGTTTATTTTCATCCTTCCCTTCTGAATCGGGGCATTTATCAAAACCATTAAAGCTGGTAGCAGCGGTAAAAAAAATCAATACATCGGTGGCATTTTTAACTGTGATGCCGCTTGTATCTGCATTAACGATACCTTCTTTACTGCTTAATTTTAGCCTCCATTCAAAACGCATTCCCCTGCATCCCGTTGCATCATCCTGCGTAACGGGGTTATCGGACCGCACATAGCTTGGTTCAATATGCGAAGCTGCTTTTCCTTTCATGGCAATCTCACTGTTACTGATTACCGTTTGCTGGTATTTCAACAAACTTTTTGTGGTGATTTTAAAATTTAGCATCCGTTGTTTATCAGCAGTAAAACGGACAACGATAACCTGGTCGGGTGCCGAACTGATCACCTGCCTGGTAAAAGTAATGCCATCGATTGTAAAGCGGGTGGTAGCAATGGCATCGGTAATATTGAGGTCGCGGTAGTAGGATGAAGCAGCAGTATCTTTAAAATGCTGGCTGATTACCAGGTCGCCTAACGGCAAATAGGATTCTGAATAATAGCCCTGCATATTTTTTGTATACCCGTAGGCCTTTGCATAATCTTCGTCTTTAAAAAGCGCTTCCCTGGCAAGCAATAAATTATCATAAGCCTTTGGGTTTACATTGATTCTTACGGGGCCACCCGTCCATAAAGTGGCTTCGTTTAACTGGATTAGTTCTTCGGCAACACCTCCAAAAATCATAGCCCCCAGGCGCCCGTTTCCTACAGGCAGCGCCTCTGTCCATACTTTTGCTGGCTTTTTGTACCAAAGTTTTTCTGCCTCCTGGGCAAACAATCCTCCGGCTATTGTAAAAAGTAAAATGTTACCAATAAAAAAAATTTTTATCATCCTTTTATTTTTGGTTTGATCACAAAAAGGAAAATAAAACCTCTGGCTAAGCTCTTTTAAGAGCGCCCAATAATTAACTACAGGGCCAGTTGAATAATTGGCCGCTATAGGTTAAATAATGCAAAATGGGAAAATGGGAATATATTGTTCAATGGCTCCTGGTGAAATAACTATCACCCGAGATAAAAATTTTCACATTATAGCAATCAGTTTTTTAGCGGTTCAATCGTTTTGTTTTCCTTTACGGTAAAGCGGTTTATAATGTAAACATAGTTTTAAGCTACAATAAATAATATCAATTTTTTATCAAATAATTGTATTATATTATCTTGCTGCTGCCATTCAAAAATGATCGCGGCAGTAAGTATAAAACCCGCTGTTTATTTTGCGATTTTAGACTTTAAAGCTTAATGAATCGTGCCCTGTCTGAGCGCCAGTTAAAATGTATTTGGCAGTTGAGTGGTCATTTGGATAGTCTACATTAATAAGTGTAGTGGTTAACAAAAACAGACCCGCTTGTCCGGTATCTGTGCCTTTTTTTGCGTTCCTTAAAATAAAGGCACAAAAAAGCCAGTAAGCGCTTATTTTACTGACTTTTGATTACTGGCTTTTGATTACCTGCATTGATTATCGCCGGAGACAGTGGAAATTTCAAACTTTACTAAAATATCATGCAGTATTGGGCTTTAACAGACTCAATTTAAATTCTTTTATTCTGTACTCCGGCTGGGATATAAGGAATGGCCTGGTGTTGGCGTAATCGACTTAACGGATGATAATTTTTTTTAAACCCATATCAGCTCCTTAATTTAAAACTCACGCAGGCACATTCATCACTCCCAGTTGTTCCATCAATGACATTTGATCCGCAATAAGCCAGTGATGTACAATTTTTCCTTTTTCCAGTTGATAGCTAATTACAAACGGAAATTCAACGCTACGATGTGTAGGCAGGATGCCATTAAGTTCCCCCTCATGGCTACCCTTGAACCTGGCCCGAACTACTACCCGGTTGCCTTCTGCTGTCATCTCATCGGCAAAAATTTCGTACCGGGGAAATGCAGCTTCAAAAAAGGCAATATGCCCAATTAGTTCTTCATCTGTAGTATACTCTTCCAGGAGTAACGGTGGTTTGGAATTGCCGCTAATGGCGTTAAAATAGCGGATAATAAATTCTTTGTTTTGTTGTAGTTGTTCCATATTAAAAATTTTACTAAAGCTACTTGCAAAAATAAGCCACTGTTAGTCCGTTTGTTGCGATCTTTTATTCATTTGTTGCAGTGATACTGGTACGGCGAAAACCAGAAGGTAGTATTCCGTATTGCTTTTTAAAACTTTTTGTGAAATGGCTTACTGTTTGAAACCCAGTTTTAAAAGCTATTTCGCTAATGGTGCAATCCGTGGTCTCCAGCAGTTCTTTGGCTTTTTGCAGTCGCATCATTTTAATGTAATTGGCGGGCGCCTGCCGGATAAGCGACTTTAACCGGCGAAATAATTGCGTTCTGCTTTTAGACATCGCTTTACACAAAGCAGTCGTATCAAAATTTTCGTTTTCCAAATTTGCTTTTATGACGGCATTTATTTTTTGCATAAAAGCAGCTTCCTGTGGCCGGTCCTGTGAAAGAGTAGCCATCAGTTTTTCTGCTTGAGTAAAATGCGAACGCAACCGTTTTTGAATTTCTACATAAAATTGGGGAAGGCTGCCGGCAGATATATTTACCGGGAGCAACTGGTTTGGAGTGGGGTCCTTGCGCTGCAGAGGAATAGCCAGGCGGTAGATCGTACCATTAGATAATGAAGCTGCAGAAAATGAATATATAGTATTTTCACAAACCCCGTTTAAAGGGATTAAGGTGAGTGCAGTATTTTCTATCTCAACCTGTAAATTTTGATGTTGATTTGCAGTACCATACAATAAGCGCACCCGGATCTTGCTTTTTGGGGGCAGCAGATTGATAATATGACAAATCAACTGAATAAAGGATTGGGAAAGTAAAAAAGGCTGGTAATGCACCACCAGTTTTTTAATACCGGATGAAAATGAAAGCTGCACCTGGTTGGCATGTGCATAAGGTTTTAAGCCTAGCGTCAGGCTTTTCAAAAATGGTAAAATATCGGCTTCAGAAGGATAAATCATACTGTTGCAGCCTTTGAATAACTGAAAATACAGGAAATGTTTATTAGTTGACAATCAAATTTTCGAATAGCTTACCCGTGGCCGGAGTCCGCACCGAACACCATCCATTCTATCCCGCCGGTGCCCGAACATTGTTTATTCTTTTATATAAGAGATCGTTTGGATCCAGAAAATATATCCACGTAAAAATAGTAAACACTTTCCTCTTCCATCTTGACTGGCCCCCAGATCAGTAGGAATAATATTACCCCAGTACGTGATCATTTGATGATAAAGGTGGGATTTCAGCCGGGAGGTTACTTACCTCAACATCAATTTCAATGCATTCTGATTTGCTATAGGCCCGGCCTGAGTCTGCTAATGTCCTTGCTGAGTTTGTATGATTAAATCCTTATTCAAGATGAACGCAAGTTGCTTAATATTTACATTCATCAAAGAAAAACTTTTTCAAAATATTGAAATAAATATCAATAACCCCTGAACTGTTACAATTTTTTAAGCCTTTGCCCTGGCCTTACAATCTGCCTTTGTGCGGGAAGCCAGGGGCTATAAAATTTACCAGTTTCCTGTAAATATGATCCCCGCATCGACGGTAAAACCGATAATTGGGACAATATTCCAGCTTCTTATGTAGGTGGGAACTGATCAACTGCGAAACGAATCGCATCATTACTCCGCACCTTGTCCCAAAGATCTGGACATTAAGTGAGGATAGCCTGAAACATTCTAATTTATCATACGCCTGATTGTATCAACAGCAATAGTCACAGCAGGGTTAAATGAACCGGAAGACATATATTTTTCAAGACTATATTGCAGTTGCCTGGCTTCCCCCCTTTTATCATTGTTTGAAATGAGATCGATACCGGATACAAGTAATTTGCCCTTACCTGCCTTACATTCAAATAACAATCCCAAAGGCCTTGCTGTAACCCAATCATCTATTACCCGTACGATCGGTTGCAGATTTTTAGACAAAGAATCCATAATAATTGAATTAGAATGACTCATTGCATCCCACCATTGCCAGTTACTGAAATATTGAGTGGGAAATTCTTTTAATGCAGGATGTTTAGGATTACAAAGTATACCAAGTGTATGTGGCGCTTGCCCATTAGTCCATGAAGTGTTCCAAAAAATACTTGAGAACCCGGTTTCAATATCGCCGCCAAACTCTTTTTTCAAT
>JACMLJ010000079.1 GCA_014379625.1 Ferruginibacter sp. | reverse complement strand
GGGGTTGGTAATAAGATTAGAGCCATCTATAATAACCTTACCCTCATCGCCGGCATAGGTGCGCAAGGTTAAGTATTTTCCACCACCACCACCATGCACGTCGCTGATATACAACTGCGTCAAATAATCATTGGGATCAATACTGTACCGGCCTGCTTTGATGTATACAATTTCTTCTTTGGTAGTATCCCTTACCCTGTTAACGGCATACCATATCCGATTCCAGGGATTGGCCAAAGTGCCCGTACCGTTGGTAAGCTGCGATCCATCTACATAATATGAGTTAGATGATTGGGCTTTTACGGTGAAGCAAAGGACCGATAAAAAAATTGACAAAAACGTAAGTTGCTTTTTCATAATTAAAAATTGATTAGATTAATTAAAATACCATTCCACTATACCGACTAATTATTTTACTGGTCTTGTTATTTGTCGAAATTTTTCTGCTAACCATCTTGGCTTGGCAGCTATGATTTAGGACTTAAACATAGCCAATCATAGTATAATATTTTAACGCAAAGGCTTGCATGTTGGGCATTTCACGCAAACGCTTGCACAGACAGTATTTCATGCAAACGTTTTATATTGCTTTTTCGCCGATTATACCAGTAACTAGTACTATTTTCCGTCTTTAACCAAAACCATTTTTTAACATGCAGCCAAAACAAAATAATCGCAACGCTATTGTCATCATTGGTATTTTATTTTTTGTTTTTGGCTTTATTACCTGGCTTAACGGAACCCTGATACCGTTTCTCAAATTGGCTTGCCAGTTAGAAAATGATATACAGGCTTTCCTTGTAACCTTTGCTTTCTACATGGCGTATTTTTTTCTTGCCATCCCTTCTTCCATTATACTAAAGAAAACAGGATTTAAAAATGGTATGGCTTTGGGATTATTTGTAATGGCCCTGGGTTCGCTCCTATTTGTTCCTGCGGCCAATGCAAGAAGTTTTGCCTTATTCCTGGTGGGTTTATTTGTGCAGGGAGCCGGGCTTGCCTTATTGCAAACGGCATCCAACCCCTACATCAGCATCATTGGGCCTATTGAAAGTGCAGCCAGGCGTATCAGCATCATGGGTATCTGCAACAAAGTAGCCGGCATGCTGAGCCCTTTAATTTTAGGCGCCCTGGTTTTAAAAAACGCTACAGCTATTGAAACGCAGGTAAACAAGGCAACGGATGCGGCCAGCAAAAATGAATTGCTCAACCAGTTAGCTGGAAGGGTTATCAATCCTTACATTATTATGGCCGTTGTATTGGTGTTGCTTGCATTTATGATTAAAAAATCTTCTTTGCCGGAAATTGATGTAGACAGCAAGGATGCATCGGGCAATAATGCAGGAATAGCAAAAACAAGTGTTTTCCAGTTTAAACACCTGATGCTTGGTGTGCTGTGTTTGTTTTTATATGTTGGTGTAGAAGTGATGGCAGGTGATGCCATTGGCGCTTATGGCCGGCAGCTAGGTATGCCTTTAGATGAGACAAAATACTTTACTACATTCACCTTATTCTCTATGCTGGCCGGTTATGTAATTGGCATATTTACTATTCCTAAATATGTATCTCAACAAAAAGCCCTGGCAATATCTGCTGTAGCCGGTATCATTTTTTGCATGGGCGTATTTGTCAGCACAGGATATACTGCCATTACATTTATTGCTTTGTTGGGCTTAGCTAATGCATTGATGTGGCCGGCTATTTTTCCTTTGGCAATAAGTGGCCTGGGGAAATTTACAAAAACAGGTGCTGCATTATTGATTATGGGTATTGCCGGGGGGGCCGTACTTCCCCTTCTTTACACTACTTTAAAAGATAAGGGCATTTTGTCGAACGAAGTTTCTTTCCTGGTATGCATGTTACCCTCGTACCTGTATATTCTTTACTACTCGTTAAAAGGTTATGCTGCTGGAAGGGTAACTGCACCTGGACTATAAACTTTCATGGGCGAAATATGCATAGCAAGGGAACCTAAACTGTCGCAAAGGCGCACAGGGTATAAACCAGATACGTTTACCTGATTACGCCAGTTCAAAACCTCCCCAATATTAGGAATTCTCATATTATAAATCTACGGTATTTTTTAAAATACCGTAAATAAAACCGTAAATAAATAAACGGGAATCGAACTTAACCTTTAATTATAAAACCCCACCAGTATTGACTTTGGTGTGAGTTTAGTTCTTTTTAAGTCGTTTTAGTTTTGCGTGGTAGTGGCCTCGCCAGGAATCGAACCTGGATCTGGGGCTTCGGAGGCCCTTATACTATCCATTGTACTACGAAGCCGGTATTTTACCTTTTGCGCTATCCCGTAAATATTCATCATTTACCAAAATGACCAATATTACTCCCGAATATCTTTACGGCAATTGCCAGCAATATTACGCCGAAAAATTTTCTTATTACCGTCATGCCATTGGGACCCAAAAAGTTTTCTATCCATTTCAGTGATTTAAGCACGATATAGATCACCAGGCAATTGATCAGAATGCCGAAAAAAATATTGGCGTCATAATAATTCGCTTTTAAACTCATAATGGTGGTCAATGTACCCGAACCTGCAATTAAAGGAAAGGCAATAGGCACCATACTGCCACTTTTAGGGTCACTATCCGATTTAAAAAATTCATGCCCCAACACCATTTCCAGGCCTATAATGAATATTACAATACTTCCTGCTACCGCGAAGGATTGTACATCAAGCCCAAGCAATCCCAAAAACTGCTCGCCCAGGAATAAAAACAGGATCATCAACGCCCCGGAAGCAAGAGTAGCCTGTGTAGAGCGTATTTCACCTCCCATCTTCATTCTCAGGGAAGCCAGCACGGGAATATTGCCCACCATATCAATTACCGCAAAAAGTGTAAAAGAGATCGTCAATATTTCCTTTATAGCTATCTGGCTGAAATCCACTGATTGATAATTTTTGCAAATATACATTTTCAATTATCGGAACGTTTATATTCCGGAAGGTTTGTGGGTTTCTTTTTCCTGTGCAATATTAGATAGCACTTCATGTGTTAAGTTTCCATTCACATGTACAATTTTAATAACGCAACCATAATGAAAAGAAAAAACTGTAAATGAATCAGCCAGCGGCGTTTGGGTGATATAGGAAAGAATACTTCGGATAACGCCGCCATGCGCCACTATTACAGCCCGGGGCAAACTATCACCGGCGTCCGGCCAAATAGTTTTATGATCATGGGTGGTATGAAGTTTAATAATCTTCTTAAAACAGCCTGTCACCCTTTCAAAAACGTCCGAATAGCTTTCCCCGCCCGGTATACGTACATTTACATGATCTGTCAACCAGGGATCAATTTCATCTTTGGGTATCTCATCCCACAACTCCAGTTCCCATTTGCCACAATTGATCTCTTTCAAGTCATCCTGCCATTGAATGGCATGATCAGTAAATAAATGTTCCGCTAATCTTTTACACCGCTGCAAAGGGCTCGAATAAACGGATGTAATGGAAGCCGGTAAATGTTGTTGAATGATGGCTGCTTCATGAAGAAATGACTCAGTAACGTCCAGGTCGGCCTGTCCATAACAAACCCCTTTGGCAATTGCAGGGGTAGTATGTCTTATAAGATAAATTTCCATAATATACACTGATAAATAAAATACTATTGTTAAGTTAAGTGTGAACAGGCAATGGTGAATCTATGTCATTTAGTTAAGGATTAATACTTCGTCCCATAGGGACGATATATGGGTAGAAAGAATTAATGATGATTCAATTCATTCCATACGGACGATATGTAAAATCGGTTTTTAGATATTTGTTTTGGCTATGATTGTAAGAAGGGGAGTAATCACATATCGTTCCTAAGGAACGAAAATGCATAACCTTTTTC
>JACMLJ010000078.1 GCA_014379625.1 Ferruginibacter sp. | reverse complement strand
TGTAAAAAAGTTACGGGAGCCCCCAACGTTTTCAGGTTTTCATAATAAGTGTAGTAATGCTTCCAGCTATCCCAGGCAGCATTGTGCTTACTCGCCTCCATCCCTAATAAATTATCCTGCTTCCATAAAAAAGCAGTTGATCTTGATGAAACAGATGGGGGAATTGCTGTATCTCTTTCGGTGAGTGCAGTCAATGAATTGATCTCTTTTATAGCGACTTCATACTCTTTACCACCGGGAGATACGGTAACACCATCCGGCTCCATAATACCTTTATGGAATTGTTCGCTACCAAACAGTGGCTGGCGAAAACGGTAGGTACAAACAAACTGATCGCCCAAACCAAAGCTATGCCATATCCACATTCTAACGGCGCCGGGTAATGGCTGCGAGTTCCAGGCACCCCAGTTAATTTGTCCCGGCTGCAGTTCCATTATACCCGTATAGCCTTTTATAGATCGGGCCATTTCATGGGAGAAAGAAAGTTCCATACCACTGCCCAGGCGATGAGCCAGCGCACCTGTTGGATAATTCAAAAAAGTACTCAGCAGGTACATGGTATGCGCCGCAAAATCAAGATCGTTTTTATTTTTAAAAAGATCTACCGAAGGCAGGAATTTATAGTAGGCGAAATTAGTGGTAATCCATTGCTGCCGTGAAATACCGGCCTTTAAAATTTTAGACTGAAAACGTAAACCTGCTGCGAGTGATGCTGCATTGTATCTTTGAAAATCCAATAAGGCGTGTGGATTAACCGTATGTGTTTCTTTTGCATTGGGGATGCGTATTTGCTCAAAATTATTATAGGTAAAACTCCAGAAAGCTGCACCCCATGCATTATTTAAATTTCCGATGGAATGATATTTTGCGTTTAACCATTGTTTAAAACCCTCCCTTGCAAATACGGAATAATCATACAGCCCTTCAAAATGAGGTTCGTTGTCTATTTGCCAACCCCATATAGCCGGGTGATGGCCGTACCGTTCAATCATTTTATTCAGTATCCGTTCGATGTATTGCTGGTACACCGGGTTGGAAGCGTTGGCATTTAAGCGCATGCCATGTTTTATTTGTATGCCATCTTCCCCCACAATCAATACTTCGGGATGTTTTTCGGTAAGCCAAACCGGTGGTGTTGCAGATGGTGTACACATCACTACTTTAAGTCCGTATTTTGCGGCCAGGTTTACGCAGGTATCCAGCCAGCCAAAATTATATTTACCCTCTTCAGGTTCAAGGTTGGCCCAGGCAAATTCGGCATAATGCGTAAAACTAAACCCAAGAGCTTCCATGCGTTTAATATCACGTTCCCACTGATCCGGTTTCCAATGTTCCGGGTAATAGTAAGCCCCTACCGGCATTAGCTGGTTACCGATTGATGGTACCGGCACCTGCGCCTTTGCATGGATACACCAAAAATTAATGGCCAGCATCAAGCAAGCTGCAATGTTTAACAGCCGTATCATTTGCTGATGCATCATAAGGTTAAAGTGGTTGGTATCATTATATTGTTGTCAGTTCCTGTTTCAGCTACTACAATATTTCCATTGAAAATTTTTACAGACTTTACTCCTTTAAAACCTGTAGGAATGGATAACAAAAAACAGCAGAATGATTTTTCAAAGGTCTCCCCTGCATCCAGCATTTGGTAGGATGCCGTACCGTGAAAGCGGGTATCAACAGCCAACAACTCCCGGTAAGATTTACCGATGCCGGTAGTACCAAATTCAAGCCCTTTTGCCCATAAACGGTCATCTCTCCATTGCTGCCAAACATTCACCCATGGATATTCGCTGGTTTTCCAAATATAGCCGAGCATCAGCTTTTCAGTTGCATTGGTGGCTGTTATCCAGCCAATGCTATCGTTAAATATATGAGTGGACACATAACTAAAAGGAGTAGCCGATGACCTTAAATTAAACGATGATCCGGCGCTGTCGGCCAGGGCATTGGGCCACCTGAATTCATACCGGTATGGATCGGGATAGGACAAGGATTGTAAAAAGCCCTTGCCGGCATTACAATCAATAATGGTAGCCGTATCCAGGAACGGCGGGCCAATAGTTGCGTGCTGAACCATATTAAAAAGACGGGCAATGGTAGTAGTTGCCTGTACCCGTTCGGTAACTTTTACTACGGGGGATTGTTTATCCACCACAACAGTTCTTTGTACAGAAATACCATCCAGCGGCGCATTGGAACGCATTACCAATTGTTGCTGATTCATTTGTTTGTCTAATTGCCAGCAGTTGTTACCCGACTGTCCATTGTGTGGTACGCCGGCTTTTATTTCTCCATCAGTAGGTGCGCCCCATCGGCCTAAACAAAGAAAATGCCCTTTGAAAGCAGCTCCCTGCCGGTTGTTTTCCGGCATCTCTTCCTGGTTAACTGCCCAGGTAAAAGGATTGATTTTGCTATCGGTCAATTTAAAATCGGTGAAGGCGCCCCCCAACAAATCAATCCCGAATGAAGCGTTGTCATTTTTAAGGTAATACACCTGGTTACAGTTTGCCGCTGGTTGCGCTACCAACTTTGCCATGCTCTGTGCATGGCTGAAGACCGGCTGTATTAACCAGCAAATAAGTACCAGATTCTTTTGCATTTTACTCATGTATTTTCAATTGGTGAAAACAGGAACGTTGCTGGTATAGCCAATTGTATAATGAGTTTGATCATGTTGCCGTAGTATGAATTTAACCTTTGCCATATATAATGAATTGTTTTATTGATGTATGTGCCTGCGGTCGCATTGTGCTGTTTTGTCGATAAAATATATAAATGAATCAGTCAATTTTAACTTCCATATTTTTACTGAACAGCATTTGTAATTTTTATGGTAAATATTTTATCCGGCAAATCGGCCGGGTTGAGCTTGGATAAATCAACATTCACATTGCTGCCTGATTGTGTCCAGGCGATTTCTTTATGAACGCCCAATATTTCTAATTTTGAAACGGCAGATAGTTGTAGCCCCCGAATGTTGATAGAAGGTTGATAGTTGGGAACAATGCAGTAAAGATCAGCCCCCTTCTTTGTAAAAAATAGTTCGATGTATGCATTTCCGTTGTTGACAGGCTTTACCAGTTCATTGATATCATAACCGGTTTGATATTCTCCGGGCTTAACGGATGGCATTGATCCCTTGCTCCATTGCCTGTCGGTACTATATGATTTTGTACCATAAATAGCCTCCCCGTTTATTTTTAACCAGGCACCCATTTGGGTAAGCCGTTCTTCCATAATTACCGGTATGGTACCATCAGCAGCAGGGCCAATATCGAGTAACAGGTTGCCGCCTTTTGAAACGATATCGGTTAATACCAGTATTAGTTCGCTGGCAGATTTATAGTCGCTCAATTTTTCCATGCGGTTATAGCCATAAGATTGCCCCATGCCACGGCTCTCTTCCCAAACCACCTGTTTATTTAAACCAGAACCATATTCAGAAGTGTAATAAGTTGAAGGATGCATTTTCCTCGCATTTCTACCCCACCGGTCGTTTACTATAATTTCATTCCTTACCGGCGATTCATTGTATAACCAGGCAAGTAATTCGGTACTGCGCCAGGCTGTATCCGACAGTATCCATTCGCCATCCGCAAAAATAAGTGAGGGTTTATAACTGGTAACAAGGTCTTTCAGTTGGGGGATCATCACTTTGTCTACATATTCTGCAGCACTTTTTTTATACACCGGGTTATACCATTCCATCAGTGAATAATAAAAGCCCATTTTTAAACCGGTCTTTTTTACAGCGGTAGTTAAATCGCCCAGTACATCCCGCTTTGGCCCAGTACTTACTGCATTCCAGGGTCTGCCCCAGGATACGTCTGCTTCTTTACTGGGCCATAGGGTAAATCCTTCGTGATGCTTGGAAGTAAGCACAACATATTTTGCGCCTGATTGCTGAAAAATAGTTGCCCATTGATCAGGATTAAATAACTCTGCCTTAAACATGGGGGCAAACTGCTCATACCCGAAATTTTTTCCATATACTTTGTTGTGAAAAGATGTTACTGCCTGGTGATTGTGGCGGCTGCTATCGTTGTAATTGCACCAGTACCATTCTGAATAACCATCGGGGATCACCAATGAATAAGAAGGAACGGCATACAAACCCCAATGTATAAAAATGCCGAATTTATCCTGCTGAAACCAGGCCGGCAAAGGTCGTTTATCCAATGATTGCCAGTTGGCTTCATGACGCTGGGCCTGCAATTGAAGGAATGAACAACTTACAAGCACCATTAATAATTTCATTCGTTTACTCATAGCCGGTATTAACATGTCAAACTAATTACTTAAAAAAATTTGTTTTCTGCCTATAAGTACCGACTGATTGCTATGCTGACTTACAGCGGGATGCGGCTGACCTTTCTTTGTTAGTGTTAATACAACCGTTATATTCTT
Organism: Ferruginibacter sp.; assembly: GCA_014379625.1. GTDB lineage: Bacteria > Bacteroidota > Bacteroidia > Chitinophagales > Chitinophagaceae > Ferruginibacter. Next base: position 4,182 of record JACMLJ010000078.1, on the reverse strand, counting down.
ATCACAGCATATGTCAATGGCTTTACTGTATTTATAATAATGCCCCTTAAAGTAAATACCTGTTGTATTTTCTTTTGTTACGCCATCATACGGTACATCAGAAATATTTACCTTTAACTGCGCATTTGTTTTGCCAATCACGATCGCTTTCATGGAACTGCCATCGGGTGCATTAATTAAAAAACCATCGGGTTGTTTTAGTACCTGGTTAAATGCGGGTGTGTTGAGGCGCCATGTTTTACCATTTTCGGAAGAATCAGTGACAATGAAAACAGCCTGCGCATCCGTAATTGTATCATAGTCCACTTTAAATATCCGTTGATGAGATTCCACTCCCATACAGCTTCCTGAGCCTATGGCGGTGCCTGATCCGTTTGGTTCAAATTTGTAACTAATGAGGAGGCCGGTTTTTCCACTTTCATAATTTTTATTGAGAGGGATTTGTTCCTCCGGAAATAGATTTGTTTGTCCCGCTTTCAGCCCGGTTCTTCCTGCACCGATGGCCCAAATGTTATTCAAACCGAGTATGCGAAAACTAAGGTTATCACCGGATTGATGTGCCCTTACTCTTTTTGCAGTAACGGTAAATGTGGCGACAATGTCATTACTGTCTTTGAACCTGTTTCGAAAGACAGTTACCCCCTGCGTTGGATCAACAAAATTTAGCCAGGCGGCGTTGGTTGGATTTTGAGGAAGTACACTTGCATCATCGAAAGCCAATTTTAAAAACAATGATTTGATATCGTGTATGCTTTCCAGGTAAAGAGCAGTCCATTTTATAAATGGCAATTGGGCTTCAGGATATAACCGCAGGGCATACCAGAAAAAATTGGCATCCACTCCCAGGTTATCATCCGCCAGGTCTGCCTTTATACCCTTACCCTTTGCAGCCGACATACTAATACATGCGGTGGCAGCAGCCCTTGCTGATTGAATAGCATGAGGTGCCAGTTGATTAATGGCCTTACCTCTCAAGTGTGTGCTATTTTCCAATGCAATCAGGGCCGGGGCTATAAACGACCAGTTGTAAAAATGATAGCCCATACTTTCTGCAGTCCATCCATCCGGGTTAATATTTTGTTGGATATGATCTCGCAGGCGTTCCCTTGCATCCCATACCAACGCATCCGCCAAAGAATTTTTAAAACCGCTTGCGATGGGTTCATCGCATACCAGCGCTGCAAACAACACGGTTCCGTATCGAACACCCATCCAGTTACTTTCCTGTGCATAGTTTGCTTCCACGCCCATTACCGATTCCATTGATAATGCTGCCAACAAAATCTGTTTCGAAAATACCGCCCTTCGTTCAACGGGCAGGTCATGATAACATAGATCATAGGATACAGCGGCCGCTTTTACCAGTTGTGCACGGGTAAGTCCCTTTAATATCGGCTGATGAAAAACAGTTGAATCCGTAATGGTTTGTTCCAGTAAAGCTGTTACCTTTTCGGCATAGTTTTTATTTTGTGTGATAGCATATAAGAAAGCAAAAGATTCCAGGAGTTCACCGATGGCATAAGCATTTTTCACTGAAAGTTTTTCATCCTGCAAATGGTGTTGTTTTAGCAGTTTTTCTTCCAACTTTTTTACCTTGTTAAGGTAACCCATATCCGACACCTTTAACCAAATAGCTCGTTGGCCGGCTGCATTCATCAATCCCCTCGGATGGATTACTTCCTTACCCGGTGCCGGCAAACCCACCTGGTTTGCAGGCGACGCAAGTTCGGGAAAGGATGCGTTCTTTGTATTGGCCGCGACGAATATGCCACAAAATAAAAGTATATTCCAACCTGTAAAGCTTTTCCAAATACCATTTATCTTAACGTTCCTCTTCATTATTTGCATATGGATTTAACACCGCTTGTACAGTGAAGGAATCATGGGTAAGCAAGTGATCCTTTTGCTTACCCATGATATCCGGTCATCAACATCCTATATCAATTAGCAGGAGTTTGCTTATTTCCCCGCGTTGGGGTTTACATCTGATTCGATATTTGGAATAGGAATTACCAGGGTTGGACTCTTCCAGTCCAATGGCGCGGTGGCAGTCCGGTCGCCTGGGGGAATCGGCAAACCGATTGCCTGTAAATAATACAACCGGTCGTCTTCAAAAACCAGTTCCCGCATTCTTTCCTGGTGTATCATATCTACCGTTAAATCTGCAGCCAATACCGGATTTAATCCAGCCCGCACACGCACTGCATTTAAGTCCACGGCGGCAGCACTTTTGTCGCCCTGCGTAAATGAAATATAAGCACGGGTAAGGTATAATTCAGCAGAACGCATAAAGGGAACACTAAACAACAGGTTGCTGCCGACTGTATTTCGGTTTGATTTGTTACACCAAACATAGGTACGCGTATAGGCGGTGAATTCGGTGCGTGGATCGTAACCGGCCGGTATTGCCTTCCATAGCTGGGCCAGTCTTTTATCATTGCTGGTAATGTTGAAATTATTTGCAGTAGGTTGAACACCGGGCGGTGTTCCCGACGGCAGGTTGGTAATAGTTAGAGAGGAAGCAGACCAGCCTACCTGATTGAGAAATGCATCACTCGCTGAAATCAGCCTTCCGCCATTAATGGTATTGCTTCCCCGGTTGGTAAAACCAAACATGTAACCGATTGGCGACGCTTTCCATTGTTGCTGCGCAGTACTGTATTGCACATACTGCCAAACTACTTCATTGCCTTTAGTCGCCAGGCCGGTTTTATTGAAAGCTTCAATCGGATCCTGGTTTAATGGATATTTATTGGCACTCAAAACGGAATCAGCAAATTGTTTGGCCTTTGGAAGATCTTTCATTTGGAAGTATACCCTGGACAATAAAAAATGTGCAGCTGGTCTGCTTGCACGATCCTGGTATTCCAGTGGGTCAATATTTGCCCGGTATGCAGTGGGTAATAAAGTAGCTGCTTTATTCAGATCAGCAAGTATGAGGTCGTACACTTCTTTCACAGTGGCTCTTTCCGGGTTGGGAAAAGGGTCCTTGGAAGGCGTATTCTTTAGAATGATAGATTTTGAATTGTTGTCTGCGCCATAGGGCAGCCCATGCATACGCACCATGGTAAAATGTATCCATGCCCTTAAGAACAGCGCTTCACCAACAATCCTGTCTGTCCAAATCGGGCCATATTGGTCTTTAAAAGGTCCGTTTTTCTCCACCCAGCCAATAATTTCATTGCTGAGGGCTAAGCCCATATATGCGCCCCGCCACATATTGCTATAAAGAGACACATCGTTCCGGATACCGATATTCCGGTCGTATAATGAGTTTTCAAAATCACCGGTAACGGCATTCTTATGCAGGTATCCCAGGTCTGATAACAATGCTTCATGGTTATGTTGCAGCCCAATGATTCCCCGGAACCCCTCGTAGCCGCTGATGCCATAGTATGCACCTGCAATTAATCTTTCCAGGTCGGAAGTGCTTCCCCATTGATCAGTGGCTAAGTTGGTTTGTGGCTGTGCTTTATCCAGCCATTCTTTTTTACAGGAGGTAAAGAGGAGGCTGATGAGTACTGCGGAAAAAAATAGTATCTTTTTCATTTGAATTAATTTAACTGGTTAGAATGTAACGGAAATACCTGCGTTCATAGAGCGTACCTGTGGTATGGGAGCCGAACCGATTAATCCCTGGTTCAGGTTCCTGTCCTGCGAATTACCGGCTACATTGGCGTACTCCGGATCAAAGCCCGGGTAGTCTGTAATGGTAAACAGGTTGTTTACGTTAAGGTAAATTCTTACGCCCTGCATCCGAATTTTTTGCACAACCGCATCTGGCAGGTTATAGGCTACCTGTACCGTTTTTAATCTGGCAAAATCCCCCTTGTACAAATAACGGGTGGTTCTTGTGCCAAGTGTTTGGGGAGATGGTGTACCATTGTTGGGGTTATTAAAATTGTCACGCAAGTTCCAGGTAAGTTTTGGATAGGCTGCATTTGTTTTTCCACTCTCCCAGGTGTTGTTGTACACATCGGCCAATATTACATTGGTACCAGTTCGTACATAAGAGTTGCTTTCCCTTAATCCATCATAAATATAGTTTCCACCGGAGAAAGTAAATAAAGCTGTAAGGTCTATACCCTTGTACGAAAAAGTATTGGTTAATCCGCCAAACCAGGTGGGTAATCCCTGCTTGCCTTTATGTACAATGCGATTGTTATTGATGTTGGTTTGGGT
>JACMLJ010000077.1 GCA_014379625.1 Ferruginibacter sp. | reverse complement strand
TAGGGACGATATATGGGTAGAAAGAATTAATGATGATTCAATTCATTCCATACGGACGATATGTAAAATCGGTTTTTAGATATTTGTATTGGCTATGATTGTAAGAAGGGGAGTAATCACATATCGTTCCTAAGGAACGAAAATGCATAACCTTTTTCATTGCAACCGACATACCGTTCCTACGGAACGAAAAAGGAAAAATAGCTTAACAAAATGACATTGAATGGTGAATGGGCAATATTTCACCATTAATCATTTACAAATCGATCCGCCATCTTATTCTTAACATCACATTATTCGCGTACTCAAAAACAATTTTCATCGCTATCATTAAAATACAACCGCTATTAAAATACGGGTGATACAAGAATTATGACCCGGTAAAAACTGCTATAGATTGAACTGGACCTTTATTCCGCCCAGGAAATTTTCAGGCGCCGTTGGATTGAAGAAACGGTTTGCCGCCGCATTCAGGTCATTTCCTAATCCGTAAGGCGTATTGAAAGATTTATCATAAGAAAAATAAATTTCTCCCTTTACCTTTTTGCCTAATCCTTTTTTATAACCCAACCTTGCAAAAAGCAAATTATATTGTGTACCAAAAAAACTATTGGCGTCATTTAAAGGAATCAGATCCGTATAACTGTAAGTTAAATTTGCATACAGGCCAATCTTAGTAACGGCATCTGCACCGGCAACAAATACATTGGGAGGGGTGCCGGTTAATTTCTTTCCCGAAAAATCATTTACGCCCTGTTGGTATGTTTTAAACCTTGCTTTTATAAAAGTATAATTGGTCCACAACCGCAGTTCCTGTAAAAAATGGATCGTATTTTTTACCGGGTAATAATTCAGGGATAGCTCTACGCCCTGCTGGTTAGTTTTGCCTGTATTTACAAAATAATCAGCGCCTGCTGCATCCCGGCGGGTAACAATGGTATTGTTTAAATTGAAAAGATAAGCAGCAGCTTCTGCATATAATTTATCCTGAATTAATTCGCCGCGGAACCCTATTTCGTAATTGGTAGCACGCTCGGCGTTTAATGCGGGGTTAAATACACCCGTAGACGGCACTATCTCATCAATGGTGGGCGGAGAATATCCCTGGCTTACGGTGGCATAAAAGCTATAATTCGCGCCTATCTTTTGAAGCAATGAAATGCGGGGCACAAAAACAGGGTCGAAGGTTTTTGTGGTCTCCTTAACCGGCCTGCTGTTGAGCCGCGTAAAGCCATAGCCATAATTATTATAGCTGATGCCCGCATTGATAATAAAATTTTCTCTCAGGTTAATATCGGTTTGTAAAAAAATATTGTATTGTTTAGCGGCAATCTCATCGTCAAACTGTAGGGTATCTGGTATGCCTGACTGGTTTCCAAAAGTGCGTGTGGATGTAAACCCATACTGGTATTCGCCGCCAAAATGTATGCGTACATTGTGGTGATGGTATTGTGTAACCGTTCTGCCACCAACACCCTGTTCTGTTTTACGCTGGTAATTAAGGATACTGGGGTTACGGAATCTTGTATTGGAAGTATAAACATTGGTGGTATTGCTCCAATTTGCATTCAACTGGTAATCATGTGCAAAGCCTGCATAAATAGTCTTTATAAACAAGGCGGCTTTTTGCTGTCCGGCACTCCGGAAGGGACCGCCCGCCGGTCTTGATTGACGCGGATCAGCATTGAGCTGGACCAGGGTTAATCCCCCGGGAGTTTGATAATACAAGTCACTATAAAAAATATTGGCGCTGATGGATTGCTTCGGGTTAACGATAAACGTACCGGTATAATTTGCCACATCCCTTCTTGTATTTGTTTGGTTGCGCCAGCCATCACTTTGCTGGTGAGCATACTGTAATGAATAATTCGCATGATCCGTTTCATTCCGGTAAGCTATATTGGTTTCCACCAAACCATAGCTCCCCGCCAAAGAATTGATCGAAATACTATTTTCTTTATATCCCGCCATGCGGCTGTTCAATAAAACTACGCCACCTGTACCCGCACCATACATGCTGCCACCAGGTCCCTTAATGATTTCAATTTTACCTATGTTTCCAAAACCTAACTGGTTAAGATAGGTGTTGCCGTTAGCATCCGTAAAGGGAATGCCATTCCAGTAAACTTTTACATTGCGTACCCCAAAGGGCGAGCGCAGCAAATTACCCCGGATGGATAAACGATAACTGCCCGGACTGCGCTCATCCATTTTTACACCTGGCACTGTATTGACTGCGGGTAAAATGGAAGCATTGCCATACCGCTCAAGGTCAGTTTTGCCCAATACGCTTACAGTAACAGGGATATTTTTCAACCCGGTATTTCTTTCAAAGGCCCTCACTACCATTTCTGATAAAAAACTATTGGAAGGATATAATACAATGACCAGGTTTTGCTGAGCCCGGTACCTGGCAGATACCGGCTGGTACCCCACGTATGAAAAATCAATATTGTTAACTTCCTTTGAACTGTTAAACTCAAAAACACCACTTGAATCTGTGATCGCAACCGCGTTTTTATCCACGGATATTGTAACTCCTGGTAAAGGTTTTTCTCCCTCAATACCTTTTACTTTGCCTTTAAAAATGTATTGTCCGGATATGTTTACAAAACAAAAAACACACAGGAAAAAAGAAATCAAAAAAGGGATAAAGCGCATACTAAAAAATAAAAATATGAATGTTACATTTGTAATTACCTGCAATTAACAGGAAATAACGCAAGTGGGTATGAATTTTCTTCACAGGTGCTGGTATTTTTTATACTTAACTGAACAGATTGAAAGCGCAGCTCTTTTTTTTGATGGCCCCGTTCACCTTTTACCAGCGAAAAAACGAAAAGTATAATACAATATTGTTAACGATCCCACTATTGATAAAGGGGTGGTGTAAATAGTCATTTGTTTTTGCCGGATTATAGTATTTCCTGCAAAGTCGTTCCGCTTTTTACCTGGAAGCAACATACAATTCAAAATGCCCCCTATGCAATTAAAATTTTATGCAGCAATTTCCTGCTCGTAAGCGATGTAGTTTACTAATTTTTGATGGATGTTGACAATGGGTTTAATAATAATTTTACAGAGGTATAGCTCGCCGTTCTTTCGATAATTTTCCAATATAATTTCGGTGGGTTCGTTGTGGTTAAGTTGCGATTTTAGCAGGCCGGTATTCTTTTTATTAGTAGCGGCCCCCTGTAAAAATTTAGGATTTCTGCCTTCGGCTTCATCAAAAGAATAACCCGTCATTTCGAAGAAGCCCTTGCCTGTAAAGGATATCCGTTGCAGATGATCTGTGATAACAATTACATATTGCCCTGTATTTTCAATTGCTTCGCGGGTTTGCTCTTTAGTCCACCTATTGCTACGCGCAATTTGTTTAATGGCTGATACTGTTTGCCGGTGCAGCATCGCTTCTTCCACCAGGCAATTATATTTAGCACAAAAAAAATCCCAGCTTAGCAGGGGCGCTTTAGCATTTGTTGAATATTGAAGTTCCATAAAATTAAAACTAATGACCGTAGCTTTTTTTAATCTGTGAGGTATATTTTTCGGTATTGTATGCTGCCCGCAATGCTTTTATACAACTGAAACAAAGGCAATCAGTAAATTGTTTACTGATGTACTGCTGTTCCTCATTATTTAAGCTAATGCCAAAGCACTGGCATTGGGTTATATTTCCCAGTTTGCATTCAAATGCCATTCCGCAGCGGGGGCAATGTTTTTCTTCATGCCTGCACATTCTGTTCTATGTATTTAATCGGTATATATTAATGATGCAATTGAGCGAGTAGGTAAACCGATGATCATCCATTCATTCAAACATAACAACCACACCGGCCATTACATTAAACCTTCGGTTATTATAACCAAACTGGTCAAAATATAACTGGTTGGTGACATTGCGCAGATCAGCAAAAATTTTAACCGCCTTTACCGGCTGGTAAGATGCGTACAAATCCAGGTTATAATAGGCTTTTAGTTCTTTGCGCTCGGAGGCAAATGTATTGGGATTAAAATAGAGATCATCTCTTTTATCCACCCACCTGGTACCGGCACTTACAAAAAACTTTTTGCATGGCTGAAAACCAACTGTAACATTGAGGGCATTCTTCGGTCGGCGAAAGAGATTATAAATGCTGGTATCTTTTCCTGTGGCCCCTGATTTTGTTTCAACGCTTCCATCCACAAAAGCGTAATTAGCGGTAATGTTCCAACGATCTGCCGGACGGATGGTTGCTTCTACCTCAAAGCCGTTGCCCTTTTGTTTATCTGCATTGTAGTATTTTCCATAGGGCGCCACAAACAATGACCGGAAGATGATCACGTCTTTTATGATGCGGTTAAAATAAACGACCCGTAAATTGATTGTATTTTTTAGATTGATATATTGAACGCCCGCCTCAAGAGAAGTTGACCGTTCGGGTTCAAGTTCAATATTGCCGTATTCCGAAGCTAAATTGTATAAGGTTGGAGCGCGGAAGCCGGAGGCTATATTGGCAAATAATTTCACTTCTTTATTAATAATATAAGAAGGGTTAAAGGAATAAGTAAAAGCAGCGCCAAACTTTGAATGATTAGTAATTCTTCCTCCCAGTTCTGCATTAAAGCCTGCAAGGGATTTTAAAAAGAAAGAAGCATAGCCGCTTACCTGGGTTGCATGCAGACTATCATCACCCAATTTACCATAAGTGGTTTCGATGTCTGCATTTTGGTTCCGCAGATCAGCGCCTGCCAGCAATCCAACATGATCGGTCAAATTGAGGTTGGTAAAGGTTTCGGCAAACACCGACCTTCCTTTGTATAAGCCGTTAAACGGATCAAAATCATTGGGATCAGCCGGTATGTTCTTTTCGTCTTTTAATATACGTTTTATATTATTCAGGTTAAGGTTTACGGTAAAGCTTCCTTTATTAAAATTGTATAAAGACGAAATGCCTGCCTGCAGGTTCTTATTTTCGGCCCGGCTATTTTTATCATCGGTAAAAGAGGCGTCATCAAGATCCGTCCTGTATTCTCCAAGCTGGCTAAAGAAGTTTAGTTTCCAGTTTTTGGCAGCCTGAGCAGTCAGATTCATTCCAAGCACATCATGTTCATAACCATCTTTATCAAAATTTTTATTAGCGTCTACATCCTGTGCCGCAGAAAACCCCTTGGATTGTAAGCGTGTATACCTGAGGTTGTAAGAGAAGGCGTTCAATTTTCCACTAACGCCGGCCGTACCTTTAAACGTGCCATAAGTGCCCCCTGCGGCACTGGCATTGAGCGTAACCTTTCTATTACCAGTTTGTTTTTTGGTAATAATGTTGATTACCCCCGCCACTGCATCGGAGCCATACAAAACAGACTGGGCGCCTTTTAAAATTTCAATTCTCTCTACCTGGTCAATGGAAAACTGGTTGAGGTCAAATTCGCCCGAAATGCCGGAGGCATCATTGGCAGGTACACCATCCACTAGTATCAGCGTGTTGGCAGAACCGGCTCCACGCAGGTAAATGGTTTGATTAGAACCTAATGGGTTTTGCGATCCGTTGATGATTAAACCCGCCTGTTCGTTTAATACCTGGGCAATGGTACGCCCGGTATTATTTTCCAGTTGGGCACGGTCGATAACGGTTAATACTTTGCCGGTTGAACTTTGCTTTTGGGGATACTTGTTGGCGGTAAACACCACATCATCTAATTGCTTTGTACTATCCCGCTGGGCGTACAACTGACTACTGATAATTACAGCAGCCACCAATAAAAATTTCTTTTTCATCTTGAAAAATTTTTTTGTGACTGCTTCCGGAAAATTGAGGTGCAGGTATCCTTCGACAAACTCAGGACATACGCAACACCGGTTAGAAATATAAATGCTTTACAGCGCTTACACTCCATGCCTTTCACCCGAAAGCCGTGAATGATTAAAATTGATACCTGGCAGGTCTTCTGACTTGGCCTTGCTGAACACCTTCCCGTCCACCCGGAGGTGGATAGTGGCATGAAGATTCAACAATGTGAATGGTCAATGGTGAACGGTGAAATATTTGAATACTTCACTGTTAAGATTGACTTTCACCTGGGCCTTTACAGCTACGGGGATAGTGCCGGAATTACACCGGCTTCCCTTTTAACCCCGGTTTGAACCGGGGACCAAATTCGTTGCAAATGTAGGGAGAATGATATTCAATCGCCATTTTTTTTAAACACACCATTTGTTGGTCACTCATTATTTTTTCAAACAATTAATATTTATTACGCGCTTTCTGTATCTTTTCAGTATGCATTCAAAACCAAAACTTACCCTGTTTGATTTCACTATGATAGTGGTAAGCCTTGTTATTGGCATGGGTATTTTCCGAACACCGGCCAACGTGGCAAAAGAATCTCCGGATAGTTTTTTATTTTTTGCCGCCTGGATTGCGGGTGGACTTATCGCCCTATGCGGTGCTTTAACTTATGCGGAAATCGGCAGCAGGTTACCGGTGATCGGGGGTTATTATAAAATATTTTCTTACGCCTATCATCCCTCCATCGCTTTTGCCATTAATTGTGTCATATTAGTGTCTAATGCAGCTTCGCTCGCCGCGGTAGCCCTGGTAGGTGGTGAATATATTACCGCTATTTTTAACCCGGCCACCAAGGACCCTGAATTTTTAAAAGTTGCCTCCAATGCCCGATTTATCCAATCCATCCAGATCACCATTGCCATTACGGCCATCCTGATTTTTTATGGCGTAAACCTGCTGGGCTTAAAAATGAGCGCCAAAACACAGAATATCCTGATGATGATAAAGATCGTGCTCATCCTGTTATTGATAGCACCAATATTTTTTGCGGGTAACACCACGATACCCGTCAGCGAGTCTCCTGTAAGCCCCGCATTTAAAGAATATATTAAGGCCTTTGGGATAGGGCTGGTTGCGGTAAGCTTCACTTACGGGGGGTACCAGCAAACCATTAATTTTGGGGCGGAGGTGAAAGAGCCCGCCAAGAATATTCCGAGGGGCATTTTTTTCGGCATCTTTGTTATCATCCTCCTTTACCTGGCCATTAACTACGCCTATATTAAAGTGATTGGTTTTGAAGAGTTGAAAGGCGCTAAAAATATTGCCGCTATTATGGCCTCCAAAATATTTGGCATCAATGCCGAAAGGGTTTTATCAGGCTTTTTATTTTTAAGCGTACTGGCCTATGTAAATGTTTTATTGATGAGCAATCCCCGTGTAATGTATGCTATGAGCGAAGATAAAATACTTCCCGATGTATTTAAAAAGACGAATGCAAAAACAGGTGTGATAACGGTTTCCCTTACTGTATTCGCGGCCATTTGCGTAGTGATTATTTTTTGGTCAAAGGATTTTGACACTATTTTAAGTTTCACTATTTTTTTAGATTCGTTCGGTATGATTTTATCCGCCGCTACAATTTTTATCTTAAGGAAAAAAACCAAACACTTAGACGGTACCGGCATCTACAAAATGAAATTATACCCTTTGCTTCCGGCAATATTTATCCTTTCTTATGTATTTGTGGCCATCAGTATCGCATTGGATTATAAAAACAATAAATATGCGGCAGTAACAGGCCTGGCTGTATTGACTTGTTTTATTGTACTTTATTTTGCAGGCAGATCATTCAAAAAAACAACTCCATAAAATGGACATCTCCTACATCATCAATGAACTGGCGGAAGACAGGGAAAACTACTTCAATGCAGTTGTGCCACCGATTATCCAAAGCAGCAATTTTGCTTTTAAAACAGTTGATGAAATGCGCCATGCATTTGCCGATGAATACGCTACCTATTTATACAGCCGGGGATTAAATCCTACGGTAGATATCTTGCGAAAAAAATTAGCGGCATTAGACAATGCGGATGACTGCTTAGTATTTAACAGCGGGGCCGCCGCCATATTCGCCGCGGTACTGGCCAATGTAAAATCAGGCGATCATATCGTATCAGTCAATAAGCCCTATACCTGGGCGCAAAGAATGTTCAACCAAATTTTACCCCGTTTTGGCGTAACCACATCTTATATAGATGGGCGGGATATTGAGAATTTTGAACGGGCCATTTTACCCAACACCACCGTTATTTATTTAGAAAGTCCTAATAGCTGGGATTACGCCATACAGGATTTAAAAGCGGTAGCCGAACTGGCAAAGGCAGAAAACATTGTAACCATTGCTGACAACAGTTATTGTACGCCCATCTATCAAAAACCACTTGACTTTGGTATTGATCTCGCACTGCAATCCGCCACTAAATATATCGGGGGGCACAGCGATACGGTAGCGGGGGTATTGTGCGGTGGTAAAGAAATGATGGGGCGCATTTTCAATTCAGAATTTATGAATATTGGCAGCGGCCTTTCCCCATTTAATGCCTGGTTGATTATACGCGGGCTGCGTACCCTGCCCATGCGTTTGGAACGGATCAGCCAAACCACGCAGCAAGTGGTAAATTACCTGAAGCAGCATGAAAAAGTAGAAGCAGTAATTTTCCCATTCGATGAAAATTTTCCTCAATACGAGTTGGCCAGGCAACAGATGCAGGGGGCATGCGGCCTGCTCACTTTTATTATTAAGGCTCATACAGTGGAAGAGGTGGAAACATTTTGCAACAGCCTGCAGCATATTTTAATGGCCGTAAGCTGGGGCGGGCACGAAAGCCTGATCATTCCAAGATGTTCGGGCATACCATCAAAAAACTTTAATGCCCAAAAAACAGAACACCGCATGATACGGCTGTATGTGGGGCTGGAAGAACCGGAATATTTGATAAAGGACCTGGAGAGGGGATTTGAGAAAATGAATTAAGAAATTTAAAAGAAAAAAATAATTTTATAAAAGGATGCCCACTATATTAATTGTAAATGCGCCCGGCTTTTCTCTTATAGCAACGAAAATAAGAAACCTGCATATATTCATACAAAGAAAGGAGGAGCAGATGGTAAAATATGGTTACTACCTAATTTGAAAATTGCTTACCGACATGGATTTTCATCGTCCGGTGCAAAAGAAATTGAAGAAATCGCATTAAAAAACATTGACTTTCTTATAAAAAAATGGAATGACTATTTTAGAAAATAACAACGATTTTTCAGAAAGCATCATTTACAATGATGGTTTGTCTATTCAAAATATTGACTTCCACAAAGAACTGGATTTAATGCTTATTATATTAAATTCAAAAGTTGTATTACAACAGAAAATATCACATTACCCTTTATTAATAAACGCTACTATTGAACAATTAAACAATTATAATTTGATGGCTAACGGAACAGGGGTTCACTGGGCCGAACTGGATGAAGACCTTAGCCTGAAAGGTTTTTTACAGGATGAAATAAGAAAAATCCTGAAAACCAGTACAATCGCGGCCTGATGCATAGCTGCGTTTTTTGAAGAAAAATTATTTGCAAGATTTTTTTACACCAAACTGTTATTATACTCCCACAACCTGGCATAGTAACCCTCTCCATTTACTAAATCAAAATGGCTTCCCTCCTCCACTAATTTTCCTTTATGCAAAACAAGGATCGTATCACAATTTTTTATAGTAGATAAGCGGTGGGCGATAATAATAACGGTTTTACCCTGCTGTTTAAACCAGTTTAAAGTGGACTGTACTTTTTGTTCACTTAAAGGATCAAGGCTTGAAGTGGCCTCATCTAAAATCAATATTTCGGGATTACGGTATAATGCCCTTGCAATGGCAATACGTTGCCTTTGTCCTCCCGATAAATTTACACCCTGCTCACTCAGGTAGGTGTTGTAGGTATTGGGTAGTTTTTCTACAAATTCATTAATGCCCAGCCGCTGAGATATGTTTAATACCCTTTGCATATCAGGTTCCAAATCGCCAATGGCAATATTTTCAATAATACTGCCGGCAAAAAGGTCTATGTGTTGGGGAACCACCCCAACGCATTTGCGCAAACTTCCGGTGCTGATATTTTGAATGTCGATACCACCAATACAAATATTACCCTCTTTTAATGGATATAAATTCTGAAGCAACGAAAGTAAGGTAGACTTTCCACTGCCGCTTTCACCAACTATTGCTGTACAATTCCCGTTTTTTATAATTAAATCTAATCCCTCAAAAACAGTCGTCCTTGTACCATACCTGAATGTTGCGTTGCTAAATTGAATATTACCCACCAGTTTAGCTTCTAATGTCACTTTGTTTACATGGTCAGTTTCAATTTCCAGGTCAATAATTTCAAACAAGCGGTCCGATGCAATTAAAGCATCCTGTACAATTTTATTAGCGCCGATCAAAGAAGCAGCAGGGCCTGTAAAATATCCAATTAATGCATAAAATGACAAGAGTTCACCGGGCGACAATTGCCTTTGAATGACATAATAACTTCCGGCCCACAATACAATAATGGTGAACAACCGGGTGATCAACTCGCCCCCGGTAACAATATAAATACTGTAAATACTGCTTTTATAAACAGACCTCAACAGGCCTATAAACCTGTTTTCTGTTTTTTCGTTTGCATATTCTTCCAGCCCAAAACGCTTAATAGTACCTGCCGCCGTAATACTTTCCACTAACTGGGTTTCCAGTTCTGCATTGTTTTCCATTAACCTGCGTTGCCATTTTTTATTTACTTTATTACTGATGAAATAAATTATAAGATAAAAAGGAATTATGCAAAGCATTATTACAGCTAATTTCCAATAGTATAAAAACATTAAGCCGATAGAAAAGCCTACAATCAAAATATTTACTACAATTGTGAGCGCTGTTTCATTTATAAAAGCCCTTATTTTTACAGCATCATTCACCCTGCTGATTATTTCACCTACCCTCATGGTATCAAAAAAACGCTGCGGAAGCAAAAGCAAATGTTTGTAATAACCCAATATTAACCGTGCATCAATTTGCTGACCGGTTTGTAAAGCAAACCTGCTTTTTATTGCGCCCAGGATCAACTGGAAAAAAAGGAGCACGACCATTATAGTGCTTAATAAATTTAATAACCTGGTATTGCCTTCTACAAGTACAAAGTCAACTATTTTTTGAACATATATCGAAGTTGACAAACCTAGAATAGTATACAACAGCGCACCCAAAAGGGCCTGTGCCATTATTCCGCGATGTGGCTGTATTAACTGCCAGAAACGTGTTGCATTGCTTGTTTTTTTATTGCCGGTTTCAAAGTCGTTACCCGGTAGTAATAAAACCAGCACCCCGGTCCATATTTTTTTAAATGCTTCATTGGTTTTTTTATGTAACCTGCCATCTGCGGGGTCCATAATGGTTATCGTTTTTTTACCTACCCTGTAAATAACCACGTAATGCGCCAGCTTTTCATCAATAATTACATGGGCGATTGCCGGAGTCGGAATTTTTGATAAACTTTCAAATAAACCTTTTACACCTTTTGCCTGGAAGCCCAATAGTTCGGAAGCTTCAATTAACCCCAAAACATTGGTGCCCCTTTTATCGGTGCCTGCGTATTGCCGGAGCCTGCTAACAGGTATTCTTAAATTGTAGTAAGCAGAAACTGAACCCAGGCAGGCGGCACCGCAATCTGTGATGTCGCGTTGTTTTATCTTAACTCTTTTTAATGCCATATAATAAATTTTAACCGCTGCATAAACCCCAATAGCTAAAACTGTTGAAACTAAACTGCAATGCATATTAAAAAACACCGGAACAACCAGACTATAAAACAGGCCTTCATCGGGCTAAGGAGCTAAAGGGTTTACCCAATCATCAATTTTATCATATAATAATTGCCACAGGCTGCGCTTCGCTATTACAAATCTTGCCTGCACGGTCATCCCTTTTTTAATATCACCGGTGAATCCATTTTTTAGATGAAGTTGTTTTCTATCAAGGATACAGCGTACTTTAAATACAGGTCTATCGTCCATTACCGTGTAGTCATTATCAATAGAAAGAATTTTACCCGTAAGGATGCCAAAGTAATTATAATCAAATGCATCCACCTGGAATAAGGTTTGCTGCTGTTGCTTCAGCAATCCCACATCCCTTGTATTGATATAACATTCAGCTATCAATTCAGCCTGCGGCGATATTACCGCTAAAACTTCACCGGCCTGCACAAGGCTGCCCTGGTAATATTTATTAAAACTTTGTAACACGCCGCTGGCGGGTGCCCTGATGGAATAAAAATTACTGTCTTCATTTAGTTGCTGGTTGGCATTTTCAAACTGGCTTTTTTCTAATTGATACCTTGCCAGTTCTTGTTGCCATGTGGCTAATTGCTGTTCCCTGGTGGCTTTTATATTTGCAATGAGTTTCTCCTGCTCAATTTGTTTATCAAACATTTCTTTGGGTGTTATTATCCTGTCAATAGACAACAAAGAATCGATGTACATTTCTTTGTTTACCTTCTTCAACCCGGCATTTAATTCTGAAAGCTGAAATATAAAGCGGCTGTATTGTTGTTTGTATACCGGGCTTTGCAGGTTAATTAAGCTGGTATTACTAAATGCCGCGTGGCCGGTAATAATTGATAAATCTGCAATAAATTTATTACGCTGGTTTATTTCAAAATCGTTCATTGTTTTTTTAATGGTGATATTCTCTTTGTGCAACTGGATAATAATATCACCCTGCTGTAAGGTATCTCCTTCTTTATAATAAATAGTATCGATAACCGTACTGATAGAAGATTTAAGTTCCGTTTTTTCTTCTACCGGGCGTATGATGCCCGGAGATTTAACCGAGATGTCTATTTTGATAAATGGCAGTGCGGTGGCGGAAGCAATGCTTATTAAAACTATAAACCAGTAAATAGAAAATATATTTCTTTTAATCTCAGCCAGGTAGCTAATGGAGTTATGTATGTTGTAGGGTACAATCATTGCAGATCTGTTTTTACCTGGCTAATGGAAAATTATTTGCCATCCTTCCGACATGGTTTGCAAATTGAGAAGGCCTCAATTGAGGGGATATTTTATTCATTGGGCAAGCTCGCGTGCTAAATTAATGAGGCCGCTTACCTGGTTTCAACATCTTTTACCAGGTAAGCATGGTTGCGGTTAAAAAACATTACTGTCCCACTAAATGCTTGATACCCTTGTCCGGCCTATATGACCTCATCCCAACTCCTCTCCCCCTTCGACAAGCTCAGGATTCAGGGGCTAGAACCCTAAAATTGTAAAAGGTTTAGCAAATCCGGCTGCTTTTTTACCGGACAATAATGGTTAAAAAAATAACAGCAGTCTATCGCAAACGTCAGCTAGTTTTAAAAACTTACTACTACTGCAGCATACCGATAAATAATTGAGATTAAATAAAAATAAAGGGAATACTGGATTATGTTGAAACACCTGGCAGGTTTAATAAAATCACCGGATTTACCCGTATGCCGAAAAGGTTAAATAATCTGCTGACCTATAGCAGGTTTGCTGCACATATCTATAATTACCGGGTTACTGCACAACTAAACAGGTGTTTGTGCAAATAATTGCATTGCCCTTTGAATTTTCAATGAAACCTGCACGATTGCTTTATTGATCGTTTGCTTTAATATTGCTTCCAATTCAGTCGCGGGCTGGGATGCATTCATTTTCAAGTCAGTAATCTCCATCCTGCCATTTACCGTTACTTTTATTTCGTCGTTTTCAGACGATACGGTTTCAATTAAATTTTGTTGAAATTCCAGGAATTTAT